>NZ_AP023418.1:1276864-2553728 GCF_018408575.1 Vescimonas coprocola
CTGGGCTTACCGTCGAAGTCCACCACCTCGTAGTGGGCATCCGGCAGGGCGATCTTGGCGTTCATGAAGCCCTCAATGGCCTGCCAGTTACGGAACACATCCAACTCATAGGTGTCGCCGGCGTTCATGTTCATGTAGCCCTTGGCGTTGATGTTCAGATACACGTTGCCCAGATCGTAGGTATTCTTATCGAACCGGCTGACGGTATCCTTGTTGAAATCGTCGTCCATATGCAGATCGGCACGGGTCACGACGATATCCTGATCGGCGGTCCACTTGTTGAAGTCCCAATAGGTCACACCGTCGGGATTCTGCACCCGAACGAAGTGGTTCAGGCTGGTCTCCGGCACCCGATAGGTCACGGTGACGGTGTCGCCGTCCTGAGTGGAGATGCTGTTCTCCTGCGGACGGAGGAACTCATAGGTATAGTAGTTGCCGAAGGTACCCACGCTGACGGTAGAGCCGGCAGGAGCCGTCACCTTCACAGCAAAGGCCTTGGGTACGGAGATATCGAAGGACTGAGCGCCGCCGCCCACCTTCGTGACAACGGTCTTGGTGCCAACGTTGTAATTCGCAGTGTGCTCCTCGGAGGGGATCAGGTTCACCGTCACGGTATCCGTCTCCACGAAGATACCCGTGGTGCGGAGGTTGCCGTAAACGGTTCCGCTGCCCAGCGTGGCAGTGCGCTTCACGCCGTCGGCGGTGGTCAGCTGATAGTCGATGGTGTAGTCGGTGCCTGCCACCCAGCCGCTGTTGCGGGCATAGATCTCATAGGCACGCTGTACGGAAACAGAGGTGGTATCATCAGCGATGACCATCTCCATGCCGCCGTTGCAGTCCTTGTTGGCGTCGTAGCCCTCCACCCAATAGGTGCCGGAGGCCAGCTTTGCTGTGTACTTCAGCCCGTAGCCGTCCGCCTCGGTGCTGATGCCGGACAGCAGATCCTGCGTCCCCTTCACGCCATCCTTGTAGGTGTACAGCTTCAGGCTGTTCAGCTGTGCGTTGTGCAGGCCCTTCAGCTCCACAGTATGTGCGTTGCCGGTGACCATCTGGATGGGAGCGCTGGGGTTCATCAGCGCATAGGTCGTATGCGTGTGATAGGTGGCGGTGGTGGCCACCAGATAACCGGTCGCCACACCCTCCACCACGGTGAAGGTCGCCTTGCCGTTTTCATCGGTCACCACGCCGTCAATGGGCTTAATGGTGCCGGTGGTCATATCCAGCCATGCCAGGCCTACGCCCTCCAGCGGCTGGGCATTGGCCTGCGTGGCGTCGGGATCCAGTGCCTTCACGCCCTTGACGGTAACGGTGATGTCCTCACCGGAGGTCATGGTGGCCGGAACGTCCAGCCAGGTGTAGTAGTCGTTCTGGTTCTCGGCGTCGCTGCCCACAAAGTAGTCCAGCACATCGCCGTCCAGCAGCTTGGTATCCGTCACCTTGGGCCGGGCAGTGCCTGCCTCATTGGTGGGGAAATCGTTGTTGATATAGAAGCCGTGGAAGCCGGTCTCACGGCCAAAGACCTTGCTCTCCCAATCGGTGTTGGGATCAATGACCAGATATTGCTTGGCCGTTGCCGGGGTAAACTTATCCCCATAAACCATCTCATGGGCCGCCACCAGCGCATCCAGCACGGAGACGCCCTCCACCTTGTCGGTGAAGCCGTACTTCTCGGCGGTATTGCTGGCCACCTGCACCTCGCTGATGCTGTGCAGATAGGCGTTGTCCGCCTGAGAGCGGATGGTCAGCCCCAGCGTCTCCACGGGCTTGCCCGCCACCTTGCGGATGTAGTCGCTGGGATTCATCAGAGCGTACACGTCATCGCCGCTCTGGGCTACCAGATAGCCGGTGGCCTCGCTGCCCACGGTGAAGGTGGCCTGACCGTCCTTGTCCGTCACAACATCCTTGATGGGCTTGATGTAGCCGTCTGCGTCCACCCAAGCCAGACCCACGCCCTCCAGGGGCCGGGCAGCGGCCTTCAGCTCCGCAGCATCCTTATAGCGATAGCCCTCCACGGCATAGAAGCCCTTCACCGTCACGGTGATGGCCTCACCCGTCACCATGGTCTCCGGGACATCGATCCACGTATAGTAGTCGGAATAAGCATCCTCGTCGGCATAGAAGAAGAAATCCACGGTGTCGCCGTCCTTGAGCTTGGTGTTGACCACCGTGGTGCCATTATAGCCGGGGCCGGAGGGTGCCTTGGTGCCGTCATTGGGATAGCCGGCGTTGACATAGAAGCCGCAGACATAGGTCTCCGTGCCGTACAGCTTGGTGATAAAGCCGCTGCTGCTGACCTCCAGGAAATCCTTGGCGGTTTCCGGGGTAAAGTCGTCGCCGAAGGTCAGCTCGTGGGAGACCACCAGCGCATCCAGAGCGGAAACGCCCTCCACCTTGTCGGTGTAGCCGTACTTCTCCGCCTCACCGCCGGTAAGCTCACTCACCATGGGCTGGTGCAGCCATGCGCCGCCGTCCTGCGCCCGAACCAGCACCTTGGTGTTGGCGGGAGTAACAGGCTTGTCGTCCGACTTCACCTTCACGTTGACGGTGTAGACCTGTGCCGGCTCATTGTCGTTGTTCATATTGGGCCAGCTGGGGTCGCCGCACTTGACGGTGATGGTGGTACCGTCCACAGTGGGAACCATCGCCGTGCGCTTATACTCCGTCTCGCCCACATAGGTCCTGACCTGATAGTTCTTGTTGCTGGCGGTGGGGGTGACCAGCACGCTGTCGGTCCCCTTGTCCACCGTCAGGGTATACTCATGGGTGTCCGGGTCGAAGGCGGGGGACAGCTCACCGGCGCTGAAGGTCAGGGCCTTCACCGTCTTGATGTGATTGTCCCAGCTGCCGCCCAGGTCGGCGCCGTAGCCATTGCGGGTATACATGATCCGGATCTCGTCGCCGGATCCCAGCGTTCCGTCCGCCACGGTGAAGGCCCCAAAGCCTTGGTTGGTGAACCAATCATTCAGGGTGCCCATCCAGCCGGACATGGAGCCGCCGTCGAATTCACCCAGACCCTCGATAGAGCTGATGTAGTTGTTCTCGGCGCCTGTCTGCTCGCAGCCGTTCTTTTCCAGTGCCTCTACCACACAGCCCATCATGGTAGAATCTTCATTCAGATCTATCCATTCCTCCACCAGTGTCCCTTCCCAGGGAGCGCCCTCGGCTTCCGGGTAGGTGGTGTTCTCCACGATGACATGAACCTGTCCGTCGTGGTTGTCCGCCGCAAAAACGCTCATGGGTACCAGAGACAGTACCATCACCAGCGTCAGAAGCAGCGATACAATGCGTTTCTTCATTCGTTTTTGTCCTCTCTTTTACAAATTTATTTTGAAGGCGGATGCCCAAAAAATACAGTACACATAAGAAGGAGGCGGGAGGGGTGGCTGAAACCCCTCCTGCCCTTATGGAAATGGACGGTTTGACCGCCCCTCGGCTTGCGTTTTTGTTCCATGCGGGCCTGTGGCTGCCGGCACCGCACGAAAAGCACCCCCTGCCCATGGCAGAAAGTCCTGTTTTCGCTTTTGCGCAACAAAAAAGCACGATCCAAGCGGGACCGTGCAAGCTGCAAAGCGTTTCACGATTCGGCTTCGGTGATGGCAAAACCAAGGCACAGAGCTCGGTGTATCTGACTTATCCTGTCTCAGCAGGCATCACAGTGACCAACTCGCCGGGCTTCTCACCCGATTCCGCCGCCGACGCACAAGGCGCCGGACGCTCTGTCCTTTTATTGACTTGCCCCCATTATATACGCCCCGGCGACAAAAAGCAAGCACTATTTTTTCTTTTCGCCGGAATGGCCGCCATTCTACCGTGGAGAACGGATTGACACAAAAAGGCACAGACTTTATTGGGCCGCTGAAAATTCTCTCATATGCTAAGCCTGTCATTCCGAGACCAGTCCGCAGGCTGGTCGTGGGAATCCGTTCCCTCTTTGCAGGTTTTCTTTTTCGCTCCAGCGGGTGATTTTCTTTTGTAGGGCCCGTGCCTCCGGCGGCCCACTTTTCCCAGCAGCTGGAAAAGTGGGCAAAAGCACACACCGTCGTGTCAGCCGACTTCCAGCCACGTTGTGGCGTGAAAATCGGGACACTTCCTCGAAATCGCCTCGCTGTATCCGCCACAGGCGGCGCTTCGGCGGTTTCCTCGCAATGACACCATGCAAGGAAGTGTAGACTTTATTGGGCTGCCGAAAATTCTCTCATATGCTAAACCCGTCATTCCGAGACCAGTCCGCAGGCTGGTCGTGGGAATCCGTTCCCTCTTTGCAGGTTTTCTTTTTCGCTCCAGCGGGTGATTTTCTCTTGTAGGGAACGTGCCTCCGACGGCCCACTTTTCCCACCATCTGGAAAAGTGGGCAAAAGCACACACCGTCGTGTCAGCCGATTTCCAGCCACGTTGTGGCGTGAAAATCGGGACACTTCCTCGAAACCACCTCGCTTCATCCGCCACAGGCGGCGCTTCGGCGGTTTCCTCGCAATGACACCATGCAAGGAAGTGTAGACTTTATTGGGCCGCTGAAAATTCTCTCATATGCTAAATCCGTCATTCCGAGACCAGTCCGCAGGCTGGTCGTGGGAATCCGTTCCCTCTTTGCAGGTTTTCTTTTTCGCTCCAGCGGGTGATTTTCTTTTGTAGGGACCGTGCCTCCGACGGCCCTCTTTTCCCAGCAGTAGTTTCTTGTTTGCCTCCGGCGGCATACTTTTTGTCAACAGCGACAAAAAGTATGCAAAAAACGCCGTTTGAAACCGATGGTTTCAAAACTTCCTTTACCTCCAAGCGCTGCATTCGTTATGGGCCAAGGGAATTGACTCAGCAACAGCCCCGCTCCCGCTCCGGCGAAGGGGCGTGTGGGTCTATGGTTGGGAGTAGGGATTCCCACAGCCAGCGCTCACACTCCCCGTCCCCACAGTAGAACAGAAATCTCTTTCAACCACCCAGCGTAGCGGCAGCGTAAGTAGAAAATACGCCAATTCCCTGCTTCGGCGGGATTCAGGATGCAACTCTTGCACACAAAAGAGGAAGTCTTGAAACCTTAGGTTTCAAGTGGCGTTCTTTGGTAACTTTCTTTCGCTATTGAAAGAAAGTTACCCGTCGGAGACAACAAAAAAGAGAAATATCATGGACCGCTGAAAGCTACCTTCACAAATATAGCCCACCATTGCGAAGCCAGCGCTCACACCGCCCGTGGCAATCCGTCCCCCACGGTAGAGCATCAGGCTTCTTCAACTGCCCACGTAGCGGCAGCGTAAGTAGAAATACGCCACTTCCCTGCTTCGGCGGGATTCAGGATGCAGCTCTTGCACACAAAAGAGGAAGTCTTGAAACCTTAGGTTTCAAGTGGCGTTCTTTGATAACTTTCTTTCGCTATTGAAAGAAAGTTACCCGTCGGAGACAACAAAAAAGAGAAGGATCATGGACCGCTGAAGGCACAAACGGAATCTTCGACAGACTTTTTGCTTGGGAACCCATCTCCGCATAGAACAAGAGACCGGCAGGGATGCCGGTCTCTTGTAAAAAGCCTTTCTTGCCGTGGAACCGGTGCAGCCGGACGACGCAGGCAGAACATATCTCCCGCCTTTACAGATCCTCCTGCGTGGCCACCGCCGTACCGCCCAGCCCGAAGTCCTCCTCCACGCTGCCGCCGTCCCGGCGCAGCATGGTCTCCATCACCCGGATATCGCTGTCCACATCCATGGCGTCGGCGTGGTACAGGGCATCCAGCTGGCGCTCGAAGCCCGCCATGATGCTGTCCATGGTGCGGCGGATCTTCTCCTTTGCCTGGGTAAGGTTCTCGCCGCTGACCCCCGCCTCCTCGAAGTCGGCATAGGAGTCCAGCAGCTTCTCCGTGGTGGGCAGGTAATAGTTCAGGAAGGTGGCTGCCTGATTCTTCTTGGCGGGGTCCTCCTCCACCAGCTTCAGGATCTTCCCGGCGATCTCCTCCAGCCGGTCGATTTTCCGGCTCAGCTCCGGGTCTGCGATACGGTCGTTGGAGCGGCGGATGCTGCGGAGCATCCCGGAGTAGCCCTCCTCCGCCTCCTGCGGCACCTGCGGAGCCTCGCGCTGCCGCTCCTGCCGTCCCTGATCCTCCGCCGCCTCATGGCTGCGGAACAGCATCCCCCGGCCCAGATCCAGATAGGCCTCCTCGCCCCACAGGCCCTTTTCCAGCATGGCCTGCAGATCCCGCTCCGCCCGGCGCTCGGATACCTCCGCCGCACGGGCCAGACTGGCGACCGAGATGCTGCTGCGCTTGCCTGCGATCCGCAGATAGGAGGCGTAGCGCCGGTGACGGCGGGTCATGGAGCCGCTGCCGATCAGCAGTCCGATGCCGCCGGCCAACAGGCCCGTGGGATAGAACAGGCCCTCTAAAAAGTACTTCACATAGTGCAGCTGGAAGCCGTCCTCCAGCCAGAACAGGTTATCCGCCACGCCGTTGAAGAACGCCACGGCGCCCACGATGGTCAGCAGAATACCGGCGATCTTCATCCTCTTGGCGCTCTTGGCGGAATATTGGGGCGTCTGGGTGGCCTTCTGGATGGCGGCACTGGCCTTCCTGGTCGTGGTGGATGCGGTCTTGGCGGCAGCCTTTCGCCGCTTGGGGTCCGACAGCTTGGAAATCAGCATGATCAGGCCCACCGGCCACAGGCCGGTGCAGAAAAAGATACCTGTCATGATCCAGAAGCCCAGATCTATCCCGGAGTTGTCGTTCTTACTGCGGGAGCTGGTGCTGCTTCGGGAGCTGGTGGTCGTGCTGCGGGAGCGTGTGGTAGTCTTGCCGGTGGTGCTTTTGATGGTCGTTGTTTTCCCGGTGGCGCTTTTACCGCTGCTGCTTTCGTCGGCAGTTGTCTTTCCCGTACTGTCGGCCGCAGCCTCACCGGCCGTAGCGGCAGAGGAGCCGCCGGTATGGACCTCGACGTTTTTCTCGCCGCCCTCCTTGGAGTAGCTGTAAGAATAGGTGTAGCTATATTCTCCGGTCTGGCTGTTGTCCTTGTCAGTCATGGGTGTTCTCCTCTCCCCGCTTTCTCAGCTTGCGCTTGTTGCCGTTCTCATCCACCACCCAGGTGTTATCCAGTTCCCGTGCCAGATTCCCCACCACGGTGTCGATATACTCCCGGCGTAGGGCAGCCCGCTCCTGCGTCTCCTCCGGAGTCAGCCCCTCCGGAGTCCTGGCCTTCTTTGCCAGCTCATTGATCCGGTCTATCTTCTTCTGATCCATATGATATTTACCCGCCTTTCCGCCCAAATCGGACGAATCCATATACCGAAAAATGTCCGTAAAACGTCCACAAAATGTCCAAAATATCCGCAATGTCCACAAAATATCCCAAATAAGCCATCCGCAGCAAAATGATCCGCAGCAGGATATCCGCAGTCGGGACGGTGCCGTCAGAGGTAGCGCTTGACGGTGATAAACACCCTTCCCTTTTTCGTCTGATTCCCCACTTCCTCCAGCACGCACTTACCAAGGCCCCGGAGAGTCAGCACGTCGCCCTGCACCACCTGCCGGTCCGGCTTCTGCCAGTCCGTCCAGTTCACCTGCACCTTGCCGGAGGTGACGGCCTCCGCCGCCTTGCTGCGGCTCAGGGAAAAGCCCACCGACAGAACACTGTCCAGCCGCAGGGAGGACACGGTATCCCGCAGCAGCTTCACCTTCTCCTCCGGCACCTGAAGCTCCGTGGGACCGATGGGCTGCACCTTCAGCCGTACCCGGCCGGCGCTGTCCCAGCTATCCAGCAGGAAGCGGCGCACCGGCTCCGTCACCAGCACATCCACCGACTGCTCTGCCACCAGAATATCCCCCACGGATTCTCTGGTAACACCCAGCCCCATCAGGCTGCCCAGCACGTCCCGGTGGGTCAGGCTGTTGGGTTCATAGAAGGTGGCCCGCAGAGCGGCCACGGCCTCGAAGTCCGGTTCCGTCTGCCAATCCGGCAGGAAGTGGGCCTGCCGCCGCTGGGCGGTGTCGTAGCCACCCCATAGAAGCCAGCCCTCCCGGACATCCAGCGCCCCCATCAGGCGGCGCACCAGCTCCTGCTCCGCCGGGGAGAGGAAGCCCGTCACCACCGGGATGTTCCTGCGGCGGCACTGCTCGTATTTATCCCAGACCCTTCCCAGCAGCAGGCGCTCGTCACCGTTTGCCGCCAGTCGGTCCAACAGAGCCCGTTTATCCATGGTTCTCCCCCAGATTCTGCGTGTGGTACAGCCGGGCGTAGGCCCCGTTCTCCGCCAGCAGCTGGGCATGGCTGCCCTGCTCGGCAATGCGGCCGTCCTGCACCACCAGAATCCGGTGGGCGGAGCGGATGGTGGAGAGCCGGTGGGCAATGATGAGGGTGGTGCGGCCCTGGCTCAGTTGGTCAAAGGCCCCTTGAATTTTTGCCTCGGTGACGCTGTCCAGCGCCGAGGTGGCCTCGTCCAAAATGAGGATGGCCGGGTCCTTCAGGAAGATGCGGGCGATGGCCACCCGCTGCTTCTGGCCGCCGGAGAGCATGGCCCCCCGCTCCCCCACATAGGTGTCGAAGCCCTGAGGCATGGTCCGGATATCCTCCAGCAGCTCCGCCCGGTGGGCCGCCTGCTCCACCTCCTCGTCGGTGGCGTCGGGGCGGCCGTAGCGGATGTTCTCCCGAATGGTATCGGCAAAGAGGAACACGTCCTGCTGCACGATGCCGATGGCCCGGCGCAGGGAGCGCTGGGTCACCTGCCGCACGTCCAGCCCATCCACCCGGATGCTGCCCTCCGTGACGTCATAGAACCGGGGTACCAGCTGGCACAGGGTGCTCTTGCCGCCGCCGGAGGGGCCTACGATGGCCACCGTCTCCCCGGCGGCCACGGTGAGATCGATGTCGTGAAGGACCTCGCTGCTGCCCGGATAGGTGAAGCTGACATGATCCAGCTCCACCTCGCCCCGAACCTGCGACAGCTCCACGGCGTCGGGGGCGTCCTGAATGGTGGGCTCCGTGGCCATCAGTTCAATGAACCGGTGAAGGCCCGCAAAGCCGTTGGAGAACATCTCGGCAAAGTTGGCCAGCTTGCGGATGGGGCTGATGAAGGTGGTGATATACAGGCTGAAGGTAATGAGCCCCACATAGTCCATCTGCCCCTTCATGATGAGCCAGCCGCCCACGGCGATGACCGCCACGGACAGGATGCAGATGAAGAACTCCATGCTGGCGTTGAAAAGGCCCATCTCTTTATGAAAGCCACGCTTGGCGGTCTTGAATATCTCGTTGGCGCCGTCAAATCGGGTCTGCTGCTTCTCCTCATTGGCGAAGGCCTTGGTGGTGCGGACACCGGAGAGACCGGACTCGATCTCGGCGTTGATGACGCCGGTTTTCTGCTTGGCCGCGCGGGAGGCGGCGCTCATCTGGCGGCGGCGGTACATGACCACCACCATGAAAATGGGGATGATGAGACTCACCACCAGCGCCAGACGCCACTGGATGGAGAACATGACGATCAGGGCGCCCACGATGGTCACTGCGGAGATGAACAGATCCTCCGGGCCGTGGTGGGCCAGTTCCGTCACCTCGAACAGGTCGGAGGTCAGGCGGCTCATCAGCTGGCCGGTGCGGTTGCGGTCGTAGAAGTCGAAGCCCAGCTCCTGCATATGGCGGAACAGATCCCGGCGGATATCCGCCTCCACCCGGATGCCGAAGGTGTGGCCCCAATAGCCCACCACGAAGCACAGAAAGGAGCGCAGCACAAAGGCCAGCACCACAATACCCATGACGATGAAGAAAGTGCGGTACTGCTGCTGGGGCAGCCACTGGTACATGGCGGTACGGGAGATCAGGGGAAAGGCCAGATCCACCAGAGAGATCATGAAAGCGCAGATGATATCCAATGCGAAGAGCCGGCGGTGGGGCCGGAAATAACTGAGGAAAATGGCCAGAGGCCGCTTGGTCTGAAAATCCTTGGTGGTCATGGTGCGCTGAATCTCCTGTTCATATACTTGCCGCAGCGCAAAAGGCGATGCAGATTTGATTTTTTATTATACCATGTTTTTTTCCGCATAGCAAGCGGTGGCCGGTGGGAGTTTTGATCGAAAGCAAATCAAAACCTCCGGCTAAGCCGGAGGTTTGACCAGGCCCTATAAGGGCCCATTACGGACGAAGCCCCTTAAGGGGCCCGAAAGGTCTGCCGACCGCATTCCTTTCTCGGGCTACCCTTTAAGGGGTTTTTATCTATGCCTTGGGATTCTTACTACCCGTAAACGGGTCTATAAATTCCTTTATGCTAATCTGGTCAGACATTTTGTCCTCCTCCAACTGTTTCTATGTACGCCTTTATCGCTTTCTTGTTTCGGCCTACCGTATCCACAAAATACCCTCTTGCCCAAAAGTGTCTATTCCCGTACTCATACTTCAGGTTGGCATGTCGGTCACATATCATCAGGCTGCTCTTTCCTTTCAGGTATCCCATAATCTGGGATACGCTGTACTTCGGCGGGATGCTTATCAACATGTGGATGTGGTCTGGGCATGCTTGTGCTTCTATGATTTCTACGCTCTTTTGCTGGCACAACTTCCGCAGTATGATCCCTATGTCCTCTTTTATCTTTCCGTAAACCTCCATCCGCCTATATTTCAGCGCAAACACCACATGGTATTGGCAACGCCAGCTGGTATGTTCTAAACTACTTACATCTACTTCTTTCATGTATTAGTCTCCTTGTTTTTGTAAGCTTTGGTCGGTAAACCTCTTTCTTTACTCTAACTCGGAGACTTTTTCTTGTCTACTTTTCCCCTCGCCATAGGCTATTTTTCCCCCCGGCAGAGCCGGGGGTTGTCTTTGATGGCCAATGCGGAGACGGCTGCCGACAGGCATACCGGCAGCTGTCTCCCCGCCCCCTTACAGGGGTGTTTCCTTGTCCTCTGTCGGTGCTTTTTCATGTCTTACAAAGTGAATTTTTTGCTGTATTCCTCGTAATAGCGGGCGAAGGAGTCGGATTTCATATCCTTGACGCTCTTCAAATACTCGTGGGTATCGAAGGCGTCAGACTCCAGCTCGATCATGGCCACGGCGATATTGGAGCAGTGGTCCGCCACCCGCTCATAGTTGGTGAGCAGATCGTTGAACACGAAGCCCTGACTCAGGGTACACACGCCCTTTTGCAGACGGTCCACATGGTGCAGCTTCAGCTCGTCGCACAGGCCGTCGATGATCTCCTCCAGCGGCTCTACCCGGCTGGCGGCGGCCAGATCCCCCTCCACAAAGGCGTGGATGGAGAGGTAGAGGATTTCGGAGACGGCATCCTCCATCACCTTCAGCTCCCGGCTGGCCTCCTCCGAGAAGGCCATGCCCTTGCTGTGGATCTCCTGCGCCACCTCGGAGATGTTCAGGGCGTGGTCGGAGATGCGCTCGAAGTCGGAGATGGTATGCAGATACTTGGATACCTCCTCACTCTGACGGGCGGTGAGTTCCTTACCGGTGATCTTCATGAGATAGGTACCCAGCCGGTCCTCATAGCGGTCCACGGTGGACTCTGTCTCCGCCACGGCCCGGAAGCCCTTGTCGCTGTACTGATGCACCAGCGCCATGGCGGCCAGCAGATTCTCCATGGCGCACTGAGCCATGGCGTCGGTGACCTGACGGCTCTGCTCGATGGCCAGCGCCGGGTGCTGCAGGAAGCGCTCCTCCAGACGGTCCATCTTCTGGCGCTCCCGGCTGCTCTCGGAGTCGTCCGGCACCAGCATACATACCAGCTTCTCCAGCAGGCCGATGAGGGGCATCAGGGCCACCACCGTGGCCAGACGGAACAGGGTGTTCGCCAGAGCGATGGACACGGTGGTCATGGTGGTATCCATGAAGTCAAAATGCACCACGGCATTGACGGCATAAAAGATGCAGCCCCAGATCACCACACCCAGCACGTCGATGAGCAGATAGACGAAGGCCGTGCGCTTGCCGCTGACGTTGGCACCCAGCGCCGACAGCAGCACCGGCACCGCAGCGCCGATGGCAATCCCCATGATAATAGGAAGGGCAATTTCAAAGGTGACGGCTCCGGTGGCGGCCAGCGCCTGCAGGATACCCACGGCGGCGGAGGCACTCTGGATGACGCTGGTGAACACGATGCCCACCAGAATTCCCAGCAGAGGGTTAGCGAAGGAGGTCATGGCGTTGATGAACACCGCACTCTCCCGCAGGGGCTCCACGGCGCCGCTCATGGCGGTCATGCCGTACATCAGCACGGCAAAGCCCAGCAGGATCTCCCCCACATGGCGGGTGGTCTGCTTCCTGCTGATCATCCGCAGCAGGGTGCCGATGGTGGCCATCAGGGCCGTCAGAGTGGAAGTGCTCAGCAGGGCCACCCAGCCGCCGCCGGAGAGGTTGCTGAGGCACAGCACCCAGCCGGTAACGCTGGTGCCCAAGATGGCGCCCAGCACGATGCCGATGGCCTGATTGACCTTCATCATGCCGGAGTTGACGAAGCCCACCACCATCACCGAGGTGGCGGAGGAGGACTGGATCACCGCCGTGACACCGGTCCCCAGCAGGACCCCCTTGATGGGCGTGCTGGTGAGGTTATACAACACCAGCTCCAGTTGATTGCCTGCTACCTTCTTCAGGGCATCGCCCATGATGGACATACCGAACAGGAACAGGGCCACGCCGCCCAGCAGGGAAATGAAATCAGAAACGCTCAAAACGCATTCCCTCCCAGTTTATTTGATTCAACAGGATATAGTATAACGTAAAAAACTCCGGCTGTCGACAGAAACTATGGAATAATTTGTGGAAAAAAGCATAAAGATTTGCAGCGGTTCTATACCCCTCCCACAGAAGTTTCCCGGCAAACGGAATGCAGCCTTGTCATACGGGGCAGACTATGGTATAATACTCTATCATGAAATTACGCTGCCGGTCTATGGGTCCGGCAATCTTGTGAGGAAGCATATGAAACACGGACTCATCGTTTTTCTGGTATCCATGGTCCCCCTCATCGAGCTGCGGGGCGCCATCCCCTACGGCGTGGCCTACGGGATGCCGCTGTGGCTGACGTATCTCATTGCCATCGTGGGGAATATGCTGCCGGTGCCGTTTATCTATCTCTTCGCCCGGAAGATCCTTCTTTGGGGCAAGGATAAGCCTGTCATCGGAAGGTTCTTCACCTTCTGTCTGGAAAAGGGTGAGCGGGGCGGCCAAAAGCTTCAGGCGAAGGCCGGCCGGGGCTTGTTCTGGGCTCTTTTGCTGTTCGTGGGGATCCCCCTGCCCGGCACCGGTGCGTGGACGGGAACTCTGGCGGCCTCTCTGCTGGATATGGGCTTTAAGAAGAGCGTGCTGGCCTGCATGGGCGGTGTGCTGCTGGCCGGGTGCATCATGGGCATCCTCAGCGTGCTGGGCGTGTCTGCCTTTGGCGCTGTGGTACAATAGTTTTTCACAATGGGACTTTTTCTTATCATTCAGAAAAAGTCCCATTTTTATACAAATAAATTATTTTTGCAAATTAACAGACAATGTGTTGATTTTCACATTAAGATGTGCTAAGATAACGGACAATTTCAAGTCAGCCTCTGCCGAACGGGCCGTTACAAGGGCCGGACGGCATATGCTTATAGATCCATTCACAAGGAAAGGCGGTGACGACCATGTATCTGGAGCTGGTGAAGCAGGTATCGCAGGTGGAGCAGGAGACGGAAGCCTCCGTCCGTCAGGCGGCCCAGCAGGCTCAGCAGATGCAGGAGGAGGCGGAACGCTCCGGACGTGCGCTGGTGGAACAGACACGCCGGGACTTGCAGCAGCTGGAGACCCAGCGCCGCCGGCAGGCGGCGGAGGACGCCGAAGCAGCCCGGCAGCAGGCGCTGCGGGAGGTTCAGGCAGACTGTGACGCCCTGCGGCAGCGGGCCGGGGCCAAGATGCCTCAGGCGGTAGACACCATTCTGAGAAGGGTGGTGCAGGAGTAGTGGCCATTGTGAAAATGCAGCGGCTGCACCTGTTGGCGATGGAGGAGGAGCGGCAGTCCCTGATGGATGCGCTGCTGCGGTTCGGTCGGCTGGAGATCCGGCAGACGGAGGATCTGGCGGCGGATCCGGACTGGGCGGTGCTGCTGCATCCGGAACCGGCGGAGCTGGTTCGCTGGCGGGAGGCCTCCCGCCAGATGGAGGCGGCGCTGTCGGCGCTGGGCAGCCGGGGTCTGAAAAAGACCGGACTGTTTGCCCCCCGCCCCCGCATCAGCCAGAGTCAGTTTCTGGATGAGGCGGCACTGCGGCAGCAGCAGGCGCTGGCAGCGGAGATCCTGGGCCATACGGCCCGCAAGGAGCAGCTGACCTCCCAGCTTCAGCGTATTCAGGCCCAGCGGCTGTCGCTGGAGCCGTGGGCGGAGCTGGACGTGCCGCTGGAGCTGCACCGCAGCGGCCAGCTGTCGGTGATCCCCGGCACCATGCCCCTGCGTTCGGAGCTTCAGCAGGCGAAAAACGCTCTGGAGGAACAGCCGGCGGAGCTGGTACAGGTATCCCTGTCGCCGCAGCAGCAGTATCTTCTGCTGCTGGTACATCAGGCGGCGGAGAGCGCAGTGCTGGAGGTGCTGCGGCCTTTCGGCTTTGCGGCGGCCTCCTTCGGTACCCTCACCGGTACGGTGCAGGAGAACCTGCAGCGGCTGGACGATGAGGAGGAGCAAACCCGGCAGGATCGCCGGGCGGAGGACGCTGCGCTGGACGCCTTGGGAGGCCGTCAGCCGGAGCTGAGGCTGGGTCTGGACCGGCTGAAGCTGCAGATCCAGCGGGAGGATAACCGCCAGCGGCTCCTCACCGACGGACATATCTTCTATTTGGAGGGCTGGGTGCCGGAGGCAGACACCGCCCGGCTGGAGCAGCTGCTGGAGGGCTACTCCTGTGCGTGGGATCTGCGGGTCCCCACCGAGGAGGAGTATCCGGAGGTGCCGGTGACGCTGAAGAGCAACTGGCTCACCCGGTGCATGACCTGCATCACGGAGCAGTACTCCATGCCCGCCTACGACGGCGTGGACCCCAACCCGGTCATGGCCCCGTTTTTCATCCTGTTCTTCGGCATGATGATGGCGGACATGGGCTACGGCCTTCTGATGATCTTTCTGCCGCTGCTGTACCTGAAAAAGGCACGACCGCCGGAGAGCAAACGGGGCTTTATCGAGCTGATCCTGTGGTGCGGCATCGTGACCTTTATTTTCGGCGCCCTCACCGGCGGCTTCTTCGGGGACTTCATCCCCCAGCTGTGCAAGGTCATTGACCCGGCCAGCACCTTCGAGCTGCCCAGCCTCTTCTCGCCGCTGAACGACACCATGGCCATCATGGTCGGCTCCATGGTGCTGGGCGGCAGCCAGATCCTCACCGGCATGACCATCAGCGTGGTGAAGAAAACCAGGGACGGCCACTTTGCCGACGCCCTGTGGGACGAGATCACATGGTGGGTCATTCTGGCCGGCGGGGCCATGGCGCTGCTGAAGGTGGGCAGCGTGGCCGGTGTGCCGGTGGTGCTGGTCATCGGCGTGCTGATGCTGGTATACGGCTCCGGTCGGGGCAAGAAGGGCTTCGGCAAGGTCACGGGGCTGGTGAGCGCCGTATATAACGGCGTCACAGGCTTTTTCAGCGATATCCTCTCCTATGTGCGTCTGATGGCGCTGATGCTGTCGGGCGCCGTGCTGGCGCAGGTGTTCAATATGCTGGGTGCCACCACCGGAAACGTGGTGGGCTTCGTGGTCATTGCCCTCATCGGCAACGCCCTGAATCTGGCGCTGAACCTGCTGGGCTGCTACGTCCACGATATGCGTCTGCAGTTTCTGGAATTTTTCGGTCGGTTTTACAAGGAGGGCGGCAAGAGCTACAGGCCGCTGTCCGTAGAAACACAATATGTTGAAGTTATGAAGGAGGATAATTGATATGTATGATTTTCTGAACGCCATCGGCGGCATGGGTTTCGCCATTCTGGGTGCGGCGCTGACGGTGGGTCTGTGCTGCGTGGGCTCCGCCAAGGGTACCGGTCTCGTGGGTGAGGCCGCCGCCGGTCTGGTCAGCGAGGATCCCGACAAGAGCACCAAGTGCCTGATCTTGCAGGTGCTGCCCGGTACGCAGGGTCTGTATGGCTTCGTGGCCCTGTTCATCGTCCTGCTGCAGGTAGGTCTCATGAGCGGCACTCCCGTAGATCTGACGCTGACTCAGGGCATGTCCTTCTTCGCCGCCTGCATCCCCACCGCCATCGGCGGCTGGCTCTCCGCCAAGTTCCAGGGCCGTGTGGCCGCCGCCTCCGTGGGTATCGTGGCCAAGCACCCGGAGGCCGCCACCAAGGGCCTGATCTTCTGCGGTATCGTGGAGTTCTACGCCATTTTGTCCCTGGTGGCTACCATCATGCTGGCTACCAACATTCTGTAAAACGGAGCAGGCCATGAAGGGACTGGAACGGATCACCCAGCGCATCCAGACGGATGCACAGGGGCAGATAGAAGCCCTGACGGCGGCAGGACGCCGCCAGGCACAGGAGATCACGGAGAAGTACGAGGACCAGGCCCGGCAGCTGCGCCAGGCGGATCAGGAAAAGGCCGCCCGTGATGCCCAGCAGGATCAGCGGAGAGCCCAGAGCGGCGCCGACCGCACCCGCCGGGAGCAGCTCCTCGCCTGCAAGCAGCAGCTCATTGACGATACCTTCCGACAGGCCCGGCAGCAGCTGACGCAGCTGCCCCGTGAGAAATATGTGCATCTGCTGGTGCAGCTGGCGGTGAAAAACGGAGCCGGCACCGAGGAGATCATCCTCTCCCCGGAGGACGCACCGCTGGGGCAGCAGGTGCTGGAGGGCGCCAACGCTCAGGGACGGCACTTCCGCCTGTCTGCGGAGCAGCGTCCCACCGGCGGAGGGCTGATCCTCAAGCAGGGCAGCGTGGAGTGCAGCTGCACCTTCCCGGAGATCCTGCGGCAGCTGCGGCAGGAGATGTCCGGCGAGGTCGCCGCCATTCTGTTTGACTGAGAGGGGGCTGCCCTTTGACCAAGAAGTATCATGATACGGAATATCTGTATCTCAGCGCCTGTATCCACAGCTGGGAGACTCGGCTGCTGACCCCGGAGCGCCGGGAGCAGCTGCTGTCGGCTCCGACGGACCGGGATGCGGCCCGTGTGCTGGAGGAGATGGGCTGGCCCGCCTTTGACCCGGAGTCGGAGGCGGCGCTGGATCAGGCCGTTGGCCGGCGGCGGGAGGAGCTGTTCGCCCGTCTGGGCAAGGATATGCCCGATGCACGGATCCTAGACGTTTTCCGGCTGCCCACGGACTATCACAATCTGAAGGTATTGGTAAAGAGCCGGGGCGAGGACTGCCGCCGCCTGCTGATGGCAGGAGGCCGGTGGGATCCGGAGCAGCTGCTGTCGGACTACCGGCAGCGGGAGCTGCGGGACTTCCTCCCTGCCGAGACGGCGCAGGCCGTACAGCAGGCCCGTCAGGCTCTGGCGGAGACCGGCAACGGTCAGGAGTGCGATCTTGTGCTGGACGGCACCTGCTTCCGGGAGCTGACCCGGCTGGCGGATGCGGTGGACTGTCCCGCCCTGACGGACTATCTCCGCACCCGCATCGACGGCGTGAACCTGTGCAGCGCCGTGCGGGCCCACCGGCTGAGAAAAGGGCCGGACTTTCTGCACAAGGTGCTGCTGGAGGGCGGCAGCGTTCCTCCGACAGCGCTGGAGGAGGCCGCCCCTGCCGATCTGCGGGAGCTGTATGCCGCCACGCCTCTGCGGGAGGCCGCCGGTCTGGCGGAGGGCATCTGCGCCGGAGGCGGCAGCATGACGGCGCTGGAAAAGCAGTGCGACAACGCCGTGCTGCGTCTGGCGGCCAAGGCCCGCCGCACCCCCTTCGGCGTGGAGACGGCACTGGGGTATCTCATTGCGGCGGAAGCGGAGCTTACCGCCGTCCGCACCATCATGACGGGACGCCGGGCGGGACTGTCCGCCGACGCCATCCGGGAAAGGCTGCGTGATATTTATGGCTAAGATCGCCGTCATCGGTGACCGGGACAGTGTGCTGGGCTTCCGGGCTTTGGGGCTGGAGGTCCACACCGTGGAGGACAGCACCGAGGCCCGCCATCTGCTCCGTAAGGCTGCGGAGGAGGGCTGTGCGGCGGTGTTCCTGACGGAGGCGCTGGCGGCTCCCCTGCAGGAGGAGATCGACCGCTATAAGGAGGCGCTGACCCCCGCCATCGTATTGATCCCCGGCAAGGGTGGTTCCCTTGGGCTGGGGGAGACTGCGCTGCACAACGCCGTGGAGCGTGCCGTGGGCGCAGACATCACTTGAAGGGAGCGTAACTATGGGCAAAGTAATCAAAGTCTCCGGGCCGCTGGTGGTAGCCGACGGCATGGCGGACGCCAACATGGCGGACGTGGTGCGTGTGGGTCCCAAGCAGCTGATCGGAGAGATACTGAATATGACCGGCGACCGGGCGTCCATTCAGGTCTATGAGGAGACCTCCGGTCTGGGGCCGGGTGCGGAGGTGGTCACCACCGGCGCTCCCCTGTCCGTGGAACTGGGGCCGGGGCTGATCGAGAGCATTTATGACGGCATCCAGCGCCCGCTGGAGGAGATCCGCAGCATGGCCGGGGCCCACATCCCCCGTGGTATTCAGGCCCCGCCGCTGCCGGAGGATAAGAAGTGGGATTTCACCCCGGTGGCCAAGGTCGGCGACGCCGTGGTGGCCGGGGACGTGCTGGGTACCGTGCCGGAGACGGCCTCGGTGCTCCACAAGATCATGGTCCCCCACCGCATGGACGGCACCGTGGAGTGGGTGGCAGAGGCAGGAGAATACACCATCCGGGACGTCATCGCCAAGGTGCGTCTGGCGGACGGCTCCCTGAAGGAGCTGACCATGGTGCAGAAGTGGCCCGTCCGTGTGGGGCGGCCCTATCGGCGGAAATTCCCGCCCTCTGCGCCGCTTCAGACCGGCCAGCGGGTCATCGACACCATGTTCCCCGTGGCCAAGGGCGGCACCGCCGCCGTACCCGGTCCCTTCGGCTCCGGGAAAACGGTGGTGCAGCATCAGCTGGCCAAGTGGGCGGACGTGGACATCGTGGTCTACATCGGCTGCGGCGAGCGTGGCAACGAGATGACGGACGTGCTGCGGGAGTTCCCGGAGCTGACGGATCCCCGCACCGGCGAGACGCTGATGAAGCGGACGGTGCTGATCGCCAACACCTCGGATATGCCCGTGGCCGCCCGTGAGGCCTCCGTATACACCGGCATCACCATCGCTGAATATTTCCGGGACATGGGCTACGCCGTGGCCGTTATCGCAGACTCCACCTCCCGCTGGGCCGAGGCCCTGCGTGAGATGTCCGGCCGTCTGGAGGAGATGCCCGGCGAGGAGGGCTACCCTGCCTATCTGGTGAGCCGTCTGGCCCAGTTCTATGAGCGGGCCGGTGTGGTGCAGTGTCTGGGCAGCGAGGAGCGCACCGGCAGCCTGACGGCGGTGGGCGCCGTGTCGCCTCCCGGCGGCGACCTCAGTGAACCGGTAGCTCAGGGTACCATGCGTATCGTGAAGGTGTTCTGGTCGCTGGATGCGTCGCTGGCCTATCGGCGGCACTTCCCGGCCATCCACTGGCTGAACTCCTATTCCCTGTATCTGGACTCCCTGCGCCCGTGGTTCGATGAGCATCTGGGACAGGCGTTCATGCAGAACCGTGACCACGCCATGCACCTGCTGCAGGAGGAGAATGAACTCAACGAGATCGTCCAGCTGGTGGGCAAGGACTCCCTGAGTCCCAACGACCAGCTGACGCTGGAGGTCACCCGGATGCTGCGGGAGGACTTTTTGCAGCAGAACGCCTTCATGGATGTGGACTCCTACACCGGCTTCGACCGGCAGGAGCGGCTCATGTCCCTGATTTTAGGCTATGAGACGCTGGGGCGTCAGGCCCTGACCCGTGGCGTCACCGTCCGGGATCTGGCCCATCTGCCGGCCCGTGAGGAGATCGGCCGGGCCAAATACGAGGAGGAGAGCACTTGGCGCTCCGCCTATGACAAGATCGAAGCGGACCTGCAGAGCCAGATCCGTGAGCTGGAGCGAAAGGCGGGTGAGGAGCAATGATGAAGGAATATCGCACCATCCGGGAGGTCAACGGACCTCTGATGGTGGTGGATCAGGTGGAGGGCGTCACCTATGACGAGCTGGCGGAGATCCAGCTGTCCGACGGCACTCTGCGCCGGTGCAAGGTGCTGGAGGTCAACGGCGACCGGGCCGTGGTGCAGCTGTTTGAAAACTCCGCCGGCATCAACCTGCGGGACTCCAAGATCCGTTTTCTGGGGCATCCCCTGCAGCTGGCAGTGTCCGAGGATATGCTGGGCCGTGTCTTTGACGGCATGGGCCAGCCCATCGACGGCGGCCCCGCTCTGCTGCCGGAGAAGTATCTGGACATCAACGGTCTGCCCATGAATCCCGCCGCCCGTGACTACCCCAATGAGTTCATCCAGACGGGCATCTCCGCCATCGACGGTCTGAATACGCTGGTGCGTGGCCAGAAGCTGCCCATTTTCTCCGGCTCCGGTCTGCCCCACGCCCGTCTGGCGGCTCAGATCGCCCGGCAGGCCAAGGTGCTGGATGACTCCACTCCCTTCGCCGTGGTGTTCGCCGCCATCGGCATCACCTTTGAGGAGTCGGAGTACTTCGTCTCCGAATTCCGCCGCACCGGCGCCATCGATCGGACGGTGCTGTTCACCAATCTGGCTGACGACCCTGCCGTAGAGCGTATCGCCACGCCCCGTATGGCCCTCACCGCCGCCGAGTATCTGGCCTTTGAAAAGGGAATGCACGTGCTGGTGATCCTGACGGACATCACCAACTACGCCGAGGCGCTGCGGGAGGTATCCGCCGCCCGGAAGGAGGTTCCCGGCCGCCGTGGCTACCCCGGCTACCTGTATACGGACCTTGCCACTATGTATGAGCGGGCGGGCCGCCAGCTGGGCTGCCCCGGTTCCGTGACCATGATCCCCATTCTGACCATGCCGGAGGACGACAAGACCCACCCCATCCCCGACCTGACGGGCTATATCACCGAGGGACAGATCATCCTGTCCCGTGACCTGTACCGCAAGAACATTCAGCCCCCCATCGACGTGCTGCCCAGTCTGTCCCGCCTGAAGGACAAGGGCGTGGGCGAGGGAAAGACCCGTGAGGATCACGCCCCTACTATGAACCAGCTATTCTCTGCCTACGCCTCCGGCAAGGAGGCCCGTGAGCTGATGACCATTCTGGGCGAGTCCGCCCTGACGGATACGGATCTGAAGTTCGCCAAGTTCGCTGACGAATTTGAAAAGCGCTACGTCTCGCAGGGCTTCGACACCGACCGCTCCATCACCGAGACGCTGGATCTGGGCTGGGAGCTGCTGCGCCTGTTGCCCCGTGAGGAGCTTAAGCGCATCAAGGGCGACATGGTGGATAAGTATCTGCCCAAGGAGGACTGATCGCTATGGCGGGAAAGACCATCAATCCCACCCGCATGGAGCTGACCCGGCTGAAGGCCAAGCAGAAAACGGCCCTCCGGGGCCACAAGCTCCTCAAGGACAAGCGGGACGGCCTCATGAAGCAGTTCATGCAGGAGGTGCGCCGCACCCGTCAGCTGCGTAAGCGGGTGGAGGAGGGGCTGGCGCAGGCCAACGCCGCCTTCACCGTAGCCAGCGCCGTCATGTCCCCGGAGATGCTGGAGCAGGCGCTGATGGCCCCCCGGCTCTCCACAGAGGTGACGGTGGACCAGCGCAACATCATGAGCATCGCCGTGCCGGTGTTCCATCGGGCGGAGCAGGAGGCTCAGCCGGATCTGGCCTGCTATGGCTTTGCCCAGACCAGCGGCGAGCTGGACGATGCTCTGCAGGCCCTGAACCGGGTGTACAGCGATCTGCTGGAGCTGGCGCAGGCGGAAAAGACCGTTCAGCTGCTGGCGCAGGACATCGAGCGCACCCGCCGCCGGGTCAACGCACTGGAGTATGTGGTGATCCCGGAAAATCAGCGGAACATCCGCTACATCACCATGAAGCTGGAGGAGAATGAGCGGGGCAACACCACCCGGCTCATGAAGGTCAAGGACATGGTGCTGCAGGACGCCCACCACTACAAGTCATAACGAAAGAAGCGGAAGGCTCTCGCCTTCCGCTTCTTTGTTGATTCGCTGCCATCGATGGTATCGCTGGCAGCATCATTCCCCCTCGTACTCACTGAGGCCCAGCTGCCACCGGTCGGCCTCAGCCGGGCGGGCGGTCAGCCCCAGATAATAGGCATCCAGCTCCGTCAGCTGGCCGGTGATGCGATCCATATCGCCGTTGATGGTATACATGATGTCCTGTGACCCCGTCTCCTTGCAGTAGTCCACGTAAGCCTGTGGGATCAGCCCCCCGGTATAGTACAGATCCGGGACCCCGAAGGCGTGGAGCAGCTCATGTGCGTAGGCAGATGGCGGCTCATCCACAGGGCCTGCCGCCCGGAGAAACAGATTGACCAGCTCCGTGTCGCAGGCCTGACTGTTCAGCCGTCCCAGCGACCAGGGACTGGGCGTTCCCTCATAGGGCGTGTTGAAAAAGAAAAAGTACACCACATTGTCTGCGTCATACGCACGCTTCAGCTCCTCGGTGGGGATGTTCTCCTGAATATAACCGGCCTGCACATCGTACATGGAGCCGTCTGCACGCACCAGCGTCTCGGTGAATTTGGCGCTGTACCGCAGATCGGGGTCCTCCTTCCAGTCGTAGAGAAATTCGGCCGTGACGCCGTATGGTTTTACGGCATCCGTCAGCCATTCCGTGGCGATGCGGAGGTGCTCCTGCGTCTGGTCTATATCGGCAGCGTCCGTTGTCTCGTCCCAATGGGTAGCGGCATCGTCGGCAAAAATGGATACCACCAGCGTCCGGCCATGGATGTAAGCGGCAGAGCCGTGGGCCGAGACTGCCTGATCCGGCTCCTCCGGGGCCTGCGAAGGCTCGGTCTCCTGCGTTGGTTCTGGGGTCTCCGGCTGGGTCTGCACCTCCGCCGTCGGCAGCTGGGGCGCTTCCCTCCGGGCGCAGGCCGCCATCGTCGTACACAGCAGCATACACAGAAGCAGCCATAGGATCCGTCTCTTCATGTCTACTCTTCTCCTTCGTTGATCCCGTCTATTTTCCCACATCCCACTCTGCTTGTCAACCGACGGAGTATTCCTCTTATTTTCCTTTGTTTCTCAGGCAGCTTCAATTGTGTCTATTCTGTAAATATACAGGACACTATTGGCCCGTCAGCTTGATTTTCATCACTATGTCTGTTAAAATAACAGTAGTTTGACACGCCGCAGGAGGGCGGCGATCGCAGGAAAGGGGCGGATGGAGAAATGCACGGTTTCTGGCGCTGTGCGCTGTATCTGGCGGCGTTGGGGGTGGCGGCACACCCGCTGGGGCAGGCCCTGCCCCGCAAATGGTTCTGCGCCGAAAAGGCCCCATGGCGTTCCGCCCCTTGGGAAAAGGGTGGGCGCATCTATCTGAAGCTGGGTATCCGGAAGTGGAAGGATCATCTGCCGGATATGAGCCGCCTGATGCCGGACATGGTCCGAAAGGATCTGGGCAGCGACCCGGCGGTACTGGTGCAGGAGACCTGCGTGGCCGAGTGCGTCCACTGGGCGCTGACGCTGCTGTCGGCTGGAATTTTTCCCCTGTGGCGCAGCGGCTGGGCGGCGCTGCTGTGGCTGGTGTATAATGTGCTGGGAAACGTGAGCTTCATCGTCATCCAGCGCTATAACCGGCCGAGACTGCAAAAGCTTGCGGAGAAAACAAGGAGGAAACCTGTATGAAAGTGCTTCTGTTCTCCTGTTCCACGGGGGGAGGACACAACTCTGCCGCTGCGGCGCTGGCTCAGGAGCTGGAGGCCCGCAGTGTGGAGAGCCGCACCTATGACGCCCTGCAATTCCTGCCCAAGTCCACGGCCGACCTCATCAGCCACGGCCACGACTTTGCCTATCGCTATGCCCCCAAAATTTACGGCGCAGGCTATCGCCGGGAGGAGAAGCACCCCTCCAGCTTGTTCTATGAGCAAAGTATCCGGGGCATCGGCCCTCTGTATGAGGAGCTGATCGATCAGGCACCGGACGCTGTGATCTGCGTCCACCTGTTCCCCGCCATGATGATGACGGAGCTGCGATGCAGCTATGGCGTCCGCATCCCCACCTACTTCGTGGCCACGGACTTCACCTGCTCTCCCGGTGTGGGGGATCTGCAGGTGGACGGACTGTGCATCCCCCACCGGGACCTGATCCCGGAGTTCGTGACCGCCGGACTGCCGCAGGAGCGGCTCTTCCCCACCGGCATCCCCGTTGGGCAGCAGTTCCTGCATCCGGAGAGCCGGGAGGAGGCCCGCCGTGCGCTGAATCTTCCGGTGGATGGCCGCATCCTCACGCTGGCCTGCGGCAGCATGGGCGCCGGACCCCTGCGTACCACCGCTCAGAAGGTAGCGGAGCTCATGGGGCCGGAGGATCTGCTGGTCACCATCTGCGGCAGCAACCACCGGATGTATCAGCAGATGCAGAGCGATTTCTTCCGCCCTGTGGATCGGGTGCGGGTATTGGGCTATACCCACGAGATGTTCCGGTATATGTACGCCTCGGACCTGCTGCTGACCAAGGCCGGGGGCCTCACCACCGCCGAAGCCGTGGCCGCTGGAACGCCGCTGCTGTACCTCAACGCCGTCCCCGGCTGCGAGAGCCACAACATCGACTTCATGACCCGCCACGGCTGTGCGCTGGCGGTCAGCAGCGACGAAGAGCTCCAGCCCATGCTGCAGGGCATCCTCTCCGGGGCCATCGACCCCCGGAGCATGGTGGCCCGTCGGGCGGACTTCCCTACCGCATCCGCTGCCGCCGTCTGCGATCTGGCCCTGCGCCACGCAGGTGCGTAAAATCACAACAGAACGAAACCCCGCAGGCAGTGCCTGCGGGGTCCTTTTTGCTTCAGGAGCGAGGGGCCGCATCCGTGGAACCGGAGAGGTGTGTATTTGGCGTGTTTTTTCCGCATACCGGCCAGCATCAGCCCCACGATTTGGTGATGACGCAGGGCAGCATGGCAGCCAGCTGCGGGGGCAAGACGGGGCGGCCCGTGCCAAGGCTCTGGGCGGCGATGCCGATGAAGCCACGACCGGAGATCATGTCCCGTGTGAAGGCGTTCAGGCACCCGGCAATGTGATTGCCCTCCAGATCGATCACCGCCACGTCCTCCACCTGCATGGTGCATATGATGGCCGCCAGACCCGTTTCTTGCCGGCAGATCAATGCCTCCGCTGCGCCACAGGCAACTCCTATGCCGTTCATCATTTGATGCGCCGATTACAACACATCCGTCAGCATCGGTCAATGACAAACTTTAAGGTGGACCGGTTTATTCTGAATTCGTGTTTTGTTGTCTATATCAGTCATTATTGCTGGATATGGCCGATTGGTCAAGCATCTTTCCCTTGGCCGCTTCTTTTGCTTTCAGGGGAAAATACCTCTGCGATCCCTGCAAAAATTACCAGCCGCCGCATCGCATATTCGTCCACCGCTGGGAAAAGCTATGTGTGCGATACCCAACCAGCGCAAAAGCGCAAATCAGACATGAAAGGAGAACGACACAATGTCCAGTAAGAACAACAACAAGCTGAATATCCCCGAGGCCCGTGCCGCCATGGATAAGTTCAAGATGGAGGCTGCCAACGAGGTGGGCGTGAACCTGAAGGAGGGCTACAACGGCCACCTGACCTCCCGTGAGGCCGGTTCCGTGGGCGGCCAGATGGTCAAGAAGATGATCGAGTCCTACGAGAAGAACCTGTAACGCAGGCCATACGCAACCCCCCCGGAGGAGGCGGCCCAGCCGCCCCCTCCGGGGGGTCCTGTTCAGCAGCTATACATCCGCAGCAGAAGGAGGCCCTGCGGGGCCTCCCTCTGCCGATTCAGGCTTGGCGCAGCTTCTTCTGCCCCAGGCGGCGCAGCTTCCGCACGTCCGCCTCCGTCAGCGCCACCGGATAGCGGCGGGCCAGCAGCGTGGCAATGCGTCTCTCCCGCCAGCCGTATTCCGAGTAGCGCAGCAGATCCTCCAGGAGCTCCTCCGGCACAGCGGCCAGCTCCTTGTCCGTCAGCATTTTTCATACGCTTCCTTTCGTCGTTGCGGAGCATCTCTGCCTGATTTCTCTTTGATTATATAATCGAACGATAAAAATTTCAATGGCTTTTTACCATTTTTTGTGAATTTTTCCCATGGCAGAACGCAGGGGAACAGAAGCCCACGGCCCATGACGGGAATTTTTGCTGACAAGCGGAAAAAGCTGTGGTATACTGGAGACACTACATCTTAGGAGGTACGTATGCGTATCAACTGGTTCAAGGATGAAAACAATCTGGTGTACATCAATGGGGCCACGCAGCTGGCGGAGTTGGAGCGGACGCTGCGTTTTCCGGGGCTGGAGGAGGCCGCCAACGAGCTGCGGAAGCATCCCACACCGGAGGGCTTCACCATCAAGGGGCATGGCCGCACCAGCGGCCGTCTGTTCGTGCCGGATCTGGCCTTCGGGGAGCATATCCAGATGGGGGAGAACATTTTCTTCTTCATGGGGGAAATGCAGGAGTGCTACGTCATCTACTGGCTGGATGCGCCGGTAGTGGCGGAATAAACGGACATACAAAAAGACCGCCGGGATGTCTCCGTAAGACATCCCGGCGGTCTTTACTGATGTGCGATAAAGAAGTAATAGAAGTGTAAAAAATTTTGCCGTTCCTATCCGGCACTTGCGCATTGTGTCGGATAGGTCGGGCGGTTATTCGGGCAAGTCCACCTTGCCAACAAAAGAATAATAAATCTCAATGTCCTGTCTGCGGGTCTTGTTCTCGTCATAGCTGCACTCATGCACAACGATTTTCTCTACAAACTCCCGCAGCAGAGTAGGGGTAAGTTCTTCAAAGCTGGTATGCCGCCGGACAACATTCATAAACTTTTCTGCGTTCACGGTGGCTTCCTGTGCTTTGGAAAGCTCCGCTTGAATAGCAGCGGCTCTTTCTTTCAGCTCCCGTTGCTCTGCTTCATAGTCTGCCGACAGCTCTGTGAAACGCTCGTCTGATATGCGCCCGGTCACGCTGTCCTCATACAGCCGCTTGAAGATAGCGGATAACTCGGCTATGCGTTTCTCGGAGGCTTCCAGTTCCTTTTTCTTGGCGGCGTTCCTGCGTTTGCCCCCGTCCTCGTTCTGCTCAATCAAGAGTTTCATAAACCGGGCTTCATGCTTTGCCGCATAGCTGGTCACTTTCCGCAGATTGGAGAGTACACCAGCGGTCAAGAGGTCGGTGCGGATAAAGCGCGCCGTACAGTCATGGGTGCGCTTCTTGTAGTTGCCGCAGATATAACAGTCCTGCTTGCGCTTGTCCGTCTGGTATCGCTGCTGATACATCACGCTGCCGCAGTCCGCACAGAACAGTATGCCGGAGAACAAACCCACTTCATCATAGCGGTTTGGGCGTTTGCGCTGTTTGCGAAGCTCCTGCACCCGTTCCCATGTTTGGGTGTCTATGATAGGCTCGTGGTGGTTCTCGAAAATCACTTGCTTTTCCGGGGGATTTTCTACACTGTGCTTGACTTTGTAAGAAAGTTTTTCTGTCTTGAAATTTACCAGACAGCCTGTGTATTCCCGGTTTTCAAGGATATGCACTACGGTATTGGTCGCCCACTTGCACTCATAGCCGGGGTGGTAGCGGCGGGTGCTGCCCGTCCTGCGGTATTCAAGCGTTCCCGGCGTGGGGATTTGCTGCTCTGTGAGCATACGGGCTATCTTGGTCGGACCATTCCCGGCAAGACAGAGGTTGTATATCTGCTTGACTACGGGTGCAGCTTCCTCGTCAATAATGAAATTTTCATCCTCGTCCATGAGGTAGCCATACACAGGCTTGCTTGTGATGGGCTTGCCATTCATGCCTTTTGAGCGTTTTACTGCTTTGATTTTCTTGCTCGTATCTCTCACCAGCCATTCGTTAAAGATATTCCGCAGCGGGGCAAAGTCATTGTCGCCCTGTGCGCTGTCCACTCCGTCATTGATAGCGATGAAGCGGACACCTTTCTGTGGGAAAATCATTTCCGTGTACATTCCCACTTGCAGGTAGTTTCGCCCTAACCTCGACATATCCTTTACGATAACTGTCCCGACTTTTCCGGCTTCAATGTCCGCAAGCATGGCTTGAAAACCGGGTCTTTGAAAGTTCGCACCAGAATAACCGTCGTCCGTGTACCAGCGCAGATTGGAAAAGCCGTTCTGCTTTGCATAGGTTTCAAGGATACGCTTCTGAGACGAGATTTGTCAAGGGTATTCTCTTCTCGAAAATACAATTTCAAAATCATTATATGAATGAGTCAGTCCTCTTCCGGGTCTGACTCTTTTTTCTTAAAGACTTATACAGTCTTAGTTTCGATTGCAGGACCCTTTTCCCCACTTAATACTTTAAGCGGTATTATGGCCTTGCAAGAAAGAAATGAGGTGAACAATTATGAGCATTACAAATGCGGCGAGAAGATTTGAACAGAGATTTGACGCAAAAGCGGAGCGCTTTATTTGGCATCATCCGCTACTTGGCTTCATCTCCATCTTTGTTGGAATGCCCTTACTGGTTTTGGCGTGTGTCTGTATCAGTACGATCGTTATCGCCTTTCCTATGGCATGGCTTTTGGGTTGGTTGTAATCTTTATTTCATCTTTAAACGCACAAAAGATGACTAATGCCATTTTTAGAGGAAAGGTTTTATGATATTGGGGACAGCAAAAAAGGAGGATGAATCTTATGCAAATGCTAATTGCACTCATAGGTGTATGTGCGGCAGCAATGCTGCTGTGGTATGTCTATATTTTAATGAAGGGAGATGATCAGGCATGAGCACCATGATTCAGTATGATCGGCATCATCAACCAGGACTCCCAGGCCGGCTGGCTGCCCACCATCGGCAACCAGAAGTATCTGCTGGCCATTCTGGTGGTAGCCGTGATGACGGGTCTGATGTACATTTATCTGAACTACAGCAAGCAGGGCTATGAGATCGCCGTGGTGGGCGAGAGCCGCCGCACCGCCAGCTATGCCGGTATCAAGGTGGACCGGGTCATTATCCGGACCATGGCCCTGTCCGGCGCACTGTGCGGCCTCATCGGTCTGCTGCTGACCTCCAGCACCGACCACACCATGACCACCACCATCGTGGACGGCCGCGGCTTCACCGCCGTTATGGTGTCCTGGATGGCGAAATTCAACCCCATTATCATGATCTTCGTGTCCCTGCTGCTGGTGGTCCTCAGCCGCGGCGCCAGCGAGATCTCCACGGCCTTCGGCCTGAACCGCTCCTTCTCCGATATCCTGACGGGCATCATCCTGTTCTTCATCATCGGCTGCGAGTTCTTCATCAACTACAAGGTCCAGTTCCGTTCTTCCGGAAAGAAGGAGGCGTGAGAAAATGAATTTTGATATTGTATCCTTCATCCCCCCGCGCGGTCATGCAGGGTATCCCCCTGCTGTACGGCAGCACCGGCGAGATCCTCACCGAGAAGTCCGGCAATCTGAACCTGGGTATCCCCGGCATCATGTATGTGGGCGGTATCTGCGGCGTCATCGGCGCGTTCTTCTATGAGCAGGCCGTGCCCGCCGACCAGATGAGCGGCTTTCTGGCCATTCTGATCCCCATGCTGTGCTCCCTGCTGGGCTCTCTGCTGATGGGCCTGCTGTACTGCTTCCTGACGGTGACCCTGCGGGCCAACCAGAACGTTACCGGTCTGACCATGACCACCTTCGGCGTGGGCATCGGCAACTTCTTCGGCGGCTCCCTGATCAAGCTCACCGGCAGTGAGGTCCCCTCCATTGCCCTGTCCGCCACCAGCGGCTATTTTGCCAAGTCCCTGCCCTTTGCCAAGAGTCTGGGCTGGTTCGGCCAGATCTTCCTGTCCTATGGCTTCCTGGCGTATCTGGCCATTATCCTGGCCCTGCTGTCCTCCTATTTCCTGAAGCACACCCGCCCCGGCCTGCACCTGCGCTCCGTGGGTGAAAGCGCCTCCACCGCCGACGCCGCCGGCATCAACGTCACCCGGTATAAGTACCTGGCCACCTGCGTGGGCAGCATGATCGCCGGTCTCGGCGGCCTGTACTACGTGATGGACTACGCCAGCGGCGTGTGGTCCAACAACGCCTTCGGCGACCGCGGCTGGCTGGCCATCGCCCTGGTGATCTTCACCATCTGGCGTCCCAATGTCAGTGTCCTGGCCTCCATCCTGTTCGGCGGCCTGTACATCCTGTATCTGTACATCCCCACCGGCAGCCAGATGGCCGTGAAGGAGCTGTACAAGATGCTGCCGTATGTGGTCACCGTGGTGGTGCTGGTGATCTCCAGCCTGCGCAACAACATGGAAAAGCAGCCGCCTGCAAGTCTGGGCCTCAGCTACTTCCGAGAGGAGCGGTAAAACTTTCGCCATCCGGCGTTTGTCCGCTGCTTTTCCCCCACAGCGCAGCTGCGTCCCAAGCGTTTTGCGCAGCAAAACCTTGCCGCAGGGCGGATTCACTCCGCCCGTGTCCGCAGCGCTTTGATGGAGCCGCTCCCCAGCGGAGAATGTCCCATTAAGGATTTTTGACAAGCCAAGGCCGGCAGGTCATTGACCTGCCGGCCTTGGCTTGTTTCGTTTCCCGGCTCTCCGGCGCACATGTGCCGGAGAGCCTTTATAACAGCCTGTGCAGAAGCACTTCCGGTCTGTTTATTCGCCCATGAGCTTCCGCCGCTTCAGCAGGAGCATCACAGCGCCTGCGGCAGCCGCCATCATCGCGCCGCTCAGCAGGAAGATGGGGAACCCGTCGCCGGTCTGGACACTGTTTTCGATCCAGCGGGCCGTCAGGGTCGTGTCACCCTTGACGCTGTACACGCTGGAGGCGTCGTAGCGGTTGCCGTCCTTGTCGTACCAGCCGCCGAAGGTATAGCCCTCCCGGGTGGGTACGGGCAGGGTGCCCACAGCCTGACCGTATACCACCGCCAGAGCAGAGGGCTCCACCTTGCCGCCATTGGCGTTCAGGGTAATGGTGAAGGTGCTGTCCTCCTGACCCCAGCGGGCGGTGAGGGTCACACCATCGGCTGTGCTGTAGACGGTGGAAGCATCATAGCGGCTGCCCACCTCGTCGAACCAGCCCAGGAACACATAGCCCTCCCGGGTAGGTGTGGGCAGGGCGCCCACGGCCTGGCCGAAGGTCACCTGGACCAGGGCCACGTCGGTGACGCCGCCGTTGGCGTCCAGGGTGATCTCGTAGATATTGGCGGTCCAGCGGGCAGTGAGGGTGGCGTCTCCGGCGATGGCATATATGGTGTCCTCGGTGTACTGCGCACCGTTTTCGTCATACCAGCCGTCGAAGGTATAGCCCTCACGGACGGGCACAGGCAGCTGGCCCACAGCTATGCCGTACTGGACGCTGACGGAGTCGGGCTTCACCATGCCGCCGTTGGCGTCCAGAGTCACGGTATAGCCCTGACCAGGCAATACCTCCACCACGCAGTAGGCGGTGACGCTGGTGTTGATATCGGTGGACACCTTGATGTAAGCGTAGCCGGGCTTGTGGGCGGTGACAACGCCGTTTTCATCCACGGTGGCTACCTCGGGGTTGAAGGAGGTCCAGGTCAGCGCGGCGTCCTCCGCCCGGGTGGGGGTAGGAGTCAGCGTCGCGTTCAGCGCCAGAGTCTCCAGGGGATGCAGGGTGGCCCGGGTATCATCCAGGCGCAGGGTATTGGCCTGCACCGGCAGGCAGACCACGGCGAAGTTCACATGATACTGCCCGTCCTTGGTGGTGGCGGTCAGATAGCTGACGCCGGGCTCCGAGGGGGTGTAATAGGCAACGTTCTTGCGGGTGCCGTTAACGTTGACGTCCTCGGCGGTCTCCAGCTTGCCGCCGCCCTCCGTCACCGTCCAGTTGAAGGGACCGTAGGTGCTGTCGGGACGGTCATAGGTGACGCCGGAGAGGGCACCCGCCGGATTACCGGCCTTCTCCGTGCCGTCTGCCCGGATCACCACCGTGGTGGAGGAGCCGTAGGGGGCGGACACGACGATATCGCCGGTGGTACGGTCATAGGTATAGCCATTGTACATGGCGTTTTCCGTCAGCTCATACTCATAGCCGTAATCATAGCGGTAAACCACATGGATGGACTCCGGCAGGGCATAGCCCTCGGTGTTCACCAATCTGCCGCGCCAGGGCTCGCTGCCGGAGAGGACAAAGTCCGGGCCGTCCAGCACCAGGCCGGTGGCGGCGGTGGTGGGATTGTCGCTGCCGCCGGAAACATACCCCTGGGCCGTGTACAGCTTCACATCGGAGAAGGAGTGGGTCTGGCGGTACCGGGCGATGAGGCTGGCGGTCTCACCGGCGGTGACGTAATAGGTCTGCTCGTTGTAGTAGGCGTCGGACTGCAGGTCCTCCTGGTCGGAGGTCTGATAGACGTCCTCCCAGTCAAAGGTCATGGTCCGGGTAACACCGTTGATGGTGACGTCCAGATGGCCGGTTCCGGAGGGGATCTTGTCCGCGGAGGCCTGATAGTTCAGGTCGATAAGGCCCTCCAGCGCGTCGCTGCTGTTCTGGGAGACGCTGACCAGGCCCGCCCAGTCCTCGTCGTCCTCATATACCAGCCACTGATTCTGATAGATCTCCACATCGGCGGGCTGCAGGTCCACCACCCGGACGGTGATGGCGCCGTTGGGCTTCAGGCCGGAGAAGTGGTCCATGGACAGCTTGAAGTCCTTCACCTCCGTGGAGGATGCCTCCACCGCTATGACGCACAGGGCGGAGTAGGTGCCGTTGGACACGGTGATGATGGCCTGGCCGGGAGCCACAGCCACCACATGACCGAACTCATCCACCGTGGCCACCTCGGGGTTGCTGGAGGTGCGGGTGATGGGCGCCGTGGAGCCGGTGTTGTTGTTCACGCTGAGGTCAAAGCTCTGGCCGGGGTGCAGGCGGGCGGATGTCTGGGACAGGGTCAGGCCCTGGGAGGCGTCCACCTTGATGGCATAGGTGCGGTCATTGGCCGCATAGTCGCCGCAGGAGAGATACACGTTGCCGGTCCAGTTGTAGCTGCCGCGATACTCCGTCACATCTGCGGTGAAGGTGAAGGTGTGGGTATCGGCGTCATAAATGCTCTGGGAATACAGGGGATTCAGCAGATCGATGTTGTACTCGGTGATTTCCCGGCCGGTGGAGTCGGTATAGGTCCGGCTCACCTGGGCGTGGACCGCCACGGAGGCCAGGGAGCCGTCCTCGTCATAGACGGTGCCCTGCATATAGGTGCGGCCATCCTTCTGATAGAAGGTCACGGCGTTGTTCTCCAGCTTGGGGGCCTGGGTGTCCACCAGCACGTCGAAGGAGAGCACGTCGCCGGTCTTGTCCATTTTGTGGCCGTTGAAGGTGGGCTCCTTGCCGTCCACGAAGGACTCGAAGTCCGTCACCGGGCGGCCCAGCTCCTCATTGTCCACGGTGTCGCCGTAGTCACCCTCGCCATAGGCGGTAATGGTGTAAACGCACTGGGTGCCGTTGGGCAGGACGTCGCCGTTCAGGTCCGTTCCATCCCAGGCATCCGTGAAGTAGTAAAGGGACATGGGCAGGACCACGCCGTAGCCGGCCTGATAGACGCTGCGGGGCACATAGGTGTTGAAGGTGCGGAAATAGAGCTCGTTGGTGTTCTTGTTCCGGACCTCGGTGACAAAGAGCTTGGCATCCCGCAGCTGATAGAGCTCAAGGTCGTCAATGGCGTCGAAATAGCCGCTGCCGTCCGGGGAGATGGCAAAGTTCTCCTGGTGGAAAACTGTCTGCTTGCTCTCGGCGGCAATGTCGGTATCAAAGATGTTCTGGCCCAGGTTCAGGAAGTTCACCACTTCCCCGGCGCTGCGGATGGTACTGCCCACCACGTTGACGCCCAGGGTACAGTCGTTGTTCATCACGTTTTCGCCGTCCTGGGGCTCGTCGAACCAGTTGGCGCGGTCCAGGATGGGGGCAGAGGTCCAGTCGCCCAGGAAGGCCAGCAGGGGCATGCCGATCTGAGGCGCGGAGCCGTCGGCGGCGGTGAGGATCACAAAGCCCTCCACATAGCTGCCGTTGGGGAACAGGTCGCGGATGGCGGCGATGTCGGAAGCGGTGAGGGAAACGGTCCGGCTGACCTGTGTGCCGCCGGCGGGCACGCTGACGCTGCCCAGATCCACCTCACGGATCAGCACATCGCTGGCAAGGACCATGGTCTTGCCGTCCTGCTCTGCGGTATCCGGCCGCAGAAGCACGGCCTTCATGCTGTAGCTCAGGGCGTCGCTGCCCAGGTTCTCCACCCGGAAGTCCAGATCATAGCTGCCGCTCCAGCCGGGATCGTCGCCCAGCTCCAGCTTGCCCACCAGCTTGCCGTCCACATCGATGTAGGCAGGGGGTGGAAATGGCCGCGGCTGCGTTCACAAGGCCGGCGCCCTGGCGGCGGGGAGAGACGTATACGCCGTTCTCCTGCTGGGGCACGGCGGTGCTCACCAGCAGATGGTTGGTCAGGTCGGCGCTGGCGGCGGCGTCCTGCTGGGGATGCTGGGACTTGACATACTGCTCCACCAGCGCGGCCAGGCCCGCCATATGGGGCGTCGCCATGGAGGTGCCGCTCATCAGACTGTAGGACCCGGTATAGTCATCGTACTTCCCGGCGCCCTCCACATAGCTGCTGTCCATCACGGTGGACCAGATGTTGCCGCCGGGGGCGGTGATCTCGGGCTTCAGCTCCAGTCCGGAGCCGCTGCCCCAGGAGGTGAAGGAGGACATCTGGCCGCCCTCCTCCCAGTCGGACAGCTGGTCCTGCTGGTGAACGGTGATGCGGACCTCCTGCCCGGCGTTCAGCGCATCGATCATGGCCGCGCCGTCCACGCCGGAAATAAAGGCGGAGGTCAGCGAGGTGTTGTCCGTGTTCATGTTGATAAGCGTGGTGGCGGCGGGGTCGCTGTCATAAACCAGCACAGCCAGCACGCCGTAGCTCTCGCCCATGTAGTTGGTGCCGGAGAAGCTGCTGGCATTGTTGATCTTGTCGGCGAAGGAGAGGGTGCTGCCGTCTGCGCTGCCGCGCTTGACCAGGGCAATACCCGTCTTGCCGCCGTTGTAGCCGTTGCTGAATCCGGCGTTGTAGTAGTCCATGTAGGTGCCGTAGCCCGCGTCATACACAACGAAGCTCTGGCTCTCGGGGAACTTCCCCTTCATGGCCACTTCGTTGGGGTCGGAGAAGGGCACGGTATGGCTCTGGCCCTGGGCGTCGGTCCAGCTCAGCACACTCTGCATGTTGATGGTGCTGTTGATGGAGGCCACCGCCAGGTTGGAGGGGTAGACGGCGGGAGAGGACATCATGGAGATATCCGGGTCCTCCGCCAGGTTCAGGCCGCCCCGCTCATTGCCCTGGGCGGGGGAGTTTTCGCTGTTGCCGGCGGCGGTCATCAGGATGACGCCGGCCTGCTCCAGCCGGGCATAAACGCCGTGGATGGCGGTGTCGTCATAGGCAAAGCCGTTGTCGGAGCCCAGAGACAGGTTCACGGCGTCGGCGCCCAGGGTCATGGCGTCCTCCAGGGCGTTGAGAATGGCGCTTTCCGTGGCGCCGGAGTTGCCGCCGTCGGCAAAGACCTTCATCATCATCAGCTGGGCATCGGGGGCTACGCCGGAAAAGAGGACCTCGCCCTCCTGGCTCTGGACAAAGCCCGCCACGGTGCCGGAGACGTGGGTGCCGTGGTTGCTGCCGCTGTTGCGGACGTTGACGTCGCCGCTGATGATCTCGCCGGTATAGGGGTCGGCGTCTCCGGCGTAGTCAAAGGCGAAGGGGACCTTGCGGGTCTTGTACATGGCCTCGTTGGAGGCGGGGCTCAGCCTATTGGCATTGAGCTGGCGGCCGTTCAGGAAGGCCAGCAGGGACTCCTTGGTATAGCGCAGGTCGCTGTTGCTGAGCTGGGAGTAGAAGGAGTCGTCCCGGAAGGCCTCGTGGACCCGGCGCAGACCGGTGACGTTGGCGCCCTCCTCATCGCTCCACCAGCTGGAATACTCCATGTCCAGGCCGGAATCCACCACGGCCACCAGCATTCCCTTGCCGGTGTAGCCCTTGTTCCAGACCTCCTGCAGGTGGACCATGTCATAGCTGTAGCCTGCCACACCGGCATTGGTGGCCGGAGAGGTGGGCTGACTGTAAACATGCTGCACATGGGCGGACTTCACACCCTTCAGATTGCGGATGGTATCCAGCATGCCATAGGGGGCGCGGACGGCCATGCCGTTAAAGAGCACCGTCCACTGCTCCATCAGCTCAGGGGCACAGGCAGTGCAGGTGCCCTCCGCCTGGAGAGCGGCGGGCTGGGCCGCCTGGATCTCGGCAAAGACCTTTTTCTGATCCCGGCGAATGGCGGCATCCTGTTTCTCCGCGCGGCCGCCGGCAAGATAGGCGGCGATCTCCGCACCGGCAGAGCTGGTGGAAGCCGTTTTCTTCGCGGCAAAGCCCTCCAGCACGGGAGCGCGCTCCAGCTCCACGAGGATGGTCACCATATCATCGGGCTGATGCCCGGTGGGCTGGGTGGTTTCCGCCGCAGAGCCGTTCTCCGCCATGGCGTCCAGCCGGGGGGTGCCGCTGACCTCCTCCGCCTTCACCACGGTCCCGTCGGGGGCGGCGGCTTCGGCGGCCAGAGCCGTGGGCACCAGGCCCAGCAGCATGACCAGCGTCAGTAGCAGTGCGATCACTCGTTTCATGTTATACATTCCTCCCTTGTGTTGAACTCCCATGTGCTGCATTCTTTATAGGACAATGAATGTTCTATGATCATGGGATGACCGTCGTTACTATAGCATTTTACCGCGGCGGTGTCAAGCTATGCCGGGTGGAACTTCCGGGTTTTCTCCATTGAAACAGGAGAATAACATGCTGCTTGACAAATCACGTCCCACAAGATATAATAACACTGCGTTATATATAACGCAGTGTTATTATACAAGGATGGTGCTTATGCCGGCAGTCAGAAAAGTTTCAAAGGAACAGATCATCGACGCTGCGGTGGAGGTATTGCGTGACGACGGTTTTTCTGCCATCAACGCCCGCAGCGTCGCCAAAAAACTGGGCTGCTCCACGCAGCCGATCTACTTTTCATTCAAGAACATGGACGAACTGAAGGCCGCGCTGACGCAGCGTGCGATCGAACTGCACACACAGCGCGTGCGGGATTCTCTGTGCGCCCACGAGGGGAGCGACAGCCGCTACAGCAGCTACGGCATGGGCTTCGTCAAATTCGCTGCCGAGGAAAAGCAGCTGTTCCGCTGGCTCTATCTGGAGGGCGAACAGCCAGGGGCATATCAAAGCGATGTTCTGATGCAGGAGGTCATCGGCGTGATCGTCGATGAATTCGGATATGCGGAGGACGTCGCACGCCGCTTTCATCAGGATATGATCTACTTTACCTACGGACTGGCGATTCTCGCCAATACGGATCATCTGCACCTGACGGAGACAGAGCTGCGTGAGGCGTTCCGCCGGGAGTTCCGCGCGCTGATTGCCATTTATGGAAAGCCCGCAAAGCTGCCTGAATTTGCTGTGAAAGCCGGTGTTGCTTTATGAATCTGAAGGTATCCTTTTCGTGGATCGGGCTTGTGATCTTTGCGCTGCCCATGCGGCACATCTCACCGTGTCGATTCAATCCTTTTGCTGACATTTGCAAAGCGCAAGCAAAACATCGAGATTTTGATCAGGTGACACTGGATGTCTGGACATTCAATGAGTCGGCGCAGAAATTCTATGCGGCAGCAGGCTTTCAGCCCTATCGGTGCTTTTGGGAAAGCCAAACTTGATAAGCACAGGGAGCGATAAAATGAAGCGATCTTTGACTCAAAAATTAGGGCTGCTGGGCGTTGTCAGCTTTCTTTCGTACACGGCGGCGGTCGTGTTTGCGCCGCTGACCTATCCCGGCTATAACTGGATGGCACAGGCTGTCAGCGACCTGAGTGCCGCCAATGCGCCATCGCTGGCACTCTGGAATCAGCTGAGCGCCCTTTACAATGCGTGCGAGGTCGTTTGCGCGACCGTCGTCTGTATCGGCATCCAAGGACAGAAAACCAAGCTGCTCCGTTCGGGCATTTATCTGTTCGCCATCATGGAGTGGATCTCGGCGGTCGGGTATCGGATGTTCCCGCTCAGTAGCAGCGGCTATGCCGGGGCCTTTCAGGATGTGATGCACATGGTCACAACCGCTTTGGTGGTGCTGCTGTCCATCGTATCACTGACCATGATCATCGTCGCAGGAGCCAAGAGCAAAAACTGTCGTTCTTATGGTGTCTGCGCCGCTGTCGCATTGGCCATGATGCTTGTGGGCGCAATGGGTATGAAAATCGTCCCTGCCGAGTATTTCGGCGTGGTCGAGCGTTTCAGCGTGTTTGCTGCAACAGGCTTCAATGCGGCGCTTGGCATTCACCTGTTTTGTATGAAACCAAAAGAAATCAAGGAGTAAACATATATGAGCATCATTCCCTATGTGATCGAACAAACCAGTCGCGGCGAACGTAGCTACGACATTTTTTCCCGGCTCCTCTCCGACCGAATTGTTTTTCTCGGTGAGGAAGTAACGGACGCATCCGCCAGTTCCATCGTCGAGCAGATGCTGTTTCTGGAAGCACAAGACCCAGACAAGGATATTCAGTTCTACATCAACAGCCCCGGAGGCTCGGTCACGGCCGGGTTTGCGATTTACGACACCATGCAGTATCTCAAGTGCGACGTGTCCACCATCTGCATCGGTCTGGCCGCGAGCTTCGGCGCTTTCCTGTTAGCAGGCGGCGCAAAGGGCAAGCGGATCGCACTGCCGAATGCGGAAAACATGATCCACCAGCCGCTGATCGCTGGGAACGGCGTACACGGCCCGGTCACGGATATTCAGATCGTGACCGAACAAATGCAGAAAACCAAACAGCGGCTGACCCGCATTCTTTCCGAGAATACGGGAAAAACCTTTGCACAGGTTGCCGCCGATACGGAGCGCGACAACTACATGTCGGCGCAGGAAGCCCTTGCTTACGGGCTGATCGACAAAATTATTGACAAGAGATAAGGAGAAACGCCATGTCAGAAAAGAAGATCACCATTCGTTTGGAAACCAAAGATGACTATCGCAATGTTGAAAACCTGACCCGCGAGGCCTTTTGGAATGTCTACCGCCCCGGCTGCATGGAGTACTATGTGCTGCACTGCTATCGGGATGACCCGGCATTTGTGCCGGAGCTGGACTTCGTCATGGAGCTGGACGGCGAGCTGATCGGGCAGGTCATCTACGTGTGGTCGGAAATCGACTGCGATGACGGAAGAAAGGTGCCGATCATGACCTTCGGCCCCATCGGCATTGCGCCCGCATACAAGCGGCAGGGCTACGGAAAGAAGCTGCTGGACTATTCCATGGAAAAAGCCAAGGAAATGGGTGCAGGAGCACTTGCCATCACCGGCAATATTGACTTTTACGGCAAGTCCGGCTTTGTGCCTGCCAAAATAAAGGGTATCCGCTATGCCGACGACCCTGAAGCGGATTATTTTCTCATCAAGGAGCTGACGCCCGGTTTTTTGGACGGTATCTCCGGCACCTACAAAGACCCAGTGGGATATTTTGTCTGTGAGAAAGACCCGGAGGGCTTTGAACGATTTGAAGCGACTTTTCCGAAGAAGGAAAAGCGGAAGCTGACAGGGGCAACTGTTCTGAACAGGAGGAAAAAAATGGCATCCGGTAAAGAGTATCTTCATTTCATTCTGGAACAGCTATCCGATCTGGACGATATTTCTTACCGTCCTATGATGGGAGAATTTATCCTCTATTACCGAGGTAAAATCGTCGGTGGAATCTATGATGATCGACTGCTTGTAAAGAAAACAAGATCCGCTCTGGAACTTATGCCTGCGGCAATCTGTGAGCTCCCGTATGAGGGAGCGAAAGAAATGCTGCTGGTGGATGAAGTTGATAGCAAAGTGTTTCTTACAGAGCTCTTTGAGGCAATGTTCGATGAATTGCCATCGCCAAAACGAAAGAACAACGGCATTGGAGGAATAACCGATGAACTATATTCGGATCACAAAAGAAAATATTGACAAGGAACATATCTGCTGCGCCATGTCCGGTAAGCAGAGCGTCGCAAAAAAAGAATGGCTGCGGCAGCGCTTTGATGATGGACTTGTTTTCTATCGCAGCGAAGAACGCGGTAAATGCTTTATCGAATACATTCCGGCTGAAAACGCATGGGTGCCTATTGAGGCAGACGGCTATCTCTACATTGACTGTCTCTGGGTATCCGGTTCCATGAAGGGACACGGATACTCAAATGATCTGCTGGAGGCGTGCATCCGTGATGCCAAGGCGCAGGGGAAGAAAGGTATTTGCATTCTGTGCGCGGAGGGCAGGAAGCGGGAATTTCTTGCTGACCCGAAATTCCTTGCCTACAAAGGGTTCCGTGTGGCAGACATATCCGACTGCGGGATCAATCTCATGTACCTTTCCATTGAACCGACTGCACAGATGCCGAAGTTCCGGGAATGCGCGAAGCATCCGGCGATTGAAGATAACGGTTTTGTTCTGTATTACACCGATCAGTGTCCCTACACCTATTATTGGGTACCAAGGGTGCAGGAGGTGGCGAAGGAACATGGTATCCCGTTCAAGGCCATCCATATCACTGACAAAGAATCTGCACAGAATGTACCCGCACCGGTCACGACCTATGCCCTGTTCCGGGACGGTCAGTTTCTGACACAGAGTATTCAGTCGGATAAAAAATTCCTGGCGCTGGCGGGCTTGTAAAACTGATTGTAGCGAAATGCAAGCATGCGATGCCGTCGAAAAGATAGCAGGAGGCAATAACCATTGCAATACGAAAAAGAAATTATCTTAAAGGACGGCGCGAAATGCCTTCTTCGCGGAGCGGGTGAAGCTGATGCCGCCGAAGTGCTCCGCACTTTTGATCTCACGCATGCAGAAACGGACTATTTTCTGACCTATCCGGAGGAAAATTCGTTCACCGTCCAAGAGGAAGCAAAATTTTTGAAGGCGCGCAGCGAAAGCAAAAAATGCCATCGAAATTGCGGCGTTCGTTGACGCCAGGATTGCCGGAACAGCGGGCATTGATCCGATTGATGACAAGGAAAAGATTCGCCATCGTGCGGACTTCGGCATCGCCATTGAAAAAAGCCTACTGGGGGGCGCGGCATCGGGAAGGCTCTTACGCTTGCGTGCATCGAATGCGCGAAGCAAGCGGGATACCTGCAAATAGAGCTGGAGGTCGTAGCAGAGAACGCATCTGCTGTCCGGCTGTATGAATCGGTCGGATTTCAGGAATATGGTCGCAATCCAAGAGGTTTCCGTGCAAGAAGCGGCTGGCAAACGCTTGTTCTTATGAGGCTTGAACTCGATTCTTAAGCACCCCTCGGTTTCATAACCCCGTCGGTGCCTTTCGCAGAAAGGCGGATTATACCTATGAACCTGCCATTGGAAGACCATTTGTACTTTTCCATCCAATCCCTACTTGTATCGTGTCCATTTTAAGAATGTACTGTGCGACACGCCCAATGCGATGGCGGCGGCTCTGGCTGAGAGCTGGCCGCTTTCCCATTTTTGACGCACATCTTCATATGACTCTGGCAAGGGCAGCGGCCTCCGCCCGAACTTCACGCCCCGGGCCTTGGCTGCTGCAATTCCCTCTGCCTGCCGCTTGCGGATCATCTCCCGCTCTGTCTGCGCCACATAGGATAGAATTTGCAGCACCAAGTCGGCGATGAAGGTACCCGTCAAGTCTTGGCCCCGGGCCCGCGTATCCAGCAGAGGCATGTCCAGAACAACGATGTCCACCCGCTTTTCCTTGGTGATGACTCGCCACTGCTCCAGAATCTCCCCATAGTTGCGGCCCAACCGGTCAATACTCTGAATGACCAGCAGATCGCCGGGGTGCAGCTTTTTTACGAGACGCTTGTATCGGGGACGGTCAAAGTCTTTTCCGGACTGCTTGTCCATGTAAATATTCTTTTTGGCGATCCCAAACGCCGTCAGCGCAATCATTTGACGCTGCTCGTTTTGCTCCTTTGACGAGACCCTCGCATAGCCATAGTTCATAATCCGACCTCCAATCCATTGAATGAATAGATTGTAAGCCAGCCGCCAAAATTTCCCGATTAACCCTTTTGAGATAATTATAACTCAAAAGGGTTAATCTTTTCAAGTGCATTCGGATATGCTTTCTCTATAAAAGGAGAAAGTACTATGAATATTGGAGAAGCTGTTAAAGAGAGAATTATAGAGTTATGTCGGGAGCGGGATATTTCCATCAACAAACTGTGCAACATGAGCGGTGTCACGCAATCGACTGTCAATAATATTGTCAGAGGACGCAACAACAGTGCAACGATTTCAACCATCAAAAAGCTATGCGATGGCTTGGGTATCACGATTCAGGAGTTTTTTGCGTCAAATCTGTTTACCGAGTTGGAGCAGGAGATCGAATAATATGGGCGGCGACTGCTACGATGCCGCCGCCTGACGTTATCTCTCCCAATGCTCTTTTTTCTTGGACTGATTTTGCGGAACTGTTCTCTGTTCTTTCTGCCGCCGCATAATGAGCTGTCGCACTTGCCGTTCTTCTGTGTCCTCTCCAAGCAGACGCGATGCTTCCTGCTTGGCGCTGAGCAGCACAATAAGAGATGGCTTCTCCTGCATGGTGTCCTCTAATTGCTTTTTGACTGCCTTTTCCAGCGCAGGGCGAATGACCTGCCGTGCTTTGTACAGCTCTACCGGGTCAAAATCCGCAGCCTGCGCTTTCAGTTCAGCGTATTCATCCAAAGCCTTATCCAACTCGGCAGAGTATTTCTGCTCCTGCGCCTCCAGCTTTTTTAGACCGGCCTCCATGGTGGCAATATCCTTGCGGAACGCCTCAGCGCCTGCATCCTCCGCATACTCAAATCTTTGCAAAAGGAGTGCCTTTTCGGAACGGAGTTCTTCCAAATCTTCTGTCAGCTCGGTAATGCAGACAGCCAGCGTTTTGTGGCGTTTCACATGGTATATTGGCAATTCCTTTTTCTCAGCAACCAGCGCTTTGCGCTCCTTGCTCTTTTTCTTGATTTGCTGCACCAGACCGGTGTAACGCTCCAGCTCCGGCTTCCATACGGCGAGAGATTTTTGAATATGCGATTTGCCGCTGCGAATATGCGAGAGCTGATAACAGAAGATCAGCACACGGCTGCGTAGCTTTTCCAGCCCTTCCGCAATGGCGGGGACAGTACGAGCGACCAGTGCGGCTAGCTTCTTGATTTCGGCTTTCAGCTCCCGCAGCAGCGCATTGTCCGCCCTGATCTGCCGGTTGATCTCGCAGCGGTCAGCAGATGATCCCTTTCCGCTCCAGCGCCCGTGCGGTCACTCCCTCATGGATGGTAGGCTGCTCATCCAGACCTCTGGCTGCGTTGCTGCGGTGGTCGATTCGCTCCGCCCGTCCGGCGCGCTCCAGATAGAGATTGGTCACATCCGCCCATGCAGCCCGCCATGCCGCAAGCTGCTCCTCACTGTTCCAGCGCTCGGAGATAGGGATTCTGTCTGCCGTAGCGGGTGCTTTTGGGGTGCTTATCTGCACGGGCAAGCCCCTGCGCATCGGCCTCGGAAGGAACCATATACACCTTCTTTTTGCCGACCTTGTAGGGATATTGTTTCTCCCATCGCTCGTTCTGTGCCGCCTTAAACTCAGCGGCAGTAAAACCTCGTTCCTCACCGTTTCTCATGCAGAGATATTCCTTCTCGGTCTTGTACTGCCAGTGTCCCTGCTCATCCAACGGGCGCACCGTCAAGAGAATGTGGGCATGAGGGTTGCGACCGTCGGTGTCGTGGATGGCTGCGTCGGCGCACATTCCATCGGCCACAAACTGCTCCCGGATAAATTCTTGCAGCAACTCAATCTGCTCCTCACGGTTCAGCTCTATGGGCAAGGCAACGACAAATTCCCGTGCCAAACGGCTGTCTTTGGCTGTCTCCACTTCCTCCACGGCGTTCCAGAGCTTTTCACGATCTTGCCATTCCTGCGGGGCATATTCCGGCAGAAACACTTCCTGCCAGACAAGTCCCTGTTTTTTTGTGTAGTCATGCTGTATCCCGTCGTAATCGTTATACAAGCGGGAGCAGCTCAGATAAGCGGAGGCGGCCACAGCGGAGCGTCCCGCACCCCGGCTGACCACCTTCGCTTCCAGATGGTAAATTGCCATTGTTCGTTCACCTCGTTTTCTTTTTTCTGTTTCTCTTTTGTAAAAGAGAAAATGGACGGGCTGAACGCCTGTCCATTTCTGCGGCAAAGCTGCCGGTGGCAGGTTTGCGCAGGCGGTTGGAAAATAGCGTCGGTTGAAGCGACGGTATTTGCCCAATCGCGCAGACGATGACAGCAGCATCCGCAAATGCTGTGGCATTGTCTGTCGCTTTCCGCAGAAAGCGACATCCCCCTCGGAGAGCGCACGATGCCGCAGGCATACCACCGCCCCTTCGGGGTGGTGAGTAAGTGCGCCCTTTGGGAGAAAAAAGAGGAAGGTCCCCGGTTTCCCGGAGACCTCCCAGCAGATTCAATCGTGCTGCGGCAGCTTCTGTATCAGATAATCCTCCAGTACAGTCGGCTCCATCGTCCGCACTTCTGGCAGCACCTTTTCCAGAATTGCGCCCTCCTGAATGAGCCTGCGTGTTCTGGCTTTGCGCTCCTTGACCCGATCCCGCGCCTGCGCTTCTTCCAACCGGTGCTGTGCCTGCAACAGTTTCTTTTCCGCATCTGTCATCATGCGAAAGCCCTCCTTATCTTCGTTTCTGCCAGACGATTTCATAGCCCAGCGCGTCGGCAAGCTGGACAGCTTCGACATAGCGCAGGGATTCCTGCTGGAGCTTATTGGACAGGTTTGATACGCTGTCAGACCAGCCGTGTTCGTCCCGCAGCAGATCGACCACCTCCTGCATGGTCATGCCCTGACGGACGATGTACGACTTGATCTCATTTCTCAGATTGGATTTCATCAACTTTTTACCTCCATTTTTCGTGATATTGGTTTTTGAGTAAGTGAACTGTGTGCGCTTTGCAGTGAAAAATCTGCCATGCCGCAAATCCGCTCAGATTTCCGTCCGTGATGCCCTGTTCACAACTTCGCCCTATCGGCTTCATCGTTCTGTGTGAGAGCATACGGAACGGCAGAATATGCCGCCGTCAGGTGCAGCGCCTTCGCGCTTCGGTAAATCACCGGATGGTGCAGTCCGTTCGACCTGCGGCAAAAATCTTCACGGATTTCACAAGCATTGATTTTGGAATAGCAAAATAGAGCCGTCGGTGTACGGTTTGGTACGGCAAGCCCGCCTTCTGTACGCTTCTGTACGCCGGTTTTGCGTACCGGCCGCCGATTTGGCGACAGATTTTACACGCTGCCGTGAAATGCTTTACGGTGCGCACAAGCAAAAGCGGGTTTTTTAGGATGGAATCAAAAACAGCCGTACAGAGTGTACGGCGTGTACGGCAATTTTGAAGTCCGTTTCTCGTTTTCAATACGGCAGCGGATTGACTACCTCAATGCCCATAAAGCCACGCACCCGCTTGCCGCCGACGTGGACATTGTTGGTGGCCTCCACGTTGTAAAGCCGCTCATTTTGTGCAAGCTCAGAGCTGACCCGGTTGGCAGACATGGGCTTCTGCGCATTATCGTCGCACCATCTTGTGTAGGCTTCATAGATCGCCTTGGAGCTGGCCTCGCTGTCTGCCCGAAAGCGGATATAGCCCTCGGATTGCAGAAACTCAATCACATTGTTGCTGCTGCGCTTGACCGTCTCCATATTTTCTTTGGCCTTTGAGCTGACTGTGAACTGATAGTTGTCCCCGATCAGCCGGTGCAGCCCCTCCAGACACCAGAGGAAGATGCCCTCCTTTTCCCGCAGCAGCTTGTCCACCAGAAACGGATCGTCTGCTCTGCCTGCGGGCCGGTCTTTGGTGGTCAGCACGATCTGGCGGCGAAAGAAACCGTCGGACTTGTCGTGTAAGGCGGTCAGCGCACCGTTGCCGAAGCAAAGAAAACGCACATAGAGCTGGCTTTGGTAGCTCTGAACGCCCTTGCGCTCCATATCCATCTTGCACTCGGAGGTCACGATGGACTTGATATAGTTGGTCTTGGGCAGAGCGCTCATATCCATATCGTCATCTACCATCAGGAGCTTGTTTTCCAAATCCGCACGGCTGAACCGGTTGCTCTCCACCTTCTGGATGCTGGTGGTATTCATGCTGTCGCCCAGCAGCGAGCGCATGACAAGACCGATGCGGCTTTTACCCTCGCCGCCCTTGCCGATGAGCATGAGCATCTTCTGTCCCTTGGTGGTTGGCAGCAGACAGTAGCCTAAAAACTCCTGCAAGGTGGGAATGTCCTCCGGTTGCAGCAGCTCGGACAGGAATTGCAGCCACTTTTTCGGAGTGGGCGCGTCAGGGTTGTAGGCAACCGTCAGTCGGTTGTTGCAGTAGCTCTTGACGGCGGTAAAGCTGCCGTCTATGAAATACGTTCCGTTGGAAACATGGATACGGTCGGTCTCAATGGGCAACGGCGGTGAATACGCTTGCAGCTTGATGCTGGCAAGCAGATTTGTCACAACTTTGGACAGTCCGGAGGTCAGAACTCCGGAGATTTCCTCCAGAATGAGATTACCGATCTGCCCTTCGTCCTCGATGAGACCGTCCACGGTGAACAGCCGCCCGCGCACACATTTCATGGGGTGCTTGTCCAAAAACTGCTGGCAGAACAGCACTTCATTGATATGCCTGCCATCGTACCAGTCAGGCCACGCCTGCGGTGTCATTTCCATCTTCCAATTCCTCCTTGTGAATTTCCTCTAATCTTCTTCGCAGCCTGTCCAGCTTGCCGTCTTCCATCTGGTGCTGCACCACTTCGGCGCGTTCATGGGAATCCCCGGCGCACAAAATATCCAGATAGTATTCCGTTTCATCGAGCTTGCGACAGGCTTCCGTAAACCGTGCGTGAACAGGTTGATCAGGTGACTGCGGCGCATACCGCACCTTCCAGTTCCGCAGCACACGGGCGTAATCAGACAGAACAGAAAAGCACAGCCGCTCGTTTTCCATGAGCTGCTGTGCTTCTGTTCGGATGCGTTTTGCGTGAAGCGCTGCTGCGCTGGGCGGCTTGTCCGGGCTGAGATGAAAATCTGTCATCAGCTTCCGTGCCGCATCGTAGGGTGAAAGCTGAAACAGCCTGCCCACAAAGTCGATCACATCCCCGTGCTCCCCGCAGGCGAAGCAATAATAGTGGTCGTCGGCCACATACAGGCTGGGATGTCGGTCATTGTGAAACGGGCAGAGGGCTTTGCCGTATCGGTTCACATCGATCCCGTACAGCTCTGCCGCTTCCCGCAGATTGATGTTTTCTTTTACGATTTCAAAAATACGCATGATACCTCCATTTCTGCGCAAAAACGGCGGCCTGCCCGATCTGGGGCAAGCCGCCGTCTGTGTCTTTTCTTATGATGTTTTGATTTCTTCCTCATTCTTGGCTTCTCGCAAGGCTTTCTTCCGTGCGCCCTGCCGCTTGATCTGTGCTGCATACCGGCAAGCATCGGAGCAGTATTTGACGCTGCTTCGTGTCGTAGGAAACACCTTGCCGCAGTTTTCACAGGTACACTCCCGGCTGCGGCTTTCTGCCGCCTCCTGCCGGTAGAATTTTGCCCGGCAGTTGGGGCCGCAGAACAGGGTGTTCGTCCGTTTGGATGCAAATTCCTGCCCGCAGCACTTGCAGGTCAGCATGAAAGGCTGACCGACAGCGTGTTCACCAGCCTTGATTTTCTGATACCGTTCCCGGCTTTTAATGCGATGTCGCTTGAGCTGCTCCTGCCGCTTGATTTCTTCCTCGGTCAGCTCCGGTGCGGGAAGCTCAAACTGCCCGATAAAGCGAAGGTGGATCTCCACCTCCTGCACCCGGTCACCGTCGATACGCTCCGGGGCGTGGACGATGATTTTCTCAATAAACTCGTTGATCATGGGTGTAGTCAGCTCGGAGAAGTCCGTGTACTTCCTTGCCAGCTCCAGAAACTGCTCCACACGGGCGGCGTCCTCCGCAAAAGCGGACAGCTTTTCTTCTGCTTCTGCGACAGAGGCTTGCAGCGCTTTCTGCTCGGCTTCGTAATCTGCCAGCAGACTGTCAAAGCGCTCATCGGTAATGCGCCCGACAGCAAAGGATTCATAGAGCTTTTTGATGATGGTGTCCAGCTCAGCAATACGCTTTTTGTCCTTGCTCAGCTTTCGCTTGGCATCTTTGGCCGCTTCCACCTGCCGGAGCTGGGAGGCAGAGCGCACCTTTTCCATAAACGCCGCCTGATTGGAAATTGCAAAGGTGCTGACCGTGCGGATGGTGTCCAGAATCAGGGTGCGCAGAGCTTTGGTCGTGATATAGTGGCCGCAGCAGGCGGCAGTTCTTTTCTGATGGGCGAGGGTATAGGAGGAACAATCGAAGAAGTCAGATGGATAGGGATTGTTCTCTGTGCCGCCTTTGGAGCGGTGGTTATACATCTTCTCGCCGCAGTCGGCGCAGTACAAAAGGCCGGTCAGCGGATTCGCTTCCCCCCCAGCGTGTCGATGCGCTTGGGCGTCTTGCGGAGCTTCTGGGCAAGCTCCCATGTTTCTCTGTCCACAATGGCCTCGTGGGTATCTTCAAAGATCAGCCAATCCTCCTTGGGATTCATTACGGCGTTTTTATCTTTATAGGACTGCTTGTGGGAGCGGAAATTCACCGTATGCCCCATATACTCCGGCTTGGAGAGGATCTGTCCCACGACATAGCCGCTCCAGTTATAGGGATTGGAAAATTCCTCTTTGCTTTTCCAGATGCCCTTGTTTTGCTTGCCGAAGTAGACCGCAGGGGTGTCGATCTTGTCATCGAACAGAATGCGGGCGATGTCATAGGGACCTTTGCCCTCGATGGTCAATCGGAAAATACGCCGCACCACGGCAGCCGCTTCCTCGTCGATCAGCCAGTGGTATTTGTTCTCCGGATCTTTCTTGTAGCCGTAAATGGCGCAGTTGGTGGTGGGCTTGCCGGATTCCCCCCCTTGACACGGATGGCGGTTTTCTGCTTGCGGCTCAGGTCGCGCAGATACCATTCGTTCATGATGTTGAGGAAGGGGCGCAAACTCATCGCTGTTCTGATCGTCGCTGTCCACGCCGTTGGCAATCGCCACAAAGTGGACGCCGTGCTGCCGGAAGAATACCTCCGTGTAAAAGCCGGTTTGCAGGTAATCACGACCGGCCCGGCTCATATCCTTGACAATGACATGGGCAACCTTTCCGGCCTCGATGTCCGCCACCAGCCGTTTCCATGCGGGACGGTCAAAATTACCGCCGCTCCATCCGTCATCGGTATAGTGGCGGCAGTTGGCGTAGCCTCTCTGCTGGGCATAGCTTTCGAGGTATTTTTTTCTGATTCACGATGGAGTTGCTATCACCAGCATTGTCATCGTCACGGCTCAGCCGCTCATACAGAGCGGTGATCTTTTCCTCAGTCTGTTTCATGCGCATTCGGCGCTCCTTTCAGACTGACGGCTCATTTGTGGTGCTTCCATTATACCACAAGTACCGTCATTTGTAACCCCCTCATTGCGGATCATCCGCAGAATCTTTTCCTCCATAGTCTCCGCTGCTGTTTCGCTGAATGCGACCCTTACCTTATAGGTGGTGCCGCCGATGCGCCGAATGATGAACTGTTCCTGTTGCGTTTGCTCCATAGGCTTCCTCCTTGCGTAATTTGCTGGTTTTTGATATAATAAATCCGGTTCCGTTGACTGTAAGCCAACCGTGTCTTTCTGTTGGTTTTCCATGCCCCCATATCCTCCTTTTCTTCGTTGATGGCTCGGAGAGTAACCTGTGTAACTTGCGTTAAGATTACTTCCTCTACTAATAGGAGAAATACGGGGTGTAAATCGGAACTGTTTTTTGAGAAAAAGAAAAATATTTTTTCGAGGAGGTGAAGCTGTCGTGGAATCATGGGAGGATGAACTGCTGTGGGATGATGATTTTTCCGATGAGGAAGAAGATACCGAGGAGCAAATAGAGGAAGCCGACCTTGAAATGGATGAGGATAGCTTCGCCGATTGGGAGGATGCGTCGGACGGTGCGCCGGAGAACGAATCGCTGGAGGAAGCGCTTGCAGAGGAACGCACGCTGGAGCTGGAAAGCGAGCTGGAGCAGGACGAGCATCCCAGAAACTATGCCGCCGAGCTGGAGGACGAGGAAGAGGAAGCCGCGCCCACCAGCGAAAAAACGGCTCAAGCGGGAAATTCGCGCAGAGGCTGTGCGGCGGCTGGAGGAAGCAGCCCGGACGGAATCGGATTTTTTGACTGTGGTAGACGAGTGGAACAAGCTGGACAGAAATCGGGAACGCCGGGAGCGTGACCACGAAAACCTGCGCGGGGATGTGCCGTTGGAGTTTCAGGCCGTGCCAGAGCCGAGAATTGCTCCCCTCTGGATGAATCTGCCAAGGTTCCGCCAGCTCTGTCAGGGAAATTTTCTCGACATCATCTTCTCCTGTCCCTACGAGCTGCATGAGCTGACAGCAAACCGTTTTCTCTCCAAGCTCTTCTTCACCCTCAGTGATGAACAGAAGGAGGTACTGTATTACCTGTTCGTCAAGCAATACAGCACCACAAGGCTTGCTGCCATCCGTGGGCAGTCCGACCGGAATATCCGAAAGTTGCGTATGACCATTCAGAAAAAGCTGCAAAGGCGGATGTATGAGCATCTGAGTGAAAAGCTGGAAAGGGACTACAGCATTACTCTGCGGGAGCGCGAGTTCGTAGAGGAATATGAAGCACTGCTGCAAACCATGGGCAAAGATGCCGTGATCCGCCGGGAAAACAAAACCAAACCGAGAAAAAAGAAAGCCGCCCTTGACGATGACAAGGACGGTTGATACAATAGTAATACGGTTAATATATAGTTGGATTACGAGTTGAGAGGAACAGCGCCATGAAGAATCTCTTTGAGCAGTCCCGTTCCCATTGGGTACGGTATGACCGCTATGAACTGAAAACAGCCGCAGACGGCAAGCGGTATATCACGCCGGGGAAGAATGCCAAGCCCGACATATATAATCCCTTGAAGGAAGCGCCGGGAATCGTGCTGGATGCGCTGAATGTGGGAATGCTGATGATGAACCGCAGCCCGGAGGACGAGGTGCAGAAGGCCATTCTGGAATTTGTAACCCATTACGGTCTGCTGGGCCTGATGACAGCGCTGCCCACCACGCCGTCCTTTCATGGATTATGAGGCGGTCTATCTGCCGAAAAACCACTTTCATCAAGGCAGAATCCATGGAAACCGAGGACTATCTGGCGCTATTCTATCCCTTTGACCAGCTGGATCTGGTCAAGAAGGGCGTGAGTCCAGATGGAGCGTGTCCGGCGACAACATGATGGTGGCGCTGACCATGACCTTTCATGCGAGTGAACCCATGGCGAAAGAAACCATGAGCTTCCAGCGAGAGTATGCTGAAGCCTATGACTGGGTGGCGCAGCAGTTCAAGGACTGGGCCTTTACGCTGACCACATCTATTTCTGTACTACAACGACTACGACCTGCATCGATGAGGATACACGGAAATCTGTATCGCAAAGGCCATGGCTGCCTTTCGGCGGCATTGCGCCCAGCTATCATATTGAGCTGTTGGACAAAGCCGACCATCTATTGGGATTTTCCACTCCCTGCTGCTGGGCATCCAGATGATGTTCAGCTTCCTGCTGGTGGATGGAGAGAAGCCCCTGCGGCTGTGCAAGCACTGCCAGAAGGTGTTTCTGAGCAGTCGCTCCAATTCCGCATTTTTGCAGTCCCCCGCTGCAAGAATCAGTATAATGTCTATAAGAGCAGAGAAAAAAATAAGGGGCAGGACGGTGAGAATGATGATTGACCGCTGGATCGCAGAAGCGACCGAATGTGATTTCAAGGTCGCGCTGGAGGTAAAGAAGCCGAAAAGCTGGCTCAAAAGCGTCAGTGCGTTTGCAAACGGAATTGGCGGTACGCTGTTTTTTGGTATTGATAATGACAGAAATGCTGTCGGCTTAGACGATGCACAGACCGATGCAGAGGCAATCAGCCGGTTGATCAAAGAGCGTATCACGCCTTATCCGAGTTTTGTCCTCGCACCGGAGCGGGAGGACGGCAAGGACATTCTTGTGCTGTCTGTGTCAGCAGGGCGCTCCACACCGTATTACTACAAAGCGGACGGCATTATGGAGGCGTATATCCGCATCGGCAATGAAAGCGTGATCGCCCCGTCCTATGCGCTGAACCAACTGATTCTCAAGGGAATGCACCGCACTTATGACGAACTGGTTTCCGAGTATGATTTCAAGGATTACGCTTTTTTCCAAGCTGCGCGAACGGTATAAGGCTTGGACGGGCAACAGCATGGAAGAAAAGCTGTTCGATTCCTTCGATATGCGGGACGAACACGGCAAGCTGACCAATGCGGGCGCTTTGCTTGCAGATGATTCTCCCATCCGGCATTCCCGCCTGTTCTGCACACGCTGGAACGGCCTTGATAAAAGCGGCGGCATGGTGGATGCACTTGACAGCGCAGAATTCTCCGGTAGCCTGATCATCCTGCTCAATGAGGGTGTCAGCTTTGTCAAGCGGAATATGAAAACGCGCTGGAAGAAAACTGCCGATTCTCGTGTTGAGATGCCCGACTACTGCGAACGAAGCGTTTTTGAGGCGCTTGTCAATGCGCTGATCCACCGCGACTATCTGATATTGGGCAGCGAGGTACACATTGATATTTACGATGACCGCCTTACCATTTATTCTCCCGGTGGTATGCCCGACGGTACGCGAATACAGGAACGAGACCTGTCCAGCATTTCCTCCACACGACGCAATCCCGTCCTTGCAGATATTTTCGGCAGATTGGGCTATATGGAGCGGCAGGGCAGTGGTTTTAAGAAGATCACGGAATCCTATCATGCCGCCCACAACTACCGTGCTGAGTTGGAGCCTAAATTCTACTCGGATGTTACCTCATTCCAAGTGACGCTGTACAACCTGAATTATGGGCAATCCATTGATAAAACGAGTATTTCGGATGAAAACCAGTTGTTTGATGAGCAGAAAGCAGTTGTTTCTGAGAAAAACCAGCTGTTTGAAACATTCCTTTTAGGGCTGAAAGCGAAAGCAAGCACCAAGGAAACAATGCTAAAGCTGTATCATAAATTTGGTTTTGACGCTGCATTTGCACGAGCGGATATTATGAATCTCGCGGGTGTAACCTCCTCACCGGCAGGTGCATTGATAGATAAGCTCAAAAGCGCAGGACTAATAGAACCTGTTGCCGGTCAAGGCAAGGGCAAATATAGGTTCGTATTGCCCAAAGAATAAGAGAACGCCCGTTATCGGCCATGCAGCCAATAACGGGCGTTCATCAGTTATATACAAGTTCAGTCAGAACAATTTCCTCAGCACGGCTGCGGATGCTGTTCATGCGGCGCACCCATTCCATTTGGTCGGCGGCTTTGAGCGCTTCGGTCACATCTTCCTGCCTTGCCATATCGGAAACGATGATTGCCATACGCTCGTTGCAGGCTTGGTCGATCTCGGCAAGGTGCCGATGCAGCGTTCCGCTTGTGAGCAGGCTTGCATAGAGAACCGGACGATGTTCTTTCAGATAGTTGCGGCGCATACGCCCGTACTTGCCGATCTGGTATTCTGGTTCGTCCGGCAGCGCAAGGTTCGGGATAAGATAATCACCCTCCTGACGGTAAGTGCCGCCCATTTCCTCAAATAGAGATTTCATAAAGTTCAGCTCCTTTTTGTGTTGATTTGCAGCGGTTATAAGTTTTTTGTCTCCTTTCCTACAACTGCTGTTCCATTCACCACAAATGAGCCGCAGTCATATGTATTAGGTGGGAGAAACCACCCTCTACATAGTAACTCTTGATTGGAAATGGAATTGCTTTCGCCTTGCAGCTCGTCCTCATGGGATAGTCTTGGGTAAAGGGCGGTAATTGGTTGTTGGTTGGTCTGTCTTAACATAAAATCCTCCGTTTCCGACAGCCAGCCCCACTATTCCGTACCTTGATTGTACCACATGGGGCGGCTGTCTGTATAGCGGCAAAAGCGTCAAATCTGCTTCTTTATGGTCGGTCAAATCGCCGTTTTTTGTGTAGCAGCTTCCGCTTCCAGCACTTTCATCATCTTGTCGGCTGCGGTGTCGGTTGCGCCCTGCTTGAAGAAGCCGGAAACGGTAAGGACGGAGTTGCCCATGCGGATTTCCGTCACACAGTCCGGGCGGCGGTCTGTTTTGGTGGTGCTTGTCTGTTTCGTTTCTGTCATAGGCTCTCCTTTCGCTGCTTCATCAGTTGCTTTAAGCGTTCCAGCTTTTCCTGTGCGGTTTCCTTTCGGAAGTTGCTGCCCGTGAAGCGGACGGGGGCGCACATGGAAGTCAGCCTGTCATAGATACGGGCGTGGGGCGTGTCCTGCGGGTGCTGCAATTCCTCCAGCGTGAGGTTGGTCGTGGCGATCAGCGGCTTGCCGCTTCGGTAACGGCTGTCAATCACGCTGTAAACCTGTTCCAGCCCGTATTCTGTTCCTCGCTCCATACCGAAATCATCAAGTATCAGCAGAGGGTAGCTGCAAAGGCGGGAAATATATTCGTTCCTGCCCTCAAAGCTGGCGGCAAGGTCACCCAGTATCGTTGCAAAGTTTGTCATGCAGACGGCAACCTCTTTTTCCATAAGGGCGTTGGCGATACAGGCGGCAAGGTAGCTTTTTCCCGTCCCCACGCCGCCCCAAAACAGGTAGCCGATATTTTCAGCCTGCATGGTTTCCCAGCTCTCCACATAAAAGCGGGCGGTTTCGGTCTGCGGGTTTCTGCCGTTGTCATGCTCAAATGTCCAGTTCCGCATAGCAGGGTCGGTAAAGCCCCGGCGTTTCAAGTCCTCCACTTTTTCAAGGTGCTTCTGTCGGCTTTCGGCGGCTTGCTGCTTTTCACGGGCTGCCCGCTGGCAGTCGCACTCTGCCGGGTGGCGGTCACGCCCGAAACAAGTCTTTCCCTCTGCAAAATAGGCTTCTTTGGGCGTATGGCACTTACCGCAGTATAAAAGCCCGTCCTCGCCTGTGTAGTCCTCCGCTTCGGCGGTAGTGGCTGTAATGTCCGTAATCATAGCTTCAATTCCGTTTTTCATAAGCTCTCGCCCTCCTTGCATGAATAATCGGGTATGCCCTGTTTCGGGGCAGCCTTGCCTTTGGCAGCGTCCTCCTGCGCCCACTTGTAAATGGTGGCTGCATGGCTGTGGTACTGTTTCCCGGTGGAAGCGATATGGCAGGAAAGCCGGTCAATATAATACTCCCACTTGTCGGGCAACTCTGTTTTTAGCCCGGAAAGCTCTGTATCGGTCAGTATCACATTGTTGTATCTGCCATAAGCGGCGGGGGCGGGGTGTCCCGTTTCTCCCTCTCTCTCTTTTTCTATCTCTATCTCTTTCTCTAACTCTATCTCTATCTCTGGTGGACGAATGTCGGACAAATGTCCGCCTTTTGTCCGGGGCGGTAAAAGTGCCTTGTTTTCCAGTCTTGCAGCCCGTTTCCGCTCGGCTTCGGTAGAGGACTGTCCTATCATCAGCTCAATGTCGGTCATATAGAAAGCCCCGCTGTCAAGCTGCTCCACAAGCCCCAACTGCCGGAAAATCTCTAAAGCCCTCTCAACCGTCCCTATCTGGTGGCGGGTCAGTGTCGCTATCATCTGCGCTGTGTAGGGGATATGCTCGTCAAGCTGCAATTTCCCGCCGTTTTTCAGCGATTTTAAGTACAGCTTCAAGAGGATATTGGAGTATAAAATCCCGTCTTTCATATCTTCCAGCAGCACAATGGAGTCGCTGTCAAAAAAGTTCTCTTTCAGCTTGAGGTAGTAATACTTGCGGTTATCTGCCATTGTCCCTGTCCTCCTTTTTCCGGCGTTTGGAGTAGTAGTGGGGGCAGAGTATGATAACCGCCCGGAAGCTCTGCTTGCAGCTATGGGTACAGCCCCGGCAGAGGTCATTGTATGTGATACGATCGCAGGTGGAATTCCCGACTTTCACTTGCCGCAGGAAAAAAGACCATTCCAGCCGCCGTTTCTTGCTCATTCTTGGCATGGGTGCGCTCCTTTCTGCCGTTTCCGCTGGTGTGGCGGTATCGGCGGTAATTCTGTATCATCTCGGTATCATTTTCGGGTTTTTTCTGCCCTATAAGCCCGTTAAAAAATCCTTTGGTATTTGCGGATAGGGTACGGGGCAGCCCCCTTGTTCTGTATAGGTTCGGGTACATTTTGGGGCGGTTTTTATCGTTCCTGTTCCTGCCTTTTCACAGGCTTGCGCTCCCGGTGTAAAATCTGGTCGATATTGCCCTTGACAGTCTGTAAGCGGCGGTATTCCTCCCGTTTTGCCCGGTAATCGTTGTAGCCGCTGTTTTTCTCTTGGATAAGGGTTTCAATCTCTGCTTGCAGGGCTTTATAGCTCGGCAGCTTGGAAATGCCGTTTTCCCTGAAATAGCGGGCGGCTGCGTCTGCTATGATAAAGTCGCTTTCGTACTTCTGACGGTAGGCTGCTTTTGCTTTGGCGTTTTTCTGCTGTTTCAGCCCGTCCCGGACAGGGCGGGTCTTGGAATAGGCAAGCACCTGCCGTTGCAGCTCCTTTTTCCCGTTCAGCGTCTTTTCCATCTGCTTCAGCTCTGTAAGGCTTTCCCGCATGGCGGTATAGGCGGCAGAACAGGCTTCGTCCAGTTCCTCCGGGGAAGAAAAGCCGTACTGCTGATAGGCGGTAACGGTAGCTGCCATTTGCTTTAGGTTGTGCTTTGCCGCCCAGCGGTCATAGCCCACGCCCTTGCCCTCGGCTCGCTTGGCTTCCCGGTCAACCATGCGCTGCAAGGTGTTGTCTGCCGGGGTGGTTTTTGTGGTTTTTTCCCCTTGTGACAGCTTTTTAACCGCGGCAGGGTATTCGAGTATGGCTTTGCTCTGTTCGGCGGCTCTGTGGGCGTTCTGCGTAAGCAGGACAAGGACAGCAGCCTTGTCAAAATCGTCCCCCAGCTTCCGGGCTGTGATAGGCTTTGTCCTGTCCGGCGTGAGGTAGGAAAGCCGCCCCCGGCTCTCCTTGACGGTCACACCCTCCCGCAGCAAAAGGGAAGAAAATTCGTCAAAGCTGCCAGCTTGGGAAAGTGCCTGCCGTATCGTCCGGCGCAGCTTCGCCTTGTCCGTTTCAAACTTGGTGGGCTTGGTCGGCTGTCCTGCGGCTTCTCTGACAGCGTTCTCTTTATCAAGGGCAAGCTGTCCTTTCTTTGCCGCCCAGTATTCCCGTTCGGTTATCCGTTCCTTGCTGCCGCTTAGGAGGTCGATTTGGTAAAGCCCCTCCCGGTGGCACATCTCCATGACTTCACTCTTGAAATATTCCATAGCGGCGTTGGTGCAGCGGTGCTTGCAGCCCTCCCGTGTGTCGGCTGGTCTGTCCATGTAGGGCAGAAGCGGGACTTCATAAATCCGCAGGGAGTTGATGACGATATGCACATGGATATTGCCGCTGTGGTTATGCCCGTCCGGGTGGGTGCAGACTAAGGCTTGGTGTCCGGGGAAATGCTCTTTACAGAACTGCTCGCCCAGCTCCTGCGCCCGGTCTACGGTCAAGCCGTTGTCTGTCCCGTCCCGTGGGTCAAAGCTGATGATATAGTGGTGGCTTTTCACATCTTCCCGTTTTTGGTTTTTCTCATAGCGGAGATTAGCCCGCATACAGGCAACAGCGAAATCCTCGCCCCCACAGTTGAGGGAAGAAATGCGGTAATCCTCCCTCGGTATCAGCCGCCCGTTTTCATCAAGGGTGGGCTTCATGGTAAACTCGTCATGCTCAAATGTGAGATAGGCTTCCGCTGCGCCATAGTCCGCATTTTTAGAGCTGATATGTTTGAATGTTGCCAACAGCGTCACCCACTTTCTGCAAGACTTCAAACTTTAGGGCAGCAAGGTCGGAAACCGCCGCCCGTACCTCCCCGGCAAGCTGCGGGTAGGGGCTGTGCCACTCGTTCAGCGTCCGGGCTATCTGGTTTAAGTTGCCGCCGATCCTGCCGTATTCGGCGGTCAGCTTCCCGACAGCGGCAAGCAACTCGTCATTGACGGGGGAAACGGTTATGATGGGGCGTATGGCTGCCCCGGTTATGGCTTGCCGGATAAACTCGGCTTGGCTCATGTTGTAAGCAGAAAGCCTTTCCGCAAACTCGGCGTATTCTTCCTCGGTCATGCGTGTCTTGACTACCCGGCTGCGGTGCGGCGTGTTATATCGTTTTCGCATGGTAAAACCTCCTTCGGCTGTGCGTGGTGTCCTCTCACTAATAGGAGAAAAACAGGGTGTAAAGCGGAACTGTTTTTGAAAAATCCGAAAAATTATTTTGAGGGATTTTCCAGCGGCGTAAGCCGCATAAGCAGGGTTTGGGGAAGGCACTCCCCAACAAGATTCCCGCAGGGGCAAAATGAGCGATAAGCGAATTTTGGTACTGCGGTAGAATCTTGCTCTGAAAAACTCCGGCGTTCCCCGGCTTCCGTACTTTCCGCTAACAAGACGTTTCAAAAGGGCTTTGCTACCCGCTATTCCGGCATATCTTGAAAATTTTCCTTTCACTACCTACAACACCACGCAAAGCAAAATGGACGGAGATTTTTAGAATTTCCCCTTATTCCCTACAACACCACGCAAGCCGAAAAAGGCGGACAATGGCAGTATTTTTTTCTTTGATACCCTCCACGGATAAGTAAGGGATTTTGCCAACTGCGGCGGCAATTTTCCCTTTTGTTTTTTCATACTGGGGATTTTCAAAAATGCCAAACAGGAACGAAAAAAAGCAGCAAATCTGTTGAATAGATTTACTGCTTTCTGGTTGCCGGCGAAGCGGCGGTTATTCAGTTGTAGGCGGTAGGGCTATCTCCCAAAGCGGAACTTGAAAATAGCTGTGAGAAGCGTCTGGGTGATGTAGTCCTCTGTATCTTGGTCTACCCGTCCATTCACACGGGCGGCACATTGTATGCGGCGGCGGTAATACTGCAATACAGTTCCCACCGCTTCCGGCTCCCCGCTGGTGGCTTGGACGATTGTTTCATAGGGGAGAAGCCTATTATTTCTCATATGCCATTCCCTCCATTTCCGCTTGGAGCTGCCGTAGGACTTTTCGGATATGGTAGCCCGCTGTGCTGCGGCTGCGCCCGTACTGTCTGCCAATTTCGTGCTGTGGAATACGCTTGAAAAAGGACAGGTAAATCATTTCCCGCTCCCGTTCGTCCAGCCGTGACAGGGCTTCCGCAAGTAAGCCGCTGCTGAAAATGACCGTATCGCCGCAAAGGGTAAGTATGTATTCCTCGTCCGGCTCCGGGGCTTGGAAATATTCATCTGTCGTGCCTAAAGGGTAGTGCTTTTCGTCTGTGAGGTATTCAAGGGATATTTCTCTTTTGTGCTTCCTGCTCCGTGTCCTCGCTGCGTTGATCGTTGCATTTCGGATAACGACTTTGCAAAAGGCATGGAAAGTGTACTCGATATGTTCCCGATATTCTTCTGTACAGGTCATGGAAAATCCCCCTTTCCTCCCAAAAGGGCTGTGGCTGGTTAGTAGTTGCTTTTTATGATAGTAAGGGGCGGCAGCACTTTAGGCTGTCGCTCCTTGACTGCCTAACTGCAAAACCGGGCGGGGCTGTCAACGGCGGGCGAAGCCCGTTCATCTTGACCGTTGACTGGCTCGGCCAGGTTTGCTATTTATCCGGCAAACTTGAATTTATTTTAAGCTATCACGTTTTACCTTTTTAAGCCTTACTATCATTACCATAGGAATTTCTTTGTTGTTTTTGAAACATTCTTCATAAAATCCATCAATGACAAATCCAGCTCTAAAACAAAGGTTAAAAATATCTTGTATGGAACGATGATAATAAATCTGCTCCTCCGGTTGCCCTTCAATCGCTATACCATAGTAACTGTGCGGTGTCATATATTTTTCAGTCAACGTGATAAAACAAGGGTGTTGCGTTGCAAAGACAAAAATTCCGCTTTCCTGCAACAGTTCATAAACAGCCATAAGAAGTGGTTCAATATCCGTAATATCCATAATTGCCATATTAGAAACTGCTTTCGTAAAGGCTCGATTTCTTTTTAATTCTAATATACTTTTTCTATCGGTCGCATCCGCCACACAAAATTCAATTTGTTTTGCATATTGTGATTGCCGTCTTTTAGCCAATTCTATCATTTTTTTGCTGTAATCAAAAGCGACAACCGAAGCGCCTCTTTGTGCAAGATACGAAGAATAATTTCCATTGCCACACGCAATATCCAAAATGTAATCCGCAGGATTAGGAGATAGAAGTTCCGTTACTTTGGGACGCACTACCTCTCTGTGAAATTCATTAGATTCGTCACCCATTGCATTATCCCAAAATTGTGCGTTCTCCTCCCAGATTTTTTTACTTTCCTCTGTTCCCATGTTCTCTCCCACTCCCAAAATTTGCTTTTTTGCTTCCATTAAATCTTCCTTACTATATTCCATTGTTACCCTCCATAACTTCTGATTGTTGCCGTCTTGACGATTATGTATCTTTACATTACCTTCTGAAACATATGGCGCACCTTGTCCAGGCGGCTGTTTGGACGGCGGGGCTGGATGACCGGCTGACCGACAGCGGCCTGATATCCTTTCAGCTCTGTAAGGCATACGCTCCGCCCGTTGGTGTAAAAGGCCAGATCAGTACGGTATGCCTGTATACAGCGGGCGGGAATCTCGCCAGTAAAGACAACTTCATCCTTTTTTACCTGGGCCGTTTCGATGGTGGCACAGTATTTCGGTGCATCATGATAAGCCCTGGAAAGGTATTCCTGGGGCGCATAGAGGATGAAGGAGAGATAAGGTTCCAGCAGCTGCGTCCCCGATTCCTTCAATGCCTGTTCCAATACAATCGGGGCCAATGAGCGGAAGTCCGCCGGCGTGCTGACCGGACTGTAATAAAGCCCGTATTCAAAGCAAATCTTACAGTCCGTTACGTTCCAGCCGAACAAGCCCTGCTCCAGCCCGTAACGGATACCATCCCTGACAGCGTTTTGAAAACTCTGGTTCAAGTATCCCAGCGAAACCCGGCTCTCGTATTGTACACCGGAGCCAAGCGAGAGTGGTGTAACAGACAGTCCTATGGATGCCCAAAACGGGTTGGGCGGCACCTCGATATGGATGGTGTGGCTGGCTGCTTTGAGCGGCCGCTCCATATAAATGACGGAGGGTTCCTTTACCACTGTTTCAAGCTTGTATTTTTCCGACAGCAAAGCGGAAACAACCTCCAACTGCACCCGGCCCAAAAAAGAAAGAATGATCTCATGGGTGATGGAATCCACTTCGCAACGCAAAAGCGGGTCAGTATCCGCAAGTTGCGTAAGAGCGTCCAGCAGCCGTTCTCTTTGCGCTGCCGTTTTCGGCGCAATCGTCGTCCGCAGCATGGGGAGGGGGTCCTCGCGCCACCTTTTACGAGGGAGCCGGGTTTGGTCCCCTAATACATCGTTTAACCTCACGCTGTCGCTGGGAAGGATAACAATTTCACCCTGATAAGCGGTGTCTGTCCGAACAATTTCCCCTTTGGATGGAATACGCATCTCTGTGATTTTCAGCTTTTCTCTCCCGGCCAGGGCCACCGTATCCCGCAGGCGCAGCGTTCCGCTGTATAACCGTAGATAGACACGCCGCTGGCCGCAATCGGTGTACTCAACCTTGAAAACGCTGCCGCATAGGGCGGCGCCCCCCTGTTCCCCAATCGGTTGGAACAGCCCTGTCACCGCATCCATCAACGGTTGAATGCCAAGGCCATTTTTGGCGCTGCCATGATAGACTGGGAACAGGGAGGCGTCTTGAACCCGCTGCTGTTCCTCCCGCGCAAGTTTTTCCCGGCTGATTGGTTCTCCTGCGATATACTTTTCCAATAATTCATCGTTATTTTCGATGACCGCATCCCATGCTTCTATGTCGGTATTTTCCTCCAGGACTATTTCCGGGGACAGCGACACCGTCTGCTTGATGATAATATCGGCGGAGAGCTTATCCCGAACAGACTGAACCACGCTCTGCAAATCAACGCCAGCCTGGTCGATCTTGTTGATAAAGATAACGGTGGGAATGTTCATTTTCCGCAGGGCATGGAACAGAATACGGGTCTGGGCCTGCACGCCATCTTTAGCGGAGATCACCAAGATGGCCCCATCTAAAACAGCCAAAGAGCGGTACACCTCCGCCAAAAAATCCATGTGGCCGGGCGTATCCACAATGTTAACTTTACATCTGTGCCACTGGAAGGAAGTGACTGCCGCTTGAATGGTAATCCCACGCTGCCGCTCCAAAAACATGGTGTCCGTCCTCGTTGTCCCTTTTTCGACGCTCCCCGGTTCTGAAATGGCTCCGCTGGCATATAGCAGGCTCTCCGTCAAGGTCGTCTTTCCAACGTCTACATGGGCAAGAATTCCAATATTGATTATTTTCATGTGATTGTCCTCCCTTTACAGCCCCAAAGGGCATAAAAATCCCCAGCAGTAAAATACTTTTACCACTGGGGATTCTAATTTGCGGACATACACATATACAGCATACACCTATTTGTGATTGCTGTTTTTTGAATATGTCAAAATTGATAAGGCAAAAGTATTCTTAAATTGGGTACAAAAAACCAAGCCCCCACAAAAGGAGCTATCATAATTCTTTGTTCCCACTATTTGATTATAGTTTTATTTAAGAATACCTTGCCGCATATTTTTTACTCCTTTTCTGGAATGAAGCTATTATATCACATCAGTTTTAGGAAAGCAAGTACCTAAAAGAAATTTTTCTTCCCCTTATATGTAACAATCATACCGGCTTCCTAGCGTTCAGAATGTTTTCTGCTGTCTGCTGTGGTGTTTGGTTGGAATTGTCCAACCAAAAGCCGATCCGTGGTGTTGTCTGCATAAATGTATCGTATAAGGTTTCAACCGTAAAGCCGGAATAGCCTGTTTTCTCCCTGTATCGTTCCCTTTCTTTTATTGTTTCCACATCTGGACAAAGAACGACAACCTCAACAGGGTATTTATGCAGATAATTTATCATTCGGTTTAATTCATCACCGTAGTAGTTATCTTGGATCACTACAGAAAAGCCGTTGTCAAAGTATGACCTTGCCGCATCAGCAGTCAATTTGTATCGAAGGTACAGCTGGCGGACTGCTTCCGCTGATGGGGTAGCTGACATATTTTCTCTGCCTGAAATAATCATTTTTCGGAACACATCACCACGAAGATGGACGCATTTTTCTATTGATTTTGCCAGTAAATCGGAAACTGTAGATTTTCCAGAAGCCATTAAGCCTGTAATGAGATAAATTTTTTGTTTCATTTCACTTCCTCCGGCACAAAAAATATGTACATGTAACTAATTCAACACATTTATAATTTGAATAGGGACATTATAGCATTTACTAAATACAAATTCAATGTATACGGAAAGAAAGATATAAGGAGTGGGAGGGATTCCGCCGTAGTCGGCATTGTAGGAAAATCCAAAAGTTTAGATTTTCCCACAATGCTTATCTTTTGGTCTTTGGTTCGGAATAGTGTAGTGCTGGCGGTCTATCTCTTGTTTTCGGTTGCTTGCTTCCTTACCGTACATGAGCATTTCTTCACAGCTTCTCCTGTGGCAGCTCCAGCAGCACGGAGGCGCAGAACATTCCGTCTCTCGGCTCCAGTCGGCACACGCCGTGGTACTTCTCAGCGATGCTGCGGACGGAGGCCGTCCCCAGCCCCAGTCCGGCGTGCTTGGTGGAGAGGAATCCACCGGTGGTGCGGCGCACTGTGCCGGTGAAAGTGTTGTCCACGGCGGCGCAGAGGGTGTGGGCATCGGCGGTAATGCGGACCACAATGCGGGGCGATGCCTCCTGCATACAGGCGGTGAGGGCGTTTTCAAGCAGATTGCCGAACAGCACCGCCAGATCCGGGTCAGCGACGCCGGTATACTCCGGCAGCTGGGCCTTCACGGAGAACTCCACCTGCTGGGCCGCCGCCTGCTGGGCAAAGTAGGACAGTACGGCATTGACGGCGGCATTGCCGCAGAATTGCAGCTGCCGGGCGTCGGGCAGCGTCTCCTGATACCGATCCAGATACGCCTGCATGGCGTCGTAGTCCTTCCGCCGGAGGCAATCCTGCAGCAGCGCGATGTGGTGGCGCACATCGTGCTTGGCCTGCCGGGCCTCGGCAATACGTTCCTGCAGGTTCTCGTATTGCAGGCTCTGCATGGCCAGCGCATAGTTCTTCTGCTGCAGGGCAACCAGCTTCTCCTGCTCCAGCACCAGTCGGGCCACCACATAGTACACCAGCGCCGCCCCGGTGTTGATGAAAAGCAGCACGATGGTGCTGCTGGGCCGCAGGGCGATCTCCAGCCCTGTCAGGTTGGTGTTGCCGTAAATGACGTAGTACCAGATAAGATAGAAGGTGGCGGGGATGAGCCACAGATAGCGCCATGCCAGCCCCGATGTCTCCTGCTCCACGGCGGGAGTATAGACCTTCCGGACATACAGCAGCAGCGGCAGGAACAGCACCGCCTCCACCGCCAGCATCATCAGGGCGAAGGACCATCGGTAGGACTGCACCGCCAGCGCCGGGAACATCTGTCCCTCCAGGCACTTGGCGGCGATCACCACCAGATTGGCCAGATTAGAGATCATCAGCAGGGTAAACAGCGTCTTGCCGGGATAGGCCCGCACCGCCAGAAAGTAGAACACGGCGTACAGCCCCGTGCTGACGGCGCTGAGAAGGCTGCCCCGCCCCGGCGTGAAGAAGGCAGCGCACAGGCCCAGTCCCATTTGCAGCAGCGTCAGCACTGCCACCAGCGCCGCCGCCACCGCCGGAGAAAACCGCAGTCTCCGCCGGAAGGGATAGAGGGCCATGGCCAGAAAGGGCAGGAAGTTCGTCAGCGAATAAACGCAGACCTCCAGCATCCGATACAGCGGCGGCATCAGTCGACACCGTCCTTTCGCAGCCGGTCAAAGCGGAAGGCGGAGTATGCCTCCTGCACCTCCCGTAACCTCCGGCGGCTGATGGGCAGACGGGTGCCGTCCTTCAGCAGGAACACGTCCTCCTGCCGGCCGGCCACCTCGTGGAAGTTCACCACCACGCCCCGGCAGATGCCGCAGAAGCACGGATAGGCGCACAGCAGCGGCTCCACAGCAGCAAAGGAGGTCCGCAGGGTACGGTCCCCATCCTTGCAGTGCAGCGTCACCCGGTGGCCGTCGGAGGCGGCGTAGCGAATGCTCCGCAGCACCACCTGACTGCCGTCCGGCAGCCGCAGCCGGCGGGAGCGCTCCAGCGCCTCCAGATCCAGCCGCTCCAGCATGGCCCGGACTCCCTCCGGCCGGAAGGGCTTTCGCAGATAGTAGCAGGCCCCCACCTCATAGCTCTCGCTGGCGAAGTCGTTGCTGGAGGTGGCGAAGGCCAGCCGCACCTGTCCGTCATCAGCCCGCAGCCGCCGGGCCACCTCCATGCCTGTGGCGCCGCCCATGTAGATATCCAGCACCACCAGCTCAAAGGCGCCGGGCCGCCAGTCCGCCAGCAGCGCTTCCCCACTGCCGTAGCGGGAGATCTCCGTCTCCCGACCCAGCTGCTCGGTGAGATACTGCTCCAGCTGCGCCAGAGCCCTGGGATCATCATCCACCAGTGCGATCTTCATAGGCAGTGCTCCTCTCTGCATGATACTGTCTCCATCATACTCCGTACCGGGCGAAAAAACAAGAAAAATGATATGCCCTGCCCAAAGCTGAAAATTTTTCTGAAACCCTCTCGCTTTTTGCATTGGGATGTGGTATGATACCGAACGTATGGTACATATCACGACAGGAGGCCATGTTACATGGACATTTTCGATATTTTAGGCCCGGTGATGGTGGGTCCCTCCAGCTCCCACACCGCCGGAGCGGCCCGCATCGGCAAGATGGCCCGTACACTGCTGGGCGGTGAGCCGATGGAGGCCAGGATCCACCTCCACGGCTCCTTTGCCGAGACCGGCTCCGGCCACGGCACCGATCGGGCGCTGGTGGCGGGTCTGCTGGGCATGAACCCCGACGATATGCGGATCCCCTTCGCCTTTCAGGAGGCGGAGAAGGCGGGTCTGCACTTCACCGTGGATAAGATCGACCTGCGGGACGCCCACCCCAACACGGCGGTCATCGAGGTCCGGGACGCCCACGGCAAACAGCTGGAGCTGCAAGCCGCCTCCATCGGCGGCGGCCGCATCGTGGTGAACAAGCTGGACGGCATTGACGTCAGCTTCACCGGAGACTACAACACGCTGGTGGTCCGCAACCACGATGAAAACGGTGCTCTGGCCGCCGTCACCACCATTCTCAGCCAGCTGCGGATCAACGTGGCCAATATGAGCCTGTGCCGCCACAAGCGGGGCGGTGACGCCCTGATGGTCATCGAAACGGATCAGCACATCAAGCCCCATCAGGTGAGCTTTCTGGCGGAGCTGCCGGGCATCCTGTCGGTGACCTACTATGATAAGGAGGACGAGGACCATGTCTCTTGATTCGATGGCGGATATCCTGCACTGCATGGAGCAGGAGGGCAAGGAGTTCTGGGAGGTGGTGCTGGCAGCGGACATGGAGGAGCGGCAGGTGAGCCGGGAATCCTCTCTGTCCAAGATGCTCACCACATGGCAGGCCATGGTAGACGCCTCCGACAGCTATACCGGCGACCGCCGCAGCGTCAGCGGGCTGGTGGGGGGCGACGGTCTGAAAATGCAGCAGTACGCCATCCGGGGCAAGGCCATGTCCGGCGGCTACGTCAGCGAGGTCATCGCAGAGGCCCTCAGCATGGCGGAGTCCAACGCCTGTATGCGCCGCATTGTAGCGGCCCCCACGGCAGGCGCTTGCGGCGTGCTGCCGGCAGTGCTGCTGCCCCTGTGCAAGTATGAGGAGCTGAACCAGCGCCAGATTCTGGAGGCACTGTATGTAGCCAGCGGTATCGGTGCCGTCATCGCCTATCGGGCCTGTATCGCCGGTGCTGCCGGCGGCTGTCAGGCGGAGATCGGCACCGCCAGTGCCATGGCGGCGGGGGCTTTGGTGGCCCTCCGGGGCGGCAGCGGCCAGCAGATCTGCCACGCTGTGGCCATGGCTCTGAAGAATCTGCTGGGTCTGATCTGCGACCCGGTGGCAGGTCTGGTGGAGGTTCCCTGCGTCAAGCGCAATGTCGTCGGTGCCGTCAACGCCGTCAGTGCGGCGGATATGGCGTTGGCGGGCATTGAGAGCCGCATCCCCGTGGACGAGGTCATCGACACCATGGGCGAGGTGGGCCGCCGCATCCCCGTGGAGTTCCGGGAAACAGCGCTGGGCGGTCTGGCGGACACCCCCACCGGCAAGGCCATCGAGGCAAAAATGCGGGGCTGATGTCTCGACATGATGAAAAAGACGACCGTGGTACGATGTACCACGGTCGCCTTTTTCATACTTTATGCAATTTTTCACCTTTTCAGCCGCTTATCGCTGCGGCGGGCCAGCCACGTACCCAGACTCTGGAACAGCTGCACCAGCAGGATCAGGATCACCACCGCCACCAGCATCACCAGATACTTGTAGCGATAGTAGCCGTAGTCGATGGCGATCTTACCCAGACCGCCGCCGCCGATGATACCGCTCATGGCGGAGTAGCCCAGAATGGTAGTCAGGGCAATGGTGACGTTCTGGATCAGGGACGGCACACTCTCCGGGATCATGACCTTGCAGATGATCTGCAGGGGTGTAGCACCCATGCTCTGGGCCGCCTCGATGATGTTGGGGTCCACCTCACGGAGACTGCTCTCCACCAGACGGGCCACAAAGGGGAAGGCCGCCACCACCAGCGGAACGATGGTGGCTGTGGTACCTACCGCCGTGCCGATGATGAGCCGGGACAGGGGGAACACCATGATCATCAGGATCAGGAAGGGCACCGAGCGCAGGAGGTTGATGATGACATTGAGCACCTGCAGCAGCCAGCGGGGCAGCGGCAGCACGCCGTTCTTCTCCCCCGCCACCAGCAGAACGCCCAGCGGCAGCCCCAGCACCAGCGACAACAGGGTGCTGAGCACCGTCACATAGAATGTCTCCCAAATGGCGTAGGGCAGGCTGGGCAGCACCGCCATCAGATCCTGCACGGAGCTTGCCGAAAACAGATCACTGTACATGGCCGTCTACCTCCTCTACCCGAATGTTGCTCATGGTATCGATATAATCCATGGCCCGCTGGAACTGGCCGCTGGGGATGCCCAGCAGCATACTGCCATAGACCTCCTCCGACAGCTTCTGGGTGGAGGCGGAGATCACCGTGCAGAGGATGCCCTCCTCGGAGGCCAGTCTCGCCACCAGCGGCGTGCCGGTGGTGACGCTGTCCCGGAAGGTCAGCCGCACCCGGCGCACCGCCTGCGGGTCGGACACCAGCGCATCGGCGCCGCCGGGGAACACCAGCCGCCGTCCTGCGGCGGACTTGGGAGCGGCGAACACTTCGGATACCAGCCCCTTCTCCGCCACCACGCCGCCATCCAGAATAGCCACATGATTACAGATGGTCTTGACCACGCTCATCTGGTGGGTGATGACCACCACAGTGATGCCCAACTTCTGATTGATGTCCCGGATCAGCTCCAAAATCTGGTGCGTGGTATTGGGGTCCAGAGCACTGGTGGCCTCGTCGCACAGCAGCACCTTGGGCTGGGTAGCCAGCGCACGGGCAATGGCGATGCGCTGCTGCTGGCCGCCGGACAGCTGCGCCGGGTAGGCCTGTGCCTTATCCGGCAGGCCCACCAGCTCCAGCAGCTCCTTGGCCCGGCGGACGGCGTCCGCCTTCTTCACCCCGGACAGTTCCATGGGGAAGCACACGTTTTGCAGGCAGGTGCGCTGCATCAGCAGGTTGAACCGCTGGAAGATCATGGTGATCTCCCGACGGGCCGCCCGCAGCTGCGCCGGAGTCATGGTGTCCAGCCGCTGGCCGTCCACCACCACCTCGCCCGCCGTGGGCTTTTCCAGCAGATTGATACACCGCACCAGCGTGCTCTTACCGGCACCGCTCATGCCGATGATGCCGTAGATGTCCCCGTCCTCAATGGTCAGGGAGACGTCCTTCAACGCATCTACCCCTCCAGAATCGGAGTCAAAGGTCTTACTGACGTGTTTTAATTCGATCACAGACGTCTCCCCTCCTCTCTCTTACTTACCGCTGATGGCGTCCAGCGTGGTCTGCTTGCCGCCGTACAGGCCCATGGGCTCCACGTGGATGCCGCCCACGGACACGATGTGGGTGTTGTTCTGAGCGTTGAAGTCCTCCAGATAGGGCAGGTGCTGGAAGTAGTTGGCGGTGACGGTGCCGTCATCCACCACGGTATTGGGTACCACATAGTCGTTGTAGACCTGAATGTCCAGCGTCACGCCCTTGGCTGCCAAGATCTGCTTGGCGACCTCCAGAATTTCGGCGTGGGGCGTGGGGGAGGCGGCGACGGAGATGGTGGTGCCGTTCAGCGCATCATAATTCACAGAGGCATCATAGCCATCAGTGGGATTGGTGACCACGGACACCACAGAGCCGTCATACTTCTGGTTGATGTAGTCCACCACCTGCTGGCTCTCCAGAGCAGCCTTCAGCGCCTTAACGGCATCGGTGTTCTCGGTACCCTCCTTCACGGCCAGAATGTTGGCATAGGCGGAGGCGGAGCCCTCGATGAGCAGGGAGTCCTTCACGGGGTTCAGGCCGGCGTTGATGGCGTAGTTGCTGTTGATGACGGCGTACTCGGCATCCGCCAGCAGGGAGGGCAGCTGAGCAGCCTCGGCCTCCACGATCTCCACATGGTAGGGATTATCCACAATGTCGTTCTTGGTGGCGGTGATGCCGGCGCCGTCCTTCAGGGTGATGATGCCGTTCTCCTGCAGCAGCAGCAGCGCACGGGCTTCGTTGGTGGTGTCGTTGGGGACCAGAATTTTCACGCCGCTGTCGGACTTTTTGCCGCAGGCGGCCAGACTCAGAACCAGTACCAGCGTCAGAGCCAGCGTGACGATCTTTGCAAATACGGAATGTTTCATGATGATTTCTCCTTAATCTTCTCTCTTGAATAGTTGATTATTGTATGGGGACAGTCCGGCGGCCCCTCTCGCCTGTGTGATTCATAACAGATACCGTGTCCAGAGGACACATTCGCTGGGTCAGCAGGATCAAAGGGATCAGCTCCTTTTCGGCAAAATAAAAACAGCGGGAGGTCATGCGACCTTCCGCTGTTCGTTAGCTTGGTTCACCCGGTGACGGGTCACAGAACAGATGCCGGAAAGCAGACGACCGAATTGGCGCAGCGACGCATGCACATGGAGCCCATGCACATCCCCAGCATCATCATGTTGGTACGCAGCTTCTTCATGGTGCCGTCCGTCCTTTCCTCAAGCACTCTTGGGATGGTGGCATTGTACCCCTCCCATCCCCTCTTGTCAAGTCTTTTCTGGGATTTCCCCGATTGTTCCAAAATTCCCGAAGCATTTCCTCCGGATTTCGTCTAAATCCCCATTATCTGCCCTTGGGCAGCACCGCACGGATCACCAGCGGCTCTTCGCCGGTGTTGCGGACGCTGTGGCTGTGGCCTTGGGGACAGTAGTGCCACATACCGGGAGTCAGGGTCACCTCCGTGCCGTCGTCATGGCACAGCCCCGTGCCGGAGACGATGCACATCACCTCGCAGTTGTCGGTGTGGGTGTGGGGGCCGATGCTGCCACCCACCGGCACCGTCAGCTGCAAAATGCGGCCCATGTCATCGTCATAGGCCCGGACGGACACCACACCGTCCCCGCCCTTGAAGCCGGACACCAGCTGCTCCGGCAGACGATCAAAGGAAACGATCATGCCCGCTCACCTCAGTTCAGGAAATCCTTCAGCTTCTTGCTGCGGGAGGGGTGACGGAGCTTCCGCAGAGCCTTGGCCTCGATCTGACGGATGCGCTCACGGGTGACGTTGAACTCCTTGCCCACCTCCTCCAGCGTGCGGGTGCGTCCGTCCTCAATGCCGAAGCGTAGCTTCAGCACCTTCTCCTCACGGGGCGTCAGGGTGCTGAGCACATCCACCAGCTGCTCCTTCAGTAGGGTGAAGCTGGCGGCCTCGCTGGGCTCGGACACCCCCTCGTCGGGGATGAAATCTCCCAGATGGGAATCCTCCTCCTCGCCGATGGGCGTCTCCAGCGACACCGGCTCCTGTGCGATCTTCAGAATTTCCCGCACCTTGTCCACGGGCATCCCCATCTCCTCGGAGATCTCCTCCGGCGAGGGGTCGTGGCCCAGCTCCTGCATCAGCTGCCGGGACACCCGGATGACCTTGTTGATGGTCTCTACCATGTGGACGGGGATGCGGATGGTGCGGGCCTGATCGGCAATGGCCCGGCTGATGGCCTGCCGGATCCACCACGTGGCGTAGGTGGAGAACTTATAGCCCTTGGTGTAGTCGAACTTCTCCACGGCCTTGATCAGGCCCAGATTGCCCTCCTGGATCAGATCCAGAAACAGCATCCCACGGCCCACATACCGCTTGGCGATAGACACCACCAGACGCAGGTTGGCCTCCGCCAGCTTCTGCTTAGCCTTCTCCCCCTGCTTCACGTCCTTTTTCAGGGCGGCCAGCTCCTCCTCCGGGATGATCTCGCCCTCCTTCTCCGCTGCCGCCATACGCTCCTTGGCGGCGTTGCCGGCGGACATGGCCGTAGCCAGACGAATCTCCTCGTCCGCCGTCAGCAGCGGCACCTTACCGATCTCCTTCAGATACATCCGCACGGGGTCGTCGATGTTGAAGCTGTCCACCAGCGTGTTGGGGTCCACCAGCTCCTCTTCCTCGATCTCGGCGATCTCCTCCAGAGGCGGCTCCCCGTCATCGGGCAGGTCCGTCAGGAACTCATCGCTGCCCACCTCGATGCCCAGATCCGCCAGCGAATCGTAGATGCGGTCCATCTGGTCGCCGTCCAGATCCATGGTATCCACCACGTCCGACAGCTCGCCGGGGTCCAGCTTCCCGGTCTTGCAGCCCTTGGCCAGCAGATCCTTCAATTTCTCGTTTGCGGTGATGAGGGTCGCCGCCGGAAGGGCGGCAATGGTCTTATCGTCCAGCTTCTTGCGGGATTTGGAGTCCTCTTCCTCCCGCTTGGCGGCATCCTCCGCCAAAAGCTGGTCGGCCATGGCCTCCAGATCCTGCTGCTCCAGCTGCTGATTCAACTTCTCACTCATGCTTGCTTTCCTCCGTAACCCTTTTTTTCTTTATACTTCTCCTGAGCCGCCAGAAGGGGATCGCCCTGTGCGTTCCGCTTCTGCGCCTCCTCCCGGATGATGCGTATATAATCCGCCAGCGCCCGCTGGGCCGAGGCCGTGGCCTCCGGCTTCTGCAATACGCCGGTGAGATGACTCATTTCCTCGCCGGACAGCTCTCCGCTGAGTCCGGCCACGCTGAGGGGCCGTCCCTCCTGCCGCAGCTGCCACAGGCGGTCAAACACCCGGCCCAGCAGCGGCGAGGAAAACTCCTCCTGCCGCAGGGGCGCCTCCTCCGGAAAGACGCTCTCGTCCTTCAGCAGCAGGCGCAGCACCCCTTCCTCCGCCATGGCGCTCCGCACGTTCGTGTAGCGGATACCTCGCTCCTGGGGCTGTACCGACACGGCGGGATTCAGCTCCCGGCGCCGGAGGGCCTTGCGCTCCTTGCCCAGCTTTCGCCGCAGGGTACGCTCCACCTCCAGACGCATGGCCTCAGGCGTCAGGCCCGCCGCCTGAGCGGCACGGGTGGTGTATACCTCCCGCTCCACGGCGTTCTCCAGCTTGGCCAGCTCCTCGCTGACCTCCTGCGCATAGGCGATGCGCTGGGTGTCATCCGTCAGGTCGTACTTCCCGGCGATCTGATCCAGTCGGAACTCCACGCCATTTTCGCTGCCGGTCAAAAGCCGCTCGAAGGCCGCCGGCCCTTGAAACTTGATGAAGTCGTCGGCATCCTGCTTGATGTACTCCCCGTCCACCAGCCGCCGGGGCAGCTGCAGGACCTTCACGGAAAACTCGGAGTTGTTCAGCAGCTCCAGCGCCCGGCGGGTGGCCTGCTGTCCGGCGTTGTCGTTGTCGTAGCACAGCACCAGCTCCTTGGTGTAGCGACTGAGGAGCCGCAGCTGCTCCTGAGTCAGCGCCGTACCCATGGAGGCCACGGCATTGTCAAAGCCCGCCTGATGCAGCGTCACCACGTCCAGATTGCCCTCACAGAGGATGATATTGGACCGCTTGGACTTCTTAGCCAGATTCATGCCGTACAGAATACGGCGCTTGCTGTATGTAAGTGTTTCCGGGGTGTTCATATACTTGGGCTCGGACTTGTCCAGCACACGGCTGCCGAAGCCCACCACGTCGCCCCGCACATCAATGACCGGCAGCATCAGCCGGTTGCGGAACTTGTCATACAGCCGTCCGTTCTTCCCGTTCACCGCCAGACCGGCGGAGATCAGCTCCTGCTTGGTGTAGCCCTTGTGGGTCATGGCCGTCAGCAGGGCATCCCAGCTGTCCGGGGCCGCCCCCATACCGAACCGCACGGCAATGCCCCGGCGGATGCGGCGCTTGTCCAGATACGCCTGCACCGCCGCCCCCTCCGGGGACTGGAGCACACTGTAATAGTACCGGGCGGCATCCCGGTTCAGCGCCAGCATCCGGCTGCGGAGCTTTTCCGTTCCGTCGCTGCTCTCCTCCGGTACCGGGAGGTTGGCCCGCTTGGCCAGAAAGCGGATGGCATCCGGATAGGTCAGTCCCTCCATCTCCATGACGAAGTTCACGACGCCGCCGCCCTTCTTGCAGCCGAAGCAGTGGTAAAACTGCTTGTCCGGCAGCACATGGAAGGAGGGAGTCTTTTCGTTGTGGAAGGGGCAGCAGCCCCAGTAGCTGCCGCCCTTGGGCGTCAGCGAGACGTAGCTGCCCACGATATCCACGATATCGCTGCGGGCCAGCAGCTCGTCCAGAAAATTCTGGGGAAACGGCATCCGGCTCCCTCCTCTCCGCTGAATTTTCCCCCGGCACGGTGCGCCGGAGGGTCGTGCGTTCTCCGGCCCAGACCGTCGGAAAAACGACTTCTAATTTCTTATACCCATTCGGGTGGTGATTTCCTCTTTTTCTGCGGAAATTTTTGAAAAAATCTCACTACGCAGCAGCACGGCGGAGGCGGACGCCGCAGCGTCCGCCTCCGTTTCTGTTCAAAATCACTTACTCGTACCACACATTCATATCCACGCTGGCGGCCCGTCCATCCCATGTGGTGATGCCCGGCACTCGACCGTTGTCGGTGTACTGCCACATATCGTGGCTGCGGGGATAGCCGGTGGAATCGGCATAGCTGGCCATCCAGATGTAGTTATCCCCCTCCAGCTGGCCTATGTGCATCCGATCCAGCAGATAGTAATAGCTGGCATAGATGCCTGCCTTGTACCCGGCACCTCGCACCGTATCGCAGAACGCTCTGGCCACGCTGGTGCGCTGCGTCACGGACAAGTTGTTGGCCCGTCCGCCGGAGCCGTCATCCGGATCCCAAACATCCTCCAGATCGATAAAGATGGGCATATCCACCTGATAGCCCTGCACGTACTGCACGCACATACTGGCCTCTTCAATGGCCTCCTTCTCATTGACGGCCTGACTGAAGAAGTAAACACCCACCTGCAAGCCTGCCGCACGGGCGCCCTCGATGTTCTTGCGGAAGGAGCTATCCAGTACCAGACGTCCGGTGCCGTAGCCCCGGAAGCCCAGCCGCAGGATCACATAGGACACACCGGAGGCCCTCACCTTCTGCCAGTCCACATTGGCCTGCCACTCGGACACATCGATGCCGATGCGGCCCATCAGCGCCCCGCCGGGGGTGAACCGATAGGCGGTGCCGTCGATGACCTGCGTGCCGGTGACACGCTCACCGGCGGCACTATAATAGTACTTCACGCCGTCCTCCGTCTGCCAGCCCCGCTTCACCGGTGTGGGCTCCGGTGTGGGCTCCGGGTCCGGATCGGGGGTGGGCTTCGGGTCTGGGGTGGGTTCCGGCTCCGGGGTGGGTTCCGGCTCCGGGTCCGGGGTGTCGATGGAGGGCGGCAGCTCCTCGCTGGAGCCGCTGCCGGCATCGTCCGGCTTCTTGTCGCCGTACTGTCCGTCCTCGGTGCGGGAGTCCACCTCGTCGGAGGAGACCACCTGATCCGACACGTCGATGACCTCTCGCTTCATGGGCTCCACCGTCACCACGGTGTCCTCCGGCATCAGAAAGCCCGCCAGCGTCCGCAGGTGGGCCGTATAGTCCCCCTCCGGCATGGCCTCCGTGGTGATGACGCCGTCCAGATCCCAGTCCTTACAGACCGTTTTCTGCCCGTCGCCGTCTATCAGCTCCACCACGAACAGCGCTCCCCGCACCGGCTCCTCCGTGTCCGCTGCCAGGACCCGCAGCACCAGCTGCTCCTCCTGAGTCTGGCTCTCCAGATGCACCGGCACCAGCGCCGTGTCCGTACCGAAGCTCACCGGCTTGGCCTGTCCCCGGCTCTCCGCCGCAGCCACATACTGCGGAGCCTCCGCCAGTTGCCACAGGCCCAGCGCCGTGGCGGCCACCAGCACCGCCATCATGCCGCACAATATCCGTACATACTTTCCCATGGGTGCTCCTCCCTATCTGACCACCGCATATCCGCCGGGACACCGACAAAATGCCGACCATGCCCCATTTTTCTCATGATAATATCATCATATCCCATTTATTGCATTATGTCAACGGGGAAGTTCACCGCCTGTGGAAAAAATCAGCGCCAGAAGGGTACATGGTGTTCCCTCCCAGCGCACAATTTCATTGTCAAAGCTCCACCACCAGCGGCACATGGCCGGTGTGGGGCAGGAATTTCTCCAGCACATCCTCTGTCCGCAGCCGCAGGGAGCTGGTATTGCGGCAGGGATGGCAGCCGAACCACCGGCTTTCCGCCACCGCCCGATCCAGCACCAGCGTCACCCGATGCTCCGTGTCGTTCAGCAGTCCCAGCACCGACGCCGAGCCCGGCTGCACACCCAGCAGCTGCTCCAGATCCTCCGCCGTGGCAAAGCTCAACCGGGAGGAGCCGATCTGCTTGGACAGGTCCTTAGTCACAAAGGGCTTGTCCCCCGGCATGGCCAGCAGGTAAAAAGCCGACCGGTTCCGGGGCGTCAGCAGCAGATTCTTGCAGATGTCCGCCCCCAGCGCCTGAGAGATGACGGCGCAGTCCGCCATGTCCTCCGCCGGATCGTGATCCACCCGGTCAAAGGGGATGCCCAGCGCCGTCAGCGCCGCATAGGTGCGGTCCTCCACCGGCGTCCGGCTCTCCGCCGGGGCGCCGTGATACACAGGCGATACGTTCATGCTCTCACGCCCTTTCCAGCAGCTTTTCCCCGGCCCGGAAAATGTCTCCGGCCCCCACCGTCAGGATCAGGTCGCCGGGCTGGGCCAAAGAGGCCAGCGTATCCGTCACCTTCTCCAGACTGGAGCAGTAGATGGCGCCGGGGATCTCCCGTGCCAGATCCTGCGAGGAGATGCCGATGTCGTTCTGCTCCCGTGCGGCGTAAATTTCCGCCAGCACCGTCACATCCGGCAGCTTCAGCTCCTCCACGAACTGGGAAAACAGCGCCTTGGTGCGAGAGTAGGTGTGGGGCTGGAAGGCACAGATGACCCGCTGATAGCCCATGGTGCGGGCGGTGGTCAGCAGAGCATGGAGCTCACCGGGATGGTGGGCGTAGTCATCGTAGACCTCCGCCCCGTGATATGTCCCCTTGTGCTCCATGCGGCGGCCTGCGCCGTGGAAGGTCTCCAGCCCACGGGATACCGCCTCGCCGGGCAGACCCAGCACATACGCGGCCGACGCCGCTGCCAGCGTGTTGAGGATGTTGTGCTTACCGGGGATCTTCAGCTCCACATGGGCATAGACCTCCCCGTGGATCACCACATCGAACACCGGGCAGCCGTCGAAGAAGGACACGTTGTCCGCCACGCAGTCCGCCGTCCGATCCTGCACGGCGAAGGTGAACACCGGGTGCCGCAGTCCCTTCACAGAGTCCCGTGCGCCGGCGTCGTCGGCATTGGAGATGATGTAGCCCCGCTGGGGTACCAGATCGGCAAAGGCATGGAAGGAGTGCTCGATATCCGCCAGATCCTTGAAAAAGTCCAGATGGTCCTCCTCCACGTTAAGGATCACCGCCACCGTGGGGAAGAAGTTCAGGAAGGAGTTGCAGTACTCGCAGGACTCCAGAATGATGGTGTCCCCCTGCCCCACCCGATAGCCGGAGTGCAGCAGCGGCAGCGTACCGCCGATCATCACCGTGGGATCAGTTCCGGCCTCCATGAAGATATGGGTTGCCATGGAGGTGGTGGTGGTCTTGCCGTGGGTACCGGAGAAGCACACGGCATTTGCGTATTTCTGCATGATGGCGCCCCAGGCCTGCGCCCGCTCATATACGGGGATGCCCCGTGCGATGGCCCCGGAGATCTCCGGATTCTCGTCGTGGATGGCGGCGGTGCGGATCACCAGATCGCAGTCCTTGAGATTCTCCGCCGAGTGGCCGATGGCCACGTCGATGCCCAGTGAGCGCAGGTGCCGGACGGTATCGCTCTCGGACATATCCGAGCCCTGCACCGTCAGTCCCATGCCCCGCAGCACCTCCGCCAGCGGACACATGGACACGCCGCCGATGCCCGCCAGATGGACCCGGACACCGGGCTTGAGATACGTATGGATATCCACAGTGGGATGGATCATATTCAGATTCCTCCTTCATTTCCCGCCGAAAACCTGCTTTTCGGCAAGCGCTTGCGGAGCTGTATGCTGCGCCCCGTCATTATAATACGCCGCTGCGGCGGATGCAAGCCCCTTACTCCCTCCGGCGCAGCAGGCTCTTCCAGTCCAGCTCCATCACCAGCAGGCTCACCATCATCAGCGCCGCCCCGATGTAGCCCCGCAGCTGCAAAACCTCATGGGCAAAGAAATACGCCACGATGGCAGAGAACACCGGCTCCAGCGTGAAGATCAGCCCCACATGGCTGGCGGAGGTGTACTGCTGCTGCACCGTCTGGATGACGAAGCCCACGCCGGAGCAGAACACCCCCAGAAACAGGGCCGCTCCCCACACGGCAGGGGTCTGTGGCAGGCAGGGCTTCTCCAGCAGGAAGGCCAGTCCCAGCATCACGAAGCCCACCACCCCCAGCTGCAAAATGCCCAGCTGCAGGGCGTTGACCTGCGGATCGTGGACCGCCCGGTCCGTCAGCACCAGATCCCCGGCGTAGGCTACGGCGCATAGCAGGCAGATGATATCTCCCAGCGCCGGGCGCAGCGCCCCGTTGAGGGTCATGAGCCCCATGCCCACGGTACACAGCACCAGCGCCACCGCCAGCCGCCGATCCGGCCGCTTCCGCAGAAACAGCCACTCCAGCAGCGGCGTCACCACCACCGGCAGAGCGCAGATAAAGCCTGCGTTGGAGAGAGAGGTATACAGCACACCATAGGTGCAGCCGATGTACGTCAGCACCAGGCACAGCCCGATGGGGATGCTGGCAAGCAGCGTCCGCCGGGAGATGCCCCGCAGCTTCCGGAAGAAGATGGCCCCCAGCACGAAAAACGCCGTCAAAAAACGAAAGGCGTTCAGGGTCAGCGGCGGCAGCTCCGTCAGGCACAGGTCCAGCAGGTAGTAGGACACTCCCCAGAATCCGGTGGCCAGTACCAGCAACAGATCCGCTTTACGCTGCCTGCTCATATCTCATCCCTCCCGTACAGCATATCGCTTACGGGACATTATATCACACCTTTTCCCCAGTGAAAAGCACTATTTCCATAGCCGCAGCCACCCGCTGTCATGGAGCTGCTTGACAAACAGCAGCGCCATGGGACACAGCACCATCCCAGCCACGCCGAAGGCGCAGAAGCCCACATACATGGCCGCCAGCGCCGCCAGCGGCGGCAGGTCCACCTGCGCCGCCATGATCTTAGGCTCCAGCACGCTCCGCACCAGCGAGATGACGCCGTACAGGGCCAGCAGCCCCAGCCCCTTGGGGACGTTCCCTGTCAGCAGGCACAGCGCCCCCCACGGCACCAGCACCGTCCCCGTGCCGAACACCGGCAGGGCGTCGATGACGGCGATCAGTGCCGCCAGCAACAGGGCATATCCCTGCCGCAGCAGGAGAAATCCCGTCAGCAGTTCACAGAAGGTGACCCCCAGCAGGATGCACTGGGCCTTGCACCACTTTCCCAAGGTGGCCAGCAGGTCCGCCTTGACGCCCCTGGCCTGCCGCAGCCTGTCCTCCGGCAGCTGCCGCCGGAGGAACGCCCGGATACGGGGATAGCTTCCGGCGGTGAACAGCACCGCCAGCAGCGTGGTAGCGCAGAACAGCACCGCCTGCGGCAGCGCCGCCGCTGCCGCCGTCACCGCCCGCAGGCACCGCTGGCCCATGCTCTCCAGCAGCTCCGCCAGCTGAGCCGACAGCCCATCCAGCAGAGCCTCCAGCCAGCTCCGCAGTCCCTCCGGGCAGGCAGCGCACAGCTGCTGCGCCCTGCCCCGTACCAGCTCCGTCCACCGGGGCAGAGCCTCCAGATACCCCGGCAGCCGACCCGACAGCTCACAGACCTGCCGCAGCAGCACCATGGCCAGCAGCACCAGTCCCGCCGCCACCGTTCCCAGCACCACCAGACTCAGCACCGTGGCTGTAAAGCCCCGCCGCAGATGCAGCCGTCTCCGGCACAGTACCACCGCCGGCTCCAGCAGCGCCGCCAGCGCCAGTGCAATGAAGAACGGCAGCAGCCACACCAGCACATACCGCACCATCAGCCATATAAGCGCCAGCCAGACCGCCCCATAGGCGCATCGGATGAGAAACGTCAGCTTCGGATCCCGCAAAACCGTCCCCTCTTTCTTATAAAAACAGTTGTATTTTCTCCAAATACATGGTATGATGCAGAGGAGAGAAATCCCGCCCGTCCCCGGACCGGCAAAAGGAGTGTAAGATCATGGCAAATGAAAAGTTTTACATCGTAGCGGCGGACGCCCTGCCGGAGGTATTCCTGCGGGTGGCGGAGGCCCGGCGGATGCTTCAGGTAGGCGAGGCCGACACCGTGGGCGAGGCCGCCTGCAAGGCCGGCATCAGCCGCAGCGCCTTCTATAAATATAAGGATGCGGTGCAGCCCTTCCAGAACATGAAGGCCGGGCGCATCATCACCTTCTATACTCTCTTGAAGGATACGCCGGGTGTACTGTCCAACATACTGTCTATTTTTGCCAATTCCGGGGCAAATATACTGACCATCAACCAGACCATTCCCACCAACGGCTGCGCCGGTGTCACCGTCACCGCCGAGACCAGCGAGATGCACGAGTCGCTGGAGGAGATGATGACCGAGATCACCGCCGCCGAGGGCGTGCTGAAGTTTGAAATTCTGGCCGCCTGACCCCTTCCATATCAAAGAACCGTCCCCTGTGCTGTCTTTGCACAGGGGACGGTTTTTTGCAGCGGATGGATCACTGCCGCTGCTTCGTCTCTCTACCGTAGGCCCGACGGCTTTTCATCAGCAGAGCGGCTAGAGGTAGGGACGGTACCCCTGCTCCGCACCCTCCGCAGACCCGGCAGCTATGCGGCTCATTGAAAAAACTCCTTCGCAGCTAAATGCGACTTGATGGCTCGATATAGCACAGCTTTCGGGAAATTTCAACAGCCCCGCCGCCACAAAAGAGGGAGAGGCAGCGCCTCTCCCTCTCAAGCCCCGCCCCATGCAGACCGCAGGAGGCGGACACTCTGTTTTCCTTATCCTATGCGCCCCTCATGCCCGCTTCTTCTTGCGCTGCAGCTGCAGTCGGTCAGCGATCATGGCGATGAACTCCGAATTGGTTGGCTTGCCCTTGGCGGAATTCACCGTGTATCCAAAGTACTTCTGCAGGGTTTCCAGGTCGCCCCGATCCCATGCTACCTCAATGGCGTGGCGAATGGCCCGCTCCACCCGGCTGGGAGTGGTGGAAAAGCGCCGTGCCACCTCCGGGTACAGTACCTTGGTGACGGCGTTGATGACGTCCATGTCGTCCACCGCCAGCAAAATGGCCTCCCGCAGATACTGATAGCCCTTGATATGGGCCGGTACGCCGATCTCATGAATGATGGCCGTTACCATCCCCTCTAAAGCCGGGGAGTGGTAGGGCTCCTCTTGTTCCGGATGTACCGCCTGCCGCATCAGCTCCAGCAGAGACTCCTCGTTGACGGGCTTGGGCAAGAAGAAATACACGCCCAGTTCCACCGCCCGGCTCACGGCCTGCTGGCTGCAAAATGCGGATATGACGATCACCTTCCTTTCTCCCGGCTCCTCTGCCAGCTGGCGCAGGATGCCGAAGCCATCCAGCCCCGGCAGTACCACGTCCATCAGGATCAGTTCCGGTTTTGTGCGGCGCACCAGCTCCATGACCATCGGCCCGTCGCCGGTGGACGCCGCCACCTCAAATTCGCCGGTTTCCTCCAGCAGCTGCCTCAGCAAAATGCGAAACTCCTCATTCGCATCCGCCAGCAGCACTCTCGTCCTTTTTTCCATCGCATCCAATCCTTTTCCACAGTTTGCTCCGCCGCCCCCAAATGTTCTCCAGCCATTCCCATTTGTCGTGCAGCTTGTGTATAATTTATCATATTTATCTGATAGTTTCAAGATTATTGTGTCGAAAAATCCTCTTAAAAACGCATCTCATATCAAAAACCCGTTAAAGCCGATGAAAAATACAACAAAAATATCGCCCGGCGTGCTTTCAATGCCGGGCGATATTGTAACTCACGCTTTATTCAATTTTCGACGTCTGTCAGATATCTCCCCTTACAGGAACCGATCCAGCTCCGCCTCCACGTTCTTCCGGTGCTTCACCTGCGGCGCACGGTGCAGCTGCCCGTGGGACATGACCAGCTCTACATGGCGCAGCGCCCGTAGGTCGGCCAGTGGGTCCGCCGCCGTAACGATGAGGTCCGCCGCCTTTCCCGGCTCCAGCGTGCCGGTCTCCTGACCGATACCCGCCAGATGGGCGCTGCGGCCGGTGGCGGTGTACAGAGCGAAGGCGTTGGACACCCCCACATACTTGTGGAAGTAGTACAGTTCCCGCCAGAAGTCGTACTGGGTGATCCACGGACAGCCCACGTCGTTGCCCAGCACCACCGGGATATCCTGCTCCAGCGCCGCCTTGGCGCATTCGATGATGCCCTCGAACACCACGTTGCCGTTGTACTGCTCCACCTCCGAGGCGTTGGAGACGGACCGGTCAAACAGCGCATAGGGCAGGGCCGGGGAGATGGTGGTACACAAAAACGCCCCCCGCTCCCGGAACAGCCGCAGGATATCCGCATCGGGCTTGGCGCCGTGCTCAATGGAGTCCACGCCGTTCTCCAGTGCCACCCGTACGCCCTCCGGCGACTCCACATGGGCCGCCACGGTGTAGCCCATCTCATGCGCCCTCTCGCACACCACCTTCACCATCTCCGGCGGCATCTTCAGCTCGCCCGGCACGCCCTTCTCCTTGGCGTCCAGCACACCGCCGGTGATCATCAGCTTCACCAGATCCACGCCCTGCTGCCGTCCCTTCTCCAACTGGGCCAGTGCCTCGTCGATGGTGTGGGCCGCCACCGCCACAGACCCGGCCATGTGGCCGCCGGGGACGGAGATGCCCTCGTTGGCCGCCAGGATGCGGGGTCCCACCCTCCGTCCGGCCCGAATATCGTCCCGCAGCCGGGTGTCGAAGTCCGCCAGACCGCCCACCGTACGGATGGTGGTGACGCCGGAGAACAGTTCGTCCTTGGCAAAGCCCGCCACCATGCCGTAGGCCACCTTCCGGGTCAGGCCCGTGGAGAGGATGGTCTTTACCAGCTTCTCGTTGTCCCGCTGCTTCTTCTGGGGCTTGCCGCTGCCCGCCAGATGGACGTGCATATTGATGAGTCCCGGCATCAGATAGCCGCCCTTCAGGTCCACCACCTCATAGCCCGTCAGATCCGTCCCCTCCGGTACGATGTCCGTGATACGGTCGCCGTCGGTCCGCAGCACCAGTCCCTCACGGGGCTGCATCTCCCGTGTGCCGTCCAGTAGCTTGCCGCCACAAAATGCGTATTTCATCGCTCTCCCCGTCCTTTTCTCTTTCTATCGAGTGTTTTCTGTCCGCTATGTCTTAGCTTCTATGGATCCTTTACGGTACAATATAAGCTCCACCGCCCCGCCTGTCAATCGTTTTGCAGAGAAAATCCCGGTAAACCCGGCGCAGGAGGCCCGGAGCCGATGCTCCAGGCCTCCTGTCTCACAGGGCGCTTATCCCGCCGTGGTCAGCATATTCTCCAGGAAGATACCGTATCCCTCCGCCGGGTTTGCCACCAGCACATGAGTCACGGCTCCCACCAACCGTCCGTCCTGCAAAATGGGGCTGCCGCTCATCCCCTGCACGATGCCTCCAGTGGTCTCCAGCAGCTCCGGGTCCGTCACCCGCAGCAACAGATCCCGGCCGTCCCGACTCCGGGGGTTCACTCGCAGGATCTCCACCTCATAGGCACGGGTATCGCTGCCGGAAATGGTACATAATATAGACGCCTCCCCGGCGTGTACCTCCTCCGGCTCTGCCACCGATACCGCCTCGCCGGAGATAAAACCCGCATCCTCCACCGTGCCAAAGATGCCCTCGTTGCTGTTGACCGTCACCGTGCCTACATCCCGCTGCACGGTAAAGTCCCCCTTCAGCTCGCCGGGGTCGCCCCGCTGGCCCTTCTTCACCGCCTTCACCATAGTCTCCATAATAGAGCCGCTGGCCAGCGGCATCAGCTCCGCCGTGTCCACATCCGTGATACCGTGGCCCAGAGCGCCGTAACTACCGGTGGCGGGATCATAGTAGGTCAGCGTGCCGACACCCGCCATGCTGTCCCGGATCCACGCACCCAACCGGATGCCGCCGTCCTCGCAAACCACTGGACTGGCCGTCACCTCCAGCGTTTTCCCGTCCCGCTGCACCGTCAGCTCCGCCGCCGTTTCGCCGTTTTCCGCCAGCATGGCCTGTAAATGCTCTGTGGAGCGGATCTTCTCACCATTGAAGGTCAGCAGGATATCTCCTTCTTTCAGGCCGCACTCCTTGGCCGGGGAGCGAGTCTCCTCCGTTCCCTGCACCGGCGACACGGATACCACCAGTACACCGTCGGCAAACAGCTTGATGCCCACGGCCTTGCCCACGGGGATCAACTGCCGCCCCTCATCAGCCCACGTCCGCTGCCATCCCAACGACAGGGCCAGCACCATCGCCAGCAGTACGGCAGCGCCCCGCCGCACGCCTCGCCTTGCTTGCGTTTCATGCATCGGATCACCTCTTATTTTTTGTTTTCGTCGCCGGCGACACCATTACTTTGCGCCGCAGCCGCCGGTTTCATCGGCGTTAAATTCCGCCAGACATGGCAATCATCCCGCACGACTGTCACGCCGCCGCTTTTGCGCCGCAGGAAAAATTTTCCGCAGTGAAGCGCCAGCTTTTAGGACACCTCCCCCGTTTTTCTCCGTTGCAGCCCCGCCCGCTCCTATGTTATAGTAGAGGGGAAAGGACGTGAAGCCATGAAAGGAACCACCCGCCTGCTGGCCCTGTGCGGCGTACTGACCGCCTTGGGCGTGGTGCTGCTGTGTCTGGGGGGCATCGTCCCCTTTGCCCTGTATATCTGCCCCATTCTGGCCTCCATCGCCCTGCTGCCGGTGCGCTCCCGCCCACGGTACGCATGGTGCTGCTATGGGGCCATCGCCCTGCTGGGTCTGCTGCTGTGCCCGGATAAGGAGGTATCGCTGCTGTTCTGCTTCACCGGCTACTACCCCCTGCTGAAGCCCCGACTGGACGCCCTCCGCAGCCGCCTTCTCTCCCTGACGCTGAAGCTTCTGTGGGCCGCCGTCTCCATGGCGGCGCTGTACGCCCTGATCCTCTATGTATTCTGCCTGCCCGCCGTGGTAGAGGAGTTCGCAGCCACCGGCCGCTGGCTGCTGGCCGCCACCATCGCCATGGGCGTCGCCCTGTTCTTCGTCTATGATGTGCTGCTGGGCCGTCTTATGGCCCGCTGGCCCGCCAAGGTCTGAGGGGCAGCGCCGTCTCTTGTAACCTTTTCGCCCGCCGCCGGGCCTCTTTTTCACAGAATATGGGAGTCAACGGTCGTTTCCGCCGTAGGCTCCCCTTTGCTTTTCCCGACACTTTCCCATCTATATGTCCCATTTCCGTCACAGTGCCTTGTGCATCCTGCCCAAAATTTCCGGGCGTTTTTTACCATTCTGAAAATTTTGTTATCAATTTGTAATTTTTGTGTAGCTTTTTTGATAGAGTTGTGGTATGATATCTCTCGTAGTTTTCCAAAACCAACGCAGAAAGGATGGCAAAAGCATATGTCCAGAAAATTTGCCTGTCTCTATCTGGCCGTTGCGCTGCTGGTGTCCAGCATCTGGATCGCCAGCGCCGATGAACGTGATACCGTACAACAGGAGGTGCAGTACAGCGCCGCTGTGGAGGCGCTGGATGCCGCCGGGCTCACCAGCCGCTCCAGCAATGTCCTGCCCAGCGGCGAGGGTCTGGCTCTGGCGCTGGAGTTGGGCCTGCCGGAGGAGGAGACCATCTCCCTCTCCCAGCTGCCCACCGAGGCCCTCAAGACCAGTCAGGCCCAGGAGGACGCCGCCCGCCGCAAGCAGGCGGACACCGCCGCAGCCGCCGCTGACGCCGCCGCCAAGGAGGCCGCCCGTCAGAGCCTGCTAAGCGAGTACGACGGCGTGCAGCTCACCGAGGCCGTTCGGCTTCGCAGTGCTGCCGATAACGACACCGCCACCTCCCTCACCATCGACAGCGGCAAGGTGGCCCGCCTCAACGACTATCAGGACGGCTGGTACCAGGTCACCTTCGGCCAGTCCACCGGCTACATCCCCGCCGAGTATGCCCAGCCGGTCCACTATGCCGACTATGAGGGTACCTCCGCCACCAACACCGTGCGGGAGGAGCTCATCGCCTACGCCTACACCTATTTGGGAACGCCCTATGTCTACGGCGGCTCCAGCTACTCCGGTACCGACTGCTCCGGCTTCACCATGGCTGTATTCGCCAAGTTCGGCTACTCCCTGTCCCACGGGGCCAGCGACCAGTATTACACCGCCACATCTGTCTCCTCCGAGGAGCGGCAGGCTGGTGATCTGGTGTTTTTCGATACCTTCGGCGGCATCAGCCACGTGGGCATCTATTTGGGCGGCGGTCAGTTCATCCACGCCAGCTCCTCCGGCGGTGTGAAGGTCAACTCCCTTTACGAAAGCTACTACGCTGCCTGCTATCTGGGGGCCGGACGCATCCTCCCCTGAAGCGTCACATAGAGACATCCTAAGAGAGCCGCCTGCGGGCGGCTCTCTTACTTTTTCTTTCGCCTCCGTATATTCGTATTTTTATTCATTTTCGCTGCATTTCCTTTGTGCAATTCGCTTCTTTCTTCCGCAATATTCAGTTCGGAAGCGAGCAGTTTGCATGATTCTCTCGTTTTTGCTGTAATTTTATTCATTTTACACTTGACTTTTATTCATCTCCGTTGTATCATAACCACATCCTCCGGAACGCCCGGAGCCTTCCATCCACAAGGCCGCCTGCACAGGCGGCACAACGAATACAAAGTGAGGTATGAGAAATGAAAAAAGTATTGGCCCTTCTGATGGCCGCCGCCATGATCCTGTCTCTGGCCGCCTGCGGCAACAAGAACCCCGACAGCAACGACGATAGCAACGACAAGAAAACCGCCCTGATCCTGGGGACCAGTGCCGACTACGCCCCCTTCGAATTCATGTATCCCGATGACAAGGGTGAACTGACCTACGCCGGCATCGACGTGTCCGTGGCTCAGTACATTGCCGACGACATGGGTCTTTCCCTTCAGGTGGAGAACATGGCCTTCGAGTACCTGCTGACCTCTCTGGGCAAGGGCGACTTCGACATGGTGCTGGCCGCCATGGAGGCCACCCCCGACCGTCTGGAGAACGCCGATTTCTCCGACCCCTACTATAACGATATTCCCCCGGCCATTCTGGTGAAGGCTGACAAGGCCGACCAGTTCAAGACGCTGGCCGATTTCGCCGGCAAGTCCGTGGGCGCACAGGCTGCCACCACCAAGCTGGATATCATCGCCGACTCCATGCCCGGTGCCAACGCCGTGTCTCTCCAGTCCGTGCTGGATCTGATCAATGACCTGACCTACGACAAGGTGGACGCCATCGTGGTGGACGGCGGCGTGGCGCAGCAATATGCCGAATCCAACCCCGATCTGGTCATTGCCGGTGCCTCCAGCGAACTGGGCGAGGCATCTGCCTACTGCGTGGCCGTGGCCAAGGGCGATCCCAAGGGTCTGCTGCCCGGCATCAACGCCGCTATCGCCAAGCTCAACAGCGAGAACAAGATGCAGAGCTTCATCGATGCCGCCAACGAGCTGGCCGCCAAGGCCGTGGACCCCAACTGATCCGAAACTGCACCCTCCCCGCTGCGCCCAGTGCCCCGCACTGGGCGCAGCGCCGGGTATTCTTCCATCTGAAAGGAGATGACGCCCATGTGGTGGAGCGACCTGTTCACCGACATGAATCCCACCGATTTCTTCAACTTTTCCTTCCTGCCCAAATACGGCACCGCTTTCGTCCGTGGCATCGAGTACACCCTGTTGCTGGCCGTGGTGTCCGTGCTGCTGGCCATTCTCCCGGCATTGGGGCTGGCCCTTATGCGCCTGAGCCGGAAAAAGCCGGTGCGCTGGCTCTCCGGCGCCTACATCGCCGTATTCCGCTCCACCCCCATGCTGGTGCAGCTGTCCATCATCTACTACGGCCTGTTCTACGCCATCTCCCTGCCCCGGCTGACCCTCTTCGGCTTCGTGGATATCAGCCGCTTCATCCCCGGCGTGGTGGCGCTGGCCCTGAACAGCTCCGCCTACGTGGCGGAAATTTTCCGTGCCGGTATTCTGGCCGTGGATAAGGGGCAGGCGGAGGCCGCCCGTTCTCTGGGCCTCTCCCAATGGCAGAGTATGCGTCTGGTGGTGCTGCCGCAGGCGGTGAAGAACGTCCTGCCTGCGCTGGCCAACGAGATGGTCACCATGGTGAAGGAGTCCTCCATCTGCTCCGTGCTGGGCATGGCGGAGATGATGTTCGCCGCCAAGACCATCGCCGGCTCCACCGGCATCTCGCTGGCCCCCTACACGCTGGCGGCACTGGTATATTTCTGCATCAACTACCCGGCCTCCAAGGGCATTGAGGCCATTGAAAGGAGGATGCGTCGTGGCGACAAGCAATAATGCACTCATCTCCGTCCGGCAGCTGACCAAGGAGTTCCGCCGCGGCGTGGTGGCTCTGGATCACTGTGATCTGGAAGTCTACCGGGGCGAGGTGGTGGCCATCATCGGCCCCTCCGGCTCCGGCAAATCTACCCTCCTGCGTTCCCTGAACCTACTGGAGCAGCCTACCTCCGGCGCCATCTACTTCGACGGTGCGGATCTGGCGGACAAATCCGTGAACATCGACCTTCACCGTCAGAAAATGGGTATGGTGTTCCAGCACTTCAATCTCTTTCCCCATAAGACCGTGCTGCAAAACATCACCATGGCCCCGGTGGCCCTGAAAAAGAAAACGCCGCAGGAGGCCCGGCAGCAGGCCATGACCCTCTTGGAGCGCATCGGTCTGGCGGATAAGGCCGATGAATACCCCAATATGCTCTCCGGCGGACAGAAGCAGCGCATCGCCATCGTCCGCTCCTTGGCCATGGAGCCGGAGGTGCTGCTGTTCGACGAACCCACCTCTGCGCTGGACCCGGAGATGGTGGGTGAGGTGCTGGACCTCATGCGCTCGCTGGCCGCCGACGGCATGACCATGGTGGTGGTGACCCACGAGATGGGCTTCGCCCGTGAGGTGGCCAGCCGGGTGGTGTTCATGGCCGACGGCCGAATTTTGGAGGAGGGCGCCCCCGCCGACCTCTTTGACCATCCCCAGGATCCCCGCCTGAAGGATTTTCTCAGCAAGGTGCTGTGACGTGCAAATGCCCGCTGCTCTGGTTTACCAGAGCAGCGGGCGTTTGTCTGGTTCGCCCCCTTTTGCGGAAATTCACTTGTATTCCATTGCCTTTTTATATCCGACAGGCAGCTTTCTTTTTTGTCTCCCACGGGTAACCTTCTGCCGGTAGTGGCTATTACGATTTATGTCTCCGACAGCCCACTTTTCCCAGTAGCCGGAAAAGTGGGCAAAAGAGCCGCCAGAAACCAATGGTTTCTGGACTTCCTTTACACGCAAGAGCCTCGTTTGTTATCAGTCGTAAAGGGAATCGACTTAGCAACAGACCCGCTGCCGCTCCCGCTCTGGCGAAGAGGCGTGTGGGTCTACCGCCGAGAGCGGATTCCACGGTAGGACAGCAGACTCCCTCAATTTTTCAATGCAGCGGCAGCGATAGTAGAAATACGTCAATTCTCTGCTTCGGCAAATTTTAGGATGAAACTCTTGTACACCAAAAGAGGAAGTTTTGAAACCTTAGGTTTCAAGTGGCGTTCTTTCGTGCCTTTCTTTCGCTATTGAAAGAAAGGCACCCGTCGGAGACACAAAAGAAGAACGCCACCCGCCAAAGGCAGAACGCCCCCCAAACACACCAGAAGGCCCGTTTCCCTCACAGGAAACGGGCCTTGCAGCAGCTTCTATTCAACTCTTGGTATGGATCTCCTCCCGGCACTTGGGACAGGTAATGACGATGCGTCCCTTCCCACGGGGAACCCGGCATACCGTCCGGCACTTGGGGCAGGCAATGTACTTGTGCTCCCGATCCCGCATCCGGGTCCGGGTCAGGCCGAAGGCATTTTTTACCGGCCAGCACACCTTGCTCATGAACCACGCATTCTCCGCCCGGCGCTTGGCCAGATTCCGGGAGAACATCCGCCACAGCGCCCACAGCACCATGGCCGTAGACAGGGTGGACAGGATCAGATACGGCACCTGATACCCCTTGATGAACAGACACACCACGTCGATGACAATGGCCGTCCAGATGGTGGCCAGTCCCAGCCGATCTCCGCCGTTGCGGCCGTACATGAACCGGGCCATAGCGTTGCCGACCCGTTGGAAGAAACTCATACGCTCGCCTCTTTCCTCTGAAGAGATAACGTCCTCAGAAATTGACGATGCTATTTTAGCCGAAAAGTGAGGAAAGGTAAAGCCCTCTTGTGCAGAATTTACAGATTGGTCATGATTGCCCCGCCTTTCTTCCGCATTTCTCCGGGACAATCCGTTTTCTGCGTTGCAATCAATGACGGAAATTGATATAATAATAGAATATGAACTATGCACAACGGGGGCCGGCAGAACGCTCCGCCGACCCCCTATCTGAAAAGCGGCAGCCGGACGCTGTGGGTGCGGCTGCGGCGGGGGCGTCCCTCCCGCCCGGCCCTGCGCCGCTTATGGTATCCTATGCCGCAGCGGAGCCAGCGGTTCCGCAGAAAGGACAGTCATCATGATCAAGATCGCCCCCTCCATCCTCTCCGCCGACTTCGCCCATCTGGGCCGTGACATCCAGCGCATCTCCGACGCCGACTATGTCCACGTGGACGTCATGGACGGCCTGTTCGTCCCCAATATCTCCATCGGCATCCCGGTGGTAAAGTGCATCCGCCCGGTGACGGATCTGCCGCTGGACGTCCACCTGATGATCGACCGTCCCGTGCGGTATGTGGAGCAGTTCTGCGATGCAGGCGGTGACCTCATCACCTGCCATGTGGAGGCGGACACGGAGGAGAATATTCACTCCGCTATCGTCAAAATTCACGCCAAGGGCAAGAAGGCCGGTGTGGTGGTAAAGCCCAAGACCCCCGCCTCCGCCGTGCTGCCCTTCATCAACGAGGTGGAGCTGATCCTGGTCATGACCGTGGAGCCGGGCTTCGGTGGCCAGAAGTTCATGGCCGACATGATGCCCAAGGTGCAGGAGATCCGCCGCTACATCGACGCCATGAATCCCGCCTGCGAGCTGGAGGTAGACGGCGGCGTGGACCCCGTCACCTGCAAGCTCTGCACCGCCAGTGGCGCCAACGTGCTGGTGGCCGGCTCCTCCGTCTATAAGGCAGAGGACATCCCCGCCCGCATCCGGGAGCTTCGTGGCTGATCCTCTGCATTTACGCAATATCTTCACTGAAAAGGACATTATATTATGGAATATTTCCCTGCGCCCCTTGAAAAACTGGTGGAGCAGTTCGCCCGTCTGCCGGGCATCGGCTCCAAGTCCGCCCAGCGTCTGGCCTTCCATGTGCTGAATCTGCCCATGGAGCAGGCGCAGGAATTTGCCAACGCCATCGTGGAGGCCAAGCAGAAGGTGACCCTCTGTCCCATCTGCCGCAACCTCACCGCCGGCGGTCCCTGCCCCATCTGTGCCAACCCCAAGCGGGACGAAAGTCTGCTGTGCGTGGTGGCGGATCCACGGGATGTCATCGCCATGGAGCGGGCCAGAGAGTTCCATGGCCGCTACCACGTCCTCCATGGCGTTCTGTCCCCCATGAACCATGTGGGTCCCGACGACCTCCAGATCAAGCCGCTGGTAGATCGGGTGGCGCAGGGCGGCATCCGGGAGGTCATCATGGCCACCAACCCTGACACCGAGGGCGAGACCACGGCCCTGTATCTGGCCCGGCTGCTGAAGCCCTTCGGCGTGAAGGTCACCCGTCTGGCCTACGGCATCCCTGTGGGCGGACATCTGGAGTTTGCCGACGACGCCACTCTCACCCGTGCGCTGGAAGGGCGGCAGGAGCTATGAAACGACTGCTCTGCCTTCTGCTGGCCCTATGCATGGTGCTGTCCCTCACCGCCTGCGGCGGAGAGCAGCCGGAGTCCGTCCAGCTTTTCGCCATGGACACGGTGATGGACCTCACCGCCTACGGTGAAAACGCAGCAGCCGCCCTGACGGATGCCAGCCGGGAGATCAACCGTCTGGAGCGACTCCTGTCCCGCACCATCGACACCAGCGAGATTTCTCAGATCAACGCCGGCGGCGCCGTTACCGTCTCCGAGGAAACGGCCTCCCTGCTGGCTCAGGCCCAGACCTATACCGCCGCCACCGACGGCGCCTTCGATATCACCATCGCCCCGCTGGTCTCCCTATGGGGCATCACCACCGACAGCCCCCGCATCCCCACCCAACAGGAGATCGATGTGTTGCTGCCACTGGTGGGGCCGGAGCATCTGCACCTGTCAGGGGACACCGCCACACTGGACGACGGCTGCGCCATCGACCTGGGCGGCATCGCCAAGGGCTACGCCTCCGACCGGGTGGCTGCCATTTTCGCCCGGCACGGCATTACCTCCGGCACCATCAGCCTCGGCGGCAATGTCTACGTCTGCGGCTCCAAGCCCAACGGGCAGCCGTGGGTGGTGGCCATTCAGGACCCCCGCTCCGACGGCTACGCCGTCACCGTGGCCCTGACGGACTCCTTCGCCGTCACCTCCGGCGGCTATCAGCGCTACTACACCGCCCCGGACGGCACGGTCTACCAGCATATTCTGGACCCCAAGACCGGCTATCCCGTGGAGAGTGACCTGCTGTCCGTCTCCATCCTCTGTGACAACGGCACCATGGCCGACGCCTACTCCACTGCCCTTTATGTGATGGGCAGTGCCGGGGCGCAGGCCTTCTGGCGCACCCACGGCGGCTTCGAGATGATCCTGATCACCACCGCCGGACAGGTGCTGTACACCCCCGGTCTTTCCGAAAAAATCACTCCCACGGAGGGCAGCGGCTATGAATACGCATCCATTCTCCCCTAAGCTTCGCCCCACCCTCTGGGACGGTGCAGTGGCAGCGCTGGTGGCCACTCTGGCCATCGTGACGGCTCTGTGCTTCTACGGCCGCCGCACCGGCGCACCCCAGACCGTCACCATCACCCACCGGGGCGCTCTGGTTCAGACCATCCGCCTCACCGGCCTGACCGAGACAAAAACCGTCGCCATCGACGGCGACTATCATCTGGAGATTCAGGTGGACAGCGGCGGCGTCTGCGTTGTCCACAGCGACTGTCCGGGGCAGGACTGCGTCCACACCGGCCGCATCACCCGCTCTGGCCAGAGCATCGTCTGCCTGCCGGAGCAGGTGGTCATCCAGCTCACCGGCGGCACATCGGATGCCGATGTGGTGTTGGGATAGGGGGCGGCGCATGAAACATATCTCCACCCGACAGCTGGCTCTGTGCGCCGTGTTGGCGGCGCTGGCACTGGGGCTCAGCACGCTGGAAAACCTCTTTCCCGTGACGCTGCTGATCCCCCTGCCCGGCGTGAAGCTGGGCCTTGCCAACATCGTCACCGTGTTCGCCCTGTATCAGCTGGGCGCTCTCCCGGCGCTGGCCATTCTCACGGCCCGGTGCCTGCTGGGCGGTCTCTTCGCCGGGAACGCCTCCGCCATGCTCTTCTCCCTGCTGGGGGGCCTCACCGCCATGCTGGTGATGATCCTCCTGCGCCGCTTGAGATGCCTGTCCATCTACGGTGTCTCCATCGGCGGCGCTGCCGGCCATAACCTGGGCCAGATGGCGGCTGCCCTCATCACGCTGGGCAACACCGCCGTACTGGGCTACCTTCCCTTCCTGCTGGGCATCTCCCTGCTGACGGGGACCCTTACGGGCTTCGTCTCCTCTCTGCTGTTCCGGGCCATGGCCCATATCAAACTCTCGACAAAGGAGTAATCGACAATGGATAAAAAAGACGAGATCATCCTCCAGCAGCTGGAGGTCATCCGCACCATGACGGAGCGCAACCTCCGCAGCATGGGCGACGATTTTTGGGGCACTCCCTTCGAGGGTGTCCTGTCCCCCAAGTCCCCCTCCGCCCCGCCCTCCGGCGGGAAGCCTGTAGGCAGCGCCGACGGCAAAATGCCCGCCCAGCCGTCCGATGGCAAGACCGCCGGCGGTCAGCCTGCCGCCAAGGCTGAGAAAACGGAGGTGGTGGAGCCCCTGCCCAAGGAGGACATGAAGGACCTGCAGGCGGAGCTGGACAGCTACATCGGCCTTGCCACCGTCAAGGAGGAGGTCCGCAACCTCATCAACATGGCCTCCGTCTACAAGCTTCGCCGCCAGCACGACCTGCCCACCACGGATATGTCCCTGCACATGGTGTTCACCGGCAACCCCGGCACCGGCAAGACCATGATGGCCCGGATGATGGCCCGTATCTACCGGAGTCTGGACATCCTCTCCAAGGGCCAGCTGGTAGAGGTGGACCGCAGCGGTCTGGTGGCCGGATATGTGGGCCAAACCGCCATCAAGACCCAAAAGGTCATCCAGAAGGCGCTGGGCGGCGTGCTGTTCATCGACGAGGCCTATGCCCTCAACGGTAAGAGCGAGAACGACTTCGGTCAGGAGGCCATCGACACCATCCTCAAGGCCATGGAGGATCACCGGGACGATCTGGTGGTCATCGTGGCGGGCTACACCGATCTGATGGATCGGTTCATCCACTCCAATCCCGGACTGGAATCCCGCTTCAACCGTTTCCTGCTCTTCGAGGACTACACCCCCGATGAGATGCTGGATATCTTCAAGATGCAGTGCAAAAAGGGCTGCTATCAGTTGTCGGACGGCGTGGAGGAGCTGGTGCGGGACTACATCACCGAGGAAAACGGCGACCCGGAGACCTTCGGCAACGCCCGTGGCGTGCGGAACATCTTTGAGCACATTCTGGTGGCCCAGAATAACCGTCTGGCCGCCATGGAGACCGTCACCAAGGAGGACCTGATGACCCTCACACAGGATGACGTCCTCCACGCCAGAGGGAAGCTGGACTGACAAAAAATGCCGGAAAGCGTGAAAAACCTCTTGCATCCGGCTCCAAAAGAGCATATACTGTTAAGGTTGATGTAAAACTATACCCACGAAAAGAAAGGGGTTTTTCCTTTGCAGAACGAAAAACTGAGAAACGTAGCCATCATCGCCCACGTGGACCACGGCAAGACCACGCTGGTGGACCAGATGCTCAAGCAGGGTGGCGTGTACCGGGAGAATCAGGAGACGGTGGAGCGTGTCATGGACTCCAACGATCTGGAGCGTGAGCGTGGCATCACCATTCTGGCCAAGAACACCGCCATCCAGTACGGCGACACCAAGATCAACATCGTGGACACGCCGGGCCATGCCGACTTCGGCGGTGAGGTGGAGCGCATCCTGAAAATGGTCAACGGCGTTATCCTGCTGGTGGACGCCGCTGAGGGGCCCATGCCCCAGACCCGCTTTGTGCTGAGCCGTGCGCTGGAGCTGGGCCACCGGGTCATCGTGGTGGTCAACAAGATCGACCGCCCCGACCAGCGCATCCACGAGGTCATCGACGAGGTGCTGGAGCTGCTGCTGGATCTGGACGCCACCCCGGAGCAGCTGGATTCCCCCATGCTGTTCTGCTCGGCCCGTCAGGGCGTGGCCTCCTACTCCCCCGACGTCCCCGGCACGGATCTCAAGCCCCTGTTCGACACCATCCTCAGCTACATCCCCGCCCCGGAGGCGGATCTGGATCAGCCCTTCCAGATGCTGGTGTCCTCCATCGACTATAACGAGTTCGTGGGGCGCATCGCCATTGGACGCATCGAGCGTGGTGTGCTGAAGCAGAATCAGGAGATCGCCGTCTGCAACTACCACGACCCCGACGCCCCCGCCAAGAAGGCCAAGGCCGTCTCCATGTACGAGTTCGAGGGACTGGGCAAGAAGCCCATCACCGAGGCCACCGCCGGCAACATCATCGCCCTGTCCGGCATCCCCGATATCACCATCGGTGATACCATCTGCGCCACCTCCTGTGTGGAGCCTCTGCCCTTCGTGAAGATCTCCGCTCCCACCATGGAGATGACCTTCTCCGTCAACGACTCCCCCTATGCCGGGCGTGAGGGCAAGTTCGTCACCTCCCGCCAGCTGCGGGAGCGGCTGTTCCGTGAGACCCTGAAGGATGTCTCCCTGCGGGTCACGGAGCTGGATGGCGCCACCGACGCCTTCAACGTGGCGGGCCGTGGCGAAATGAGTCTGTCCATCCTCATTGAGACCATGCGCCGGGAGGGCTATGAGTTCCAAGTCTCTCCCCCCCGTGTGCTGTACCAGACCATCGACGGCAAGAAGTGTGAGCCCATCGAGCGGCTGGTGGTGGATGTCCCCAGCGAGTCCGTGGGCGCCGTCATCGAGAAGCTGGGCGCCCGGAAGGGCGATCTGCTGGAGATGACCCCCGTGGGCAGCCGCATGAAGCTGGAGTTTCTGATCCCCGCCCGCGGCCTGTTCGGTTACCGCAACGAGTTCCTGACGGATACCCGTGGCGAGGGCATCATGGCCTCCGTGTTCGACAGCTACGCCCCCTATAAGGGCGACCTGAACCGGCGCAACACCGGCTCTCTGGTGGCCTTCGAGACCGGCGAGTCCGTCAGCTACGGTCTGTTCAATGCGCAGGACCGTGGCGCCCTGTTCATCGGCCCCGGCGTAAAGGTCTACGAGGGCATGGTGGTGGGTGTCAGCCCCAAGCAGGAGGACATCACCGTCAACGTCTGCAAGAAGAAGCAGATGACCAATATGCGGGCCGCCGGCTCCGACGATGCCCTGCGGCTGGTGCCGCCCCGCCGTCTGAGTCTGGAGCAGTGTCTGGAGTTTCTGGCCAACGACGAGCTGCTGGAGGTCACACCGGAGAATCTCCGCATCCGCAAGACCATCCTCAACCACGAAAAGCGCATGAAGGCCTCCCACGGCGGCAAGAAAAAGTAAACAGCAACAAGCAGCGAGGGCCGTTGGCCCTCGCTGTTTGTCATCTGCCCCTTTACGGCTGCACCGCTGCACTCCCCGGCAGCTCCATGCTATCTCACTTCAACCGGACTGTGCGCTCTGCTGGTGGCCGTGGCCGTGGCGCTGTTCCTGTCCCGCGGCGAAAAGGAGTACGCCTTTCTGGAGAAGGAGCCGCTGGAGGTGCCGCCGGAGCGGAGTTGTGTCATCTGGACGGTGTCCGGTGTGTTGTTCGGTGCCGTGATGACGGTGATGCGGCTGCTGAACCGAAAAAATAACCCCCCAAGGGGCTTTAGCCAAAAGGCCCGGAGGTCTGTGACCTCCGGGCCTTTGTTTGTTTTCCGACAGCTCCTCTTTACTTCTTGAAGCTGTCCTTCAGAGAAACGCTGCGGTTGAACACCAGATGCTCCGCCGTGCAGTCCCGGTTATCCATGCAGAAATAGCCGGTCCGCATGAACTGGAAGGTGGGTGCGTTGACGCCGGTACGGTTCTCCCGGCGGTCGAACTCCTCTGCCACAGCGGCCATGCTGCGTTCCACCTTGCAGCCCCGCAGCACCATCAGGGAGTCGGGATTCAGGCAGTCCAGGAAATTCTTGTCCGGGCCGTCGGGCTGGGGATCGGAGAACAGGTTGTCGTACAGCCGCACCTCGGCATCCAGACAGTTGTCGGCATCCACCCAGTGGAGGGTAGCGCCCTTGACCTTCCGCCCGTCGGCGGGGTCGCCGCCCCGGCTGTTGGGGTCGTACTCGCACAGCACCTCCGTCACGTGGCCGTTCTCATCCTTGACGCAGCCGGTGCAGCGGATGAGGTAGGCACCCTTCAGACGGCACTCCGGGCCGTCGGGGTACAGGCGCTTATACTTGGGAATAGGCATCTCCAGAAAATCCTCCGTCTCGATCCACAGGTGGCGGCCGAAGGTGATCTCATGGGTACCCTGCGTGGGATCGGTGGGGTTATTCTCCACGGTGAAGGTCTCGCTCTGTCCTTCCGGATAGTTGGTGACCGTGAGCTTCACCGGGTGCAGCACCGCCATGGTGCGCTGGGCCGTGGCGTTGAGATCCTCCCGCAGGCAATGCTCCAGAAAGCCGTACTCCACGGTGTTGGGGGACTTAGCCACGCCGATGCGCTCGCAGAAATTGCGGATGGAGCGGGCGGTGTAGCCCCGGCGGCGCAGGCCGCACAGGGTGGGCATCCGGGGGTCATCCCAGCCGGAGACCAGCTTCTCCTCCACCAGCTGACGCAGCTTGCGCTTGGACATCACCGTGTGGTCAATGCCCAGACGGGCAAACTCGATCTGCCGGGGCTTGTGATAGGGGATGGAGACATTGCTGACCACCCAGTCATACAGCGGTCGGTGGGACTCGAACTCCAGCGAGCACAGGCTGTGGGTAATACCCTCCAGAGCGTCCTGAATGGGGTGGGCAAAGTCGTACATGGGGTAGATGCACCACTTGGTACCCTGCCGGTGGTGATTGATGAAGCGGATGCGGTAGATGATGGGGTCACGGAGATTCAGATTGCCGCTGGCCAGATCGATCTTGGCCCGGAGGGTCATCTTTCCCTCCTCCACCTCACCGTTCTTCATCTTTTCGAACAGCCGCAGATTTTCCTCGATGGGCCGATCCCGATAGGGGGAGGTAGCGGGGATGCCGATGTCGCCCCGGTTGGCCTTGAACTCCTCTGGCGTCAGCTCGCAGACGTAGGCCAGCCCCTTCTTGATGAGCTCCACGGCATACTCGTAGTCCTTCTCGAAGTAGTCGGAGCCGTAGAAAAAGCGGTCGCCCCAGTCAAAGCCCAGCCAATGGATATCCTGCTGGATGGCGTCCACGTACTCGGTGTCCTCCTTAGCGGGGTTGGTGTCATCCATGCGGAGGTTGCAGAGACCGCCGAACTTCTCGGCGGTGCCGAAGTCGATGCACAGGGCCTTGCAGTGTCCGATGTGCAGATAGCCGTTGGGCTCCGGCGGAAACCGGGTGTGGACGGTCTGTCCCTGGAACTGACCACCCTCTGCGATGTCCTGGTCGATTAGGTTCAAAATAAAGTTTCTGCTCTCCTCCGTCTCAGGGGCGGCGGTGTTTCGTTCCTCGGTCATTGTCTCACACTCCTTGTAACGTTACAAAAATACGGCGGGATGACCCGCTAAAACAATGTAATATTATACCCACCGCCGTCGGAAAAAGCAAGCCCTTTTCCCGATTATCGGATGGATGTTGATTTACAATTATATTGCAAATAGGCAGCGGCTGCGCTGCGTGCTGCAAATTAACGAAAGATCGAAGTCGGTAAGGAGTATGACGTGGAGTTTGACCAGCGTGGTTACGTTATCGGCTTTTCTTTTCCCGGTATGTTCCATCTCCACAACGACCTCGCAGCAGCCGTTCTTTCCTTTTTGTATTCTCTTTCGCAATTTCGATGCGCTCTTTGATACGCTCGATGACAACCTCTTTCGGGTCCGTCAAGCCTACCAGCTCCTGAATCCGCAGGGTCAGGAGGAGGCCGCCAAGCGCATAGAGGAATTGACCGAAATCCCAAAGTATAGGGAATCTCCCTCCGATAAGAAGTAACCCCCCTCCCCTTGCATTGAACAGAACCAGTAAAACAGGACAATAGACAAAATCCCCCCTGATGTAGGATAATAAGTACATCAGGGGGGATTCATTATGAGCAAACGAAGATACACCAATATGCAGGTTCTACTACCGACCATAGAAAAGATGTTAGAATCAGGGAAGAGCCACAGGGAAATCGAAGCGGAACTTGGCTTGGAGGGAGACCGTCCGGTTCACAATCTGCTGAAGCGGCAACGCAAAAAAGCCGCCAAGGGTGCGCCGAAGTTTCGTGGCAGGAAGCCTGCAAAGACGCTGCAGGAATATAAGTATGAGAATAAGCGGCTCAAGATGGAAGTGAAATTACTGCAGGATTTTCTGCAGTCCACAGAAAGGAAGTGAGGCCAAAGGCAAAGTACGCCGTCATTCACCGTCACCGGGGAGAATACCCAATATCTGTTATGTGCAAATTCTTCGGGGTATCCAGAAGTGGTTACTACTGCTTTAAAAAGCGTCTGGGAGAGACGGATCGCGATGCTGTTGTGGCAAAGGAAATCGAGGAATGTCAGCGCAGGACAGATAAGACCTATGGCTATCGACGTGTATGGAAGTGGTTAAAAGGCAGAAATATTCAAAGAGATCCGAAGACTGTGCTCAGAATCATGAAAAAATATGGATTATTGTCTGAGGTTCGCCGACGCCGCCAATGGGTAAATCTTGGTCAGCAGGTACACAAATATGAAAATCTGTTGAACAGACAGTTCCGGGCGGTCAGGCCAAACGAGAAATGGGTCACGGACATTTCTTACATCCACACAAAAGAAGGCATTTTATATCTGTCCATGATCCGAGATCTGTATGACAACAGTATTGTGGCCTACAAGACTGCAAGTCGGCAGACTGTGAATCTTGTTCTGGACACGATTCGTCTGGCAATGAAGAAAGAGAAAGTCGCTGCGGAGTTGCAGCTCCACAGCGACCAAGGCTTTCAATACACATCACAAGCATACTTCAAGCTAACACAATCTTACGGCATAACGCCGTCCATGTCAAGGAAAGGAAATCCTTATGACAATGCCATGGCAGAAAATTTCTTCTCCATTCTGAAAACAGAGTGCATCTACCGCCACAAGCCAAAGACGCTCCAAGAAGCAAACGAACTGATCGACAGGTATATTTACTTCTATAACCACGAACGCATCCAAACAAAAACGGGAGTGGCACCGCTGTCGCTGCGCCACTCCGCTTAAAACTCAATATCCTACATGGGGGCTTTTAGTGCTGTCCGCATAATCTGGTGCGGTTCACATCTGCACAGGGGAGGTCTTTTTATGCTTTATGCACCTCCTCGACGCACCGGATGGCCTCCCGCAGCGCCTCGGCGTATTCATCCACCGGTCCCGCCGCCGGTGCTTCTCCGGCAATGGCGGCCTCCACGCTCTCGTGGTAGTGCAGCAGCGCCGTCAGAATGGAAATTGTCCGCTCTCCCCTCTGGCCGCTCCCGCCGCCTCGCTCTGTGGGAAGAAGCGCCTGTATCGGCACACCCAGCACCTCGGCAATCCTTGCCGCCAGCTCCACGGATATCCTCCGCTGTCCCAGCTCGTACCGGCTCATGGCCGCCGCCGTCAGGCCTACCTTCGCTCCCAGCTCCCCCAGCTTCACCCCTTTCTTCCATCGAAGCTGCCGGATCCGCTCTCCAACGCTCATGTCCTCACCCCCCTTTCAGTTCGTCCTTGCCCCCTCCCTTGCCGATGTGGTATGATGTCGTCAAAGGGAGGTATTTTCATGCGAAAACGGTATCTGATTCCCATTTTCGCCTGCATCCTGCTTTTGTCCTGTTGCACGGTCGCCCTTGCCCACCCCGGAGACACAGACGCCAACGGCGGCCACTATGACCACTCCACCGGGGAATATCACTATCACCATGGCTACCCAGCCCATCAGCACACCGACGGGAAATGCCCTTACGACTTCGATGATCGAACCAGCTGGAACAGCGGCAGTCCAGGCAATTCAGCAGGTTCGGACAGCACGCCCGCTTTTCTATCCGATGTGTGGGGCAGTCCGCTCATAATCTTTTATTTCATATGTCTCACCGCTTCAGTCATCTCCGGCATTATGTGTCTTCCCTTCGTTGACAACTACTCCAAAACGCACAGTAGATTCAATTATCGCTTTGGCATAACGCCAAAGTACGCCGCCATCATCGGTGTCGTTGCTTTTGCGAACCTCGTTTCCGTTGTCGGCCTTTCCTATGTGCTCTTTGTGAGTTGCGGCGGCTTGTGTCTGCTTGTCCTCGCCACAAATTGTGTGTTCTGGGGAATATGTGCGTATTTGCGGTATCATCCTGTCCGTAATCACCCCGGAAATGCCAAGAAAATTGCAGGCTGGGCAATTTCAATCGCAAGTATTCTCTATTCGTGCTTTACGGAATTTGAATTTATATTCTCGATCCTCGCCTGCTGTATCTTTTCTTATGCCGCAGTTAAGCTCCCCACGGAATTTCTCTGCGTTCGCCGCCTGCGCAATCAGCCAAAACCCAAGCCAAAACCCACACCGCCGAAGCCGCTTCCGACTCCGGAAGTGAAGTCCATTCCCCGCCCTGCGTTGCAGCACAAGGCGGAGAATAAACCTCTGAAGGTTGCGCCGGAGCTATCCTCCGCGCCCGGTCCCAAACCGCCTATTAAAATCAGGCCGGACCCGAAACCGCCCTCCAAGCTCAACCCGGCCAGCACCTGCCCCTATTACCATGACGGGCAAGTGATTACGCTCTATGCTGTAGAATCCTCCTACATATCCCATGTTGGCTATCTGCCCTTCCGGGATCAGCTTTTCGTCCGCACGAAGTCCGGCCGGGTCTATACTTACAACAACATCCGCCCGGAACTGTATTTGGAATTTATACACGCAGACTCTGTCGGGGAGTTCTACAACCAGCGCATCAAACGCAATCACAAGCAGTAGCAGGTGCCCGGCAGGTGTGTTGCGCCACACCTTAGTTGTACATTACCGCACTTAATGCGTACTGTCAATCATTATTTTACTCCTCAAGTGTGAAAATTCTTGACAGATGTTATATTCCGTGGTTTAATGATGACAAGGAGGTGAATTATGAGCGAAATCAATACCCGCATTGCGGAGGTGATCCGGGCCAGCGGACTTACCAAAACGGCATTCGCCGAAAGGATTAACGTTTCGCAGCAGCACATTTCCCGTCTCGCAAAGGACGGAACACCCAGCGACCGCACCATCGTGGACATCTGCCGGGAGTTCGGCGTCAACGAGCGCTGGCTTCGCACCGGTGAGGGTGAGATGCTGATGCACCTATCCCGTGAGGAGGAGATCATGCGCTTCGCCGCCACGGTGATCCGGGACCCCTCCAGCGAGTTCCAGCGGCGCTTTGTCTCCGTCCTGGCCCGCCTCACCCCGGAGCAATGGCAGCTCATGGAAGAGATGGCCCGTAAGCTGCTTCAGGAGCAGCCCGAAGAGCCCCCCACCGACGCAAAATAAGAGAGCGGAGACCGCCCGGTCTCCGCTCTCTTGCTTCAAATGTGTGTAAAAATATTTGTTTTCCCTATTGACAAATATAATTATATGTGTTATTATATCATTGTCAGGAGGAAATACTTATGAAGAGCTACTCGTCAAGGGAGGTTATTCAACTGCTGAAGGCGGATGGCTGGTTCGAGGTCAATGTAGTGGGCAGCCACCACCAGTTCAAGCACCCCACCAAAAAGGGCCGTGTTACTGTTAAGCACCCCGACAAGGACATCCCCCGTAAAACCCTCGCCAGCATTGAACGACAGTCTGGGTTACTGTTCCGGTAACCCAGACCTCCTGACTTACTCGAATAGGAGGTCATTTTATGAAACAGGTCGAACGCTATTTCTATCCCGCTGTCTTTAGCTATGCTCCGGATCAGGAGATCGCCGTCACCTTCCCCGATTTGGATGTTGCCACCAGCGGCACCGACGATACGGATGCGCTGCTGTCCGCACGGGAACTGCTGGGCTGCGTCCTCTGCGGACTGGAGGAGGACGGCGAGGATATCCCCGCCCCCACCCCTCTGGCCGATGTAAAGCTGGAGGACGGCGAACGGGCCGTCCTTGTGGATGTGTATATGCCCTCCGTCCGCTTGGCACGGGTCAACCGCAGCGTCAACCGCACCGTCACCCTCCCCGCTTGGCTTAATGCCGCTGCGCTGGAGCGGAATGTAAACTTTTCTCAGGTGCTGCAAGATGCCCTGCGTACCCAGTTGCACCTCGGATAAGGCAAAAGAGGTAATCGCATGAAACTTGTATATCCCGTTATCTTTACGGAGGACCCGGCAGGCGGCTATATGGCCTACGTGCCGGATCTGGAGATCAATACCCAAGGCGAAGATCTGGCGGAAGCCATTGCCATGGCCCGTGATGCTATGGGCCTGGTGGGGATCGATATGGAGGACGATGGAAAGCCCTTCCCCGCCCCCAGTCAGCACGTGGATTGTCCCACCGGCGGCATTGTGTCACTGGTAGATGTGGACCTTGTCGCCTACCGCAGCAGTTGAATGTCTGAGCACAGCAAAAGAGAGCGGAGACCGCCCGGTCTCCGCTCTCTTGCTTGTCATCCGTTAAATATGCAGCTCCGCTTTCAGTGCATTTTGCAGGATCATGGAAAAATTGACCCCCTGTCTTTCCGCCATAGTGTTCAGCCACGCCGGAATGGTCAGAGTCTTTTTCACCGCTCGGTTGTCAAAAAACTTCCGATATTCGATGGTGTCGCAGCGGATTAGCGTCACCAACTGGTTTTCGGCGCAGACGATACTCCTTACATCGGAGGGCTCCGGCGGAACGGCTCCGCCCTCCTCCATGTCGTACAGCATCAGGCAAAGCGCATCCGCCGCCATTTCAATTCCCTCCTCCAGCGTTTCCGCCGAGGTGGCGCAGTCCGGCAAATCCGGGAAGGTGATGGAATAGCCCCCCTCCGCCTCATGTGTAAAAACTGCCGGATACACATATTTGGCCATAATGTTCCTCCTAATCTTGTGGTTTTTGTTCTCGTTGCTCTTGCTTCTGTTTCTATGTATTATGCCCCGGAAGGGGGCGGGGCCTTTTACAGCCCCGCACTCTTCCGAATGGACTTGAGCGTTCCAGCTGGGACTTCTTCTCTCATGTGCCGTGGCACTGAAAATTGTCTCCCGGTAATCGGACTATACCATATGTCGTGCTGCTTTCCGTGTCGGAGTATGTAGCAACCTGCCGCCCGAAGCTCTTTTGTCAGCTCGGCATATCGCACTGTCTCACCTCCTTTCTGTTATGTATTATAGCACGTATTCGCACGTATGTCAATAGTTTCTTACGTATTTATACGTATTTTTTCAAAAAGAAAAGGGGCGGTCCCGCCGCCCCTCTCTTGCCAGAATCCCAAGCGTTTGGGATTCTGCCGCCGCCCTCACACTATGTACAGCGCCGCCGTGTAAAGGACCCGTAGCTGCTCCTCCGTGGCCAATTCCAACAACCGGAGGATCTGTTCCATCCACATCTGTCTATTGTCCATAATAGTCCTCGCTCCATAACTCCTCGACGGTGGTGTGCAGCGCCTTGGCAATGCGGATAGCCGTTACCACGTTCGGCAGTCTCTCCCCCCTCTCTATCTCTCCGATGGTGGTTTTCCCGACGCCTACCAGCGCCGCCAGCTGGCGCTGTGAGAGTTCCAATCGCTCTCGCTCCCTTTTGATTGTTTTCCTCATTCCGCCGCCATTGTAGCACATATTGGGCGTTGTGTCCCATTTTGGCCGGGATTCAGTCCAAAATATCGTGATATACTACACCTATCCCGCCGCCGGAGCCCTTGACACCATGCCCGGAGCTGTCCTATAGTGTTAGTATCTCCCCGGCACTGGCAGCTATGCACCGCCGGGGCATGAAAAAAGCCGCCCCGGTCGAACACCGGAACGGCTGAAATGATAGAAGGAGGAACGCCTATGGTCTGCCGCAAATGCCGCACCGCCCTGCCGGACGGCTCCAAGTATTGCCTGTCCTGTGGGGCCAAGCAGGATATCACCCGCCGCCCCCGGAGCCGTGGCAATGGCACCGGCAGCGTCTACCAGCTACCCAGCAAGACATGGATCGCCGTGCGGATCTGCGGCTGGTACACCGCCGAGGACGGCAGCATCCACCGCAAGACTCGCTCCAAGTCCGGCTTCCGCACCAAAAAGGAGGCGCTGGAGTATCTGCCGCTGCTGGCCGTCACTCCGGCACAGGAGCGCAGCCGGCACATCACCTACAAAGAGTTGTACGACAAGTGGTATCCCACCCACCGGGCCGGTGAGTCCACCCTCGGCTGTTACCGTGCCGCCATCAAGCACTTCCGCCCCCTCTGGAGTGCTCAGCTGGCCGACATCGACGTGGACGACCTGCAGGAGTGCATGGATGACTGCCCCGCCGGGAAGCGCACCAGGGAGAACATGAAGGCCCTCTGCGGCCTGCTCTACAAGTACGCCATCCCCCGACATCTGGCCACCCTGAATCTGGGGGAATATCTCATCGTGGGCGGCGGCGTGTCCGAGGAGAAGCGTGCGCTTCCCATGGAGGCCGTGCAGGCCCTCCAGCAGGCCGGGGCGTCTATCCCCTACGGGGAGTACATCGTGGCCCAATGCTATCTCGGCTTCCGGCCCTCGGAGCTGCTGGCGCTGGATATCGAGGACTACGACCCCCGACTGCGGAGCTTTGTTGGCGGCGCTAAGACGGAGGCGGGCCGCAGCCGTATCGTCACGATCTCGCCCAAGATCCAGCCCATCATTGACCGGCTGGTGGGCGGTCGTACCTCCGGGCCTGTGTTTGTCAGCGCCTCCGGCGGACGCCTGAGTCTCCGAGACTACCGGACAGCATTTTACGCCGCTCTGGACGCCATCGGCTTTGACAATCCCATGGAGGAGAGCAACGGCGTCATTCGTCACCGCTACACGCCCCACAGCTGCCGCCATACCTTTGCCACGCTGCTTAAGGACGTGCCGGCCCCCGACAAGGACAAGCTGCGTCTCATCGGCCATACCTCCGCCGAAATGCTCCGGCACTATCAGGACGTGGATGTGGATAGTCTCCGCCGCATCACCGACGCTTTGTAGCCGTTTCGGGCATTGGTAGTAGATTGGTAGTAGCGCAAGTTTTAGGAAAATAATATCCTTCAAAAAGTTATAAAAACAGGGTATTTTCATCGAAAATACCCTGTTTTGGTGGAGATAAGCGGGATCGAACCGCTGACCTCTTGAATGCCATTCAAGCGCTCTCCCAGCTGAGCTATACCCCCATATTCACTTGCGTCGCTTGCTCACCGCAACTGACTTGGTCAGTATAATACAAAAGTCCGCATTTGTCAACACCTAATTGCAATAATTTTCAGGGAAATTTTCGTTCCCGCTGATATGCCTTCCTCCACCGAGGGGGGAGGGCGCAGACGCCCTCCCTCTTTCGCTCAGTTCAGCACAAAACGCATGGACACCGGATTGTGATCCGACCACGCAAAGCCCGTGTCCTCCACCACAGCCTGCTCCACGGTGACGTTGTCCGACACCACGAAGCCGTCCACCGTCAGCACGTACTGTCCCTCGTGATACGGAGCGTCGGCGTTGCGGCAGCTGGGGACGGGGTCCGTCTCGTCCAGCGGAGCCACCAGCGACAGATTGGTGCCGTCCCAGATACCCTCCGGCAGGGGCTGCGCCCAGGTGTAGCCCTCGGCAGAACCGCCGAAGATCTCCTCCGACTGGCCCAGCAGATCCTTATTGAAGTCGCCGCCGGCAATGCACCAGTTGCCCTTTTCATACTCCGCCTGCATATCCGCCCGCAGCAGCTCCAGCTGCTCCACAGCGATGGTACCGTCGGAGGTGTAGGCGGACAGATGGACATTATACAGCACCAGCTCCCGGCCGTCGGCAGCGGGGATGCGGTGGACGCTGTAACACCGATCCAGATCCACCAGCTTCATCACACCGGCCTCGATGGGCAGCTCCACCCGCCGGGTCTCGGTGATGCCGAAGGAGGAGAGGGTCAGCAGACCCGACACGGACTTGCCGTGGGGCTGGTCCAGCGGGTAGAACAGATACGGCGAGTCGTAGTTCTGCGCCCAGGTATAACCCAGCCCCGGCAGCTGCGCCGTCAGCATGGTGCCCTCATCCACGTGGTAACTGCGGGTGGAGTCCCGGTCCACCTCCTGCAACAGGTACAGGTCGGCATCCTGCTGCTGCAAAAACGCCCCGATGCGCTCGATATTGGCGGTAAGCCGCTCCTCAGACCATGCACGGGACTCCGTGCCGCCGTCCATGAAGAAGCTGTAATCGTCCTCATAAGCGCCGAAGCCGATATTATAGGAGAGGATGCCGTACTCCTTCCCCGCCTCCACGGTGGCAGCGGCGTTCCGCTCCACCGTCAGCTCCTGATTCCCGATGCGGTGATAGTCGATGAACACATAGGCCACGTACCCCAGCACCACCACCAGCAGCGCCAGCACCACAGCCAGCACGATCTTCCAAGCTTTTTTCAACAATGCTTCCCCCTCGGTTTACAAATTTGGATAAATCTATTATAATCGAAACATTCCCATTTGGAAAGAGGTATGATGCGTGAAAAAACTGGTGATCCGATTCAATGCCCCGGTGGTGCTGCTGTTTGCCCTGCTGAGCCTGCTGGTCCTGCTGCTGGACGGCTGGACAGGCGGCGTCAGCACCACCCGGTTCTTCTGTGTATACCGATCGTCGCTGGCGGACCCGCTGACCTATGTACGCTTCTTCGGCCATGTGCTGGGCCACTCCGGTTACAGCCACTACATGAACAATATGCTGCTGCTATTGCTGGTGGGGCCGGGCTTGGAGGAAAAGTACGGCAGCCGCAACCTGCTGATGACCATTCTGGTAACGGCTCTGGTGACGGGACTGGTGCAGTTCATCTTCTTCCCCGGTACGGCGCTGCTGGGAGCCAGCGGTGTGGTGTTCATGATGATCGTGCTGAACTCCTTCACCGAGATGCGCCGGGGCGGCATCCCTCTGACCATGCTGCTGGTGGTGGCCCTGTATCTGGGCAACGAGGTGGTGGACGGTCTCTCCGAGAGCGACAACATCTCCCAGATGACCCACATCGTGGGCGGTCTCTGCGGCATCGTGTTCGGTTTCTCTCTGGCCCGTGCCAAAAAGAGATGATCCCTATAAAAAAGATGCGGAAGCCATATGACTTCCGCATCTTTTTTACGCCTGCTTATGGAGCCTTCGATACTCCGTGGGCAACATGGAAAATGCTTTTTTGAACTCCGAGGTGAACTTGCTCTGGCTCTCATAGCCCACGGTCCGGGCGACCTGAGCCACGCTGTCGTCGCTCTCCAGCAGCAGAGCGGAGGCCCGCTCCATGCGGTGCTGGCGGATATGGGCGGCGATGGAGCTGCCGTACACCTCCTTGAACAGTTCCTTCATGGTGGAGGGGTTCATGAGAAACTGCCGGGACAGCTGCTCGATGGTGATGCGGCTGTCCAGATGCTCCGTCAGGAACCGATGGACCTGCCGGATGACCTCCAGCTGCTCCGCCGGACAGCTACCGCAGTAGTCGTGCTGATCCAGCGGTGGCAGATGGGGCGCACCGGACACCAGCTGGCTGTCCGACTGGGGACACGTCACCTCCACCGTGCGCTCGATGATCTGGTGCAGCAGCTGGGCCACCTCCGTATCCGCCGCCCGGTAGTAGACCTCCTTCCCCACCCGGCGGCTGACGATGAGGCCGCTGTCCTTCAGCTGCCGCAGATGGTGGGAGGCGGCGGGGCTGCTCATACCCACCAGCGCCGATAGATTCATGACGCACTCCTCACAGTGGCACAGCAGCCAGAAGATCCGCACCCGGCTGTTATCCGACAGCAGGCGGCAGAGATTGGCCACCTCCTGAAAGCTCTCCGGCTCCTGAATGAAGCTTCGCAGCCGCTCCAACCGTTGCTGGTTCTCGTGATGATGGGGCAGTTCCCCCATGGTTCTCCCGCCTTTCTGTTCCGTTTGGAAGGACTTTTCGCCCGTTTGGAAGGGAAGCGTCTTTCCGCATTGACTTTCTCGTCGGCATCTATTATAGTACAATCATCAAGATTAAACAAGTGCTTAATGGTTGAAAGCCGCCGCACGGAAGGAGCATTTTTATGAAAAAGACCTATCAGATCGAAGTGGACTGTGCCAACTGCGCCAACCTCATGGAGGAGGCCACCAAAAAGACCGAGGGCGTGCAGGACGCCGTGGTGAACTTCATGACCCAGAAGATGATCGTGGAGTTTGCCGAGGGCAGCGACCCCAAGACCGTCATGAAGGCGGTACTGAAAAACTGCAAAAAGGTCGAGGACGACTGCGAGATCTATCTGTAAGAAGCGAAATGTGCCGGAGGACCTCCGGCACGTTTTATGAAAGGACGTGACCGACATGACAAAGAAGCAGAAGAAGGTCCTCTGGCGCATCATTGCCACTGCGGTGCTGGTGGCCGTGGTGAAGCTCTTCTCCATCGGCGGCGTGGCCGGGACGGTGCTGTATTTGGCTGCCTATCTCATCATCGGCTATGATATTCTCCGCAAGGCCTTCCGGGGCATCATCAAGGGCCAGGTGTTCGACGAGAACTTCCTGATGGCGGTGGCCACCGTGGGTGCCATTGCACTGGCCGTCTACGAGAAAAGCGGCGACTATCTGGAGGCCGTGGCCGTGATGCTGTTCTATCAGATCGGCGAGCTGTTCCAGAGCTACGCCGTGGGCAAGAGCCGCCGCAGCATCACCGCCCTGATGGACATTCGCCCGGATTATGCCAACATTGAGCAGGACGGCAAGCTGGTGCAGGTGGACCCGGATGACGTGGCTGTGGGCAGCATCATCGTGGTGCAGCCCGGCGAGAAGATCCCGCTGGACGGCGTAGTGACGGAGGGCAGCTCTACCCTGAATACCGCCGCCCTCACCGGTGAGAGCCTGCCCCGTGATGCCGCCGTCGGCGACGAGGTCATCAGCGGCTGCGTCAATATGACGGGCGTGCTGAAGATCCGCACCACCAAGGCCTTCGGTGAATCTACCGTCTCCAAAATTCTGGAGCTGGTGGAGAACTCCAGCTCCCACAAATCCCGCTCCGAGAACTTCATCTCCAAATTTGCCCGCATCTACACCCCCGCCGTCTGCATCGGCGCTCTGGTGCTGGCGGTGCTGCCGCCGGTGGTGCGGCTGGTCATGGGCCTCAGCGGCGACTGGGGCACTTGGGTCTACCGCGCCCTGACCTTCCTGGTCATCAGCTGCCCCTGTGCGCTGGTCATCAGCATCCCCCTGAGCTTCTTCGCCGGACTGGGCGGTGCCAGCCGGGCCGGTGTGCTGGTGAAGGGCTCCAACTATCTGGAGACCCTCTCCAAAACCCGTGTGGTGGTCTTTGACAAGACCGGCACCCTGACCCAGGGCGTCTTTGACGTCACCGGCGTTCACCACAACACCATGCCCCAGAAGAAGGTTCTGGAGTACGCCGCTCTGGCGGAGTGCGCCTCCTCCCATCCCATCAGCAAGAGCCTCCAGCGTGCCTACGGCGGCGAGATCGACCGCCACCGTGTCACGGACGTGCAGGAGATCAGCGGCAATGGCATCACCGCCAAGGTGGACGGCACCGACGTAGCCGTGGGCAACAGCAAGCTCATGGACCGGCTGGGCATTGCGTGGCACGACTGCCATAGCGTCGGCACCATCATCCATCTGGCCATCGACGGTCAGTACGCCGGCCACATCGTCATTTCCGACGTGGTGAAGCCCCACGCCAAGGAGGCCATTGCCGCCCTGAAGCGGGCGGGCGTGGAAAAGACCGTCATGCTCACCGGCGATATCCGGCGGGTGGCCGACCACGTGGCCGAAGAGTTGGGCGTGGACGAGGTACACAGCGAGCTTCTGCCTGCGGACAAGGTAGCGCAGGTGGAGCGCCTGCTGAGCAACGCCGACGGCAAGCTGGCCTTCGTGGGCGACGGCATCAACGATGCCCCGGTGCTGTCCCGTGCCGATATCGGCATCGCCATGGGTGCCATGGGCTCCGATGCCGCCATTGAGGCGGCGGACGTGGTGCTGATGGACGACGATCCTCTGAAGATCGCCAAGGCCATCCGCATCTCCCGCAAGTGCCTGCGGATCGTGTACGAGAACATCGTGTTTGCGCTGGGCATCAAGGGCCTGTGTCTGGTACTGGGCGCCATGGGCATCGCCAATATGTGGGCAGCCATCTTTGCCGACGTGGGCGTCATGGTCATCGCCGTGCTGAATGCCATCCGTGCCCTACAGGTGAAGAATTTATGACAGCAAAAGGGACGTCCGGTTATCCGGACGTCCCTTTTGCTTATGTGAAAGGCTTCAGTGCATCTTCTGGAACGAATGGACCCAGTCGGCCTTCAGATAATACAGCAGAAACACCACGCAGCTGAGACACCACGTAATGGGGTATGCCCAGAAGATGGTGATAATATCCGGCCACACCTTCAGCGCCAGCGTGATATACGTCACACGGATGACGCACCAGCACACCAGCATGGTGTACATGGGCATCTTGGCCCGGCCCGCTCCCCGCATCACGGCGGAGATGCTGTGGGCGAAGGCCAGTGCAAAGTAGAACAGCGCCTCCGTCCGGGTCTGCCGTACGCCGATGGCGATGACCGCCGGGTCATCATTGAACAGGGCGATGGCATAGGGGGCCACCAGCAGTAGTGTCAATCCGATAAGCTCCGCCAGCAGCATGGAGCAGGTGAAGCCCACCCGTGCCCCCCTCTTGGCCCGTTCATACTGCCCTGCGCCCAGATTCTGCCCCGTAAAGGTAGTCAGTGCCATGGCAAAGGAGGTGATGGGCAGGAACACAAAGCCCTCCACCTTGGCGTAGGAGCCGCAGCCCGCCATGGCATCGGAGCCGAAGGTGTTGATGTTGGACTGCACCACCACGTTGGCGATGGCGATGATGGAGTTCTGCACACCGGAGGGGATGCCCTGCGCCGTGATCTGCTTGAGCATCGGCAGCTCGAAGCGGATGCGCTTGGGAACCAGCCGATAGGGGCCGTCCGCCTGCATCAGCTTCCGGAAGCACAGCACAGCACTGACCATCTGGCTCACCACCGTGGCGATGGCGGCGCCGTTGACACCCCATTTCAGCGCTCCCACGAAGATCAGATCCAACGTCACATTGGTGATGGAGGAGATGATGAGGTAGCGCAGGGGACTGCGGCTGTCGCCCACCGCCTGCAAAATGCCCATACAGGCGTTGTAGACGATCATAAAGAGGCTGCCCATGAAGTACAATCGGAAATATTGGATGGACTGGGGCAGCACGTCCTCCGGCGTCCGCATCCACACCAGGATCTGGGGGGTCAGGAAGATGCCCACCAGCATCAGCAAAACGCCGCAGACCATGGCGAAGGCCAGATCGGTATGCACCGCCGCCTCCAGCCGATCATAGCACTTGGCGCCGAAATAGCGGCTGATGATAACGCCGGCCCCCACAAACAGGCCCATAAAAAAGCCCGTCATCATAAAGATGAGGTTCCCGCTGCTGGACACCGCCGCCAGGGCGTCCTTGCCCACAAATTTTCCTACAATGATGCTGTCCGCCGTGTTATACAGCTGCTGACAGAGATTGCCTAAAAACAGCGGCAGGGCAAAATACGCCAGTTGCTTCCAAATGACGCCCTGCGTCATGTCCATGCTCTGGTTTTTGCTCTTCAATTCGGCACCCCTCTCCTTTGGATAAAATTTCTTTACAGTCCGTTTATTATACCGCCGCTTTTTCAAAAGGTCAAGAGACAGCAACACATCCCCGCACATTGTATACAACCGACGCACAGTGCCGCTTTTCCCACGTTTTCGCCGCTTTGCCGGATTTGGAAGCCTTTTTTCTCCTCTTTTCCGGCATATCCCCGCATTGACAAATTTCCCTTACGCCGTATAATAATTATAATCAGTACATGAATCACTCCCACGGAACAAAAAAGGAGCTATTGTATGAACGAGATCTATGTGGTCGGGCATCGGAACCCCGACACGGATTCTATCGTGGCTGCCATGTCCTATGCCGCTCTGCGGAATGCTCTGGGCGACCGGGACTACGTGGCAGCCTATCTGGGCCACGTCAGCGACGAGACCCAGCGTCTGCTGGATCGCTTCGGTCTCCAGCCACCCCAGCTGATCCAAAATGTCCGCACACAGGTGGCGGATCTGGATTATGATACGCCGCCTGCCCTGAACGCCACCGTCACCATGGACCGAGCATGGCACATCATGCGGGAACAGCGGATATCCGCCATCCCCGTGGTCAACGAGGACGGCACCTTGTATGGGACCCTCTCCGCCGGCGACATCGCCACCTACAGCATGAACACCATCAGTGAGCCACGCGTGGAGGCACTGCCCCTGTTCAATCTTCTGAGCGTCATCGAGGGCCGTGTGCTCAACGACACCGGTGATCTGGTGGACTCTGTTACCGGCGACGTGGTCATTGCCCTGCCCCAGAGCTGCGAGAATCTGCTGTGGAACGGTCGGGAGCATATCGTCTTGTGCGGCGACCAGCCGGACATGATCCGCCGGGCGCTGGAGACCAATGTAGGCTGCCTGATCCTGTGCCAGACGGAGGTAGATCAAACGCTGCTGGCAGACGCTCAAAATACCTGCATCATTTCCAGCCCCTACGATGCCAGCCGGGTGGCCCGTCTCATCTATCAGGCCATCCCCATCTCCCGCCCCTGCCACACTGACGACATCGTCTGCTTCCATCTGTCGGACTACATCGACGATGTGCGGGAAGTGGTGCTGAAGAGCCGCTACCGCTGCTACCCGGTGCTGGACCAGAACGAGAAGGTCGTCGGTACCCTGTCCCGGTATCACCTGCTGCGCCCCCGGCGCAAGCGTGTGGTGCTGGTGGACCACAATGAGCGGGCGCAGGCCGTACAGGGTCTGGATCAGGCGGAGATTCTGGAGATCATCGACCACCACCGTCTGGCGGATATCCAGACCACCCAGCCCATCCGGGTCCGCAACGAGCCGGTGGGCAGCACCAATACCATCATCACCGGAATGTATCAGGAGCACGGCGTCATGCCCTCCCCGGCTATGGCAGGCCTGATGGCAGCAGCCATTCTGTCCGATACTGTCATGTTCAAGTCCCCCACCTGCACCAAGCGGGATGTGGCCATGGCCGAGCGCATGGCCCGCATTGCCAACGTCTCCCTCAACGAGCTGGGCAAGCTTCTCTTCGATGGCAGCTTTGACGGTAAATCCGCCGAGGAGCTGCTGCACAGCGACTTCAAGGAGTTCCACATTGCCGAGCAGAATCTGGGCGTGGGCCAGATCACCTGTCTGGATTCCGAGGATATGCTCCAGCGCCGGGAGGAGTTTCTGGAGGCTATGCGCCACGATCAGACGGAGCACCACTACGACATGGTGATCCTGATGCTGACGGACGTGCTGATGGAGGGTACGCAGCTGCTGTATGTGGGCAGCGACGACGTCATCCGCAATGCCTTCTCCGCCGAGCCCAAGGACAACAGCCTGTTCCTGCCCAAGGTCATGAGCCGGAAAAAGCAGATCATCCCCATGCTCACCGCCCTCTGGGGCTGATATCCCCGCACTTCACACAAGGACAGGCTCCCGCCTGTCCTTGTTTTTCTCTCCATATCGTGCTATACTGACACAAATCACCCACGGAGGTATCGCCTATGCACATCACCGTATATCTGGGCGCCAGCTGCGGCACCGACCCCCATCTGGCGCAGGCCGTCCGGGAACTGGGAGCATGGATCGGTGCCGCGGGCCACACACTGGTCTACGGCGGCTCCAAAACCGGACTCATGGGCCTGCTGGCCCAAAGCGCACTGGCGCAGGGGGGCAGCGTCATCGGCGTGGAGCCGGAGTGCTTCATGGCGCAGGACCTGCAGCACGACGGCCTGACCCAACTCATCGTCACCCGAAGCATGGCGGAGCGTAAGAGCAGAATGATCCAGCTGGGGGACGCCTTCATCGCCTTCCCCGGCGGCACCGGCACACTGGAGGAGATCACGGAGGTCATGTCGCAGGTATCGCTGGGCCAGCTGTCCGCCCCCTGCATCCTCTACGATCTGGACGGCTACTATCGCCACCTGAAAGCCCTTCTGGACCATATGATCGCCTCCGGGCTCTCCTCCCCGGAGCGCCAACAGGGCATCCACTTCGCCCGGAGTCTGTCTGAAATTCAGGCGCTGCTGTCCTGATCTCCCATCGGGCCAAATCACCCCCTCTGTTCCAAAGTCTTCGACTTTGGAACAAAAAAGAGCCTGCCGGCTGGCAGGCTCTTTTTGATGACCAACTTACTCGGTAACGAAGGGCAGCAGAGCGATCTGACGGGCACGCTTGATGGCCTCGGTCAGCTGACGCTGATGCATAGCGCAGGTACCGGTGGTACGGCGGGGCAGGATCTTGGAGCGCTCGCTGATGAAGCGGCGCAGCTTGGCGGCATCCTTATAATCGATATGCTCGCACTTATCCACGCAGAACTGGCAAACCTTGCGGCGCTTACGGCCGTTGCCACGGGGCGCTCTATTTTCACGTTCCATAGCCATGGAAAATTCCTCCTTATAAAGATTTCATGTGCCTTGGCACATCAGAACGGCAGGTCGCCGTCCTCCTCGTCGATCTCGGCAAAATCGGACGGGCCGCCCACCGGGGCGGAATACCCTCCGGCGGGAGCACCGTAGGCAGGAGCCTGAGAATAACCGCTGTTATTCCCACCGGCGCCGCCGGGTCTGCTGTCACCGAAATAGACATTGTCGGCAACCACCTCCGCACTTCTGCGGTTGTTGCCCTCCTTGTCTTTCCAGTCACGGATCTGGAGCCGCCCCTCCACCACGGCCATGCGGCCCTTGGTGAAATACTTGGAGACGAACTCCGCCGTGCTGCGCCAAGCCACCACATCGATGAAATCGGTCTCCTTTTCGCCGCTCTGGGACTTATAGTCCCGATCCACGGCCAAAGAGAAGCTGGTGACCGCCGTACCGCTCTGAGTACGCCGCAGCTCCGGGTCCCTGGTCAGGCGACCCATGATGAAAATCTTGTTCAGCATTGTGCTTCCCCCTTACTCGTCCTTGCAGACGATCATGGAACGCATCACGCCCTCGGTAATGCCCAGGATACGATCCAGCTCCTTGGGGAATTCCGGTGCGCTGGTGAAGCTCATCAGCACATAGTAGCCTTCGGTCTTGTAATCGATGGCGTAAGCAAGACGACGCTTGCCCCACTCATCCACGACCACGTCGGAGCAGCCGTGCTGCTCAGCCAGAGCCTGGAACTTTGCCACATTGGCGGCAATAGCCTCCTCACCCTGTGCCGGGTCGAGAATGTAAACGACCTCATAGTTGGCGGAAATCTTAGCCATACTTTTTGCACCTCCTTTTGGACTTATGGCCCTCACGCTGCGGTGAGAGCAAGGATTTACCTGCATACGCAGGCCTAATTATTATACCGGATATCCGCCAAAAGTCAAGAAGTTTTTGGGAATATTCCGTGGAAAATTCCCTCTTTTTTGCCCTTCCCGGCAGAAAGGGCTTGAAATTGCCGAAGGAATCCTTTAGAATAAGGTGTCAAATCATCCCTTCGGTGCATGAAAACGCCGGGAAAGGAATCCCTATGGAGCATATCACCAGCCGTCACAACCCCCTCATGGGCCATATTCGCAAGCTGGTCGGCTCCGCCGCCTACCGGCGGGCGACGGGGGAATTTCTCTGTGACAGCCCCAAGCTGCTGCAGGAGGCCCTGCTGTGGCAGGCGGAGATCACCGCCGTGGTGACCATCTCCCCCCTGCCCCGGCTTCCGGAGTACATCCGACAGGTGCAGGTGCCGGAGGACGTCATGGCCTCCATCTCCCCGGTAAAGACCCCTCAGGGGGTGCTTTTCACCTGCCGCCTGCCTCAGGCTCCCCTGCCCCGGTCCCTCACCGGCCGGCGGTATGTGCTGCTGGACGGGGTGCAGGACCCCGGCAACGTAGGCACCATCCTGCGGACGCTGGACGCCTTCGACGCCGACGGCCTGCTGCTTACCGGCGGCTGCGCCGACCCCTACGGCTGGAAGGCGGTGCGCTCCTCCATGGGGGCCGTGTTCCGCCGCCCCATCTATTTCGGTTCACCGGAGGAACTGGCGGCCCTGCTGCACCGCAGCGGCCTGCCCCTGTACGGGGCCGCCCTGCGGGAGGACACCGTGGACGCCCGGCAGGCGGACTACACACGCTGCACGCTGGCCATCGGCAGCGAGGGCCGTGGCCTGAGCCGGGAGGTGCTGGACCTGTGCGATCAAACCATCCGTATTCCCATGTCGGACCGCTGCGAATCCCTGAATGCGGCCATTGCCGCAGCGGTGCTGCTGTGGGAGAGCTGGCGATAAGGAGGGATCTCACATGGCTGCTCTGAAATACTGGGTATGGCTCACCACCCTGCCGGGGCTGACCAACCGCAGCAAGCTTCTGCTTCTGGAGCATTTCCCCTCGCCGGAGGACATATACTACGCCCAGCCGGAGGATCTCCCTCCGGTGGAGGGGCTGTCCTCCTCTCAGGCGGCGCTGCTGTCGGACAAGTCCACAGACCGGGCCGAGGACGTGCTGGCCCGCTGCGCCAAGGGGGATATCTTCCTGCTGACCATGCAGGACGCCCTCTACCCGGACCGGCTGCGGAACATCTATGACCCGCCGGTGCCGCTGTACGGACGGGGCCGGATGCCCCTGTTCGATGAGGAGGCCGCCGTCTCCGTGGTGGGTACCCGGACGTGTACCCCCTATGGCATCTCCGCCGCCGAGGAGCTGGGCTACCAGCTGGCGAAGGAGGGTGCCGTGGTGGTGTCGGGCCTTGCCAGGGGCATCGACGGTGCCTCCCACCGGGGCGCTCTGCGGGCCGGCGGCTTTACGGCGGCCGTTCTGGGCGGCGGCGTGGACGTGGTCTATCCGGCGGAGAACCGGCGGCTCTACGAGGACATCGCCGCCACCGGCGTGCTGCTGAGCGAGTACCCGCCGGGAACGGAGCCTATGGGCAGCCACTTCCCCGTCCGCAACCGCATCCTCAGCGGCCTGAGTCTGGCGGTGCTGGTGGTGGAGGCCCCGGAGCGCAGCGGCGCTCTCATCACCGCCAATACGGCGCTGGAACAGGGACGGGACGTGTTCGCCGTCCCCGGCCCCATCGACGCCCCCAACAGCCGGGGCAGCAACCGCCTCATCCGGGACGGCGCAGGACTTGTGACCTGCGGCTGGGACATTCTGGAGGGGTACCGGAGCCGGTTCCCCCACCGGCTGCGCCCCTCGCCGGAGAATCTTCCTCCGGTGCCGGAGCAGGACAGTCTCCCCGCTCAAAGGGCGGAGGAATCGTCCACGGCGAAGCCGGAGAAGAAGGAAACTCCCCCCGCCCTGCCGGTACTGGACCTGACGGCGGATACGGCGGGTCTGACGGACGATCAGATCCGCATCCTACAGGTGCTGACCACCGATGCCCCTCTGCTCACCGATGACGTGGCGGAGCGGGCCGACCTGCCCATTCGGCGGGTGCTGTCAGCCCTGACGGTATTAGAGATCGACGGATATGCCACGCAGCACGGAGCACGGCGCTTCGTCCGCACGGTGGAGATCCGGTTGTAAAAAGGAAGGATAAGAACATGGCAAAAAAAGCAGCCCGAAATCTGGTGATCGTGGAGTCCCCTGCCAAGGCCAAGACCATCGGCAAGTATCTGGGACCGGATTACGAGGTCAGGGCCAGTATGGGACATCTGCGTGACCTGCCCAAAAGCAAGCTGGGCGTGGATGTCGAGCACGACTTCGAGCCCAACTACCGCCCCATCCGGGGTAAGGAGGAGCTTATCAATGAGCTGAAAAAACTCTCCAAGGCCAGCGACACCGTATATCTGGCCACCGACCCGGACCGTGAGGGTGAGGCCATCAGCTGGCACCTGAAGAACCTGCTGGACCTCAGCGACGAAAAGGCCAAACGTGTCACCTTCAATGAGATCACCCGCAAGGTGGTCACCGAGAGCATCCACCACCCCCGTGAGATCGATCAGGATCTGGTGGACGCCCAGCAGGCCCGGCGTATTCTGGACCGCATCGTGGGCTATGAGCTGTCCCCCCTGCTGTGGAAAAAGATCCGGCGGGGCCTGTCGGCAGGCCGGGTGCAGTCGGTGGCCATGCGTCTGGTGGCAGACCGGGAGAAGGAGATCAAGGACTTCGTCCCCCAGGAGTACTGGACGCTGGACGCCCTGCTGAAAAACGACGGCGGCGTCCCCTTCCGGGCCAGATATTACGGCAAGGACGGCAAGAAATATGAGCCCGTCTCTCAGGAGGAGGTCAGCGCCATTCAGGCGGAGGTGCAGGATCTGCCTTTCGCCGTCAAGAGCGTGAAGCGCACGGATAAGCAGCGCTCCCCCGCCCCGCCCTTCACCACCTCCACCATGCAGCAGGATGCCTCCCGGAAGCTGAACATGACTCCCCGGCGCACCATGGCCATCGCCCAGCAGCTGTATGAGGGCGTGGACATCACCGGTGAGGGTACCGTGGGCCTCATCACCTATATGCGTACTGACTCCCTGCGGATCTCCGACGAGGCGCAGGCAGCGGCCCGCAGCTTCGTCACCGGGCGCTACGGCGCAGGCTACTGTCCCGCCGCCCCCCGGCAGTATAAGACCAAGGCCGGGGCGCAGGACGCCCACGAGGCCATCCGCCCCAGCGACGTGAATCTGACCCCGGAGCGGGTCAAGAGCGATCTTACCAGCGAGCAGTATCGGCTGTACCGCCTGATCTGGAGCCGTTTTCTGGCCAGCCAGATGTCCAACGCCATCTATGACAGCGTCAGCGTAGAGCTGGGCGCCGGAGCCCACAGCTTCCGGGCCAGCGCCAGCAGCCTGAAGTTCGCCGGCTATACCGCCGTATACGAGGAGAGCCGGGACGACGAGAAGGAGGAAAAGGCCCCCGCCCTGCCCCCGCTGGCACAGGGCGAGGTGGTGACGCTGACGGGCTTTGACCCGGCCCAGCACTTCACCCAGCCCCCCGCCCGGTTCACCGATGCCTCTCTCATCCGGGCCATGGAGGAAAACGGCATCGGCCGCCCCTCCACCTATGCGCCCACGGTGTCCACCATTCTGGACCGGGAGTACGTCATCAAGGACGGCAAGTACCTGAAAATGACGCCGCTGGGCGACGTGGTCAACGGCCTTATGTGCGACCGCTTCAAGGACATCGTGGACGTGAAGTTCACCGCCCACATGGAGGAGGAGCTGGATGAGGTGGAGTCCGGCAAGCTGCCGTGGAAGCAGCTGCTGCGCCAGTTCTACGGTGGCTTTGAGTCCAATCTCCATCAGGTGGAGAAGGACATGGAGGGTGTTTATCTGAAGGTCCCCGACGAGGTCACCGAGGAGAAGTGTGACCTCTGCGGCAGGAACATGGTCATCAAGTCCGGCCGGTTCGGCCGGTTCCTGGCCTGCCCCGGCTACCCGGAGTGCAAGTTCACCAAGCCTCTGGTGGTGGAGATGCCGGGCCGCCGCCCTGTGTGCGGCGGCCGGCTCATGAAGCGCACCGGTGTCAGCAAGAAATCCGGCAAGCAGTATAACTATTACTGCTGCGAAAAGTTCCCCGCCTGCTCCTTCGTTACCTTCGACGTACCGGTGAAGGACGACTGCCCTGTCTGCGGCCACACCATGTTCAAGAAATCCGGCCGGGGGTTCAAGCGTCCCTTCTGCATCAACCCGGCGTGCGAAAATTTCCTGCCGGAGGATCAGCGAGGCTATCCCAAGCGGACTGCTGCGTCCGATGGGACGGAAAGCGGGACAAATGGTACCGCAGCGGACGGTCAGCCGACGTCCGAAACTGTCCAAACGGAGGCATCTGACAAGCCCGCCGCCAAGAAAACCGCCACAGCCAAGAAAACTGCGGCAAAGAAAAGCACCGCTAAGAAAACCGGCACGGCCAAAACCGCCGCCAAAAAATCCACGGCCAAGACGGCGAGCAAAAAGCCTGCCTCCGCCGTGGCGAAGGCCGCTGCGGAACAGCCCTCTACGGAGGAGGCTGCCGAAGCATCCACGGCAGTGGAGAAGGCCGCAGCCAAAAAAGCGACGGCCTCCAGAAAGGCGGCGGCCGAGAAGGCTACCACTAAGAAAGCCGCAACTACCAAGAAAACCACCACGGCCAAAAAGGCCGCTACTAAGAAAGCTACCACGTCTGCCGCCAAGAAGGCTGACGCTGAAACGGAGGAATAAATGGAGCCTGTAACTGTGATCGGCGCCGGTCTGGCCGGCTCCGAATGTGCTTGGCAGCTGGCCCGGCGGGGCATCCCCGTGACCCTGCGGGAGATGAAGCCAGAGAAGATGACCCCCGCCCATGTGACCCCATGGTTTGCCGAGCTTTGCTGCTCCAACTCCCTACGGGGAGCGGGGCTGGAAAATGCCGTGGGCCTGCTGAAGGAGGAGCTGCGGCGACTGGACAGCCTGATCCTCCGCTGCGCCGATGCCACCGCCGTCCCCGCCGGAGGCGCTTTGGCGGTGGACCGGGAGGGCTTTGCCCGGATGGTAACGGAGGAGATCCGGAATCACCCCCTCATCACCGTGGTCCCCGGCGAAGTGACAGAGCTGCCGGAGGGGCAAGTGGTGGTGGCCTCCGGGCCGCTGACCTCCGACACTCTGGCGAACCGCCTGCTGGCTCTGCTGGGAGACGGACAGCAGACCACTCTGAACTTCTTCGACGCTGCCGCTCCGTTGGTGAGCTTTGACAGCGTGGATATGGACAGCGCCTACTTCGCCTCCCGCTATGATAAGGGTACTCCGGACTACATCAACTGCCCCCTGTCCAAGGAGGAGTATCTGTCCTTCTGGCAGGAGCTGACCACCGCCCAGGAGGCGGAGGTCCACGGCTTCGAGGATGGGCAGGTCTTTGAGGGCTGTATGCCGGTGGAGGTCATGGCCCGCCGGGGTGAGGACACCCTGCGCTTCGGGCCGCTGAAGCCCCGTGGCCTGCCGGACCCCAAGACCGGGAAGGAGCCTTACGCCGTGGTACAGCTGCGGCGGGACAACGCCGACGGTACCATTTACAATCTGGTGGGCTTCCAGACCCACCTGCGGTGGCCGGAGCAGAAGCGGGTATTCACCATGATCCCCGCTCTGAAGGACGCTCAGTTCCTGCGCTACGGCGTCATGCACCGCAACACCTATCTGGACTCCCCCCGGCTGTTGGATCGGTATTACCGGCTGAAGTCCCAATCCCGTATCGCTTTTGCCGGACAGATGACCGGCGTAGAGGGCTATGTGGAGTCCTGCGCCAGCGGCTTTCTGGTGGGCGTGGAGACGGCCCGTCGCCTGAAGGGGCAGGCTCCCATCGACTTCCCGCAGGAAACGGCCATCGGCGCTCTGGGGTTGTATGTCAGCAATCAGACCGTGGGGGTATTCCAGCCCATGAACATCAACTTCGGCATCATCCCGCCGCTGGACCACCGGGTCAAGGGCAAGCGCAACAAGAATGCCGAGCTGAGCCAGCGCTCGCTGGCCATCATCGAAGCCCGGAGGGAGGAGATCCTGTCATGAAGCTTATCATCGACGCCATGGGCGGCGACAATGCCCCGCTGGAAATCGTCAAGGGTGCGCTATCCGGTCAGAAGCGCTGGGGCGTGGACGTCACCCTCACCGGCGACACCACCGCTATTTTGCAGGCGCTGGAGGCCTGCGGCGAAAAGACGCTGCCCCAGGGCATGGAGATCGTCCACACCACTGAGACGGTGGAGATGTGTGACGACCCCGCCACGGTGTTCCGCCGGAAGAAGGACACCTCCATGGGCGTGGGACTGACCATGCTGCGGGACGGCAGGGCCGACGCCATGGTCTCCGCCGGCAGCACCGGCGCTCTGCTCACCGGCGCTACCCTCATCGTCAAGCGCATCCGGGGCATCCGTCGGGCGGCCATGGCCCCGGTAATTCCCACCACCACCGGTCAGGCGGTACTCATCGACTGCGGCGCCAACGCCGAGTGTACCCCGGAATATCTGGTACAGTTCGCCTATCTGGGCAGCTACTACGCCCACCGGGTGCTTGGGGTAGAGCGGCCCCGTGTGGGACTGCTGAACATCGGCACCGAGGACAGCAAGGGCACCGATCTCCAGAAGGAGACCCTGCGCTGGCTGCGGGAGGCCCACACGGCGGGACACCTGAACTTCATCGGCAACATTGAGGCCAAGGAGGCCATCAAGGGCGGGTGCGACGTCATCGTCTGCGACGGCTTCTCCGGCAATGTGCTGCTGAAAACCATGGAGGGCGTAGGCTCTTTCGCCGGAAGCGCTCTGAAAGCCATGTTCAAGAAGAACCTGCTGACCAAGCTGGCGGCCCTGTGCGTCATGCCGGGGCTCAACGCCTTCAAGGCCAGGCTGGACCCCAATAAGGTGGGCGGTACCGCCTTCATCGGTATCTCCCGGCCGGTTATCAAGGCCCACGGCTCCTCCAACGCCGAGGCCATCGAAAACGCCATGGGGCAGGCGGTGCAGGTGGCCCGCAGCGGCATTATCAGGGATATCGAGGAAAATGTGGCCCTGATGAAGGTGGAACGGGAATAAACTCCACTTCGAGAAAATATTCACAGAAAAGGTGTTGACACACGGCGGTAATTGCCGTATTATCTTTCAGAGCGATACCCGAAAGGAGGGGAATCATCTTATGACGATGGAAGACATCTTCAAGACGATGCAGGATTTGATCGCTGAACAGTTCGCCATTGATGCTGACGAGATCAGCATGGACAGCTCCTTTGTGGATGATCTGGGCGCTGACTCTGTGGATCTGGTGGAGCTGGTAATGGCCATGGAAGAAGAATTCAACGTCGGTGAGATCGACGAGGACGACCTGACCGGGCTGAAAACCGTCGGTGACTGCGTTCGTTATCTGTACAATAAGATGAGCTGACACGACCGTGAAGAAAGAACGCCCCGTTGGAGTTTGTCCACGGGGCTTTCTTTTCCGGCCGGAAAGGAGTTATGCAATGCGTACTTTAGAGGAGCGTCTGGGCTATACCTTCCGGGATCGGAAGCGGCTGGAAGGCGCTTTATATCACAGCTCCTACGCCAATGAGCACCGCAGCTTGGGCATTCATAGCAATGAGCGGCTGGAGTTTCTGGGGGACGCCGTGCTGGGTCTGGTGACGGCGGACTATCTGTTCCGCAAGCACCCGGATCTGCCGGAGGGGGACTTGACCCGCATCCGGGCCGCACTGGTCTGCGAGGAGAGTCTGCACGAGGTGGCCCAGAGTCTCGACTTGGGATCCTATCTGAAGCTGGGCAAGGGCGAGGAGGCCGGCGGAGGCCGGCAGCGGGCGTCCATACTGGCGGACGCCACGGAGTCCGTTTTTGCCGCCGTGTATCTGGACGGCGGGTTGGAGGCGGCCCGTGCGCTCATTCACCGGGTCCTGCTGGATAAGGAGCGGGAGACGGATGTGGAGGAGCGCCGCCGGGACTACAAGACGGAGCTGCAGGAGCTGGTGCAGCGGCGCAGCAACCAGACGCTGCAATATGAATTGGTCTCCGCCAGCGGTCCGGACCACGCCAAGGTATTCACTTCCCGTGTGCTGCTGAACGGGCAGCCCATCGGGAAGGGTCAGGGCCACAGCAAGAAGGAGGCGGAGCAGGCCGCCGCCCACGCCGGTCTGGCCACCCTGATCCGGGGGTGAGGGCGGCCATGGGCAGATATCATGCGATCCTATTTGACATGGACGGCACCCTGCTGGACACCCTGACGGATATGCAGGACGCCGTAAACCACGTGCTGGCGGCTCACGGGCTGCCTCTGCGGACCCTTGAGGAGGTGCGGCGCTTCGTGGGAAACGGCGCCGGGCCGCTGATCCACCGGGCGCTGCCGGAGGGATATCCTCAGGAGCAGAAGGTGCTGGCGGAGTATCGGGCCTACTATCAGGCCCACAACTGCATCCGCACCTGCCCCTATCCGGGCATCCCGGAGCTGCTGGAGCAGCTGCGTCAGCGGGGGCTGAAGCTGGCGGTGGTATCCAACAAGCCGGACGAGACCACCCGCACGCTGGCGGCCCGGTTCTTTCCGGGGTTGGCAGCACTGGGGCAGCGAGACGGTATCCCCTCCAAGCCCGCACCGGAGATGGTGTGGAGCGCCATGGAGCAGCTGGGGGTGGACGCCCAGCACGCCCTGTATGTGGGCGACAGCGAGGTAGACGTGGAGATGGCTCACCGGGCAGGACTTCCGCTGGCGGCAGTGGCCTGGGGCTTCCGGGGGCGGGCGCTGCTGGAGCAGGCCGGCGCCCGGTGCATCGTGGACACCGTTCCGGAGCTGTTGGCCGTAGCTGCGGAGTGATGGGCGGGAAAATTACTCTTGCAATCCGCCGCCGCTTCGGCTATAATAGTAGAGTCTCCTCTGCCGGTGTGATGGAATTGGTAGACGTAGTGGACTCAAAATCCACTTCGCCGCTTCATACCGCCTTGGCGGAAACCCTTGATTTTGCAAGGCTTTTTCAAAACTGAATATGTAATTTGGTTTTAATGTCCCTCCATGATGTCCCTCCGTTTTCTCGGTTGGGGCATCGGGAGATGACTTAAAATAATAGATGCCGGTGTGTTGGAATTGGCAGACGAGGCGGACTCAAAATCCGTTGGGCTAATAACCCGTGCGGGTTCGACCCCCGCCACCGGCACCACACCGAATGGCTCGCAAACCCTTGATATAGCTGGGTTTGCGGGCTTTTCTTTATGCTCTATATTCTTATGTATGTCCCTCGCTCATCAGCAAATTTGCCGTTTTCGGGCTGATTTTCGGAGGGACATTGGAGGGACATAGCACATTAAGCGGAGGGATATACGCCCAAAATCGCATTGGCAGACGCAACCTTTGAAGTGAAATTCAAGTGCGTGTAAATGTTTGAGGTGGTCGAAATGTCGCTGTGACCCAACCACTCCTGAATTTCTTTCAGGCTGACACCGTTTGCATACAACAGACTTGCACAACTATGACGAAGATCATGGAAACGGATCTTCCGCATACCGTTCTTTTGCAGGATCAGCGGGAAATGCTGTGTGATATATCCGGGCTTCACAAGCTCACCGATTTCATTGACATAGATATAATCGACAAACTTCCTGCAATAAGATTTCCCGCACAGCTTTCGGTTCAGCTCCTGTTCTGCTTTCAGACGATGCAGCAATTCCTCAAATGGCGGCACAAGCGGCAGGCTACGATAGCTGGCCTTTGTCTTTGTCCTGTCCTTTTGAATGATCTTGCTCTTGCCGTCTATGGTCGCCTGCGTAACGGTGTGTCGAATCGTAATGGTCTTTTTCTTGAAGTCGATGGCATCCCATTTCAGGCCTACGGCCTCGCTGCGGCGCAGGCCGTAAAATGCACCGAGGATCACGCCAAGCTCAATGGGGTCGCCACGGACAACTTCAAAAAGATGGTTCAGTTCATCCTCCTCATAGAAGCTGCCTACGAACTTTTCCTTTTTTGGCCGTTCAATCCGATCTGCTGGATTCGAGTCGATCAGGCCGAGTTTGAAAGCGTGTTGCAAGGCTTTACGAATATTGGCGTGACGGTGTATGACCGTATTGGCAGAAACGCCCCGTACCGTCAATTCATAGGTGTAGTAATCCTGTATGTGCTTTGGCGTGACCTCGCACAGAGCCAGTCCGGGGTGGTGTTCCTCAAAGTACGGAATGATTTTGCTTTTTATCGTCATAGAATACGCTCCGTAAGTTGTTTCCTCCACATTCTTTTTTGTCATATCCAGCCAGTCGAGCAGAAATGCCGTAAAAAGAATTGTGCCTGCGGGGGCTTTGCCTGTGCTGCGTTCGATTGCTCTTGCCTCTAATTCGGCTTCTTTTGCGGCACGAGCTTCGGAAAGCATTTTTTCGGCACGCTTTTTGTTTCCCTTTACGGTTAGGCCCGTGGACTTCGACGGTGTGTGCCGTTTACCGTATTCGTCCACATAGTTCAGCACCATATGATAGTACCCGTTTTTTTCTCGCAGATGTCCTGCTACCATAATAAAACCTCCTTTGAATGGTACAGCGTAGATCCATCTGCCATTGACATTCACATTGTAGCAGAAAGAACTTCACAGGCCAAATGTGCAAACGAGGTTTTACGCAGTAGATTTTTCTATCAAGTCCAAGTATTCCAGAATGTTGAGCTTCGGGATTCGATAGCGGCGACCGACAATAAAGCTCTTGATCTTGCCGGACTTCAAAAGCCGATAGGCAGTTTTATCGCAGATGCCGCCGAGCATTTCACACATTTGCTCAACATTGACTACATCGGGATAATCCGTAAATAGCAGCTTGTAGGCTGTCTGTGATTCCATAGGCCGCCTCCTTACCGTCTTTTCGGCACAAGCTCGTAGTCATACCCTTTCCGCTGATTGCAGTAGGTGCAAGTGTCCTTCGCTGCCTGCAGCGGGTCGATCCTGCGCAAATAATAAGCACCCGTGCCGTAGAAATTATCGGCGCAGGTGCTGCAAAGGCAGAGGATCAGTTTTTTCGGGACGCTTTCGATCAGACCGATGCTGACCGCCAGTGCATGGTTGATGCCGCAAATGTGCTTTTCGGACAGATGCCCGATGAAGTTTCCCAAGCGGCGCTTATCGACGGTGCGCAACTGTTCCAGCAGGACGATAGAGGGCAGCTCCAAGCCGTCCTCGGCGTCGATGTAGTAATGGGTGGGAAGTTTGGCTTTCACGCCGGTTTTGCTCGTGATGGAAGCGATAATAACCGTGGGGCTGTGTTTGTTCCCTACATTGTTCTGAATGATCACGACGGGGCGGTAGCCCTCCCGCTCGGAGCCGATGCCCCGGCCCAGATCGGCGTAATACATATCGCCGCGCAAATATGTGTGGTTCATTCTGTGATGACCTCCTTTGTGTATTTAGGCGTTCCCGCCTATGTAGAGGTCAAGCGGCAGAACAGAATCAAGGTCGGTGAGAGATATAACATTCTCCGTTTCGTCAGACCCGTCCTGTCGCTTGACCGTGGTATTTTGAAGAAAATCTATTTGTCCTCGACACCCCGATTTTCTATTGGGAAGTCATCAAGCGGCCGATGGCTGTCGGCTCCACGGGAATTTCACCCTCACGAGGTTCTCTCATGACCGCCCCCACTGCCTGCGACGGCTTCACGGTCGAAATGCCGCTTATCACGCTCGGACTATGGCTGGACGGGAGTATCGTTAGCCCTATTGCCGGTCGTCGCCGGGGCGGAAGCCGCCCGCCCGTGATAGCCGACTGTTTCTCGCTCCCCGAAATACGGATCGTGACGCAGCCGCTAATGTGGCTCATGCTTTCGCAATGGCAATAGGAATGTGCTTGACGAATGGGTATTCGGTTGTCAAGGATCACACCTGTTTGCCAAAAAGGAAAACAGGCAGAGAGTTTTCGTACCTCTCCACCTGTTTCCTCACTTAAAGGCTATTTGTGTAGTCTGAACTCAAAAATTTTTGAAAAACTTTTTGAGCTTTTCCACGGCGATGTCTACGCTGAATTTTACTGCCCGTTTGGTGCATCCCTCCATTTCTGCAATCTGCTCATAGGTCAATCCCTGAAAATAGTAGAGGATCAACCTCCGCTTTTGTATTTCTGGCAGTTTTGCAATTGCCCTATGTAACCGCGCATATTCCATGCTCTGCAAGGCACTTTCTTCAACCGTCGCCGGACGATGCACTGCCCGGTCATACAACGATGCCTCCGTGAGTTCTGACTGCTCATAGTGACGATCCATCTCGTTCAGATAGGAGAGATCGTCCAGCTCAAAGGAATCGAACAGTGCAAATACGGCAGCGCTGATCTCAAAATGATGCCGATCACCCTGACCATCCGAAAAGGTCAGCCAGTGGCGTCCGTCCTCGGTCGTGCCGATGGTATAGGGATTATATTTGTCCTTTCTTCGTTTTGGATGATTTTCATCCATTGTGTTTCCCTCCGTTTCGATTTGAATTTTTGGAAAATCCAAATCAGGCGGAGGGCTGCGACAGCCTGTAAATGTTCCGCAGCGCCGTTGTGTCAGCGTTGAAAGGCCGCAGAAAGCTAAGCCAAGCAAAGGCTTCGTTTTTTCAGTTCTTTCCTTGACTTTTGATAGAGTGTATCTTGAATTGTGCCAGTCGAAACAGCAACGCCATGACTGTTTGCTGTTATGAGCCTCTTCGGCTATTTCAACACCTGGAGCATTCCTACATTCTCTCTCATGTTCTCACCTTGCCGCCGTGCGGATGAAACAGAGCTGCTTTTGTGAGGATAAAAAAGAGGACACTCAGCAAGTGTAACTACTTACTGAGCGCCCTCAAAACGGTGACGGAGATTGCTGCCGGATCGGCTATTCTCTTTTCAGGCGGCATATCGCCGTCACCGCCCGCTTGTTATAGAGGTATTGGGTTGTTCCTCTGTCTTACTTGGTGTTGGATGTCTTTCTTCTCTTCCAGCCTGCGATGCAGCACACGACCAGCAGGGCAGCGCTGAGCAGGAACAGGCCGCCCCAAACAGCCACATTGGTGGTATCTCCAGTCTGAGGTCTGTCGGAAGGCTTGGAAGGCTCAACACTGGGATTGGCAGGAGTGGGCTTCTTATAGCTGTTTGCGAAGCTGATCGCATCCACAGCAGTGGTCACGCCATCCTTGACCTTTTCCAGCTTGATCACCGGAACCAGCTTGTTTGTAGCCTTATCCAGCGTCACCGTAACGGTCACCACATAGGTGGAGTCGTCATAGGTGTATCCCTCTTTCCCGAGGTTATCCTGGGAAATAGTGAATTTGTAAGTACCTTCCTTGGTGAAGGTGATCTTGCTGAAGTCGATGTCGCCGCCGTCCTTGGAAGCTGCCGCCGTGTTCGGGAGCGTATAGCCGCTCTCGTCGTTGCCGGCATCCGGCGTTACCTTAAAGGTGAAGTCGCCGGCCTTGATGTCGCTGGTCTTGCGGTCGCCACCCAGGCTTACATTACCGGTCAGGTCCTGATCGACAGCATCGGGGGTATCGTAGGTATTGGCAAAAGTGATGCCGTCCGCAGTCTCACCGGCCTTCTCATAGGTCGCAGTCGCCACCAGGGTGTTGGTTGCAGTATCCAGCTCCACGGTGACGGTCACGGTCACAGCATTGGCATCATAGTGATAACCAGCCGCGCCCTTATCCACCTCAGAGATGGTGAACTTATACACGCCAACCTTGGTGAAGCTGACCGTGCCGAAGGAGAAGCTGCCGTTGGCCGCCACATCCTGGCTTCCGGCGGTAAAGCCGGTGTAACCGGTCGCATCGGTAGAAGCGTCCGCTTCGATGGTGAAGCTGAACTGACCTTCCTCCATGGCCTTATCCACGCCATTCTCTTTCAGCGTCTTGTTGCCGCTGAAGGTGATGTCGGAAGGAGCCGGGGTCGCATAGGTATTGTTGAACACGACCTCCCTTACCTCATCAACATAGTCCTTGGTGTAGATGATGGTCTTCTTCAGGGTGTTGGTGGCCTTGTCCAGCTCCACGGTAACGGTGACCTCATAAGAAGCATCGTCATAGGTGTAGCCAGCTGCACCCTTATCGTTCTGGGCCACGGTGAACTTATAGGTACCTGCCTTGCTGAAGCTGATCTCGTCGAAGGAGAAGCTGCCGTCAGCAGCAACATCCTTATCGCCAGCGACGAAACCGGTATAGCCGGTGGTATCATTGGCATCGTTGGCCACGATCTTCACGGAGAAGTCGCCGTCGTTAAAGGTCTTGTCGTTACCGTCCTCGTCCTTCAGAGTCACGGAACCGATGGTGGTATCCGTGATGGCGTCAGGAGAAGTATAGGTATTGTTGAACTCGAGCTTGTCAACGGGCTGGCCGTTCTTGGTGTAGGTGACAGTCTTCTGCAGCAGGAAGAGGACCTTGTGCAGTTCCACGGTGACGGTGACCTCATAAGAAGCATCGTCATAGGTGTAGCCAGCTGCACCCTTATCGTTCTGGGTCACGGTGAACTTGTAGGTGCCCACCTTGCTGAAGCTAATCTCATCGAAGGAGAAGCTGCCGTCAGCGGAGACGTCCTTGTCGCCAGCGACAAAGCCGGTATAGCCGGTAGCGTCATTGGCGGCATTCTCAGTGATTTTCACGGAGAAGTCACCGTCGCCAAAGGCCTTGTACCCATCCCAGCCCTTCAGCGTCACAAAACCAAAGGTGGTATCCCGCATGACATGGGGGGGATAGGTATAGTTGTTGAAGATGATATCCGTTGCCTCAACACCGTTCTTGGTATAGGTGACATTTTTCTTCAGCGTGTTGGTGGTAGTGTCCAGTTCAACGGTAACGGTGACCTCATAAGAAGCATCGTCATAGGTGTAGCCGGCAGCGCCCTTGTTGTTCTGCGTCACCGTGAACTTGTAGGTGCCCACCTTGCTGAAGCTGATCTCGTCGAAGGAGAAGCTACCGTCAGCGGAGACGTCCTTGTCGCCAGCGACAAAGCCGGTATAGCCGGTAGTGTCATTGGCGGCATTCTCAGTGATTTTCACGGAGAAGTCACCGTCGCCAAAGGCCTTGTTCCCATCCACGGCCTTCAGGGTCACGGAACCGGAAACGGTATCCTTGACGGCATCGGGATAGGTATAGGTGTTGAAGAACACGACCTCAGGGAACACAGTACTATCAGCGGAGACATACAGCCGGCCATCCTTCTGTTCCACCTTTACATTGAAGGTCCTGGTCGCATCACCACCCACGGCATAGCCTGCGGGAGGCGTCTGTTCAACGACGGTGAAGGTATAAGTACCCACCTTGGTAAAGGTCCAGGTGCCGACCTCGATGTCCACAGCCGCGCAGTGGGGAACGCCCGCCTTCGTAGTGACCAGACCCGTAGGCACGCCGCTGACAGCAGTGGGATCTCCGCCGGTCTGAGTCACCTCGAACCAGAACTGCCCCGCTTCAATGTCCGCGCTGGCCTTTCCGCCGCCGGACAGCGCCAATCCGACAAGGGGTATTAGCGTCGCATCGGCTGCCGCCGGTGCATCCTGGCTCATGTCGTCTCCCTCGACTGCGAAGGAGTTAATGGGCAGCGTTCCAACACAAAGCAGGAATGCCAGCACAAACGCCGCTATCCGCTTGCCTGAGAACAAAGCCATTTTTTCTTTATGTTTTGATTTGTACATTCTGTATTTTCCTTTCTCATACAATATTTCATCGGTGTACCGCAGCACACCAAAAGTCCCCTCTTACTTTACGACGGCATCCTTCAAAGCCTTACCGGGCTTGAAGGTGGGGATCGTGGCCGCAGGGATCTTTACAAGCTCCCCGGTACGGGGGTTCTTGCCAGTACGCTCAGCACGCTCCCGCACACCGAAGGTGCCAAAGCCTACCAGTCTCACATCATCGCCGCCCCGCAGGGCTTCAGCGATTGCATCCAGAGCCGCCGTGATGACGGCCTCCGCGTCCTTCTTGGTCAGTGCCGTCTTTTCTGCCGCGACGGCGACCAGCTCAGTTTTGTTCATAGTAATTACCTCCTAAAAAGTATTCTTTGGTGTTTCTATTGGACAAACCATATCCATCCCATTGGGGATGGTGTCTCCTGAACCGGAAAGTCCGCTATGGACTCCGACACAGCAGCACCGCGGACCCTCTCGCAGAGCTGCTGCTTTCCTCGCCGCACGACAGCTTCTCCATCACATGTTCTGATGGACAGAAAAGCCGGTTCGGCGGTCGTGGAAAGTGAATGCAGAACCGTTCTATAGCTTTGATCCGGTAATGATACTCATTGGTATCATAAGTCTCTATACCGCAAATCATATTCGTTGCTCCTCATTCTCGTTTTTCATGGCTCATACGCCAAATGCTCCATCTAACACCGCAAGCACGAATTACTCGTCCTTTAGATGTGCTCCGTGTTGCTGCACGGCCTCCACGATGCCCTCCAGGGCCACCTTTCCAACGCCGGGAAGCGTGGCCAGTTCTTTTTCGGAATATGTAACCAAATCAGCCAGCGTAAAGATATTCGCGCCTCTCAGGCGGTTCACGATCCGTGCCGGAAGGTTCAGCTCTTCGATCATAGTCGCCCTCATGCGGCTGCGTTCCCGCTTTCGTTTGTATTTGCCTCGTGCCATGTTCCTGTTCCTCCTGATTTCCTATTAAAAACTATTTCCAATGTGAATAGCCAAATCTCCGTTTTCAAACGGTCATTGCTGATATACCGAATGGATCAGGTGTATCAGCTCCAGCACAGAGCGGAAGCATTTGCATCTCGGTTCAAACGGACGCATCAAAGAGATCCTGCCTTGCCATGTAGCGTTCTGCCGATACAAAACTTCAATTTGGATCTGTGGCTTACGGGATAGCCGCGACTGCATAAATTCCTTCTCATAGTACCGCTCCAGTATCTGCTCACGCCTTTGATACAGTGCCACTTCTGACTCGGCTTCCTTTTTTCTATCGCAAAAACTGCGAAGCGCTGTCGATGCCTGTGGGCTACTCAGCTCATCCATCATTTGATTCATGCGCAGGATTGCCTCATCCAAGCCACAAAAAGGAATGGCATCTTCGTAAAACAGATTAAAGATTTCTCCGGAAAAGTGTCCGTTTTCCATTTCCTTGATATTCAAAAAGAAACTTCGGGCAGATTGCGGAAGCGTATGGCATGTACGCAGTGGAGTGATCTTTTCGGCAGGCCCTTGCTTTGGAAAGTTTACAATATTTGTTTTTTTGAACTCATCCATAAATCCAATCCTCCATTTTGCATTTTACATAGAGCGCTATTTTCTGCAGCTAAGTTGGGATCTGCTAGAGAAGTGTTTCCGTTGAGGATCCGCGCTTTTTACCTTTGGCCTTGACTCTTTCTTTCGCAGCGCGTCTGACTCTCTCCGCCTCCCACTCTCGCTTGAGCAGAAAAGCCTCTCTGAATTCATCCAGTATCCTTTGATAAAGATCCGGATCTGCGCTTAAATCCTCCGCAACAAATTTTGCGTATCCTTTTCCGGCTTTCTGGGCTGCAGCGCATACGGCATCTATCCTCCAGTTGACCGGCATCACGTCTTTCGTTTTTTGTTTACCCATATTTCTGAATCCTACCGTTCAGTCTTCTTTATTTTTCCATTTAGAGATTGCCCTGTTGATTTCCTTGTGAACCCGAATCTCATCCTGCAAGCTGTAAATTTCATGAGTAGCCCTATGGAGTTCTTCTTCCAACTGCCTGATGCGTTCTTCCTGGTCATAGCTCTGCTGAACCAGCTTTTCCATATACGCATCCACAACAGTCTTTCGGTATCCAAACAACGCAGTTTCAAACACCATAGGAACACCTCCTACAATGATAATTAAGATTTAAGGCACGGCCGCCAGCCGCGTCTTTTTCCATCTCAAAGCCGAAGCTGTTAGAATAAGAGAGTAATGGCCTGACCCCTTTCACCTTGGGCTAACACGCCCGTAAGTGAGTCCGTCAGCCGCCTTTCTTATTCGCAGCATTCGATTTACGGAGGTAGAGCCACCGTGTTGTGCGCTCGCGTCACCTGTTCCCAGTGCGGTAAACTTTGGCGCCCGTTTCTCGGTCATGTACCAGCTGAGTGCAAAAAACGTAGCGGCCCCGGTCAGCCACAACTTTCCGTCAGCTGTGCGATCGTCACAGAGTGAAGTGTCTCATCAAACTTACTTTGCAGCTCCTCATAATACTTGCGTACTGGGCAGGTTTCCGTGCCGTTTCTGGAGCAGAAGTGATCCGGCTCCAAACAGCGGTTGATGCGGGTAGTTCCTTCCATGTAATCCACGATGTCGAAAAGTGAAATATCCTCTGGCTTTCGGGCCAATGAATAGCCGCCATGGCTTCCACGATCGACATGCAGGATATTTGCTTCCTTTAGCTGGTGGGCGACCTTTCGGGTGTATTCCAGAGGGATACCCATAGCCAGACAAACAGATGCCGCCGATGCCTGATGCTGGATGGCGACACACAGGACAATGCGGATCGCATAGTCCGTTGTGATATTGAGCTGCATTAAATTCGGTTCCTTTCTTTGTGGATAAGACTTCTCCTATTTACTTTCTTCTCCAAAAATATCCCAAGAGCTATTTCCTTACACTCATTGGGTAAATTTGATATAACTGCGGTATAATAGCTACCGGGCAAGCATGGTTCCTCCAAACCTCAGAATATATCCTTCACGCTTTGGCTGAAACCATGTGTTCACACCACTTTCGTGGAGTTTTTCACTCCTCGAAAGAGATGGCGAAAGCCCTTTTCCCATCAGGGCTTTCGCCATCGCACATAAAGATTGACACACTTTTTTGACTGCGGAGAGATCAAAATCCCGCCACTTTGTCCAGCTTTTCCATGTTGGTGCGTTTCAAGGCCAGCGAGGAGTGGACATACCGCTCCAAGGTAATAGCCGTCGAGGAATGACCAAGGATCTCGGACAGTGATTTGATATCGAATCCTGCTTCCACCGCCCTCGTAGCGAAGGTGTGCCGAAGCGTATGGGGATGAACACCTTCCAAGCCGCATTCCTGCGTATACTTCTGGAATCGGTACTCCAACATGCGCGGCTCCATATAGTTCTCTGTTCCGGTAAGGAGATATGTATCGTCCCTGCCAGCGAACCTGCGGCAAAGCGCAGCGTCATAATCGTTCAGCGGAATGGTACGGATCGATTTCTTGCTTTTGGGCGCTCCGATCACAATATGGGTTTGGCTGCCACCATCTGCCGTCGTATTATGCAGCCGCTGGAGTGTAGCGGCAATATGGACCGTGTTCGCCTTCAAGTCAATGTTGCTCCATTTCAGAGCACACAGTTCACCGATGCGCACACCGGTGATCAGCATAAATAGGAGCCCAAATTTACAGGGATCTGTATCCGTCAGCAGATACTTCATGAGCTGTTCCTGCTCATCGCAGGAAAGGACGCGCATTTCCGTATAGATCTCCTGCGGATAGTTGATATTAATTGCCGAATAACCTGGGAGCTGTGTGGCTGTGTACCGCAGAACACCATGCAGCACCACCAAAATATCATGGACTGTTTTTGCTGCAAGCTCGTCCTCAAACAAAAGAGCATCTGTAAAGTCATCTGCATTGTCAGAAGTGAACCCCTGTGGATAACAGTTGCCAAGCCTGGGCTTAATGTGTTTTTCTAAATTTGTAGTGTATTTTATATAGGTAGATTCTCGAACTTTCTTTTTCTTCTTCCGCAGCCACTCATCGCAGTAAAATGCTAAACGATGGTGTAAAGCAGATTGCGATGCCGTTTTTCCGGCAAGCACATCCGCTTTACACTGCGTCACTTTCTCCTTTGCCTCGCGGTAGCTCTTACCGTAACAAAACCCATATTTAATCTTGCCATCCAGCTCACGGCCTTTGATGTATCTGGCCTCCCATCTCCCATCTTTGCGTCGAAAGATATTTTCGCCTTTTGCCATTGTGATTTCCTCCTTTGATCTGGCACTTAAATGCTGGTTATATTTTAGCTTTATCTGCTCCCTCTCGCATTTTGACTGCCGATTTGACTGCGGAAAACCTGCGGAGAAAATGTAAAAAGAAGTAAATGGCGGTTCTGATCGCTTTCGGTTTGCTTTCTGGATGTGCCCTTTCGACAAAATTTTGGAAAAACCCTGTAAAAATGGCAGTTTCCTCTTGAATTTCCAAAGGAAACATGGTACAATACATAAAACTACTACGGGTATCTATCGTCATAGGTACTCGTGGAGTGAAAAACTCCACGAAAAGAAATTGAGGTTTGTTCAGCCACGATCACTTGATCGTGGCTGATTTTATTTGCTATCTACTGCGCATAATAGAAAAGCGGCAAGGGTATCCCCGCCGCCTTCTGGAAGCTCACCGATATTTCTTTGTGTCTTGCATCAGAAAATTTAATACGCTGGAACGCCATATCCGAGGATCTCATAATGGCCCACGGGATATTGGTTCTGTCTGCAGCTGTCACCGGAATTCCCCTCGATGGTATAGACAATGCCGTTTTCACATTTCTCCACGATACCTACATGGTCAGCCTCTCCATCCTGGGGGCCGGAGCTGCCACGATTATCCCAGTCAAAGAAAATGATCATACCAGGAACCGGTTCCGCAGAGCCATCCAACCACTGTCCTCGATCTTTGAACCATTGAACGCCACTAACACAGCCTGCAAACTTCGGGATAACACCGCTGTCGATGTAGCCGCACTCGTTGGCGCACCAACTCACAAAGCAGGCACACCACTCTACACGCCCCCCAACCCATACCATGACCAATAGGGCTGACCGCCGATATTGCCCACCTGAGAAAGTGCCACGGTAACGATCTGGTCATCACTGTACCGGATGCCGTAAAGCACTGCCGCCCAAATAGAATTATTTTCATTCTTGAGCAGTTCGGCAAGGTATTCCCGCTGCTCCGCATCAAAGCCATACCGGTCAGCCATTTCATCCACCATCAAGTGGGAAACCGTGATATATAACGTAGTTCTTGTAACTGTCGTTTCCGTTTGGACGATATTGCCGTTTCCGTCATCCGTCTCGGTGACCTCCGCTTCCGAATGACTTTCTGTGCGGGAAGATACGGAATTCATCTCCCAGAAGATGTCCGAAAGGATTTTTTTCTTGCTCTCGTCCATCGTGGCAACCTCTTGGGGATCGTTCTCGTCGGTATTGGTTTTCACCGCATAGACCGCCAGCACATCCTTCCACACGGCTCGACCACCGCTGATCTCCATATTGTCATAGGACGCAGACCTTTTTGCAGCCTCTAACTTCGCGTCATATTCCGCATTGATCTCCTGCACAGCGGTCTGCATCCGCATTCCAGTCCCGGCATCTTCACTGGAAAAGAAAATTCCAAAGACAGATCCACAAAGTAAAGCGATCAGGCAAATCAGAAGAATGACCGTAATGGCCACCCAGCCGCCTGCAACGATGGCAGCGACCAAAGCCTTTGTGCCGGAAATAATGGCTTTGACTGCAGCAGCCGTGGCTTTCATGGCAGCCTTTACGCCATGGCCCGCTGCTCTTGCAGTACCTTTAGCGGTACGCTTCGCTTTCTGCGCTGTTTTTACCGTCATCTGAGCGGACTTTCTGGCCGCATTTTCCGCAGCCTGCGCCGTTTTTATGGTCGTCTGGGCGGTCTGCTCGGCGGTCTTGATGGTTTTCTGCGTGGTCTTGACTGCCGCCTTGCCCGTAGATTTTGCCGTCTGCTTGATGGTTCTATCGCTGCGGTCTACCATCCTGATTGTCTTTTGCGTGGCATTGGCCGAGCGGCGCACCCGCCGCATGGCGTCCTGTGCCTGCTTTTTCGGCAAGTCTGCCTTTCTCCGCCGAAAATAGTCTTTTGCCTTGGAGATGTTCTCCTCGGTGGTATTCATACCCTTACGGCCAGCCTTGTCCAACCCATGGGCAGCTTCGTGAACTACTGTTCCCGTCCCGGTCAAGGTACGGTCGGCGGCGTATTCTTCGGGCGTGGATTCCGCCGCCAAAATGTCGTGCTCGGCCTTGTCCTTGGTGCGGACATAGGCGTCCTTCATCCGCTCGGCGGCCACCACCGACTTGTCGATCACCTTTACCGTTCCCTTAACCACATCTCGCATTTTGATGTCAGGCATGGCTTCACCTCCGTTCTGCACCTCTAAATTACAAAGAAACGAAAAAGGGCGGCACATGTGGCCGCCCTGATCGTCAGATATTGTCTTTTCATTATTGATTCACCTTTCTTCAAGATGCGCTGCTGCCGAAAACACCTTCTCCAGGCTTGGTAGTCATGAGCTGGTAAAGCTTGGTGCCGTGAGGAAAATGGTTTTCAAAAGGAACCAGAGCGCTGCCATACTTAATGAGGCCGCAGCCTGCATCTGCGTTGGTGACATAGCTCATCTGTTCACTGGAAATATTCAAAAGCTTTGCCAGCTTCTTGCGGTCGGACGCCGCCTGATTCAGCATGATAATGAACTCCGAATTGGAGAGCATGGTGCTGGCCTGCACAGAGTCCAGAAGATATTCAACGTTTTGGGTGATCGCCGTCGGGTACGCATTGCGTTTACGGAACTGACGCCATGCGGAATTAAAGAAGATTCCGCTGTGTTCGTTCTCAAAAACCACATGGAATTCGTCAATAAATACATGGGTGCGCTTGCCCTTCTTCCAGTTCAACGTAACACGGTTGAGGATCGTATCCGTAATGACCAGCAGACCCGCGGGTTTAAGCTGTGCGCCCAGATCACGAATGTCAAAGACCGTAATGCGCTTATCCAGAGACACCGTGCTGGTATGTCCGAAGATATCCAGAGAACCAGTTGTATAAAGCTCCAGGGACAGTGCGATCTCCTTTGCCTTTTCCTCCGGCTGTGCCAGCAGCTTTTCACGGAGCGTACAGAGCGTCGGCACAATGCCGGTTTCCGCTGCTTCCTGATATACTGCGGCCACACATCGGTCGATAATAGACTTGTGCTGAGGGCCGATGCCGCTTTTGTCGATCTGCTCCACCAAGGACATAATAAACTGAGATTTCTCCACAATGGGATTGTTTTCGCCGTAGCCCTCTACCATATACATGGCATTCAAACGATCTCTGCCGCCGGCCTTCATGTGGATAATAGCTGCAATATCGCCTGCCAGTGCCTCCACCAGCGGAACCATCTCGCATTCCGGATCGCAGATCAGAATATCATCCTCGGTATTCAGAATCAGGAAAGCGATCAATTCCTTGGCCGCAAAGGACTTGCCGGAACCAGGGACACCCAGAATAAACGTGGACTGGTTCAAGAGCCTTTCTCGATTACAGAGGATCAGGTTATGCGAAATGGCATTTTCTCCGAAATAGATACCACCTTTGTCCTGGATCTCCTGCACCTTAAAGGGCATAAATACCGCCTGAGACTCCGTGGTAAGCGTGCGAAAGGTATTGATCTTTCTGGTTCCAATCGGCAAGACCGTATTCAGTCCATCCATCTGCTGATATTTGAGCACTGCCATCTGGCACATCTTCTGACGGGCCAGAGAGAGGATCTGGTCAGTATCCATGTCGAGCTGTTCTTTGGTATCGGCAGTCAGCACCATGGTCAGAATGCCCAGCATCATGCGCTGGTCACGGGCCGTCAGATCATCCAGAAACTCCTTGCTTTCCCTTCTTTGCAGCTCCATATCGTAGGGAATGACCGCAGAAAAGTTGTTGTTTGCGTTCTGACGGCGCTGCCATTGGGTGATATTGGTCTCTACGCCCAGCAGACGGTTCTCGATTTCCCGCACTGCTTCATCCATAGGAATAGGCACGATGTCCAGAGAAAGCATCATGTTGCGATTCAGATCGGTCAATTCCGAAATGAAAGAGTCCTTGATATAGTTGGCATAGTCCTTGAGGTACAATACCCTGCAGAACTTACCGCCCAGGATAAGATAGTCGCTGTGCTTCTCGATGAAGTCCGGGCAGATATAGTCTCTGAAATCATGGCCTTTGCGCATCATATCCTGTGCATCAAAATGGAAATCCGCCTCCTCCCCCTGGCGATAGAAGTCATGGAGCACACGCAGCTTCTCCGTGGCATCCAACTCCACACATTTAGAACCCAAGGCCGTATAATGCGCTTTCAAGTCTGCTCCGACACGGCCAAAATAGCTTCTGGCTTCTTCGATGCTCTTTTTGCAAACGGAAATCGTGATGTATTTTTCCTGCACAATTCCATTTCCTCCGGCAGCCGCTGCCGAAATGACGCCGTTATACTCCATGCGGTAGCCGTCCCGCCTGTCATTCCGCAGCGGCATCAACACGTCCTGCTCAAAGCTTGCTTGGTTCAGGCTACGGTTATTAACCGTGATCTTTGCAATCAAGCCAGCCTCCAGACTGTTCAGCACCTCGGAATAATCCAGGAACATGACCTTCTTATCCTCTTCACTGGCCACCTGATAGTTAATATCTGAAAATCGCCAGGTACGGCAGTAGCGATTCCCAGCAAGAAAGATACCATCATTCCAGATGCGTCTGATGGGAATCGTATCCTGCACCCGGCGCGGCACAGTGTATCGCTCTTTATCCTGCTTGAATAGTGTCGTAAGTGTTTTAAGCATGGTGTTCCTCCTTTTTCCCAGCCTTACGCTTCCTTGCTTTGTGTGCAGGCTTTCCGGACAGTATTTCTTTTTCGTGTTCTGCAAGGGTGCCTTTCAGCGCCTCATAGTAATAATTGGTCGGCCTGAAAGAAAGCCGCTTCGGTTCCAGAATTTCAGAGCGGAACCATGCCCACAGAAACTGTTCACAGTTCATGCCATGGTAACGGATAAAGCCCATAGCCGCAAAGGGTGCCACTCCCAGAATACACATCCAGGATACGGTTTCCGTTTCCACATGGGGTTTCAGTACAAAGTACAATACAATAGCCACGCCGATAGCCAGCGCCGAAAAAACACACTGACGCAAAGACAGGCCAAAAATAAGAGACTCCGTGTAATTGCGGATCTCCCTGTTGATCTTTACTTCCAAAATAATACCTCCTATGATTTGGGCATAAGAAAACGCCTAGTTTCAGATTACAATCCCATCATTTCTCTAACAACACGGTCGGCCATTTTGACAGCACTGACGAGCACCAGCATATTGAAGATCAGTTCGCCCACATACGACCACACCTGCGTTACCGCCGCAGCGTCGGGATCGACCACGGGCGGGCTGGATGCAAACAGGGAGAAGATGATGCAGGCCAGTACGATGATCGCACCCTCCAAGCAGACGGCGGCATAACTCTTGATGAAGCTCTTGCCGATGTTCTGCGACGGCTCACCCGCAAAGGCCGAGAGCGGGACCGGCGCAATGGCCGTGTAAAGGTAAAGTTTGAAAAACCTGCCATACACGGTCATGATCATGATAAACGACAAGACCGTAATGAATAGCCCGCCGATCAAGGTCACTGCCCACAATGGGATGCTTTCAAAAAAGCCGCAATTCTCCACGGCGGTCACGATCTCGGCAGGCAGCACGGTTTCCTGCGCTGTGCCGAAGCCTGCGGCGTTCATGATGGTAGAGATCAGCCCCTGCACGATATTGAACAGGGCGATCATCAGCTCCAAGCCGTATGTGACGGCGGCTTTGGCGAGGACGAAGCGGATGAACACTTTCAGGGCGTGTTCCGGCCGCTTCAGTTCCGCAAAGCTGCCGCAGGTTTTCATCACGCCCACCACAAAGAACAAAACGAGCAGCGCAAGCCCGATGGCCTGCACCGCACCGTGGATGCCGACGATCACATTCCAGATCGTGCCGCCCTTGAATTGCTCCGGCGACTGCGTAATGAGCTGCCATATCTCTGCCAGCTTTTCATTCCATGTTTCAAGCGCATTCTCCAAATTCTGTACGACCCAGTTATCCGACATTCGGCTCACCTCCCGTCAGCGCAACATTACAGGCGACCTCGTTGCCCCAAACATCCCATCCGTCCGCTTTCTGACGGGCGAACAGCTCTATTCGTGGCAGATCACCTATCAGCTCGACAATGCGCCGCCTTGCTTCTTCCGGCTTTTTGCTGTGTTCCTCAATGTGGGAGAGAATGACTTGATGCACCCCGGCCGAGCGGCGTTTCGGGTGGCCTTTGGTGGCAAGCATACAGAACTCCGCATTGGCTCTCGTCCAGTGTCCCATACCCCAAAACAGACTGTCGGACTTGCGGTTCTGCTTGATCCACACGAAAGCCACCGTCTTATATGAAAAGCCCCATGCACGCATGACCGAAAAGCAGTCGTGCAGCAGCGGGATCGTTGTCCATAGAAACAATACGCAGTCATCGGCGGCCAGTGTGCCGACCGGCAGCGCCCGTATATCTTCCAGCTCCATTGTCGGGTAGTGGGATTCGGCAGAGCGCCCAAGTCCCTTTTTAGAATAGACCTTGTACCGCCAAGGCGGGTCGGCGTAAATAATGCTGTATTTCTTCACAGCTTCCTCCTTTCCGGCAAATGGGGGCAGGCCGAAATGACCTGCCCCGTGCGCCGTATCATTTATCTGCTGTCCCGGTCGGGCGAACTGCGGATCACGCCGTACACATCGTCTACAAAGTAGCGCCCGGCAAAGGGATTGAATATGGCGTGGCACTTCACGCCGTTGTATTCGGCAAGGTAGTCGTTGTCCCCGATGCGTTTGAGGATCGTCGCCTCACCGAGCACATGGGTTTCTCCCTGTTTCAGAGAGTGGATATAGCACTGACACTTTTCCATCTGCGGCCTCCTTTTCAGCCCGTGATCAGGTTGAGGATCTCTTTGGCAAAGGTGATGACGATGCCGCCCGCAAGGGTGAGAAAGCCGTTGCTTCGCTGGCTGGGATCGTGGGACTGGAACGAAAGTCCCACCTGCACGATGCCCCAGCCGAGCAGGATCAGTCCGACCGCACGGATCAGACCGAAAATGAAATCGCTCAGGTTGTTCACAACGGCGATCGGGTCATTGGCGGCAAAGGCCGTCACGGAGCAGCCGAACACAAGGGCGACCGACAGTACGGCGGCGCAGTAGAAACGAAAGCCCTTTCTGACCTTGCCGGGCACAGGCAGCTTGTTTGCGGTCTTTTTGGTGTTCTTCATGGGTTTATCCTCCTTGAGAATTGAATTAAAAAAGAGCCTCTATATCCTCGTCGGACAGAAGCTCATAATCGGGTGTGGGTTCATTGGGTGCGGATACGGTTTCGGCGGCAGCGCCTGCAAACGAGAGCGTTGCAACGGCATTTTCCGTCCCGCCGTGTTCATAGGGCGCTGCGCCGCCGTCCTCGGTCAGCGCAATGTTCGGGTGTTTCAGAATGTCGTATTTCTCGTCAATCACCGGCCGCTCACCACGGATAAACAAAAGAGCATATCGGTTGTCCAGCATACGCACTTCGTCCGGCATCAGAAGTTCTCTGCCGCTGATCTGATAGTTCGTGCTGTAATTGCCGTTGCGCCCGGATGATTTGCCGTAGGTGTTGGTGTCGATGGTGGATTTGCCGAGATAGGATTCCGAGATCAGCTTGTGGGTCGAAGTTTCGTTGCCGCCGAGATAAAGAAACTCATCGCAGTTGCCGAGTATCGACTCCCATTCCTTTTCAAACAGCGCCTTGAGCGCCGCCACATTTTGCAGAATGATCGACACGAACACATTGCGGGAACGCATGACCGCAAGGATCTTGGAGAAGTCCTCCGGCAAGCTGACATTGCTGAACTCGTCCATTAAGAAATGAACGGGAACGGGCAGACTGCCGCCGTATTTGTGGTCGGCCAGATAGAATAGCTGCTGAAAAAGCTGGGTGTACAAAATGCTGACCAAGAAGTTAAAGCTGGTGTCATTGTCGGGGATCAGGGCAAAAAGCGCCACCTTCTTTTCTCCGAGGGACGGCAGATCCAGCTCGTCCGTAGCGGTCAATGCCGCCAGCGAGGACAGGTTGAATTTTTCGAGCCTCGCCGCCAGCGTGATTTGAATGGATTTCAGCGTTTTAGCACTGCCGGAGTGGTAGTCCTTGTAATACTTCACGGCGATATGGTCGGGCTCCCGCATCTCCAACCGCTCAAACAGCTCGTCCAGCGGCGAGGTGTATTCGTCGCAGTCCTCCCGCACATCCGCCGCGCGCAGCATCTCTATGACCATCGGAAAATTCTGTTCGTCGGGCGGTGCTTCGTATTTCAGATAGAAAATGAGAGCCAGCAGGAGCATAGATGCGGCCGTGTCCCAAAAGGGATCGTTGGACTGGCTACCTTTCGGCGTGGTGCTTTTGAACAGATTGGTCACAAGCCGCTGCACATCGTTGTCGTCCCGCAGGTAGACAAACGGGTTGTAGCAGTGGCTTTTCTCCATGTTCAGAAGATCCAGCACCCGCACCTCATAGCCCTTTTGCCGCAGCAGATGCCCCGTACTGCGCAGCAGCTCGCCTTTCGGGTCGAGCACGGTAAAGCTCGTGTTGGCCTGACACAGATTCGGTTTGGCGTAAAATCTCGTTTTACCTGCGCCGCTGCCGCCGACAACGACCGTGTTGAGATTGCGGCGGTGTTTCCGTCCGTCCAGACCCATACGGACATTCTGCGTGAAGATCTTGTTTTCCTCCGGCGCAGCAGCCCGGTATTTTCGGTTGACGGTTCGGGCCGAGCCCCACTTGGCCGAACCGTGTTCCTCACCTCGGCGGTAATTGCGGCGGGACGACAGAATGACACCCACCGTAAGCCCATAGGCACAGAGCAGAATGAGAACAGTTTTCAGACTGTCCCCGCAAAGCTCGATATGAAACGGGTCGTTCATCACTGCGGGAAACCGGGTGACGATCTCCGGCAGGCCGCCGTGGGCGGCAGGGGCGATCAGCAGCCCCAGCCACACCACGGGGAGAATACCGAACAGGCAGAGGACAAGAGGGTTATTCTCTTTCTTCATCGCTTCGGCACCTTACCTTCTTTGCGGGGGCATCGATCACCTTCAAAAGAACTTCGTCAACAATGTCGGTGGGGCGTTCTTCCTCCAGCAGATCGTTCCGCATTTCATTGAGGGCATTGACCACAACGCCGTGTTCATAGCGGTCGAGGGTCAATACCCGCTTTTCCTGTTTTCCCATGGTCATCGCTCCTGTTCACTTTGGCGGGGTGTTTTGCTCTGTTCTAGCGACCGCATCATTCTTGCGGAAATGTCATAGGCGGTGTCCCGGATGTCGGTCAGCTCGGCACGGATCGTCTGCGGGTCATCGGTGCGCAGAAAATCGGCAGGTGCTTCAAAGGCATAACCGTTCACATCCACGCCGAACTCTTTGCCGAGAATATAGGAAACGCAATGCGCCTTGAACCCGGCATTTTCCTCGGTGTATTCTTCGCCGGTCCGGGCAAGCTCCGCCTGCGCCAGCGCATTGGACAGGCCGCAGAACAGGTCGTTTGCCGAAAGCCCGCGGCGGACAAAAACGGCGTTTTGTTCACGGTCATACACGGCATCCATGCCGTTCGGCAGCTCGTCCACAGACTGCACCGGCGCAGGGCGCTTGTAGATCAGGGCGTTCAGCAGTGCCCGTGCATCATGGGAAGCCGCCTGCGGCGCTCTCGTCCGGGCGGTGGTCTGCGAGATGTCATAGACCCGCTTGATGTTGTAGGACACGCCGATGCTGCCGTCATCACGGGTGTATTCGCCGTTGGATTCGACGATCTTGATGGGACGGCTAAACTCCTGCCTCTTGATATACACGCCCTGATCCCGCCAGAAGTCTTTATCGCCCAGTCTGCGGGCACCCGGCTTCGTGGCAAGGATCAACAGGGCGTTGGTGGCAGAGTAGTTGCGGAAAGCCGCCTGCACATCCAGATAGTCACGGAACTTGCCGCCGTCTGCGCAGACGGCCTCGGCGGTGGCGTCAGCCAGAGCGTAAACCTCGTCACGCTCAGCCTTTTTCTTTGCCGCCCACGCCTCCTTGTCAAATTCGTCGGTCTGCGGGGCAGATTCAAAAATATCGTCAAAATTGCTCATCGGTTATCGCTCCTTTACTTTTTTCGGTTTCTTTCGGGAGGGCTGCTTGTGGGTAGTGGCCGGCTGCTTTTTCGGCTCTTTCGCCGGGGTGGGTTCGGAAATGCTCGGCTCTGCCGCCTCTTTCTGCCTGCTCTCCCGGATTTCCCGTAATTCCTCACGGACAGAGGGGCGTTCTTCGGGAGATTTAGCAGTACCCTCGGCGGTTCTGCTTTGCTTCTCGGAGGTAGGCGCGGACGGACGGGATTTCTCCGTCTTTGCCGCCGCAGGGTTTGGGGATGCGCGTTCCTCCTTTTGAACGGGTGCGCCCATCAGGTCATCCAGCAGGCGGTCGTCCGCCGCCTTGTCGGGCTTCTCCTGTTCAGGCGCAGACGGGGCGGTTTTGTCTGCCTTGGTCTGCTCGATGTCCCGCTTGATGGAAACGGTATCGACCGTCGCCAGCTTGAAGCGCTCCACGATGCGGTTGATCTTGGACGCATCCTCGGCACGCACCATAATGTCTACCATACCGTCAGCAGAGCGCTCTTTACCACGCAGGGCGCAGTAGACAACGCCGTACCGCTTGGCTTCCAACGCAAACTGTTTCAGATGCTCCTCGCTGACGGTGAACACTTTCAGTTCCTTGCCGCTTTTGAGCATGGCAGAGAGCCGTTGGTGGCCTTTGGTCTTGTTCTTATCTCGGTTTTTCCAGACAGCGTAGAGCATGGCGGCGATATTCTTTGCCGCCGAGCCGGTCAGCTTCAGGGCAACTTCCGTACCCTCCAAGCTGATCCGCACGACTTGCTCCGCTGCGTCACCGGAATTGTACATGGTTGGTTTTCTCCTTTCCTTTGATGTGCTCGTCCTCACGGACAGCTTTGATTTTCTCTTGGATCACGCCGGAACGCTCGGCAATGCTGTTACATAAAACCACCTCCTTCCGCAGTGCGGCAAGCTCTTTAGAAAGTGCGGCGATCTGCGTCTTGACCTCCGCTGCCTTTTCAGGATCGGACTTCACCGCAGCCGTCCGCTTTGCTTTATAGATCTGCTTGCGCTTCTCGGTCAGAACTTCGCTTTTCCCGCTCACTTCGTCACGGTAGCAAAAAAGCTGCTCGGCGGTATCGATCCGATGCCCGATGAGCAGCCTTGTTTCGGCGGTGATGGCGTCCAGTTTCAACAGATCCTCCCGCAAGAGAAAGTGCATCCGTTTTCTGCTTTGCTGCGGACGGTTCTTCGGGAAGATGCCCAGCAGATAGCAGTAGTGAACATACAGCGCCCGAAAGCCGGCCAGTTTTCGGGCAGTTTTCAAGCTGCCGATCAGCCTGACCCGCAGGATCTCCGGCTTTTGCTCCGATGTTCTTCGTTCGGGGCGGCCTTGGGATAAAATGCGCTTGCGAATGTTATCCAGAGCGTAGTCCTCACCGAAATTGCGCATCAGGCGCACGAACCGTTCCTTTCCCGGCGGCCTGACTGAAATATCCTTGCCGACTTTTACCGTATAGCCCTTTTTCCGCAAGGCATCAAAAAACTGCCGCTCGGTCATGGCCTGCCGTATCGCCTCGTCAATGTCGGTGCGGATCAGCCCACGCCAAGTGGGGCGCTGTTCCTGCTCGGCACGCCATTCGCCGTATTGCTTGCCTTGACCTTGCTGCGGATGCTCGATCACCGACAGTCCGTATTCCCGGCAAAGCTCGTCGGAAACCGTCTGCATCTCGTGATAGTCCCTCTTGGTGCGGTGGTACTTGATGCCGTCCGCAAAGGATACGGTGTTGACGACAAAGTGATTGTGCAGATGATTTTCTTTGTCAAGGTGGGTGGCGATGATCACCTGATAGCGGTCGCCCCAAAGCCGGGTCGCCAGCTTTACGCCGATCTCATGCGCCAGCTCCGGCGTGGCCTCTCCGGGGGCAAAGGACTGATAGCCGTGATAGGCCACCGTGCCGTCCTCCTTGCCGAACCGTTTCTTCACCGCCAGCATTTCGTCACGGGCGGTGGCGGGAGAGCAGTTGATGCCCGACACGAAGCGGTGGAGCGGTGCGTCGTCCTCACTGCCTGTTTCCTGCGTTTTTTCCGAATTGACGGCGTAGCGGATCACATCGGTAAGCTGCTGCCCGCCCTGTCCGGTCAGTCCCCGGTCGGCGTAGAATTTCGGGTTTGCCGTCTTTTCGGGGTTCTCCGCATAGATCACCACCTTGCCGAGCCAGCCTTTCACACGCCAGATTGAAGTTGTCGCCATACCGCTATTCCATCGGGCGGGGCAAAATGACCGCCTCGGTGATTTTCTTGACAGCCGTATCAATCTTGCGGCAGGCTTCGTCGTACCTCTGCACATCGAGAACATTCAGGGTGTGCGCTTTGACGGCAATCTGATTCAGGTTGTTGCCGATCCCGTGGAGCTCCCTCATCATGGCGTAGTAATCGGGCGGCGGGGCGTCCTGCGGTTCAAGCCCATTTACCAAGTGCCGCAAATACGCCTCACGGGAAAGACCGCTGCGCTTCACTTTCTTTTGAAACACCTCGGCTTCCTTTTTATCGAGCCAGAATTGAATGTGAACATTGCGTTTCCTCATATCTTCATCGCCTCCTTATTCAGTTCGTTTTGAATTTCAACAATACGCTTGCCTACCGCATACACAACGGGAATCGTCACGCCGTTTCCTGCCTGCTTGTAAAGCTGGGCGTCGGAATTGACGGCAGCCGCTTTATCAAACATATCATCGGAAAAGCCTTGCAGCCTCCAGCACTCACGGGGCGTCAGCTTGCGGATTCGTCCGCAGCCAAGCGGAATTTCAGTCCTGTTTTCGGATTTGTCTTTATTAAAGTTCGCCGCCTGTTTAACGGGTAAAGCGTGTTCGCAGGAATCGCAGGCACAGAGATAAACGCCGTGTTTGTCCTGCGTATTCAGGCAAAAGGCGGGTTCTCCGCACTCCTTGAAACGGCGGCCGTTCTGCCTCTTATTCTCACGGCCGGGGGTCAGCACAGCGCGGCAGCCATAAAAAACGCCGGAGCTTTCGCCCCGGTTGCTTACCCCGATTTTGTTGTAGTCTGCAATCAGGCATTTGGTGTAATCCTGTTCCCAAATTTTCGCCTCGTCCCGTTTTAGCTGAATCAGCGCCGTTTCCTCGGTACGGTCGGGACAATCTGCGCCCATACAGAGCACGCCCGAATTATCGGCGCTGCGGTTTCCGATTCCGCTGTCATATCTTGCTTTGATACAGCGGGCGTTTTCCGTCAGCTTCGGATTGCCTTTGCACAGGTCGATAAAATACATTCCCGTCCTGCCAGCAAAGCCGCCGCCTTCGCTCATCAGCGTACAGCTTATACCCGTGGGGTCGTAAACACGCTTGCCCTGCGTGCCGCCGATCAACTGTATAAGAGCCTTGCCGTCGCCTGCGGTGACAGGAAATACTTTTCGTCCACCCTCGGCTCTAAAATGTCGATAAGCGACAAGGTAGATGCGTTCCCGGTTTTGCGGAACGCCGTGGAAGCGTGAATTAAGCAGTCCGTATTCGATATGATAGCCGATTTCGGCCAACGAATGGAGAACGGTCGCAAAGTCCCATCCTCGATTAACGGAGAGCAAATTTTTAACATTTTCAAGGACAAGCCATTCGGGTCGATCTTCGGCAGGCGTGCCTTTGAGGAGTCTAATGATTTCAAAAAAGAGAGAGCTTCGCTTGCCTGCAAGCCCTCGTTGCCGGCCAGATACAGAAATGTCCTGACACGGGAATCCGCCTGCCCAGAGGTTGACTCTCGGCAAGTCGGCGGGCTCGGTTTTGGTGATGTCCTCGCCATACCATTCATCCTCCTTTACATCGTGGATCGCGCGGTAGCTGCGGTCTGCGAATTTGTCGATCTCGCAGTGGCCTTTGCAGACCATACCGCAAAGCTCAAAGCCCTTACGGAAACCGCCGACACCGCTGAAAAAGTCCAAAAAGGTCATGGGTTCGTTCACCGGCTTTCCTCCTTCCGGGTATAAAAATATCGCCCTCCGCATGGGCGGGACGAAAAGGGTTTCAGGGATTTCCCTGACAAGTGCCGTTGTGGTATCACAACGGCGATGCTTGCTGGTACAGTGCATAGCGTTCGTCCCATAGGCCGAACATCGTGCCACCAACCGAAAATATATCAGCGTTCTTGCTCCGGCTGCGGGCGGTACGGGATGCCGAGCAGTGTGCCGTTCACCCTTGCAAGGTGTTCGGGATAGCGAAACATCTTGCCGTAGCGGTCGATCTGCTCGTCGGAAAGGCTGTCCAGATTTTCGCCGCGGCAATCGCAGATAAAGGCGGGGCCGAAGATGAAATCCACCATCGCGCCGTCGTCGTTCTTCACACTGCGGTTCGGTCGCATTCCGTTGATCTTGCTTTCCTCATTGCAGACGATACAGACCTGTTCCTCAAAGGGATAATATGGTTCGATCAGACCACCCACCGTTTTCTGCATCCCAGCAAGGGATGCATTGATCTCGGCAGCACGGGCGAGCTTGCCCGGTTCCAGCAGAATTACTTTGATTTTCTCGTTCATAATCAGAAACTCCTTTCATCGTTGAAAAATTAGATCGTTTATCGTTCTTTGCTCCTTTCTCTGCGCTTGGTGATGGGCAACCCCAGCCGCATACAAAGGCAGTCGTTGTAATCCTTGCCCTGCGGGGGCGGCTGGATGTCCACCGTGACCGCATACTTCCTCGGCAGCAGGGTCTTGATGGTTTCTGCGGCGATTCGTCCCGTGGCGTCGTTGTCAAGCCGCAGCACCACATGACGGATATGGGGATGCTCGGCAAGATACCGCACCAATGCGGCGGGCAGACTGCTTTCCTCGATTTTCGCCCTTGGCTTGTAGACCCCGGCGAGGGAGAGCAGGTTTTCACTGCGCCAGCCCTTGTCGTCCAGCTTTTGCAGCGTCCCGTAGGACAGTAGATCCACCGCCGACTCAAAAAGGTGGAGCGTATCGCTTGTGGCCGCCGCAGGAATCCCAAAGGAATAGTGCTTGTCGCTGCCGTTGGCATCCCCGATAAAGTCCGAGCCGATCCCTCGCTGGTTTGCATAGCGGGGTTTTCCGTCTGCATCCATACCGACGAACACTACATTGTGATAGGGGTAGCTTTCATAAAGGCGGCCGGTCTTAATGCAGAAATTGATCAACTCATAGTCGATCCCTCTGTGGTGCAGGTATTCGACGGCATGAGTGGCGCTGCGGTTGGCCTGCGGCAAAAGCAACACCTTTTCTTTCGGTACTTTCGGAGCCGGGGAAAAGGCGGGCGGCGTCGCTGACAGTTTCCCCATAATGGTTTCGACTGCCTGCGTAAAAGGCATCTCTTTAACCTTAATGAGATAGTCCAGCGCAGAATAGCCGCCGATTCCACGGGAAAACCAGCACCATTTGCCGTTAGAGATTTTTAAGCTGTCGTGCTCACGGGTGCAGTAGGTGCCGCCTCCGAAATGCACCAACTCCTGCGGCTCATAAGTCCGCAGATAGGTCAGCAGATCCATCTCACGGGCCTGCGCCACCACCTCCGGCGGGATATATGGCATATGTTTCACCTCCGTTCTGACATAAAAATAGCCGAGGGGCTTTCAACATGAAAACCTCTCGGCTATGTATGAGATGTGAATGCAAAATTGGCTTATTCTTTTTCGTACCTATTTCCGATATTTCTGATTTTTATCATTAAATTCTCATATAGATCCAAAGCAAGTTCCTTGATTTCATCCAAAAGCATTTCCTTTTCTTGTACTTTAACATTTTTATTATAGATGGTGAAGAAATCGAAATCATAAGCAATGTACTCTGCAGGCGTTTTCTTCTTTTGTGCAAGAGCCTCATCAATTAGCTGGATGCCTTGATATGTTTTTTCTCCGTGCGGCAACACTGAGGCACATATTCTTGCGAAATATTCTTCTAATGGACTTACATAATTTTCTTGACGGCAATATTCTTCATAACCAACATCGTTTTTCATAAGGTTGTCAATATTGCTTTTTATTCTTATTGTTTCATAAAATGCAATTATCTCTGGGTCTTCGACTTCAAAATCATCCTCATAATCAGGTTGGCATATGTGCTCAATATGCGTTATTGAGCCATATAGCTGAGCATATTTTTCCTTGAATCTATCAGATAGAATGTCGGCAACTACATTGTACATATTTATACTTTTATAACGAGCAATAACATCGGAAAGTTTTTGACATTTTTTATATAGCTCTTCGCTGACTACAAGTTCATCATTTTTTGCAAGTATATTATCGGTTTCAGGAATATTAATATCTCTCCAAATATCATTCATTTCCATTAGTGTCTTCATTTCATATTTAAGAGGAATATATATTTCTTGCTTCCTGCGCGATGCAATTTGTGATTTTTCCTTTCCTCGAATACCGAGTATGTATGCCAACCACGCTGATATGCCACCAAATATGACCACAAAAATGCCACTAATTGTACTTTCCCAAATATTGTTCCAATTCAAAACCAACCATCTCCGACCAAAAGTATATTTCATATAATCAATAAACCAATTAAAATTAATACTGCAAATAAGATCGAACCTATTGAAGCAAGAAACAATCCCAACTTGTAGTATTTGAATTTTTTATCGCAAATTATCGAGCAGATATATATTTGAGATATTAAATCTTCGTCCATCTGTTTTGTTCCGCATTTCTCTAAATCCCGCTTATATGATGATAATGATTTGTGTTTTGCAATTGATGAAAAGAAGATAAGTGAATCTGATTTAATGCCTCTATTATAGAACTTATCAGGATTTACTCTTGCGAATAACACAGTAAGCCAACATACACAACCAGTAAGTATAAGACTTATTGACAAAATGCAGAAAATGATATATACGACCGTCCAAAAACTGACACGGCTTGCCATATGGCATAATATGCTCTTAAATTTTGAAACATAGTCGGTGGCAAGAAAAATTCCCGCTATAACACCAAAGCTCCCCAAAATGATAGATGTTTTAGAATCACAGTTTTCTATCCATGCCGTATTCCTATCAAGAATTTCTTTCAACTCATCGTGCGTCCTTTTGCTCTCCACGATACCCCTCCTAATATCCCATTGATTTTAATTTATCTAAACATTCTCGGTAATCTTTACCCTCGTAAACTCGTTTTTCAAGAATACCTTTTAATTTAAACCAGTGTCCAGACTGTTTTACAACATCCTCAAGGATATATTGGTTTAACCAACTTGAGTGTTCAGCTTGAACACATAAAATTTCATATGCTTCTTCATACATGCCGAAGCAACGATATATTCCTATAAGATAACAATCTAAATCGATTTTAACTTCAAGCTGTGACTTGCCAATTTCTTTTCCTAATTCATACATTTTGCCGATAAATTCAAGCCAATGATCTTTTCCGAATTCCTTTATAAGGTCACTTTTGCAAAATGTTTCTGAAAAAATGCTTTTATGTATAGAATAAGCCTGCTCTTTATTCTTTTGTTCCTGACGGTCAACATCTGCTTGTTTGGAATTTAATTTGTTTTGCCATTGTTGAAGCCTAATATTTTCCTTACGCGACTCATTATCACGAGCGATTGCTTGACCTTCTCGTTTTTTGGCTTCCTCTAATGCAATCGCTAACTCTGCGGATTTTTTGCTGATTTCATCAACAAGCAAAAGAGCCTTTTCCTGCGTTTCAGCGAAAATGTTTTGTATGAACGAAGCCTCAGAATCATTCTCTGTATCTGCCTTAACTGCTTCTGCTGTGATTTCTTCTGGCAGTGACAGGTAATGTTCGCTGACTGCATATCCTTCAAAAACTTTATTACCCTTTGTTCGGCTTGTTTTAGTCCATATTTCTGAATCTTCAATTTCTGAATATGTGTTTTCATCTATGAATATTTCGCAAGGGTGAGCCAAACTACAATACCGATTGGCGTAATTTGTTGTTGAGCCGACCCAAACGATACCCGTTTCATTTTCGGCCGTTTTATTACTCTCTTTTCCGCGCATTCCGACCTTTGTAATCATAATTGTCCCTGTACAAATACCAACTCCACAGCCAATACAAATATCCATAGATTTTTTTAGAGCGGGGTTTAAGCAGAAATCAATCAGAGTATGGATATATCGTGCCGCTTTTATTGCTTTACAAGATGAAGAAATATTTTGGCCGTCCACATTGCTATTCTGAAAGATGCCCATAATTCCGTCACCGGCAAATTGTCGTGTATATCCGCCCGAATACCGAATTGCTTGGATAACGATACGAATAAATGAGCGATAAACTTTCACCATTTTTTTAGATTTCAATTCATCTGTCAAATCGGTGGATTTCCTCATATCTACAAACAGAACCGAAAGTTTTCCCTTAAATACTTTGTTCGAATCAGCTATATCATTAAGCGGTGGCAATATGTCAGTAATTTTTATTTCCTCAACAGGCTGTCCTAAAATATTACTGACGGCGTTACTTGCTGTTTCAAATTCCGATGCAGGAATAAATGATTCGCTCATAAACATAGCCTCCTTTAGCTTCTGAAATCCTTTAACATTTGCTGCAAAAGCTGAGATTGTAAGTAGTCTTTTTTGAATGCGTCCATATTATAACCCTCTAAATCAGGGAAATGGGGTAGGCGATCACTAAATGCGTCAATATTGTATCTTTCATAATTGCCTATGACAAAAGCATTGAATTTTGTCCTTTCAAATTCAGTTTCAAAAATAAGTACGCATTCCAAAAATCTTTGCCGAGCAGTTAATTCCTCGTCCATATTATCTGTAATATAAAACTGGTGAATAGTGTATTCTATAGAATCTTTTATAAAATACTTGTATGAAACATCCCAGTGATGATAACTGTCCTTATATAGGGAAAGTCCGTCTGTCCGAGGGGTCGAAGTGAAACATCTACCGCCGTCCAAAGCCACGCCACCCAAAGAATATAATAAAGTCTGATGATGGTAAATATTTATGTCATACCACCGAGGACGAGAATCACACTGATTGAACAGATAAAATTCATAACCATCTCTACCATCCTCAGCTTGAATATCTTCGAGTGTAAATTCAGGAGCATACTTATAAAACTTTTTGCCGTCATTAGAATCCACCCAATCGTAAGGCTTTTGCAAAAAAAGCAAGGCGCGATCCAGAGCTGTCGCATCAATTCCGAACCGTTTTTTCCATAGTTTCTCTATGATATTTATATCTGCTGATGCATTTTTCGGAGTATTTGTATCCATTATCCGAGCGTAAATATTATTAGCAAATACACCTTGGTATTGTTCTGTTAAATAGTAAGGGGTATTGCGATCATTACGAATAACAATAATATCAATTGTCTTTTTCCACAAAGTGACTGGTTGGACATATGCTGTTGGACGGATACCTCCAGCAAATTTTTTCTCTCGCAAAAATGAAACAATATCTTGTGTTTTTCTTCTGTTTGGGTCGTTTATGACATCACAAATAGAATAATCATTTTCTTCATCAACGCCAATAATAATAAGCCCGTCTTGATTAGAAACATTATTCGCCATACATATAATATCGTGTAGTAAATCTGCCTTATTTTGATGCCACTCTTTTTTGAAATCCCAATATTCCCCTTCTTGCTGCAATCCTATCAGTTGTCTTACCTCGGTCTCAAAAGATAATACATCCATTATATTCACCCTGTATTATGCCTTAATATACCGTGTCGTTCGTCCTGCACCGATCCGCTTTACGGAGCCGGTCTTGACCATTGCGCCGAGGACGGCTTCGACGGTTGTGGGGCTGACATCGGGTAGGATTTTGCAAATCTCGGCTTTGGATAGCGGCGTCAGGCTATTCAGGACTGTTGCCTCCACACGGGCCTTCTTCGTGATCTTCTTGCCGTGTACCACCGCAAACCGCTTGTCCAACTCCTTATAACACATATAAAGGGTGGACAGGAAATTCTCGATAAAGGGGAAATAGGAGTTCTCATTCGTTTCCCATCCTGCCGAGGACTGCCGCAGGGCTTCGTAATAATACGCCTTGTAATTGTTGATCTGCTCCTCAAAGGACACATATTTACCGGCGTCAAATCCATTTTTGTATAACAGCAGCAGGGAAAGCAGGCGAGACATTCTGCCGTTGCCGTCCCGGAACGGGTGGATGCAGAGAAAGTCCAGTATCACACAGGGGATCAAAAGAAGTTGGTTGATATTCGCATCGCTTCGGGCGTCCAGATAGGCAAGCTCCAACTGCTCCATTGCTTTCGGGGTTTCGCTTGCAGGCGTAGGGCGGAAGCGGACACGGCGGTTTCCGTCTGCGTCAATTTCCAGAATCACATTATCGTCCATTTTGTACTGTCCGCCGTACTCATAGCCTGCAAAGCTCATCATCATTTCGTGCAGCCGCAGAATATCGCTCTGCCGGAAGTCAATATGTTCGTATCCCAAGTGGATCTCGTTCAGTGCATCTCTGTATCCGGCAATCTCCGCCTCGTTGTGGTTCAGCGGGGCGCTGTTCTGATTGACAATGGCGGCGATACGCTCGTCGCTGGTCACAATGCCCTCAATGGCGTTAGAACTTTTGATGGACTGCACCTTTGCGACAGCTTCCAGCTCCGTAAAAATCTGCGTGTATTCGTCCTTGCGCACGCCTGCCATGGTTTTGAGCGCCGCAATATTGGAAGTGAGGTTCACAAGGTTTGCAGGCAGCAAACCGTTATTCAAAAAGGAGTAATCGAATTTTCTCATACAGCACCAGCCTTTCTGCACATAATTATAGCATATTATGTGCAGAAAAACAAGCCGCCATCCGAATTATCTGCATATACTTCTTGGAAACATATGTACATAGAACATCTGAATAGGCAGTAATATGAGAAAACGGCACGGGGTTTCCGTGCCGTCTGCGTCAGATCGCTTTGATTTTTTTGAGGTAGGCCACGGCATCGGTATGTCCGCAGAAGTAAATGTGCTGCCGCTCCATGTCCTCCATTTGGCGGGCAAGGTTCAGATAGTCCACATACGCCCGATGCTCCTCTGCGGTCATGCGGATCTCGCCGCTGTCCTCATTCATTTTGTCGATGACGGGGTACTGTGTTTTCAGCTTGTCCATACGGTCGGAAAGCGCGGCGTAGTCCTCGTCGGTATTCAGCAAATCCATCACAATATCACTGTCGATCTCCGCAAAGGCATCCTCGATGCGGGATGGCAGGTCAAAATAGCTGTCGCTCATGGTGCTCACTTCCTTATCGTTTTTATTATACTATACCCAAACCGTAAGGCAATATCAAAGGTGCAAATTTTATCGTTCGGGCTGTTCCGTCTGCCGTGTGACTGCGGAGCGGACAGGAAGAGCGGGTGAACTGACCCGGTATTCGTCTGGGATGTTTTCGATGTCGCCGTCGTAGATGTCCACGAAGCGGCCGCCGTTTGACCGCACATATCCGTTATCTCCGAACACGCCGCCTTCTTCATACCGAATATCCCGTCCGAAGCTCTCATAGTCGATATAGTTTGCCAGTGCGCCGAGGCTGCTTGTGTCATAGCAGCCGCTTTCCTCGATCCAGTAATAGCCGAGATCGTAGTCATTCCGCACGCCGGACAGGTAATCAAAGCAGTCCAGGTTCTCGGTCAGGTTGATCAGCTCCTGCACACTGCCGGTGTTCTCGCCCAAGTCCAAAACCGCCTGCCAGAACTCGCTGCTCTCCCGCATCTCCATGATCTGCCCGGCAAGATAATTCAGCTCGCTCAGGCTTTCGTATTCGCCCAGCACCTTGCCGATGGCCGTGTCCGGGCAGTCGTAATCGGTGATGAACCATTCTTCATAGCGGCGGCCGATGCCGATGCGCCGGAAAACCACCTGCATTTCTTCATTTGTCACGGGGAACTTGACCCATTCGCCCACCAAACAGCCCTCGTTGTATTTGCCGAGGTTGGTAACAAAGGCTTCAAAGGCACAGTCCCTTGTATCTGCTATATTCATCATGATCGTTTGCCTCCGTTATCGCTCCTGTACCGGCGCCTGCCTGCGGGGAATGAGAAAGCCGTAAACATGGGCGATCTCGTCGCCCAGCCTGCGGGTCACTCTTGTAATGTCCGCACGGGTGGCAATGCCCCGGTAGATTTTTTCTTTCAGATTCTCGATCTGCGTGTCGCTCACGCCATCCTTATAGGCACGGTAGAGGTAATGGTTCGTGCCGTCGTGATGGATGGCGTCACAGCGGAAGTCGCCGTTTTTATCCACATACCAAGTGCTGTAATCTATGTCCCGTTCGTTGTAAAGGCAGTCCCGGATATTGCCGCTCGGAATCTCCTTATACCCCATGCGACGGCCGTTCCAAAGCCCCAGATCACCGACAACGAGAATGGGACGGGAGAGCTGAATGTCCAGATTGGAGCGCTCGTCATCCAGATAGTCGCCGTTCAACTCATACATTAGCTCCATGCGCTCGGCTTCGGTGAGGTCGGGGTACTGCTCCTCCAAGTCCTCCCGCCAGTCGTCGTAGTCAATGTCGTTGCTCCAAATGATGTGTCTGCCGTCCTTCATTGCGTCCGTCCCTCGCTTTCCGTCATCAGAAATTGTCCGAACTCGGTAAAGGCGTACCAGTTCGTGCGGTCAAAACGGCTTTCGTTGAACCGTCCTTTGGTGAGAACCCGCCCTTTGACCAGCCGTTTCAGGGCGTAGTGGATCTCGTCATAGGACAGAAACGGAAAGAATCCCGTCATCATCTGCACCGAACACCGCACCCAGGCCTTACCCTCGTGGAGCTGCGGCGACTCGGTGCTTTTCTGCTCGATACAATCCCAAAGGAAGCAGGCCAGCACCGCCGCATTGACTCCGTATTTTTTTGCTATGTCCGAATCAAAGAAATGAACCATAATTTTGCCTCCTTTTTTGTTTTCGGGATATGTAAAAGGGGCAGCGAAAGCCGCTGCCCCAAGGCTCACTTCTTCTTGGCTCTGATCTTCAGGAAGATCAAAGCGCCGACGATGAATACGACCAGCCCGATCGCCAGAATGGTTTTCAGTTCCATTACTCTGCACCCTCCTTTCTGCGTTTTCTGAATCCGACTACGCCCAGCACAGCAGCGCCCGCAGCGGAAATGCCGAGCAGGGCAAGCCACAGGGCGGGGTTGCTGTCATCCCCGGTTTTCGGCGTGTCACGAAGTTCATTGTGCATCTCCACTTGCGTCACCGCACCTTCAAATACGGATGCCGTCTTGTCAGCGGGCAGCACATAGGCGGAAGATGCGCCGTCCGACACCTCGGACACCACATATTCACCGATGCGGAGATTTTCAATGATGATCTCGCCGTTTTTGTCGGTGGTGAATACGCCGACATAGCCGTTCGGTCCGGTGACTCGGAACGAGAAGCCCTCAATTTTGCCGTCTGAGGAAGTTTTGATGATTTTCAGAGAGCCGACCTGCGGCGCATTGACAAAGCCCTTTCCGGCCTCGTTCTCCACCGTCACGGTCTTTCCGTCCTCGACGATCTCAAAATAGTAGGCGTTATCGTCCAGATAGAAGCCCGCCGGCGCTTTCGTTTCCTTGACGAAATAGCCACCGTAGAGCAGATCGGACATTTCATAAACGCCGATGCCGGTTTCGGTGAGTGTGCCAAGCCGTTCATCGTCGGCATCCAGCTCCTTATTGTCATTGCTGTCACGGTAAACGGTGAACTCCGCACCCGTCAGCTTGTTGTCGGGATAGTCCCGGTCGGTTTTAGTGAGCTGTACCGTGCCACGGATGCAGGTGTTTTCAATCTCCACCTCGATCACCGCACAGTCCGCATCGACGGTCACGGGATAGGCTTTCTCCGACAGCACAAAGCCGGTCGGGGCTTCGATCTCCCGCACGATCCAGTTGCCATAAGGTACACGGGTAAAAGAAAAACTGCCGTCCTCGGCAGAGGTGGCAGTCAAAATGGCGTTTTCCGTCGTAAACTCGGTGCAGTCCGCACGGAACAGCCCGATCAGCGCACCGGCAAGGCCGCTGCCGCCCTCGTTCTTTTTCAGCCCGCGGATCTCGCCGTAGAGCAGTTTGTTTTCGATGGGTGCGCCGCCGTTTGCCTTGATTTCCACCAGTGCCGTGTCCTGCCCGGCGTACTCAAACACGATGGGGTACTTTTCATCGGAGAGGATATAGTGTCCGTCCGTGGACAACTCTTTGAGATAATAGCTGCCAAACGGCAGATCGGTCTTGCAGACAGCGTGACCGTTTTCGTCCATCGACACGATCTCCAGCAGACCGTCGGCAGGAATGATGCTGCCGTCAGCGGCGGTCAGCTCCTCGGCGGCGAACAGCCCAAAGGTCACGGCGGAAAGCTCACCGTTTTTGCCGATGCCGAAGCGCTCGTCCTGCTCCAAGACCTTATCCAGAGAAACGGCGGCTTTCTGGCGCTCGTTGCAGAAGTCGGCAGCGGTTTCGGTGATCTCGACCTCCTGCCCGGCGTAGACAAGCTCTGCCGTGTGGATTTCGGTGTTCAGCACATAGCCGGTGGGTGCAGTGATTTCCTTGACCTCGTATTTGCCGAGATACAGCGGCTTACTTTCGGCAAGCCCCGTTTCGTCGGTGGTCACGGTATCGACGACCGCTCCGGCCGCATAGCGGAGCGTGCCGTCCGGCGTGATGATGTCCTCGGCAGCGGTGATCTCATAGACTGCACCCTCAAGCCCCTTGACCGCAAACACCGGCTGATAGATGCCGTCCGCCTCGGTGACGGAAGAAAAGGCCTCTCCGCTCTTGTTGATTCGGATCACGCCTTTTTGCGCCGTGTTTGGCTTCGTGACCTCGACCACCGTAACGGTGTTTTCCTCCGTGGCGTTGTCGGCGGTCACATCAAAATAGATTGGCTCACTGTTCAGCGTGTAGCCGCAGGGGGCGGAAACCTCCACCAGCGAATAGCCCGTGCCATATTCCAGCTTTTCGGGTGTAATGAGATAGCCGTCGCTGTTCGTATAAAAGGTGTCAATGGTGGTGACTTCGGGATAGGTGAAAGTCTGCGTAATGAGCGACCTGTCCGGGCGGTAGAGCCGGAAGCCTGCGCCTGCCAGCGGAATGACCTTGCCCGTTTCGGCATCCACCTTGACGATCTTGATGTAACTCTCAAAATTGCGGTTGTTGGCAAGGTAGCGATAGGTCTGCCCGTCCTTGGCGATATACACATCGAAATCGGCAAGCAGCTCACGGCCGTCCCAGCCCTTGGTCTGATGCACCGTATAGATGCCGTAGGGCAGATCTTTTGTGACCGCATAGCCGTTTTCATCGCAGATCAGATAGTCACGCTCGGATGCCTTAGCGCTGTCATAAGAGCCTGCGGTTTTCAGGAAAACCGCAAACTCCGCTCCGGCCTCCGGCGTTTCAAGCTGGGTTTCGCCGTCGTCGGTGTGCTTGATGATGGCGATTCTGCCCTTGATGATCTGCTCGGTCACATCGTTTGCCGTGGTGTTGTATTCCATGGTGTAGTTCTTTGCCTCTGCGCCGATGGGATAAACGGCGCTGTCCAGCAGATAGCCCTCGGAGGGCGTGATCTCACGGATGGTCCAGTCGTCGCCGCAGACATAGTATTTCGTGGTGAACTGCCCGTTGGCATCCGTAGTGTAGGCGTCCACAAGCTGGTCGCCCTTATAGATGCCGTAGACGGCACCGGCAAGGGTGGCATCGCCCTGCGGCAGACCCGTTTCGGCGTCGCTCTTGGTGACGGTCACATTCCACTTTTTCAGAATGTTCGTAAAGCTCTTGTTTGTGACGGTGTTCCATTCCACCGCCGCCGTCTGATTTGCGGGGACGACATAGCGGATCGCCGTATCGACTTCCTCCAGCGTATAGCCCGTGCCGATCAGCACATCGGAAAATACGGCTTTGCCCGTGCTGTCGGTCACGGCGTATTCATCCACCGCAAGCCCCGAAAGTGAAGTGCCGTAGAGGTGGAATTTCACGCCCTCGTTCAAGCCGTCCTCGGAGGTCTTGGTCACAATGAGGGTTCCGCGCTTCAAGGTATTATTGAAATTGACCGTTGCCACCTGACCGCTGACGACAGTGACACGGCGCACCTCCTGCGGCTCGTATTTGTCGCAGCTCTGCTCGGTGACGGTGTAAACGCCGGGGGCAAGGTTGTCGATCTGAATGACACCGCCCGCACCCGTCGTAACGGTCTTGTTCACGCCATTGCCGGTGATTGTAAAGGAAATGCCCTCGACCTTGCCGTCCTCACTTGTCTTGATGATCTTGGTGCTGCCGTAGGACACTTTCAGGTTAAGATAGGCTTTGACGGGATCGCTGATCGTGGCGCTGTAAGTGACCACATCCTGCATTGTTCCGTCGGGGCCGTAATGGCCGTCACTCCACACCACAACGCCTTTGCGAATATTGGTTTTGGTAGCCGAGATTATCAAGGGCTTTGTAGGTGCCGCTTCGGCGGTGATCGTCAGTGTATTACCACGGGTCGTAAAATCGATTCCGGTCTGCTCTGAGGAAAAGGTATAATCACTCAGCACACCGTTGGTGTCGGTCAGAGTGGTCGTATAACGGCTACCGTCCCAATTCATCTCAACGGTCTGAGCCTTGCCTGTGCTTCGGGCCATAAAGCTTGGAAGGATGGTGTGTTTTTTCACACTGGCTTCCATACTGTCATAATAAGCAGAAAAACGGCTGTACAGCGGATGGCTTGTCCGATAAACGGATTTCACGGCATCAGCTCTGCCGGGGTCAACATGGTTAAAGTTTGCATCACGCTCACCGACAACGGTTTCCCATACCAAAACCTGTGTTGCCATCATGTGCGCCAACTTGTCGGCATCTGCATTATTCTGTGAACGCCAGCCGAGAGACAGATTGCCCTGATAACCGTACTGCATGATCCGTCCCAGCAGCGTCTTGATCGTATCGGCATCAATGGTACTGTTGCACTCGGATGGGTAGTCCTTCCAATAATCTTCGCCATAGCGGGTGTAAGTTCTTTCCAGCAGACGGGGTACGCCCGGTTCAATGCAATAACAGGCCGGGCCGTTAAAGTCCCCAATAGTGTGCAGTGTTGTCATCCATGTTTTTTCGCCGGATGTCCAGCCGTTCATATAATGAAGTTCATCATGTCCCCATGTGCCGCTGGTATCCAGATTTGCATCTCCGTTTCTGGGAAATGCCACAGAATAGGACTTTGCCGTTTCCGCCGGAACCGATGTGGCAAGGGCAGTCACACTGCTTCCAAGAATAGTAGTGAAGCAGATCAATAGAGCCAAAAGCCCCGAAATGCTCCTGCGATAAAACTTTTTCATTTGTTTACCTCCTTGTTGACATGAAAAAAGCACCGCATTACTGCGATGCTTCCTTCTGTGTGTGAAATTACGCGTACCCGATATAGAGCAGATGGCTGTTGGTGCTGACTGCTTCGCACCATACCCAAATATCCGTGATGGTTTCATCTGCGGCATAGCGATTCAGACGGGAACAAATATCCCGTTCAAGATAGATACAGTCCGCATCTGCATCAATAGGTGTATCCCAGCAATCGACCGCCGTGCTTTCCGGCCGCAGTCCCACGCTTTCGGCATAGGCTTTGGTGTAGTCGATCCAAGTCTGAATATCAAACTTCGGCTCGGCAGGTTCTTCTGCGGCAGGCGGTTCGGTTTCCTGCATCGGCGGATCGGTGGGTGCTGCCGGTGGCGGCTCGGATGCTTTCGGCGGCGCAGGCTCTATGGTGCTGCTCTCTATCGGCAGCGGTGTTCTGTCTGCGGCAGATGTTGAAGCCACCGACGGCATTTCCGCCGTTTCGGGTTCTGCGGTGCTCTCTGCGGAAATTTCTGTACTTTCCGAAACAGAAACGGTTGTGCGCGCCTGCGGCACAATGCTTTGCACAGGCTCGGTCATGACCGTTTTCTCCGAAGATGGCGTCCCCTCGGAATGCTCTGCATTTGCACAGCCCGAAACAGAAAGAGCCAGCATCGCGAAAGCGGCAATCATCCACGTTTTTCTCATGTTCGCAAACCTCCTTTGCCGTTTCATTGTACGGTCTGCCGCCGAAAATGGCAAAGCTGCAAGAACTGCCGCCTCTTGTAATTTCTCTTTTTCGGGAAGTACAGGTAGTTTTTGAGGGGGAGAGGTGTGGAGAGGGGGAACAAGCAAACACCGCCGTACACTCATCGGAAATGGGTATGGCTGTCCCTTGGTAGTGAAATTCTACCTTTCGGCTTCACGATCACGCTGCCGTTTGCGGTATAGCTCCAAAGCCTTAATAATGGTATCTTCGATTTTCTGTGCGGGCGTCCCCGGCGCAAAATATTTGCTGATACGCTCTTTCGACATTTTGAACTGCTCTTTCTGATTCGGCTTTTCCTCCTGCATGATGGAGAGGATGACTTCCTCGGTCAGCTTGCCGTCCTTGCTAAACTCCTTCATTTTGATGGCCTGCGCCAAAGACGGCGTGCAGTCCTCACATTCCATGGTGCTGTACAGGGCTTCCTGCTGCTTTGAAGAAAGGTAGGAAAGCTCCACGGCAGGGCGGAAAGCGATTTTCCCGTCGTCCACCATTTGCAGGATGGAGGGGATCAGCTCGGTCAGACGGATATAGCGTTGGATTTGGGTATTGCTATCCGGCGATTTAGCCGCCAGCAGCTCCCTTGATGTTTTACCATCGAAATTCTGTCCCACTGGGACAGAATTTTCCTTGCTTGGTCTGCCTACTTGCCGTTTCATCGCATCCAGCTTCATTTTATAGGCAAATGCCTTTTCGGACGGCAGGATCGTTTCCCGTTGCAGGTTGCTGTCCACCATGATAATGGTCGCTTCATCATCGGTGAGATCACGGACGATACAGGGAATCTCCGGCAGCTCTGCCAAGGTTGCCGCAAACTTGCGCCTGTGACCTGCCACCATTTCATAGCCGCCGTCCGCTTTCGGGCGGACAAGAGCCGGAACTAACACACCGTATTTTCGGACGCTCTCGACCATCTCTGCCATTGCCTCGTCCTGTTTGACCTTGAACGGGTGATTCGGGAAGTCGGAGATCTCGGCAGGATTCAGCGTCACGACCTTTTCAAGCTGCGATTCCGCACGGCTTTCATCGGTGGAGAACAGGTCATCGAGCGGCGTCATCCCTAAATCTCTCGTTTTTACGCTCAATCTCCAACACCTCCTTTGTCAGCGCACGGTATGCGGCGGCGACCTTGCCGTTCTTGTCGTGGGCAAAGATGCTCTTGCCCCGGCCGCTGGTTTCTGCGGCTCGGACGGAAAAGGGTATTTCCGTTCCAAACACACGGATCTTCTCGCCGTAGTGGGCGCGCAGAGAAGCGATGATCTCCTTCGCCTCGTTGGTACGGCTGTCCACCATCGTAAAAAGGATGCCGTCAATTTTCAGCTTGGGATTGATCTGCCGTTTGACCTTTGCGATGGACTGCATCAGCAGATCCAGCCCCTTTGCCGACAGAAACGACGGCTGCGACGGAATGATCACGCTGTCCGCTGCGGCCAGTGAGTTGATCGGCATCATACCGAGCGAGGGCATACAGTCAATGAGGATATAGTCGTAATGGGGTTTGACCGAATTGATATATGTCCGCAGTACGCTCTCTCGGCTCATAGCGTTGATGAGCCGAATTTCCATGCCCGACAAGTCGATGTTCGCAGGGAGCAGGTCTACGCCTTCGCCATGGTGCAAAATACCGTAGCTGTCCGGCATGGGCGTGTCGTCGATCACATTCTGCATCACATCCGCCAGCGTCACGGGCAGCTCATCCGGCTTCGGGTAGCCGAGGGAAAGCGTCAGGGAGCCTTGCGCATCGGCGTCGATCAGCAAGACCCGCTTGTTCTCCTGTGCCAGTCCGATGCCGAGATTGGCGGTGGTCGTGGTTTTACCCACGCCTCCCTTTTGGTTCGTCACCGCGATCACTTTGCAATTCGCCATATGGGGTTCCTCCTTTACATAGATTTAGCCGCCTGCGGCGAAGCAGGCGGCTATGTACGGGTATGAAAAAAGCCACCTGCATTTCTGCAAATGGCTTAATGGTTAAACCCTCGCTTTGAGTGTTTTACTGTATTTGGCATAATCTTCGCTCAATACATAATCTATCACACAGGCTTTGGGTATAAGATAGGTACATCTTATGTAAAAGTGTTTGACCTTATTTGCTCGCATGATTTTTCGGGCTGTACTGTCACCGATACCACCCAGCATTGTTTGAAATTCGGGCAGAGTAACAACATCGGGATATGAAGCGAAAAGTTTTTCATAATGTGCGCGTGTTTTCATAGCAGTACCTCTTTTTCGGAAAATGTGTTGTCAATGGCAGAGGAATACGCTATAATATCGTTTGTGATTTATGAATCTATTGCGTGTGTTGTTGTGCTCCCTTTTGGGGTTACATCCCTCCGATGTCCCTCCAAAATCCAAAATTTCCGTCAAAATTGAAAAGTACGGAAATGGCAGACGAAACGGAGCTTTTTTACACACCAGTTTCAAAAGTAGTAGTGTTTGCAACGCTTTTGGTGTCCGTTAGCGACCTCCATAAGGGGTTGAGTTCGTTTGTATTCCCTGTGAAGCAAATAACTCAAAATCCACCGCTGGCGACAGCGTACCGGTTCGAGTCCGGTCACCGGCACCAACAGCACCCGCAGACCCATTGGGCCTGCGGGTGCTGTTTTTCTTTTGCGGTTCCGGCAGCTGCATACCGGGGAGGATATGCTTACTTCTCCTGCACTTCTTTTCCGCTGAGGTGGTGGATCTCGATCTCGAAGAGCTGGGCGGCAGCGCCATCCTGCCGGATCTCCTCGTCCGCCAACTGCTCCTCCGGGTAATACTTCATGGCGAAGCGCTTTAGCAGCGCCATAGTCTCCAGGCTCTGCTCCAGCAGGCGACACCGGCCGAACACCACGACGCTCCGGAGGTACGGCGCCCACGCCTCCTCCCGGATCGTCTCACTGCCGTAGACGGTGAAGCACACCTTATCGCAGGCCCGGATGGCCTCCGCCTTGTGGCCGGCACGGGCGCCGTGGAAGTAAATTTTCTGCGCCTCCCGGTCGTAATAGTAGTTGATGGGGATGGCGTAGGGGTAGCCCTCCCGGCCGTTTACGGCCAGAACGCCCCGGCGGGCCTGAATCAGAAGCTGCTCCGCTGCCTCCGTGCTGATCTGATTTTTCTTCTTCCGGATGTCTCGAAACATGGCTTTTCCCTCCTGTTTTTATCGCTCCAGCAGCTCTGGGAGATACCGCAGTGCTTTTTCAAACTCCACCCCGTACCACGGGGCGCTTTCATCCCGGCAGGTGACTTGGATGCACAGCAGCGTGAAATCCACCGCCAAACGCAGGGCCTCCTCCAGCGGCTTGCCCCGCATCAGAGCACCTACGCAGGCGGAGGAGAAGAGATCCCCCGTGCCGGGGAAATGGGCGTCAATGCGGCGGCTGCCGTATTCAAAGAAGCGATCCTCCGCCGGGGTATAGGCCAGCACGCCCAACTTATCCGGGCCATAGGGGACGCCGGTCAGCACCACGTGACGGGGACCCAGCTCCGCCAGCTTCCGCAGGATATCCCGCAGTTGAGGCAAGTCGTAGTCCTCCCGGTAGGGGGTCCCCGTCAGCAGGCAGGCCTCTGTGAGATTGGGTGTCACCACGTCCGCCTGCGCCACCAAGCGGGCCATGTGGCGGGGAAAATCCTCGTCAAAGCCCGTGTAGAGCGCTCCCCCATCGGCCATGGCCGGGTCCACGAAGCGTAGGGTATCCGGCCCCGCCAGCACCTCCAACGCCTGGCAGACATCCTCCACCTGTCGGGGAGAGGCCAGATAGCCGGTGTAGACGGCGTCCAGCCGCACCTGCTGGCTCTGCCAGTATCGGGCGATGGGCAGGATATCCGCCGTCAGGTCCCGGCAGAGGATGTCCGGGAACATGGTGTGGGCGCTGAGTACGGCGGTGGGCAGAATGGCGCACTCCACCTCCATGGCGGAGATCACAGGCAGCGCCACCGTCAGCGAGCAGCGGCCCAGACACGAAATATCCTGAATACTGGCGACACGTTTCATAAGCGGCTCCTTGATGCACAGGTTAATGGATTCAGTATAGCACATCCAGCAGGTGGTGAAAAGCCCCGGCCGTAAAAAGATGCTGCGGAAAGTTCAGAGAAAAAGGCGCTCCGGCAACTGTCGGAGCGCCTTTTTTCGTTGGAACAGGCCGATTTAGTCCTTTTTGTTCTTGCGCTTGGTGACAAGCAGCACCACCAGGGCGATGATACCCAGACCAGCCACAGCCAGCACCACCCACAGGGCGGTCATGTTGCTGCTGTCGCCGGTGGCGGGGGTATCCGGCGTGGTGGGCTTCTCCGGCTGCTGGGGCTTGCCGGGCTCCACAGGAGTGGTAGGCTCCTCAGCGCCGCAGCGGCTGCACTTGCCATCCTTGTAGTCGTGGCCCAGAGCGGGAATCACCTCGCCCTGCTTCACCGTGACGCCGCAGACCTTGCAGACCTCGTCGCCGGTGTAGCCGTCCTCGGTGCAGGTGGCATCCTTGGCACCCACCAGCTCCGTGTCGTGACTGGTGGCGGGGATGACCTCCGTCTTGGTATCGGTGTACTCCTTGCCCTCAAAGGTGACCTTGGCGGTGTAGGTCCGCACGCCGTCGGCCTCGCAGGTGGCCTCGGTGGTCACCTCGTTGGTAACAGCAGCGTTCACCGTCTCCACATGGGAATCATCATTGCCGCAAGTAAAGGTGGCAGAAGCGGTGAAATCATCGTTCCACTTCCACACCGGGGCGCCATAGGTATGACCCGTGGCGGGGATAGCCAGCTTCTCCAGCGTTGTCTCGGTCTTGCCATCGGCATCGCTGAACAGCTTGCCGCAGACCTCACACTTCCAGTGAGCGGAGGTGCCGGCGGTCTCGCAGGTGGCAGGCACTGCCTCCACGGCGGTCAGCTGGTGACCCTTGGCGGGGACAGGCTCCGTCTTGGTATCGGTGTACTCCTTGCCCTCAAAGGTGACCTTGGCGGTGTAGGTGCGAACGCCGTCGGCCTCGCAGGTGGCCGCAGTGGTCACCTCGTTGGTAACAGCAGCGTTCACCGTCTTCACATGGGAAGCATCATTGCCGCAAGTAAAGGTGGCAGAAGCGGTGAAATCATCGTTCCACTTCCACACCGGCTCACCGTAGGCGTGGCCGGTAGCGGGGATGACCTCGGTCTTGGTATCGGTATACTCCTCACCCTCGAAGGTGACCTTGGCGGTGTAGGTGCGAACGCCGGTCGTCTCGCAAGCGGCGGGCGTGGTGACAGCGCTGGTCACCTCTGCTGTGACGTTTTTCACATGGGTGGTATCGTTGGCGCAGGTGAAGGTGGCAGTGGCCTTGAAATCATCGTTCCACTTCCACACCGGGGCGCCATAGGTATGACCGGTAGCAGGGATGGCCAGCTTCTCCAGCGTCGTCTCGGTCTTGCCCTCAGCATCGCTGAACAGCTTGCCGCAGACCTCACACTTCCAGTGGGCCTTCACACCGGCGGTCTCGCAGGTGGCAGGCACTGCCTCCACGGCAGTCAGGGTGTGACCCTTGGCGGGGACAGGCTCCGTCTTGGTGTCGGTGTACTCCTTGCCCTCGAAGGTGACCTTGGCGGTGTAGGTGCGGGTGCCGCCAACCTCGCAGCTGCCCTCCGTAACCTCGCTGGTCACAGTGGCATCGACCTTCTTCACATGGGAATCATCATTGCCGCAAGTAAAAGTGGCAGAAGCGGTGAAATCATCGTTCCACTTCCACACCGGGGCGCCATAGGCATGACCGGTAGCGGGGATGGTCAGCTTCTCCAGCGTTGTCTCGGTCTTGCCCTCGGCATCGCTGAACAGCTTGCCGCAGACGTCGCACTTCCAGTGAGCGGAGGTGCCGGCGGTCTCGCAGGTGGCAGGCACCTCTGCCACGGCGGTCAGGGTATGACCGGTGGCGGGAATGACCTCGGTCTTGGTGGAGGTATACTCCTTATCCTCGAAGGTGACCTTAGCGGTATAGGTGCGGACGCCGGTGGTCTCGCAAGCGGCGGGTGTGGTGACAGCGCTGGTCACCTCTGCCGTGACGTTTTCCACATGGGTGGCGTCGTTGGTGCAGGTGAAGGTGGCAGTGGCCTTGAAATCATCGTTCCACTTCCACACCGGGGCGCCATAGGCATGGCCGGTGGCCGCAATGGTCTCGGTCTTGCTGGAGGTATACTCCTTGCCCTCGAAGGTGACCTTAGCGGTATAGGTGCGGGTGCCGGTCGACTCGCAGGTGGCCTCGGTGGTCACGGCGTTGGTGACGGTAGCCGTCACGTTCTTCACATGAGCGGCGTTGTTGGCGCAGGTGAAGGTGGCAGTGGCCTCAAAACCATCCGTCCACTTCCACACAGGCTCACCGTAGGCGTGGCCGGTGGCGGGGATGACCTCCGTCTTGGTATCGGTATACTCCTTGCCCTCGAAGGTGACCTTAGCGGTATAGGTGCGGACGCCGGTGGTCTCGCAAGCGGCGGGCGTGGTGACAGCGCTGGTCACCTCTGCCGTGACGTTTTTCACATGGGTGGTATCGTTGGTGCAGGTGAAGGTGGCAGTGGCCTTGAAATCATCGTTCCACTTCCACACCGGGGTGCCATAGGCATGACCGGTGGCGGGGATGGTCAGCTTCTCCAGCGTCGTCTCGGTCTTGCCCTCGGCATCGCTGAACAGCTTGCCGCAGACGTCGCACTTCCAGTGGGCCTTCACACCGGCGGTCTCGCAGGTGGCAGGCACCTCTGCCACGGCGGTCAGGGTGTGGCCCTTGGCGGGGATAGGCACCGTCTTGGTGTCGATGTAGTCCTTGCCCTCAAAGGTGACCTTAGCGGTATAGGTACGCAGGCCCTCCTTATCACAGGTGGGCTCGGTGGTCACTTCGTCGTTGACGGTGGCAGGCACCGTCTGGGTATGGCCGTCGTCATCCGTGCAGGTAAAGACGGCGGAGGCGGTGAAGTCATTGTTCCAGCTCCAGGTGGGCTCGCCATAGTTATGGCTCTCCTCCACGGTGATGGTCACGCTGGTGGTGGGGATCTCCCACTCCACGCCGGCCTTGCCGTCCTTATCCTGATACTGCTGCCACTTGGCGGTCTGATTCTTCAGATTTTCGGGCAGGTTCTCCAGCTTGTCCTTCACCAGCTGCTCCAGGTTGATGCCGATGGTGATCTCGGTATCATCCAGCCTCAGGGGATCGGTGGTGTATTTGAGGTAGTCGGACACGTCCTTGGTGGCACCGTTGGCATAATGGGCGGTGACCTTCAGGCCCGTGGCATCAAAGGTATCGTCCTTGCTGTAGGTGGTGCGGTCCGGCTGCTGGGTGACCTCCAGCTCCGTGATACGGCTGCTCAGCCGCATCAGCTGGGCGGAGTCGTTCTTGAAGTAGATGTTGCCCTCTTCGTCCACAATGGGGCTGCAGATGGCGTACTGCGCCTGCGCACCGTCGGGGGTAAAGAGCACATAGGCCATCTCGATGGTGTGCTCCTCGCCGTTTTTACTGTAGGTCTCCATGGTGGTGTAGTCGGGATCCACCTCCGTCATGCCGGGCATATCCCGGATGACCCGCAGCTTACCGGGGGTGAAGTTGTCGATGAAGTAGATGTAGTTATAGCCGTCCTCGTTCTGATAGGCCGTGGTCAGCAGACCGCTGGTCTGAGGATAGCCCATGGTGGGCACGGAGTAGGCGATGGAGAAGGTGGACAGGTCCACCACCGTGATGTTGTGGCCGGAATAGGCAGTGAACTGGCTGGTACCGGACACGCCGATGTAAGCACGGCCGTTGGCGATCACGGGGGTGGAGGTACTCATGGGAGGCGCAGAGGCACTGTCGGCGCCATTATCCAGATGCAGGCGACGCAGAGAGCCCTTGGTAAAAGTGCCGTCGGCGTTGACCTTCACCTGATACAGGTCGCCGCCCTTGGAGGTGAAGTAGTAGGCCTCGGTCTCCTCATCGTAGCAGACGCTGCTGCGGAGGTCGCCCACGTTGGTGGCCTGCAGGCTGTCAATGAGCTTGCCGGTCTTGGGGTTCAGGGACAGGATAGAACCACGGCCCGTGACATACCCTTCCGCACCGTCATCGGTGGTCACCAGCACGAAGTCGCTGTTGACGTAAGCACCGGCCCAATAGAAGCCGTTGTGGGTATAGGTCCAGGTGGGGAGCTTGGCCTCGTTGGTCTTGGTGGCATCCTCATCGGTGACAGAGAGGCAGGCGAAGTTGGCCTGCTTGGTCTCTTGGTTCCAGAAGCCCGTGTAGATATAGCCGTCTGCATAGGCGATGGGGCAGTTGGGCTGGCCGCCCAGCGCATCCCGATAGACCCAAAGGGACTCCAGCGTCTCGGCGTTGAAGGCCTGCACCCGGCCATTGGCAAGACCGATAAAGATCATGCCCTCGGCATAGGTGGCGCAGTTGATGGCGAAGGCGGAGCCGCCTACCATGGTGCCGGTCTTGAGGACCAGGCCGGTCTCCTTATCCACCTTCATGATGGTGGTACCGGAATAGGTATAGAGGTAGCCGCCCACGATGATGGGGCTGCCCACAGCGCCGCCGCTGTAGCCCTCGCCCAGCTTGTTGGCCCACATCAGAACGGTGTCCTCAGCGGTGATGGGGGTGCGCACATCCACCACGCCGTTGTTTTCATCGTTCTTGCGGAACAGGGGCCAGTCGGTGGGCAGTTCGATATCCTTCAGGGTGCTGTCGGGGGCCTTCTCCAGCTTGATCTGGACGGTCTTGTTGGCCTCGCCGGCGGTGAAGGTCTTTTTCTGGCCCACATAGCCGTAGCGGGTCACCACTACGGTGTAGCTGCTGCCGCTGTCGAGGGTATAGATGCCCTTGTCACCCGGCAGGATGCGGTCGCCGGTGACGTCGCTGGTGAGGAACACCGTGGCATCACCGGGGGTCGTGGTGATGGTGGTCTCGATGGGGGCCTGCTTATTGACCTTGATGGTATAGGTCCCGGCGATGCTGCCGGTCTCCTTGTGGGAGACGGTAACCGTGATGGTCTCCGCCGCCGCAGAACCCGCCTTCAGGGGGACCGCCACGGTCTGGCGGTCAGAAGGCTTCTGGTCCTTATCATAGGTGATGCTCCGGCTCCAGTCGCCGCAGGCCACCGTTACGGTCATATCTGCATCCATCCGGTAGGAGGACAGGGGCCGCAGGGTCAGGCGCAGCTCAGAGGCTTTTTCGCTGACATCGGCGGTGTAGTCATACACCAGCTTGGTAAAGGTGGCCTTGGTGGTGTCGCCGCCCTGATTCAGGGGAACCACAACGTCGTTCTGGTCCTTGGCGGACAGGGACTCCAGCGTCATGGTGCGGTTGACGTTGATGAAGTAGTCCTGATACAGGGTAGCGCCGTTGACCGTTTTGGACTGGGCTACCTTCAGGCGGGCAGTGTTGCCATAGCCGCCCACGGCCATGAAGCTGGGGATGGGTGTATAGCTGGTATCGGAGGCGGTCAGTGTTTTCTCCATCGTCCGGTCGGGCCAAGCAGTATTGCGGTGATACGCTGCATAGAGCGTAGTTTTGTAAGAACTATCCGCTCTGACACGCTGGAGCTGGAAGCTGGAAGAGTTGGATTCCACCGTAAAGGTGTACTCATGGGTACCCTCCGTAAACGTCGGGGACATATCACACAACGGTGCATTGTTGCCGGTTCTGGCGCTCAGACCCGTCAGCCAATCATCGGTGACAGGGGTGGGTACCGTCAGCGTCATACCGGGCTGCGCCGGGAAAGCATGCTCGGCGTGGTAATACACATCCTTGGTGGCCAGATAGGTATACCCGCAGCCCAGCGTCAGCATATAGGTGTCCGCCGTGCCGGTGGAGGAGGTGGGGGCGATGTAGTCGCCGGTCTGGCTATACACCTTCACGTCCAGCCCCTCCTCGTGGTTCAGGATCACCGGGGTGGAGGCCCGCTTCTGCACCTTCACCGTATAGGTGACGCTCTGGCCGTTGGCCGTCAGCACCACGGGGATCAGGTATTTCTTGCCGGAATCCTGCTTGCAGTCCGCCAGGTTCACCGTCACGGGGGAACCACTCTGGGTGGACTTCCCGGCCACGGTGATGGCAGCGCCGCTGCACAGAGCCGTGGGGGTGATCTTCACCTGATCCTGCGACGTGGCCACGTTGTAGGTATCCGTGGTGTTGGCGTAGGCAGGACTCAGGGTCAGGCCGGACACGGAGTCCGCAGCCGCCAGACCGCTGAGGCTGGGAGTGCGGATCAGGTGGAGCGTGTAGGTCTGATACTGCTCATAGGTACCGCCCTTCAGACGGGCCTCGCACACCACGTCCGCATTTTTCAGGCTGTTGGACTCGACACTATCCGTCAGGGCAGTTACCTTGCTCTTCCAGCTGCTGGCCTTGTTGCCGTTGGGGTCGCCCGCCTTGTAGACACGGATGTTGGTGGTATCCACGCCGTCACCCGGCTCAAAATAGGGATAGAGCGAGTTGTACGCATGGTCCGGGATCAGGTAGGTTCCCTCGGCGGCGGTAACGTCCTGCTTGGGCATCTCGCCGTAGGTTTTCCAGTAATTGTCGATACCAATGCCTACGGACTTGATCCACTGGCCGGCAGGCAGCTGGGCGGTGAGGGTGGTACCCTCCTTCACCTCCAGCGTGCCACGGACATGGCGGAACTCGCCGTCGGACAGGTCGAAGGTATAGGTGGCGGGGATCAGGTCCACGGTGTTGGTGTTCTTCACCGTGACAACGGTGCCGAACTCACTGGTGAACACGGCTTCGCCGGGGGTGATGGCCTCGCCGCCCATGGTGGCGCTGATGGTCAGCGGTGTGGTCTTGCCCTCCAGGAACTTGGCGTGCTTGTCGATGGCGCTGAACAGCGCATCGTTCAGGGTCTTGGCCGTGGTGTCCGTGGCGGCATAGAAGCCCTTCACGGCGGCATCATAGGCCTCCTGAGCGGCCTTGTAATCCCTCAGGCCGTTGGTAGCGGTGTTGTAGACCGCCATGTTGGCCGCCAGCTTCTGGAGGTTTGCTCCATGGCTCTGGCTCGAGTTGGTGGTGAACCAGATTGCCGTCAGGCCATCTGCCGACTGATCCAGCTTGTATCCATCCTCGTCGTAATGGATGCTGAAGTTGTCGGTGGTGCCATCGACAGCGGTAATGTATCCGCTGTCGATGCCGCTGAAGGTGTGGCTGCTTTTTTTCAGCACATCCTTCACCGTGTCGCCGGAGTGATAGGTGACATACTCCGGTTCGATGAGGAATCCGTTCTGCGTCACCGCCATCAGGGCGATCTGCTGGGTGTCCGCCGCCAGCGCCGCCGAAGGCAGCAGCGACAGCAGCATCAGGAACGTCAGCAGAACCGACAGAAGGCGGTTTCCGAGATGTGTCTTCTCTTTCATCTTTCATACTCCTTTCTGTTCTTTTATGATTCAAATCACCTGACAGGTGAGGAATCTCTGTTTCCAGCGTCTGGCCGCCGGGACACGCTCCCGCCACAGACGCTCCGTCCCCTCCAGCAGCTTCTGCGCCTGTTGGCGTTGGGGCTCCTCGATGGGGTGGTCGCTGAACCAGACCTCCTGCTCCAGCGCCGTCAGCTGCCGGGCCGTCTCGTCGCCCAGCAGAGCCGTCAGGGCCGCCTGCCGCTGGGGGGATGCCTCGCTCCACGCTCCCGGCTGCAAGGCCGTCAGCTGCCGGTGCAGGGCGCTGAGCATGGCCTGACAGGCCACCCGTCCGTCGGGGTCCTCAAAGCGCCTGCGCTGCTGCTTCAGCCTTCGCCGCAGCAGCACCGTCCGCAGCGCCATGGCTGCCAAGCACACCAGCACCAGTGCCGCCAAGGTCAGCAGCACGCTCTGGATAAAGATCCGCTGGCTGTGGTCGTCCTGGGGCTCCTGAGAGATGTCGGTCTGGTTCTGTTGGGGCGTTTGATCCTGCCCCGTGTAGGTCGTTCCGTTTTCATTTTCCGCCGGGTCGCCGTCCTCCGGCAGCTGGTAGACGATGTTCTCCTCGTAGCCGGGGACGGTGTCGAAGGGGATCCAGCCCACGCCGTCCAGATAGTACTCCGCCCAGGCATGGGCGGCCCGCTGGGTCAGGGTCAGCTGCGCCCCGTCCGACAGGGCCTCCGCCTGCTGCCGGGTCACCACATAGCCCTCCACATACCGGGCCGGGATGCCGCAGCAGCGCAGCAGCAGCGTCGTCAGCGTGGCATAGTGGACACTGTACCCCTGTCGGGCGCCGGTCAGCAGCCACGCCGCCACGTCGCCGGTGGCCGGGGTGACCGTCCCCTCCCGGAGGGTCAGGTTGGCCGCCAGAAAGCGGCTGATCTCCGTCTTGGCCTGAGTGGTGTTCCAGCCCTGACCGGGGCTGAACTGCGCCGTCAGGGCGTCGTAGGTGTCCTGCGGCACCGTGAGATAGTGGTCATAGACCCACTGGCGATAGACGCTCTCCCCCGTCCGGTAGTCGCTGTCCGTCTCCGCCTGCGCCAGCTGCTGCTGGAGCAGGTAGCTCTCCTCCACCGGGTACAGCGCCGCCTCATAGCTGCGCTGGGTGGGGTCGGTCATGCCCTCGCCGGTGAGGTCACGGGCATCCAGTGCGCTCTCCAGCCCGTCGCCCCCGCCATAGGGGGTATAGGCCACGGAGCGGCAGGCGCCCAGCACCTGAATGGTCACATGGTTCTCGCTCTCGGCCTCACCGTTGGCCTGCGCCAGCTGCTGGGCCGGGAAGAAATAGCCGCTTTGCAGGCTATACAGCATCGGAGCCTCCTCCGTCAAGCGGCGGGCCGCCAGCTGCTGCCAACCGGTGCCGGTGTACTCCCCCGCCACATAGCCCCGCAGATACAGGGGCGTCCAGTGTTCCATGGTCAGCCGCAGCGCCGGCTCCTGTCCGGGGGAAAAGGCCCCGGAACCGGAGATGTCTCCCTCCGGCAGGGGATCGGCGGCATCCTCATAGTGCCAGTGGTGCAGGGCCTTGCCCAGCCGCCGCCCCAGCGCCGTGGGGGATGCGCCGCCGGAGAGGCCCTCCGGCAGCAGTCCGATCAGCAGCACCAGCACCAGCGCTCCCGCTGTGATGGCCTTGGCCCTGCGGCCTATGGCACTGCCCTGCACAAAGCACAGCAGCACCCCCAGCAGGAAGCAGGTAAACCACCAGCCCCCCGGCACAAGGCCCGCCAAACGCAGCGCCAGCAGTCCTGCGGCACAGGCAGCCGCCGGCCATATCCGCCAGCGCTGCCGCAGCACAAGGCCCGCGGCAAGGCCCGTTACGGCCCCCATAGGCAGCAGCAGCCACCAGACGCTGCCCGCCCCCACATAGGGCGGCGTGTACCGTCCGGTCTGCTGAAAGCGCCACTGACCCCACAAGTCTCCCAGCCCCGCCAGAGCAGCGCTGATGTGGCTCCGCAGCAGTATGCCCGCCGCCAACAGCACCAGCAGCGCTCCGCAGATAGCGGCCCGCTGCCATTTCCGGTCCCACCGCAGCAGCAGGCCCGCCGCAAGGCCCAGCGCCGCCAGAGCGCCCAGCCCCAGCAGGCCCAGCATCGGCTCCGGGCGCAGGCATTGCCACAGCAGGCCCCATATGCCTGCCAGCAGCAGCACGCCCGCCGCCGCATCCGTGGGGCGCAAAGGCCGGGAGTGGGCCGGTACCGTATCAAATTGGAATGAAACAGTCTGTTTTTTCACCAAAAGCTCCTAATTCCACATCCATTTTCCCAGTATTTCCTGCATATCCTCCGGGGTGAAGCGGCACACGCCCTCCCCGGCGCAGGGCTCATCGCTGCACAGCAGCACGACGGCATCCTCCGGCAGCTGTCCGTCCGCCGGAAGCTGGGTACAGCAGTACAGCAGCTTTCCCTCCGGCCGCAGCTCCGGCGGCTGCGGCTCCTCCTGTGCCTTGCTTTTCAGCAGCGCCGTCACCGCTTCGGGCAGCTGCTCCTCCCCGGTGATCTCCCGGACAGAGGCGGTCTCCCCGCTCCACATGAGTCGAAAGGGCTGATCCACATAGGCCTGACACAGCGACACCGCCGCCTCCATCAGGCCGTCCGCCAGACGAGGCGTGGCCGTGCGGCGCTCCACATAGATGGTCAATCGGTGATCCACCGGCTTGGCCGCATCCCGCACCATGTATCGTCCTGCCTTGGCGGAGAGCTTCCAGTGGATCTGACGCAGACTGTCGCCGGGGACATATTCCCGGATCTGAAAGATCTCCGTAGGATCGCTGCCCCGGACATCCGGGGCGTACTCCTCGCAGTCCGTCTGGCGGCTCACGGCTGACACCGGGTCTGCCTCGATGGGGAAGGTATCCGGCATGACGCAGGTGCGTCCCTGCACCGTGCAGGGGATCCTCACCGGCAGCACGCCCAGCAGATCCCACAGCACCAGCTCCGCCGCCTGCATCACCAGACAGCCGCAGCAGGTACTCTGCACCTGCCACGCTCCCCGGCCCTGATGCAGGGTCAGTTTCTCCCGGTGCGTCTCTCCGGTAACGGTGTTCTCCACCGATACCGTGAGCCTGCCCCGGCCGAAGGGAACGCCCTGCCGCACCTCCGCCGTCACGGAAAAGGGCTTACCCTTCTCCGCCGTCACGGGGCAGCTGAGCCGCACCTGCGACCGCTTCCTTGTCAGCAGCAGTGCAAGCCAGCCCGCCAGCGGCGCCATCAGCCAGCACAGGGCCAGCCACGGGGCAGGTGCCCAAGGCGTCACCAGCCAGCACAGCACCAGTCCGGCCTCCGTCAAAAGCCACAGCAGCGTGCTCATGCCCGCCGCTCCGACAGCACCGGCGGCTGGGTCTGCGCCAGCACCTCCGCCACGATGGCCTCCGGTGTGTACTCGTTGAGGCGGGCCTTGGAGGAAAGCATCAGACGGTGGGCAAACACATACTCCGCCATCTGCGTCACATCCTCCGGCACCACGAAATCCCGGCCCTCTGCGAAGGCTCTGGCCTTAGCCGTGCGGCACAGGGCCAAAGCGCCACGGGGGCTGATACCCAGCTTCAGCAGCGGATGGGTGCGTGTCACCTCCGCCAGCCGGGCGATATAATCATAGATCTGGTCGTCCACATGGACCTGACGCACCCTGGCGATGGCGGTGAGCAGCTCCTCCCGGCGCATCACCGTCTCCACCTGCTCCAGAGGCTCCTGCTGGCTGCGCTCCCTCAGGATACGCACCTGACTGCCCACATCGGGATAGCCCATGCTCAGCTTCATGAGGAAGCGATCCAGCTGGGAGTTGGGCAAATTCTGTGTACCGGCAGAGCCGATGGGGTTCTGAGTGGCCAGCACCACAAAGGGGGCCGGCAGATCGTGGGTCACGCCGTCTACGGTGACATGACCCTCCTCCATGGCCTCCAACAGTGCCGACTGAGTTTTGCTGGAGGTACGGTTGATCTCGTCTGCCAGCAGCAGATTGGTCATCACCGCACCGGGCTGATACACCATCCGCCCCTGCTCCGGCAGGGAAAAGCCGATAATATCCGAGGGCATGGTGTCCGGTGTGAACTGCACACGCTTGGTCTCCAGCCCCAGCGCCCTGGAAAAGGCCAGCGCCATGGTGGTCTTACCCACCCCCGGCACGTCCTCCAGCAGCACATGGCCCTGGGCCAGAATGGAGATCCAAACCTTCTCCACCACATCGTCCTTGCCGACGATGACCTTCCGCACTTCCCGCAGAATTTTCTCCGTTACTTCGTACATATTTTCCTCCGCTTGCTCCAAATCACCATGCCTGCGGCCACCACTACCACGGCGGCGCCTGCGGCGATCCATACTACGGCGCCGGAACCGGAGGTGGTCACCTCCGCCGCAACCCGCAGCTCATATGCCTGTGCCGGGTCCTCCGGCGTGATCTCCAGGGAAAGTTCCTGCATCCGATCCAGCAGCGCCCCGGCAGCGAACGCATAGCTGCGCTCGGCGGCGGGGATGGCCAGATACCGGGTATACAGGGCCTGCACCTCCTCCGGCGTGGCCACCGCCACATCCGTCAGTGCCTCGTTCAGGGCCGTCACCTGCGTCTTTACATCCTCCGGCATCTCCTCCCGGAAGTCATACAGGCTCCGGCGGGCGGCGGACAGCCGCTCCATGGCCTCCTGCGCCAGAAGAGCCTGCTCTGTGGCCATGACATCGGAGCCGTCCGTCAGAATATGGCGGAAGGTGCCGTCATCCAGCCGGTAGCGCATCAGCCCGTCCACGGCGCTGATGCCGTTTTTCACGAACCGGGCGTCCGTGGCCGGGTCCACTCCCAAGCTGCACAGGGCGATGATGACCTGCGCCGTGCTCTCCAGATTGGCGGCGTCCCAGCTGATGAAATCGCCCTCCGCCGTCTGCTGGTCAGACAGCCACGCCAGCGCCCGGCGCACCACCTCCCGGATGGTCACAGACTCCCCGGCAGCGCCGGTATACGTCACTGTGCTGTTCTGATAGGGCGCCAGCGCCTGCAGGGTCATGGCTGTCAGATCCACGTCCGAGTTCCCTACCGTCAGGCCGAAGCCGCCCTCCGGCTCCTGCGCTGCCACCAGCGCCTGCAAAATAGTGGCTCTGGTGTAGACGGCATCCTCCGGCACGGCGAAGCGGGCGCTGTCCAGAGCGATCAGGCCGAAGATCCAGCCGTTGAGTCCCTGTGTTCCCAGAGATTTGGCGGCGGTGAATTGATATACGCCGTCGGCCAGCAGGTTCACCGACCGACCGTTCTTGTCCCGGCCGAAGGCGGTGGGGTCCGCTCCCAGCGCCAGCGCCGTCAGGGCGGTGCGCTGCCACTCCGTGGCTCGCAAGCGGTCCAAGCCCCCCTGCTCCCGGTACATCCGGGTCACATAGCGCTCCAGTGCCTTGCGGTAAGCGGAGGTATCCCCCTCCGTACCGGCCCGGCTCACGGCGATGGCCACCCAGTCGCTGACGGAGTCTCCCGCCGTCAGCTTGTCGCTTTGCAGCAGTGTCTCCGCCGTGCAGCCCTGCGCCGCCGCCAGCGCATCCAGCGTCTCCTGCCCATAGGCGGGGATCACCAGCACCAGCGTCAGCAGCAGCGCCAGCAGGCGGCAGCAGCCCTTTCTCATTCTATCGTTCATATCTTGCTCCTGTCATAGCATAGTCCGGCAGTCTGCGCCGCCGGGGGAGCCACCCGGCATTGACCGCCGGGATCGGCTCCTGCTTCTGCTCCCCGCAGCGGGAGCAGGTGTATTCGATGTAGCCCGGTGTTCCGTCCTCTCCCGGCTCCGTGCGTCCCGTCTCCACGAAATCATGCCCCAGAGGCGGCACCTCCTGCTGATCCTTCCGATCGCCACAGACGGTGCAGACGGCGCTGATCTCGCCGGGATGGGTGCAGTCCGGCGCCACTGTCTGTGTCGGCTCACCCCAGACGTGCTCCTCAATGTAGGTGCCGTTGAGCCACTTACCACAATAGCTGGGCAGCAGACCGTAGCTGCCGCCGGTGGAGCTGTATCCGCCGATGTCCTTGCCGTAGGCCAGCGTGAAGCGCAGATACAGGGTATCGCCGTCGGTGAGGTAATAGCCGGACAGGCCCTTACCGGCATAGGTATTGCCGCCCACAGAGTACATCCAGCCGGAGCCCTGAGTATAGTCGAACTCGCCCAGACTGTTGTTATCCGTCTGGCCCGTCAGGGTCAGGCCGTCCTGCAGGATCTTGCTCCACAGGTTCTCCGGGATGGCGGGATAGTCCATCATGCCGCCCCGGCTGATGCGCCGCAGATAGAAGCCCACGTCCATGGAGCCGGAGTATTCGTACTCGTAGCCCCACTCCTCCAGCGCCTCGATAACGGCATAGGAGGCCGGGGTATTCTGGCGAATTTTGTAGGTATACGGCTCCTCCATCACATCCAGTCCCACGGTGGTGGCGTCGATGACGATATAGGCCGTGCCGATGACGTCGCCGGTATCCACGAAGCGGTAGAGAATGCGATAGGACACGAAGGCGGAGTTGCCCTCCCCGTCCCAGGCCCGGATGGTAATGGTATGCTCCACCGTATCGCCCACGATGGGATCCGGGAAGTAGAGCTGATACTCGTACACCGGGCCGCCGGTGGGGCCTGTGATGCGCTTTCCGTCCATCTGCACCTCGATCTGGCTGGCGTAGAGGGGAGAGCCTGTGTAGGCCGTGGCCTTCACCGTCAGGGTGAAGTTGCGGTTGCTGGTCTCCGTCACGCCGTCCAGATTGGTGACGATGGTGGGGGGATGCTCACCGATGGTGGGATGATCCTCATCAGCCTTCTGTGCTACATACCGGATGGAGAAGCGGACCTCCTCCACCGTGGTGTTCCCCTTCTTGCGGTAGAGGGTAATGTGGTTGGTCTCATTGCGCACCATCCGAGCGGTGTAGTTCTTGCCGTCGGCGCTGGTGAGATACCGGCCATTCATGGGGGTATCGCTGTTTTGCAGCTTCACCTTCAGCGTCTCGCCGTTGGGATTGATGAGATAGGCGTAAAAGGGCAGCGTGTCATCTGTCAGCTGATTATAGGTGATCTCACAGTTGCTGAGATCCGTGATGATGCGGGTGCTGGTATCGTCAGAAGGGCCTGGCTCCGGTTTTACCGGGCCGGGGCCGTCGTTATCGCCCTTGCCGGGATTATCGCCGGGCTGCGGATTATCGCCGGGCTGCTCCGGCTGCTCCGGATTGTCTGTGGGATTCTCCGGCTGCTCCGGGGCATCGGGTTCCTCCTGAGGGGGCTCCTCGTCCGGCTGCTCCGGAGTCTCCGGCTCTTCCGGCGTGTCCTCGTCCTCCGGGTCCTCCGGCTGCTCCGGGGCATTGGGCTTCTCCTGCTGGGAGGCGCCTCCCTGTCCCTCGGTGCGGATAGTCTGGGCCGGGGACTGGGGCAGCGGCTCCGGCTCCTGCGTGGAAAGGCCCATCCCGGACAGCACCAGCAGCACCACCAAGGCCGCCGCCAGCACCAGCGCTCCGCCCCGCCATAGATAGGGTCGAATCTTCTTCATATACTCCTCATTCTCCGTGCCGCCGACTCCCGCAGTGCACGGGAGCAGGCGCAAAAAATATGGTGTCATCCTGCGTGGCAGAATAACACCATAACCATTCCTGGGATCATTCTAACGGCAACAGTAGGTCTCCCGGCTCGCATCTCAAGCGGCGGTCTCCCCTGCCTTCTCAGAAGCACGCTTCCAATGGCTGACTTTCGTCGGCGGGATAGACACCTCGATGCACACGGTGTTGGTCAACGTGGGGCTCGTCCCCGTTCCCTTGTTCAGCTTTGCGCCTGACCCCACGGGGCTTTTGCAGCGCATCGCCTCTGTCCGTATCTATCAGGAAATATTATATCCTATCCCATGTGGAAATGCAAGGAAAATGCAGAGGGCCGTCGAAAGATTTTCTTGACCTATGTCCGAAATCGTACTAAAATACATTTGTCCGGTTTCGGACATTATTTTACGGAGGACTTTCTCTTCATGCGTATCCAACTATCCGAGCACTTCACCTATCGAAAACTGCTGCGCTTTACCCTGCCGTCTGTCATCATGATGGTTTGTACCTCCATCTACGGCGTGGTGGACGGTGTTTTCGTGTCCAACTTTGTGGGCTCCGATGCCTTTGCTGCCGTGAACCTCATTATGCCGTTTCTCATGGTGTTGGGTGCCGTAGGCTTCATGCTGGGTACCGGTGGCAGTGCGCTGGTGGCGTACACCCTGGGAGCCGACAATGAAAAACGGGCCAACGAGATTTTCTCCCTGCTGATCTATGTGCTGATCGGTCTGGGTGCCGTGTTCACCATCGGCGGCATTGCCTTTCTCACGCCTATGTCCCGGCTGCTGGGTGCCGACGATACCATGCTGCCGGTGTGCGTCAGCTATGGACGCATCGTCCTGCTGGGCCTGATTCCCTATATGCTGCAAAACACCTTCCAGAGCTTTCTGGTGACGGCGGAACGGCCTCAGCTGGGCCTGTACGTCACCATCGCCGCCGGCGTCACCAACATCGCACTGGATGCTCTGTTCGTGGCGGTGCTGCAATGGGGCGCCGAGGGCGCCGCTCTGGCCACCATTCTCAGCCAGTTCGTAGGCGGCGTCATTCCGCTGGTGTACTTCCTCCGGCCCAACAGCAGCAAGCTGCGGCTGGGCCGCACCGCCTTCCATGGGCGGGCGCTGCTGAAGGCCTGCGCCAACGGCTCCTCGGAGTTCATGACCAACATCTCCATGTCGGTGGTGAATATGCTCTACAACTGGCAGCTGATGCGGCTCATGGGCTCCGGCGGCGTGGCGGTGTACGGTGTCATCATGTATGTCAACTTCATCTTCATCGCCATCTTTCTGGGCTATTCCATGGGCAGCGCCCCCATCGTGGGCTATCACTACGGTGCCGGGAACCGGGCGGAACTGCGGGGGCTGCTGCGGAAGAGCCTGTGCATCATTACCGTCATGAGCGTGATGCTGACGGCGGCGGCCCTGCTGCTGGCCCGGCCCCTGTCCCTGATCTTCATGTCCAAGGAGCCGACCCTGCTGCCGGTGACCATCCGTGCCTTCTCCATCTACTCCCTGTCCTTCCTGATGGTAGGGTACAACATCTATGCCTCCTCCTTTTTTACCGCCCTCAACGACGGCTTCATCTCTGCCCTGATTTCCTTTGCCCGGACGCTGGTGTTTCAGGTAGCCGCCGTCACCGTGCTGCCCGTGCTATGGGATATCGACGGCGTATGGGCCGCCGTGGTGGCCGCCGAGACACTGGCGCTGCTCCTGTCGGCGGCGTGCCTCGTGGGCAAGCGGAAGAAGTATGGCTATGCATAAGGGGGTGAGGATATGACCACCATTCAGGAGTTCAATCAGATCGACGGCCGTATCAGCAGTCTGTATCATGCAGCAGCGCTGAAAATGGGACTATCGGACAGCGAGTTCCGCATCCTGTACACGCTGGCCGTCAATGCGCCGGGCTATCTCCAGTCCGCCCTGCGGGAGGCCACGGGCATGGGCCGCTCCACCGTCAATTCCGCTTTGAAGAAGCTGGAGCGGGAGGGCATACTGACCCTGTCCCCCGGCAGTGGACGGCACACCTGTGTCTCCCTGACGGCACAGGGGCATCGTCTGGCAGAGAGGACCGTGTGCCGCCTGATCCGTCTGGAGGACCGTATTTACGCCGGCTGGACGGCAGAGGAGCAGGCTCTGCTGCTGCGGCTGAACCGGGACTTCACCGAAAAGCTGGAGGCCATCGTGGCGTCTTTGTAATGGGGCATCCCCCAAGAAGTAAAAAAGGACACGGCAGGCGCAGCCTGTCGTGTCCTTTTTTGTGCTTGCTTACCGCACGATCTCGCCGACCTTGGGGTTGCCGGCAGCCTGAGACTCGTCGGTGTCGATGTGCATGGTGGTGACGGCGTCCTTGTTGACACGAACCACCACATCGTCAAAAATCAGCTTACGGCCCTCGCCGCCGCAGGCCACCTTGATGATCTCGCCGTTCTTCACGCCCATCTCGGCGGCGTCGGCCTCGGTGATGTGCAGGTGACGCTTAGCGATAATGACGCCCTCGGTCAGCTCCACCTCGCCCTTGGGGCCTACCAGCTTACATGCGCCGGAGCCCTTCACGTCGCCGCTCTCACGGACGGGGGCATCGATGCCCAGCGTGCGGGCGTCGGTGGCGGACAGCTCGATCTGATCCATCTTACGCACGGGACCCAGGATGGACACGTTGGCCATCTCCTTCTTGGGGCCCACCACAGTCAGACGCTCGTTGCTGGCGAACTGGCCGGGATAGGACAGGGGCTTGCGGACGGTGAGCTCATAGCCCTCGCCGAACAGCTTCTCCAGCGTCTCCTGGGTCAGGTGAATGTGACGGGCAGACGTTTCGATCATAAAAGACATGGTTTTTTCCTCCTAATTGTTGAACATTGGTCCACTATGAAAATCGTGCCGCAGCACGCTCCATACAACAGTGCGTCAAAGCAGGATACGGATGCCACCCAGCACCGGCACCGGCCGCTCCACGCCCCGGATGGCCCCGGTAAGGCCCATGCACCACCACACCGCCACAAAGACGGCCCACACCCAGCCCACGCAGGGGATGACCCCCAGCAGGCCGAAAATACCCAGCACCAGCGACTGGTTCAGGTGGAAGCGGCTGGCCTCCCGGTTCCCCGCCAGCACGGCGATGAGCAGACCGACCCATGTGCAGTAGCAGACGATATCTGTGGTGCGCTTATCCATAGAAGTCATCCTTTTCCATATGCTATATGGCATTGTAGCACATTCTCCCCGGTGTTTCAAGAGACAGGGCGCTATAAATTCCCTTGCAATCCCGTAAAAATCTGCTATAATGACAGCATATTGCATCAGTGATATATATTATCCCTATTTATGAGGTCCTGCATCATGTCTGTGAAATTGGAGCTTTATCGTGTATTCAAGGAGGTGGCCGAAGCCGGCAACATCACCGCCGCCGCTCAGGCCCTGTATATCTCCCAGTCCGCCGTCAGCCAGTCCATCAAGCAGCTGGAGGGCGAGCTGCAGACCCGTCTGTTTGCCCGCAACTCCCGTGGCGTGGCCCTGACGCCGGACGGCCGGATGCTGTACGAGTACGTCCGCAGCGCCATCGGCCTGCTGGAGACCGGCGAGGAGAAGCTGTCCCAGAGCCGGGAGCTGCAGATGGGACACCTGACCATCGGCGCCAGCGACACCGTCACCAGCCAGTTCCTGCTGCCGTATCTGGATCGATTCCACCGGCAGTATCCCGCCATCCACATCCAGATCGTCTCCGGCCGCAGCCACAAGGTGCTGGGGCTGCTGCAGTCCGGCAAGGTGGATATCGCCTTTGCCAGCACCCCCCAGGAGTCCGCCTCGCTGGAGACGCACCCCTGCTTCGCCACCCACTCCGTGTTCGTAGCGTCGGCGGACTACCCCTGCGACTTCGGCCATGTCTATTCTCTGGCGGAGATCGCCGCCTTCCCCCTGATCCTTTTGGAGCGCAAGGCCTCCTCCCGGCTGTATCTGGAGAAGTACTTCCTGCAAAATGGCCAGCGGCTGCATCCGGAGATCGAGCTGGGCGCACGGAGCCTGCTGGTAGATCTGGCGGCGATTGGCTTCGGGGTGGCGGGCGTCACGGAGGAGTTTGTCCACGAAGAGCTGTCGAAGGGTCGACTGCGGAAGCTGGCTACGGACTTCGAGATCCCGCCCCGCAGCGTGGATCTATGCGTCCTGCGGGACGTGCCTCTGACCCCGGCGGCCCAGCGGTTTGCCGACTTCGTAAAGGACAGCTTATCCCAGCGTTCAGGCGCGCCTCTGAACTGGGAGAACTGACAAATACCGGGAGAAAAACCAAGAAAAGCTTGGTTTTTCTCCCTATTGTTTTTCCCCCGGAAATTGGGCAGAATAGGGTCAATATGGTGGAGTACCAGCGACTTATAATAAAGGAGTGTGGATCGTGGAAGCATTGAAAGAGCGTATCCGCCGGGAGGGCCGTGTCCTGCCCGGCAACATCATCAAGGTAGACGGGTTTTTGAACCATCGGGTGGACACCGCCTTCATGGAGGAACTGGCGGACGAGTTCGCTCGCTATTTTGACGTCAGCAAGATCACCATGGTGCTGACTGCCGAGGCCAGCGGCATCGCTCTGGCTACCATCTGCGCCAATAAGTACGGCGTGCCCATGGTGTTTGCCAAGAAGGCCAAGAGCGACAACATCGAGGGTGGCCTGTACCAGAGCGAGATCTTCTCTTATACTTACAAGAAGAAGGCCACCCTCATCGTGGCGCAGGAGTGGCTGGGGCCGGAGGACAAGGTCCTTATCATCGACGACTTCATGGCTAAGGGCTACGCCATGCAGGGTCTCATCGACATCGTCAATGCCGCCGGCGCCGAGCTGGTGGGCATCGGCGTGGCGGTGGAAAAGGGCTTCCAGCACGGCGGCGACTCCTTCCGTGAGCAGGGCTACAACATCCACTCTCTGGCCGTTATCGAGGAGGCTACGCCCGACCACATCACCTTCCGGGAGGATGATCCGGTATGAAAAAGGTTTTAGTGCTGGACTTCGGCGGCCAGTATAATCTGCTGGTGGCTCGCCGTGTCCGTGAATGCGGCGTATACTGCGAGATCCGCTCTTGGCGGGAGTCTATGGAGCATATCCGGGCCTTCCAGCCTGACGCTCTCATTTTCACCGGTGGCCCCGCCACGGTATTCGAACCCAATGCTCCCATGGTGGATCCCGCCCTGTTCTCTATGGGTATTCCCGTGCTGGGCATCTGCTACGGCCAGCAGCTGATGATCCATCTGCTGGGCGGCCAGTGCCGCCGGGCCGAGACCCGTGAGTACGGCAAGGTAGAGCTGACCCATAACGGCAAGAGCCCTCTGTTTAAGGATATCCCCGCCACCGCCGTGTACTGGATGAGCCACGGCGTGGAGGTGGAGACGCTGGCCCCCGGCTTCGAGGTGGTGGCCTCCACCGACGGCTGCCGCTGCGCTGCCATCCAGTGCGCCGAGAAGCAGCTTTACGGCGTGCAGTTCCACCCGGAGGTGCTCCACACCCAGTACGGCAAGGAGCTGCTGCAGAATTTCCTATACGGCATCTGCGGCTTCACCGCCGAGTGGACCATGGCGTCCTATCTGGAGGAGGCCGTGGCGGAGTGCCGGGCCAAGATCGGCAGTGGCCGTGTGCTGCTGGCTCTCTCCGGCGGCGTGGACAGCTCTGTGGCTGCCGCCCTGCTGCAGCGTGCCGTGGGCGATCAGTTGACCTGTATCTTCGTGGATCACGGTCTGCTGCGGAAGGACGAGGGCGATCAGGTGGAGGAGGTCATGACCCACCAGTTCCATGTGGACGTGCGCCGGGTCAACGCCAAGGACCGCTTCCTCTCCAGGCTGGCCGGTGTCACCGATCCGGAGGCCAAGCGCAAGATCATCGGCGAGGAGTTCATCCGGGTCTTTGAGGCCGAGGCCAAGAAGATCGGCGCCGTAGATTTCCTGGCACAGGGTACCATCTATCCTGACGTGGTGGAGTCCGGTCTGGGCGGCGAGTCCGTGGTCATCAAGAGCCACCATAATGTGGGCGGCTTGCCAGACTGCGTGGACTTCAAGGACATCGTGGAGCCCTTACGGCGGCTGTTCAAGGACGAGGTGCGGCAGCTGGGCATCGAGCTGGGCCTGCCGGAGCAGCTGGTGTGGCGCCAGCCCTTCCCCGGCCCCGGTCTGGCCATCCGTGTCATCGGTGAGATCACCGAGGAAAAGCTGGAGATTCTGCGGGATGCCGATGCCATCTTCCGGGAGGAGATGGCTCTGGCGGGATTGGACCGTACCACCAGTCAGTACTTTGCCGTGCTGACCAGCGTCCGCAGCGTGGGCGTCATGGGCGACGAGCGCACCTACGACTATACGCTGGCCCTGCGGGCGGTGCAGTCTCAGGACTTCATGACCGCTACGTGGTCCCGCCTGCCCTATGAGCTGCTGGATAAGGTCAGCGGCCGCATCGTGGGTGAGGTGAAGCATATCAACCGCATCGTCTACGATATCACCTCTAAGCCCCCCGCAACCGTGGAGTGGGAGTAATCGCCACTTACCCGAAAACCCTTTATTTTCAAGGGTTTTCGGGTTTCTTTTTTGCTCCGGGTACATGAAAGGTACACGGCGGGTACACGAAAAATTTATGCGAAAGCCTCCAAGCGGTCTGCAACTTCCCCGTGTTTTGTCGGGTACAGGTGGGAATAAATCTCCAAAGTTGTCGTTACGCTCTCATGCCCGAGGCGTTCGCTGATCAGCAGCGGTGCAAAACCGAGTTCAATCAGCAAGCTGGCGTGGCTGTGACGAAGATCGTGCACCCGTATCTCCCGGAGTCCGGTCTTCTTGCAGCCCCTTTCCATTTCGTGCTTCAAATAATGCTTTGTTACTTCAAACAGTCTATCTGACGGATCGTAGCCGTACAATCTGTCGGCATAATCCTTTACCAAATCGCAAACGAATTGCGGCAAGGTAATTTTGCGATTGCTTTTTGGCGTCTTTGGGTCAAGGAATAAGTCCTCGCCGTCTATACGCGCATAGTTTTTTGTAATGGAAACCGTCCGTTCCTCAAAGTCGAAATCGTTCAGGGTCAAAGCTAGCATTTCTCCGGATCGCATTCCTGTCCAGTAAAGCAGATTAAAGATGACCTTGGACTGCAGCTTATCACTGACAGCATCAATAAAAATCTTGAATTCGTCCGCTGTCCAGATCTGTTCCAAGCCAGAATTCTTTTTACCGATAGTTCCGCTTTTTTGTACCGGATTGCTGCCGAGGCCGTAATACTTGACTGCAAAATTGAAAATCGCAGACAACTGGCTGTTCAGAGTTCTCAGATAGGTTGGCTTATAATTCTTCTGATTGTTCATCAGCTCGGTTTGCCAGCGACGCACATTCATCGGCTGGATCTCATTGACTTTCAAATTCTTGAAATACGGCATAATATGTACCGCAATGATGTCCTCTTTCCCTTTGTAGGTAGTCGGTCTGATTCTGGCTTTGCAGTCATCCATATAGATCTCTACCATATCACTAAAAAGCATATCGCAGGAATTTGATGTCTTGCTCAGAAAATCCAGTTCATACTGCTTGGCCTCTTTTTGCAGGCGAAAACCTTTCTTCTTTTTCTGCTTTTTGGTGCCTGTCCAATCTGTGTAAACAAATTTACAGTACCATAACCCTGTCTTTTCGTCTTTGTAGGTCGGCAATGATTTCACCTCCGATCTGTAAAAGTTTCATCGCCCGGATACGGTTTCCCTCGTCACTTACAGGTAGGTATTCTCGTAAAAATATTTGGCAGATACCTTGCCCGCCACAGTCAGCTTTCCGGCTTTTTCCAGTTCACTGTTAAGCCGCTTGATAATGCGGTATGCCGTACTGCGGGAAACACCGAGTAATTCGGCAACATCCGTTGCTGTCAAGTATCTTTTGCTCGTCTGTAATGCTGTCGGTTTGTATTCCGCCATGTTTTCCTCCTTTCTGACAGCCTGCAGCAATGGAGTATCCTTGCGATATTGTCATTATACTACTTTTCGCAAAAGATCCCGTGTGGGGCTGTCCGCATATATTTATATTTAGTTTGTGTTCAAATTAAAAACGCCTGTCCGCCGGGCCATTTCCTGCGCCCATTTCAGCCGCGTATTGGCAGGCTGCCGCTATACGGCAATTCTTCTGTGGGCACGCTCCGAATCGATCATCGTGGCATACTGTCCGCAGATCCTGTATAACTCCCGCCGGAAGGATATTCGGTTTTCAAGGTGCATAAGCGGATAGAGCTTCTTCCTCTATCCGTTCACTAATAAACACGGGGGTATACCCGCCTTTTCTGCAATCAAAATTCAAAAAAGCGAAATTTCCTTTTCCGTATTGCCACCCGCATAACTATATATAGTTTCTAAATTCTTGACAAACACGATATATTGTGCTATACTTCTTCTGTAATTGATTTTTGTGCGTTGTCCGTAAGGACCAGCAGTACGCTTCTGCATTGCACATATCGTTAAGTTTGCAGTATGTCAGTAGTATAACTGTGCCGTGAGGCCGGTTATGTACTGGCATTTTTTATTTTTTAAGGATATTTATATCCTCTGCGAGAATGACACCTGTTCGTAATTCATTACGGACATGAATGCCTGAAAAGGCATCGGCTGTTGTTCTCGCTTTTTTTATGCCCAAAAAGCCTTCGTGCTTTTGGAATACATTTTTAGAAAGGCGGAAATCGAATGAAAAGACGAACCCATCGGCACTCGCACAGAAGAGTGTCCAGACCTGCTGTGTTCAAGCAGCAGGTAAAAAGAAAGGAGGCAAGAAAGCTTGCAAAGTACCCGCTGAAAACGGTATATGTCTCTCGCACAAGGCTTTATCAGCCTCAGAATCGAGGTGCATAATATGCCGAACACAACGAGTACCTACGAACCGCTGGTTTTGGTTGACACGGCAGATCTGCCGGAGGAGGAATGGCTGGAATATCGCCGCAGAGGAATCGGCGGAAGTGACGCCGCTGCCATTTTAGGTGTGTCCCCATTTGCGACCGCCCGCGACCTCTACTACGACAAACTCAAAGTCGTATCGTATGAGGACGGCGAAAGCAACTGGGTGCAAAAGAAGGTCGGGCATTTGCTTGAGGATCTGGTCGCTGAGATTTTCCATGTGAAAACAGGTTTTGAGATCTATCAGGTGAAGAAGATGTTTTATCACCCGGTCTACACCTATATGCTGGCAGACATTGATTACTTCATCCGATTGCCAAACGGCAAAACGGCGATCCTTGAGATCAAGACCACAAACTACAACGCCAAGGATCATTGGTGGTGCGACGGACAGGAGATCGTTCCCGTCAACTACGAGATCCAGGGCCGCCATTATATGTGCGTGATGAATATGGATGAGGTGTACTTCTGCTGCCTTTACGGCAATAACGAAAATGAAGTCATCATCCGGCACATTGAGCGTGACCCGGATTACGAGGCGGAAATGATCGCTCTGGAGGGCAACTTCTGGAACTACCATGTTCTGACACAGACACCGCCGCCGTACACAGAGGACGGTGAGCTGACGCTTGAAAGCGTTCGGCGTCACTTCGGCCCTGCCGACGAAAACGCCCCTGAGATCGAGCTGAGTGTGCCGCTGGCAAGCAGTCTGGTGCGCTATACCGAGCTGCAGGCGGAAAAGTCGGAATTGAACCGTGAGGTCAAGCGGGTCGAAAACGAGATGAAACGGCTGCAAGGGCGCATTGTGGCGGAAATGGGACGAAGCTGCACGGCTACGGCAAACAGCGGCGGCGTTTCCTATTCCATCAGCTACAAGCCTACGAGAAAGCCCGACATCGGCAAGGAAAATCTGATACGGCTGAAAGCACAGCATCCCGATATTTATGAGGATTATGTGACGGTATCGGAAAGCCGCCGCTTCTATGTAAAGCGCAAATTTGACGAGGCGGCATAAACGGAAGAAAGGATGGTGCAGATGAAAAACGATGCACAGAAAGAAAACGAGAAAGGAGTGGTGAACCGTGGGGTATGTCGGGACTTATGACCGGACGATCTTCTATAATCCGAGCAATAAGTATTGCATTATCAGCGTGAAAACCTCCGACCAAAGCGTACCGCAGCAGGCACGAAGTGCTTACCATCACCGGGACAATATGATCCGGTTTATCGCCGTCGGGTATGAATTGCCTCAAACCGATAAGGTGAGCATGATCCTGGACGGCGAATGGGAGAACGGAAAACACGGTGTTCAGCTGCAGGTCGATAAGTGCGAGGAGATCGTGCCGCAGACCAAAGAGGGCGTATACGGTTATCTTTCCTCCCGGCTGATCAAAGGCGTCGGTGAAAAGACTGCCGCATTGATCGTAAACCGCTTCGGTGCCGACGCATTGCGTGTGCTGGAAAACGAGCCGGAGCGACTGCTGGAGATTCGAGGAATCACCCCGGATAAGCTGGAGGACATCAAAGCCTCCTATGCGGAAAGCCGGTGCGTGCGGGATCTGATGATCCTGCTGACCCCATTTAATGTCACGCCGGTAACGGCCATGAAGATTTATGAGCATTTCGGCTCCCGCAGCGTAGACATTCTGCAAAAGAACCCCTATGAATTGTGCCAGGTATCCGGATTCGGATTTAAGAGAGTCGATGCCATCGTCCGCAAGGGCGATCTGCCGCTGAATTCTCCTATGCGGATCCACGGCGCCGTATTTGCGGCATTGGATACGGGGCGCAACGAAAAAGGCCATCTTTTTCTGGAAGAAGATGCGCTTGCGAAAACGGGTGTGAAGCTGCTCAATGAGAATATTACCGATGGACAGGTCAAGGTCACGCCCGAGGAAGTGGACGCCGTTGTTCAGGATATGATCCTCAAGGGTGAGATCGTTTCAAGCAACGGCAACATCTATCAGAGCAATGTTTTCGTGCAGGAGGATGAAACCGCCCGGAAAATTGCGGAAATGCTGGCTGTACCGCCGGTCACGCTGGATATATCCGAATCACTCGAATATGTCCGCAAAAACCTCGGTCTTGCCCTTTCACAAAGGCAAAGCGAGGCGGTGTATATGGCTTTTCGCAGTAATCTGTCTATCATCACAGGCTCTCCCGGTACCGGTAAAACCACAGTCTTGCGGGCGATCATAGAGGTCTTTCAGATGCTCTACCCCAAAGGGAAGATCTTGCTTGCCGCTCCGACCGGACGAGCCAGCCGAAGAATGGCAGAAAGCACGGGTAGAAACGACGCCAAAACGCTGCACAGCCTTTTAGGGCTTCTGGGCGACAGTGGACCGATCCAAAAGGATAAGCAAAAAGAACCGCTTGACGCCGACCTCATCATCGTGGACGAAAGCTCCATGATCGATATGTGGCTGGCAAGGCAGTTCTTCAGCCGTGTCCGTATGGGTACGAGAGTTATCCTGGTCGGTGATGTGGACCAGCTGCAAAGCGTGGGTGCCGGTGATGTCTTCCGTGAGCTGATTGACAGCGGACTTATCCCCGTTACGGTGCTCAACGAGATCTTCCGTCAGAAAAAAGGAAGTCTCATTGCCTATAACGCAAAGCGCATCAATGAGGCAAATATCGACCTTCAGTACGGCGAAGATTTTCAGTTTGTAAAGTGCCAGACGCAGGAGGAAGCCGCTGACCTTATTTGCAGGATCTTCTGTGAACAGGTCGCTTTGCACGGAATTGAAAAGGTGCAGATACTCTCCCCGTTCCGTTCGGAAGGGCCGGCTTCGGTCGAGCAGCTTAACGCCGCCATCCGTGAGCTTGTCAATCCGGCGAGAGATGAGTTTGCCGATCTGAAGGTCGGCAGCCACTACTTCCGTGTGGGCGACAAGGTGATGCAGACGAAAAACAATGCGAAGGCGTCCAACGGTGACATCGGCTATATTCGCAAAATGGGGCGCAATGCAAAGAATGAAATGGACGTGACGATTGAATTTTCCGGCGACCGCATTGCCGAATACGGTATGGAAGAAATGAGCCATATGGAATTGGCTTATGCGACTACCGTGCATAAGGCGATGGGCTCGGAATTTGATATTGTAATCATGCCTATTCTTCGCAGCCATTACATTATGCTGAATCGGAACATCGTCTACACGGCGATCACCCGTGCGAAGGAGCAGGTCATCCCGGTCGGTCAGAAGAAAACGCTGATCATGGCGATTCTCAAAAAGGCCACCGGAAAACGAAATACGCAGCTTGGCGAGCGTATCGGCAAATATCTGAAAGCCTTTACCCGCCAAAATGAATTGAAAAAGGTCAGTTGATACGAAGCGGCTTGCAGAAAAGTGCAGGAGTGCTTCGTGTTTATTTATGAAAGGAGATTTCCCGTATGAATACAAATCAAAGTGCAACGATGTATGAATCTGTCCCTGTGGTTTCCGAACTGAACAAGGTGCAGGGCTTTGACCCGCTCAAATTTCTGCGCAGAACGACCAAGGGCGAAAAGGTTCTTGACCTCAAATACAAAAAGCTCTGGTTCCGCCTGAAATATCCGAACGGCAGGATCAAGCTGTCCTCCCTCAAGATTACGGATCAGCTGGCGATCATCGAGGCCCGTGTGTATTTCGACAAGAACGACGCACAGCCGAGATCCAGCTTCATTGCCCAAAGAGAGGCGAAAGCCACTCTGGGCGGTCTGTATATTGAGTCGGCGCAGCACGCTGCCATCGACCAGGCATTATCGGACGCTGGATTTGGCGTGCAGTTTTCTGCTGCCGCACCTGCAGTGAACGCAGAGAAAGCAGCCGAAACCGTCAAAGAGCAGACGACAGTAGCGGAAACCGCTACGACGGAGCAAGTCACCCCAGCAGCACCGGTTACGGTTGCTGAGGTAGCTACAGAAGTGAACAACGAGCCTGCGCAGGAAGCCCTGGCTGTTCAGGAAACCGTTGCAGAAGTTCCGACCGCAGAGGTCATGGAACCTTTGGCTCCGGTCACGGAAGAAGCCGAGGGTGAAGAAATTGAGGAAGAAACCGCCGATACCGATACGGCAGCGCCGACTTATTCTGCGGATATGCCGGTCGATGCGATCTGCTCCATGATGACCTACGAAGAAGCCGGCAATGTGATCGTGCCGCTTGGCACCTGCAAGGGCTGGGCAATGTCGCAAGTAGCTGACCGCCGCCCTGCGAGCCTGAAATGGTACATCAACGGCTATTCCGGCAATGATAACATTCTTCGTGCGGCAGCAACGATTATGCAGGCATCTTTGGATGAAATGCAGAGAGCAAGCTGACCTTCACCGATATTTCTTTAGAAAGGAGGCTTGTTCATGAGCCAGCCGCATGATTTTCCGTTCGACATAACGGATGTGGCGGAACTGCTTCACTTGCGGATACGGCGGCCGAGCCCGCAAGGGTTTTATGTGGATTGTCCTATCTGTAATGACAAGCGAGGGAAAATGCACATCAACACGCAGACCGATACCTGGCGGTGCAATTACTGCGATGAAAGCGGCGGTATGCTGGCTTTATACGCAAAGGTGCATAGCATCAGTACGAGCGCTGCCTATCGGGAAATCAGCGATGCGCTGCTCAACGGAGTAAACCTTTCGGATCATGCGGTCAAGTACCCGGATAAGCCGAAGGAAACGCCCGCCGAAGCTGCGCCTGTTGCCGATATTGCCGTGCGCCATAAAACCTATACCGCACTTCTTGCTATGCTGACGCTATCCAAGGAGCACCGTGCGCATCCGCAAACGGTCAGAGGCTTGCCGGACGAACAGATTGAGAGGTTGGGCTACAAGAGTATGCCTCCCTTCTATATGTGCCGTTCATTGGCAAACCGGCTTCTGCAAAACGGGCATCAGCTGGATGGCGTGCCGGGATTTTATCAAAAAGACGGTCAGTGGACGATTGCAAGCTCCACCTATACCGCCGGCATTATGATCCCAGCACGGACAAGGCAAGGTCTTATCAGCGGCTTTCAGATCCGTTTGGATGTGCCGCTGAAGAATGAGGATGATCCACCGGAAAAGGACGGAGCCAAATACATCTGGTTTTCGTCTGCCGGTAAGCCGAAAGGCACCTCCTCCGGAAGCCCTGCGCATTTTGTCGGTGATCCGAATGCAGGCGTGGTCTATGTGACGGAAGGACTTTTGAAATCCGACATTGCCCATTATCTGATGAACCGTTCCTTTGCCGCTACGGCCGGCGTCAACAATATGGCGCAGCTGGAGTTTCTGCTGAAAGAACTGGCGGAGAACGGTACGCATACGATTATTGAATCGGAGGATATGGACAAATATCGGAATGAAGCAGCCTGCAAGGGCGCCTTGAAGCTGCACGAATTGGCAAGGAAATACGGCATGGTGTGCCGTGGACTTAACTGGAATCCGAATTATAAGGGCGTTGACGACTGGCAGCTTGCCTTAAAGCGAAATGCCCACACAAAGGAGGATAGCAGGAAGAATTTCAGGCAAAGATTTATGTACGGTCTTTGTGACTTTGATGCGATCGACGATGATATTGCACAGTGGCACGAAAGCACGGAATGTGCGTGCGAACTGCATGAATATCTCGGACTGACGGAGGAAGAGTATTCTTTATTCGTCAGAAGCTCCGACGAGTTTGAAGGTCGGTTGCTGTCGCAAAGGCAGGAGCAACGGTTTCGGATATACCAGTTGGAGGTCAGTCTTTACAAGGTCATTCCCTTTGCCTTCGGCGGAATAAAAGAACTGCAAAAAGCAGGTCACGAATACCCGCCGGCGGCGCAATATAGTCTGATACATGACGGTATGCTGCATTGTGAGGAAACGGAGAGTGATACAGGGCGGCTCACACGCATTGCCGAGCTTTTCGGAGATGTTCTGCCGAAGGATTACCGTGGCAGGAGTGTCGCCCCATCCGATGTGATAGAACTGTATGACGACACGGGACGGCGTTATTTCTACCGTGACACAGACGGTTTTTGTCCGGTGAAGTTTTCTCCGATGCTCGCAAAGAAATAGGAACAGCCGGAAACGGCTATAGGTCAAGAATGGGATACAGCGTGGGTAAAACTGCGCTGTATCCCTATTTTTATAGGAGGAACATTTTATGAGTGTTGATACCAACAATACGGAATTGAAAAAAGGCGCCGATCTGGCGACTATCGCGGAACAAAGAGATGATCAGCGGCAGCAGGCGGAAGCCGAAGCTGCACAGGAAGTGCTTCAGCGAATGCAGGATACTGCAGCCGAGGACGAAAAGCGCCGTGCTCACGAGGAGGCCGAAGCCAAGCGCAAAGCCGAATGGGAGCAAAAACAGCGCAAAAAAGCCGAAGCTGAACAGGCTGCCTGGGAAAACGCCGTAGCTATGGGTGATGATGAGGTCATGATAGCTTCGATGAAGCGTGTCGGTGATGACGCCGAGCGACTGACCCGCCGCAATATGAAGCAATGCGTGACCGAGCATATTCAGACTAAGTGCCTCAGCGAACCGGAGTTTGCCCGGCAGGTCATGCACCCCCGCAAGAATATGATCCGTTGTTTCCGTTACATTACCCGCAAAGCCAAGGAGTTTGCCGAGCAGGAAATGAAGGACAACGACGAAAAGCCGATCGCAGGCGGTTATGGCTGTGATGTGCCAGATGATATGTGCTATCTCTGGGCCGAAGAATACTTTATGGATATGGACGCAGAGGAAGACAAGGAAAAGGAGGAAAAATTCGTTCCGAAGCCCTATCCCGGAAAGCCGGCTCCGAGATCCAATAAGAAAGCCGACAAGAAAAAGTCGGCTCCCCTAAAGGAGCCGCCGGCAGAGGATCACCCGAACGATAGCACGCAGATGAATTTGTTTGAGGTGGGCGCATGATGAATAAAAGAGTCTTGCGCAAATTTGCAATACCGAGCAACAGTCCTAACCCGAAAAACGGCATTTTCTGTGCCGATCAGGTGAAGTATGTGGTGCGCACGGCGATCAAAAACATCGACCATCAGCGCACGCTGGTACTGTATATCTACGCAAAGGAAAGTGTGCTGGCCGGAAATCATACCCCTCGTTGGACAATGTTTCAGCAGAAAGGCGGCTATATCACCTTATGCACCGATGATAAAGGCACACGCTGGCAGCAGTCTATGTTTGAGAACCTCGGAAAGGATTACTTTTTCAGGGACAAATGCTCTTTCTATTCCCAGGCCGACGAGAGACGGGTCACGAGATATTGTCAGTCCGAAAAGCAAAAAGGATTTGAAAGCCTCTGCCTGTTTCAGTTGGATCTGCTGCGGAAAAAGCAACGGGAAAATGAACTGAAAAAGCAGCGCAGGATTATCGAGCGGATGAAACCGGTAGGCGCATTACCCAGGGACATCAAAGGCTTTATGCACAGAGAGACCCTGCCGCATTATATCTTCTATGATTATGCCAAGGGAAAAGCGCCGAAAAACGCATACTGTACTGCCTGCAAGCATAATGTATCGGTCGCTGAAGCCAAGCACAACGGCGAAGGCGTTTGCCCACACTGCAAGAGGAAAATCACCTTTAAGAGCCGTGGGCGCCGCGGATATATAGTTGACCGTTCTACTGCACAGGTTATTCAGCGGCTGGGTAGCAACGAAATGATCATTCGTTTCGTAAAAGCCTATCGCCGTTATCCGAAAAGCGACACGTCGGAGTTTCATGTTTATGAAAACGCACGGTTGTTTCTTCAATGGGACGGCAGCAAGATCATAGCCAGTGAAAGCTACTATTACGGTTATTCCCGGGATCGCATTACACCGTGGCATCCGGGCGACAGGCCGGTATTCAGCCGGTGGTACTACAATTTTGAGGCAGACTGCTGCGGTTATCTCTATCATCGGAATCTGGACAGTGAACTGAAAGGAACGCCGTGGCAGTATTCCGCACTGAAGGAATATTATGCAGGAGATCCCACGCCTTTGTATGCCGGGCAGTATCTGCAGAAGTATTTACGCTATCCTATGCTGGAGTATTTGGTAAAGCTGAAGCTCTATCGTCTCGCAACCTATGTTGCTTACGGCGATATAGGCGGGGCTCGTTACTATGACGACAGCGTGCTCAACAGCAAGGGCAAAACCGTAACAGAGGTTTTGGGTGTCGGTAAAAAATATATACCGCTTTTGCAGACAATCGACCCCGGGCCGAACCAGCTTACGATGATCAAAGCATTTCTGCGGGATAATATCCGACCGGATCTGGAACTGATGAAATGGTGCAGCAAAAACGACATCGGAGAGGAAGCGTATATTACGGTTCCCTTGCGCTATATGACGCCCCATAAGCTGATGCGGTATGCTACGGAACAGTTTGCCACACACCGAAAGACCTCTTATTACGCCCCCGGTTATTATTCCATGCGTGAGATGATGTCCGACTATAAGGATTACCTTTGTATGTGCGAACTATTGGAGCACGATATGAAAAGCAGCTTTGTCCTGTTTCCGAATGATTTGAAGGCGGAGCATGACCGGGTAAATGATATGTCCCGAAATGATGTGTCGCAGGCGTATGATCGGAGAATTGCCAAAATGTTTGAGGGATTGCAGCACCGTTACGGATACACCCAAATGGGGTTTGTTGTTATTCCTCCGCATTCCGCAAAAGAGATCACACAGGAGGGCGATAAACTGCACCACTGTGTCGGACGCTATGTGAAAGATGTGGTAAAAAATAATACCACGATCCTTTTCATCCGAAAAGCGTCCGCACCGAAAAAGCCGTATTGTACGGTAGAGGTGAAGCATGGGGATGTCATTCAGGCAAGGATCCAGAACAACGTTGTCCCGCCGCCCAAGGTGAAGAGATTTATCGAAAGCTGGAAAGAAAATGTGCTATACGCACCTGCTCTTGAACGGGCAGCATAACGAGAAAGGATGATATAGAATGAAAGAAAGATTGATACGGCAGCGTGAACTGACCGCCCGGCTCAATACATATCGGGACGAGTATTACAACCAAAATGCTCCGTCAGTATCGGACGCTGTATATGACCGGCTCTTTGATGAGCTGACTGAACTGGAGGAAGAAACCGGCGTGGTGATGTCCAATTCACCGACGCAGACCGTGGGCTACCCCGTTGTGTCGAGGCTGCCGCAGGCAAAGCACGATATTCCGCTGTTATCGCTGGATAAGACAAAGCTGATAAGCGAGCTGCTTGCATTTCAGGACGGCCGCACAGTGGATTTCTCACTGAAGCTGGACGGACTGACGACCGAGATCATTTATGAGGGCGGCCTTCTGCAACGGCTCTCTACCCGGGGCGACGGCGACATCGGTGAGGATATTACCCACAACGCCGAAGCCATCGAAGGAATACCGGTGCAGATCCCGTACAAGGAAAGACTGGTCGTTGCCGGTGAGAGTTTTATTCACTGTAACGACTTTGAACGGCTGCGCCAAAAGCTGGTTGACAGTACGGGAAAGCCGTACCGAAACAGCCGCAATCTTGCCGCTGGCTCCGTCCGTGCTTACAATTCTGCGGTATGCGCCAAGCGGTGCGTCCACTTTTTGCCCTTTGCGGTCATAGAGGGACTGCCGGAGATCGAGGCCGAGACGGACAGCAAACGCATGAAGCTGGCAAAGCTCACTGAATTCGGCTTCGGCAGAGTGCGCTCTATTCAGTTTGCAACGGCAAATAACGATATGATGGATCTGCACATTAAGGTACTGCGGGACAAAGCGGCCGAGGAAGATCTGCCGATCGACGGACTGGTCATGACCTATGACTCCATTTCCTACTCCCGCACCTGCGGACGGACAGGGCACCATTTCAAGGATGGTCTTGCCTTTAAGTTTGAAGACGAGCTCTTTGAAACAAGGCTCGACCACATTGAGTGGACGCCGACCCGTTCCGGTGAGATCTCTCCGGTAGCTGTTTTTGACACGGCAGAGATCGACGGATGCGAGGTGTCCCGTGCAACGCTGCACAACCTCTCTTTTATTGAGGGGCTTGAGTTGATGCCGGGCAACCGCATTCTGGTGAGTAAGCGGAACATGATCATCCCTCAGGTCGAAGAAAACCTTGACCGTGGAGATTTTTCAATGGAAGTGCTGGTTCCGTCTCTCTGCCCCTGCTGTGGGTATCAGACGATGATCCATACTACACAGAAGCGGACCGACGGTGAGCAGAAGCTGACGAAAACACTATTCTGCCACAATCCGAATTGTGCATCGCAGAATCTGAGGAAATTCGTTCACTTCGTCGGAAAGAAAGCGATGGACATTGATGGGCTGTCAGAGGCGACGCTGGAGCAATTCATTGCCCGTGGCTGGCTTCAGGATTTTACGGATATTTACCGGCTGGATAATCACCGGGACGAGATCATCCGTATGGACGGTTTCGGAGAAAGGTCCTGGCAGCGGTTGTGGGATGCGATTCAAAAAAGCCGCAATACCACATTTGAACGCTATCTTATCGCAATGGATATTCCGATGATCGGCAACACAGCCAGCGCTGCGCTCGGTCGATGCTTCGATCAGAGTCTCCGTGCCTTTGAGGTAGCGGTCGATTCCGGCTATGATTTTACGCAGCTTCCCGATTTCGGAGAAACGCTGCATAACAACATTCACGAATGGTTTTCAGTTGAAGAAAACCGCATTTTATGGGAGGAATTAAAGCCTATGGTAAACATTGAAAAGAAAGAAACCGCTATGTCCGTCGTACAGGACAACCCCTTTGTGGGGAAAACGCTTGTGGTTACGGGCAAGGTCGAGCCGTACACCCGTGACGGCATCAATGCGAAGATATATTCTTTGGGTGCGAAAGCCGGAAGCTCCGTATCCAAGAATACCGACTACCTGATCTGCGGCGAAAATGCCGGCAGTAAGCTCGCCAAGGCGCAAGCGCTCGGCGTTGCCGTACTGTCTCCGGCAGAGTTTTTCCGTATGATCGGAGAGTAAATAATCAATAGAATGACGGGCGGAGAGGAAGTTTTTCTTCTCCGCCCTTGTCGGATCGGAGGAAATGCTATGGCAAAGAAATATAGGGTCACCATAACCGAAACGCTGAAACGAACGGTCGATGTGACGGCAGAAAGCAAAGAGGCCGCTGAGCAGATCGTCGGCGACGAATGGTACAGCGGCAAGCATATTCTGACTGCCGATGATTTTATCGGCGTTGAATTTGAAGCAAATACTATTTAGGAAAGGACTGAAACGAATGGAAGAATTAAAAAAGGCCTTTTACGAGGTCATGTATAAGTATGAAAAATCCTTTGGCGAAACCGGCGTTATGACAAATCTGAACTTATGGGCACAAGAAAAAGCAGGATTGCTCGAATTGCTGCGCCGCCATCCGAATTGGGATGAGGACGCAAAGGCAATCGTGTTTTCCTTTGACGAGGGACGCGGTATTCAGCGTGATGTCGTGGACGAGATTGCTTTTACTATGGAGGATCTTGCCGCCGAGCAGATCAATGAAGAACAGCGTTTGGAGGATTTCCGCATTGCTCTGCGTGCCGCTGTCAACGAGTACAGCAGCACGCTGTCCGAGCAAACGCTGGAGATCATCCGTACCCGTGGCGGTATAAAATGCGCCGAGGGACAGAAAACCAGCCGGATCATCGGCAAGCTGTGCCGCAGTTTCGGTGTGGACGGGCATGAGCGTTATAATGCGGTATTTGCCCAGCTTTCCGATTCTCTGAATCCTCTGCAAATGCTCAAAACGGCGCTGTTATCTCTGCACCCGTGTGATTTTCTCGAAATGTCTAACAAGGACAACACCTGGACTTCCTGCCACAATCTCGAAAGCGGCAGCTATCAGGCCGGTACGCTGTCCTATATGACTGACGATGTGAGCATGATCTTCTTCACGGTTGACCCGGAAGTGAAAGACCATTATTACCGTGCGCCGAGACGGTCACGGCAGATGTTTTTCTACAAGGATCAAACGCTGTTTCAATCAAGGCTCTATCCGAGCGATTTGTCGGAGCAAATGGATCTGTACCGCAGTATCGTACAGAAAGCGATTGCGACCTGCCTCGGTGTGCCAAATCGTTGGGTGCTGAAAAAGAAGCGTGAGGATGTGAACGAGTGCTGCACCAGCGGCGAAGGCAGCCGTCAATATCCCGACTATAATTACTACGGGAATCTGTCGATGCTAAAAACCGCTGCCGCACCCAGTCATTTCGTCATTGGAGGCCCATCACTCTGTGTTTGCTGCGGCCAAGCGTACCATTCGGGTCACTTGAAATGCCGATGCGAGGATACCGTTGTCTGCAAGGATTGCGGCAATACTGTTCCCAAGCAAAATGCAAGATATATTGAAGGAGTCTATCACTGCCATGCGTGCCTGCATATCTGCGGCTCGTGCGGTGAGATGATCCACGGAACAATGTATCCGGCATACGACCGCAGAGGCCGGTTGGTAGAGATATGCGAAGCCTGCTACCGGGCATCGCTTGAGCCGTGTGCGGCCTGCAGCGTTTGCAGCATCTGCCGCATCATCGGCAATGCGTTCTGCCACAGGACTTCGGTCACAGCTGCGGAAGGCGGTGCGAGATGATTCGATTTGATGATATTCTCCGTATGCGGCAAAAGGAACTGAAGCATTATCTGGCCGGTCACCTGAAGAAACTTGGCTATGAGACAGTCAAAAAGAAAGGCTTCCTCTATGCCGAGGGCACAGTGCCGGTGCTGTTGGTCGCCCATTTGGACACCGTACATAATGAGCTGCCGCATATCATCTGCCGATCCGAAGACGGGCGCTATATCATGTCCCCGCAAGGGATCGGCGGCGACGACCGGTGCGGCGTATATATGATCTTACAGATCATTAGCGAAGTACGCTGCCATGTGCTGTTCTGCGAGGATGAGGAAACCGGCGGACAGGGCGCCAAAGCGTTTGAACGGAGCGGGATCCAGATCGATGTGAATTACATTGTAGAGGTGGACCGCCGTGGGAACAACGACGCTGTGTTTTACAACTGCGACAACCCGAAGTTTTCTGAGTTTGTCTGCTCCTTCGGTTTCCGTGAGGCAATGGGCTCCTTCAGCGACATTTCCGTTGTTGCGCCATATCTCAAAACAGCAGCGGTAAATATTAGTGCCGGTTACTACAATGAGCACCGATTGCACGAAGTGATCGACTGGTCTGCCATGCAGAACAATGTCGAGCGCATCAAGCAGATGGTGCAGACGGAAACCGGCAAGTATCCTTACAGAAAGCGAAAGCTATATGCCGGCTCCTATTTCGGGCAGCAGACGCTGTTCGACATAGAGCCTGCCGGCAGAGATAAGGAAAAGCTGCTGATGGAGCTGCCGGAAGGAACGCGGCTTATGATGAACGGGTGCGAGGTCACACCTTCTTTTCCGTATCTTATGGATAACGAAGGCAATGTGTACGCCGGCATTCAGGAGCTTGACGCTGCAGTTTTATCGGAAAATTCCATTGCCTGCGACGAGAATGGGGAGCTTCTCTCCTTTTCGGTGTTTGACGCCAAGCGGATGAAAGTTCTCTCTATGGAGTCGGCAATGGAACAGTTAGGAATGGATATTGGGTGGTAGGCTCCTCTGCTCACCCAAGCATTAGAAAGGAGTTGCCATGAGAAAGATCACCGTTCTCGACTTTTGCAGTCGGATCGGAATTGCCAGCGATGAGATACCAGTCGTTGTAAAGGCCGGGATCAATATAGTAGGTCGCTACCGCAGTTTATATAAACTGACGGCACAGGCTATGCCCGACTTGCTGGAGGCTAAGGTGCAATCTGTAACCTCGACACGAGAAGAAGTCATCCTTCAAATTACTTTCAAGGACTTCAGCACGAAACGACCATAATCGTATATGAGCGAATAGCACCTCACGGGATTTTTCCCCGTGAGGTGCTTTGTCTTATCACTATTTTTTACTTGCGGGACTATTTTGCCCCTTTGCGGAAATCTGTTGAAATAACACGCATTAAAGTCGTAATTAAAGAGTATAAACCAAAAACAAAGGAGATTTTACCATGCTAATCAGTATCGACCACGGGAATAAACAAATCAAAACCAACCACAGGACCTTTGTGTCCGGGCTTCGGGAAAGCGACACAAAGCCGCCCTTCGGAAAGGATGTTCTGTTCTACAAGGGCAAGTATTATACCCTCACCGATCAGCGCATCCCGTATATGCGGGACAAGACGGCTGACGAACGGTATTTTATCCTCACGCTGTTTGCCGTTGCCTTTGAGCTTGCCGGAACCGAGTACCGCAAGGACGAGATCGTAGATGTGCAGCTTGCGGTAGGCCTGCCGCCTGCCCATTACGGAGCGCAATACGAACGGTTTGAAAACTATTTTCTGAACCGGGATATTATTGACTTCCAGCTCGACGGCAGACCGTACTCTGTATTCATCAGCACGGCGATTTGCTTTCCGCAGGCTTACGCTGCCATTATGCCGATCTATCAGCGGATCCATTCGTATTCAAAGGTTGCAGTGCTGGACATTGGCGGTTTTACTGCCGACTATCTGCTGGTGAAAAACGGCGAGGCGGATCTGTCTGCCTGCGACTCACTGGATAACGGCGTCATCACTCTTTACAATGGAATCAAATCCAAGGTCAATGCGGATTTTGACATCCTCCTGGACGAGTCGGACATTGATGCTATCTTGAAGGATACGCCTACCGATTTTGACGAAAGTGTGATCCGTATCGTGCAGGAGCAGGCGCAACAGTTTATCAACGATCTTTTCGGCAAGCTCAGAGAGCGGATGATTGATTTGCGCTCCGGCAAGGCTGTGTTTGTCGGCGGCGGTTCTATCCTACTGAAGAAACAAATCGAAGCGTCCGGCAAGGTCGGCGCACCGATTTTTGTCGATGAGATTTCCGCCAATACAAAGGGCTACGAGCTGTTGTTCAAGGCCGCTTGTATGGGGTGATGTGAATGGCGAAGAAAGATATTTACAAGTTCACTATTCAATTCAGCGGCGGAGATCCGCAGCATCAGCAGGTTGCGGAAATACTCAATCAGCAGGGGCGCCGGAAAGCACAGTTTCTTGTAAACACAGTTCTGCACTACATTCATTGCTCCGAAACGCCCGATATTCCTCAGCCGTCACCAGTTAATACCGACGCCATTGAAGCAATCGTGCGGCGCATTATGGAGGAATACTCAGAAAAGCCCACCCCAAAAGATGTCGGACAGGCGCCGGAGAAAAAGACGGTCAAATCCGAAGAGATCGCCTTTGATGACGCTGCCGAACTGCTGGGAGAGGATGGTATGGCGGCAATCAAAAATACTATGGCAAGTTTCAGAAGATGAGTAAGGGCGGCAGGAGCAAAACTCCTGCCGCCCTTTTATTTTATGGGTCAAAACGGTCTATGCAGCGCATAAACACAATGCAAAGCTCCTGGTACAGATCCTCGTCAAGAATTCCGTCTATAATTGATTCTTTCAGTAGCAAGGGCTGATATAGCATCAGTAATTCTGTTGTGGCTGTTCTGTCTCCGAATTTTGCTTGCAACAGTAACTCTTTGAAATTCATTTTGATTCACCTTCTTCCATAAATCGGCGGAGCTTCTTTATTGCACGGTAATACAGTGAGGCTACAGTCTTATAGGACATACCGAGTTCATCCGATAATTGCCCGAAGCTTTTTTCCTCAATGATTCTTTCAAGGACGATCCGCCGTTCGTTTTCCTTGATTGACCGAAGCGCTTGCCGCACGGTCTCATGATCCGTGATCTCCTGAATGATGTCCGTTGTATCGAACAGGAGATAGTCCAGGTCAAAAAGCGGTGTTTCAAAGCGAAACTTGCGGCTTTTCTCGGTCAAAAATTGAATTCTCCGATTATGGACTGCCTTTTTCACATAGGCCGAAAACTGGTTTTGCAATATTTCCTGCTCAGTTGAGCCATTATTCTTTTTATACATATAAAACCCTCCGTGTTTCTTGTCTGGCGTATGGGAGCAGACAAACACGGAGGAGAACGGCACCCGGGGCAATGACAGTTAAAACAAAAGAAAGCGCATTGACGGACATGAAAATCCGAAAATGCGCTTTCCTCTGCGTATATACAAGTGTCGTTATGATAATATGTGCCGGGCGGTGTGTCCCAAATAATTGAGAAAAGCAGTTGCAATACATAAGAAACGAGCTGCAACTCATATTCGTGAGTGCAACTCGTTTTAGGTGTCCAAGTATTATGCTCTAAGAGAAGTAAAAATAGACTTCGTCTTCCGCCGTTAGCTTAAATGAACCTCCTCATATGTACCATAGTGCTCCTTTCACACATAAAAAGCGAACCACAACTCACTAAATGCGAGCCGTAAGGATATTTATACGAACTGTAGCTCACACTAAAATATATATGAGGTGAACTACAGTGCAAAATGTATTAGATACCTTCGCTGCGGAAGTGCTCCGAAAGCGCAAGGCGATTGGCTACACACAGAGGCAGCTGGCGGATAAGCTCCATATGAGCATCCGTACTATTCAGGATCTGGAACACGGAATCAGCAATCCAAAAGCCGAAACCATCTTGCTTATTGCGAGAGAATTGGATATCAGTATTGATGCGATCCTGTTTCCCAATATTGTGCGAGGGCATATTTCAAAAACCGCTATGGATTTCTTCGCCGGAAAGAGTGAGGCAGAGGTTCAAAAGTATGTGTCCTTGTGTCAACAAGCAGATAAGCTGAAAACTGATAAATGAGCAGCCGTTTACAAAGATAAGCGGTTGCTTCTTTTTTCGATATATTGTTTGTCTTTTGACCTGCCACAACAAAAATCCCTATGTTCCTGCTATTCTAAGGATAGCAAAACATAGGGATTTTTTAGGGAATATATCGGGAAGAATTCGGTAGTTTTATTTTCTGTTGTAACAAAATCGGTAGCCGACACCCCAAACATTTTTTATCTGGACCGAATCGTCATCGGACAGTTTCTGCCGGAGTGATTTTATATGAGCTTTAACCACCTCATCAACATTATATGCAGTCTGCTCACTCCACAAGAGATCATAAAGCTGATCACAGGTAAATACTTTGTTTGGATTCTCGGCAAACAGAAGCAGCAGGTCAAATTCCTTTCGTGTCAGCATAATTTCCTTTTCGCCAAGGAACGCTTGCCGACTCTCCGGAGAAATACGCAGCCTTCCGGCCACTGTCATTTTGCATGAGCTATTTTCCTCTTTCCGTGTTTGCATGTGTGGCGAATACGCCTGTATGAGGGCTTGCGCTTGCGCAAAGCATTCTTCCATCGAATACGGCCGACACAGATATGCGTGCGCACCTGCCCGCAGAGAATTGAGGCGTTCTTCCGCATCCGCCGTATCGGACCCTAAAACTAAAATGGGAACGCCCTTTACTTTGCGTAGAGCATCCAGAAACCGGTGGTCGTCCTCTGCTGAAAGAGCGACATCTAAAATGGCTAAGCAAAAATCCCTGTGTACAACATGATAAAGTAAATCCGCTATGGTTTTCGGCCATATGACTGCATAACTTCTCGCTTCAAAATAGCTGCTTATCCTCTCTGCCTCGTCTATATTTCTATCCAACAGCAAAATATTGCTCATTCTATAATCACGCTTTCCTCCGCCGGTTACATCCTGTCGTTGCGTCTGCCGAATAAGGTTAAAACATAGAGGAAAAAGCGCAGAAAATAAACGAGAGAAGTCATAAGTGAAGCCAGGTAAGTGAGAGCAGCAGCGGACAGTACTTTCTTTGCTCCCGGCATCTCATCTGTCGTCAGTATTCCTTCCTGCAAAAGCATTTTTCCTGCACGGCGGCTTGCATTGATCTCTACCGGCAGCGTAACTAAAGTAAAAAGGAAGGATGTTCCGTACAAAATCACGCCGATCATTGCGATGTGAAATCCCATCTCAGGATCGGCACTGATCACAAAGGCGTCAAGCAAAAGCCCGATCAACACCAATGGCAATGCCAGCCTTGATCCGAAATTCACTACAGAAACCAGTGCTGTGCGGAATCTGTAAAACCAATAGCCTTCCTGTTTCTGCATGACATGTCCCATTTCGTGGGCAGCAACAGCTACGGATGCCACCGAGCTGTTGCCGTAAGTGCTTTCGGAAAGATTGACAACGCCTCTTCTCGGGTCATAGTGGTCGCTCAGGTTTCCTTTTACACGCCCGACGGATATTCCGTTTACCCGATTCGACCACAATAATTGGGCGACGGTATCATATCCGGTCTTTCCCGAACGGCACCGGACTTTAGAGTATTTTGAAAATGCCGAATGAACCTTTCCGCTTGCAATCGCAGAAAATAAGGTGCAAAACAGCATAGCGGTTATAAACCATATATAATCATTCCAGTACATAGCATTTCTCCGATCTGCGTACTTAAATGCCGGCGACGGAATCTATCGGCATGGACATGACAATCCCCTGCGCCTCACTGTGCATACCGCAGCTTTCTCCGATACACTTCATAAGCGCCACCTTGTTTGCGGACTCCGTCAGAATCAGAACGATTTCCTTTTCGTCCTGGACGCTCAAGCCCCAAAAGTTGGTCACATCCTCATTTCCGATGCGCCGACTGTGAATCACAGTGCCACCTTTGGCACCGGCACCACGAACGGTTTCCATCACATCACCGCTGAAGCCCCGGTTCACGATTGCCGCAACAAGAGAGTATTTTGTTTCAGACATACTGTTTTCTTCCTTTCCTCCGATATTCAATACTTCCTTTCCCGTATTCTGGGCAAGGATACGCAAAATCAGGTTGTTTGCTCCGTTCAGCGGGATCGTAAATGCAATACCGCTGTTTGCCATGTTTAACTGCAGCTCCGAGCGCAACTTATCCATCAGGACATCGGATAGTTCTTTCGGGATCATGCTGATCAAAACGCTTTTATCGATGCTGCCGAGACCGAGCATGTCCATGATCTCGCTGGAGGCGGTGCCTTCGGCATTGAAGCGATATTGCAGCGGCAGTGCACCCTTTTTGAACATTTCCGCTGCCTTCTCGGCAAGCTTTGGCGTGGTGATCAGCGTTAATAGCTGAAAAGATACTTTTTTCTCATAATCCATTTTACTCACCCTCCTCAAGGTCAACGATCGCATCGCAATCGTCGGCAATTTCAGCCGTTCCCGTCGATGTCCTCTTTTCAGTCTTCAGTTTATATACAAGACCCATAAGCTGAATGGCGATCAGCGGTGTCAAAGCAACCAGCGCAACCACGCCGAACGCATCAGTCATCAGATTTCCGCCAAGCGCCTCACAAACGCCGATGCTGAGAGGCAGCAGAAATGTCGAGGTCATCGGGCCGCTGGCGACGCCGCCGGAGTCAAATGCAATACCGATAAAAATATCCGGAACAAAACGGGACAGCACCAGAGCGATGAGGTATCCTGGGATCACAAACCATTGAATAGAGATCCCGGTAAGAACACGAAGCATTGCCAGCCCCACGCTCACGGCTACACCGATCGACATGCAGCGGTTCATCATTTTTACGGAGATAGCGCCGTTTGTAACAGTCTCTACCTGATGGTTCAGCACTTGGATGGCAGGTTCGGCCTTTACGATATAATAACCGATCAGCATACCGATGGGGATCAAAATCCAACGGAAGGACACCCCGGTCAGCTCTTTGCCGAGATAGGAGCCGAGCGGTGCAAAGCCGACATTGGCTCCGCAAAGGAACAGCACCAGACCGATGTATGTATACGCAAAGCCAACGGCAATGCGCTTGATCTGCCGCTTTTGGTAACGGCGGGTCATCATTTGGAAAATCAGAAACACCGCAATGATCGGCAGCAGCGATACAAGGACTTCTTTGGCATACAGCGGTAGACCTTGTGCAAACACACGGGCAACATCCTGGGTGGTGACGACAGTCGCCACATCGGTGAGCGTATACGCAGCCTCAGTCGGTTTGTAGAAACAACCGAGGATCAAAACGGCGAGAATCGGCCCGACACTGGAAAGCGCAACCAATCCGAAGCTGTCGCTGGCTGCATTTTTATCGCTCCGCACAGAGGCAAGCCCGACGCCCATTGCCATAATGAACGGTACGGTCATAGGACCGGTGGTAACGCCGCCCGAATCAAATGCCACAGCCAGAAACTCCTTCGGCACGAACAGCGATATAAGGATGAGCGCCGCATAGCAGATGATCAGCAGCAGGGGCAAGCTGATCTTATAGCGGATACGGACGATTGCCAGCGCAAGAAACAAGCCGACGCCGATTGCTACCGTCATAATCAGCACGGCATTGGGAACGGAGGGCACCTGACCGGCAAGGACCTGCAGATCCGGCTCGGATACGGTAATGATGACGCCCATAACAAAGCCGGTCAGCAAAACCGTTATAAGCTTTTTCATTTTCGAGATCTGCACGCCGACGCCTTCTCCGATCGGCGTCATCGCCATCTCTGCGCCGAGCTGGAAAAATCCCATTCCGACGATCAGCATGACCGCTCCGGTAAGGAACATAACAATGCTGCCAAGCTCCATCGGAACCAAGAAAATACTGAGCATCAGAACAATTCCGGTGATTGGAAGAACGGCGGAGAGTGACTCTTTGATTTTTTCTTTCAGTTTCAGATTCAATTTTGTGCTCTCCTTTTAACAGAGAGTTATTTTTTGCATTCCGCAAGCATCATAATGCCCTCAGCGATGAAAACAATACCGGTAAAGATGAACACCCAGGAGACGGTACCGCCTTGGTTCAGCAGGAGACAGATGCCGGCAGCAAGACCGATGACCGGCTTTGCATAGGTGCGAAGCTTTTGCACAGTACTCATGGAATAGCCATCTGTTTTCAAAGAGGAAACCAAATTCATCAGGCAATAGAGGATCATCAATGCCGCCACAATATAGAGCGTGATACTGACAAGCGTCCATCCGAGCAGCACGGTCACAAGGCCGGCGACAATTTTCACAGTGCCACTTTTACTGTCTTTTTTTGCGGCGTCCAGAATACCCATAACGATCAACGCTGCGCCGAGAACAGTAAATGCAATACTCAGCACGTCCCCTTTCAGCGCAATAAACAGGACACCCACAACGATTGCTGCGATTGCAGTAATCAGCTTATCATTGAATTTCATGCTTCGCACCTCGGTCTATCATATTTTGCCCAGAACGCCTTTACGGCATTTTCATACTTTTCCGGTTCCATAAAGTAGCTCATACCGTGATCGGCACCCGGAACAATCAGCAAATCCTTCGGTGCCGTACAGGCAGTGTAGTTCTCGTAGGTCATCTCTACCGGAACAAAATGGTCATCGGCGCCGTGGACAAGAATAACGGGAACATGGGTATGTTTAAGAGCTTCTACCGTCGAATGCTCCTTTGAGCCGACCTGTATTTTCCGACGACACATCCTGTCGGCAATCGCACTGCGTATGCCGAATCGAATGTGGAGGTTATCCTTAGCAATATGCTCCCATATCGCATTGGCCGATGTAAAACCGCAATCCGCCATGATCCCATGTACGTTGGGCGGCAGCTGCAGTCCGGCAGCCATCAGTACGGTGGTAGCCCCCATGGAAACACCGGCAAGGTAAACAGGAATATCGCTTCCGCAGCGTTCAATCTCCCAATTCAGCCAGTCCAGACAGTCAAAGCGTTCGGTAAGGCCGAAGCCCATATATTCGCCACTGCTGTTATTCTGCCCACGCTGCTCAACATAGAGCACGCTGCAGTTGTTTTTGTACCAGAAATCGGAGATCATCCCAAAATCCCGATGCCACGATGAACGCCATCCGTGGAAAGCAATAATCACTCTTTCCGGCTTTTCGCAGGGAAAATAATGTCCGACGAGCTTTTCTCCGTCATGAGCAATGATTTCAACCGTTTCATTCGGCTGTACGGCAAGGCTTTCAGAGGCACTCTCCATCCGGTTTGTGAACTCGTCGCTGCTTTTCTCTCCGGAGATACGCTTATCTGCTTTTTCCATCACCTTTGGCATTTCCCGATCAAGTGCTGTATCGATCAGGGCTTTTATTGTGACATATGCGTACAGCGATGCAACGGCAGCTGTTCCGGCTGCGATTCCTGCCGCTGTTACGATTTTCTTTGTATTCTTTTTCATACTACAACTTCCTTTCTGCTAAGGGATATCTTTAGTGCGCCGATTAAGACAGACGCACCTCCGGATTCGGATCATTCACAACAGATACCGGAAGAGGCCGGTGAGGAGTCGTAAAAGGAAATAACCGGCTTTCTTATAAAACGGCATTTCTCCTTGAAAATCCGGCCCTTCGTTCTCTGTTCCATCGGGCAGCACATGTCTGCTTTGCTCTGCCTTGACAGATGCGTTTTCCCGTAGGCATTGATTCAGCTCCGGGCAGTCGATCACCAGCATGAGCTCCGTGTCCAGATAGGTGCTTCTCAGGTCAAGATTATAGGAGCCGATCATACTGATGTGATCGTCCACCAAAATCGTTTTGGTATGCAGGGACTGCCCGCAGGACACTTCAAAGACCTCACTGCCGGTTGCAAGAATGTTTTTCTTCTCGTTCAGGTAGTCTGTGCAGCCAAAGGGGTTTGCTCCGCTTTCAATGGCATTGGTCATGATTTGGACCCGGCGACCGCCCTCACAGAAGCCTGCCAGTGTTTCATACATACCGTTATTGCAGATAATATAAGGAGTCTCAATCAAAATGCTTTCGCCGTTCTTCATGATGCCGCTCAATTGCTCCCAGAGTACAGGTGCTTTGTTTTCCGGCGAGGTTGGGTTGGAGAGAAGTGTGATACTTTTGGCTTCCAGCGTCTCTCTTTCCAAATCCACCGGCAAATAAGCCTCGGCATACGATCCCTGTAGTTCTGTATAATGCGTTCGGAGCGTTTCCTGTGCCTTTTGGAGGTTTCTCCGGTTGCCGGAGATTTCCTTGTTACAGGGCAAATCCCATATCTTCGCAAAATATGCTGTCAAGGCCTCGGTCGAGCTGTTCGTCCCATCAGAGCAGACCAAAACTTCTCTGTCAATGTTGCGGTCTTCCTTGTCCTTATATTCTCCGAGGAACAAATCGTTTGTGTTTCTTCCGCCTAATAGGTATTGCTTTCCATCCACGATCAGGTATTTGTCGTGCAGGCGGTAATTGATTTTCCAAGGAGTCATAAGATTGATGGGGTTATACAGCTTGATTTGTACATTCGTATTAGCCGCCAATGCACCGATCAGCCTGTTGCAGCGCAAATACATATCTCCGGAAATTCCGTCAACGAGTATTTTGATATTCACCCCACGCTCGGCAGCCTCATTCAAGGCCGCTATCATATCTTTCCCGCTGTTATCCACCCGAAAATCGAATGTTGACAGAATGATCTCGTTTTCGGCCCTGTCTATCAGTCGAAGACGCCAGATAAGCGCTTCACGGTTATCGTCAATACACAGAACCCGTTCTGTCACACCTGTACCGGCGAACTCGGCTCCTTCGAGCTCTATCGGTTCTTTTTGGAATATCGGCGGGACGATCAGGCTGATCAGTATGTAAAGCACAAACAGAATAGCCAAGGCCTTTATACCCTTAAAGATAACGTTTTTCATCAGCACCTTTCCTTTTATCCAGATTTGCAGAAATTATAATGTCCTTTTCTAAACTGAAACGAAACAAAAGGGAATTTGCTCAGGATCATAGTATTCCCGTTTGGATCTGAGAGAACGAGCATAATAAAAGAACGGCGCAGCCTTTTTTCGGCTGCGCCGTAACCATATCATTTGTTGAAGTGCTCAGTCAGATTTTTGGATGAGGTCGTTTTTCTTTAGCTTCCGCACAGCCAAACGGTGTTCAATATTCTCATGCAGTAATTGTGAGATCACCGCCATCAACGGGATAAAGAAGATGATACCTAAAACGCCAAACATCTTCCCGCCCAAAAGGACGGCGAGCAAGGTCCAAAACGGAGATAGCCCGACACTGCTTCCCACAACATGAGGGTAAATAAATTGGTTTTCAACGAACTGTGCCGCCTGATAGACGATCAGGCATAGGATCACCTTGTTTGGCTCAGCCAGCAAAGTCAGCAACATACCGATTGCACAGGACAAGAACGCTCCAATGTATGGTACAAAGGCAAAAGCTGCGGTCAAAACCGCCGTCAGCCCGGCATAAGGGATCCGGAATATAGAAAACGAAAGGAAAATCAGCGTACCAAGTATCAGCACCTCTACACATTGACCTGAAAGAAATTTGGCATAGGTATCGTGAGACAGCTTTGCGATATGGCAGACCTTATCTGCGACAGATTCTTTGCAATAAGCGTACAGCGCCCGTCTTGTTTGTTTGCCAAGTTCCTGCTTTCCAACCAGAACATAAAACATGATCACGAGCGAAACGGCTGCGTTGACAACAGTAGATATTGTAGAGCCGGCAACACTGACAACGGAGCCTATTACTACGCCTGCTCCGTTCATTGCCTTCTCGGCAATGGTTTTCCAATCCAACTTGTTGAGATATGCGCTGATCTCAGCGGTATCAAAGCCATAATTGCGCAGCACCGCTGCCCAGTCGGGCCACTTTTCTTTAATAAGAGAAATGATACTTTTTACGGAGGCTATGAGCTGAGGAATCGCAATGACACATAGTAGCACGATAATAGCGACTAAAAGCAACAATGTAATAATCAAACTTAAAACATTGATTGTGCGCTCGCTTGCTTTGGGCATAAGGCGAGAAAGACGCTTGCCGATCCCGCGCATCGGAACGCTCAGGATAAACGCCATGAGCAACCCTGCAAATACAGGGGTGAGCAATTCCGCACACACATGTAAAAAGTCCGAAATATAGTTCAAGTTGTTTAATGCTGTGAATAGAGCAACGCCGAAAGCAATCAAGCCAAGCTGTTGCTTAAATTTTTTATCCATATCTATTTCTCCACTGCAGAGGTCTGAGCTGATGCTTCTTTCTTTCCGTAACCCAGCCACCAGCCCAAAGCGCACACAGGCAATGCAGCTATGACATCCACAGCAGAATGTTGTTTCATAAAAACAGTCGAAAGGCTGATGCATACTGCGATGATGCCGAACACGATCTTCCATGCAACATTTTGAAAGCGTTTGCAATCCCACAGGGCAAACATAGCGGCAAACGAGCCGATAACATGGAGAGAAGGACAGACATTCGTGTTGGTGTCAAATGAATAAAACCCCGTTATAAAATCAGTAAGTATATTGGGTTCATCGAAATGCTCCGGTCGTAATTCCTGGCAGGTCGGAAATACGATGTAAATAAGCAATGTGATGCCGTATGTAACGATAACAAAGTGCATCATTCTTCGGAAGGCTCTTGTGTCAAAGAAAAAGGTATAGATAAGTGCTCCGATGAGAAAAACAAACCACAGAAGATACGGGATCAGCGCCCATTCCCAGAATGGGATCAAGTCGTCCAGCGCACAGTGTACAACGTAATAATGTCTTTCCGGCTGAAACCGTTCAAGAAACATAAACATCAATCCGAAAAACGGCCAAAACAGCAGCAACTTAACATGTGAAAACTCCGGCGTATTCATTTTTTTGAAACGAAACTGGCGGTAGTCCACCTCCGGTTTGATTTTTTTCGTGCTTCTTTGCATAACATTCCATCCATTCGTAACGTGCGGCAAAAGCGAGATAAGGGTTTACGGTGCTATCGTCGTTAGTAGCTGCTCCTCATATCGTGGTAAGTTCCGAATTTGCATATTGCGCTGTTGCTTTAAGAGTAATTTTTGTAAGCGAGGCCGGTTGAAACGCTGTACCACAATAAATGGCAAATTGCCGAGCAAAATGTAAACGGCCGTCATGCAAATACCTCCTATACCAGGCCAGAACCATAGCATTGCAAGCCCTGCAATCGATAAGATACCGTGTGTCCACTCTGCAACACAGGTTTCTTGGATCATTCTGGGCAAATCGGAAAGCGTTTGTCGCTTTAGCTTTTTTGCCGGCATGATATTTGTAAAAATACGGCTCATATCCGGCACCTTTGCCTGCCACTGCTTCACACGCAGCGCTTTCCATATTGCTTGTTCATATGAATAGCACCGCCACGGGAAATGATCCGCTTTGAACCAAGACTTTGGTACTAACCGTCCGACTACAAAAAACACAACACCCAAGGCCGCTATGTAAAGCAAGCAACGCAAAAAATGTTTCATAAGTTTGATACCTCTTTGATTTGCATAGCGGCCGTTGGAAATGCTGAATTACTTCTGTGGCTGGCCGCTTATCGCAGCAAGAAGCATTTGGGCACATGCCTCCGTGGACACGCCGGATGTATTCAGCAGAATATCGTAATTGCTCTTATCTGCCCACTCCTTCTGTGTCCAGAAGTGGAAATAGTTTTTCCGATCCCTATCCTTTTTCTGCATCAGATATTTTGCGTCAGTCTCCGAAACATTTTCCGTTCGGATAATGCGTTCCACCCTTTTCTCGGTATCGGATGAATAAATAAATGATTTCAGAACACGAGGGCTTTCCCCGAGGATCACCGTGGAGCATCTGCCAATAAAAACAGCAGGGCCTTTCAGCTCGATGTTTACCATTGTCCGACGAATTCCCTCGAACAGCTCATAGACTGTGTTCTTCCGGTTACGTGCGTAGTCCGAAAAAGCAGCAATGTCATACAGAAAGCTACCTGTACGCTGCTCGTCGTAGGTTTTCAGCAGTTCGATAGATACACCCTGGGCTTCAGCGGCTTTGATCAGCAACTCACCGTCATAGTAAGGTATTCCTGCCAATTCGGCAACACGCATACCGATCTCACGGCCGCCGCTTCCGAATTCTCTTTCGATTGCCAAGGATTTCATGGTTGTCTCTCCCTTCTGATTAAGATGCTTTGTCAAACTGGCTGTTGTATAGGTCAGCATAGAAACCGCCCTGTGCCAGCAGTTCCTCATGCGTGCCCTGTTCGATGATGTCGCCTTCCTTCATCACAAGGATCAGGTCAGCGTTTTTAATGGTAGAAAGCCGATGAGCGATCACGAAGCTGGTTCTGTGCTCTGTCAGCGTATCCATAGCCTTCTGCGTCATCAGCTCCGTCCGTGTATCGACCGAGCTGGTCGCTTCGTCCAGGATCATCATTGGGCTGTTTTTGATCATGGCACGAGCAATGGTAAAGAGCTGCTTTTGCCCTGCGGAAATGACCACATTTTCTCCAAGCACGGTATCAAAGCCATTCGGAAGCGTCTCGATAAAGTGATAGATCCCACACGCACGGCAGGCCTTTTCAAGTTCTTCGTCCGTAACCCCTGTTTTGTTGTAAACGAGATTTTCACGCACGGTTCCGTCAAACAGCCAGGTGTCCTGCAGCACCATGCCAAACAGCTCGTGGATGTTTTCTCGTGTCAAATCGGAGGTAGAAATACCGTCAATGCGGATATCGCCGCCGACCAGATCAAAGAACCGCATCAAAAGGTTGACCATTGTTGTCTTACCGGCACCTGTAGGACCGACGATAGCGACTTTCTGCCCCGGCTTGATGTGAGCAGAAAAATCTTTGATAATGATTTTGTCCGGATTATCCGGATAGCTGAAGCGAACATGGTCGAATTCGACCTCGCCATGCACCTCGGTCAATTTCTCGGTCTTATAGCTTTCATCCGAAAGTTCTTCCTCCTGCAGGAAGTCGAATATCCGATCTCCGGCGGCAGCTGCCGTCTGCATCTGCGTCATACCCTGTGCCAGTGTGCTGAGCGGGGAGGTAAACAAGCGGACAAACATGATAAATGCCGTGATTACGCCAAAGGTGATCTGCCCATCCATAACCAAAGCCGCACCGATCACACAGACCGCTACATAACCGAGATTGCCGATCACATTCATCAGCGGCTGCATAACGCCGGATAGAAACTGACTTTTCCGGTTTGCATCGTAAACCGCACGGTTCATCCCGGCAAAGTTCTTTTTGATCTCGTTGTTGGCACGGGAAATGCGTACAACATCATGGCCGGAGTACATTTCCTCCACATAGCCGTTGAGCTTACCGAGACTCTGCTGACGGGCGACGAAGTATTTTTGAGAACGGGACATGATTACCGCCATTACAACGAATCCAATCAGCGTAATGGCGATCGCTGCAAGCGCCATTCGCCACTCCGTCACAAGCATCATAATCAGGCAGCCTACGAATTGGGCAACTGCACTGATCATCGACGGAAGGCTGTTGGAAAGTGCCTGCTGAAGCGTGCTGACATCATTTGTCACACGGCTCAGAATATCGCCGTGCGAGATTTTCCCAAAGCACTTCATAGGGACCTTATTGATTTTATCGGAAAGATCCCGCCGCATTTTCTTGGACAGATCCAGCGTAACGGTAGCCATGATATATTGCTCAATATATCCGCACACTTCACCGATCAGATAGATCGCCAGCAGGACGCCTCCCACCTTTGCAACGGCAGAAAGGTCAATGCCGGTCATCAGTCCGTCTGAGATCAGATCCGTGATACGACTAAGCTGGTTTGGCCCGATGATCGTCAAGACAGCGCCGATCATGGAAAACACAAACGCAATGATCATTGGCAGCCGCAATTTTGAAGAATAGGTAAACAGTTCTTTCAGAACGCCCTTTATTCCTCGTTTACTTTTTTCGGGCACGCCTGTTCGGCGCCCCATCATTTGATTTCCGTTCATTTACAGAGCACCTCCTTATGCGCCCAGTTCTTCGGCGGACAACTGCGACATGGCAATTTCTCGATAGACAGCACAATTCTTTATCAGTTCCTCATGCGTACCGATCCCAACGGCCTTGCCTTCATCCAGAACGACGATCTTATCGGCGTTGCGGATCGTACCGATTCTCTGGGCAACGATCATGCAGGTAACGCCGCCGAGCTTTTCGGCAAGACCTTTTCGCAGCGCTGCATCGGTTTTGTAGTCCAATGCGGAGAAGGAGTCATCGAAAATCAAAATCTCGGGATTTCTCGCCAACGCACGGGCGATTGCCAAACGCTGCTTCTGTCCGCCGGAAACATTGGATCCGCCCTGTGAAATCGGTGCATCTAATTTGCCGGGCAGTTTTTCGACAAATTCACTTGCCTGGGCAAGTTCCAAGGCTTTCTGTGCGTTTTCGTCGGTAGGAACTGCGGCGCTTTCACCGAACAGCACATTATCCCGGATGTCACCGGCAAACAGAACCGCTTTCTGCGTTACATATCCGATACGGTCGTAAAGGGCGTCGAAGGTGTATTCTTTTATATCCTTTCCGTCGATCAGGACCGTGCCGGAGGTCGTGTCGTAAAAGCGAGCTGCCAGGCTGATGAGCGTTGTTTTACCGCTGCCGGTCGCACCGATAAATGCAATGGTTTCACCTTTATTCACCTTAAAGCTGATGTTTTCCAATACATCCTTATCCGAGGTGGGATAGTGGAAGGAAACATCCTTGAACTCGACTGTGCCCACTTCGGGAGCGTTGTCCGATTTTCCTTCCCGTAAGGTGATTTTTGCATTCAGCACCTCATTGATACGCCCGGCAGAAACCTGGGCCGAAGGGAAGAACATTACAATCATGACCATCATCATAATGGACATGATGACATAGGTTGCATAGGTGCCGAATACCATAATGTCACCGAATGTTGCGATCCTCGCTGCGACATCTGTAAGTGCGACCTTTTCCACGATAGATGCGCCTACCCAATAGACGGTCAATGCCAAAGTATTCATAGCGAACGAGACAGCCGGCATAAGCATCGCAAATCCGTGCTGATTGAACAGCTGCGTTCTCATCAATTCGTCGTTGGCCTGCTCAAATTTTTCCGCTTGATATTTCTCGGCATTATAAGCGTGCACCACATTGATGCCCGTCAGATTTTCACGGGATACACGGTTGATGTTATCCGTCAATTTCTGCACACGGCGGACACGCGGCACGATCACCGCAATGACGATTGCCATCATGGCAAGCAGCGCCACGACAAAGCCGGCGGTGATAACAGACAGCGTCCAGCTTTTGTTGATGATCTTTATGACCGCCCAAATCGCCATGATCGGAGATTTGATCATAATTTGCAGGCCCATTGCCACAAGCATCTGGATCTGCGTGATGTCATTCGTCGTGCGGTTGATCAGGCTCGGAACAGAAAACTGCTGCATTTCATACTGACCGAAATCCGCCACCTGATTAAACACCTTTTCACGGATTGTATAGCTGAAGCCTGCGGCAGTCTGCGCTGCCAAGTATCCGCAAATTACCGCAAGCAGAGCGCTTGCGAGCGTGCAGCCGAGCATTTCAAGCCCTGTTTGCCAGATGTCACTCATTGCGCTGCCAGGGGTCTTGATAAGTACTGTCAGGTCGCTCATATAGTCCGGCAGGCGCAGATCAAAATAGATCTGACCCAATACCAGAATGGCGCAAAGCCCGGCAGTCAGCCACTCCTTGCGTTTCATTTTCTTTAATAGCTCAAACATATTGGTTTGCTCCCATAATCTTTGTTGTTTATAATACCGTTAAGTTCGATACTTTGCCATCAGTTCCTTAAACAATTCCTGCGTCGAGGGCGGCGTATAGGTAATAGCGTTGGCCCCGGCCACGATTGTCTCATAGATGCTTTCGTTGGTTTTCCCACCGGATGCAACCAGCGGAACATTCGGAAACTCCGAGCGGATTTTTCGTACAACATTCGGAGTCTCTTTTCCGCAGGCGATATTTAAGATCGCAGCGCCATGCTGCAAACGGCTGGCAATGTCCGTGCCCTCATGCGTCACCGTGATAATCACCGGAATATCTACGGCGTTGCTTACAGCCAGAAGATTCAGATCGGAAATCGGTGCATTCAGCACAACTCCCATAGCACCTTGCGACTCCACGTCCTTCGCCAAGGATACCGTCCTTATTCCCTTGGTCGTCCCGCCACCAACGCCGCAGAACACCGGGATATAAGAGGAGCGAATGATTGCATCGCTGATCGCTTGCTGCGGAGTAAAGGGATAGACCGCAAACACGGCATCGGCGTCACAATTCCGAATAATTGCAAGATCGGTGGTAAAGACAAAGCTTTTGATCCTGCGTCCGTTGATGATAATTCCGCTGGCTTGGAAAACCGCCTCCGGGATCTTCAGAATATGCTGCCGCAAACGGCTGCCGATCTGAGGGATCTGCTCCTTTTTCATTTCTTCCATACTGCATCTCCTGTATTACCAGTCGGAGTTTCTGCGGGCAAAAGCCGCAATAATGCTTTCGATGCCGAACAGGATCAGATAGATTGCCACCATATAGCAGATCGCTCTGAGCGTTACAAAGGAAAGCGCCGGACTAAAGATCATCACAAATCCGAGCACAAGCCCGAGAATGTTCAGAATCAGTGAGAAATAGTAATAAAACGGATTTCCAATCAAACGAATCAGGTTTGTCCTTGTCAGCTCGGATATGCAGTGGGCGATAAACCAAATCGGGAGAAGAATCGTCAGTGCCCATTTCCCGACATTGGGATTGGCGATCAGCATCACGCCGCACATAACGCTTAAAATCCCAGAGATCAACGACAGCATCGGACCGAAGCTGATAAAGCGGGAAAGCCGGGCATATACCACGAGATCTTCAATGCCCATCACAATGGCGATCACGCCGTAAATAACGACCGCTCCCGTCAGCATGCTTTCCGGGCGGATAAAGGCAAAGATGCCAAGCAGGATCAGGAGCACGCCGACGATCAATTCGCTCCATCCAAAGCCGTTTTTTCTTTTCATACCGCATTCCCATCCTTTCTGTTCAAAATCGTCATGAATTCGCTGCCCGTAATGGTCTCTTTCTCGTAAAGATAGCTTGCAAGTTCATCCAACTTCTTGCGATTGTCTGCCAGCAGACGGCGAGCCTTTTCATGCTGCTTTTTGACAGTCTCCACGACCTTCTGATCGATTTCTTTTTGTGTATCCGCCGAGCAGGCAAGCGAGGTATCGCCGCCGAGGTACTGGTTGCTGACCGTCTCCATCGCAACCATATCGAATTCATCGGTCATACCGTAGCGGGTAATCATCGCACGGGCAAGTTTGGTTGCTTGCTCGATGTCATTAGAGGCACCGGTTGTAATCTGCCCGAATACGATCTCCTCCGCCGCACGGCCACCGGTCAGCGTGGCAATTTTGTTTTCCAGTTCTTCCTTGGTCATCAGAACCTTATCGTTCTGCTCGACCTGCATGGTGTAGCCCAGTGCGCCGGAGGTTCTGGGGATGATCGTGATCTTCTGCACCGGTGCGGAAGCCGTCTGCAAAGCAGCGACCAGCGCATGGCCAATCTCATGGTAGGCGACGACCTTCTTTTCATCATCGGTCATGATGGCGTTTTTCTTCTGATAGCCGGCGATGACGACCTCAATGCTTTCCTCCAGGTCTGCCTGCTCTACGACTGTGCGCCCACTGCGCACCGCACGGAGGGCAGCTTCGTTGATGATGTTCGCAAGCTCTGCGCCGGAGGTTCCGGAGGCCATACGGGCGATGGTATGGAAGTCCACATTGTCCGCCGTTTTGATCTTCTTCGCATGGACCTTGAGGATGGCTTCACGACCTGCGAGGTCAGGCAGCTCCACGGGAACACGGCGGTCAAAGCGGCCGGGGCGGGTCAGCGCCGGGTCAAGGGACTCCGGGCGGTTGGTCGCCGCCAGTATGATGACGCCGTTGTTGCCTTCAAAGCCGTCCATCTCGGTCAGAAGCTGGTTAAGCGTCTGTTCACGCTCATCGTTGCCGCCTATCTGACCATCGCGCTTTTTACCGATGGCATCGATCTCATCGATAAAGACGATACAGGGCGCTTTTTCCTTGGCCTGCTTGAACAGGTCACGCACTTTTGATGCACCCATACCGACGAACATCTCCACAAATTCCGAGCCGGACATGGAGAAAAACGGAACACCGGCTTCGCCTGCAACAGCCTTAGCCAGCATCGTTTTGCCGGTACCCGGAGGGCCTACAAGCAATACGCCCTTGGGCATAGATGCGCCGACATCGGAATACTTCTTGGGATTATGTAGGTAATCGACGATTTCGGCAAGATTTTCCTTTGCTTCATCCTCACCAGCGACATCGGCAAAACGGATGCCGTCCGTGGACGGAACGTAGACCTTGGCATTGCTTTTTCCCATACCGAACGCCATCGCATTTGGGCCGCCTGCCTGGGACATCATTTTCTTCGCCATATACTGTCCGAGGGCAGCAAAGATCAGGATCGGCAGAATAAATGTCAGGAAAAAGCTGAGCAGCGGAGACATGCCTTTTTCAATATTCCGTGTGAATTTAGCTCCCGATGCATACAGCCGCTCGGTCAGGGTGGGGTCGTTCATTTCGCCAGTCTTGTAGATCTGGGTATTGTCCTTGTCTGTGAATACGATCTCGGAATCGGCAACCTCTACGCTGCCGATATCTTTATCCTCGATCATCTTCATAAAGGTACCGTAATCAACCTCTTTCACTCTGGCATTTGCAAGCAACGGAGAGATGACCATGTTGAAAACCAGAATGACCAACAAAACAATGCCGTAATAATAGATCAGGGGTTTTCTCGGTGACTTAACTTCTTTCATACTTACCCGACTCCTTTTCGTTCATTGTGGTGAGTATACTGTCCATTTCTAAACTGAAACGAAACAAACCGGAGAAAAAACTCCGTTTTGCTTCATTTCGTCAGCCATCGAGACCTATGTTTTTCTTTGCTGTGGACAGCATAAGCTTGATGCGGTTCAGCTGATTGACCTCGCTGGCACCGGGGTCATAATCCACCGCAGCAATATTGCTTTGCGGGTATGCTTTTTTCAGCGCTTTGATCACGCCCTTGCCTACAACATGGTTTGGAAGACACGCAAACGGCTGAATACAAACTACATTCGGCGTGCCATGTGTGATCAGTTCGATCATTTCTCCGGCTAAGAACCACCCCTCACCGTATTGATTGCCCAAAGACAAAAAGGGTTTTGTCATTTCAGCAATCCGGTAAACAGACAATGGGGCCTCAAACCGTTTGCTTTCGTTCAGCGCATCAGTTGCCGGTTTGCGCAGAGCGGCAATCAGCCTTATTGCCGCCTTGGATACGATGACCGAAGATTTTTTGGTGCCGAGGTATTCCGCCTTGTATTGGGAGCCGAAAACACAGTAATTGAAGAAGTCCAGCAGATCCGGAACAACAACCTCGGCACCTTCCCGTTCCAGCAGTTCCACCAAGTGGTTGTTTGCCAGCGGCATATACTTCACAAGGATCTCACCGACAATGCCGACCCTCGGCTTACGGATCGTTTCATCGATGGTGAAGCTGTCAAACGCATTGACGATTCCACGGCATACTTCCTTATAGGTGTACTGCGTTTTTGAATTTATGAGTGAGTCGATGCAAATATCCTGCCACTTTTTATGGAGCGCATCGGCAGAACCGGGTATGACCTCATACGGTCGCACACGGTACAGGCAGCGCATAAAAAGATCTCCGTAGACGATCGTTTTTGCGGCATCCGTGACTAAACCGGCGGACAGGCTGAAACCCTCATTTTTCTCCATCCCGTTGGCGTTCAGGGAAATGACCGGAATATGGGAGTATCCGGCCTTATCCAAGGCGCGGCGAATGAAGGATACATAGTTGCTGGCACGACAGCATCCGCCGGTCTGTGTCATAACGATTGCCAAACGGTCGGTATCATATTTGCCGGAAAGTACGGCATCCATAAATTGTCCGACCACCGTAATAGAAGGATAGCAGGCATCGTTATTGACATATTTGAGTCCCATATTCACAGCACTGCGATTGTCATTGTCCAGAACAACCAGGTTATATCCGTGCTTGCGGAACACGGGCTCCAAAATATCAAAATGGATCGGACTCATTTGCGGCGCAAGAATGGTATACCCCTTTTCCCGCATTTCTTTGGTGAACTCTGTTCGGTGATACGCCACAGGCTTTGCCGTCGCCCTGCTTTGATCCTGCTTTCGCATAGCCATAGCAGAGAGCAAGCTGCGGATTCGGATACGGACAGCGCCGAGATTGGCGACCTCGTCGATCTTCAAAAGCGTATACAGCTTGCCGGAAGCCTCCAGAATCTCGCTTACCTGATCTGTCGTTACGGCATCAAGTCCGCATCCGAAAGAATTGAGCTGAATCATCTCCAATTTATCATGTTGGCAGACAAATTCCGCTGCATTGTACAGCCGGGAATGATATACCCACTGATCCACAACACGCAAGGGCCGGGACGGCTCAAAATCGATGGGAAGACTATCCTCAGTAAAAACCGTCAGACCGTAGGAGGCAATCAGTTCCGGGATCCCGTGGTTGATTTCGGGGTCGATATGATACGGCCGCCCCGCCAGCACGATTCCGCACTCGCCGTTATGCTTCATCTGATTGAGCAGGCGCTTGCCTTCCGTACGAATATCTGCCTTGACCCGCTGCTGTTCTGCCCATGCCGCTTTTACTGCCGCATGCACCTCCGGTGCGGGAATATTCCATTCCTCACGGCAGAGCTTTACCATGCGGTCAGCAACCGTCTTTTCATCGGTAAACGCCATAAATGGGCGTATGTAGCGCACGGCTCCATTGGTAACGGCTTCCACATTGTTTTTGATGTTTTCAGGATATGAAACAACAATGGGGCAATTAAAATGGTTCTGTGCTCCCAGCGTTTCCTGGTGTTCGTAGAATACGCAGGGGTGAAAGATCGTTTTGATGCCTTGGTTGATGAGCCACTGTACATGGCCGTGCGCCAGCTTTGCGGGGTAACATTCCGATTCGGATGGGATTGACTCCATCCCAAGCTCGTAGATCTTTCGGCTTGAAAAGGGGGATAAGATGACCCGGAAATGCAGCTGTTTGAAAAAGGTTGCCCAAAACGGGTAGTTTTCATATAGGTTCAGCACCCGGGGAATACCGATCGTCCCCCGTGCGGCAGCTGACTCTGCAAGCGGCTCATAGCCAAATATGCATCGGCGCTTGAATTCAACCATATTGGGTGCAGCTTTTTTCCGCTCGGCATTGCCGACCATCTTTTCACAGCGATTTCCTGTGATGTGGCGGCGCTCTCCGTCAAAAACATTTACCGTCAGCATACAATGGTTGGCACAGCCGCCGCAGCGTCTTGTGAAAGAGGAATAGGTCAGCGCCTCGATCTGCTCCAGTGAAAGCATCTTAGTCGGTGTCGGTGCTCCGGTGTAATTGCGTCTGGCGATCAATGCGGCACCGAAAGCACCCATCACGCCGGAAATATCCGGGCAAATCACTCCTGCACCGGCAATTTCTTCAAACGCCCGCAAGACAGCCTTGTTATGAAAAGTACCGCCCTGCACGACGATATGGCTGCCAAGCTCCTCCGCCGAGGACAGCTTGATGACCTTATACAAAGCGTTTTTGATCACGGAATAGGCAAGGCCGGCGGAAATATCCGAAACCGAGGCACCTTCTTTTTGTGCCTGCTTGACATTGGAATTCATGAAAACCGTGCACCGGGTACCGAGGTCAACCGGGTGTTCGGCAAATAGTGCGGTTTGTGCGAACTCTTCTGCAGTATATCCTAAAGAGTTTGCAAAGTTTTCAATAAAGGAACCGCAGCCAGAGGAGCAGGCTTCGTTAAGCATGATACTGTCCACAGCACCGTTTTTCAGACGGATACATTTCATATCCTGACCGCCAATGTCCAGCACACAGTCCACTTTTGGATCGAAGAAAGAAGCGGCCGTACAGTGAGCAATCGTTTCCACTTCTCCGTCATCCAGAGAAAAGGCAGCCTGCAGCAGTGCCTCTCCGTAGCCGGTAGAGCACGCCCGGACGATTTTTGCATTCCCCGGCATTAGCGTTTGCAGTTCGTGGATACCCTTTTTTGCCGCCTCGATTGGGTTGCCGTTGTTGTTCGTGTAGTAAGAATACAGCAGTTCACCGTTTTCCCCGATCAGCGCCATCTTGGTTGTCGTAGAACCAGCGTCGATTCCCAGATAGCAGTTCCCTCGATAGGCGGAAAGCTCACCACGGGCAACGGAAGCCCGAGCGTGTCTGCAGCAGAACTGCTCATATTCTGCGTGACTTTCAAATAGAGCCGGAAGCCGGGGCATTTCAAAAGAGATCGAGACGCCGTTTTTCAGACGCTCGATCAGGGTGTCGATTGGGACAGTGTCTTTTTCCGTGCTTTCCATTGCAGCGCCCATGGCGGCAAACAGATGGGAGTGATCCGGATCAACAGTCGTTTCCGCTGTCAAACCAAGAGTCCGTACAAATGCCTTTTTCAGTTCCGGCAGAAAATGCAGCGGACCTCCGAGAAATGCCACGCATCCCCGGATCGGCTTTCCGCAGGCAAGACCGGAGATCGTCTGGTTCACGACTGCCTGAAAAATAGATGCTGCAAGGTCCGCTTTGGTTGCCCCTTCATTGATCAAGGGCTGAATATCTGTTTTCGCAAATACGCCGCAGCGTGCTGCGATCGGGTAGATCTGCTTGTACTGCTCAGCCTCTCTATTCAGTCCGGCGGCATCCGTTTGCAGCAGCGATGCCATTTGATCGATGAAAGAGCCGGTTCCGCCGGCGCAGACACCGTTCATTCGCTCCTCTAATCCGCCGGTAAAGTATATGATCTTAGCATCCTCGCCGCCAAGTTCAATCGCCACATCCGTCTGCGGCGCACATTTTTTCAGGGCTGTAGCGACGGCAACGACCTCCTGGACAAAGGAAATATCCAACGCTTTCCCCAGATTGATCGCACCGGAGCCGGTAATGCAAACCTGCAGTTCACATTCCCCAACAGATTTCTTGGCTTCTTCCAACAAAGTGGATAGGGTTTCCTGCGTGTGGGCCTGATGCCGTCTGTATTCTCCGTAAAGGATCTCATCGGCGTCATCAAGTACCACAAGCTTTACGGTCGTGGAGCCGATGTCGATCCCGGCACGGTATTTTTTCATAGATGATTCCTCCTGCGCTTATAAAAAGAAGCCGCCTGCGTATGTGCAGAAAAGATAAGTAAACGGAACGGCAAATAAATGACTGTCAAACCTGTCCAGTATACCGCCGTGTCCCGGCAGCAGATTGCCATAGTCTTTGATGCCGCAAATACGTTTGATCACTGACATAGACAGATCACCGAACTGGCCGACAACGGAGGTCATAAGCGCCCAAAGTGCCAGCGTTCCGTAATTTACTTCAATCTTTACAAATTTCTCAACAACGATCCCGCCAAGCAGTGCCAATAGCACCCCGAACAATAGGCCGCCAAGGGAGCCTTCTATGGTCTTATTTGGGCTTACCTTCGGCATTAGCTTATGCCGTCCCAAACCTCGCCCGATCAGATAGGCGGCGACATCCGTGACAAAGCACAATGTGACAGCAAAAATCAGATAATACAGTCCGCTATTCAGGCTTCTCAGCTCCGGAATGGCTTTAAAGAGCACAATGATCAGGAGCACAATGAAAAATGCCTTGACGGGAGAGTCCAAGCTGCAATGTTTTTGCCGTATCATCAGCCAAATGGATGCTACAGTTGCAAAAATAAATGCCACCGTCAGTACGATCTCGGAACGGGGAATGTGTACGAAAGCAGCCAAAACGGCAATGAGCATAGAAACAGTAAACATCACTTCATTTTCGATTGTGCCGGTTGCGCGGTATATTTCATACACCGAAAAGGCGCAAAGGATGGCGGTAGCCACCAAAATGACCGCCGGTATGTAAGAATAGAATAGGATTAAGTAAACGGCGGCTGTTATAAACGCACCGGTTATCGTTCGCTTGAGTATGGTTGTGACCCCTCGTAATAAAACTACTGTATTATTTATCTTTTATACTATCGAGCAACATATTCCGTATTTCTGCGCCGATCGTATGTGTGGTTCCGTTTTCCACATCGCTTGCAGGAATCACCTGCACGATGTCCAAATATACATCGGAATGCCGGCGTAGGACATTCTTATGGATCTGTTCCGTTCCCCTGATGGACATAACGACAATCGGTGTGCCGGCCTTTTTGGCAATGTGGAAAACACCGTCGTGAAACGGGAGCAATTCTCCGGTTTTGCTTCGGGTGCCCTCCGGATATACACCGATAGAGACCTCGCCGCTCTGAAGCAGATCAGAAGCTTTATTGATCGTCCTCAATGCCTTTCGCGGGTTCTCCCGGTCGATCGGCATAAAGCAGCATTTCCGAATAATTCGTCCGAAAAACGGAATCTTAAAATTCTCGCCTTTTGAGATAAACGCAATATCCCACGGTTTCAGCACAAGCCACTCAATGATCGGGTCAAAATTGGAGCGATGGTTTCCGACAAACATCAGCTTTTGATTCTTAGGTATCTTCTCCAGTCCGCTTGTATATACTCTGATTCGCAGCACCTTCAAAGCAGCGGCAGAAGCGCTGTAAGCAGTGTGCGGTAAAAACGGCTGTTTTTCTCATATTCTTTTTTCGGATCGACGCATAGGCTGCAAATTGCAAGGAAGCAAATATAGAGCAGCAGGACGGCGAGAATGCCAAGCAGTATGTAAACAACAACCATTTTATCCCTCCTTGGATCTGTGGTTTGCTGATTCAGTTCGTGCGGAACAGATTCAGGTAAAACCGTATGTACAGCGTAAGGGACATAAGCATAACGCAAATGCAAATTCCGATCAGAACATTTGCCACCGTTTCCGATATACTCGGGAACAAGATAAGGCACGTCATAACCAGATACAGAACCACGGTGTTGAGCTTGCCATACCATTTTGCGCTGTTAACAACATCTTTCTTTTGAATTGCCATATACCCGAGCACGGCCATAATGATCTCCTTGACCACAAAGAGAACAATCAATCCGCGCATCCAGCGATATTTCACCGTCAAGCAGAGGATCACCGTAGCCTGCGTCAGCTTGTCTGCCACGGGATCCAAAATCTTTCCGAGGTCTGACACCATATTGAATTTGCGGGCGATGAATCCGTCAATAATATCCGTTGCACCGGAGATTAAAATCACAGCCACTGCAGCAGAATATTCCTGCTTTCCTATATATAGCCACACGATCAGCGGAATCAGCGCCAAGCGTATCACACTTAATAAATTCGGTATCGTCAATACCTGATCTTTTCTGAATATCCTATGCATATGTAATATCTCCCATCGGCCTGTCGCCATTATAATATCGTTTATCTTCGCATTTATACAGCTGCCATTTCACTGTCCTGTTTTGCTTTTTCTGCCGGTGAAACGCATGACCGAACCGTATATTCCATGACTTCCGGTACAACTTCGCCGTCGATCTGAAGCGGTGCCGGCTCATTATATTTCACTTGAATGGTCTTTCCTTCCAGAATCGTCATCTGATTCGTATACTTCAGATGCTTGCCGCTGAAAATCGACGGAAAGATCATTAGTCCACGCAGTTTGCCGACATCGTGGAATATCAGAATGGATACCTTTCCGTCTTCACGTAATCTGTACTGCTCCGGCGTCGGCATCATACCCCCGCCATAGAACCTGCCGTTCATGACAGAGGCAAGCCACACTTTTTTATATTGATAGCGTTTGCCGTCAACAACGACGGTCACATTCTTGGGCTTATAGTGAAACAGCAACCCGGTGATGGCGATCTTCGTATAATTTACCGGCTTGGGCTTTTTCCTCTTCTTGTTTTCCTCTCGGAGCTTTTCTCCAACCTCACAACAATAACCGTCAATGCCGAAACCGACATTGTTCAGGAACAATTCAGACTTTCCTTTAACGCTTACACGAGGTAGCCGTTCAAAATATGGGTTGAGGCAAACCGTTGGATCCGAAAACGGTTTTTGCCCGACATCCCTCGCAAAATCGTTGCCGGTTCCCGTGGGGTAGTAGTAGAGCTTATTGGGAATGTTCATTCCGTTAACATCGTTGACAAAACGATTCAGGGTGCCGTCTCCGCCGCATAAGATCACAGTGTCATTCGGGTCTAATCCGTTAAAAAAAGTCTTATAACTGATGATGCGGCAAATATTGATCGCCACAGCCCCTTCATTGGCATCCTGCAAGGCTTTTACGGCTTTCTCGGTCTCCGGACCGCCTGCACAGGGATTATAAAGAATATATTTTTCAGACATAAGTTCATTACCTCCTCGAAGCATCGTCCCTGTTCTGTAAATTTATCAGTGCGTGCTTAATGTAAACTTTGATTCTGTTCCGGCTTTCAAGCGCCTGAAGTTTTCCTTATGCCGCAGCGCCACAAAAATAACGATTGCAGCGTCTATCAAAATTACGGATACAGGTGCTTTGAACAGCAGCAGAAGCAATGGGCTGCAGAGCGTCGCAGCAACAGTAGCAAGCGACATATATTTTGTGGTAAGCAGCAGTACAACCATCATTCCGGTCACGATCAGACCGACCCGCCAGTCTGTTACCCAAATCGTTGAAAGACTGACGAGAAATCCTTTGCCGCCTTTGAAGCCGTACCAGATCGGATAGGCATGTCCAAGAACAGCAAAAAGGCCTGTATAGACAGCCCCTAACTGATAAAGCCCCAGATATTTTTCAAACAGCTTTTGAATTCTTCAACGGAAACCTGCGCTGTCGTGATACGCTTTCCGCCACGGATCGTCTCGTAAAGTCTGTGTGCTTCTGCGGGTGTCCATGTGAGAAGCGCCGGAGACTCTTTGCCATCCTCGATCGTGGACATTCTGGCGTAGTCGATGTCGTATTTTTCGAGTTGCTCTGCGCTCAGGTCTGCGCAGGAATCGGTGATGATCTTAACTTTTCTCATGGTAAAAACTCCTTTTTATGTAATGAATCTTTGAAATGCTGCTTGCCGGTTAGAAAGAATCAAGCTTTTCCCGGATAAACCTCACTGCGTTTTCCGCATCCGTTTCATCGGGATGCCCCTCGGACAATTTTGCCTCGGAGATCATTTTTTTGATGGCAGGATCGTCTGGTTGCTGTGCGAACTGTCTTTGGATTTTGCTCAGCACCTCCTCCGCTATCTGACCTCGACACAGCAAAATGCCGCAATAGTCGCATTCGTCCGGCAGAAAAGGTTCGATCTTGCGCTCGATAAGCCGCTTGTATTCCTCACTTGGCTCTATGCCGCAGGTCACAAACAGGAATATCTTCTTTCCGGCCAGCCGGTCCAATGCGTCCATGACTTTTAGCGGGACTGTACCGTTGTTTATGCCGAATCCTACTAAATACACATCGGCCGCAAGGGTAACTTCTTCCTCTTGCAGGTTCGTCAAAAAAGCTTGATTTTCCGGAAGACGCTTTGCAATGCCGTATGCCAGCTTTTCTGTATTGCCTGATAAACTGTAATAGGCTATTTCATAGTTCAAGTCTGTCACTCCCTTAAAAACCGTTATTTCGACATTTTCTGCGGAGAGTGTAGCAAGCAATTCTAAACTGAAACGAAACTGCCCGGATTTTCAAAAGTTTCGTTTCAGTTTAGAATTTGAATATACGATAATGGTACTATGAAACACGGAAAGGGAAAAATCTCTATCGACCTCATCGAGGACGATCTGGTGTTCATCACCAACGGCTGCTGCACCGATACCTCCTGCTATGGCGACCAGACTCATGCACCCGATCTGTCCGGCATTGAAAACGGCAAGGGCGATTCCTGGGATATGTGGAAAGCTATCGCTGCTCAGGCCGAGCACGGCGAGTACGGCAACCCGGACAAATTCTGCTCCGATGTGGATGCCACCAACTGGATGAGCGCTACCGTCGCCACTTCCAATGAAGAGATCATTCAGCACATTATGAATGTTTGCAAGCGTGACCCGCGCTCCGGCAAGGTAACCACCGGCGGCATTGTCACCGTCAAGGACAGCACCGACAACTGGTATCTCTCCTGGACCATTAACCGCCAGCCGCAGTTCAAGTCCCAAGATAAGAACATGGTGCTTGTGTGGTTGTATTCTCTGAACACCAATAAGGAAGGCAACTATGTAAAGAAGGCCATGCGGGACTGCACTGGCGAGGAGGTCTGCCGTGAGTGGCTGTACCACATCGGCATGCCGACCGAAAAGATCGATGCGCTGGCACACGATGCCTGCAACACCACCACCTGCTTTATGCCGTATATCAATTCCTTCTTCCAGCCTCGTAAGGAGTCTGACCGTCCGAAGGTCGTGCCCGATGGCGCTGTGAACTTCGCCTTCATCGGTCAATTTGCCGAGACGCCCCGTGACACCATCTTCACCACCGAGTATTCCATGCGTACCGGTATGGAGTCGGTCTACACGCTGCTTGACATCGACCGCGGCGTGCCGGAGGTCTGGGGCAGCAAGTACGATGTGCGTGAGATCCTGCGTGCCTGCTACTACGCCATCGACAAGAAGCCGATCAGTGAGGCACCGCTGTCCTTCAAGGAGAAGGAAATGCTCAAGGTGGTCCTGAAAAAGGTTAAGGGCACAGATATCGAGATCCTGCTGAGAGAAAGCGGACTCATCGAGTAAAAAATACAGAACCAATGGGCGGCTGCCGATGCACAAAAAGCGTCGGCAGCCGCTTTTTTCATTATGCGAGGAACATTTCAGCCGGCATTGACACGTCGGGCGTGATACTGTAAAATATATATAGTTCGCAGAAACGAATACAAGCGGAGGAAATGTATGGATTATATCTCTGTAAAGGAAGCTGCCGAGCAGTGGCAGGTTTCGCAGCGCTGGGTGCAAAAGCTCTGTAAGGAAAACCGGATAGACGGGGTGCTGCGTTTCGGACATTCTTATATGATTCCGAAGGATTTGAAAAGGCCTGTCGATCTTAGATACAGCATCAACAAACCTGCGAAAAAGGAATAAGTTTATTTTCAGTTGATTTTGCAGCATTATTCTATGGGAGATAATTTAGCCGAGGAGGATATTTATGTTTCACATTCTCGTTGTAGATGACGATAAGCATACCAGGAAGCTGCTCCGTGCCGTGTTGGAAAATGCCCATTACACCGTAACAACGGCAACCAACGGAGAAGAAGCGCTGGAGGCTCTGGACAAAGAGCATATTGATCTGGTTGTACTGGACATTATGATGCCGAAAATGGACGGATATGAATTTACACGGTTTGTTCGGGAAACAGATAATGCGCTGCCTATATTGATGGTAACGGCAAAGCATTTACCGGCAGATGAGAAAAAGGGATTCCTTGTGGGAACCGACGATTATATCACAAAACCGATCGACGAGGAAAAGCTGCTTTTGCGTATCAAAGCATTGCTTCGGCGTGCGCAGATCGTCAGCGAACAGAAAATCACGATTGGTGATGTTGTTTTGGACTACAATGCCTTTACGGTCACAAAAAATGGTGAAACGCAGGAGCTACCGCAGAAGGAATTTATGCTCCTGTATAAGCTGCTTTCTTATCCCGGTCAAATTTTCACCCGTATTCAGCTGATGGATGAGATATGGGGGACGGATAGCGAAACCGGTTGGGAAACCGTCACCGTTCATGTCGGGCGCTTACGCAAACGCTTTGAAGGATGGAATGAATTTGAGATCGTTGCTGTTCGTGGGCTTGGTTATAAGGCGGTGAAGAAGGTATGAATAAAAGGAAGCGAACAGGGCGGATCGCTTTGGCACTGCTGATCTCCGGCATTGTTTTTCTTACCAACACGATCGCTATGCTGCTGACGATCGTAGCTATCTATGGACTGGCCCGACTCGGAGTCATTGAAACGACCGGAGGACAGGTAGGATTACCGGAGCTTTTGAGGTTCTTCTTTTACACCAGTCTGGTTATTGGATTTCTTCTCGCCTCTTTGACAGGAAAAATCATTCTAAAACCAATCAAGCGTATTATCGATCAGCTTGACCGGCTGGCAAGCGGCGACTTCAAGACGAGACTGCATTTCGGCAAGCCTATTGCCGACCATCCCACCTTCAAGCAGGTAGAAAAAAGTTTCAATCGGGCGGCAGAAGAACTGGATTACACAGAAATGCTGCGCAGTGATTTTATCAACAACTTCTCTCATGAATTTAAGACACCGATCGTTTCTATCGCAGGCTTTGCAAAGCTTTTGCGTCGCGGAAACCTTACGGACGAACAAAAAGAAGAATACCTTGAAGTCATTGAAGAGGAATCGCTTCGGCTTTCTGCCATGGCAAACAATGTATTGAATTTGACTCGGGTGGAAAACCAGACGATCCTGACAGAGGTTACAAGATTTAACCTTTCTGAACAGATTCGTGGAGCCGTCCTGCTGCTTGCAGAAAAATGGACGCCCAAGAACCTGTATATGGATATGCAGTTCGGTGAGCATATGATATGTGCAAATGAAGAACTGCTGAAGCAGGTATGGATCAATCTGCTGGATAATGCAATCAAGTTTTCGGATCCGAACGGCACGGTATCTGTCGATATTTCCGACGGGAGCGAATGCCTTTCAATCTCTGTTTCCAACCACGGCAAAGACATCCCAAAGGACCGTATTGCCCATATCTTCAATAAGTTCTATCAGGCGGATGAGTCACATTCGTCGGAAGGAAACGGCATTGGTCTTGCCGTCGTGAAAAAAGTATGTGAGTTGCACGGCGGTGCGGTATCGGCAAAAAGCGAAAGCGGAACAACGACCTTTACTGTTGTGCTACCGAAACAGCAGAATATGTGATATTGCTATATAACAACAGCCGGAATATTCCGGCTGTTTCCTTCTACGAGCATAAAAATACCACCGGGGATTGCTCCCTGGTGGTTGATAGATGATTAAGCTACTGATTAGAGCAAACAGCGATTGCACTCATTATCCATTGACCTTCATCATAAATCTTCTGCACACACTTCTTGGCAGCAGCCGTGCAGCGATGCTCACCGTGTGAGTTGGCCAGCCACAATAGCGAAGAGTTTTTCCCTTCTGTGCAGCACGGAAACCTGCCTCTGCAACAGCCGCTGCGCTGGCAGGCTTAAACATGGAGAACATATGGGAGTTTTTCATCTGTGCGGCCTGTTCAAATCCCGTGGCAGTTGGGCCGGGGCAAAGCGCAGTCACTGTAACGCCCGTACTGCGCACCTCCTCGGCAACGGCTTCGCTGAAGCTGCGTACAAATTCCTTAGAGGCATAGTATAGGCACATCCTCGGCCCGGCACTGAATGCTGCGACCGAAGATAGATTCAGCACACTGCCATGTCTGCGCTCCACCATACCGGGCAGAAAATACCGCGTAAGCTGCACCAGCGTCATGATGTTGACTTGCAGGAGATCGGTCTGCCGCTGGGCGTCCACCTCCCAGAAGTTGCCGAAGTCACCGAACCCGGCGTTGTTGACCAGTGCATCAATGGTGATATTCTTCTCTAAGGTGTAATTGAATACTTCATAGGCGGCGTCTGGCTGAGACAAGTCCTGCGCCAGCACCCATACATGACAGTCATACTGCGTCTCCAGCTCGCTTTTCAGCTTATAGAGCTTCCCCTCGCTGCGGGCAACTACAACAAGATCAAAACCCTCTCTTGCGTATATTCTGGCAAACTCCAAACCCAGTCCGCCGGATGCGCCGGTGATAAGTACTGTTTTTCTCATATTAGCCACCTCACAATTCGATGATGTGCGGCTGCACATCGGGGTCGTGGTTGGCAAGAGACTCTACGCAGTTTGCGTTTAGGCTTTGCTCTCGTATCCATTCCAGTGACTTTTTCTGTGCCGCCTTGTCATCTGCAATGCCGGATGTGATCAGCTGCTCCCACGATTTTCGGGCGTAACCGCCATCGGCGTAGAAGTAGTATGAACCGCCCGTCAGAACCAGTAATCTTTAGCGCACATAGCCCTTTGGAATGACCAGGGATATTGACCATAACGAGGCTTTCATCCCCAAATACATCGTAGGATTTTCCCGCAAGGCCTTCCGTACCGTTCCAGTCGAAGGTCTGCATTTTCGTGCTGCGCCACCAATCCGCATTGTAGCGGATGCGGTTGACGGGCGTTTTGTTCTCCGCAAAAAGCAGCTCGTCTTTCGACACAAGGATCTGCTTTGCGTCGGCCACCAGATTCAGACCGTTGGTGTGGTCGCAATCCAGATGGGACAGCAGCACCAAATCCAAGTCGGCAGGATGAATGCCCAGCGCCGCCAACTGCTCGTCGATGGCTAAGCCTTTTTCAATTCGTCCTTGATTTGTTACATACAGCGGCAGCGAACCGAGGGACTTGATCTGCGCTTTTTTATCAAACACACCATCGGGGCTCATATTCCGATGCCATCCGCAGTCAAAGATTATCTTCCCGTGGCTGCACTCAATAAGATAGGCTGACACAGGCAGCCACAACCGTTCCGATTTCTTTGCAAACGCGCCGGATGCCTTGATCGTGCTGCAATGCTCGCCGCCAAAGGGCAGATCCGGTGCTACGCATGCCTCGCCGGTGTGGAACACATGAATTTTGATCTCTGCCATCATACATCTCTCCTTGTCTCTGATTTGATTCCATCATACAAGAGACAGCGGATAGATGGAACGACACATTTTCAAAAAGTGTCCGGGCTTGGACGCAAAAAAGCTGCGGCACTGCCGCAGCTTTTTTAGATGATCTGTTCTACGGAGGAGAGCATCTGCACACTGATGTCCGCCAGCTTTTGCGTGTCCACCTCATCAGGATGCTCCATCCAGTACGGCAATCCAATCAAACAGGAGAGCGATTTTCTTCTTGATGTCCCGGATAACGGCATTGGTTGCTCTGATCCAGCGGTTGAACTCGCCTTTCTCGGTGCGTATGCCTTTCTTCTCCATTGCCCGGACGGTTGCGCCCTCATGGACGGTGGGAAGAAGCTCCACGCCCTGACGCTCATAGCTTCGGTGGTCGATACGAACATCAAGCCCTTTCTCCGCAAACTTGGCGTTGCATAGTTCCGCCCATGTCTGCCGCCAATGTTCCAGCGTTTCGGGACTGCCCCAGTCGGTAGTGGGAACGGCATTGAAAACATACTCGCCGTTCTGGTCTCTGATACGATTTCCGTCCTCGTCCAGCTCGTACACTCGTCGTTGCTTTAGCCCCCATTTACCGTCCTGCTCGATGGGGCGGATGGGACAAAGCACATGGAAGTGTGGGTTTGGTATGCCGCCGTCCTCCCGGTCTGGCTGGTGTACGGCGAAGTCAACCACCATGCCACGGCTCACAAAGTTCTCCAATAAAAATCGCCTTGCAAGAGCGATGTTTTCCTCAAGGGAAAATTCATTCTGCAAGGCAATGTCAAAGCTGTATGCAAGCTGGGCGTTCTTTCCACGCTCGGCTTTTTCCACGGCGTTCCATAGGGTCTGGCGGTCTGCGTATTCTGGCGGTGCATGGGACGGCAAGAGAATGTCAGAGCAGATCACGCCGCCCTTGCGGGTGTAGTCGCTGTATTCGCCGTAATACTCGCTATACAATCGCTCCCCGGCACGGTAGGCGGCAGAAGCAATAGCGGACTGTCCTGCGCTTCGCTTAGTCTGCGTGACGCTCAGATGAAATAGTGCCATCGGCTTTCAACTCCTTTTCTCTGTTCGCTTGGTTGGTGTGAGTAATCGCCATGTGACGGACGGCTCGCTGGACTTCGGACAGAGAAAAGATGTACTCCATCAGCTCTGTCATTTCGGTGCGTGTGAGATCTTTGACCTCCGGGGCAAGGCTCTCAATCGTGCCGCCCAGATTGCAAAGACGATGGGTGCGTTTCTGCCTTTCGCCTTTCTCCAGATATTTCTTTCTGTTCTCAAGACGGTTGAGCTTGTGCTTCTCCTGTGCAAGCTGCGTCTCGGCTCGTTCCTTTTCGGCTCGGAGCTGTTCAAGGGTTTTCGGTTTTGTCATTGTGATTGACCTCCTTTTTTGATTTTTGGGATAAAAAAAGACCGTCAACTTTTCGCATAGTGCGACCAGTCAACGGTCAGTTTTTCGGTATTCAGTTTTTCAAACTTGCTGGCGGCGAACAGCATTTTATGCTGTTTGCGGACGGCAAGTCCACAAGGGATAGCCGCTTTAGCGGCGCAAGGGGGTGTAGCCACCTTGACGGAACGAAGTGACGCAACATTCTCGGTCAAGCAGTTTTCTTCTGCTGACGGAGAATGAAGCTCCGCAGGACGCACGATACTCCCGATAGGAGAGTATAGAAGTGCGCCCTTAGAGTTCTAAGGGTATTTTTAGATAATTGGGAATGTTTCTTTGTCAAACTGCGTAACATTGAACACGATACGCCACTCGACATCATCACCAACCGGTTCAAAGTGCAGAGCAGAACAAGCAGCATGAAGTTTTTCTTGTGAATTTGTTCCATATATAACTGCTGTCGGACCATCTGCACCACCAATAACACCAACAACAAAACAGGAACTACTGCCAACTGGACGGAACGAATGATCGTCTGGTGTAACTTCTATCGGTCTATCGCCTTCATCACAGTCAAAAACCGAAATGTTCTCCATCGGTTCAGGGGTAAGTGTATAACTCATGGCAATATAATGTGTCGGATAAATCCAGCGATCAGAACCAAAACTATTTTGAGGAACTGTCTGCTGTTCTATTTCCTGCACGGTCAGTGTATGGGTTATTCCGCTAACAGGATGGGAAAACATAAATGAATCTCCGGGTGCGTGAACTTTGAAATGTGAGCCTGGAACTTGTCCTGGTTGCTGCTCCATTGTAAGAAAAAGTTTATTGATTTCAGGGTGATGCTTGGTTCCCCAAGGAAATACGTCTCTGCATATGACCCAGCCATAAGTACTATCCAGCCCATAATGGTCGATTGCCCATTTTGCTTCCAACTCATTGATAACGCCATCTGGCAGACAAGGATTAAAGCTCACAGCGCAGCCATGGGTTGTCTGTAATATTTTCTCGTTTAACTTCAAGCAAGGTTTGAAGTTAAAACAAAGTGGGTTTTCCCATTCCATCTGCATCTGTTGCTCACGGGTAAAATTTTCACATGAGTCATTTTCCCAGTCCAGATTCCATTTTTTCATGAAGTCACGGATGCTTTCTGAATCAACTCGCATACAAAAATCAACGACAAGTCCTTTGCTACATGAATAAGCTGCCGGAATTACCCAATGATATCCAGCCCAATCGAATTGTTTATCCAGCTTGATCTCTTTTCCGGCACGGTCTTTACCTCGATGTCCCCAGAAATCTCCATCAAAATAGACCTTCCATTCAGGGGCAACCAATTCTGCTTCTGAAGTCATATCATTATCGTAATAATCTTCTGTGTATTTAATCTGACTGTAATCAAAGGAAGATTGCAGGTTTTTGATATATGTCCACGGTTGTTCCATAGGCAACAAATTCATCTTCTCTGAAATTTCCGATAAAGTTTGCTGTTGTTCCTGGGTTGTAGGGTTTTCATTGAGAAAGGCTTCAAACTGTGCTTCGTTCCACATCCACGCTTGTTCCACTGCCGCCACATCACCACAAGCCAGTATAAGCCGCAGAAAGTCGGTAAAATTTTCAGCTACTGGATGAACATAATCAGGAGAAGTATTCATGGGGCTGACAGAGAAAACCATCTCTCCAAATCCACGAATGAAACAGAAGTGGATACCATCTATCCCTGCCCATCCAAAAACCGATGCCCCTTTTGGGGTACAAAAATAATTTGTATTATCCTCACGGAGTTCAACTCCCACAGGACTTAAATCGACACCCCGCTGTAAAAATTTTTTCAAAATTCTATTCATTAAGCATCCCCCCATAAAATTAGTGCTATCACGCTCTTTATTGTAGTAAATTTTATCACAAGAGTGTGAATAAATCTACTGGCGAATGCTGAAACCGCCCGAACAGTTTCTTTCTGCTCAGGCGGCTTTCTTCATCTATTTTTCTTTCTTCTGCTGCACTTGTTCATGGGCTTCCTGCTGAACATCAGCCCAGCGGAAAAGCCATACTTGAAGTGACTTTCACTTTCTTCACATTGGGCGATTGCTGTCTGCGCCCGGAGTTCCTGCACCAGCTCATAGTCCTCTTTGCTGAGCCGCTGGGACAACTGCTCCATGAGCTTTTCACAGGCTATGACTGCCTTTCGGTATTCCGGTGATGTAGGTACAACTGTCTCGCAGGGATAAAACTCCCCATTATACATGGCTTCCAAAATCATAGCTTTACCTCTCTCAACAGTAGATTAGTTCCGTCTTGATGATTTCCTCTGCCCGGCAGCGGATGGAGTTCATTGACTGCACCCATAACATCTGATTTTCCGCTTTCATGGCTTCGGTCACGCCCTCGGCTTTCATCATCTGCCGGATAATCAAGTCCAGCCTGTCTGCCGCCTGCTCGTTCAGATCGGCAACGACGGTGTGGAGGCTGCCGGACAAAATTAGCTCGTTGTAAAGCATGGGACGGTGCAATTTCAGATAGGACTGGTGCAAGCGTCCCCAATGCCCAATAGGTCGGCGTTCCTCCGGCAGCTTCAAGTCCGGCACATAGTAGTCGCCCACCAACACATAGGTATACGCACCAATAACTGCCGAGGCGATGACTTCCATGATAAGCCCGCGGTTTGGCACAGCATCTTTCTCTGGGAACCGGAGCCTGAAGTGATATTTGATGGCATCCTTCCATTTGGCGATATAGGCAAGATTCGGCTGTGCCACCAGAAAGGCATAGTTTTCCTCCCAATGGGACTTGATATAGTCCAATGTCTGAGCGAAGAACACATTCAGATTCATCTCCACAAAACTGCCTCCGGCGGTTGCTTTTGCAATTTTTAGAATGCCACCAATCAACTCGTCCTCGATTTCCGCTTTCAGCGTACCGAGATTGTCATAGTATTCATAAAATGTTGTCCGAGCTACCGGTGTCTGCACACACAGCTCCTTAACATTCATTTGGTCATAGCTTTTTTTACGGTAGAGATCAATAAAAGTGGTTTGTATTGCTCGCTTTGTGCTGTTCATAATATTCCGATTATCTCCAGTTTAAAGTTCTGATTTTAGGATATTATAGCATACTTCTGCGAAGTTTTCTACTGCTTGCACAGGAATGACCCGGTGTGGGTTTTACTCATGCCGATAATGGCTCATAGTTCGATTATCGGTAAACACGGAGTGCAAAGTAGAATAGCATAATAGCATAATAACATAACAACAGCCGGAATGGATCTGATCCATTCCGGCTGTCTTTCCCTTTTAACGATTTGAGTCTGAATGGCAGATTTTTGCCTCTGTCAGATAGCCGTGAGTTTCCGGATTAGTGTAAAGGCACTTATACACGCTTCGTGAACCTCCAATTCGTTTCCGGTCGCTTTGGACACCACTGCGGCGAAACTGCGGCATAGCGTCCTGGTATATGCCGTCCGCCGGAATCCTTATCCTGACGAACAATTTTATAATGTCGGCAAGCTCTCCACAGTCCTCGTTTTCCTTGCCGCACCGAATAGCAATACTTGCATTCGCTGCAATGCGGCAGCGTCTTTTCTGCAGGGCGGTAAAGCAACGGCGGATATTCCTGTATGAGCGGAGCACGCCAAACATCCTTGAATAGTTTGCTTCCGATCATAAATACAGGGATGTTTCCTTTTCGTTCCATAACACTTTCAATCCAACTGCGTTTTAGTTTACCGTACCCGCCGAGTAGGATCCATTCCACATTTGGAATCTCCATTCTCTCTGCAAATAACCGCATTGGTTCAATGCAAAGAAATGTATGATACCCGTCAGCAGTAAACACATTGCCCCGCTCGGTCAGGCGAGTGCCATACCAGAAGTTATCCGTCGGCATCAGCACTCCTGTTTCAAGCAGTTCTTCATAACGGTTAGGATTCATCGTCAAAAACATATAATTGTGCCACGGTGCCTGCTTTGCCGCTTCAAACACCTGCAAGATCCACTCGGTCGGTATCCATTCGCCAAACAAGTCACCGGAATGGCAGACCCAAATATTTGCCGGCTTGATCTTCTGTATGACCTGCTGCAAACGGTACGGATGTAATGTGGGATAAAAACCTGTGGGTGCAGGAACAGATGAGCCGTTTTTGGCAAGCGGCGTTGTTATCACATACAGGCTGCGTTCTTCATCTATATGAATACGCTCATCGCTGAGATGAAAGCGTATATCCCCCTTGAAATGAGAAAGCCGCTTTCTGCTCTCGCAAAATGAGCAATCATTTCTGCATCCGGTAACCGGGTCCCAAGTGAAATCGCACCATTCAATATTACTTTTCTTCATCATGTGCAAGTCACTCCTTTCTTCAGAATATTCTGATTCTGTCAGGCCGCTTTATCCACAACCAGGACAACCGTATGTACACCGGTCATTTCAAATTTGGCACCGCATTCGTCAATGGAGTGGGTATGTTCTGACAGCCAATCACGGAATTGCTCATACTTGCGTGTGCTTTTCCACTGAATACTGCTTGAACAGACCGCCACAAGACTGCCGCCGGGGCGAAGGAAGTCAAATGCCCTTTTAATATGCTCACATTCTTCGCTGAACGGCGGATTCATCACAACAGCGTCATAGATCGGTGCTGTTTCAGCCGTCAACAAATCGTTTCCGATCACATTGTGCTTTTTCAGCTTCAGGATCTCGCAAAAGTCTGTCATACGCTCAATGCAGTCCACATGGTCCGTTACTTCCTTTGCGACGTCGGCAATGTTGCCGATCCCGGCCTCCGGCTCCAGCACACGGCTGTCTTTACGGACACCGGCCAGCGCCACAAGCTCTTTTGCCAGCTCCGGGGGCGTGAACTGAATATCTCCCTTTTGATACATCTTCGCCCGATAAAGCATATCCCGTAAACGGATCGCATTCGGATCCGGCGGTATAACAGCCGATTGCAGGAGCGTATCAAAGCACTCGACCGCTGCGGCCAGTTCGTCGGTATCGGTGATGCCTGCCTTTTGCAAACGCTTCGTGCGGACATCATCGGGCTTGGGATACTGAAATTTGCAGTAGGGATTGTCCTTGCAATATTTCTTAGAGGCAGAAAAACAGCGCATATCCTCATAAAAGGCAGCAACTGTCAGGTTCTGCTCAAGCAGCGTCAGCGTATCGGTTTCCGATTTCTGTTTCAAAAACTGCAATACCTGAATCTGCGAGTGATACATTTCCTTTTTTCTGTCTCGTTCCTGCTGTTCACGCTGGCGCTTCCATGTGTTTGTCAGATAATTCCCGCTGAGGGCGTCTATTTTGCCTTCCAGGGCAGTGATTTGGCGTTCAATCTTTTCTGTGATATTTGCCATTCTGTTCTTCCTTTCCTATGTATGGTCTTTGCTGATCGCAGCGATGCGGGTGATTTGCTAAGCCAGCTTTTCCAGCATTGCCTTCAAAAACAGCATATTGTCCCTGTACTGCGGCAGAAACGGCTGATCAAAGTCGTAGGCCAGATAACGATACGCCACAATCAGCTGTTCGGCACGCTGAAAATTGTTTTCCGGCACACTTCGCAGCAGCTTGCCGAGCTCCGGCAATATACGGCATTCGTCAAACCAGAAAGCCTCATCTTCATCGGACATATTTTTTCTTTGCCATTCCCGTGCAGTGACGGAGCCTAAGCCAAAGTGATGGGGCTGCTCCGTACACAAATACCACTTGATACGATGCTCCTCCGGGCAAGGCTCCGCCGTAAATGGGTACAGTCTGCAGGTGTGCGGGCGCACGGAATAGATCGTACACCGATCATCCCGCAGCATACCGCACATACCGCTGTCATTGACTGTTCTCAGCACGAATACATGGAAGCCGGGAGATAGTTCCTTCAGCTCAGCCATATTCCAAAGAATATCATCGGCAGAATCGGTGCAGCCGTTTTTCTGCTTATCCCGAACAATGCGGTAAGCATCCAACGGCTCCAGCACGATACTGTCCCGTACATTTTTGCAGCAGACGCCGCAAGCACGGCACTTGAATGCGATTGGCTGGCGATTCGTGACCAGCACGGCATTTCTAAAAAGCTGCACTACGCAACCCTCCGTTCGTTCAATACATACGGTTGCGGCTTCATCAGCTCCGCACCGCCATAAAAACGATCCGCAAAATATTTCTTGCTGACCTTTCCCGATACGGTAATATAGCCTTTGTTTTCAAGTTCCTGATTCAGCCGTTTAATGATTCGATACGCTGTTGAGCGGGAAACGCCAATCGCTTCAGCCACCTGGTCAGCGGTAAGAAATTGTATTGCCATTTAATCATCCTCCTTTTTTCGTTTCCAATTAGTGGAGTCGCCTGCACAGTTGAAATTCTCTTTTATTTCCGCAGTCAGTTCATTTGAACGACCGGTTTGGATATAGCGCACGAATATGCTCATAGAGCGTTTCAAACAGGTGCTTTTTACAGCGCAGTTTACGCAGCTTCGTTCCATAAAACATTCCTCCTGTAAACAGGGACACCGCAGCAAACCGCTACGATGTCCCAAAAATCTTATGCACACATTTTTAGAAAGGTCGGGAGCGTTACACGGGCAGGAACCGGTTGAAGGCGCACCTTATAAACCGAGTTCAATGTCTCAAAGCAGGCGTAATCCGTTCTTTCTTCCATAATCTCAACGACAAGCGAAGTATAGATGAGTCTGTTGTCGGTTAAAATAACGGCTCGGTAGCCTTCCTCCAGCGGAAACACGATCCGACCGTTTATGCTCACTTCTTTTTTCATACGGTATCTGATCCTCCTTTGTCTTCCGAAAAATAGCATCGCTTGTTTTTACAGCTTCTTGTGCGGTTGCACTGAGCCTCTTCCTCATAATAAATAAGGCCAACAGGTCTGTTTGCCGCTGCGCTCCAATTCTTCTTGTGCCGACTCAATAATCGGCGCAATGATTGCCATATCCCAGGGCAAGACCTCTTCATCGGTCTGATCGGGATGTGTGCGCAGAAGCGCCACAGCGAGGGCATAGGCTGCGTTGTCGATCTCGTCACCCTTACATTCCAGATAGCGTTCAAAATCATTTTTACAAGCCATAAGAATTACCCCCATAATACGCTGATGACCGTCGGATAGCAGCGCTCCAGCGCCTGATTGATCTGGCGGAAGGTCATTCGCTCACGCTTTGCAATGTCGTGCATACGGTCGCCTCGGACCTTCATACGAATGATCCGCATTTCACGGCGTGGCAGTCGAGCCGTCAAAGCGTGCAGGCACATCTCTGCCTCCAAACGCTGAAACAACTCATCCTGTCGGCTGATAACCTCCTCCCAGTACAGACCGCCCTCGTCTCCGATCAGCTCGCTAAAGCTGACAACTGGGGCGTTTCGTTTGGGTCTGGAAAGACACTTATAGTAGTTTGACAGTGAGCTGCGCATACGCTGAAAAGCAAGCGTGGAGAACTTAAAGCGGTGCAGAGCCTGCACCTCGCAGTATTCCTGCACGGCCTTCAGGTAGCCGAAGATCACAACATCATAAAACGCCGACTCCGGCAGATCCTTTTGATTCAAAAATGTAAAGACCAGGTGATGGTTTTCCTCTGCAAATCGGCGTTGTTCTTTCGTTAATGGTCGTATATCCATTTCATACGATCCTCCTTTCGCAAAAAAGAGGGATACCGCCGGCGTTTTGCCGACAGTATCCCTAAACTCTTGGCTCACGGCAGGCCGTGGGCGTCATTCTTACATCGGCAGATCCTCGTGATCGCCGTCAATAGGTGCTTCGGTGATACAGAAATGCTCGCCGTCATCGGTCGAGTGATAGCTGCTGTCCACCGCATCGCAGATCGGCTCGTTGTTGCCGAGCTCTGCTTCCATTGCACGCTGTTGATTCATGGCTTTGATCTGCTCACGGAAACCGTCCGCATACTGTTTGATCTGCAGAAGGTCGTTGCCCTCAAATCTCTGCACCAGGCGGAAGGTAGCCACACTGTAGGTGTTGCTTCCGTTGTCCACACGCTTGAGGCCGATCTGCACCACACCGCTGTAAATCGGACGGCGGCGGGTCGCAAAGGCAGCCGTGATGAAATCGGAATAGGGGCGAAGGCTCGTAGGCGGAAGAGAGAGCAGCATAGGCATGTGCTCACCGCTGCGAAGAATATACAGATTGCGCATATTCTTGCAGGCCTTGCCTTTTCCTTTCTCCACGGAGCCGTACTGGTTGAGCGCACAGGTCGCACAAACACCGCCGGGGGCACCGTAACCCGTCTTGCCGTCAACGGACGAACAAAGTGGCGTTACATTGTCGTCATACTCCGATCCCTCCGGCCAGTAGGCGCAGGTGTCATGATTGTAGAGGATCACGCCCTCGATATACTTGGTATAGTCGGGGTTCTCCGGGTCATCGCTGGGGATCTCAAACTGCAGGCTGCCGCCTCCAGGAATCTTCACACGTGGGAAGCTCAAACGAAGCCCCTCGTAATCCTCGGATACATCCACGGAGATACAGTCGTCCTCGACCATAGCGGGCAGAATGAAATCCTTTTTGGTCTCCATCATGGCGTTTTCATTGTTGTAAGTCATAAATTCGTTCCTCCTAAATTTTTTTGATATGCGGAGCCGGACAGCCTTATGCGGCTATCTGGTTGATCCTGGTCCATTGTCTCGGCGGCATGGATAAGATGTTAAATCCGATGCCCTCCAAGTCTGTGGCACGGTCATAGCTTTCAACATCCTGACTGTGCCGTGTCACTGCATTTGCGAGCCCGTAAAGACTCAAATCGTCACTTTCAATGAGGCGCTGCAAAACACCGTTTTGCTCGGTATCGGTGATACCGAAGTCGCGGCCTGCCGTATGTACGACAGCCGGAATATCGGCGGTGTTCATCGCTTGATGCTTTGCGCTTTGCATCAGTGTGACGATCTGCGAGAACTGTTCTTCATCGGTTGCCGAACGGACAGTTTCCTGCAGTTCGGTCAGAAAAGTGCGGTCTGCTTCGGTCAAGACTTCTTGTGAAGCCAACATAAAATGTTCTTCCGCAGAATTGACTCTTCCTCGATGAATCCGTTTTGTCGTTGCTCCGGCCACTGCGATACCGTTGCCGTCAAGCTCACGATAAATCAGCGGCTGCACACTGACAGAGCCGAGTCCCACTTCGCTGTTGCTGATCACAACACCCGCTTTCACGGTGTCGCCTGGTGCGACCTCTGCCGTCAAATGCGGATCAACTGCTTTGATATACATACGGTTGTCCGTAATGTGGCAGCTGACGAATTGTACATCGGGTATCTCACCGATAACGGGAAGCACAGAGGCGAATATTTCATAGTGATCCATTCGCATATAGCTGTTGCTCAGATAGGCACGCACCTTCCCGTCAAGGACTCTCAGCATACGCTCGGTCGGCTCCCGTTCAAACCATGCGTTCACATTGGTTACCAGCAGGTCGGGATGCTCGGTCAGCATTTTTCCGTAGTATTTCGCCGGGATACCGAGACGGGTGCCGATCTGGCGATGGGCAGTATCTGCAATATCCAGCGGCTCAATGCGGTCAATATGACTGTCATCCAGCACACGCAGAACAAGCTCCGTACCGCAATGCTCCATTGCAAGCATGGAAGTGTTTACGATGTAGTCTGCTTTGGCATCTTTCTGACGCATGACCTCGGTTGCCAATTCTTCGATCGTCAATCCCGCTTTCATGCTCATTCACTCCTTTCCGTGGCTGTATCCTGCATTACCAAGAAAGCAGGATGCCGCCATCTGTAATATTTGCCGCCATACCTTCACGCTCAAAGACCTTGCAAAGCCTTGCCCAATAGGGCTTTTCCGGGACGCTTTCAAAGGCAGTCCTGACCTTTTCGCTGTCGGCCTGCTGAATCGCAATATCGCCGTTTTCACGAATGGTCAGGCTGTTATATCCCCGGGAATGAAGGTCGGTAATCAAGGCTTCCAGCACCTTGCGGCCCTGTACCTCATACCACACCTGCGGATCGACCGGATCCGGCTGCTTCGGCATAGCTGCCGGAGCTTCAGCGGTATCCTCAGTATCGGACACAGAGGGGTGTGGGGCATTCGGCTGCTTCAACGGTACGATATTCACAAGCGCACAGTTGATACCGCCATTCTGGTCAAATGTCACATCAGCAAAATTATAACCGTCCACCCCGAACAGCTTGACTCGTCCGGTGCCGCCCTTTGCTATGATCCGTTCCGGGAATTCCTCACGCCACTCCCAGGTTGCGTTGGGGTATACCGATTGCAGATAGGCTGAAATGCGATAATTGGCATGGCGAAGCAGTACCTGCTCCACAGGGTCGGACACTTCGGGGATAATGAATCGGTCGAAGGCCGCATCCTGCTTTTCGCATTTTCTGCGGATGCGCTTTGCCTCCCGCCTGTGGAACTCCTCCTTGATATACGGAACAAGGAAATAGCAGGTTGCCCATACCGCCCAAATGACAAAGGCTGCGGCAAGAAGCCACGCCTGCGCATTTCCACGGATAAAGGCTGTGATGACCAGCACTGCGACAATAAGTATCGAAACGCCGGACCATAGGTTTTTCTTTTTTCTCATTCGGTTCATCCTTTCTTTGTTGTTCTCTCTGAAAATAAAAAAAGAGGAACCGCTGCATTTTCTTCCTAAAAACACAACGATTCCTCTCGGCGCCGGAAATTATCCCGGCAATGCGTCTCTTTCTCCGTCAATACCGTCATATTCCTGTTTTGGCGGTATTTTCGGCTCGGGCGGTGTCGGCTCCTGCTTTGAGGATCCGGCTCTGCCGACGGGAACAAAGCCCCAGTTATCGAGCAATATTTTCATACGCTTATCTATGGAAATACCGTCACGCTTGGTGTACGGCTCAAGCTCCAGCGAGCCTGTCACCCAGATAAGGCTTCCTTTTTTTGCATGGGCTTTCATCAGCCTGTTGGCGTCCTCACCCCATGCACAAACCTGAAAATATTGTGTATGCAGGGCCTGACGGCTGCCGATATTCTCGGCAATGTCAAAGCGTACATACGGGTTGCTCTTTTCACTGGTCTTCAGCTCCAGATCGGCAGTTATCCGACCGATAACATTTACCTGTGCCATTCTTCTCCTTTCTGCCTTACGGCTGAAATATCTATATAAAAAAGTGCCGGCAAACGATTCCTTCGCCCATAAGGGCAGAACCGTACTGTCGGCACTGAATTACAAACTTAACGCTCTGTGCAATGTGGCACTGTACCACGATACTCCTTACGGAGAAACGCACAAAAATCAATTACAAGGGTATTATACCACTATATATTGTGATTGTCAAGTCTGTAAAGTCTATATATAGATATTTCGGGTTTTGATATGCTTGAAACTACCGGTTATTCCCATGCGTCGGGGCACACCGAAGTATTCTTTATACGCAAAATTGACTTCCACGCTTATTCTGAAAGATAAATTAAGCATGGAAGTCAATCGCGTAGCTTATTCGGTGTCGCTCAGCAATTTGACATGCTTCTTGTAGAAGGAAACACCAACCTTGAAGAAATGGGTAATGCCTTGCTGCTTCATCGCCGTAACATATTGCTGTCTTTCAATCTGTGCCAGGGCCTCCTTGGCGGAAGCTTCAAGCTCACTGTCAATGCGAGATTCGGCAACGCCGTCCTTTAACACCTTGAGTTCTATGATAATACCCGGCATTTTCTTGTCGTAAGGTCTTAGCTGAATGTCGTATCTGCCGTGGCCAGATTCTCTGTTGGAGTCCACACGATAGAGGTTATTCATGATTGCACAGATCCCGAGGATAAGTCCGTGATAGAAATTCTCATGGGCATAGTCAAAGGAACTGATGGAATTCAGCAGCAGCTTCTGCAGATTATCCTGCAGTTTCGGAACATCCTGCTTTATAATGGCCTGCTGGATCGCAATAGCGGTTGACTGGGAGATCACATTCGTCAGTGCAGAAAGGATCTCCTTTTCATAGACATAGAAAATCTCTTTATTCGGTATGGCAATGTCGCAGATGGCATTTCCATCGTGCAGTTCATCCTTTTTTACGACCTTCAGATAGCCGGCAGAAAGCAGGAAGCTGTAGATCGTTGTCGGATTATTCCTGATTTCGGGATAGATAACAGAGGTGTCCACATAAGAGGAAACCATTTGTCCCTGCATCAATTTGCGGAGATTGTCTGCAGTCTCATCGTCTGCCTCCGCAACGATCTGTCGGATGATGCTGTTATCTCCCGTGGATTGCCAATAGGCTTTTGCCGAGCAATTCTCATCCATATAATTGAGAACGGACCAGGGATTGAAAATGTCCGTATCGCCAAAGCGATAGCCGTCATACCACTCGCAGATCTCCTCATACTTATCCGTTCGGCCGTAATACTCCATGATGTCTCGGATCTCGTCTTTGGTAAAGCCGAAATATTCACTGTAGCGGTCTTCGAGAATGGAGTTTACCTTCAAGTTGTTGAGACCGCTGAAAATGCTTTCCTTTGCCACACGAAGAATGCCAGTTAGGAATCCATAGGAAAGGTTCGAGTTATCTTTGAAGGCGCCGGACAGAAGATTACGCATAAAGCCGGTGATCTGTTCGTAGTATCCTTCCGTGTAGCCCTGCTGGATAGGCGTATCATATTCATCAATGATAATGACAGCGGGACGGCCATAATGCTTATTGAGCATGTGCGAAAGCTCCAGGAAAGCTCTTGCCATACTGACTTCCGTGATCGTTCCGTCAACGACCTTACGGAAATAGTCCTTTTCAAAATCATTGCACTTGTCACTCGTCAGCAAAACATCGTGGCGCAGATACTCATTTGCAATGATCTCACGAATCGCCGTATAGGTCTGTTCCCATGTTGCAAACTTAATATCCTTAAAGGTAACGAAGATGACCGGGTATTTTCCTTGCTCACGACGGTACTCCTCGCCGCAGCTCCAAATCTTTTTATTCTTGAAATACTTGGAGGTATCCGTGTCGCTAACCTCGAAGAAGGTTTTCAGCATATCCATTGCCAATGTTTTTCCGAAGCGTCTTGGACGGGTAAAAAGAGAAACCTTGGGCTTGGAATCGATAAACTCCTTGAGCATCAGGGTCTTATCCACATAATAGTATCCCGAAACCAATTCCTTGAAATCGGACACACCAATGGGTAAAGGTAATTTGGCGGTTGTTTTCATAGCTCGTGAAGACTTATTTCTGCGGCCGTCCGCTGGTTTTTCAGCGTCGTCAGGAATAAGCCATAAGCCTCCTTCCTTTTTCGCACCCGCAATGCGTCCGTCTCTGCAGAGCGTGGTAATTCTTCTTTCGGTCAATTCCCAACGGTCAGCTGCAGTCTTAACATCCATATAGCTCACAAAAGATTCCTCCGTTCCTACTATATCATGTCAACATTATAGCAGAGATCAAAGTAGATGTCAAGATAAAAAGAACAATACAATCGGTGCGAAACTTGATATTTTGAGTCGAATTTGCGGTTTTAATATAACATTCAAATGAGGCGCTTCTAAATGTGTCAATGCTATTACAGAAGCGCCTCCGTGGTATTATTCAGTTGCTTCGGCCGTAAACTCACCCAACTCCTCATACCCGAGGAAATGATCTGAGGACATAGCGGAATTGAGATACTCGCTGCCGAGAGAAATATGCTGCGTTTCCTTGAAATAGAACCGATATCGATAGCCGATCTTCACCTTTGATTGCTTACCGAGCAGCATAGTAGACTCGTTACCGTCGCCGTCCATAATTTTGATCTTACGGTATTTGCGCAGCGGCTTAGGGACGACCGAAACGCAGACGCCCTCGACGGTCTCGTAGCTTTTATCGGTGATGATGCGGTAATAGCTCAGCGCCCTGCCGGCGCTGGCCACAAATACCGCAAGGCTCAGAAACAGCATGATCCGGTCCTTCAGTATGAAACACATTGAAACACCAATCAGCAGGCATCCGGCTCCGATGATCCCGGTAAGGAACAGCTTCCGCTTGAGCGGCGCCGGTGCGCCTTTTATTTGACCCATGACTTACATCCTTTCAAAAATGATTTGTTTTCGCAGGTACAGGTTGGCTACGGAAGTGATGACTGGACGGCACTGGGGCAGGAAGCGAACGCTGTGGGCGATGTTTTCGCTTGTCGTGTATTCGTCGTGATAAAGCGTATCGATCAATTCATCCTCGCTGTCGAACGCAAAGGTGTTTAACTCCGCACACTTGATCATTTCCGCCGTGGAAAGCATCGCTTGGTTTGCAAGCAGCATGACCTTCTGTTCATCACTGTTCCGCTTATCTCTGCGGAAGATCTGCTTGGTGACAGCATACGGGATATGCTCAAACACCGTCAGTCGAATAAAGGAGATCAGCCGCAGGATCGGGCTTTCCGAAATCGGCACAACATACAGGCCGGAAAGCAAATTGAACAGTGCGTCCGCACCGAGCTCGCCTTCGCCCTCGGCAACCAGGCCGCGCCGTACCAGCCGCTGCATACATTCCGCAGCAGAACGGTGCGTCATATAGCCGGTTTCCTGTGCTTTGTTTTCATACAGCGTTTTGATCTCATCATCAGAGAGGATACGCCAGTTCAGAATTGACCAAATCATCATTTCCTGGATGTCCAGAATGTATTCCTTGTTATTCAGAAGCACCATCGGGCAGCGCATATCCCGGTTTCTTCCTTTGAACTGCATCCGTCCGACTGCGGTATATAATTTCTTCATGAAACCACCTCATTTTTCCGTTTATTCTTCTTATACGACTTACGAGCTGTCCATTTCAACAGGGCGGTCAAAATACTGCATGAAATCACGGTTTTGCTTTAACCGTCCGGCAGCTCTGGAGATCCACGCACCCACAAGATTCGGCTTGACCCCATACATTTTGGCGATCTCTGCACCGGACAAGCCCTTGACCTTCCATTCGATCGCTTCAATACCGAGGCGGGCAGTGCCGGCATACTGCCGCTTGCAGTTTTGCAGCAGCATACAGATGTCCTGCTCCTCAAGCAACCTGTCCAGCGTATCGTCCGCACTCGACAACTGCTCCATGGAAAGCCCGTCCTCCTCCGGCTCACTTTGGACCGGAAGTGAAATATGATGCTTTTGCTTGCCGCACATCAGGCGGCAGTATGTACGAAGTCCGTTGGTAACGACCTTTTCGGCGTAGGTCGCAAATTTGATGTTGCGTGTTTCATCAAAGCTGATGGCCGCCTTGCACAGCCAGATGCAGCCCTCCTGGTACAGATCGTCATATTCAAAGCCGTAAAGGCTGTCGTTGACGATGATGTTTTTGTGGATAGCGTGCCGGACGACGCTTAGATTTTCCTCCACAAGCCGTTGCTGTCGGCTGTTTAGAGTCAGGTTTTTCATTTGGACTCTCACTCCTTTCAAGCGGCGATTCTTTGGTTTTCCAGTGCCCTGTTGCACTCAATGATCAGGCGGTCACACATATACTCGCTGAATTTAGCGATATGCGCCTGCTCATCCGTCAGTGCCAGCTTGCCCTGCATCCACTTGTAAGCCTGCCACTTTGTCATAAGCCCGGACTTCCACATCCAGTCGAACGCTTTGTGTGCCTGGATCCGTTTGTTGCGCAGATCACCGTTGGCGAGCGTCCCCATCGGCTCCTTTGTGCGCTTATGGGCGCCTACATAGGAATCGCAGCGGGGATAGCGGTCGCATACATACAGGTAGCTGTCCGGCACCTTTGTTGCCGTGCCGTAAACTGCGGAAGCAGGGCGAAGCGATGCTTTGGCACCGCAATAGGGACAGTGGATTTGTTTCTTTTTCATTCGGTTCAACCTCCAATACTTTCTTTTTGCGGACATAACACGCATTAGGTACCCTGATCCTCCGGAATGGTCTGTAAAATGCTGCAGGTGTTCGGGTCAGTCACATTCCAGACCAGCCAGCTATGAAACAGCTTTTCAAATGCCTCTTTTGCGATGATGGCAGCGCACTCAAACTTATCTACCTTGTCGCCGGTCATCTTTTCAAAGAGCAAGACCGGCAAAAGAAGCGGAGTTCCCTCGGCATCGGCAGTGAGCAGATGACCGCCGCAATCGGTTCGGCCATAGGGGCACTCGATACAATCTACATAAAAGGCATTTCGCCATGAGCCCTGCGTTGATTGCAGGAACTGATATAGTGTTTTTGAATTCTGCATATTTGTGTCCTCGCTTTCAATATACTACTTTCCAATAAAGATCCCCCTGGAGGGTAGATAAAGCAAAAGCGGCAGACACCGCTTAGGATGTCTGCCGCCGGTTAAGTCAAAGCGCTTTCCGCTTTTTTCTGCTTACAATGCTCACGGTAATGAGCACGGTCAAAGACCCGCTTGCCAGCAGGATCCAAAGCCAAAGCTTTGAATCGTCGCCGGTTTTGGGAGAGTCAGGGTATTCGGGTGTCGGAGTCGGAATCGGTTCATTGGTAAAGCCCACGCCGATTTCATTTTCCACGATGACCGTTTCACCGTCTTTTTGGATCCGGAAATAGAAGTAGCGGTCATCCTTTGTAAAGCCGTCGGGGGCCTTCGTTTCGAGCAGCAGATAGCCGCCGTGCTTCAGACCGCCAATCTCATATACGCCGGTATCAGCCTCGGAAAGCTCGCCGTACAGTGTGTCAATGTCCGGATCATAGGCCTTGTTGCCGTTTACATCCAGATAGAGCACAAATTCTGCGCTGCTGAGCAGCTTATCGTGATCCTTGCTGCTGACCTTCCTGACCTGCACCTTGCCGGTCAAGAATTTGTTGACGACCGTGATCTCGATGATCTGATCCATCTCGGATACCGTTACCTTGTAAGCTTCCTCTGAAAGCACCAGATGCGCCGGGCAGGACAGCTCACGGACGATCCAATCGCCATAGGGGATATTTTCAAAGACGAACACACCGTCCTCACCGGATGTTGCCGTTGCCAGCGCATTTTCCTCTGTGAACTCGGTCTCATTCGCCTTGAAGAGTCCGAACACAGCTCCGGACACGGGCGTATGATCCTCATCCACCTTTAAGCCGTGAATGCTGCCTCGGATGATGGTATTTTCGATCACCTCACCGTTGTTGATAACCAACTGAATGACCGCAACGGAAGCGTCTTCGTAATCAAAGGCAACGGGATAGACCGCATCCGACAGAAGATAGTGTGCGTCTGTAGCCACTTCCTTGACATAGAGCTTGGCACCGGCCGGAACATCCACCGTAAATACGGCAAGTCCGTTTTCGTCGATGCCCACGATCTCAAGCAATCCGTCCTGCGGGATCTCCGTGCCGTCCGCAGCGGTCAGGGTTTCGACAGCATACAATCCGAAGCGAATGTTCTTGTATTCCTCACCGAGTCCGACACCGTAGGTATCATCGGATTCCAGCTTTTTAAGCAGGCTGATCACGACCTTCTGCCGTTCATTGACGGCGGTTTCGGAAACAGTCGTGATCTTAACCTGTTCACCGGCATAGGTAAGCTCCGTTTGTACCGGCTCCTTTAAGAGCACCATACCGTAAGGCGCCTTTTCCTCACGCAGCTCAAACTTTCCGAGGAACAGCGGCTCACTCGTTGCCGTGCCGTCTGCCGCAGTGGTGAGAGTCGCCACCTTTTCTCCGGCGGAATAACGCTTTGTGCCGTCTAAGGTATAGGTATCCTCCACTGCATATACGCCGAACACAGCGCCGGTCAAGCCCTGCATTTCATAATGCGGAGTATAAATGCCGTCCTGCTCGGTGACTGTGGAGAACACCTCGCCGCGCTTCAGAATCGTGATCGTTCCCATCTGCGGCTGGTTGTATTTTTCCACAACGACTACTTCGGCGGAGCCGTCCACCTTGAATTTCACGGGTGTGCTGTCCAGCACATAGCCTTCCGCGCCGCCGACGGTCTGCTCGATCAGCTCATATTCGCCGTAGCTAAGGGGTTCGGGCAGGCGCAGGCGTCCCGTGTTATCCGTATAGAAGACATCAATATCCATCGGCGTGGGGTAGTTGATCCGCTGGGTGATGAAATCACCGCTTTGCAGGTCACGGAGCTTAAAGCCGATACCGGCGGCGGGGATCACCTTGCCGGTCGTGGCGTCCTTTTTCACCACATCGATCAGGGCGGTGATGGGTGCGTTGTTGATGATATAGCTGTAAATATCCGCATGAGTCTTGATGTAGACTTCAAAGGCGGGCAGCAGCTCCGCACCTTCTTTGCCGGAGATCTGTTCTACGATATAGGTGCCGTAGGGCAGGTCCCTGGATACGCCGAAGCCGTGCGCGTCAATGGTAATGAGATCACGCTCCGTTTCATCGGCGGCATCATAGGAGCCGGACGATTTGAGCCAGATCTTAAACTGTGCGCCCGCTTCCGGCGTTTCGATCTGCGTGTCGCCATTGTCCGAATGCTTCACAAGCACGATATTGCTTTTAATGGGTGTTTCATACAAATCCATCGTCAGCGTGTTATACTCGACGGAATACTTTTCGGGATAGGCGCCCACCGGGTAGATCGTATCATCCAGCAAATAGCCTTCGCTCGGTGTGATCTCACGGATCGTCCAGCCGTCTCCGCAGGGGAAATAGTCGGTCAGGATATATCCGTCTTTATCGGTCGTGTAGGTCTTCACCAGCTCGCCGTTTTGATACACGCCGTAAACAGCGCCCTCAAGCGTAGCGTCTCCGCGGGTGTAACCGTAGGGATAGCCGAGATCTTCCGCGCTTTTGTATTCGTAATCATCGGCTGCCATCAGCTTCGGCATTGCCGATTGGTCGTTGCAGTCAGCGTGTTCGGCATCCAGCTTGTAAATATCCGCACGCCATTTTTTCAAGGTGTTGTCTACGGCGGCTTCGGCTGTTTCTTTCCATGTGACCGTTACGGTCTGATCCTCCGGAATAACATAGCGGGCAGCCGTGTTTTCTTCGGAAAGTGTGTAGGTACCTACGGGCACATCCTTGAAGGTTGCCTTTCCGCTGCTGTCAGAAACAGCGTACATATCCACCTGCTGTCCCGTAGTAGAAGTCCCGTACAAGCGGAACTCATGGCCCTCGACCAAGCCATCCTCGGATGTTTTCGTCACAACAAGATTGCCACGCTGCAGAAGATTGCTGAAGGTTACGATGGAAGTGCCGCCGGAAACGACGGTGACGGCCTGCGGCGGCTGCGGCACATAGCCCTCATATTCGTATTCGGACACGGTATAGGTGCCAGGCTTCAGGTTCTTTACGGTAATGCCGCCGTCAGAGCCGGTGACAACATCCTCGTTCACGCCATTGCCGGAGATATTCAGCCGGATACCGCTGATCTTGCCGTCCTCGGACTCCTTGACGATCTTCACATTTCCGGGAATTTCCTCATTCACAGCGGTAAATTTGACAACGCCGTTATTGGCGGCGCTGACAGTGACTGTCCACTCGGTCTGCCCGTAGGCACGGTAGTTTGCCGGGAATACCGTTTCCTTTACCGTGTACTGCCCATAGGGGATGCGCTCGATGCTGGAGCCGTGACCGCCGGCGTCGGTCGGGCCGATCAGATACTGTGTGCCGTCTTTCTGTGATGTTGCAACGAAGTAGGCTCCGGCAAGGCCTTTGCCGTTGGTATCGTTTTTCTGCACTTCAATGGACCCGTAGGCCTCTACAAATTCCGGTACGACGACCTGCACGACCGCCTCGGGGTAATCGCCCTTGCTCATACCGACGATGGTAGAAAATTCAGGGCCTCGGTCATTGCCGACATGGGTGACGAAGTGTTTGCCGTTATAATAGCCTGCATAGATTGCCACATGGGCAATGCTGCCCGTCGGGATATGCTTGAAGACGATCAACGACCCGATGGGGATTTCCTCGGAAGGATTGAAGTTACTTCCGTCCGAGCTTTGCGTAAAGCTGATGCGTCTGGCCTTGCCGCTGTCTACCCAGCCGTTCGCCGCAGTGTTATAGGCGGTTGCCGATCTCGGGTTGGATGGGCAAGGCACAGTGGCGGTATTGATATGCGCCACATTCGGCATATAGTTGTAATAAACATAGCTGACATAGGAGGCACAGCAGAGTCCGTGTGAACGGAATCTGGCAATATCCGGTACGCCGCCGGAATTGGTTTCAAAGCCGGACGGGCCTGTGCCGTAGCCGATACCCGAACGAATTGAGGCGGACACCGAGCTGCCGGTCTTTATAAAGATCGTGCCATCGTCCTTTTGGGCCTGAACATTGTAGCCGGTATAGGCGAGGGCATCCAGATAGACATTATCCAGCATATTCGCCGGGATTCCCGAAGCGGGCGCCGCAAAGGCACTGATGGGCAAAGCGGCCACCAGCATTACGGCGGTCAAAAGCATGGACAGCCATTTTTTGAAGCTAAGCTTTTTCTTTGTCATGATGGTTCTTTCCTTTCTTGAAAGAGAAAAGACTCCATCGCATAGGCAATGAAGTCTTTTGGCTTTGATTATTCTGTTTTATCCGTAGTTGTCTTTGGTGAGCGCCACATCGCAGTACCACATTCCGCTTTCGTAGGTGATGCCGACACCGATATACCGATATTCGCCGCTTCCTATGTAAGACCAGTGATCGGGGCTGTTTCGTATCAGGCGAGCCAAAGAGCTTGCTACATAATCGACAGTGCCCGCATATCCGGCCTTGGCGATCGCTTCGCCCGCGCAGGCGGTATAATATGGTTCTCCATCCATTCCGTATGCAGAAGGATCCACATACAACCCGTAGGACAGTGCCGTTGCCGCCGCCCGTTCATCCATGGTGTTGTGTGAGAAGTCCGAGATAATCTGGCGGCTGCGGTATTCGGCATATCCTGTGAGACCGGACAGCCGGGTGACGGCAGCAGTGCCTTGCGCCGTGCGGTAGTCGTTCAGATACTGTGCGACCAGCTCTGCGATTGCTCCGGCATCGGAAGCCGAAGCATTGGGCACGGTCGGTGTCGTTTCCGTCGGCTCTGTTGGCGATGTGTTTTCTGCCGGAGCCGTCTTTTCAGTAGGCTCAGTCGGTCCGCCGGAAGGTGTGTTTTGTTTCGGCTCCTTTACGGAACTGTCGGAAGTACCGCTTTCCGCCTTGGATACAGCGGTTTCTTCCGGCACTTCGGTAGTTTTGGCAGGCTCGGAAGAGGGCACCGTGCTTTGTTCCGTTTTTTCCTCAGTGGGAGATGTGATATGAGTATCCTCCGAAGGTACAGAGGATGTTTCCGGCAAAGCCTCTTTGCCGCAGCCTGCAAGAGTCAGCAGCAAAGCGAGCAAGACGAAGATGATTTTACGCATAAAAAGCCCCTCCTTGTTCGGAAATTTCCGCCTTGCTCTTTTTATACGACCTGCGCTCACCGTTTTTCAACAGACTACAGATGCTGCTTGATAATACGGGTGATGATTCCGACCGCCACGCCACGGTCTTCATCAATGTGCGTCACGGCAAAAGAAACATCGTCTTTCTTGCCGGGCGTGCGCCGGTCGAGGCAGGTGTGAGCAATGGCGTTGGCTCCGTTATTCAGTCGGACATACACCACGCCCTTATGCACATCTGTCACCTTGCCGGCATACTTGCTTTGCACCCGACACTGCTTCAGATAGGTGCGGTTGGTGTTCTCGGATACACTTTTTACATCGGCACGGATGGAAAGCTCCTCCAAGCTATCACGGTTGACCTCCAGAATACGGACGAGGATCTGATCCCCGACAGAAAAACGGTCGTTGGCATCCCCGATCCAATCCCAGGACAGGTCCCGTGCCATGATCGAGCACTCCACGCCGAAGGCTTCGATGCGTACTGCCTTTTCCGCCACGGCAATCACACGGGCCTGCACGGTGCGTCCCTCATAGATGCGGTATGCGCCGGAGGTATCCTGATTCATGTAAAAGACCTGCCGCTTTTTGAGCATCGCTTCCTTGCGGCTTGCCACAACGGTGCGTGTCTTCTGATCCACGCCCTTTACAATGAAGTCGATCTCGCAGCCCAACATATTGCTGAGCAGCTTGTTCTGGCGGCGGATCATTTCGGTATACTCTGTGCCTTTGAGGTTCTTTTCCAGCTTCACAAGCATTTCCTTTAGCGGGATGACTACACGAAAGCCCTTGTAATCTACAACGGCGAGCGTTTTCCCGGCTTCCGTTTCTTCCACGCCGCCGAGCATTCCGGTCAGGATGCGGTGCGAGCGGTTGGAAGTCAGGATCTCGTGCCATGCGGCGTCCATCTCATGTGTCTCGGTCGTAACTTCACCGCCGACTTCCAGCGTCAGAATAGGATCTGCCTTCGGCTTATTCTGCCGATCCGCTGCGGCGGTTTCTTTTTTCTTTGCGGCGGTCTCCTTGGGGGCAGCCGGTTGAGGCTCGGGTAAAGCTTCCTCATCCACGGCATCCGTTTTCTTTTTGCGGGTGCGTTTGGGCTTCGGTGGCTCTTCAGCTGCCGGCTCGATCGGCTCGGCAGATACTTCGGCGGCAGGTTCGACGGGAACGGGCTCAATATCGGTCACCTCCGCAGCGCTTTCGGTCGTTTCCACCGCAGCGGCAACTTCCGGCTCTTCTTTTTTCTTAGGCATAGGTTGTTCCTCCTTTAGTTTTTGGACATGATACTGTCTTTGTCGGTCGGCACCACATTGGATGCCGGCGTTTTTTTCTTTCTGCCCGGTTTTTTGATCGGCGCAGGCGATACTTCTTCCACCTCCTTCGGTTGCTGTTTTTGCCACTCAGGTATATGTGCAGAAGCCTTGCAGGAGATCATCTTTTTGCTTTCCGGGTGCTCTGTGTAATCGCATTTGTCTACCTGCAATAGCTTGCGGCCTCGAATAATGATGAGCGCCTTGCTGATCGGCAGCCGCAAGACCTCATCCATCGTCAGCAGCTTTCGCTTGCCGACGCCGCTGGTCTCTCTGTATTCCGGTGTGTAGTTGGAAATCCGCCAAGTGCCGAGCTGCTTTGCCTTGCTCTGCACATGCACGGAAACCTCGCCGGAGCGGTCGCTGATGTACTTTGCCGTCAGCTCATCCACGCAGCCGAGAAAAAGCTGCACATCACTGTTGCCGAGGATCTCCTGCCATTGGTTCAGCGGGTATCGGTTCTGAAGTCCGGCAAGGTTCTGGAACACGCAGCTCATGCTGATGTTTCGGGAGCGTATCACGCTGATTTTTCGGCTGAGGTCTGGAATAACGCCGCAGGCCGTCAATTCTTCACCGAGCACATGAACGGGGATAGGCAGCTTGCCGCCCTCGCAGTTTTTGTCTGCATAGCGCACCAGCTTGATAAAAACAAAGGACAGAAACAACGATGATAAAAAGTCGAAGGTACTGTCCTGGTCGCTGGTAATACAGAAATAAGCGCAGGGCTGCTGTCCCGGCAGCTCCATATCGATCTCGTCAAAGGCAGTCATATTGCAGATGGATTTGTTCTGGAACACCTGCAGTCTTGAGCCAAGGCCGATAATCACGCCGCTGCGCACGGTGTCGGACGCCTGCTGAAAAATGGCGTAAGGGGCTTTCGCCGGATGTGAGGACGGCAGCATATTGAACAGGCTGTTCAGCTCTTTTTCGTCACAGTGGGTCAGCAGCCGATAGACCTGCCCGATATTCTTCCGCTCGGGCAGATACCCTTGTTCCACATAAAGGACCAACGCTTTGAGCAGATTCATTTCGGCGCTGTCCCAGAAGTGGTCGCCCCGTTCCGAGCCGGTGTTTTTAATAATGACATCGCAAAAGCGCTGTGCCATCAGTTCATCGCCCTCGATCTCCGCAAGGCAATTCCACGAGTCTGAATTTTCAGGGCACACCAGATTGAACACCTTAACGGTATGCGTCTTGCGCAGCAGCTCGCTGGTCTTTTCGTACAGCTCGGATTTCGGGTCGCAAATGATCAGCGATTCCATTTTTCCGTCCTTGTTCGGAACGGTCGCCTGCAAAATGCGGTTGATACAGTAAGCCCTCGTTTTCATGCTGCCGCTGGCACCGTACACCGCCACATTTTTGTTGAGCATACTTTCCTCCGGCATACACACATACCGCCCGTTCAGCAGCCCGAAGATCGTGCCGTTATGGTTTTTAAGGCTCGTCCGTAAGTCAAATATCTCCTCGGCTTCCTTTTCGCTCATAAAGCCGGATGTGCCGTAGGTGCCCTTCTTGGAATAGATGAAGTTACGGTCCTTGTCGTATTCGCCGGTTTCACTGTAGCCCATACGCATGACCATAACGATGAGCAGCACCAGCGCTCCCACGCAAATGAGAATGCCGACTATGCCGTATGGCATAGTAAAAATGGCACGCAGGCACTCGCTGACAGCAAAGGACGGCACGGTGGGTGAAGTTCCGTTGCCGGGCGTTCCGCCGGCAGCCTCCCACTCATGATAATTGCGCATAAACTGGGCAATATATCCGCCGCCGTAGAGCAGTCCCAGCAGAAGCGGCGGAAGCGCCAGCAATATGCCAAACAGTCTTTTCTTCTTACTCAAAAAAGCTCCTTTCCCATTTCTCAAAGTCAATGGTCTGAAATTTTACCCGGTCGCTGCAATAGCGCTCCAGCGCCTCCCGTTGGGAGTCAAAGCAGATCAGCGTGCCGCACTTGTTTTGCAGCTGCAACGCCGTGTCAAATCGCTTGATACGGGGCAGATCGCAAAAGAAAGAGAGCAGCACCGGCTCGCCGTCTCGGTCGGCGGCGTCGCATTCCAAGTTGCCTGCAAAATCACATTCGTACAGGTCAGCATACAGAATATCCGTGAGCTGTTCTGTCAGCGCCCTGCTGCATAGCAGGCTCAACAGCCGTTCTCCCTTGCGGTCGTTTGTGAGAAAATAGAAATGCTCATAATTTCCGTCAAGGATAAAATACTGCCGTCCCTCGTTCTCTTTGAGAATGTCATAGGCTTGCTCCATACTGTCTGCCAGCAGAAGTCCCTGTACCGCTTCGGGCGGATACTGGTGCGGCAGGCGCTCCCGGCACAGCACCGTTTTCATCAGCGCCTTTGTCCTCATTTCGGATTTGTACTCCCATTTCATCAGAGAATTGCCGAGGTCATAGACCACGAACACATCGGCCGGGGTGAGTAGCACGCCAACCGAACGGGCGCCGCGGATCTTAGCAAATACCGTTCCCATCTCCTTGATCTCCCGCGAGGTATAAAATGCCGGAGCCGTTATGGAGAGAGAATCGGTTTTCTCCCATTCGGGAGAAAAGACATCCGGCTTTTCGTCTCGAAAAATCAGCACACCGGCATTTTTCATTGTCAGTGTCGCTTCAGCCACACGGTGAAGGCGCAGGCGGCGTGTGATCTCGCTTTTCACCAGATTGGTCTCAGCCGAGCCGGACAGCGAAAAGGAAAAGCGTTCGGGAACATCACGGCAAAGGGCTTTCTTGGCCGAGGCCGTCAGCCTGTATCCACGCACACCGTCACGGTAATAAGTCCGCAGCAGCTTTTGCGATTTGAGAGCACGGACAACATTCAGCTTATAACTGTCGCCGCCCGGGAGTCGGCAGAGTTGATTGGCCGGAAGCTCGCCGGATATGGCAACAAGTTCAAGCAGCGTGTAGCCCACCGTCTGCTTATCCGGCAGACCGTTTGTGCAGCGCATAGCGCACCACCTCCTTTTGCTTTGAATATTACCGAGGTTGCTGATAACCCGGGTAGTTTTTCGGCTTTGGCACGGCTGAAAAAGCCTTGATTTACGGGCATTTTTGTCTTGCCGCACCGTATCGTGAAATTTTCGCCCACCAACCGCTAAAAATCCGATATGGTTTTCAGGCTCTTTTCCCGTTCATTCAGCCACTTCGGGAAGTCCTCTTTTGCCATTACGGAAATGCGGGTGCAATCTGCTTCACCGATCTCCGTTGTGTTATAGGCATCTACCAAAAGGCCGGTATCGTCTACCATAATGAAAGTAGACAACACATCCAAAAGCTGTTTGAGCTCCAGGTTGTCGTAGTCCCGTACCCGGCGGTTATGGAATTTCTCACTGTAAATATGCGAAAAACACACAACGCACTGCCGGAACTTCGGCAGCTCATTGTTGTCCGAATACTGGCTCAGGGTGAAATACAACGGGTCGATCAGAAATTCCGTGCTTTGCCGCTGCTTTCGTTTAGGCAGCAGGCACGGCAGCGTGATCTCCAGCATATTCTCCTGCGCCTTAATGCGGATACCTTGCACCACACCGGCAGAGGCGAGATAGGTTTCCTTCCGTGTGGCCGTTGAGCCGTATAACAAATGCCGCATACGGCAGGCGATAAGTTCGCTGCGTAATGCGGCATCGGTAGTCAGCATAGCGTAATTGTCTGGATAGTTTTCTATATCCGTCTTTTCGATGGCACAAAGGGTGTTTGACAGCTTTTCTATGTCGCCCTTGATGCTTCCGATTCGTCTTGAAATACTTGTTCTATCCAATGCGGTCCTCCTATTCCTGCTTATAATACTGAACAGCGCCGGTGTTCATATCCACGGTGCAGTACGCCGTCACATCGGGGATGTTCAGCTTGCCGATCTGCTCGGCGCTTTCTACGATGACGATGCGTTTTTCTGCATCGTCCGGCTGCTTGGCAACGGCGTGCTCGATCAGGGCCTCGCCGCCTGTTTCTACATAGATGACCTCGTACAGTTCGCCGTCGGCAATAAAAATCAGCTTTACCGGAAAGTCCGTGGAAGAGTGGTAGTCCACCCGGTCGATAAAATCCGTCAGCACCCAAAGCGCCGCCAGCATTTCCTTGTCGGCGTGGGCTTCGGTGCCATCGTGATATAAACCGGAATGTTCATCCCGAAAGATTCGTCCCTGCCTTAGAAAGAAGGACAGAAGATTATCAATTTTTTCTTCCTTTCCCGGATAGAGCCGCAAAAGCTGATCGTGCCGCATATAGTGATAGGTCGTGATATTCCGCAGTATATCTGCAGCCTCTTTGCTGTATATCTCTGCTCGCGTTTTCATTTTGGTCTCCTTTCTATACGCATTAAAAGCGTATTAAATCCGCAATGACACCTTAATGCGTATAAATTCCGTATTCGGTCGGTATTACCGTTTTTTCTGTTCGACCAGTTCCTGCAGCTCACGGCGGTCGGTCGTGATCAGGCTTTTCTCCAAGTCACTGCACCGAAACTCGACCGTGATATTATTGTTGTTGGTGCTAATCAGCCCGTTGCCACGCTCAAAGTGCGTGATTTCCATGACCTCCGCCTCGGACAGATGTAAAATACTCTGTACCCGCTGCGCCTCCTCGTCTTCAAGATTGAGGACGATTTTGGTCTTGCAGTTGTTGATGATGCCTTTGCCGTATTTTCCGTCGTCGAGAGCAAAGAAATCGTTGAGGTCCTGCGTAGCAAAAACGGCGCTGCCGCCATAGCCACGGATGATCTTGGCGATTTCCAGAACAAAGTTTGCGGCAAGCCGGTTGGCAGAGCCGCCGATCAGCGCCCAGCATTCGTCGATGAAGATGGTCTTTTCTACGGTGCGGTTTTGCTTTGCCTTATCCCACACATAATCGAGTGCAACGAACATTCCCGCCGTCAGCAGATCACCGGACAGCTCGGAAATATCCAGCACCGTGTATTTATTATCCAGGTTGACATTGGTGCGCTGGTTAAAGGTGCTGGCCGAGCCGTGTACCAAGCGGTTGAGGATATTTGCCAGACGTTTGGTTTCGGGTGCGATCAAGAGAATATCATACAGGTCACCCAAAATCGGCATTTCTCTGTAACGGTCGGGATTGTCTGGGTCTTTGAGCGTGTCATTGTCATGGGTGATCCCCTTGGCATTGTAGGTCTTGATCAGGGCTTCATCCAAAAGCTGCCGTTCTTCGTGAGTGATGTCGGGGATCAGCAGGCTGAAAAAGATGTGCAGCTGCTGAATTTTGGCGGCAAGCTCCGATTTCTCAATCGGAGCGCCGTCCAGCAGTTCATCCACCGACCGATCGGTCTTGCGTATCTCCATGACATTGATGCAGTTTTTCGATGCCGGAGAGATCTGAATGAACTCGCCGCCCGTATTGCGGCAGGCACGCAGAAATTCGTGCCCTTTCAGCGGAGCAATGATGAATACCTGGGTGCCTTTTCGCCGCATCCGCAATGCCATCAGCTGCAAGGTGAAGGTTTTGCCTGCGCCGCTGGTCCCCATGATTGCAATGTTGGCGTTCTTATAGGCTGCGGAATTGAAAATATCCACGATCACAAGGGAATTGTTATATTTGTTGACGCCGAGCAAAATGCCATTGTCATCGCTCAACTCATAAGCGGTAAAGGGATAGCAGCTTGCAGCCCCGCTTGTCAGCACATTGCGCTTGGAGCGCTCATACAGATGCTTTTCCAGATTTGTCAGCGGCAGCGATGACAAAAAGCCTTGTTCTTCCCGAAATGAGCAGGACACGATATTGAGATCCTGCGAGATAAGCAGCTTCCGCATTTCACACTCACGCCATTCCAGATCCTCGGCGTTGTCGGCGGTCATCGTAATGAGGATGTTCATATAGTAAAAATCCTCGTTGTTGGAAAGCCCCTCCTTCAAAAAGTACCCGCTGCGGATAGCGCCGTCCAGATCGTCAAAGTCGCTGTTGGTATCACTGGCTTCTCGGATTTTGGAACGGTTGATACGAAGCTGCTGACCGAGCTTGTTCACCATACGCTCCTTCGGCTGACGGGTCAGAAACAGGTCGATGTCGATCCCGTCGCCGGCATTGACAAGCAGGCTCAGCCAACCGGCCGCCACTTGTGATTTGTAGCCGTAGGATGGGATCAAAAGATATGACCGATATTGCCCGTCCACGCAAATGTATTTGGCGTGGGTAAAGTCCAGCGTCTGCGGTGCAAAAAACTCCGTACACGGAATGGCGTCCGTATCCTTTCCTGCCGCAATATAGCTTGAAACGACATCCTGCACTCTTTGCGGAAGAGGAATGTCCGAGCTTTCCTGGCGGCAGAGGATGTTATACAGCACATCCACTGTGAATTCGTCTTCGTTTTCCGGCGTCAGCACCTCATTGCCGCATTGCTTCAAATAGTTTGCCGCCGTCCTTGCGGCGGTTTGCAGCGAGGCAATGGCATCGGCCTCTTCATTGCTGCTGCGCCGCCCGACCTGCTCATATTCAAAAGCGACAAAGAAGCGGCGGGTTGTCGCCTCACGGGATCCGATCTGATTGATGAGCTTTAGGTAATCCTCCTGTAAGACCCGACAGTTTGGATCGGTTTCAGCTTCCATTTCACGATGCACGATCTCGGTGTGTTTATTGAGGTCCGCACGCTTTGTCAGCACCTTAAACTGGATCTTGACCGGGCTGATCTTCAGATAGCTGATAAAGGAGTAGATAATGCTCCGCTGTTCTCTGGCACTTCGGAGCAGAAAATTGATCGGTACCACCTCAATCAGCTTGATATACCGGTGATCCTTGGTGTAGATAATGCCGTTTGCAATCTTTTCAATCGGCAGATACTCCGCTACGGGGTTGAGAAAGGGCGAGTCCGCTTTGCTTCTGCGGTGCGGCTTCTTCTGTTTCGGTGTTTCCGCCGCCCGGGGTTCCTCGGTATGCTTTTTCTTTGCCGACTGCTTGCGGATAACACCGGCGATCTCCGATAGCATCGACTCGTTTTCCGGCGCAGGCTGCTTTTCTTTTTTCGGTTTCGGCTTCTTCCTTTCCTCTTTCGGCTCCGTCTTACCGACCACACGGCGGTTCTTGAGCCACTTGAAAAAGGCAATGATATACGAAGAAAGCGGCTCGCCAGCAATGCCCATCAGCGCAAATAAGGCGAGCGGCAGTGCCGTCAGGCAAAGAATGATAATACGGACGGTGAGCGAAAGGTCAAGGGAGAATACCGGCACACCTACCGCTGCGGCAAGTACGCCGGCCTCGATCACATTCCGTATTTTGAACATCCCTCCGAATAAGGTGCTGCCCTCGATAAAATTCGGAGGGATGATGTAGGTATCGTGATGTTCACTGTTTTTGCTCATCAAAGCCTCCTTCTTGTTTTCCCGATTCTTTATCGGTGATACGGTATTCTTCCTGCGCCTCGTGCCAATTTATCTGAAACAGGCACATGAACACGCAGCCAACTGCACCTCCGATAAGAAACGCTATTGTTGTCCACATGATTTTCCTCTTTTCTATCCAATGATCCAAAAAGGTCCGCCGGCTCCGGCGTGGGTGCTTGCCTCATTCAGAATGATGGACAGATCCCACTCCATACTGCTTCGGTCGTAACTTGCCGGATCGGCTACAAGTATTTTCCCGTCCTTTACGCCACGCAGGACGATAAAGTGGCCGGAGCTTGTGAAATGTCCCTTCAGCATAATGGCAACCACTAATTTACCGTCAGCCAGAGCGTCTGCAATTTTCTGCCCGTCCGAAGCCGAGCAGCCTTCAACATTCAATCCCCATGCTTTTGCGGCAGCAGGGATCAGCGCATGATAAGAGCCGCTGCCCGAACACCAATAGCCGTTTTCATACGACCATCTTGCCATCTCGATGGGGTCAACGGTATCGTTTGCCAGCGAGGATACAACGATCGACATCGCCGTAGGCCCACAGCCGTAGCCGCCGATATTGTCAGTGCCATACGGTTGCCCCGCATAACGTTCGTCCAGCTGATTGAAATAGACGACTGCGGTTTGTCCGTCCGTAAAGCGGATATTGCCAAGCGAAGAAACTGTTGTATACCCGGCAGGAAGCCCCTGGAACATACTGTCTCCGAGGAATAGGCTGAGGTTATACGCATAATCGTCAGCAAGGTCTTTCTGCTCGGCGGTCAGATGGAATACCTCATCGGCAAAGTAGGCTTCGCCGTTGTAGGAAACCGTATAAATGATCCACTTTTCCGTGGTTGTCGTTACGGTCTCCGTTGTTGTTTCTTTGCCGGTCGAGGCATCCACCGTTACCGAGGTCGTGACCGTTTCAACTGTGCGTTCTTCTTCCTTTTTGGTATAGGAATAGAGCTTGTCCTTGCCGCTGCGCAGCATGGATTCCATATCCGACACAGACACAGCGGCATAATCCTCATTCTTTGCCGCACAGTATTGTCCGACAAACAGATTGGCGTTAAAATTCGGTGAGCTTTCATAAGGGTTTATGACCTCTTTGCCGTCAGCGGTGCAGGCAGCATAATCGTTTTCTATGGCGGTCAGCGTATCGGTAAGCGCCTCGGACAGCACGCAGCTCACGGCAGTAGAGATCTCGACCAGATTACTGTCGATTGCCGCACTGCTGTTCATGATCGGCGTATCGGGGTCGGCCGGAGAATGAGAATTGCCGAAGCCTCCGAATATGATTCCGGGGAGCATACACAGAATAAGGATCGGGATCATCAGCACGGCGGTCGCCGCAATGATGACCTTCCCGACAAACTTCCGATTTTCCCAAGCAAAGCCGGCAACGGCACCCCACACGCCTCCGGCAGCTGCACCTTTGGCGGCACCGGCAATGGCTTTTCCGGTTTTAACAGCACCTCGCACCGCTTGTGCGGCCTGTGCGCTTTTCTGCAACGGTTCAGCAACCGGACGACTGTTATCCGCCATCAGATCTTATCCTTTCGCCAGGGAGCCTTCGGCAGCCTTTTGACAAGGCTTTCCTCATAGACGATACTGCCGTCGTCTGCTTTGTGTGGCTTTCTCTCTACGGTATCCGTTGCATATTGCTTATACCAAGAGGTGCCGTCCGCAGCCGTGACGGTCGTGTATTCTCCTTCGGGCGGCATATACTGGTCGGTGTGATACATTCCCATAGCAATGCCCTCCGGGTGCTCGTCATTTGTTTCGGTTGCGAAGATATGTCCGCCGCCGATCTCTACATCTGAAAAGGATGGAACACTTTCCGCATCCGGCCCGAGCGCCGTATATCCCATATAGGACATAAGAGAGTCTGCAGCGCTTTCACCGGAAATAGAGCCGGTAGAAGAAATATTACCGGTTGCGATCTTGCCGATCACGCTGTTGGCAAAACCGCCGCCCTTACTGAGCGAGGAATTGAATGCCATACCGCCGAGACCGCCGCTTTTTGAGCCGTTTGCATTGTTGATAGCGGTGTTTGTGACCTTTCGGCTTACAACGCCGGAAAGCCCGCCTTTCATAAAGGTGTTGCCTCCGCCACTACCGGAGGAACTTCCGCCGGAACCGCCTCTACCGGCAAAAGTCCTCGCCGTTCCGATTCCACGCATAGCGATCATCGCCTCAGCCAGCATAGAGCCGCCGGTGTGTCCGACATTGATGCCGAGGGAAGACATAAAGCTGTCGATTTTCTGCGATACCTTCAAAAAGGCAATCGCACACAGAAACCACACGAAGAGGTTTCCGGTAACAACTTCTTTCCCGACGGCGTTTACCTGATCCTGCACTTCGCTTTCGGTCAAAGCAAACGCCGGAACAGTTGTAAGCGAAACGGTCACGGCAACGGCAAGCAGGGTAATGAGTATTTTATGTTTTCTTTTCATCGTTCCTCCTTAAAGTGCCAAAGGGTTGGAGAGGAACTGTCCCACCATACTGGTAAAGAGCCGCAGGCACCAGGCGTTCATCAGCAGCAGAAATACCTGGCCGCCGAACATACGGCACCAACTCTTAAAGATATTGGAAGTGGTCTGCGATGCGCCCATGGCAAAGGCAACCGGTGCGGTAAACACCAGCACACCGAGCAGCACATAGCGCTCCGCCGCTTCAAACAGCAGTTTGATGTAATTCCAAGCCAGAATCAGTATGAGGATCAGTGCAATCAATGCCACCGTGCCGCTTGCACATACGCCGAGTATCGTCAGGAAAACGGAATTGAAGCTGGCAAAGTCAAGCGGCGGTAATTCGGAATTGAGTATCCACTGATAGGGTGTTCCTCCGATTTTCAGTATGATATTTACGATCTCGTCCGCAAAGTAGGCAAGGAGAATAAAGAGTATTGAACGGATGGAAAGTTTTACGGGATCCTCCGCTTCAATGCCGGCGGAAAGTCCGTAATTCTTAAAGAGCTGCCACACCCAATTAAGCAGGATAAGCCCAATCGCCAGAGCGACGAATATTTTATACATCGTCTCTGCCGCAGGAAAATACCGATTGAAGGTGCTCATATTACAGCCCAGTGCGCCCAAAACTGAGGTGTTGATAAGGTCCAGTCCGTTCATGACCTGTTCTGCGATCCACTCTACGATTCCGTCAAGTATGCCCAAGACATCGACCTCCTTTCATTTTGGCGGGAACGATTACCCGTTCCACTTGCCGCCGGAGAAGAAGGGAGTGATATAGGCCATAATGAAGCCGAGACCGTTAAGGATCGCCCAGGTGATGATGATACGCTTCAGCCAGGCACGGGCTTCGTCAACCGTCCGTCCCGATTTGGAGAAATTCATCATCAGAAGTGCGATAGCGGCGGTCACAACGGCGGCAATGGTAGAGATCGTGAGAATCTGCGTATACACATCCTTCATGATCTCGTTTGCCTTTTCCCATACCGTTGTCGCCGCAAAGGCGGGCATCGTGTTTGCCGCCAGCATCGTGACGCTGAGGAACCCGGCAAAAAGAAAACGCCCCCAGTTGATATGGCGGCGATCCTTTCGGTCCTTCGGCTTTGTGGTTTTCAGTTGATTTTTCACTGTGTACCTCCTTGAAAAAATACTAAGCCGCCCCGAGAAATGGGGCGGCTTGTGCGGTCGTGCCAATCAGGGCAACAAAAAAACACCATCGAAAAAATGGTGTCTGTTTTGCCCTTGTCGGCACTTGATACAGTTTTGAGCATACACATTATAGCACATACGGATTTGCGCCACAATAGCAAAACACTGCCAATATACTGCCATTGACCGCCGATTTGCTGCCAACGCTATTTATCGGGAAAAAATTGCTCCATAAGACTCAAACTATCCCGGGAAGTATAGCCCCACAAGATTGAAGAAAGAGCCTCCACAGCATTCTTTCGCCTGCGGAAAAAGGTGCGTTCGCTGATGTCGGACACATGGGGTCGGATCATTTCAATAATCTCATCAACGCTCCGATACTGCTGGGGCGAAAGGTAGCTGTAATAAAGCAGCCAATAATACATCTCGCCGTGTTTATGCTTGTTTCGCATGATATTGACCGAGACTTCCAGCAACTTCAGCATTTGATAGCTTTTTTCAATGCTTCTGGCCTGTTCTTCGATGCCGTTATCCGAGAAATCCACACCGGCAAGGTAGATGGACTCCAAAAAGTCCTCGATACTGCTGCCAACCTCCATCTGAAACCGTCGTTTGACCTGCTGCACCGACAGCTCCAAACCCCACACCACATCCCGGTATTTTTTCAGAAGCAGGTAGGTATCGTGAAATCTTTGGTCTTCCGGCATCTGTTCCGGTTGCTTTTTCATCGGTCACACCTCCTTCACGGTTACGGGCGACAGCCGTACCTCAAACTGGAATATCTCTGTGGAATCCTTGCACGACAGCACAAGCAAATAGCGATAGTCTTTCAGTTTCCGGAGATCACAGACATGAATAAATGCTTTCCTGCAATCGTCGGATAAGGGTAATAACTTACACTGGAGCCTTGGGCATGAAAAGCAAGGAAAGCCTTGTGCAGCAAGGATTTTTGCCGCTTTTTGCAGAATAATCTCCGTGTGCGATTTTGAAACGCCGGAACTGTTTTCTGACACGCTACCTTCCTCCGTTTCTTCGTCCATCTGAATATGGATATTAAGCGACATTGCCACCTCATCTTTGTCGATCATCACATCGGAAATCTGGAACATGGTCGAAAGATATTGCTTGAGGTAGATAGCCGTGCCGTGCGTTCCGGGGAATGCGACCATAGATAGATAGTCGAGCTCCTGCATTTTGCGGAGATAGCGTCCTGCCGTCGCCTTGGACACGCCCCAGCGCTGTGCAAGCTCCGCATACCCGATGAGTGGGCTTCCGGTGCCGTTTCTCATATACACGACGGGACCGACCTCTGAGCCTTGCACCTGCGTGTCGTTGTATACGGTGTTGATCCACAGATCCAGCATAGCGTCCATTTCCGAACAGCGGCCGGCGCTGACCAATTCATTGGCAACCGAGATCGGCAGAAAGAAGAAGCCAGTATCCTTCTGGCACGGGGCGTTGTACTCTAAAACTCTGTTGTATTTGCACCATCCTTTGATTTTGAATTTCACCAGCCTGCCCCGGCCGAGCAGCGTATAGGTGATAAGGTGTCTGTCCTGCAGCTCCCTGAGAATGGCAAGTGCCTGATGCTGAAAGCGAGTGCGGAACCACTCGGTTAGCTCGCTCACACGGCAGAGCCATTCGCCGGGATAGATCGTGTAGCTGATTCCATCGATCCGTTTATAGGAAGTACGGAAGTTTGCAAAGCAGGACAGCACCGTGAAATGGTAAAGCCCCGATGTGCCGCCGACACGGATGCTTTTATCCTTCATCAGCAGCCCGATAAATTGCCGGTAGATCCGGCAGCGTGGGTAATCCACGATTTGTTTTAATTCTAATTGATACTCTGACATGGTTGTTTCCTCCTTGAAACAGGAAAAGCGGTGCAGAACCAAATGGAACTGCACCGCTCAGGCAGCAAACTATTGATTTTTGCGCCTTTTGTAGTATAATATTCATATAGCCTATAGAGAAACAAGGTTGTTCCTCTGTTGCCAACAAATATTGATACGAGTGAGATACCTGATTTTGAGGTACACGACGGGTACACAAAAAAGTTTTTCTCGCAAAATCAGACTGGTAACGGAAGGAATAACCGCCGTATAAGATACCTATGACACTCATTTTTATGGGTGAGGAGATATTCAAAACGGAGTGGGAATAACCTCACACATCAAAAGAGCGCTCTCCCCATTCCGGGGAGAGCGCTCTTTTTGATGCAGGGAATTACTCAGCAACCACAGTATACCAAATGCCGCCGTTGGTCAGAGCCTCCTTCAGTTCCGTAACGTTCACCACAGGGTAAGTGGCGTTCTCGTCATAGGTGTTGTTGAAGCTGTCGCCCTCCACGGTGTCCTGGGTGGCGTAGACGGTGATGGTAATGCCGTCAATAGACTCGTTCATGTAGTCGTTGCCAGCCCATCACGGCCCAAGTGGATCCAGCGGCCCCAGCTCCGGGTCGTAGGGCAAACACACCACCTCGTATCCCCCGCTGGGACGGCTCCCCGGCAGGAGCAGTCCCTCTTCCCCCAACCAGAAATCGCCGGGGTGCAGGACCAGCCCCCGCTCTTGCGCCGTCTCCCGCAGACGGCGGTGCCACGGCGTATGGGGCGGGAAGCACTCCCCCACCCCCACCGGCAGTCCCTCCGCCCACACATCGCCCCGGCAGCGGTACGGCCACGGTCCCGTAAGCTCCGTGCAGATGCTCACACCATGCTCCGTCTCCCGAACGATACGGCTGCGGAGGGCCGCCGTAGTCAGCGGCAGCATCCCGCCCTGTTCCAAAGCCCTCCGACATCGCTCCGCCAGCTGCGGCAACAGCACCCGGCGGCCATAGTCCAGCAGCCCCCTGCCCCACGCTGCATAATACCGGCAGAAGGCCCGCCTTCCCTCCCAATGGGGCAGCTCTGCCTCCACTGTCAGCAGCGGCAGTTCCTCCCAAGTCAGCACTTGGGGCGGAAAAACAGGTTCAACGGTCACAGCCACAGCCAGCCCTCCTCTCGTATCCTACCCTCCACTCTATGCACCCCCGGCACCGCAGGTGCAAAAAAGTTTCCGCCGCCCGTTTACTTTCATACGTTACCATGATACAATATGAAAGTACATCCAACAGAAACGGAGGAATGTTCCATGGCGCACAAGACCACCATCGCCACCAAGGAGAAAAACGAGCGGCTGTACCGGGCCATTCTGGCTCTGGAAACGGAGGAGGAGTGCTATGCCTTCTTTCAGGACCTGTGTACCATTGCCGAGCTGCGCTCCATGGAGCAGCGCTACGAGGTAGCCACCCTGCTCAGCGAGGGCATGGTGTACAGCGACATACTGGAGCGCACCGGCGCCTCCAGCGCCACCATCAGTCGGGTGAACCGGGCTCTCCTCAACGGGACCGGCGGCTACGTCAGTGTGCTGGGCAAGATGAAGGAGGGCGGTCATGATGAGCAGCTATGAGGGGCTTGCGGCGTCCTACGATGCCCTGACCACCGACGTAGGCTACGAGAAGCGGGCGGACTTTCTGGAAAAGCTCTTCCGCCGCAGCCGTATCCCCGTCCACACGGTGCTGGATCTGGCCTGCGGCACCGGCACCATGACGTGGCTGCTGACAGACCGGGGCTATGAGCTCATCGGCGTGGACGGCTCCGAGGAGATGCTGGCCGCCGCCATGGAGAAAAGCGGACAGGTGGAGGGCATCCCCCCCATCTTCCTGCACCAGTCCATGCCCCAGCTGGATCTTTACGGCACGGTGGATGCCGCCATCTGCTGTCTGGACAGCCTGAACTATCTCACCCGCCCCGCCGATGTGCAGCGCACCTTCCGGCGGCTGCACCTGTTCATCGCCCCCGGCGGGCCGCTGGTGTTCGACATCAATACCGTGGCCAAGCTGGCGGCGCTGGATGGACAGGTCTTTCTGGACGAGACGGAGGACACCTACTGCGTCTGGCGCACGGAGTATCACCGGGGACTGTGTACCTATTACATGGATCTCTTCGACCGCCGCCGGGACGGCGCATGGCAGCGGGAGCTGGAGATCCACCGGCAGCGGGCCTATACCACAGAGGAGCTCACCGGCTGGCTGAGGGCTGCCGGTTTCAACGATATCCGCACTTGGGGCGACGGAAAGCTGCGCCGTCCCACGGAAAACGAGCAGCGGATCTATTTTTCCTGTATCAGAGAGTGAGGTCATTTTCATGAGCGATCATATTTTGCGTGCCATTACATCCGACGGTCTGGTGCAGGCCGCCGCTATCAGCAGCCGTGACCTGACGGAGCGGGCCCGGCAGATCCACAAGACCCTGCCGGTGGCCACCGCCGCCTTGGGCCGGACACTGGCCGGAGCCTCCATGATGGGCAACGCCCTGAAGGGCCACGGTGCCAGCCTGACCCTCCAGATCAAGGGCAGCGGCCCCTTGGGTACCATTCTGGCAGTATCCGACTCCGACGGCAACGTCCGTGGCTACGTCACCAACCCTCAGACGGAGTTGCCCCTGCGCCCCGACGGCAAGCTGGACGTGGGTGGGGCCGTGGGACAGGAGGGCTCCCTGACGGTCATCAAGGACCTGCACATGAAGGAGCCCTATGTGGGTACCGTGAACCTGCTGGGAGGCGAGATCGCCGAGGACATCGCCGCCTACTTCGTGGAGTCCGAGCAGATCCCCACCGCCTGCGCTCTGGGGGTGCTCATTGACCGGAATCAGAGCGTCAAGGCCGCCGGTGGCTATCTGATCCAGCTGATGCCCGGCGCCGGGGAGGACACCATCGCTAAGGTGGAGGGCGGTATCATGGCCGCCGGCAACGTCTCCGCCATTCTGGAAAAGGATCCCGACCCGGAGGCCATGCTGCGGGCGGTGCTGTCGGACTTCGAGGTGAAGGTGCTGGAGCAGGAGCCTGTGGAGTACCGCTGCGGGTGCAGCCGGGAGCGCATCGAGCGGGCGCTGCTGTCACTGGGTCGGGACGAACTCTCCGCCATTCTGGCCGAGCAAGGCTCCTGCGACCTGACGTGTCAATTCTGCGACCGGGTGTACCACTTCTCCGGCCCGGAGCTGGAGGGGCTGATCCAGAGCCTTGAGAAAAAAGATTGAAAAAATCTGATTTTCCTGTTGACATGGCGGCCGGTTTTTAGTATAATTATCCTTGCCGTTGCGATGGTAAGCCCTTCCGGCGGCAAGGACGGGAGCATAGCTCAGCTGGTTAGAGCACCTGCCTTACAAGCAGGGGGTCACTGGTTCGAGTCCAGTTGTTCCCACCATGATACGGCCAAGTAGTTCAGTTGGTTAGAACGCCAGCCTGTCACGCTGGAGGTCGTGGGTTCGAGCCCCATCTTGGTCGCCATATGCCTCTGTAGCTCAGTTGGTAGAGCAGCGGACTGAAAATCCGCGTGTCGTTGGTTCGACTCCGACCGGAGGCACCATGACGCTGAAATATCGGCGTCATCTGCGGGCGTAGCTCATCTGGTAGAGCGCGACCTTGCCAAGGTCGAGGTAGCGAGTTCGAGCCTCGTCGCCCGCTCCAAAAACAGAGAAAACGGCGAACCTCGCCGTTTTCTCTTATCCGGTGACATAGCCAAGTGGTAAGGCAAGGGTCTGCAAAACCCTCATTCCCCAGTTCAAATCTGGGTGTCACCTCCATATTAACTAAACGGTATAGATGCGTCTGGCGAAAAGTCAGGCGCATCAACCGTTTCCGGGCTTTTTCAGGCCCGGATTTTTTCTTTCAAACCATAGATGCAAATCGCTGTTTCAGAGCGTCTGCCCCGATTCGAACCGGGCGTTTTCCTGTTTCATGCAGATGCGTTCAGCCAGCGCCCTTTTTCAGCGGCGATTTTTCCGGCTGGCAGCGGTATTTTTCTCAAAAAAGAATCACAGAGATTTGGGCGTCGTTTTGTTGGTCCTGACGGACTAAGAAAGCGGTGCCCTTTTTCATTTCAAAAAGGGCGCTGGTCGCAGCGCCTGCATTTGTAGGTCGGAGCATGATCGCTCCGGCCTTATTTTTTATGCATGGGAGGAGCTATATGAGCATCAGCGCAGAAGAAAAGGTCTGTTACCTCAGAGAAGCAGCAATCGTCCTTGCCAAGGAGGGTTTCCAGTTGGACGAAGTTCACACTGACAGGCTGTGTATCCTGCTTGACGGTGCGCCGCTGTGCGAAGTGACCGAGAACGGCGGCATCACCTACCGAAATGAGGACATTAATGAACCGGAACGGGTCGCCGCCAAGGACATGGTGTATGAGATCGTCAGAAACACAGCGGAATATATGCGGCAGATGGAAACAGCGCCCTTTTTGAAAGCCGACGGTCTGGAGGACGGCTACAAGGTGCTGGCGGATTTCAACGGCACTGTGCTGGCTGGAGTTCAGAGCAAACACGGAGTCCACTTCGTCACATGGGATTGGGCCTATGGGCACACAGGAGTATGTCATGGGCACTATTTCATGGAGAACTATGCAGGAGCCAAACAGGACTTTGCTATCCGCTCCGCACTGATTCAAAAGGAACGGCTTTTCACCCCAGAGCAGATGACCGAGATTTATCGCTGCTGTGCGGACTCTGTAGACGGAGATTTCTTTGAACTCACGGGAGAGCAGGAAAAAATGATCCGCAGTGTTCAGCAGCAGATTGAGGAGTGTGTGCCGGATTTGGACGAGCGAATCCGGCAGCAGGAAGAAGCCTTGGAACAAGTCGCGCAGCAACAGACAATGTAATATCAAACGGAACGGGCCGGAGTCTTAGCAATAAGATTCCGGCCCTTTTTTCATTTCAGAGAGGAGTTCGCTTATGCCGTACTATTTCATGCGAGACACGCCGCTGCAGGCGTTGGAGCAGTTGATGATGTCTCAGCCCGGTCAAAAGCCCAGAGGTGGTGGAATATATCGCAGCCCATTTCGTTACACGCCCGAAGATATGGCGTGCGAATACTGCCAGAACTATGTCCGCAAGCATCCGTGCCGCCTATGTGAATGTACCTGCCTGGAGGAGCGGATCGAGGCAGGTGTGCTGGAGCTGAATGCGTTCATGTGGGACTGCTTCACCCCCTCTATGGGGCCGCAGTTTCGAAAAAGGATGCATCAGCAATTCAGAGAGAGGAAACCTCAATTCTTCCAATTCTTCCTGTCCGATGCCCACCGGCGAAGATGGACACATTGGCGAGAGCGCTGCTGGCGTTTGTCCGACCGGAACAAAGCGGCCCTCTTCCCGCTCACGGCATACGAGAGCCTTTGGCGCAGGATGGTCTGGAAATGCGGGAATGACGGCTTTGACTTCCAAAGCGTCCGGCTCGGAGGAATCGAGCCGGAGCTATACAGCGTCTACCAGGCGGCGAAGGCCATTGCGGTCGGCTGCTGTAATATCACTCTCGCAGACCTTGCGTCTCCGGAATTGGTCACAGATGAGGCGTTCCACCTGATCACTGGCGCACTACTGATGGCCAAGTACGGAGATGCGGTTTTGAATTTGGAAAAAGGAGTTGACGAAACATGATGATACAAGCGGTGCTTGGCAATCCGCATCACCCGGAATACGGCGTGGCGACCATTCCGTTTCCTATTCCCCGCGACCAGCACGCACACTGCATGGAGCTGCTGGAGGCGTTGGAAATCGGTGACGCGGTCAAGGCGGACTGCAAGGTGGAGAAGATCGACAGCTTCTACACCGTTCTCAAGCGAGTGGAAATGCTCACGGTCAATGTGGAGGAGCTGAACTACCTCGCCAAGCGGCTGGACAGCTTCGACACCGGCGAAGCCGCACAGTTTCAGGCGATGGCCCACAAGCTGGAGCTGTTCGAGTTAAAGGATCTCATCAACCTGACCTTCTGCTGCCAGCAGGCCACGGTCATTACTGACTTTTCCGACCTCGCCGCTGTTGGCCGTAACCACTACATGAACCTGCACGGCGGCAGCGCAAGCGTGGATGAGCTGAACGCGCTGGACGGCAAGAAAACCGCACGGCAGCTCATCGAAAGCGGCAGCGGCACGATCACCCCCTACGGTGTGGTCTACGACAACGGTATGAAGTTAGAGCAGGTCTACGATGGCCGGTTCTTCCCCTGCTATTACTACAAGCCGAACGCCATCACCATTGCGGTGACCTCCAAAGCCGAACCGGAGGACACAGAGCATATCACATGGCTGTACCTCATCAAGCATCGCGGCATCGCAAGGGATGTGGTGGCGCACTTTGCCAAGGCCGGACTTCTGTATGAAGATGCCGAGTATCACAACGCCGTGTTTGTTGGCACGGATACAGATGGTGTCCCCCACCACGCCCATAAGCGCAGCGCCAACAGCTACGGGAAAGCCTTTCGCTTGAATGTGGAGGGCAGTGATCCACGATACAGCTTCCATTATGTCGGCACAGACAGAAGTCTGTATGTGTTTGAAGCGCCCATCGATATGCTGTCCTACATCACCCTTTACCCAGAGAACTGGCAGCGGCACAGCTATGTGGCCTGCTGCGGCACATCCATTCAGCCAGTATTGCAGATGTTGGAACAAGCGCCGCAGCTCGACACCGTTCTGCTCTGTCTTGATAATGATGAAACCGGCCATCAGGCCAGCCGCCGGATGCGGGAGCAGTTGGAAATGCGCTATTCCGTGGAGCGCCTGATCCCGGAAAGCAAAGACTGGAATGACGATCTGACCCTGAGCATCGAAAACGCTCAGGGCTTTGCTATGAATGAAATGAGGTGAAATGTTGAACGCAAGTATCTGGATCCTGATCGCAGCGGGAGCAACAATGTTCCTTGTCATCGGTGGGCTGTCCATGATGTCTCATCACTATACCCTTGGCAATATCAAATCCCGCACCGTAGGCGACGGGCAGCACGGCACAGCCCGATGGGCCACCGACAAGGAAATCAAGCAGACCTATGCCCATGTGCCCTTCAAAGTCAGAGAGTGGCGCAGCGGACAGAACCTCCCCTCGGAGCAGGGATTGATTCTCGGCTGTAAGGGGAAACCGCAGGAGCTCACCGCACTGGTAGACAGCGATGACATTCACTGCCTCATGATCGGTGCCAGCGGTATTGGTAAGACTGCATTCTTCTTGTACCCCAATCTGGAATATGCCTGTGCCTCCGGCATGAGCTGGCTGGCGCTGGACAGCAAGGGTGACCTGGCCCGAAATTACGGCACGATTGCAAAAAACTGCTACGGCTATCATGTGTCCGTCATTGACCTGCGAAATCCGACCCGTTCAGACGGTAATAATCTCCTGACACTGGTCAACCGCTACATGGACATTGCAAGGAAAGATCCCAAGAACCTGGCGGCTCGAGCCAAGGCGGAAAAGTACGCCAAGATCCTTGCCAAGACCATTGTCAACCCCGATGGTGATGACAGCAATCGCGGACAGAATGCCTTTTTCTATGATGCGGCGGAGGGCTTGCTCACTTCAGTCATCCTGATGCTGGCGGAGTTTCTACCGCCGGATAAGGAGCATCCACAGGAGCGCCGGCATATCGTCTCTGTTTTTAAGCTGGTGCAGGATCTGCTGGAACCCAGCAAGGTAAAGGGCAAGAGTCACTTCCAGCTCCTGATGGGCAAGCTGCCACCTGACCACAAAGCCAGATGGTTTGCGGGCGCTGCACTCAATAGCGCGGAACAGGCCATGGCTTCTGTCATGTCTACTGTGCTTTCTCGCCTCAATGCGTTTCTGGATTCAGAGCTGGAACAGGTGCTCTGCTTCGACAGCGCCATCGATGCAGAGAAGTTTGCTTCTGAAAAGTCTGCCATCTTTCTCATTCTTCCGGAGGAGGACACCACCAAAAACTTCATGGCGGGCTTGATGATTCAAAATCTAAGCCGTGAACTGTTTGCTGTGGCGGATGAAAACGGTGGAAAGCTGCAAAACCGCGTGGTACTGTATTGCGATGAATTTGGCACCATGCCGCCCTTCGATGTCCTCCCGCTGTTCTCAGCAGGCCGTTCCCGCCGCCTGACGCTGGTGCCGATCATTCAGTCCTTGGCGCAGCTTGAAAAGAACTACGGAAAAGAGGGCAGTGAAATTATTCAGGACAACTGCCAGGACACCATCTTCGGTGGCTTCGCACCCAACAGCCAAACGGCGGAGGTGCTGTCTAAGGCACTTGGAAACCGCACAGTTCTGTCTGGATCGGTGAGCCGCGGAAAAAACGATCCCAGCCAAAGCCTGCAGATGATGGAGCGTCCGCTGCTGACGCCAGATGAGCTGAAGTCTATTCCCAAGGGAAATTTTATTGTTCAAAAGACAGGACATCATCCCATGCATACCCGCCTGCGGCTTTTTCTGGAATGGGGTATCACCTTCGAGGAACCTTATATCGTGCCGGAGCGGGTAGATCGTGCGGTAGCCTATGCCAACCGTGAGGATCTGGAACGCAACCTTCCGCAGTCAAATAAGGCGGAGGATGTGGATGTGAGCGGAGCCTATGCCGTCTCCAGACGCGGCGGCATGGCCCATGAGCCTGCCGCAGAGAAGCCCCGGCGCAGGAGTGGAAAGCAAATGAAAACCTATGGTGAGGAGGATCTATGAGTTACTTTGGAACGATTTATGCCGACACCGAACTGCCCTCCAGAGCGAGGGCGGTTTATATGTATCTGCGTGACCGCGCAGACAGTGAGGGAAAATGCTGGCCAGGGATCAAGACAATTGCCTCCGACATGCGCTTGTCCCGCTCCACGGTCAAACGGGCATTGACTGATCTGGAGCAGCACGGGTATCTGCAAAAGATCCCACGCTACCGTGACAATGGGAGCAGCACATCCAACCTGTATTCCGTGCAGTAAGGTCGCAGAAAAGCGCAGTCCTCCGTCAAGGGAGGACTGCGCCTATTTACTGAACCCAGGGGAGGTTCATGATGGACCTCCCAGAAGGACTCACTCTATCGGAGATTTAATACAGAGAAAGAACAAGTCCCACTTTCGGAATTGCTCTAAAATCCTCTATAATGTGCAAACTATAAAAAAGAGTATTGGTTATCCGAAACATAAGTATAATTTTTATTGGATATTCTCAGCATATCGTAATTCTTTGGATTTGCGATGGCATCGTAGCAAAACTCAACGCCCATCATCAGTTGGTGCTGACATTAGCTAATCTCTGGAATCACATTGGTATAGATGCTATTATTCACATAGCACATAGAACACGATATGGGGTTTAACTCCACAATGTCTATATACGAATTACCGTTGCTGTCAATAAATTCGCCTAAATCTAATGCGTAGTTAGCTGGGAAAACGCCCAATCTTCTAATGTGATCTACCATATGTATGGCAATATTTTTGTGTGATTTTGGCACGGTGTGTTTGAGTGAATGGAGCGCCCTGGATGAGTTGACAACCTGATTATTCAAAATAATGTGCCTGATTTCGCATGTGCCTAACTGCATGATTAACGCTCGCTTTAGATACATTCATGTACTCAGCAACCTCTACTGAACGAACTGAACCATGTTGCGCTTCAAGAATAAATATGGCTTTTAGATAGTCTTCTCCTGAAGAATGAAGTCTTTCTTTTGTAACCGCCTCAGCCACACTGCTGGACATTATTTCACATGAACAGATGCAATGTCTACGTAGCTGGCATCTGTGTAGAAGTCATAGCCAGTTATCTTATCAGTATTCCACAGAGCCAGATCGTGAGTGCCGGTTACAGGCACCAGAAGATTCTGATCTGCAATACCATTCAGAATCATTCCATAGATTTCCTGCACACGCTGAGAATCAGAAGTGGAGTCCAATTCTGCGAAAATTTCAGGATTCTCAAAGAAAGCAGAGAACTGGCAGAGGATCGGATCACCCATAGCGCCAGGAGCCATATTGCTCATATCTGTTGCAGGGTCAAAGGAACCGCCAGCAGTATTGTAGAAGGTCAGATCATATTCGCCAGCCATCAAGGCTCCATACCAGGTGTTCATGTCTACTGCATCAATAGTAACATCGAAGCCAAGTTCTTTAAGAGAAGCTGCAATAGAAAGAACTGCATTGTCAACACTTGCAAGGCTCTGAGAATAGTTGAAATGAATGGCGAGAGAAGTTCCGTCCTTCTCCAGGATACCGTCATCATTGGTATCCTCATAGCCGGCTTCCTTCATGAGCTGCTTTGCCTTTTCCATGTCGGTAGGATAGGTCTTAACCTCCACACCGCAGTTGGGCTTTTCATTCGTAAAGAGGGTTTCGGCAGCAGTCTCCAGACCATCGAAAACAGAGGTTTCCAACTCCTGCTGATTAACAGCGTAGGATACTGCTTCCCTTACAAGAGGATCATTAAAGGGAGCCTTATTCAGGTTCATACCCAGATAACGAGTTTGGTTGGTGCTGTCATCCATGGCATGACCGAAAGCGGCATCCTGGGAAATTTCCGTGTAGCCTTCTGCGCTAAGTCTGCTGGAGCCGAGAATTGCATCGATTTCGCCGTTGCGCAGAGCAAGAATTTTTGCAGCATTATCAGGAATCACTTTGACTTTGAACTCGTCCACTTCAGGAGCTTCGCCCCAGTAGTAGGGATTGCGGATAAAGGTATAGGTATCTCCCTCGACCCGGTCAAACATATAGGGACCAGTACCCATAGTTGCACTCACGCAATTCTCGTAAGCCTTTTCTACGCCGCCTTCAAAGGCTGCGGGATTCACAATACCAAGAGGCAGCGCCATGGTCAGATTGTCAAGAGCAGCGTAATAAGGGGTCTTCAAAGTCATTACAAAGGTTTTTTCATCCGGGGTTTCCAGCTTGTCAAACAAAGTAGTGAGCTTACCGAAGGCACCATTCTGGGGACCCAGATGGGTTACTACTGCTTCAAGGGTCATCTTTACTGCCTCGGAAGTCAGAGGAGTACCGTCAGAAAATTTGACACCATCACGCAGATGGAAGGTGTAAGTCTTGCCGTCATCACTGATTTCCCAGGTTTCAGCCAACTCGCCCTGGATCTTCCCGTTATCATCGTAGCTTACCAGAGTGTTGTAAAAATTACGACTCCAGAATCCGGCACCATAAGTGCTGGATACCATAGGCGTGATGACAGGATAGAAGCCTACAGAAAAGTCCCAATTCTCGGTGACAGTGATTGAGACCGGCTCTGCATCGGTTTTCTCGCCAGGGTTCGTGCCGCAAGCAGCCATAGCAAGGCACATCACAAGTGCGAGTCCGAAAGCTAAAAGTTTTTTCAGTTTCATGTACAAAATCTCCTTTATTTATTTTTATATCATGCTTTTCAGCAGGGTATACGTATTTATTGAATGGTTTAACCCAAATATGGAGCAATAGAATGCAGCAGAAGCTTGGTATACGGATGTGTAAAGCAGTCTGTCGAACCGTGAAATGTACGGTCTTCGATAATCTTACCGCAGCGCATCACCATCACACGGTCTGCAAGATATAGCGCAACGTCCAGGTCATGGGTAATGAAAAAGCAAGTCATTTTTCGCTCCTGATGGAGTCGCTTCAGCAAATCAAGAATATGTTTACGAACCAGGACATCCAGCCCACTGACTGCTTCATCAAAAATCAACACATCCGGTTGAGCCGCTAACGCTCTTGCAATACATACACGTTTTTGTTGTCCACCGGATAGCTCATGAGCTTTTCGCAGCTTGATCTCTTCGGGAGGCTCCATCATGGTAAGAAGATCATTGATTTCCCGTTCTTCTTCCTTTTTGCTGAGTTTTCTGAAATTGCGAATTGGCTCTGCAATGATTTGATATACCGTAAAGCGAGGGTCCATTGCTCCCTTGCCATCCTGAAGAATCAGCTGTATTTTAGATCGCAGTACCTGCTTTTGCTTGCCCCGGCAGAGGGAAATGTTTTTTCCTTCAAACAGTACCTCTCCAGAAGATGGAACCAGAAGACCGCACATGAGCTGAGCCAAAGTGCTTTTACCAGATCCGCTTTCTCCTACCAAAGCGCAAAATGAACCATTCTGAATAGTAAAATCTACATGATCAACGGCCAGAAGCTCGTTGCTTGTGCCTTGTTCGTGAAATTCTTTTGATAGGTTGTTGACTTTAATCATGATTCCGCCCCTTTCGTGAAAGCACAGGAAAGGGAGTAAGCTTCAATCAGCGACCTTGTGTAAGGTTCTGTGGTATGATCGAAGACAGATTGAACTTCACCGGATTCTATAATTTTTCCTTCTTTCATCACCAACACGTTTCCACCTAATTGAAGAGCTGTTGCGAAATCATGAGTTACCATAAAAATCCCAACTCCATTTGCTTTCATCTGCGAAAATAAATCTATGATTCCATTTCTGTGAATCACATCCAAAGCAGTTGTCGGCTCATCGGCAAGCACGAATTTTGCATCAAGCATCATAGCCATTGCGATAATGACACGCTGAAGCATTCCTCCGGAAAGCATATGGGGGTATGCTCTGTATACCCTGTCAGGATCATCTAAGCCTACATCATGCAGAAGCCGCAGAATATAGTTGTAACGCTGCTGGCGGGATTTGTCGGAATGAAGCCGTAGCGTTTCATCCATCTGTCTGCCAATACGCATAGAAGGGTCCAATGCAGTCATTGGATTTTGCGGGATATAGACAATCTGGTTTCCGTATATTCCTCGTCTCTGCTTTTCTGACGAATTCAAAAGATCAGTCTCGCCGAAGAAAACGGAACCCGACACCTTAAATTTTTTAGGGTCCAATAAGTTTAGCACCGCACTACAGGTCATTGTTTTGCCGCTGCCTGACTGGCCTAACAAGATCAAAGACTCTCCTTCTTTGATTGCAAAGGATATTTCAGAAACCAAGTTATCCGTACCTGACCGAAGATTAATGCTTAAATGATCAATCATAAGTGATGGCATCATAGGCTGTCCTCCTCCGGCGTCAGAATATCACGGAGTGCTTCTCCAAATAAATTGAAGCCTGCTGCCGTTACGAAGATGCACAAGCCTGGGTAGATTAGCAATTCCGGATGAGAGTAAAGCGCTGTCCTGGCATCATTTAACATGGCACCCCATTCCGGTGTGCCGGAGGGAAGGCCAAGTCCGAGGAAAGCAAAGCTGGAAACCATAATGATGGAAGAAGCGACACCAGTGGAAACATACACAAGAAACTGTGGCAGAATGTTAGGAATCAGATGTCTGAAGACCAGCTTTCCTGTATTGCACCCAGAAATTCGGGCTGCCAGGATATAATCTTTACCCATTTCTTGAACGGAATAAGATCTGACAACACGAACAAACCAAGCCCAGGTCGCTATCACAACAGAAACGGCAATGTTTTGGAGTCCGTTCCCCAGAACGCCTATGACAGCAATAGCAATGATAAGAGAAGGAAAAGCAATAAACACATCACAGAGTATAGTAATGAAATGGTCTGCTTTTTTTCCAGCACAGGCGCTAAAAGTACCGACAATCAGACCAATCACAGACAAAATCAGCAGCACAGGTAAACTGATTCCGATGGAATATCTGGCTCCATACAGCAGCCTTGATAAGGTACACCTGCCCAATTGATCTGTTCCAAGAGGGTATTCTGCGTCAGGCTGAGCATACTTTTGCGATAAATTCACCAATTCAGGGTCGTGAGGCGAAAAAGCAGGTGCTGCAATCGCAATTACAATCACAATAGCAATCAGGCCCAGACCGATGATTGCCTGCGGCCTTTTGAGTAGCTTATGTATCATTTTCTTCCCTCACCATCCATGGACAAAGCAGACGGTTGATTATGTCTGCCATGAAATTTGCGACGACAAAAATTGCTGCAATGACGACTATACAGGTAGAAACTGCAATCGTATCTGCTGCAATCACACTGTCCACCAGATAAGTTCCGATTCCCTTGATTGAAAAAACACTTTCGATTACCGCCCCTCCGGCAATTAGAAAGCCGAATTGCTGAAAGAAAATTGTAACAACAGGCGGTAAGGCATTTCGCAGAATGTGGCATACCAGAATTCTGTTGGCAGATAGTCCACGGGCTTTTGCAAACCGAACATAATCAGAAGATAATTCAGCCAGAAGAGAGGAACGCATAATTCGGATGAGTGAACACGAACTGGGAACCGCCAGGGCAAATGAAGGTAGTAAAAAGCCCCTCCAACCTGGACTTGGTAAGACACTGAACCATTTCAGATGAATCGCAAAGAACAGTAGAAGAAGGAATCCCAGCCAGAAAGTTGGCACACAAATACCGCAGATAGTAATGCCTCTGGTAACCTGATCGAAAAGGCGGTTCCGCTTTCTGGCACAGAGCAAACTAATCGGAACGGTGAGCGCGATAATCCATAGAATGGCCATCCCTACAAGAGATGTGGTCGCAGCCAGATACTTGTGCAGATCCTTTACAATCGGTTGATGAGTGGTCAAAGAAGTCCCAAGTTCTCCTGTAAACATTCCGGAAAGCCACTGAATATATCGCACAGGGAGAGGTTGATCCAATCCCATTTCCACCCGAATCATCTCAATCTGTTCCGGCGTAGGATTGGATACGCCTCGGTGTGCAATAATTTCTGCAGGATCTTTTCCGGACCAAGCAATCAACAAAAAACTTAGAATGCTGACGCCTACCAGCACAATGAGGAAGCTAATGATCCTTTTTCCAATATATTTCTTCAAATAATGCACCTCCTCACATCAGAAATCAGTTAGACATAGTTAACCAAATGCCTTTATGTTACCCTTCAGTGCGGTCTGCATCTGAAGGGTAACCTGCTTAGTAGTTAAATTTCTCTGCCAGATTGGACTTTTCAATCATCTTTCTATATGTGGGCGACTGTTTCAGCAGATGAGCATGTTTTCCACAGGCTTCTACCGTACCTGCTTTCATAACGACGATCTTATCTGCATTTTCAATAGACTTCAGTCTGTGTGAAATAACAATCACGGTCTTGCCTTGAATCAAATGATTTAATCCAGTCTGTATCTGGACTTCTGTTTCCACATCTAACGATGCAGCAATCTCATCCAGAATGATAATTGGAGCATCCTTCAGGATTGCTCTGGCAATGGACAGCCGCTGACGTTCTCCGCCGGAGAGTTTGGCTCCATTTTCCCCGATTATTGTCTGGTAGGTGTCTGGCAGACGGCTGACAAACTCATTGCAACCAGCCAGTTTTGCAGCTCGTATTACTTCTTCGTCAGAAGCATCCAGCCGCCCAAGGCGAATATTTTCCATAATAGAAGTATTAAATAGAATGACTTCCTGAAAAACAATGGAAACATACTTGAACAAGCTATCAGTGTGAATTTCTCGTATGTCGGTTCCTCCGATCTGAACGGTACCGGAATCTGCATCATATAGTCTGCTGATGAGCTTAAGCATTGTTGTTTTTCCGCAGCCGCTGGGACCGACCAATGCGGTTACCTGTCCTTGCTCCGCCGTAAAGGATGCATGGCGAATCACCTGGGTGTCTTTCTGGTAGGAAAAACAAACATCCTTTATTTCTACATTGAAATCTGAAAGGACTGCCTTTTCTCCACCCTGAAGTTCATGATTCTTGATTTCACCAATCCGGGCAATTCTTGCGTCCAAATAAAAGATTTCCGTCAGATAGAGCAAAACACCACCCATGGCCCCGCTGAGTTTCGCCGCCATAATAATATAGCCCAGAAGAATCAGGATACTTACCTGACCGGAGGCGAGCATTGAAAGGCCAACAGTCGCCGTGATTCCAATAGGAAGAATAGATAAAGTCTGGCCGATTGTAACAGGAATCGTCTGGGTGATCTGAGCTTTCCATTGAAGATTTTCTGACTCATCCAACTGCTGGTCCATTTGAGCTTCTACTTTTTCTTTCAACCCATAGCTTTTAATTTCCTGATTCAGTTCGATTGCATTCTGAAAGCTTTCGGAAATATCTCTCAACTTATCATAATGTTTATTTACATCTCTGACCTGCAGTTTCTTTGTCAGGAAAAGAACCGAAGCAGAAGTAAGAACGGGAAGCAATACACAGAGACCTAATTTCCAATTCATGATCAGAAGGGCTACGCTGATAACCAAAAAGTAAATTGCAAACCCTATGGAATTAGCCACTGCGTTCGCAAAAGCATGCTCAATCGAAGCCACATCTGCCATGATTGTTTGAGCAAGGTCAGACAAATTGTGCTTTGAAAAATAGGATAGGGGCAGTTTGGAAAGCTGTTCCGCCAGATCAATTCTTAAATTTGCAGATTCCTGGTAGGTTTCATCATAGGTCGTTTTATAGTTATAGTTAATAACTAAGTACATCACCAGGGTCGCTGCCAGCATAAACAGGAGATATACCACCGGTTTCCCGGTATTTCCATTCAACAGCCTGTCTGCAAACAGAAAAACACAGATCATCGGCGGTACAAAAGAAACATAATAGAGAAAGAATGACCAGATTGATTTTGCAAGGCCCTTCACACCCGAATCACTCAGCTGGAAGGCTCTTTTTAGATATGTCTTCATCATGCCAACCTCCACTGATTTGCCTTGCAGTATACATCCTGAAAATCCTTATAACGTCCATTGCAGGCCATCAGTTCATTGTGGGTTCCCTGTTCCACAACTTTTCCATTCTGGACAAACAGGATCTGGTCTACATTCTGAATAGAGGACAGCCTGTGTGCAATCATGATAACTGTTTTGCCACTCATCAGTTTTTGGAAAGCCTGCTGCAACTCGTATTCATTTTCCGGATCTGCAGCTGCAGAAGCCTCATCCATAATGACGATATTCGCATTCTTTAGAATAGCCCTCGCAATGGCGATCCTTTGCACCTCACCACCGGAAAGGTATACGTCCTTTGCCCCTATGACGGTCATCTCCCGCTGGGGAAATTTGTCAAGGATGGATGTGCAGTTCGCTGCGTCAAGTGCATCCATAATCTGCCGCCGTGTTGCCTGAGGATTTCCGATTCGGACATTTTCGTAAATTGAGGCCTTTAGTAATTGACTGCGCTGGAAAACAAATGCGATGTTCTGAATGAGAGCTTTTTCAGAATAACTCTGAATGTTCTTTCCACCAATCAGAATTTCGCCGCCATCGACAGGATAAAAACCTGAAATCAGCTTTGCAATGGTAGATTTTCCTCCCCCGGAAGACCCGATGAGCGCATAAGTTTTATTCTGATGAAGTGTCAGGCTGAAATCCTTCAGCACGAAGTTGTCATCATACTTAAAGTCAACATGACGAAATTCAATATTGAAATCTTGGAAGGTCTCTTCGTTTCCATGTGGAAGCTTTGCCTGATCCATAGAAGTAGTCAGCTCATCAAGCTGATTCAGCGTATTTTGTGCGCCAAAGTTATCCTGCCCCGTAAACATGATCGATGTGAAAGAAGTAAATACAGCTCCGGAGAACACAGCAAAGAAAACAATCTTTGCCAGGATTAGCATAGCAGGTTCTCCATAGCTGATGAATACAACTGCGGCTGGTACAGCAAAAGCATAAAACACGTTGAACAGAACCTGGAATCCGACGTAGGGATTCTTACAGCTGAGGCTATACTGATAGACGTACTGTTTGTACTCTTTGATCGAGTTAATCAGAGTTTTGTAATACTGTACAGTTACACCGAAGATTTTTATGATCTGCATTCCTCTGACATATTCTACTGTTGCCGCACTCATTTTTTGAAGCGCCGCTGAATAGCCAGACAGAAATTCAGTACCACCGGACATTTTACGATACTGAAGAACACCAATCACAGTTGTAAGGATCAGGAGAATACCAAGGCGATAGTCTATTGCAAACATCAGCACAAACATTAACACCGGCGTCATAACAGCAGTGACGTTGTCCGGAATCAAATGGGCCACTGTTTTGTGTGTTTCTGCTGCGTTATCATCAATAATTTTTCGAATCTCTCCAGAGCTGTTATGGTCAAAAAAGGAAGAAGAGGCATCCAATAATTTATGAAGCCCATTTTTCCTTAAGTTTGTTTCAAGCCGGAAGCCTAAGTAGTGGGAACACGTTGCCGATGCAATGTTGAGAATACCTCGTAAAATCATAAGTATGACTACAATAATTGCGTCATACATAGCCTTCTCATATACGGGAATAACCAGAATAGACACAATGGACTGCCACAGAAACCAATATGCTCCCATATATGAGCAGACGGCAGCGGCAGATAGTGCCATGGAGAAATATGCCCAAATTCTTTTATCTTGGACATAATGAAATAGTTTTTTATATAAACTGCGCATTGACTTCAAATATACACCTCTTTTTGCTTAAAAACGGTTTGACATGCATCACCTCTTTCATTATAATTAGTTTTAGCTAACTGTAAAGGGCAAAACAGATATAAAGTCTAAACAAGGTATTAATAAATCTAAACGAGGTATCTTTGGGAGGAGCCAATGATAGAAGTTAAACGAGATGATTTCTTTGTTGAATCGATAAAGAATCCAATAGAGTACGGAACATATTATAAGATCAACCCAAAATATGGAACCGGATTTCAATGGACGAGTGAGGTTCACCACGATTTCATCATTACAGCGACAGATATAAGATTTAACCAGGAAACTATGGTCGGAGAACATATTGGGTCTGGTTATGTACTTGCTCTCTATATTAGTGGCGCAGGAGATGAATTCTATCCGTATCAAAATATTTCTCCGAATACATTGCGCTGCTATGAACCATCTGAAAAGTATAAAGCTATTTATCATCCTCAGATTCCATTAAGATGTATTACCGTGCAGGTTGACCAGGAATTTATTGATCAGTATCTCCAGGAAATTTCCGGTGATCTTGAAGTGAACTTTTCTGATTTTTTCAAAGAAAAAGGGAAATTCTATTTACCAAATGTTAATCATGCTATGCAAAGCCTATATGAGTATCTGCTTTCCATGAAAGCGTCCAGAATTACAGTAGAAGCAAAAATATATGAAATCATCTCTTATCTTGCTTCATATTTGAAAGAAAACAGACTAAATGAAGAGAATGGCCAGCCCATTAACAAAACAGATTTGCAGGCATTAGCTGAACTAACGCATTACATGGACGAACATTACAGTTTTAATATTACGTTGCAGACGCTTTCCACCATTGCATGTATGAGTGAAAGCAAAATGAAAAAGCTATTTAAGTCAGTTTATAATATGTCCATTACTGAATACATTCAGAGGAAAAGGATCTCTGTAGCCGAGCATATGCTTATTCAGACCGACCTCACCATTGCGGAAATTTCAAGAATTGTTGGATACTCCAACCCCAGTAGATTGATTGAAATATTCAAAAGGTATTATGGATTTACTCCCTCAAAATACAGAAAATAAAAGTGTTATACTAATTTGGATAAACCTAACCCTCTAAAAATCAACCAAATCAATCGTTATGAGGTGACGCATACAAGCGTCACCTCATTTCTTTTTGGAAATTTCATCTTGAAAGCATCTGTGAAAGGTGGGAATGTCCTCCGGGTAGAGCAGATCGGAAAGAAACCGAAGCCAGACAACCGACTTTCCTGCTTGTGGATTGTAGCCGATGGGAAACCGGCTGCGCACGATCTCAGACCGTCCCGCAAGGAAACTGCCGTCAATGCGGAGCGTCCCGTTCTGCACATGAATTTCATCCGGATTCGGCGGAAAGCTCTCTGCATGAACCACCAGCTTCATGATCTCCACGATATTGGAAATGGTGCGCAGAATGTTTTTTGCGGCACAGCACTCCAGCTCGGCATAGATCTTCTCTTTCAGCAGCAGCAGCGGGTCTGTCAGCCGCCTATCCGGTGTGAAGAATGCGTTGTCCGCATAGATGAGCTTGTTTTTCGATAGAAACTCCCGGCAAAAAGCTGCCTCATTGACATCCTTGCCATCGAACCATGCTGAAAAATCCAACCCGGCATACTTCTTGTTCACGCTGCATTCCTCCCATTGATTGTTTCCTTGAGCTTGTCCAACCGACCATCTACAAGCAGATAACTGACAACCTCGGCACGTTCATGGGAATCCCCGGCGCACAGAATATCCAAGTAATACTCCGCCTCGTCCAGCTTTTGACAGGCTTCCACGAACCGCTTATCCGGTGCTTTTGCTGCATATTGCACCTTCCATCTCCGCAGGACACGGGCGTAATTGGATAGAACAGAAAAGCACAGCCGCTCGTTTTCTCTGAGTTGCTGTGCTTCTGCTTCTTCCTGCACCACGCTGAAAAGCGTCTGAACAGCGCGATTTACCGCTTTCTCACCCGCAATGGCATTGACCGTTACGATCCGGCGCGCTTTCTGGACTACAAGCTGGAAGTTCTGCAAATGCTGCTGTACTGTCTGCCGAGGTTCGACCCGGAGCAGGAAACGGAGTTCCTGAAATACGCGAAACACTATGTCCGGGACGGGCTGCTGTTCTGCCGCATGATGGTCGAAGCCGGTTCCTTTGCCAGCCTTGCGGAGTATCGGCACGTGCGGCAGATTGGCGCGATCTATAACAATTCGGCAAAAACTGCGCAGAAGTCATTTCCGAGTTTGCCGTCCAAAGCGGATACAAGGATGAAGGCGTATCTGCGGATGAACTGCTGACCATTGCCCAGCGCAACCACAGCATTGCCGAAGGCGAGATTGCTGAAATCCGTGGTTGTGCCGTTTGAGATGGAAAGGCTGGATCTGATTTGATCATGATGGAAAGCAAAACGACGCCGTTGACAACATCTTCGGATCGTGCTACAATTTGACTGAAATGAACAATGTGGTCATAAATCCAAGGAGCGTGCGCAGTGGCTTTTACAGATGAACAGAATGAACAGATCCGCAAAGACCTGATCCGGGAAGCCCGGCGCTGCGGCATTACCATCGGGATGCGGAAAACCTCAGTGGAGCAGCTGACAAATTCCGTCGGTATTTCCAAGGGATCGTTTTATAAATTCTTTGATTCCAAGGAGCTGCTGTTTTTCGCCGTGCTGGAGGATATCCATACAGAGTGTTTCGCAGCGGCGCAGAAGTCTTTGCAGGAAAATACAGCCTTATTGCCTACCGACCGCGCGGCAGCGGCGATCCTGGCGGCCTGTCGGTGGCTGGCCGAGACGAAAGCCTTTGTGTTCATCGAAAATGACGCGGATTTTCTCCTGCACCGACTGCCGGAGGAAGTGAAGACCGCTCACTATCACGACGACGAGGCCCACATCCGTGCCCTGCTGGAAGGGGGCGGCTTGCAGCCGAAGGGCGGCATGGCACTGGCAGCGGCCACGGTGCGCGGCTTGATTTTAACCGTCTCCCATCAGGAGCAGATCGGGGCGCTTTACCCGCAGGTGCTGGAAACGCTGGTGCGCGGCGCTTGCCGGGAACTATTTGAATAAGCGGAAAGGCCGCAGCGATGCGGCTTTTCAAAAGGAATACAGTTAGCTTACCCTAACTCGCTTGTGTCATCTGTGTGAGTTAGAGGAGTTTAACATCTCGTTGTGAGGGCGAAATCATGAGGAACAGTCAAAATTTCTGGGATAAAAACGCCGGGCGGTACGACCGCTTCATGCGCAAGGACGCAGCGGCTTACGAGCGGCTGTACGAGCTGCTGCGCCCCGTGGTGCAGCACAAAACCGTGCTGGAACTGGCGACCGGCACGGGGCTGATCGCCAAAAATATCGTCCGCTCTGCTGACCATATTGAAGCTACCGACGCATCCCAAGAGATGATTGAGCAGGCAAAACAGGGCGTAAAATCTACGAAGCTCTATTTTTCGGTGCAGGATATGTTCCACCTGCCTTATGCCGACGAAAGCTTTGACGTAGTCATCGTGGCCAATGCGCTGCATATCGTGCCGGAGCCGGAGAGGGCATTGTCGGAGATTCGCCGGGTGCTGAAGGATGACGGCATGTTGGTTGCGCCGACCTTCACCCATGCGGATAACGCTTTCTTCGGAAAGGTCAAAGCATTTTTCATGAAGCTGGCGGGCTTTCCGCTGCACAGCAAATGGACGAGTGCAGATTACCTTTCGTTCCTGCGGGAAAACGGCTGGACGGTGCGGAAAAGCACCGTGCTGAAAACCTCGTTCCCGCTGACCTACGCAGAGTGCGTGAAATCGGAGGGGTGAGCCATGCAGATATTGGAACACGGGCAGGCGCAGGAGCGGACGCTGCTGTTTTTCCCCTGCACGGCAGAGCCTGTATGGGCTTTTGCCGACACGATCACGCTGCTTTCTCAGAGATGGCATGTTTTTCAGGTGGTGTATGACGGCCATCAGCCGGAGTATCCCGGGGATTTCACCTCAGTCGAGCAGACCGTGGACGAGGTGATCTCCTATCTGAAAAGCCGCGGCGTCTCCCGACTGGATGCGGCCTATGGCTGTTCCATGGGCGGTGCCTGTCTGACCCGTATGCTGGCATTGGGGAAAATGCCCATCAGCCGAGCCATCATTGATGGCGGGATCACACCCTATCAGCTGCCCTTCTTGGTGCGAAAGCTGCTGCTGGCGCGGGATGTGCTGTCTTTCAAAATGGCGGCAAACAGCCGAAAGGTACTGGAAGCGGCTTTTCCGCCGGAACGGTTTACCCCCGCAGGGCACGACCCTAAAAAGGAATACGACGCCATGGAAGCCTATCTGAAAACCTTTTCAGACCGGACGATTCGCAACATATTCTGGTCCGCCAACAACTATGCGCTTCCGAAGTGCCCTGCGAAAATCGACACAAAAATCACCTACTGGTATGGCGACGACGAAAAGAAGGACCGCAGACGCAACATTCAATTTATCAAGCACTATTTTCCGCAGACTCGCATCCACGGTATTCCCAAGATGGCCCATGCGGAGTTGGTGATGGTGCATCCGGAGGAGTTCTGCCGGTATGCGGAAAAATTTCTGGCTTTGCAAGCGGAGGAAGTATGACATGAAAGAAAAAATCAAACTCTCCGGCGTGCCGGAGACCATGCTGCAAACCGTTTATGCAAGGGCGAAAGAGAGCAGCGGCAGAGGTGCGATCCACGACGCAAAAGCGGAGGGAATCATCGAGAAGCTGGACTACGATTTTTCCCTTGCGGACAAGGATACGGCCATGCGCAGCGGCGTCATTGCCCGAACCATCGTGCTCGACCGGATGACGAAGGAATGGCTTGCGTCGCACCCCGGCGCGGTGGTGGTCAACATCGCCTGCGGGCTGGATACCCGCTGCTACCGGATGTCGGGTTACGCACATTGGTATAACCTCGACCTGCCGGAAACGATGGCGGTGCGGGAAAAGCTTCTGCCGGAAAGCGGCACGATTTCGCAGATTACCATGTCCGCCATGGAAGATTGGGGCAGCGAAATCAGCGAGCAGAATGTGCCGGTGCTGATCGTCGTCGAGGGACTGACCATGTACCTTTCCGAGAGGAACATACAGCGTATTTTCACGGTGATTTCCAGCCGGTTTTCCAACGCCACAGTCTTTGTGGAAACCATGAATCCTACGATAGTGCGGCACTTCAAGGAGAAATCCATTGACGCAAGCAACGCAAAATTCAACTGGGGAATCAAGAATGGGAAAACACTTGCCGAACTGCTGCCGGATTTTCGCTTTGTGGAGGAACACAGCCTGACGGAGGGCATGGCGGCATTTGTACCGATCTATAAGTTGCTGGACAGGCTGCCCGCCGTGCGGAGTATTTCCAATAAAATCGTTGTACTGAAAAAGGAGTGACGGAAGATGTCGTTTTTTGAAAACACCCGCAAGCCTGTGGGGCTTGGCGGGAAGCTCATGGTCACCATGATGAATTTGGGTCACAGCCCTGTGGTGCGGTGGGGGCTTCAATTTCTGAATGCTGCGCCGGATGCCAAGGTGCTGGACTGCGGCTGCGGCGGTGGGGCAAACATCAAGAGACTTCTGAAAAAATACCCGCAAGGGATCGTGAAGGGTATCGACTATTCGCCCGTCAGCGTGGAGAAATCCAAAAAGGTCAATGAAACTGCCGTTACAAAAGGACGCTGCGACGTGTTGCAAGGCAATGTGGCGGATATGATCTTCGCAGATGACTGGTTCGATGCGGTCACAGCTTTTGAAACCGTTTATTTCTGGCCTGATCTGCCGCAGTGCTTCCTGGAGGTTTACCGGGTGCTGAAGCCCAACGGGACCTTTCTCATCTGCAACGAGAGCAATGGCGACTCGGACAAGGACGAGAAGTGGACGGAGATTATCGGCGGTATGACCATATACAGCGGCGATGAGCTGAAAACATTTCTGGAAAACGCCGGATTCTGCAATGTTCAAATCCATAAAAACAAAATGGGCTGGCTCTGCGTGACAGGACAGAAGCGGGAGAAATAAGGAATGTTGCTGCAAACGATTCTGGAAGGACTGGGGCTGGGGGCGTTGCTGGTCTTGGTGTGCGCTGTCGGCATCCACAAGGGCGCTGTCGGCATGGCGCATTTGTATGACTCGAAGGTACAGGAACGATGCGTTGCGCTGGGTCTGACCACAAAAGAAAAGATCAAGCAAAACTCGCTGCGCTTCAAGCTGATCTGCGTTCCGGGATATCTTGCTTATGTGCTGATTTGCGTGTATGCCATCAACGGTGCGCAGACATTTTGGGGCGGCTTCTGGCAGTGCTTTGTAATCCTGTCTGTGATGAATCTCATCGACCGGCTTGGCATCGACGGCTATTGGGTCGGACACACCAAGGCATGGGTGATACCGGGGACAGAGGATCTGATGCCGTACATCTCGAAAGCAGGCAAGCAGAAGAAATGGCTGTTCGGAACACTGGGAATGGCCATGATTTCTTTGCTCCTTGCGGGACTCGGGCTGCTGCTGTAAGGAGGAAATACCGATGTCAAAGAAAGCGACTGAATTTCAGAAAAGAGAAATGAGCAAGATGTACCGCGGCAAGGAGATATTCAAGCCGCTGAACACCGGCTGGGTGGATGAGCGCGTGGCCTGCGTGCGGGAGTGGGTGGCGAACATCTTCTTCTACCGCAAGGGCGACACCACCATCATGATCGATGCCGGGTACAACTACGACCGGCTGGCAGAAAAAATGGGCTGGCTGGGCATCGACCCGCAGTCCATCCGGCACATCCTCATCACTCATCAGGACACCGACCACGTGGGCGCGGTGGAGTCAGACAGCCCCGGTTTGTTCCGGAGCGCAAAGCTCTATATCGGCGAGATTGAAAACCGGTATCTCACCGGCGAGGTGCGGCGAAAAGTCATATATCATCTCTATAAATTGCCGCAGGTCACAATTAACAACGAAAAGGTGCTGCTGCATGACGGCGAGACTTTCGAGATTGACGGCATCAAAATTGAGTGCTTTCTCGTCCCCGGCCATACATGGGGGCATATGGTCTATCTTATTGACGACAAATATCTCTTCACCGGCGATACTATCTGGTTCGGCGCGGACGGCGGCTACAGTTTCATTTCCTCTCTGGCAGAGGACAACAAACTGGCGGTGAAGTCGCTGGCGGCACTGGAGCAGAAGCTGCAAAGCCGTGGATTACACCCGCTGTTCCTCACCGGCCACACCGGCTGGACGGACAATTTTGACTTTGCCTTTGGCCATAAGGACAAGCTTTGCTCACCGTTCCGAAAGCGGGTTCCCGACCCCACCGCGCCTTACGACGCCTACGATGAATCAGACGATACGGAGGAAGTGGCGAGGGCCGGGTATCTTCAGGCTGTGGGGCGATAAAGGAGGATGACTGTGCGCTATAAAATTGAAAAGAACACGGTGCAGGAGATGCTGATCATTCCGCTGTACGCACGGAAAATGTGCTCCGAGCTGTACCCCAATTTGTACCGGGATGAGGCGGTGCGGCGGCTGGTAAACGCGGTCGACTATGATTTTTCCGCCTTGGAGAAAAAATCCCGCAATTTGATGCAGCGCTTCGGCTTCCTTGAGGTCGCCATGCGGCAGAACGACCTTGCCTACGAGGTGCGGGATTATCTGAAAACGCGCCCCACGGCAGCAGTGGTAAACCTCGGCTGTGGGCTGGACTGCACCGGCCGCACCTGCGACAACGGACACTGCAAAATCTACAATCTGGACTTTCCGGATGTCATTGCGGTGCGGAATCAGCTGCTTCCCTCCGGAGATCGGGAAACGAACATCCCCTGCGACCTGAATGACACAGCGTGGCTTGACAAAATCGACGCCTCCGGCGGCGCGGTCTTTTTTGCGGCGGGAGTGTTCTACTATTTCCTAAAGGAGCAGGTAAAAACACTGGTACGTGCTATGGCAGACGCCTTTCAAGGCGGCGTACTTGTGTTTGACGCCGCCAACGAAAAGGCGGTGAAACTGATGCTGAAAACATGGCTGAAGGATGCGGAAATCAAGGATGTGGGCGCGTACTTTGCCGTTTCGGACGCGAAAAGCGAGATCGGTGCGTGGGACAGCAGTTTGCGGGTCTCCAGCCGGGGCTATATGCTGGGCTACAACGATCTGAAAGGCCCGTCAGTCAGCGGCTTTTTCCGCTTCCTTGCCCGGGTCGGCGATGGGATGATGAGAATGCAGATCGTAAAAATCAAATTTAGAGGGGAAAGCGATGAAGCATCAGCACTTTGATGTGGGAACCGTCGGCTTTTACGGCGCATACTGGGCGTGTGCCGGCGGATCGGACTGCGCGGTCATTGCGATGATTGGTGACGATCCGGAGGATCGGCTTGTGCGTTCAGCCGTGAAATGGCTCTGCGGGCGGGGCGTAAATGTGCTCACCATGTCGCCTGCGAAAAAGGATTACGGCCATCATAATTATCCGCTGGAGCGTGTGGAGACGGCCATTTCGTGGCTGAAAGTCAACGGCAACCATAAAATTGGCATTGCCGGTGCATCGACTACGGGAACGCTGGCGCTGACAGCGGCTGCCATGTTCCCGGATGTTACCCTGACCATTGCCATGACGCCCAGCGATTTTGTGTGGCAGGGTTTTATGCAGGGCAAAAGGGACGGCTGCAAGGAATGGCCGGTCGAGGGTGAATCGCTGTTCTCCTACCGGGGCAAACTGCTGCCCTATATGCCGTTTTGCTATCAGCACCCGGACTATTGGCACTGTATCGCCGCCGAGAGCAAACGCACCGGCGATATGGTAAACTCCCGCAAGCTGTTTGACGATTCCGAGGCGGCGCACCCGATCGAGCCGGAAGAATACATTCCCGTTGAAAACATCCGGGGAAAGCTGCTGCTGATCGGCGCGGAGGACGATGCGCTGTGGGACACCGCAAAGTATATCCGCCGGATGGAAAAGCGCCTTGCCGAAAAACCGCATGAATGCGAGATTGAGATGATGGTTTATGCCCACGGCACCCACTTCGTTTTCCCGGAGGGAATGCTGAAAATCATGCTGCCGATTGGCTCCGGTCTATTTGTGAAGTTCGCATTTCAGGCAGCAAAAAAATATCCGAAGGAATGCCGCCAGACCCGGATAGACATCGAGAAACGGATGTGCCGGGTGTTAGCGGAATGGAAAGGAGCAAAGTGAGATGCGTTGGACGGGAATGCCCATGGCCATGTGGGTGCTGTTTGCAAAGTCATTTGAAAAGCAACTGACAGAGGTGTTTGGTTATGATGCTAAAACCGCAAAAGCAATCCGAAAGACCGCAAAGCTCAGGTACAAAGAAATCATCGCCAAATTGCCGGAGTTTGAAAAGGGTGACCGCTTCCAATTGAACATCATTGGCTGCGCCATGCTGGGGGCGTTCGTTCTCTGTATGCCGAGGCGGCCGGATACGGAGTCGCTAACGGTATACTATGAGAAAGCTCAGATGACGCCGCTGATGAAGTGGTTCTGCCGCAAGAGCGGAAAAAACAAGTTTACCCCCAAAGATATTTCCGGCATGAAGGCGACCGCCACCTTGAAAGCCGCCGACCGCAACCCATATTCGTGGAACATGGAGTTTTACGAATATCCCGACGGCAGCGGCTATGAGGGACGCTTCACCAAATGCGGCATCTGTGTGCTGATGAAAAAGCTGGGGCTATATGACCTCACTCCCGCGCTGTGCCGTCTGGACTACACCATGAGCGAGGCGGGCGGCGTGACCGACTTTGTGCGGCAGTACACCCTCGCCTCCGGTGGACCCTACTGCGACTGCGGGTATAAGAAGAAACGGCTGCAAGAGGACAGAGCATGAAATACTTTGAGTTCGGGCAGGAGCATCCGGAGCTGATGGTCATGCTTCATGGCGGCGGGGTGTGCTATCGCGGCGCACTGCCGGTGGCAGAGGAGATGGCGAAAACCTACCATGTGGTGCTGGTGGCCTACGACGGCTTCAATCCCGATGAGCCGGAGACGCAGTTCCGGTCCGTGCCGGATGAGGCAAGGCGGCTGGGCGATTATATCGTGGAGCGCTACGGCGGAAAGATTGACATTCTCTACGGCGTGTCCTACGGAACATTCGTCCTCATGGACGTGCTGGCCGATAAGTGGCTGACCATCACGACTACCATTGCTAACGGTATGCCCACCATGGACTACGCCGACATCAAAAGCCCGGTTTTGCAGAACCTCTACATATTCTTCCTGACCGGCTTTTCCTATTGGCTCATCGGGAAGGCAGGCCCCATCCGGAAGAAGCTCGTCTGCAAGATGATGGGCCGCACGGAGGAATCCTTCGACCGCATCGTCTACAAAGACGCCACCTGGCAGAGCTGGGTCAATCAGGACAAGTACATGATCGGGCGGCACCGGAATTTTGATCTTTTCAAGCGCACGGACATGTACATCTGGCACGGCATTGCAAGCTCGACGGAAAAGAAGCTGGCGAAACATGTCAGAGCGTGGCAGGACAAGGGCTATGCCTTTACCTACAAGGTTTTTCCCAATATGGGTCACGGCACACTGGCGGGCGAACACCCGCGGGAGTTTTCAAAAGAGGTGCAGGCGGCGCACCAGTGCAGCCTGCAAAAGGAGAAGCGATGAGAGACAACAAACTGCAATTCAATCGCAGCTGCCATGTGCTGTATTCCAAAGCCTGCAAAAAGCAGATTCAATCGAAGATTGCCCTGCATTATCCGGAAGCGCAGCGCGAGGCCGTCTGGGAGCGGGTGCAGCGGCAGTATGTGGAATTTCTCTCGGACTGGCGGACGGACTTGGGCGGGAAGAAAAACTTTCACAACGGCGCGGGCGGCACTTACGACTGCATCGCTATCATGAGCTATTATGCCGTGTGCCGGGATGTTGTCTCCTTCCGGGAGATCGAAGAGATCGAGGAAAACCTGATTCTGCCTACCTTCCGTAAGCTCTCCCGATTTGTGGACTGCAACAAACCGTTTTTTAAGAGGCTGATGTATTGGGCCTTTCAGAACGCCGAAAAGCAGTGCGCCAAGTGGCACGATTACGAGATGCACGTTGCGCCCTATGATAAAGATAAACCTATCTATTATGAGTTCAACGCCTGCCCGGCGGCGGAGTTTGCCATCAAGCACGGTCTGACGGACATCATGCCCGCCCTGTGCAATGTGGACTTTGCGTCCATGGAGTTGCTTCACGCAAGGCTTGTCCGGAAAACCACCTGCGTGGACGGCTGCAGGTGCGACTATACCATCTGCGGCGACAAAGACCCGTACTTAAACGACCATCCCGAATACCGCGATGCGGCAGGGTATCGCAGAAACCGATAAGGAAAAGGAGAAAGTGGCCATGAAGTTTTTGGTATTCGGCGCCGGCGTTCTGGGGTGTAATCTGGCGAACAATCTGTTCCGCGCAGGAAAGGATGTCACGCTGCTGGCAAGAGGCCCATGGGCAGATGAGATTCGGCGAAACGGGCTGCGGATCAAAAATACACTTTCCCGCCGCACGGCAGTCAGCCCCATTCCGGTGGCAGCGGAGCTTTTGCCGGGAGACGACTATGATGTAATTTTTGTGGCTGTGCGGTACACGCAGATCGAAACAATTCTCGAAACTCTGCGGGCAAGCCTGGCGAAAACGATGATCTTTGTGGGCAACAATGTGCGCGCCTCGGAAACGGCAGCGCTTTTGCTGGAGAAGAACGTGCTGTTTGCCTTTACCAGCGCCGCCGGACACAGAGAAAGCAATTATGTGGCCTCGGTAGACCTTCGCAAGATTACCATCGGGCCGCTGCGGAATGCGCCGTCGCAGGAAGCGCTGGTTCAGGAAATCTTTGCAGGCACGAAGTATAAGGTCACCTACGAGCCGAACATGGAGGACTATCTCCTGTGCCACGCTGCGTTTGTGCTCCCGGCGGTTTTTGCCTGCTACAAGACCGACGGCGACCTGAAAAAGCTGAAAAGGGACAACGCTTATCTGAATCGCCTGATCGATGCGAATATCGAGGGTTACCGGGCAATCCGAAACGCCGGTCACGAGATTCTGCCGGATGCAGACAAGGAATTTGAGGATGCAGCATACCGCAAGACCTGCTTTCGCTTTTTTAAGCTCATGTGTGCAACGGCTTTAGGGAAAATCTGTGCGTCCGACCATGCCATGAACGCGGTGGACGAAATGAGCGCACTGAATCGGGACATGAAAGCATTTTTTGACGTGACCGGCGCAAAGTATCCGGTCTGGAAAACGCTGGAAGCAGAATGTGGGAGCTATCTGCGGTAAAAAAGCGACCGGCTGGTCAGAGCTACGCTCCCTGCGGGGTTCGTTGCTTAAATTTGTGCGGTCGAGGAGCAGGGCAACAAATGCAGATTGCAGAGATTTGATTGAATAAACAATATGATTGACATCTTTTTTCATGACAAAACGGGCGTGGTTTCCGGCTTCCCCGGACAAATAGATGGTTTTGAACATGCGGATGGTAACGGAGAAATCCACTACTACCGGCTGTTTGACGGCGTGGGCGTGATGCTGATGCAGCTGGAAATGGGATCGTATACGGAGATCCGCACACAGGTCGGCGTGCTGGAAGTCAACTTCTGCATCAACGGACGCTTCGAAACCAGCTTTTCCATGCGCAGTCATGTTCTGCTGAAACCGGGAGACATGGCGATCAGCTGCTACGATGGGCTGCACGGGACAAAGTCGGAGTCACACTTTCCGCTTGGCTATTACGAGGGCCTTTGTCTCGAAATCGACCCCGCAGCCGCAGGACACTGGATACGTCTGAATGCTCCGGCATTTTCCATAGACTTTACCGCGCTCAAGCAGAATCTTCTGGGCAGCAAGTGGTATATGGTCGGCCCCGCCGGTCTGCGCTGCGAGCATGTATTCCGTGAGCTTTATGAAAGCGCCTCCTACGCAGAGCGCGGCTTTTTGCAGCTGAAGGTTCTGGAGCTGATGCTGCTGCTGGGCCGCATTCCGCAGGAACGTGCTGCGGATCCGTATTGCTCTGCAGAGCAGACGGCACTGGCACACCATCTCCGGGATCATCTGCTGACGAACCGGGAGGGATATGTGTCCCTTGCCCAGCTGGCGGCAGAGCACGCGATTTCCGTGTCGCACCTGCAAAAGCTGTTCAAGCAGACCTATGGTATGCCTGTCTACCATTACATCAAGGAATACCGTCTGGAGCAAGCAGCGGTGGAGCTGGTTCGCAGCAGGAAGCCTATTACAGAGATCGCCCAGCACGCAGGATATGACAACGCCAGCAAATTTTCGGAGAGCTTTAAAAAGCGGTACGGGAAGACACCGTCCCGCTATCGCGCTGATAAAACGAATGCAGTAAAACGGAGCATAGAAACCAAAACGGAGTAGTTTGAAAACGCGAATCATGTTAGAATGCCCAGTAGTTAGAGCACACTAACCAAAGAACTTCAGGAGGTACTGTATGAAAAAGAAATTTGCTGCTTTTGCGCTTTGCTTAATCTGCCTGCTGTCGGCTGCTGGCTGTGGTCAGGCGAAAACAGATACACAGACACCGCCGACGGCGGACCAGAGCGCGGTGACCGACGACTATCTGACCACCATCAGCGGTACTTATGTGGAGTTATTCCCAGAACTGTCGAAATCCGAGTATCGGAGTATCTGGATCGATGCCACCACGCCGATAGTAGGCGCTGAGAACGCAGAGACCACAACGGATATGCTGCTGGGAATGTGCATGGCGGAGCCTTACGGCCCGGTAGCCGCAGAAAAATATGCCTCAGACCCGAACAGCATGGCCTTTAACTGCTATTTTCTGGGCGGCGTTGACAAGTTTGTGATGGACGGTCACACCATCACCGGTCTGGATGCACAGGGGCAGGAGGTTTTCTCCCGCACCTACAAGCTGCTGGATGAGGAAAATGAAAACGGCTTTATCTTCTATCAGAGCGAGGATGAAAATTCCGGCCAGTTTACCTATTTCGCCTTCTCGCCCGACACCATGGAAACCACCTATCATCTGGAATTCCGTTATGCAGAGGATCTGAGTGATCTGCAAAGCTGGTTCGAGGGCAATTACGCCTACTGGAACGCGGCGGCGATTGCGGAAGATTATGATCAGGCAACCATGAAGCATGTCATTGAACTTTTCACCACGGAAAATTTGTCTGCGGCAGAATAAACGGCGCCTGCGCACCCGCTTGATTCAGGCGGGTGCGCAGGGGAGCTTATCGGTAAGGATGTGATTTTATTGAAAAAACAATCTGACTTTTCCCGCCTGATGGGCTATGCGGGCAGGTATCGGGTTTTTACCTATGCCTCCTGGGTGCTTTCCGCCATCAGCGCGCTGACGGCGCTGGTGCCGTTCCTCTATATCTGGATGATTCTGCGGGATGTACTGGCCGCTGCGCCGGATTATGCGCAGGCGGTGAACATTCCTCATTACGGCTGGATGGCAGTGCTGTTTGCGGTGCTGGCTTACCTCATTTACATTGCGGCACTGATGTGCTCCCATCTGTCGGCGTTCCGGGTGGCGACCAATCTGCGGCTGGCGGTGTCGGAGCATTTGGCGGTGCTGCCGCTGGGCTTTGCCGAGACCTTTGGCAGCGGCAAGCTGCGTAAGATCATCCATGAGAGCACCGGAGCCGCCGAGACCTATCTGGCCCACCAGCTGCCCGACCAGTACAACGCCATCGCCACCCCGGTGGGGCTGCTGGTCTTGCTGCTGGCGTTCGACTGGCGGCTGGGGCTGCTGAGCCTTGCGCCGGTGGTGCTGGCTTTCCTCATTATGGCGACCATGACCGGCAAGCGGATGGTTGAAAAAATGCGGCAGTACGGCAACGCGCTGGAGGCCATGTCCAACGAGGCAGTGGAATACGTCCGGGGCATTCCGGTGGTCAAAACCTTCGGGCAGAGTGTGTTTTCCTTCAAAAAATTCAAGACCGCCATTGATGAGTACGAAAAGTGGGTCATCTCCTACACCAAAGACCTGCGCCTGCCCATGATGTTCTACACCGCCGCCGTCAACGGCGTGTTCGCCTTTCTGATTGCAGGCGGGCTGCTGTTCACGACACACGGCGTGACCCCGGAATTTCTGCTGAACCTGCTGTTCTATATCATCATCACGCCGGTGATCTCCCTGACCTTGACCCGCATAATGTACATGAGCGAGAACAAGATGGTGGTAGCGGATGCGCTGGCACGCATCGACTCGGTGCTGGAGGCAGCACCCATGCAGGTTCAGGCTGTTCCGCAGCACCCGCAGGATGCTTCTGTCGCGCTGCAGAATGTGCATTTCAGCTATGACGGAAAAACCGAGGTCATTAAGGGCGTTTCGCTGGAGATTCAGCCGGGACAGACTGTGGCTTTTGTAGGTCCCTCCGGCGGCGGAAAATCCACGCTGGCAAACCTTGTCTGCCGGTTCTTTGATGTGCAGAACGGCAGCGTCCGAGTAGGCGGAGCGGATGTGTGGGCAATCCCCAAGGAAGAGCTGATGGATACCATCTCCTTTGTGTTCCAGAACAGCCGCCTGCTCAAGGGCAGCATTCTGGATAATGTCCGTCTGGGCAGACCGCAGGCCACCGAAGCCGAGGTGCTGGCAGCGTTGAAAGCGGCGCAGTGCATGGATATTATCGAAAAGTTCCCGGAGGGCATCCATACCGTTATCGGCACCAAGGGCTTGTATCTGTCCGGCGGCGAGCAGCAGCGCATCGCCATTGCCCGTGCTATGCTGAAAAATGCGCCCATCCTGATTCTGGACGAGGCCACCGCTTTTGCCGACCCGGACAATGAAGCTAAGGTGCAGGCAGCCTTTGCCCGGCTTGCCAAGGGCAAAACCGTGCTGATGATCGCACACCGCCTGTCTACCGTAGCCAACGCCGACTGCATCTATGTGGTGCAGGATGGGCAAATTGCAGAATCCGGAACAAAGGACGAACTGTGCGCGCAGAACGGCCTGTTTGCCCGGATGTGGCAGGATTATCAGGCCTCGGTGCAGTGGAAGGTCGCAAAGGAGGGGTAAAAGATGATCGGAAAAATTCAACACGCCACAGCCAGCTCCCCGGAGGGCGCAAAAGGGCTTGTAAAGGGCGTTCTGGCCTGTGCGTTCCAAAACATGGCATTCATGTTGCCCACCGGGCTGCTGTATCTCTTGGTAAAAGACATGCTTGCAGGCTCCACGAGCGGGAGAAAAGGTTTTTATCTGCTGGGGTGTGCGGCCTGCTTTGCGCTGATCCTGCTGACCACATGGTTCCAGTACAATGGCACCTATTTTACGACCTATAAAGAGAGCGGCACCCGCCGCCTGACCCTTGCGGAACGGCTGCGCAAGCTGCCCCTGTCCTTTTTCGGCAAGCGGGACCTTGCCGACCTAACCAGCACCATCATGGCAGACTGCGAGGTGTTGGAAAAGGACTGCTCCCACTTCATCCCCGGTCTATTCGGTTCCCTCATCTCCACGGTGCTCATTGCTCTGAGCCTGTTCGCCTTTGACGGACGGATGGCTCTGGCAGCATTGTGGGTCATACCGGTATCCGTTGCCATCGTGGTGGGCAGCTACCGGGTGCAGGACAAGGTGCAGGCCAAGACCATGGCGGCGAAAATGGCCTGTGCGGACGGCATTCAGGAGTACATCGAGACTCTCCGGGACCTGAAAGCCAGCAATGCGGAGCAGCGTTATCTGTCCGGTCTTTCCGGCAAAATTCGGGCTGTGGAAAAGCAGTCCACCGCAGCAGAACTGGAAACAGCGCTGTTTGTGTCCTCTGCGGGCATGGTGCTCAAGCTGGGCATTGCGTCGGTGGCACTCACTGGCTCGGTGCTGCTGGTGCAGGGCAGCATCGACGTGCTGACTCTGTTTCTGTTCCTGATGGCGGCATCCCGGATGTACGACCCTATGCAGGGCGCATTGCAGAATCTGGCGGCGGTCATCGCCATGCGCACCAATGTGGGGCGGATGAACGAGATTCTGGACGCTCCCCTGCAGACCGGCAGCGAGCAGCTGACCAATCAGGGCTGTGATATCGTGTTCGACCATGTGGGCTTTGCCTACAACTCCGGCGAGACGGTGCTGCGGGATGTCTCCTTTACCGCAAAGCAGGGGGAGGTCACGGCACTGGTGGGCCCCTCCGGCGGCGGCAAGACCACCGTTTCCCGGCTGGCGGCACGGTTCTGGGACTACCAGAAGGGCCGCATCACCGTGGGCGGCATGGAGGTTTCCCGAATCGACCCGGAAAAGCTTATGAGCCTGTATTCCATCGTCTTTCAGGATGTGACCCTGTTTGACAACACGATACTGGAAAACATTCGTCTGGGGCGCAAAGGTGCCACCGACGAGGAGGTCCTTGCGGCGGCAAAGCTGGCAAACTGCGAGGAATTTGCCGAAAAGCTGCCGGACAAGTGGAACACCAACATCGGGGAAAACGGCTGCGCCCTTTCCGGCGGCGAGCGTCAGCGCATTTCCATTGCCCGCGCCTTCCTGAAGGATGCGCCCATCATTCTGCTGGACGAAGCCACCGCCAGTCTGGATGTGGAGAACGAAACTGCCATTCAGGAGGCACTTTCCCGGCTCATAAAACACAAAACTGTCCTTATCATTGCCCACCGGATGCGCACCGTAGCCGGGGCGGACAAAATCGTGGTGCTGTCCGACGGCGTGGTGGCCGAACAGGGCGCACCCGATGCACTTTATGCCCGGAACGGCCAGTACACCCACATGGTGGATCTGCAGACCGAAAGCCAGCGCTGGGCCATCTGACCCAATTCAAAACAGCCCCCGGCACAACAAAAAAGGACATCTATTCGAAAGAATAGGTGTCCTTTTTATAAGTACATAACCGCTCAGCCTTGCTGTGCGGTCGCACAGCAGAGACTGCCCGATTTTGAGAGATTGGTCAGTCTCTGCGCTTTTTTTACCAATCAAAGGAGGCATATCCATGAGCAACGAAATCATGCAGGAAAACACACCATTTGTTGAATACGGTGCATTCCACCGTGGAATGAGCGTGTTGGAGGCCAATCTGCGAAACACCGAGGATTCAGAAGCTATCATCAGTGGTCTTCTGAAAGGTGCGGCTGAGTTTTATGGCGCATCAAGAGAATGCACAAACTATTTCAAGTGCAATTTTCACCCATTACACCAGGCTACGGTCTCTTTGAATTGCTCCCATGTAATATCTTTGCAAAAACGGCGATCCAGTACATACAGGGATTGCCGGAAGCGAGACTGCTGAAATCTGTGGTCGTGCCGTTTTGGAAAGGCCGGGCATAATTATCCCCGGAGCATGACCCTTGCGCGGAATACGCCGTCCTGATAGGTAACCGTACTCACCCCGCCGGATTTTTCTGCGATGTGACGGACGGACTGAAGCCCGACACCGTCTCCTTTTCGCTTGGAGGACTGGAATACCCCGTCTTTTTCCCGGATAACTCCGTCATAGGTGTTTTCAACCTGAATCAGTGCCAGACTGTTGCCATGCAGATAGGCGGTCAGCTCGATTCTGCGTCTGGCAGGTGCAGTACGCAGGCTGGCTTCCAGCGCATTTTCCAGCAGATTAGAGAGAACCAGACACAGATTGATTTCGTCTACAGGAAGACATTCCGGCAGATCGAGCTGCACGGAAAATGGGATCTGCTCCCGCTTCGCAAGTGCGCAGTAATATCCGACCACGCTGTCTGCCGCCCGGTTTTCACAGAAATGCAGCTCCAGACTCGGGATTCTGGAAACTGCGCCGGAAAGATAGGCTTTGATCTTTTCAAGATCCCCTTCTTCTGCAAGGGCAGCGAGCTGACATAGCTGGTGGCGCAGATCGTGCCGCGCCTGCCGTGCTTCCTCAATGGCAGCTTTCAGGCTTTCGTAGCGCTGCTGCTGCATGGAAAGCAGCTGGTTCTCCTGCTGCAATCTCACATTCCGGTTGATGCTGATCGCCATCAGAAGGAAGATTGCGTTGAAGAAAAGCATCAAAAACAAAAGTGCGATGCTGATCACAATATACCCCTGCAAAACACGCCCGGTATAGAGCGTGTCCGCATACTTGGGGATCATAAACAGATTCAGCGCAATGAACACCAGCGGTAGCACCCAGAAGGAATACCAAGTCTGCGCAAAATTTTCATTCTCGACCATCCTCCGCACGCTGTGCGTCGCAGGATAATAGGCGATGACGGCAAACAGCCAGCAGATCACCTGATAGCAAATCACGGCCCGCAGACAGAACCATGGCGCAGCCTGCGCCTGCGGCAAACCGGCCAGCATAGCGGCGTTGATCGCTCTTGAAAGGCTGTTGATACAGGCAAATACCGCACAGACGGACAACACAATCGTTCCGGATTTCCAAAGCGAGATCCGGAGCGTTTTTATGTAGATCACGGCTGCGAGCAAGGTCAGCCCCGCAAGCATCGGCGCAGTCGGCACGCAGCGCGCATAGCACACCACGCCTCCGGCGGCGCAAAGCAGCGCAAGCAGCGGAACAAGCCACAAAACAAGCTTTGACAGCGGCTGCTTTAAGCTGGATTTTACCGGGAAGTAGGCAAGCAGCATGCCGGGAATCACCACGCCGAGCTCCAGAATTGGACGCAGCAGCTCCATTATGCCATCCGCCCCCTTTGAAGTAAGAACTCCATAAACGCCTGTCGGGCTGGCTTCAAAAGCTCTTGACTGACAAACACGCGGCTTCCGTCCGCCATGCGGAAGGCGGCGCCTTCCAGATCCTTTGCGTGTTCCAGATTCACGATCACGCCGCGCCCGCACACAAAAAAGCGTGTGTCATCCTTTAGTGGGGCGATGAACGTCTTGAAGGGTTGGCGTGTGGCAAGCGTCTTTTGAACCGTCGTATGGACGTAGATCAAGTGGGCGAAGTGTTCTGCGTAGACGATGTCCTGATAGCGCAGATGGATCTCGCTTCCCTCCACCTTTAGCTCCATATATTTGTCCGGCTGCGGTATGCGGGCAAGCAGCTCGTCCGTCAGCGCATCGATGTCCGCTTCGGTAAAGGGCTTGACCAGATAGTGCAGCGCCCGTACCTGAAAGCCCTCCAGCGCATGGTCGGTCGAGGTCGTGGTAAAAACCAGCAGGCAGTCCGTGTCGGTTTTCCGCAGCGTCCTTGCCGCCTCCATGCCGGTCATGCCATCCATATAAATATCCAGAAATGCGGCAGTAAAGGGCGCTTTCCTTGCCGCTTCCAGAAATGTCTCGCCGCTTTCGTATTCCAGAATATCCGCCTGCACATTTCTCCGGTGAAGCTGCTGCTCCAGCCGGTCTTTCAGCAGTGCACGTTCCGCAGCAAGATCATCCACAATCGCAATTCTCATGCAGGGTTCTCTCCTTGTGCTTGAATTCCAAGATAATTATATCACAACGTGTCGAGGATGACAAAGAACCACTGCCGGAATTCGTGCCAGAATCGCCCCTTTCGTGCCACGGCGCTTGAAAAAGCCAAATGACCTTTTTATACTGAGCGCAAGCAAAATGCTAAATCGGATGAAGGAAGGAGGGAGATCTGTGTATCGTATCGCCGTGCTGGCAGAACAGGAAGCAGAGCGGCAGCGCTACGCCGAGCAAATTACCCGGTTTTGTGAAGCGAAGGGGCTGTTTCCGCAGGTCATGCAATATGACGACCAGGAACGCTTTTTTGAAACGGCGCAGAAAGAGGCTCCAACCAATGCCGTCATTGCACTTTCCGGAGTGGCAGGACTGAATGCAGCGGAGCATCTTCGCTCCTTATGCCCCGCGTGCCGGATGATCTGGTGCAGCGACTTGGATTTCTCCCTTCACGCCTTCCGGCTGCGGGCCGACTATTTCCTGATGAAGCCGGTTTCCGAAGAAGCATTCCAGCGAGGGCTGAATGCCTGGATTGAATAAACGGGCATCGAACCAAACCGAGACAACAAGCACAAAAATGGAGGAAATCAATGAAAAAGAAAAAGTTACAATGTTCTGTACCAACCCTTCTGCTGGCCGGTGTGTTGTGCCTGACTTTGGCGGCCTGCGGTGCGAAGCAGTCTTCCGACATGCCTGCATCGGATACAGACTCTGCGGCAAGCGCTGCCCTGCCGGTAAAGGCCATGAATGCCAAACGAGTTGACGAAAACCCTTATATGGCAAAGAGCGACGCCAACATTCACCACGACGGCTACAATACCGACTCTACGGATGAAGTCCTGCCGCTTGGCATCTATCCGGAGATCAATGTTTCCTATGAAAAAACAAACGCAAACGCTTCGCCTGCCATTTACTTTGACAGCTACGGCCACGCAGTCGTTCCGCTGCTCGGCGGCATCGCCATCCGCGATCTGAATGCCGAAGAGACGAAGACTCTTGGCTATTTCTCTCCGAAGCAGCACGACGGCGGCGGTTACGTCATCCAGAGCTCCTACACGTTCCTTGATTCGGAAAACCGCATCGTCTGCCCCACCAGCAACAACCATGTGCTGATGCTGCGGGCAACCGATGAAGCAGGAAACGTCCTGCCTGAATTTGAAAAGGTACTGGACATTGACATCAAGGCGGCAGCCGAAGCTGCGCTCGGCAAGGAGCTGACGCAGAATCTTCTGTCCGTGGTTTTTGACTACGATGGAAACCTCTGGTTTGCCACCGGCGGCTTCCGCATTTATCCACAACGCCAGCAGCAGGGCGTGCTCGGCTACATCGCCCACTCGGCAATCGAGGCGATCCTGAACGGAGAGCAGGCCGACCTTTCGAAGGCCGTCTTCGTCTACGGGCTGGCGCTCGGCGAGGGTGCGGAAAACGGGATTGCCGCCTCCAAGGACGGCGCGGTCATCCTGACAAACCAGAACTGCTATCTGCTGCGTGCCAATAACGGTGTCGAAGCTGTGTGGTGCACGCCGTATGAGAGCGTCGGCGCTAAGGTCAGCGGCGAAAACGACAAGACCACCGGCGGCGGTCTTGCCTGGGGCGGCGGCTGCTCCCCGTCGCTGACGCCGGATCTTGTGATGTTCACCGACAACGCAGACCCCGTCAAGCTGCTGGCGCTCGATATGAAGACCGGTAAGATCGTTGCAAGTCTGCCGGTGCTGGACGATCTGCCCGAGGGCTATCAGGTGGCGGTTGAAAACTCTGCCATCGTCTATGATGACAGTGAGGGCACCGTCAGCACCATCGTGTGCAACTGGTTCGGCGCAGGCAGCGCAGGCCTTGCCGATCCCAACAGTGACTCTTCCATCCAAAGCTACGCCAACATCTATGATACGAACTGGCTGACAAAGGGCAACTGCATGATTGCGCCCGGCGTCGAACGTGTGGACACCGTGAAAACCGATTCCGGCTATGAGATGAAGAGCATCTGGTCTCGAAATGACCTGAGCGATACATCGATTCTCAAGCTCTCCACCGCGACGGGCTATATCTACGGCTATGTGCAGGATCTGGAAAGCGGCATGTGGCAGTACATCATTCTGGACTTTGCCACCGGCGAGACGGTATTCACCATGGACGTCTCCAACAAATATGGCTACAATAACATGGCTATCGGTATGTATGCCGGAAACAGCGGCAACGCACTCTACTGCCCGACCGGCTATCTGGAGCTGCTGTGCTTGCAGGACCGCTTTGTGTATCTTCCCGAAATGCCCTACCGCAAGGTCGATCTCGATAAGGCCGCGCGGAACGTACTGACACAGGAACAGTTTGAGCAGGACGGCGGTGACGGCACGGTCGCCAGCTGGCGCAATACTGTGACGGTCGAAAATGTTCATCCCAACACGACGGTCTCGTTCCGGATGAACAATCTTTCCGGAAGCGCCGCTGATTTGAAGCTCTATGCCTACGGCGCAGACGGAAAGCTGGCGGAGGTCGGCAAGGAGCTGTGGTCGATCACGGATGAGACAGGCGCTGCCGTGGATACCCTGTCCGATGGCACACTGTATGAGCTGCGTGTGAGCGTCGCGGACGGCGGCGCATTCGACCTGAGCGAGGCGGAAAAGGAGATCAAAATTTCCGTTGTACTTGCGAAGTAAGACTCAAGGAAGGCTCCGGTGCCAAAAGCGCCGGAGCCTTCCTCAGCCTGTCAAAAAACCACAAAATCACCCCCACTTCTGATATTCTGATATAATGAAAGAAACGGGGGTGTGCGCCGATTCGGTGGCAAGCATATAGCCGGCCTGGTAAGGCTTGGCAAGCCATCAGTATCGAGTCCTTGGAGCGTCAAAGGCCAACAATGACGTTTAAGCGTAGGACAGAGAGCAGGAAGGCCGTAATGCGAAAGCGTGAAGTGATAGAGCTCCGTCATAGAATCAATTGTGTGGGATGGCCATGTGCCTCCGCAGTCATCAACAAGGAACGGTCGCTAACTGCAAGACCGGGAAAACACGCCGGAGTCCAAGAGCACGGCACACCTGACATTGTTATGTTTGTCATACCCGGGAGGCCTGAGTGGCTCCGCAGGAAAAAGAACTGCGGTAGGGAGTATCGGCCAAGCGCCTTGCCCCTTGTCCCATGCACGCCCCGGCAATACCGGCGCACCATGAGGGTAACGGTTTCGATCTCCTTTTCCTTGTTCAAGATCTGAAGTCCTTTCTATTTTGTATGCAGTTAGCCATATCTAACTGTCTGGCAGAAGAAAAGGCAGGCCACCTGTATGCAGTCTGCCTTTGTCTGGTGCGAAAGCCCGCAGACGCACGGGGCTTACAGCACCAGCGAGGGCGCAGTGTAGACCCGTGTCTTCAGCTCGCTGTTGAGCATATACAGCCCCTTGCTGTCTCCGCCGAACAGCTCCATCTTGGTGATAAGGTCGGCGGCGTTCTTCTCTTCCTCGCCCTGCTCCTTAATGAACCAGTCCAGCATCTGCATGGTGCGGAAGTCCTTGACCTCGTATGCGGCGGCGTAGATGGCGTCGATGCTGGCGGTGACCAGCTTCTCGTGCTCCAGTGCCTTTTTCAGCGGGGTCATGTGGTCGCCTCGTTCCCACTCTGGCTTTGCGATAGCCTCAAAGGTGACACCCTCGCCGTTGTTCTGCAAATACTGATAGAACAGCATGGCGTGATCCCGCTCCTCCTGCGCCTGTACCCGGTACCAGTTCTCAAAGCCGTCCAGTCCGACGGCGGCGTAGTAGTTGGCAAAGTCCAGATACAGATAGGCGGAGTAGAACTCCTTGTTGATCTGCTCGTTGAGCAGCTTCGATACGTTAGCGTTCATGATACTTCTCCTCCATAAGATTGTCTTTTTCCTGCTCCCGGCAGGCAGGGCAGATATACCGTACCCAGAGCGATGCTGGGATGCTCCCTTTTCATCTCCAGGAACACCTGCTCCGCCGTGGGATGCTGCTGCAGTTCCGTTACGGCGGCCAATATCTCCTCTGCGTATTTTGGCATACCGCCAACCCTCCAAATGCAAGAATGAGTCTTATTCTCTTACTTTTATTATACCTATATTTTTTTCTCTGTCAACAACCACAAAGGGCCTGTGCTCCAAAAGCAGCCCCGAAGTACCTTGACAGTTTTAACTGTATCTGTTATAATCACAGTATAAACTGTATCAGTAGCGAACACAGTTACATTGGAGGTTGATTATGCGTCAGATATTACTTTTTGCGGCACTTGCCGCCTCGCTTGCGCTGCTGAGCGGCTGCGCGCTGTCCAAGGCAAAAGAAGACAAGGCGGAGGATATGCCCGACAAGGCGGCGTATCATAAGATCAGCGCCGAGGAAGCCTATGAGATGATGGCCTCGCAGGAGGTCGTGGTGGTGGACGTCCGCACCCGGGAGGAATACGACGTCGGACATATTGAAAACGCCGTTCTTGTCCCCAACGAAAGCATCGGGAGCGAAATGCCCGAGGCGCTGCCCGACAAGGAAGCCACGCTGCTGATCTACTGCCGCAGCGGCCGCCGCAGCAAGGACGCCGCGGAAAAGCTGCTGAAGCTGGGGTATCAGAACGTCTACGACTTCGGCGGCGTCATCGACTGGCCCTACAAGCTTGTGAAGGAGGGGTAAGAGTGGACAGTTCTTTTAATCTGGCCGTCCATGCGCTGATCTGCCTGAGCCACAGTGGACGCTCCCTCAGCAGCGAAGCGCTGGCGGAGAACATCTGCACCAACCCCACCCGCGTTCGCCGGGTGCTGGCGGGGCTGAAAAAGGCGGGAATGGTGGAGACCCGGGAGGGCTTGGACGGCGGCTATCGCCTTTGCACCGACCCCGCAGCCCTTTCTCTCCGGCAGGTGGCGGAGGCGATAAATACCCGCTTTGTGGACTGTGCGTGGCACAGCGGCGACATTGACCGGGACTGCTCCATCTGCTCTGGCATGGCGGGCGTGATGGATGCGCTGTACCGGAGCATGAATGAGGAATGCACCGCCTATCTCTCGCACATTACGATCACGGATATTGAAACACAGCTTTTTACACAGAAAGGGGTTTTGCAAATGGATGAAGCAGCTACGGTCTGTAGAGATCGGCAGGACAGCGTCAGCTCGTACAATCTGATTTGATCATACCCACAGTCGCTTTGGCTCTTGGTATTTTCTGTTTGAACTCCAAAAGCTTTGCAGAGCTCAAGGAGCCTAATCGTACAACCAGAGCAGCGCCGCGCCGATTTTCTCAAATTATGTGACGCCGTCACAGTAAAACCGCTTGTCACGCAGTATACTATACCCAAACAAAGGAAAGGAGCTGACAGATATGGCAGCTATGAATATGAATCAGGAGCAGTTTGAGCAGGCGATCCGGGAGGAAAAGCCCGTTTTGGTGGATTTCTGGGCGCCCTGGTGCGGCTACTGCCGGAGGATCGGCCCTGCGTATGAGAAGATCGGAGAGGAATATGCGGACAGCCTCGTTGTCGGCAAGATCAATATTGACGAGGAGCCGCGGCTGGCGGGGGCCGAGGGGATCGCGGTCATCCCAACTCTGGTGCTGTACCGAAACGGAAAGGCCGTGGATTCCGTCACCGCACCCGGCTCAAAGGCAGAGATCGACCGTTTCATTCAGGAAGCCTTGGCGAAATAACGGGGGGTTCAGATATGAACAACAATCATGTTTATGATATGCTCGTGGTGGGCGGCGGCCCAGGCGGCTACACCGCCGCCCTGTACGCGGCACGGGCGGGGGCTGGACACCATCGTGCTGGAAAAACTGTCCGCCGGTGGGCAGATGGCACTGACCGAGCAGATCGACAACTATCCCGGCTTTGAGGACGGGATCGACGGCTTCTCTCTGGCGGAGAAGATGCAAAAGCAGGCGGAGCGCTTCGGGGTACGCAGCGAATACGCAGAAGTCCTCCGCATGGATCTGACGGCGGTTCCCAAGCTCTTGGAAACCAGTGAGGGGATCTTCCGGGGGAAAACCGTGGTGCTGGCCACCGGCGCAGACCCCAGAACGCTGGGCGTAGCCGGAGAGGCGGAGCTGTTGGGCCGGGGCGTGGCCTACTGCGCCGCCTGCGACGGGATGTTTTACAAGGGCAAAACGGTGGTCGTGGTGGGCGGCGGCAATTCCGCCGCGGCAGATGCCCTCCTTCTCAGCCGCGTGGCAAAAAAGGTGATCCTCGTCCACCGCAGAGACACCCTGCGGGCCACCAAGATCTATCACGAGCCGCTGGCACAGGCCGAAAACGTGGAATTCCGTTGGAACAGCACCGTTTCCGCGCTGCTTTCCGGGGACAGGCTGACCGGCGTTCGCCTGCGGGACACCGTTACCGGTGAGGAAAGCGTGGTGGACTGCGACGGCGTATTTGTCAGCGTGGGCCGACAGCCCGCCACGGCGCTGGCGGCGGGTCAGCTATCGCTGGACAAGGGCGGCTATATCGTGGCCGGAGAGACCACGGAGACCAGCGTTCCCGGCGTTTACGCCGTGGGCGATGTGCGGACGAAGCCTCTCCGTCAGGTGGTCACCGCCGTGGCGGACGGCGCAGTGGCAGTCCACATGGCGGAAAAATATATCGCGGAAAACCGATAAGGGAGGTAGATTGAAAAAGCCGTGTTTAAGGTCAGGCCGGATACGACCGCAGTGGGGATGCCGACATATCTGCAAGGCAAACTGCCAGAGTGATGGCAGATAAGATAACCCATGTAAGATCGGGAGATATGTTGTCTCTCCATATCCAGTCCACGCAACAGTGAGCAACTGAACACAAAACACAGCCACAGATGTACTCTGCGGCTGTGTTTTTATGCGTTCTCAAGACTCCGGTCTCGCCCCACACCACATCGTGACCTCAACCTGAGATGACGGTACTCTGCCCTTGGGACATAAAGCAAATGAGTAAGACCATCATCTGTACGAGAATAGCTGCAATAGCTGCGGTTTGTTGCAGCTTATTCCGCACAGAGCTCAGCCACCAGAGCATCCATCTGCGCCTCACTGGTTTGGTTCAGTGCGCCGCGCAGCGATACCTCCGTTTCACACAGTCGGAGTTCCTTCATCTTTTCCAACTCGGCGCGCATCAGCCGCGCGGCAGCAGGGGCCCATGAGCCGTTTTCCATGAGGCCGATCCGGCGGTTTCGGAATCCCTTTGTCTGTAAATGTTCCAAAAACTCCTTCATGGGCGGGAACAGTCCTCCGTCATAAGTGGAGCAGGCCAACACCAGTTTCCCACAGTAGAATGCGCTGGTCACGGCATAGGAAAGGTCTGTTGCCGTCAGATCGCACATGGTGACTCGTACACCTTTTCCCTCCAGTTTGCTCTTGAGGGCCTCCGATGCATATGCGGTATTTCCATGGATGGATGCGTGAGCGATCAGGATGCCCTCCGGTTCTTCCGGTTTCCATTGTGACCAGAGATCATAGAGCCGCAGATACTCCCCCAAGTCTTCTGTGAGCATGGGGCCATGGAGCGGGCAGATCGTTTTGATTTCCAGCGCGGAGATTTTTTTCAGCAGCGCCTGCACCTGTGCGCCATACTTTCCGACGATGTTGTAATAATACCGCCGGGCCTGCGGCGCCCAGGGGGCACGGACAGTCCGCTCCAGTGCGCCGAAGCGGCCGAAGGCATCTGCTGAAAACAGGATCTTTTCCGTTTCCTCATACGCTGCCATCACCTCCGGCCAGTGTACCATCGGTGCCAGCAGGAAGCACAGCCGGTGTGAGCCCAGAGAGATCGTGCTGCCCTCGCCAACCTCCAGCATACGCTCTTCCGGCAATGCACCTGTGCCGAAGAACTGCTTGATCAGGGTAAATGTTTTTGCGTTTCCCACGATCTTCATCTCCGGGTACTCTTGCGCTATCCGCATGAGGCTGCCGGAATGATCCGGCTCCATGTGTGTGACCACAAGATAGTCGGGGCTGCGCCCCTCCAACGCCTGCGCTACATTGGAAAGCCATTCCTCCGCCGCCCGTGCGTCCACGCTGTCCATCACGGCGATCTTCTCATCCAGAATGATATAGGAGTTGTAGCTCACTCCCATAGGTTGGACGGGGTACTGGTTTTCAAAGAGTGCCAATGTGTTATCATCCGCCCCTACATAGCGGATGGCATCTGTTACCGTTCGGATAGCCATATAAAAAATACCTCCTATTTTCCTTACTCAGACTCTGACTGATAGGTTCTTCTTTTCTAACGGAACATACGCTCAACTGCGGATCGACGGTCGCGCATTTTACCGTTGCCTTGCTTCCCACAGAGTCGTTACATGTGGTACACCGCAGCGGAGCGAAGTCCTTCCGGCAGGCCGTCGGGCGCAGCAGGTGAAAGTTCCCAGCGTACCTGCCCCGCCCACTGGGAGGCGACGGCGGAGAAGTGGAGCATGACAATACCGAGATCCAATGCGGCATCCAAATTATCGGTGTAGGCATCCTCCTGCTGCACCAAATAGACGCTGTGATCCTGCACAAGGAAGCCATAGGGCTGACGATTGAGATAGCTGGGGGAGAGCGAAGCGGCGTAGAAGGACTGCCAGAGCATATCGTCGTAGAAGTCCATCATCTCGTCAAGCCCAGACTTGTTGCTCCAGCTCCCCATGTGAACCAAATCATGCACGCCCTTTTTGGGCGCGTAGTACTGCTGCTCAGCCCGCACATCGATCTGAGCCATACTTAGGATATTCAGCCGCAGCTTTTTTGCGGTCTTTTCCCCGTAGCCAAAGGCAACGATTGCCGCCACCTCTAACGGGGTGGTGAGAGAAAGTGCCTTTTTGATTTTGTCGCTGTCGGTGAAGGTCATCCAGCAGGTGTCAATGTCCAACTCAGTCAGCTTGAGGACGAGATCTTCCATCATGTAGCCGGCGTTGATGGCCGCATAGGAATGCGGGGCAGACATAAGGAGCAGGTAGTGCGGTGCTCCGATGAGAAATTGCTTATAGCCCGCTGAGCTCTCCAGTGCCGGCTGTGCATCCTTGTCCAAGACGATCAACTCCGTTGCAATCTCCGGGACAAGACGGGGGCAGGTCTTTTCATAGTAGGATCGGAGCTGGCCGATAGCCTCGCTCGGAACTTCCTTTTCGCGGAATGCGTGAACGGATCTGCGATTTTGAATCATAGCGCTGTAATTCATAGTGGTATCCTCCTATTCTGATGTCTTTGGTTTTCTTATAAATCGTCTATCAGTGCGGTGCTCTTGGCGTAGGCGGTACTGCGTGCCTCAAAGAAATCGGTCTTGACCATGTTGGCGTCGGCGTACTGGCTGACCCATTCCATGCTCTCCGGTTCGCTCTCAAAGCCCGGATACAATGCGGGATAGCCAAGGCTCGTCCAGCGAAGATTACCGAGATAGCGGATGTAATCGCTGATCATCTGCCGGTTCAGCCCGGGGATGTCGTCGCCGATCACATAATACCCCCAGGCGATCTCCTGCTCCACGCCCTCACGCATCATCTCGCGCAGCTCTTGTACGCTCTCGGCGGTGAACAACTCCGGCTGCTCCTTTTGCAGCTCCGTGATGATATTGCGGAACAGCCACAAGTGCGTGTTCTCATCGCGGTTGATGTAGCGAATCTCCTGCGCCGAACCGGACATCTTCCCGTTTCGGGAGAGATTGTAGAAGAACATAAAACCGCTGTAAAAATAGATGCCCTCCAAAATATAGTTCGCCATCATCACGCGCAGCAGCGTGGGAGCGTCCTTCCGCTCCTGAAACTCGTTGTAGCAGTTCCCAATGAAGGTGTTGCGGCGCAACAGATGCTCGTCCGTTTTCCATTGGTAAAGGATGTCATTGCGCTCCACGGGGGAACAGATGGTGTCGAGCATATAGCTGTAGCTCTGTGAGTGGACACACTCCTGAAACGCCTGAATGGACAGGCAGAGATTGACCTCGTTGGCGGTAATGTAGGCACCGATATTAGGCAAGTTCGCTGTCTGAATGGAATCCAAAAAGACAAGAAAACTCAGAATTTTATCGTAGGCGCTGCGCTCGGCTGACAGTAGGCGGGGATAGTCCTTCACATCCTGCGAGAGATTGATCTCCTCAGGGATCCAAAAGTTGTTCATGGCCTGCCGGTACCAGTCGCTGACCCAAGCGTACTTCATATTGTTGAAGTCGTTGAGGTTGGTGGTATTGCCGCCGATCATGCGCCGCAGGCGCACATCAGGGTCGCCCTCCGGGTTAAAGAGGGGCTTTTTCTTCAGTTCCGTCATGCTATCCTCCTTATGACGAGCAGCTTTCGCAGTCCTCGACCTCAAGGGACTTGCTGCGGATGTAGTAGATCGTCTTGACGCCGCTGCGCCACGCATCCAGATACAGCGCCAGTACCTGCCGCATGGTGTAGTCGTTGGTGATATACAGGTTCATGCTCTGAGCCTGATCGATGTGCCGCTGGCGCACGCCTGCGGCCCGTACCGACCAGCTTTGGTCGATCAGATGCGCCGCCTTATAGTACCACCATGTATCCATAGAAAGCTCAGGGGCAACGCGGGGCAGCATGCTGCCCTTTTTCTCCTCTAAGAAGAATTTCTTCATAATTGGGTCGATGCCCGCCGACGTGCCGGAGAGGATAGATGTGCTGGAGGTCGGTGCGACCGCCAGCAGATAGGCGTTGCGCATTCCCTGCACCGCCACCGTTTTCGCAAGCGCCTGCCACTTTTCGGAGGTATAACCCCGCTTTTCAAAATACGCGCCCGTCTGCCAGTCGCTGCCCTCAAAGAGCGTGTAATGACCCTTTTCCCGTGCCAGTGCTGTGTCCGCCTTGACGGCGGCGTAGTTGATGAGCTCGAACACTGCGTCGGTGAAGGCAAGGTGCTCATCGCTCTCCCAGCGGATGCCGCGCTTTGCCAGCATGTGGTGGTAGCCGCTGACGCCCAGACCGATGCTGCGGTACTTCTGATTGGTAAGCCGCGCGTATTCCAACGGGTAGAAGTTGAGGTCGATCACATTATCCAGTGCGCGGATGGCCGTTTCCACCGTGCGTTCCATATAGGCCTCGTCCTCCACCGGCAGATTACCGAGAGACAGACTCGCCAGGTTGCAGACCACAAACTCACCTGGGCGTGTAGCCGTCACCACCACTGTGTCGCCGTTCTCCGTGTGCACCTCAGTGCTGATATGCTCGATGGGCGCCATGTTCTGTGCGATCTCCGTGCAGAGATTGGAGCAATAGATCATTCCCGTGTGGCCGTTTGGGTTCATACGATTTACGCTGTCGCGGTTGAAGGCGAAGGGCGTGCCGGTCTCCACTGCCGAGCGAAGCACCAGCCGCACGATGTCCTTGACGGTGACGCTGCGCTTTTCGATGCGCGGGTCATTGACGCAGTCCAGATACCGCTTCTCCCATTCCGTACCCCAGTAATCCTCCAGCGCGTAGCCCTTGACCGTGAGGATCTCATGCGGACACATGAGATGCCACGGCGCGTCTATGTTCTCCTCCGCCAGTCGCCAGAAGAGATCCGGATAGCACACGGCGGGAAACACATCATGCGCCTTCATGCGGTCGTCGCCGTTGTTAGTGCGCAGTTGAAGGAATTCCGGCAGATCCCGGTGCCATGCGTCTAAGTAAACCGCCACAGCGCCCTGCCGCATCCCCAACTGATCCACCGCCACGGCGGTGTCGTTGACCAGCCGGATCCAGCGGATAACACCGCCCGCCGCCCCTTGAAAGCCGCGGATGGTGCTGCCTGCAGCGCGCACCTTACCGAAGTACATTCCCATTCCACCGCCGAATTTAGAGACCTTTGCGAAGTTGTCCAGCGAGCGGTAGATGCCGTCCAGACTGTCCGGCACAGTGTCCACAAAGCAGCTTGAAAGCTGATGGTAGGGCTTTCGTGCGTTGGACATGGTAGGTGTCGCCATCGTGACCTCCATACGGCTGAGCATATCGTAAAAGCGTTTTACCCACCCCATGCGGTCAGAGCCTTCGTTCATAGCAAGATGCAGCGCGATACCCAAAAACATCTCCTGCGGTGTTTCCAGCGGCACGCGGCTGCGTGACTGGATCACATAGCGTTTGAGCAGCAGGTCAAGGCCGGAGTAGGTGAACAGCTCGTCCCGTTCCGGGCAGAGAAAGTCCTCCGCCATGGCGATCTCCTCGTGGGTATAGTGGGCAAGAATATAGTCACCGTAGAGTCCCTTATCCGTCAGATAGCGAAGCCTGCCATAGAGGTCGCCGATGCCGCGCCCCTCCCATTCCTGTGCGTTGCGACAGCGAAAGGAGTGGTTCAGAAGCCGCGCCGCGATGAACTCCCACTTGGGTGCCTCTGCCGTAGTCAGCTCTACCGCTGCCTTGGTCAGTGCCTCAGCCCGCTCATCCTCCGTCATGCCCGGGCGACAGAAGCTCTCAAACTTCATTTGAAGCGCCGCGAGGGAGTAGATTTCCTCGGTAAAATCCATCTGGATACGGCGCAGCACCTCGTCAAGCGAGTTATCCCCCACCGTCTGCGCGATGGTATGCCGGACGCGGCGCAGCGCAGACCGCTTTTCGCGATAGAGGATGTACGCCTTGGCCACCTCATAGTGTCCGCGCTCCATGAGCGTCCGCTCCACCTCGTCCTGCACACGCTCCACGGTGAGCGGCGCTGCGGCGGCGAGGTTGTCGAGAACGGCGGCGAGGATATCATTCAGTTCTCTGCTCCCGATCTCCAACCCCTGTCCATCAAACGCTTTCTTCATGGCGTTGAAAATTTTCTCCTGTTGAAAGGGAACAGACTTCCCGTTTCGTTTTCTGATCTCCATTTCGATCCTCTCATCTTCTCCGGTCACTTCTCATGTCCTTTTGGGCAAAGAGCGGGCAAGCGCAGTATCACGCTTGCCCGCTCTGTTTTTGAAAGCCGGTTTTTCTGCAGCCGACACGGCGGGGCTGTTTGTTATCTGTTGTCTTGGTTTTGGCTTTCCTGCCAGTTACTTCATAGATTCCAGAATGGCGTCCGCCAGTGCTTCCAGCTCAGTGCGCTTGTCCGTGCCCATGGACGAGGCGAGGCTGAGCCGCTCGTTGAGCACCGTCATGTTCTTAAGCTCATCGTTGACGAATTTCTGCATGAGGTCACCGGACTTCACCGCCCATGAGCCGTTTTCAATGATGGCAAAGGTGCGGTTTTGCAGATTCAGTGCCTTCATATCCATGAGGAAATCGTGCATGGCGGGATAGATGCCGAGGTTGTAGGTCACAGAGGCCAGAACAATGTGGCTGTACTTAAACGCCTCGGAGATCAGCTGGGAGACATGAGTGGAGGACACATCGTACATCGCCACCTTGCTCATGCCCTTATCGCAGAGCGACGCCGCCAGCGCCTGCGCCGCGTTCTCCGTGTTGCCGTACATAGAGGCGTAGACGATGAGCACGCCCTGGGTCTCAGGGGCATAGCGGCTCCATGTGTCGTACTTTTCGATGAACCAGCCCAGATCCTTGCGCCACACGGGGCCGTGGAGCGGGCAGATGTACTTGATCTGATTCAAAACGCCGCCGGCCTTTTTCAGCAGGAGTTGGATGTGGGGGCCGTACTTGCCCACGATATTGGTGAGGTAGCGGCGGGCGTCGTCCAGCCAGTCCCGCTCGAAGTCCACCTCGTCGGCGAACAGCTTGCCGTCCAGCGCGCCGAAGGTGCCGAAGGCGTCGGCGGAAAAGAGGACGCCGTCGGTGACGTCAAGGGTCACCATGGCCTCCGGCCAGTGGACCATAGGCGCGCCCACAAAGGTGACGGTGTGCTTGCCGAAGGAGAAGGTGTCGCCCTCCTTCACCTCGATGCACTCATGCCCGTCCACATGGAAACCGAACTGCCGCATGAGCATGAAGGCCTTCTCGTTGGAGATCAGCTTCACTTTGGGATGGCGCAGTAGGATCTCCTCAATGCAGGCGGCGTGATCCGGCTCCAGATGGTTGACCAGCAGATAATCCAGCTCGCGGCCATCCAGCACATACGCCAGATTTTCCAAAAGCTGGCGGCAGGCAGACCAGTCCACCGTGTCAAAGAGCACCGTCTTTTCGTCCATCAGGCAGTAGGCGTTGTAGCTTACGCCCCGGGGAATGGGAAAGCAGTTTTCAAACAGGGCCAGGCGATGGTCGTTGGCGCCCACCCAGTAGAGGTCGTTCGTTACTTTACGCACGCAATACATCTTATCTTACCTCCTTCACGGCTCAAGCCTTTATAAATTGATCCTTCGTCTCCGCGCACTCGGGACACACCCACTCGGCGGGAAGCTGCTCAAAGAGCGTACCCGGCGCGATCTCGCCGTCCTCGTCGCCCAGCTCCGGCACATACTCGTAGCCGCATCCGCCGCACACATAGGTGTCGCCGATGGGCGTGGGCTTGGGCGGCGTAGGACGCTTCATCTTCGCCATCGGCGGCGCGGGCTGCTTCTCGCCGCTGTCCAGTGCGGCGGTGAGCAAGGGCAAAATCTCCATCACATCGCCCACGATGCCGTAGTCGCAGTTCTTGAAGATAGGCGCGTTACCGTTCTTATTGATGGCCACGATGGTGGAGGCATCCTTGATACCCTTGAGGTGCTGGGACGCGCCGGAGATGCCGCAGGCGATGTACAGATTGCCGGTAAACTTCTGCCCGGACATACCCACATAGCGGTTCAGCGGCAGATACTTGAGGGTCTCCGCCACGGGACGGGAGGAGCCGATGGCCGCGCCGGCGGCCTTTGCCAGCGACTCTACCAGTTTCATGTTCTTTTTCTCCCCGATGCCCTTGCCCGCGGAGACCACCCGCTCCGCCTGCGGGATGGGCGTATCCATGGGGATGCCCACGGAGAAGTCGTGGCCGTCCTTCTTCAGTGCTGCCACAAGGTCGGCCACCTGCTGGGCGGCGTCCCCCTCCCGGAAGATGGTCTTTTTGCGGATGCCGGTGATGGGCGCAGGCTTTTTGGCCGCCGAACGGCTCTCGCCGCCGGAGCTCTTGCCCAGTCTGCCCACCAGATGAGAGGCGATGACCACCCGCTGGATCTCGTTAGTGCCCTCGTAGATGGTGGTGATCTTGGCGTCGCGGTAGGCCCGTTCCACCTCCATGCCCTTGAGGAAGCCGCTGCCGCCGTGGATCTGCAAGGCATCGTTGGTGACCTCCAGCGCGATGTCCGAGGCGTACATCTTCGCCATGGCGGACTCCATGCCGTAAGGTGCGTGCTGCTCCTTCAGCTCCGCCGCGGAGTAGATGAGGAACCGGGCGCAGCGCAGCTTGGTGGCCATATCCGCTAGCTTGAAGGCGATGCTCTGCTGGGCCGCGATGGGCTTGCCGAACTGAATACGCTCCTTGGAATAGCTCAACGCGTGCTCAAACGCGCCCTGGGCGATGCCCAGCGCCTGCGCGGCGATGCCGATGCGTCCGCCGTCCAGCGTGGACATGGCAATCTTGAAGCCCTCGCCCTCCTTGCCCAACAGGTTTTCCTTGGGGACCTTCACGTCGTTGAAGATCAGCTCCGCCGTGGAGGAGGAGCGAATACCCATCTTGTCATAGTGGTCGCCGAACGCAAAGCCCTTCCAGCCCTTCTCCACGATGAAAGCGGAGATGCCCCGGGTGCCGATGTCCGGCGTGGTGACGGCGAAAACCACATAGGTGTCCGCCTTAGGGGCGTTGGTAATGAAGATCTTGCCGCCGTTGAGGAGGTAGTAATCCCCCTTATCCAGCGCCGTGGTCTCCGTGCCGCCGGCGTCGGATCCGGCGTTGGGCTCCGTGAGACCGAAGGCGCCGATCTTCTCGCCCTTGGCCAGCGGGATCAGATACTTCTTCTTCTGCTCCTCGGTGCCGTAGGCGAAAATAGGCCATGAGCCGAGGGAGACGTGGGCGGAGAGGATGACGCCCGCGCCGCCGTCCACACGGGCCAGTTCCTCCACCGCGATGGCGTAGCTCAGGGCGTCCAGACCGGCGCCGCCGTACTCCTTGGGGTAGGGGATGCCCATCCAGCCCAGCTTGCCCAGCTTCTTGACAGCCTCCTCGGGAAACTCATTGTTCTGATCCATCAGAAATGCGAGGGGCTTGATCTCCTCCTCCGCAAAGCTCCGGATCTTCGCGCGCAGCTCTTCGTGCGCCGCCGTGGTTTGAAACAGCATACGGGTACCTCCTCTTAAAATTTTACAGCTCGCTTGTATCTTGGGGATCGGATCCGCCGGTCAGCAGCCTGCGCAGGCTCACGGCGCGGAACGCCTCGTCCTGCTTTCGCTGCAAGGCCGCCAGCTGATAGTGGATGGCGCACCGCCCGTGCTCGTCCTGCCAGCGGCACTCAAATCCCGGCTCCATGCAGGCGCACAGGACGCCCCGTTCCCCCATGACCCCCATGAGATCGTAGAGGGAGGTCGCATCCAGGTCGCAGGACAGTTCGCAGCCGCCGAGAGCGCCACGGCTCACCCGCACCAAATTGCCGGCGGAGAGCTTGCGCAGGATCTGGTAGGCAAACTGATTGGGGATCAATTCCGTTTCCGACATCTCGGCCACCGAATGCTTCTCCCCGTCCAGCAGCACCCGCAAAATGCGCAGTGCGTAGTCCGTCTCTTTGGTGATGATCATGCTCCGCATCCTCTTTTCGCTTGCTTGTTATTGCCATCATATCAATCTTGATAAATTTTGTCAAGATAATTTCCAAAAAAATATCGCTTTTACACAGACCGCCCCAGCCCGGATCAGCTTCGCTTTCCATTCAGCGAAAAGCCATGTTCCTTCCAATTATAGAAGCCGAAAAAGCTGTGCCGTGGCAGCCCGCCGAAAGCAGAAAAGACTATGACTGAAAACCAGAAAACAGAGAAATCGGTTGGGGCTCTCAGCGATCACCCACCCAAGGCGGACGACCGCTGTGAGCCCCGACAAGCCCAAGCTGTACACACGAAACAAGCAACAAAGAGCGTACTTGTCACTTTTATTCGACCCATTATGTTATGATATGCAGTAAATGTTCCATCTTACCATCCCACTCTCTGCTGGAATCGGCGCACTCTTTCAGTTCAGTTTCGACTTCAGCATTTATCGGCACGTTTTTCTTATAGCGGATGGTATGCTCAAGGCTTGCCCAGAAGTCCATGGCGATTGTACGGAGTTGTATCTCCACCGGCACATGGATCTCTTTTTCCGCAAAGAATACCGGCAACCGGATCGTCAGGTGCAGACTGCGATAGCCATTTGGCTTAGGGTGTGAAATATAATCTTTCTCTGTGATGATTTCAATGTCGGACTGATCTTTTAAGCACTTTGCCAAAAAGAACACATCCTCCTCGAAAGAGCAGATCACACGCACGCCGGCAACATCCATGATATTTGCCTGCATGGTCGGAAAATCCAGAGAAAGTCCGCGCTTCTGCATCTTATTCATAATGCTGGACGGCGACTTCAAGCGGCTTTTCATACTTTCTATCGGATTGCGGTCATGCTGCAATGAAAACTCTTCGTTCAGAATTTCCAACCTGCTTTCAAGTGCTTTCAGTGCGCAGCGGTATTGCAGCATGACTTCCTGATACCTGCGATTTTCGCTTAAAAGGCGCTGGCATTGCAGATCATCCAAGCCTTTATCCGCCGCAACCGTCAAGCCAAATAGATTTTCACTCATAGCTTCTCCATTCCGCAGGGATAGGCGCTCCGCGCTGTCTGCTGCTCTTTTGTTACGACCTGATAAAAGCTGTATCCGCTGGAGAGATGGGCACAGGTAAAACCATACTGCGTCAAAAGCCGGCAGGCCAGATAACTGCGAAGCCCTGTCTGGCAATTCACATAGACAGGCTTGTCCCGGTCTAACTCGTCCAAGTGCTCCCGCAGATCGTCCAAGGGAATATTCCGAAAGCCATCCAGATGGCCCCGCTGATACTCCCACGCCGTGCGGACGTCCAGCAGCGTCGCACTGCCATCGCAAGGCAACTCCTCAACCTCATTCCAATGGAACTGCCGCACTTTCTCGCTCTCCAAATCCTCGATCATAAAACCGGCCATATTGACCGGATCCTTGGCAGAGGAATAGGGCGGCGCATAGGAAAGATCGAGCTCCGTCAGTTCCAAAGCTGTCATTTTTGTGCGAATGGTCGTTGCCAGTACATCAATGCGCTTGTCCACGCCCTCGCCGCCAACGATCTGCGCACCCAGCAGCCGCAGGCTTTCTTTTTCATACAGCACCTTCATTGCCATAGACTGTGCGCCGGGATAATAGGCAGCGTGGGATGCTGGGAACAATACGACTTTGTCGTAAGCGATCCCTGCTGTCTGCGCTACCTTCTCATTGATCCCCGTAGAGGCCGCTGTCAAGCCAAACAGCTTCAGAACAGACGAGCCCTGAGAGCCGGTAAAGCGGCTGCTTCCGCCGCAAATATTATCAGCAGCAATTCGTCCCTGCTTGTTGGCAGGCCCTGCCAGCGAGATCAACGCTTTCTGGCCGGTCACGAAATGGGTGACCTCCACAGCATCGCCCACAGCGTAGATGTCCGGCACGGAGGTTTCCATCCGCTCGTTGACAGCGATGCTGCCACGAATACCAAGCCTGAGTCCGGCTTCTTTTGCCAGATGGGTGTCCGGCGTGACGCCGATGGCCAGCAGCACCATGTCGGAGCGCAGTGGCTCACTTTCTTCCAACAGGGTCAGCACGGAATCTCCGTCCTGCCGGAATCCGGTGACGGTTTCACCCAACCGCAGAGCCACGCCGTGTCTGCGCATTTCCGCATGGACAAAGCTCGCCATATCCGCATCCAGTGGTGCTAATAGCTGCTTGGGTCGCTGAACGATGGTGACGGAAACGCCCATCTCCACAAGGTTCTCCGCCATTTCCAGACCGATAAAGCCGCCGCCAGCCAAAACAGCGGTTTTCGGCTTCTGATCCTCTACAAAGCGCCGAATGCGGAGGGTATCCTCCACGGTGCGCAGCGTGAAAACACGCTCACTGCTGACGCCGGAAAGCGCAGGAACTGTCGGCTTTGCGCCGGGGGCAAGGAGCAGTTTGTCATAGGTTTCCGTATAGATTTTCCCGCTGTCCAGTGCATGGACGGTAACGGTCTTCTCAGCGGGATTGATCGCAGTTACTTCCTGCCGTACCCGCACATCCATGCGAAAGCGGTCCCAGAAGCTCTCCGGAGTTTGGAGCGTCAGTTCTTCCCGATCCACGATCACACCGCCCACATAATACGGCAGGCCGCAGTTGGCGTAGGATACGTAGCCGCTGCGCTCGATCATGATGATCTGGGCGTGTTCATCCAAACGGCGGATGCGGGCGGCGGCAGAAGCACCGCCCGCCACACCGCCTACGATCACAACTTTCATCTTGCGCCCTCCACCATGGCGGTGATCTCCGGCTTAGGCCGATAGCCCACCGATTTGGCCACGGCTTTCCCGTCCTTGAATACGACCAGCATCGGGATGCTGGATACCTGAAAACGCATTGCCAGCTCCATCTGCTCGTCCACATTGACCTTGCCCACCTTGAGGGCACCGGTGCTTTCCTCAGCGATCTCGTGGAGCACGGGAGCGAGCATTTTGCATGGTCCGCACCAGTCCGCGTAGAAATCCAGCAGGACGGGCTTGTCGGAACGCAGTACCTCGTTTTCAAAATTCGCAGCAGTAATTTTCAGTTCAGCCATGAGAACGGCTCCTTTCTGTTATCTTTGTTTATTCTTTGTTTTTCAGCTTGCAAATGCCCTGCGTCATGGTTCCCATCGGGCAAAACGCACACCATGTGCGGGGCTTGTAGAGCACCATAACGATCAGACCCAGCAGCAGAGAGGTCAGCATGAGGCTATAAAAGCCAAAGCTGAACTGCGCCACCCAATCAGCGACCGTCCCGGCTGTGTAAGTCCAGCCCCACGGCACACGGAAGGTCCAGAACAGCTTAATGGCCTCCCGCAGGGACGCAGCACCAGCAGCGACCAGATAGGTCTGGAACACCATGTTGCCGAACATCGTCAGGAAAAAGATCAAAAAGCCGTAGCGGAACCACTTGGAGGACATCCAGCGGGGCGTGGGCTTGCAGCGGGAGCATTTCAGGTCTGTCCCCAGCTTGCTGAACAGTTGACCCCGTCCGCAGAGGTGGTTGCAAAAGAATTTGTTCCCGCCAAAGATAGCTAAGAACAGCGGCAGAAGAAAATCAATCATGCCCAGCCATGCAAACAGGATGTTGAAAAAGCCAAGTGCAAAATAGATGATGGCATATACCCACAGGTAATCGTACCAATGCTTTGCTTTCATGCGTCAGCCCTCACTTTCACCTCAATGCAGCCGACGGGGCAGAGCTTTGCGCACTTGCCGCATCCTACGCATCGTTCCGCCTCCACGGCGGCGTAGCAGCCGCGGCGCACCTTGACAGCCCCCAGTGGACAGGTATTTTCACACACGCCGCAGGCGACGCACCGCGTCTTATCTATGGAAGCCAGTTTCTTTGACAGCATAGTGTTCCTCCCTTAATCCTGCAAGGATTTGTAATAGAGCATACAGTGGCAGAATCCCTCAAAGCCCGGATCTGCAATTTGATCCTTAAACTCCTGGCACATACATTTGGTTGCCTCTGTGCGTTCTCTGCGGCAGGGACAGTATCCGCCGGTGCGCTTGAGTCCTTCCCGGATGGTATTGACAATCTCCTGATCGGGATTGAGCTTGATTTTCATGTTCGCCACCTCTTTCTTTATCGTGGCTTTATCATACCGCATGGCAAAGCATTTTTCTGTGACGAGGTCACATTACGGAAATTTTTGTACAAACCCAAAAGAGCTGTGAAGCAGTATGTAAGATACCGCTTCACAGCTCTTTATTTATAGGTCCTGTTGTACTTCTTTACTCAGCCGCAGAAAACTGATCTTTGCCAACTGAACATAAGGGGCATTCAAAATCATCCGGAATATCCTTCCATTTTGTACCCGGTGCAATGCCGCCTTCCGGATAGCCCTTTTCTTCATCGTATTCCCAACCACACACATCACATACATATTTCATAATGAAATTCTCCTTTGATGTTTTTTATTTCGCACACAACATTAGCCCGACTTTATCGTCATCAGAAACAATAACGATTCCTATCTTACTCAAAGAATATCCACAGCTTCCGCTTGTTTTACTCTCTTTGTTTTCTTATTCCCTGAAATCATTTTATGACCCGTATATACTGCCATAACCATGCAGATCAAGGAACTAAGCGCAAGGTACTTATGCGTTGTTTTTGAGCCTTTATATCCAGTGCAAAAAGTTCCAAACATGGTAATTACCGCTCCGATTGACCAATATTTATGTGCTTTCATGACTTGTTTGCCTCCTGCCTGCAATACATGACATTCAGTTCTCTATGTCGGTTCTAAGATACCATGCGCGGAACGATCACGCTTTCCACAGACTGTGGAGGTTGCAGTAGGCGTAGACCGCCTCGACCTCGTCGCCCTCGCAGAGAGCGAAGCAGACCTCCGGCTTTTCGCCGGGATGCAGTTCCTTACGCTGGTTGCCCTGCTTGGTGTGGAGGGACACCCACTCGATGTAGTGCTCCGGCAGCATGGGATGCTCCACGGAGCCGACCTTGACATGGACGATGCCGTTTTCCACAGTCCAGACCGGGACGTGCTTCTCCACGGCGGCGTCGGTGGTGCCGGGGATGATCTCGCTCATCGGCTCACCGCAACAGATGACGGGAACGCCCGTGTCCTTGACCTTGGCAATGATGTTGCCGCAATGCTTGCAAATGTAAAACTTCTGCTCCATGATTCGTTCTCCTTTTCTCTTTAATAGTTTTCCGCGTGAATTTCAAAGTAGCTCTGGGGATGGTTGCAGGTCGGGCAGACCTCCGGGGCCTTCTCGCCCACGACGATGTGACCGCAGTTGCGGCACTCCCACACCTTGACCTCGCTCTTGGCGAAGACCTCCGCCATCTCCACATTGTGCAGCAGGGCACGGTAGCGCTCCTCATGGTGCTTTTCAATGGTGGCTACCAGGCGGAAACGCTGGGCCAGTTCATGGAAACCTTCCTCATCGGCGGTTTTGGCAAAGCCGTCGTACATATCCGTCCACTCGTAGTTCTCGCCCTCAGCGGCGGCGAGAAGATTTTCAGCAGTGTCGCCAATGCCGTTCAGCTCTTTGAACCACAGCTTGGCGTGTTCCTTCTCATTATCAGCGGTTTTGAGGAACAACGCCGCGATCTGCTCGTAGCCTTCCTTCTTGGCCTTGGATGCAAAATAGGTGTACTTGTTGCGTGCCTCGGACTCACCGGCAAAGGCAGTCATCAGGTTTTTTCGGTTTGAGTACCTGCGTATTTTGTTTCTTTCATGGTCGATGCTCCTTTCAGTTTTTTCTGCTCACATTATAATACGGATTCGTGTTAAAAACAATATTTTCATTTTAAGTGATTCAATCCGCCTGTATCCCGCAGCGTGATTGCGCCTCGTCTTAGCTCCACCAGTCCGTCCTCCGAGAAGCTTTTGAGCATCCGTGCCACCGCCTCCCGCGCCGAGCTGATGTGCTGGGCGATCCGCTCATGGGTCATGCGTATGGTATCGGAGCCGGTACGCTCCGCTTCGGCAAGAAGAAATTCTGCCAGCCGCCGATCCAAACCCTTGAACATGATCTGCTGCATCGCCCACATCACATCAGAGAACCGCTTCGTTGCCAACTCATAGAGGAAGCAGCGGACATATAGATTTTTCCCCTTGAGCGCAGCAATGACATTTGCGGGGATAACCAGAACCTCCGTATCCATTCCCGCGGTCATTTGCGTATCAAAGGTGATCTGACTGATTACACAGGAGGCAGAAAGCACGCATAATTCGCCCGGATACAGGCGGAACAGCGTTACCTCCCGCCCCTCCTCGGAGAGAAGATAGGTGCGAATCTCGCCGGAAAGGACGAACAGCATTCCAAGACATTCGTTGTCGCTGCTGCGTACGAATGCACCCCTTTCATAATGACGGACAAAGGCACTTCGGCGTAGCGTTTCCATTTCATGTTCGGTCAAGGATGACCAGAACGGAAGTTGTGTCAGTGTGCGTTCCATATCAGTGGCAGCTATGCTTGCCGCAGCCGTGGTCACCGCAGGTGTGACCAGCTTCGCCGTGCGCATGGTCATGGTGGTCACAGTGAACATTGGGATCGTAGCCCAGATTTCCGCTGAGCAATGCGCTCACCGCTGCGTCAGCGTCCCCGCTGACACCGCCGTAGAGCTTGATGCCCGCTTCGGCCAGAGCCGCCTGCGCACCGCTGCCGATGCCTCCGCAAATCAAAGTGTCCACACCGTGCTGCATCAGGAAACCTGCCAGTGCGCCGTGACCGCTGCCGTTGGTATCAACAACTTCCGCATGGATGACTTTGCCGTCCGCTGCTTCATAAAGCTTGAACTGTTCGGTGTGGCCGAAATGCTGAAAAATTTGACCGTTTTCATAGGTGACTGCAATTTTCATAATGGAATCTCCTTTGCATTTTTTGTTGGATTTTTCTGTGTTGGCTCTCTGCATCCGGCCGCAGCGGCCGCAGCGGGTCGCCTCCTGCCCTCCGCAGATGCGGTAGTTTCCCCCGGTGATGTGCAGCGGTTTCCCGTGGACAAGGCACGCTGCGATCTTGCGCCGTGCGCTTTCGTAAATCTCCTGCACGGTAGAGCGTGAAATGTCCATTTGCGCGGCACACTGCTCGTGGGTTTGCCGCTCCAGGTCAACCAACCGAATGACCTCGTATTCGTCCAGCGTCAGCAGGATCGGCTCGGTATCCTTGCACCCGTTGGGGCAGAATGTATCGACCTGTGGTGCTCCACAAATCCGACGGCACCGTGGCGGTCTTGGCATGAACACGCCCCCTTTGTTTTCGGTATATACCGATTATAACGCTTTAGACAGGAAAAAGCAATATTCTTTTCAAAAGCCGCTGCAATTTCTATCCTCATGTAGATGTTGGCTGATAGTCGGAGTCGAAAGCAACATGTGAGCTATCCTCAAGTTAGATACTTCACGAAAAGAAGCGACGCCTGAACGAGTGCCCGTGGCACTCGTTTTTTTGTTGCAATGCAATGCGGGTTAAAACATTTTTGATACGCTATAAACAAACACAATTCGTGCGTGATCGAATTACTCAGCTGAGATTAAAAAAGGGTGTCTCTGAATATCAAATGAGTTATGATCTCGGGCATAGCAGAAGCTATGTTTATAACATATCCTCTGGCAAATCGTTGCCACCTATGGCAGAGTTTCTTCAAATCTGCAACTATTTTGATATTACACCAAGCCAATTCTTCGATGAATCCGAAGAAAATCCCGCACTCCTGCAAACGGCCATTGAAGAATTGCGAAAGCTGAATGACGATGACTTAATGCTCATCATCGGCAATATTCGTCGGCTGACCCGTGAGTGACCATTCCCTGAAATAACATATTTGTAAGTACAGAGAAACCGCAAGGCATCGGTGTATAATCCATGCCTTGCGGGATTTTGCTTTATAGAGGTGATTTGCATTGAAACCTGAGAGAAAAACAATTTGCAGTTCTAACTCTGGGTAATACGCCGGAATTGCATAGTATATCACCACAAAGTACACATCATTTAATTACCATATACCATACTGATGAGTTCTACAAGGATAATCAAATGAGGTGTAAACTAATGACATAGTAGGTGGTATATATGTTCAATGCACAAAACCGAATCCGGCAGCTGATGGTCGAGCGTGGATGGACTATTTATCGATTAGCGCAGGAATCCGGCCTGTCGCAGACAACGATCAGCAATATCTTCAAAAGAAATAATCAACCATCCCTGCCAACGGTAAATGCGATTTGTGACGCTTGCGGGATTACACTGGCGCAGTTCTTTACGGAGAACGATACGGCAAATTCACCTAACACCAAGAGTGAATTAGATGATAGTGTTGCGGCTCTCAAGGAGGATCAGCGCGAGGCGCTTGCTGCATTCATCAAGACAATCGTATAGTACATAACCGCTCAGCCATACTGTGCGGCTCACAGCAGAGGCTGCCCGAGTTACATTGGACAGTCTCTGTATTTTTTTACAGATCAAAGGAGGCGTATCCATGAGCAACGAAATCATGCAGGAAAACACACCATTTTTGGAATGCAGTGCATTCCACCGTGGGATGAGCGTGTTGGAGGCCAGTCTGCGAAACACCGAGGATTCAGACGCTATCATCAGTGGCCTTCTGAAAGGTGCAGCTGAGTTTTATGGCGCATCAAGAGCCTCTGTGGTGGAAGCTGACTGGGATCTGGGAATCGGCGTCATTACCTACGAATGGTGCAAAGATGGTGTGCCGGCGCAAAGGGATATGCTCCAGTGCCTGCCCATGGAGAAGTCCCCGAGATGGAGGAAAGCACTTCGGGCCAATAAACCGGTCGTGATTTCTGACTTGCAGAGATTAGAGAAAGTCTATCCAGATGAGGCAGCCTTCTTTCGGGAGTATGGGGTGACTACACTGCTGGCGGCACCATTCTCCAAACGGATTAATCAGGGATTCATTGCCGTGGACGATCCGACCCGCTACACGGATGACCCGGTTTTCCTATTCATCGCCTCCTATGCAGTGGTTGTGGAACTCAACGAAATCAAACAGCAGCAGTCCCTGTTGGCAGCAACAAAAGCCTCCAAATACAATCCGGAGGATGTCCATATCAATTTCTTTGGAGGTATGGAGATCATCAGCCCCAAGGGAACACTGACTGGAGAGGATATCAAGGCGGACCAGTGCTACCTGCTTCTGGCATATCTCATTCTGAACCACAAAAAGAATTTCACTGTTGACACACTGGCAGAGATCATCTGTCCATACGACGAACTCGATTCGCCATATAAGGTCGTCAATAATATCGTTTACCGCCTGCGGCGTACTCTTTCCGTCATCGGGCTCGACAAGCTGGTCATCGGGAAGAATGGTACATTCCAGATCAATCCCAACTTCAATATCCATACGGATTTCGACCGCTTTGAGGATGCCTGCATTCAGTTGAAAACAGAAGAAAACCCGGATATGCGGCATTCCCTCTACCACAGCGCAGTCGATATGTATAAAGGACAGTTACTCCCAAGATGTGAACATGAGCTGTGGCTGATGCAGTTGTCCATGTACTATCAGTCCCTGTACCTGCAGATTACCAAGGGATATGTCTGCCTGAAGATGGAGTGCAAGGATTATATTCTGGCGTAAAAGACGGCCATTGATGCTCTGCGCTTCGATCCGAAGGATAGCGAACTGAACATGTATGCGATCCTCGCCATGGGATTCCAAGGAAATCTCTCTATGGCGCAGACCTACTATACGGCGGCAAAGCCCTATCTGGCGTTAGAGCATGCCGAGGTCATCAAGAAGTATTTGCACATAAAATGAGAGCTGCTTAATGTCGCTCCGGAGGTTGTAGCAGAGGTTACGCAGTAGGTTGCTCCAGAGGTTACGGAGGAGGTCGTACAGGAGGCTGCGCAGCAGGTTGCAGCTGAGGTCATAGAAAAGTCATACAGCAGGTTGTCCAGCAGGTCACGGTTGAGGTTGCCCGCCCGTTATCATTGGTTATCGGATGCGTCCGATAGATGATGCGGGCGGGTGATTTTTTTGCTGTACAGGAGACGATATTACGCCGTTGGTCACCACAAGGCCGGTTTGCGCCCCTTGTGTACGGATCTGTACGGCCCTCCTGCGCCGCAGACAGCCCATCATTCTAATATTGCGTCCTGCTCCCGGAGCCATGGCGAGTGTTCTTATAGCATTTGAAAGGCTGTAAGAACACTCGCTTTTTATACAGCGAGTTCACAGGGGGCGTAGTTGACGACTACGCCTTTTCTTGTATTTACGGACACTTCCGGGATCGGCAGGGGCAGCACCGTTGGAATCTCAATCGTTCCGACGCAGTTATAGTGGATGCGAAGCCGCTGCTCCCATACGCCGTCGATCTTCTCAGCATTGAACACTTCGATCTTCTCAATCAGTTCGTTCAGCATCCTGGGCGTCAGTTTTCTCGCTCTGGTGTACTTGCGGACAAGACCGATAAACATATCCGTTGTCTTGGAACGGCTGCTCTGCTTCTCTATTTCGGAGCGGAGCTTTTTTATTTTCTCCGACAGTTCCTTTTGCTCGTCCTCATACCGCCGGGACATTTTTGCGAAGCGGTCATCAGAGAGTTTGCCGGAAACATTATCCTCATAGATACGTTCAAAGAGGCCGTCCAATTCTTCATCACGGGCAAGGAGCGTTTTCAGTTCCTTTTCCTTCAGCTTGCGGTCTGTCTGTTCCGCCTGCTGGGAATGACCGATCACCGCTTTTACAAATTCGTCCTCATAGCTTTTTCAGAATGCGGTATGCCTTATTAAAAGCGGTCAGCTCGTCCTTATGACTTTCGACATAGGCTTCCTTTCGGATTTTCCAGCCGATTTTGATATACTTGTCATGGACTGCTTTATGCTTTTCACAATCAGCAACGGCGGTCTGAATGGCGGTAATGGCTTTCATGCGGTTAGCGGCTTTCTGCATATCTTCACGAATGGCAGTAGCCTTTTCACTCACCCCTTGCAGGGCAATGTCCAAATCTTCCAGCGTGAAAAGCTCATGCCGTTGTAGATAGACGGTCGCTTGGGAAATGGTTTTCAAATCATCGGTCGTGCCTTTCTGCTGTCCGTATCTCGACCATTCGCTACGCTCTGCCTTTCGCAGATTCAGATAATCACGCAGTAGAACGGCAAGGTTCGGAGAAGCATTTTTCTTTTCCGCTTCATTTTCTGCAATGACTTCTTTGGTGGCTTCCAGAATGTCAGCAATCCAGTCACGCAGACTTTTGATAGTGCTGCGGATAGCGTTCATCATGCGGTTGGCGGCTTTAATGTCTCGGTTGAGATTGCCGATGTTGGTGGCAATGCCTTTTCGCTCCAACGCAGAGACAGCCGTTCCCATGTGGACTGTCGGGATAATGTCAAGTCCCTGTCTTTCATAGGAACGCATATCAATCCGTTCTGGACTTCCGGCAAGTTCCAGATATTTGTTCTGAACAATTTCCCAACCATGCCGCCATTCCTCGGCATGGTACTGTTCGTTCCAGTCAACGGTATCTTCCTTATGGCTTTTCCATCTGCCGGATGGGAGCTTGATACGCTCGCCGTTTTCGTCAAGGTCATAAACCTTGCGGCTCTTAGGCATCCATTTTCCATTTTCATCAATGGCTCGCATGGTCAGCATGAAATGGCAATGGGGATTGTGTCCCGGCGGATCGGGGTCATGGATTGCGAAATCACAACACATTCCCTTTGAAACAAACTGTTCCTCGCAGTATTCTTTGACCATCTGCGGTAACAGCTCCATCGGGACTTCTCTGGGCAGGGCGGCAACAAACCGTCTTGCAAGCTGTGAGTTCCATTGCTTTTCGATTTCTTCAACGGAGTTCCAGAGGGTTGCTCGGTCTGCATATTCGGGTGGAGCATTTGGGGGCAGCATGATTTCCGTATAGACCACTTCTTTTTTGCAAGTGTAATTCTTGGTTTTCTGGTCATACTCGGAAAACAGCTTTTCTCCGGCTTGGTAGGCAGCTCCGGCAACCGCAGAGTTGCCTTTGCTTCGCTGAGTGATTTTGATATTGAAGTGGGGTACTGGCAATTTGTGTGAACCTCCTTTCGGTGCAAAAAAATGACCGATACTTTTCAGCAGCGGTCAGGTGGTGGAATATAAACTTGCTGTCGGGGAATGATTGCTTGCAATCGTTTCCCGGCGGCAAGTCCACAAAGGGGTAGTTGGCAAAGCCAACGCAGGGGAAGTGTAGCTTCCCCTGTATGATTGGAGCAGACTGCGGAAATCATCAGCTCCCTGCAAGGGGCTTTCGGCAGAACGCAATGCACAACCTTTAGGTGGTGTATAATTGCGCCCTTTTTCCAAAAGGGTCTTTTAGCTCCCGTTCGGCTGCCCCAATTCCTTTCGGTTCGCAATCAGCAAATCCAACTTCTTTTGAACCGCTTCGCTGTGAAAGATGAAAGTCAAAAGCTCCATCACATCATCATCGGTCAGAGTGGTCGGCTCTTTCAAAAAGGTTTCCAACATTCCGGCACGAGTGCAAAGGCGGTGGGTTCGCTCACTTCGGGTCAACCTCTTTAATTCGCTCTGCAATCGCTTTTCCTTGTGCATGGCTGCGGTCAGCTTTCGCTCGACCACATATTTCTCACGCTCCAATTTTTCCAGTTCTTCTTTACTCATAGACAAGCTCCTTTCGCAATAATGGATAAAACAAAAGCGACCAACTTTTTACGGTTGATCGCCTTTGGCTTAGACAATACTTATAACTATTTTTCTATCTTTGCAAGTGTATCCTCTCGTATAGCTTGTCGTAATGTAGTAAGATATTCTGAAAAACTCACTCGGTCATCTGCATAAGTCAAATTTAATTTATACTCTTTCGGAATCCATGTAGATAAATCAGAAGCGTTATGCTGAATTAAAGCTTCCAAGCTATCAATAGCTTTATATATCTTAGCTTCGACAGTTTTTCTTTCTGTCATCTCATTATATAGAGCTTTCATTTCTTCTGCATAATAAGACGGTAACGTATCTATCCAGTTAAATAGTAAATTTTCTTCTATATCCTCATGCACTTGCTTTTTATCAAAGGTAGGAATGTCTCCTGTAAAGCATTCACCCAAATCATGAATAATACACATACGAATAACTTTATCCATATCAACATCTGGAAACTCATCCCGCATAAAAAAAGCCATCAGCGTCATCATCCAGCTATGTTCTGCTACACTCTCGTGTCTTCCTTTCGATGTATAGCAATGCCTTGTCGTATCTTTTAAACGCTCAGCGACACTTAGCGCATTTAATAATTCTCTGGAATTCATAATTTTACCTCCACATTATCAAATTACATATTCATTTTCTCTTACTCCATATAATCTATCTCCGGTATCTCCATTATACGGCAGTAAATACCCATCTTCTCTAATTCCGTCTGCCATATGGACTAAAAATAGCTTCACTTCTGGATGCTCCTTAAAAATTCGTTCTATTCCAGATTGACATCCGAACATAATTTATAATTGCAGGACTATGTCCTTACTCGAAGTATATCATATCTGTATTTCTAATTCAACATTGTACACCTCATATAATCTGTATTTTTCAGCTAACAGCCAAAGAAAACATCAAGTGCAGACCCGACATTTTGACCGCAAATCAACCCAAAATGCTACATCATTCCATCTGGCTATTGAAACCGTTTTGCTTGGCGTTCTCGCTTGCTTTTCGTCTGCGTTCCTCGCTGTACGGCGGTTGCAGACGGATAGAAAGTCTGGACTTGTCCAGAAGATAAGTCACACCGCCTTGCTCATGGGATTTTTCCAGTCGGCAGAGATCGGGGTGCTTTTTACTGAACAATGCCAGTCGCTTTCGCAGGCTGGCATTGTAGGTGTAGATACTGGCTGTGTCCTCGCCCTCATTAAAGAGGATGATAGTTTCTTTTTCATACTTCGTCAGCTTCGCCATAACTTTTCTCCATGTGATGATTCCAGTAGCTATCCATAATGACTGCCTTGTGCTGGTAGTATTCCTGCATCTGCAAACGCAGATTGTAGTAGAAACGACGATACCATTTGTCGCACTTCTCGTCACTCAGCTTGACCGACAGCATATAGAACAGTTTCTTTGCCGCCGGATCAGGAGTAAGGGCAGCTACATAACGCAAACGCTCAACCGTTGCTTCACGGTTCGGACAGCCAAAGGTATACAGGGTTTTCATTTCCTTCAGGTTCATTTTCATTCAAAAGTCCTCCTTGATAGTTGATAAAATAAAAGCGACAGATACTCAGAATAGAAATACCTGTCGCTTTGCTCACGATATTAAATTGTTGGTTCTGCACTTGACTTTTTTACTTAAAGTCGGGCAGTTCGTATATCTCTTTCATCAGCAGAACGCCCATTGTAAAACCATACTTGAAATGTTCCTCGGTCTGCATAGTCTGGCAGTCTGCAAAATTGTCATTGAGCTTATCCAGCTTCGCATAATCTTCTTTGCTCAATGTCTGCTCAAAGTATCGCATGATGTCTGCGATTGCCTGTCCTGCTTCCCGAAACTTCTCTGATTTCGGTACTACCGTTTCTGCCGGATAAATCTCTCCATTGAAGATTGCTTCTAAAATCATAAATTCACGCTCCTTTCTCAGCAGTAAATCAGCTCGCCCTTGATGGCTTCCTCAGCCTGTGCAACACAAGCGTTCATCTGGCGAACCCATTCGATTTGATTTTCGGCTTTGAGCTGCTCCGTCACGCCGTATGCCTTTGCAAGCTGTGGCACGATGATTTCCATACGCTTCTTGGCGGTTTCCTCAATCTCCGCACAATGCTCATAGAGAGTTTCATTCAGCACCATGTCGGAGAACAGGACTGGATTAGCCAGTCGCAGATACTCCTTTCGCATCCGTCCCCACTTGCCAAGACGGATATTCGGATTTTTCAGCTTGATGTCGGGGATGTAGTAGTCTCCACATTTGATAAAATTCAGTTCCATATTCAAGCACCTTTCTTTCTGTGATATTCTTCCCTGCGTTTGGCAAGGGTAGTTTCATAGCGTTTGATTGCATCGGGGTCTCCGGCTTCTGCATCGGCTTTCATTTTCTGATAGCTTCTGACAGTAGCTTGGCTCTGATACTTTCGCATTTCAGCCAGCTTCTTTGCTGCTTCTTCATCGGTCTTGGCAAGCTCTACAAGGGCTTCACGCTCTGCCTGTCGCTTGGCAGTTCTTGTCCTCGTGTATTCAGCCTTGCGTTCTGCCATCATAGCGGCATATTCGGGGTCTGCCGCCATGCGTTCTTCCTCACGCTCCTTTTTTCGCTGTCTGGCTACGGCTTCTTTTTCTTTCAAGGCTTGCCATTCCTCGGCGGCTTTCGGGTCTGTCTTGGCGGCTTCTTTCAGCTCCTTTCGGGAAAGTTTCTTTTGCCTGTTGGCTCGTTCTGTCCGTTTGCGTTCCGCTTCCAGTAGCTTTTCTCGCTGTAAGCGTTCCTTTTCTTCCATTTGGGCGATATAGGCAGGGTCGGCTTCTCTGGCTTCCTTGATTTTCTGCTGTCTGCGGTGGTTTCGCTCACGCTGCAAGGCAAGTTTGCGTTCATATTCAGCAATAGCTTCCGGGTCTCCGGCTTCAACAGCTTTCATCAATGCTGCTTTTTTCTGTTTCTGAACCTCTGCGGCTCGTTTCGCCTTTTCCTGCTTCTTTCGCAACTGCTCGGCTTCGATGGCGGCAATGCGTTCTTCTTCGGAAACAGTTTCAACAGGGGGATAGTAGTTGCCGATGAAGTTGAAATAAATGTCGATATTCTGCTGACGGTAAACGGTGCGACCACCTGTGGCTTCGTGGACTTCCACTCTGTCAATAAAGGCATAGAGCATGGTGTCCGTCAGTTCCTCGCAGTTTCGGTACTTGTTGACTAAGGCGATAAAGCGGTTGGTGTCGATTTTCTCAACTTCTTCCTCTTGTATCTGTCCCTGCAATTCCTCAACTCGTTTTTCCAGCATAAGCTGTTCTTCATCGTACTGCTGTATCATTCGCTGTGCCTGTCGCTCCGGCAACAGACCGCTGATGGCACTGTCATAGAGCTTCTGTATCTTTGCATCCAGTTCAGCCATTCGTTTCTTGGCTTCGTCAATTTCCTGCTGTCCGTTGTTGGCTGACTTGGATTTGCTCTCATTCCATACGGTCTTGAGCTGGGAAATAAACTCTGCTTCGTTCTCAATGACATATTGGCTGACCGCTTTGATTGCCTGCAAAATCGCCGCTTCCAGAGCAGAGGTTTTAATGAAGTGGGAAACACATTCATTGTTCTGATTTCGATAATTGCCACATTGAAAAGCAGAATCGGAATCATAATGTTTTCCGCTTTGCCTTGCTTCGGGGCTGATGAATCCCATTCGTGAACCACAATCCGCACAATAGATCATGCCGGACAAACGGTGGGAATAAGTTCCGTTTGCGGCTCTCGGTTTTGCACGAACACGGAGCTTCTGGGCAATGTCCCATGTGTCTTGGTCAATGATGGCTTCGTGGGTATCGGGGAATATCATCAGTTCTTCCGGCGTTGCGGCTCTGCGTTGCTTTGTCTTGAAGTTCTCACAGATGGATTTGCCCAACACGGTATGACCGAGATATTCCTGCCTGTCCAGAATATGACCAATCGTATTTGCGTTCCAACGGTAAGGGTCGCTGAAGCTCCTGTTTCTGCAATTTTCGGGGAAATACTTTGCCGTATATGCAGATGGTATCAGCACCTTTTCTTCGGTCAGTTGTTCCGCAATCGCCGTCACGCCCATACCTTGACAGGCAAGACGGAACACCTTTCTGACGATTTCAGCAGCCGGTTCATCCACAACAAGGGTCTGCTTATCTCCGTTGATACGCTTGTAGCCATAGGGGATAGCACCGCTGCACCTTAGTCCCTCTTTCATTCTGGACTTAAAGACAGCCTTGATTTTGTTGCTGGTGTCTTTGGCGTACCACTCGTTCATGATATTCAAAAACGGTGTGAAGTCATTTTCGGTTGGATTGGCACTATCCACATTGTTGTTGATAGCGATAAAGCGAACACCCTTTTTCGGGAATACAATCTCTGTGTAATAGCCGACTTGCAGGTAATTTCTGCCAAACCTTGAAAGGTCTTTTACTACCAGAGTGTCCACCCGTCCGGCTTCGATTTCTTCCAGCAGGGCGGTAAAGCCGGGGCGGTTGAAATTCGTGCCTGAGTAGCCATCGTCATAGAAATGGCGGATATTTCTCAGTCCCTTTTGTCGGGCATATTCTTCGAGATACTTTTTCTGATTTAGGATGGAGTTCGATTCGCCAGCCTGTTCATCGTCTCTGGATAATCGCTCGTATAGAGCTGTGATTTTGATTTCTTCTTTCTTTGCCACGGTTTTGCCTCCCTTCTGTATGTAATTAGCGTTGATAAAACGCTACCTTTTTCTATCTTGGTATATTGTAACCTTTTGGATCGGTGATGACATAGGAGCTGTGCATCTGCATGATAGACGGTTTGACAAAGAACCGCGTCTTGCCGCTGCCGGAGCCGCCGATGACGAGGATATTTTTGTTTCTCGCATACTTTGGCTGCTTCGGGCGGCTGGTCATGGTGAGGCTTTCCGTCCTGGTCAGAGGGATGTTCCAATCGGGAACGGGGTCTACGTAGGGCGCGATATCCGCCGCCGTGCCCCAGCGGGCAGAGCCGTATTCAATACCCTTGCGGTATTTCTTCGCATTCTTGCCCTTGACATACACCGTCAGCCGGACGAGGACTGCGCCGAGGATGCCGACGCAGATATCCAGCGCGTGAAAGCTGGGTGCGGAGCTGGCGAAGGCCGTCTGAAAGCCCTGCCCGATATGCAGCAGCTTTTCCGAGGCGTCAAGCCCCAGCGCCAGCCGCACCGCCTGGCAGAGCTTATCAAAGAGATACACAAAGAACAGATACGGCAGGTTTGGCAGAAGATATTTTTTGAGTTTGTCCTTCATCGCTCCACGCTCCGTTCTCTGGTCTTGACCTTTTCGCCGCGCTCCTGCTCCTTGTGCTGCGTTTTGGACTGCTCCTGAGCCTTTTCCAGCTTGCGCCGGATGGAAGGGGCTTTCCCGCGGCTCAGGTTTTTAGCGGAAAACTCCCGGAAGGCCGCCGTGATCACATCGGCGTCCCGGCCCTTGAAGAACACCAGGTAACGGGTATGCTCCCCGGAGGTGTCCTTCTTCAACGCAAAATCCAGGCCGTACTTCTTCGCCGTGGAAGAAAAGGCCCGGATGTTCTGATCCGTGATCTCGATGTTGGAAACGCCGGTGTTGTGTTTCATAAGCTGCCGGAGCGTCTGCTTGCCGTGCCGGAGTGGGGGATTTTTCTTGTGCTTCTCCATATCCGCCAGCACCTTCTTCATAGCCTGCTGCAAGAACTGGGCGGTCATTTTGCTGGCCTCCACACAAAGCGCAAGGGTTTTCTGCGTGATTTCTTCCTGCAAGGCGTTCACCTCCGATCTCCGCTGCCGTACAGGTCATGGCTGACAAGGGATGTGTAATAGCTGTCCATCGTGACCGGGGCGTTATACAGCGCCGCCAGCAGATATTTCTTGATGTTGCGGACATAGGTGGTGTTCTCCCGCATCCGGTCAAGGACATACTCGATGTGCGAGGCGTTCAGCTTCAGGAACCGTGACCGGACGACCTCTGCCGGGTAGTCGTCCCCGGCCACGCGGATCATCTCCCGGTTGGAACAGACGGTATCCACCATAAGCTCCACCAGCTCGTCCAGTCGGTCCTTGTCAAGCTGCACGTTCTGCGAGAGAACGTCATATTCGATGTTCTCCAAGATCAATGCCCGATAGCTTTCCCGCTTTCGCACCCCGTCCTGCCCGCTCCGCTCCCTGGGGGCTGGGGGACTTGATAGGATAGGACTTGATTTTTGCGTAATTGATAAATCTGTCTTTGATGGATAGTTACTTGATTCTTCTTTATTTAATTGGGCGGGGTTCTCCTGAATTGGAGCGTCCAACATTGGATTTGCCTGTACGGGATTTTCCCGTATAGGTTTTTTCTGTGTAGGTGACGGCGCTTTAGGCTGTTCCAGAATGGTGTATTCGATAGAGCCGAGCTGCCCGTTTGCGCTGCGGACACGCGAACGGATCAGATAGCCGTGCGCCTCCAGCTCCCGGATGCCGCCGCTGATGCTGTCGATGCCGTCCTTGCAGATACGGGCAAGGCCCTTCATGGTGTAGTCCCAATTCTCCGGCAGGGACAGCATAAGGGATAGAAGTCCCTTCGCTTTCAGCGACAGCGACATATCCCGCAGATGGTAGTTGGACATGACCGTGTAATCCCTGGTCTTTTCGATACGGAATACAGCCATCTTCGCACCTCCTTCCTGTGAAAATGAAAAGTGTTGATTTTGAGCGGTTTGTCCGTCTGTGAGCCTCCGCTGCCTCTCGCATGGGAAAACACCCACGTCATGTTCAGAACGCAAGCCACAGCGAAAGAAAACGCAGATTTTCCACCCAAATCACGGCACTTGAATTGGGGTATAGAAAAAGGGCGGCTGTCTGAAAAACAGTCGCCCAAAAAGGGGATATATACAAGTTATTTGCTACTCGTCCGCCTTGAAAACCGTTGATATTACTGGCTTTTTCAAAAAGTTCTGTATCGCCACTCGCACCATTGCGCTCCGGGAGCTTTTTTGCATTTTGGGGCTCCTTTGCCACGCTGCCGTGGCCCTCCGTTTTCGAGATTTGCTTCACCACCAAATCTCGAAAAACGGAGGACAGAAAATGTCGTATCACAATGACCCATATCGGGTCGATTATTTGAAGATATATCCCTGCTTAAAAGAGCGCCCGGATGTGTTGGAAGTCTTGAAGAAAAGCGACCGCAAGATGAAATACATGGAGGTGGATCTGAAAAGCGAACAGCGCAGGAAAAATGCCGCGAATGGGGCGGAGAGTTATATCCCCAGCAAGGAGGATTCGCTGGAGCGACTCGTATATTCTGCAAAGTGCCAGTTTGCGGACGATGCTGAAGGCGTCGAGGATGCCGTGATCAAGAAAGACGATTTATGCCGTTTGCGGGCCGCACTGGATCAGTTGAGCGAAGAAGAACGGGCTCTGATCCATGCGCTGTTTTTCGACGAGTGCTCAGAGCGTGAGCTGGAAGAAATGATGGGTATCCATCGAATGACGATCCATAATCGAAAGATCCGTATTTTGCAGAAAATGAAAAAGATGCTGAGATGACAAAAAAGTTTGGTGCAAACGGTGTTTTCAACGGCTAATAGAGTGAGAGGGCTTTGAACCTCCCCCCGCTGCTGATAAATCAGCGGCTTTGCTCCTTGAAAAATACCGCCCAGGTCATATCCGGCAACTTGAATACATTAGCTGACGGAGCCAGCGTCAGGCCGAGTGCGCCAAGACCACCTGTGCGGAAAACTCCGCATCAAAGGACGGCCAAGTAAGGTGCAGAGCGATACCCACTCGGGCCAAGGCAGCCTTGGCAAGCTGTCCCCGCCATGATCCCGTCAGCCCATAATGATACTCCTGTACGCAGCTTCGAGAGATCCTCGGAGGGGTGAGAGTCCCGTGATGTGCGCCCGCACAGTTCAAGTTGCCGCCCTGCCTGGGGAAGTAGTGTCGAATACAGGCAAACAAAACCGTAAAGTTCTGGCCGCTCCGGTGACGGGAGCGTTTGCTTCCGCTGCCGGAGCGACCACACTCTTGCGGCAGAAGCATGGGAACTGTCTACACCCTTCAACATTTTTACATTCATTTTTCTTTCCTTTGTCCGATGGCCACGCTATTCTCTCCTGCCTTTCCCTTCCTTGGACGGTTCCCATGCTTGTGCCGCAGAGATGGTCAAATGTAGAAAGGAGAACAACTATGGACCCCAACATCAATTACTATGGAATCGTCATCCTGCTCAGAAAGCTCCGGGAATGCGGTATTTTCACCGAAAAAGAACTGAGAAAGATCGCCGCACGGATCGCTGCGGATAGCGGTGTTGAAGTCGTGTTTTTTCTCTGATTTTCTTCATCTTTCAGTAGCTATTTGGATGCAGTTGTGGTAGTGTTTGTGTTGCAAAAAGGAGGTGAGCGGACATGGATGAAAAGCTGATAGACGGAGCAACGGCACTGGCAGAAAAGCAGTCCCGTGTTATAAAGATCGAGCCTGCGGAGCGGCCTCAAAATGTATGGCTGCGGGTCGCTGCCTACACTCGTGTCAGCTCAGACTCCGAGGATCAACTCAATTCCTTTGCGGCCCAAAACCGCTACTACACGGAGTTGATCTCAAGCAAGGCCGAATGGCGCATGGTCGACATCTATGCGGATGAGGGAATCACAGGAACTTCAGTGGCTAAGCGAGATGACTTCCAGCGGATGATGGCAGACTGCCGCCGGGACCTGGTCGACCAGATCCTTGTCAAATCTATTTCCCGCTTTGCCCGCAACACCAAGGACTGCCTTCAAAATATCCGTGAACTGAAAGAGTTGGGTGTCAACGTCCGTTTCGAGCGTGAAGGCATCGATACTGTCAATGTGAGTAGTGAACTCATCACCGCCATCTACGCTGCTTTTGCTCAAAAAGAGAGCGAGTCCATCTCGGGTAATATGCGATGGAGCTATCAGCACAGGATGGAAAGCGGCGAATTCAATACCTGTAAAGCCCCGTGGGGGTTTCGGCTTGATGGCAGAAAGCTCAAAGTATATGAACCGGAAGCAGACATTGTCCAAAGAATTTTCCATGAGTATTTATCCGGTAAAAATCCTCAAGAAATCGCAGACGACCTAAATGCCAGCTGCCTGACTGAGCGAGTATGGAATTATAAAGCGGTAGATTACATCCTGCAAAACGAACGTTACGCCGGGAATGCGCTTCTGCAAAAGAGGTATACGCCGGATATGCTCTCGAGGCAGCAGAAAACCAATCATGGTGAGCGTGAAATGTATTTTGTGCCAGGGAGCAACGATGCGATCATTTCTCCAGAGCTATTTGAACGAGCTCAAGTCCTACGGAAAAAACGCAGTTTAGGAAAAGCACCCGTACACAGCGAGATCATCTCACAAATCCGGTGTATCTGCGGCGCACGGATGCGGTTTAAAAATGTTAACAGCAAATGGTATCTATGCTGCACAAGTCATGACACAAAGGGGGATTGCTTAATCACGCCGATCCGTGAGACTCAGATCCATGCATCCTTCTGCCGCCTATACTACAAGCTGAAACATCAGAGCATCCCCATTCTGGAACAGATGCTTACAAACCTCCAGCTGATCCGCAATCGCAGGATGCTCTGGAGTCCTGACATCGTTGCCCTGAATAAAAGAATATCAGATCTATCCAGTCAGAATCAGACATTGGCCTTCCTCAAGCAGCAGGGCCTTGTTGATCCTGACATTTTTATAGCCAAAACCAATGAGCTGACCAAGCAGCTCCAGCAGGCCAAGCTGGAAAAAGAAAAGCTGATGGATGCTGAGAGCGACATGACCGCCCTGCAAACACGAGACTTGATAGACATCCTGGAAGGTGGGCCGGAATTCCTCGACAGCTTTGACGCGGAACTATTCGGTGAACTCGTTGAAAAAATTATCATAGAGAGCAACGACTCCGTCCGCTTCTGCCTAAAAAATGGGCTGGAGCTGCGGGAGTCCATAGAGAGGACGGTGCGGTGATGGGAAACCGGAAGCAGCCCTTCGGTTACAAGATGGCTCTGGGTGAGATCGTCATACAGGAATCAGAGGCGAAACTTGTGCAGGAGATCTTCCTCCGATATATTGCAGGAGAATCCTTGAATGAGTTGACGGAGTCGCTTCGCCATCAGGATATCCAATACGACGAAGGGCGGCTCTGGAATAAAAATATGATTGCCCGTATTCTGGCGGACACACGTTACATCGGAGAAAAAGGATATCCCAAGCTCATGGATGAGAAACAGCTTATCGCGGCAAATGAAAAACGCGCAAACAAGCCGCATCTTCCGAAAAAGACGGACGCCCAAAAAGTGCTGCGCAGGCTCTGTGGAACACCGCCATCTGAACGGGTGGAACAAAGTGTCACCGATTTGCTCAACGGCCTTGCAAATTGCCCGGACTGTATACGGCATCAGCGCAGTCCTGCGCCAGCCCTACATTCTAAAACGCAGGAGGCGCTGGATAATGCTCTGGAACAGCAGCCAATCGACGAGGACAGCGCCAAAGGGCTGATCCTCCAGCTTGCGGCGGAGCAATATGCTGCGCTGGGGGATGAAGAATATGAAACAAATCGCCTCCGGCACCTCTTCTCCGCATTCGAATGCGTGGCGGAACTGAACGCTGATCTTCTGAAAAGCACCGTGTCCGAGGTGCTGGTGACCCGCCAAAATGTCAAACTGCGATTAAAAAATGGGCAAGTCATAGAAAGGAGCGACCTGCAATGAAAGAGGATGCCCCAAGAGTAATTAAGATCCCTGCCAAGCCGGAAGCCACCCGTCAGGCAGAAGCCCGCAGACAGCTCCGGGTGGCAGCTTACTGCCGAGTCTCCACCAAAGAGGAGGATCAGGCAAACAGCTATGAGGTGCAGAAAGAGTACTATACCGATAAAATCATGTCCAACACCGCTTGGACGATGGCTGGCATCTTTGCGGACAAGGGCATCACCGGAACCTCGGCCAAGAAGTGCGAGGACTTCATGCGGATGATCCGGCACTGCCGCCAGAAGAAAATCGATGTGATCCTGACCAAGTCGGTTTCCCGCTTCTCCCGCAACACGGTGGACTGCCTCTACTATATCCGGGCGCTCAAACAGCTTGGCATCGCAGTCATCTTCGAGAAGGAAAATATCAATTCTCTGGAGGAGGACAGTGAGCTGCGGATCACCCTCTCCGGTGCCTTCGCCCAATCTGAAAGTGAATCCATCTCCGCCAATGTCACATGGGGGAAACGCCGTGCCATGGAAGCCGGAAAGGTCAGCATCCAATATAAAAAGCTATACGGCTACCGCAAAGGTGAGGATGGTCAGCCGGAGATCATTCCGGAACAGGCCGAAATCGTCCGATGGCTCTATGAGCGCTATCTCACCGGAGCCAGCCTGCGGATGATCAAAGAGGAACTGGAACAGCAAGGCGTCAAGTGCTTCGAGGATTCTCCGGAGTGGACCATTTCCCGCATCCGTAGCATCCTGCAGAATGAAAAATACTGCGGTGATGTGTTGATGCAGAAGACCTTCCGGCAGGACTTTATCAACCGCAAGGCCATCAAGAATACAGGCCAGCTTCCCATGTACCTCATTGAAAATCACCACGAGGGCATTGTCAGCCGTGAAAAGTATGATGCCGTACAGGCGGAGATGGCACGGCGGAATGCAGCAAAGAGTCCTTCTAAAAACGCAGTCACAGGGATGGCCTCCTACGCCAGCAAGTATGCGCTCTCGGAGCGGTTGGTCTGCGGTGAGTGCGGGACCCTGTATCGCCGCTGCACATGGACACGAAACGGTGAAAAGCGAGTCGTGTGGCGCTGTGTGAGCCGATTGGACTACGGTAAGAAATACTGCCACAATTCGCCCACACTGGATGAAGCACCACTCCAGCAAGCGATCCTCGCAGCCCTGAACACAGCTATGGCCGACAAGAATAGCTTGATTCGGCAGATCACAGATGCCATGGAAACGGAGATCATCCCATTCCCCGGCGGCACGATGAGCCTGGGAGATATTGAACGCAGGCTGAGAGAACTGGAGCAGCAATTCCAAACACTGCTGGAAAAAGCCACGGATGACCCGGCTGCCTATGGCGGTCAGTTCAAGGAGATACTGGACGAGCAAACCCTCCTGAAAGAAAGACGTTCCGGGATCCTTGCGAATAACAACGAACAGGCAAAAGCCAATCAGCGCATCATGGATGCCGCACAGACATTGGAAAACGCATCGCCCTACATTACAGAGTGGGACGAGAGCGCCGTTCGCCAACTGGTGGAGACAGTAAAAATCCTATCCAAGGATGAGGTCGCAGTCACCCTGAAGGGTGGCATTGAGATTTGCCAGAAAATTATGTACTGAAAGAAGGTGGAAAGATGATTTTTGTAACCGGTGATTGCCACGGAAACTTTGAACGCTTCAAGCCGAAATATTTCCCGGAGCAGGCACAAATGACAAAGCGGGACATCGTGATTTGTGCCGGAGACTTTGGTGGTGTGTGGTTTGGAGACGGCCGTGACGAGGCTGCATTGGACTGGCTGGAAAGTCTTCCGTTCACGCTGGCCTTCGTCTGCGGGAATCATGAGAACTACGACGCACTGGAACGATATCCGGTGAAAGACTGGCACGGCGGCAAGGTACACCGCATTCGCTCTCATGTCCTGCACCTGATGCGTGGACAGGTCTTCGAGCTGGAAGGCTATCACTTCTTCACCATGGGCGGAGCAAAAAGCCATGATACGGAGGACGGCATTCTGGAACCGGGTGCTCCGGATTTTGAGCGAAAGCTCCTGATGCTGCAGAGAAAGCCCCGAGCGAGGTATCGCATCAATCACATTTCGTGGTGGGCGCAGGAGATGCCTTCTGAGGAGGAGTACGCTGAAGCACGGAAAAATCTGGCCAAGGTCGATTGGGCGGTGGACTATGTTATCACGCACTGCGCTCCCACCAGCATTGCTCTCATGGAAAACCGCCACAATGAGGCAGACCCGCTCACAGATTTCCTGCAGGAGGTCAAGGAGAGGGCACATTATCACTACTGGCTGTTCGGCCATTACCACGACAACCGGGCCATTGATGAAAAGCACATACTGCTCTGGGAGCAGATCGTACAAGTTATCTGAAACAGGTCAAGGCAGAGAAAAACACGGCGATGTTACCGTGCTTTTCTCTGCCTTGAGCGTTGAATCAGGCGCTGTGCGTCGGAAAGGAGAAACTATGAATATCCGAAAGGCTGTGGACTACAGCACAATGTTTGCCACACTGGAATCTGTCATGAAAGCAGATCTGCCGCAGATGGAGCTGTACTGCGAAATCGGCAAGGCCGTCTGTGCCCACTCGGAAAAGGGTGCAGCGGTAGCTGCTGCGGAGTTCATAAAAGAACAATACCCGGATATGACCGGCTTCTCTCCGCGCAATGTGCGCCGGATGCGGGATTTCTGGCAGTTGTACAGCGGCACGCCGGAACTGCTTGGCGACGCGCTTCACTTGAATTGGACACAGAACGTTGTGATCATGGAGGCAGAGCTGCCCGCAGAGGAGCGCCGCTGGTACATCCGGCAGGCTACAGCACGGAATCTATCCAAGGCGGAGCTTCTGCGAATGATCGAGGATTCTGCGTATCTGGAAAGTGTTCTCGACGAAAAGATCGATGTGTGGTATAATGAGGGCAACGATGAGATTTCGGAGAGAACGCAGTATGAAGAGGATCCTGTTTATCTGTCATGGGAATATCTGCCGCAGCCCCATGGCCGAGTTCGTGATGAAGGACTTGGTAAAAAAGGCGGGACTGGCATCGCAATTTCATATCGAATCAGCGGCTACCAGTCGGGAGGAGATCGGCAACCCAGTCTATCCTCCGGCACGGCGCAAGCTGGCCGAGCATGGGATCTCCTGCGAAGGCCATGCCGCACGGCAGTTGACAAATCGGGATTACGACGAATACGATCTCCTGATCGGCATGGACCAGGCCAACCTCCGGGATATGTACCGTATCTGCGGCGGCGACTATGTCGGCAAGATGTCCCTCCTGATGGATCACACCGCCCATCCCGGCAATGTGGCAGACCCATGGTACACCGAGGACTTCGAGGCGACCTGGCAGGATGTGCTGGATGGCTGCCAAGGACTTTTGAAAGAATTCATGACAGAACGAGGTGATTCAAATGGCACAAAACGATAATATCCAACTGTTCGAAGACAAGCGTATTCGAACCGCATGGGATGAGGAAAAGGAAGAATGGTACTTTTCCGTCGTTGATGTGGTAGCTGTGCTGACTGATCAGCCAGATTATCAGGCAGCTCGTAACTACTGGAAGGTAACGAAGAAACGCCTGAAGGATGAGGGAAATGAAACGGTTACAGCTTGTAACCAGTTGAAAATGACCGCTTCGGATGGCAAAAAACGATTGACTGATGTAGCCGATACCGAGCAGCTTCTCCGAATCATCCAGTCTATTCCTTCCCCGAAGGCAGAACCGTTCAAGTTGTGGCTGGCACAGGTCGGTCGAGAGCGTATCGAGGAGACCATCGACCCAGAGCTGACCATTGACCGCGCTCTGGAAACCTATCTCAAGAAGGGTTACAGCCGTGAGTGGATCAATCAGCGGCTGCAGGCTATCCAGGTCCGTAAAGAACTGACGGATGAATGGGATGCCCGCGGTGTGCAGAAAGGCGTAGAGTACGCCATCCTCACGGACGAGATTTCCCGAGCCTGGTCTGGCATGTCCACCCGGCAGTACAAAAATCTGAAGGGCTTGAAAAAGGAAAACCTTCGTGATAACATGACGACGCTGGAACTGGTACTGAATATGCTGGCGGAGGCCACTACCACTCAGTTTTCAAGAGATCGCAAACCAACGACCTTCCAAGAGAATTTGGCAGTTGCCAAGGCGGGCGGTCAGGTGGCTGGACGAACCAGAAAAGACATTGAGTCCCAGTCAGACACGCCGGTCATTACTGCTAAGAATGCCGCACAGCTTAATCAGGTAGTGACAGATCTGCTGGAAGGAGCAGTCTCTGACACAACTGAAGAATCAAAAGACAAGTGAGTTCTGTGCATCAAGTTTTTCTTGCTGTCATACGACGTTTTTTTAAAGCAAATTTCAAAAAATCTATAGTGTTGAGTTATGACATTTGAACGAAACGGTATAGATGCGTCTGGCGAAAAGCCGGGCGCATCTATACCGTTTCCGTTCATAAGGAAGTATTTTCTTATGAGGAATTGGTCGCAACCTCTGTTATGGAGGCTGCGGCCTTTTCTCTTTCTGCGGTAGATCACGGCCTTGATGATTCTGCGATAGCAAGCATCTCCTTTATGCTGTCTGCTCTACCACTCCGACCATCCGCATCAACGGCGAGGATATGCCGCAGCAAGTGGTCAAGTCCCGCTTTCTCAAGCTGAATAGCAGCCACATAGAGTACGTTCTGGAAGCAATGAACAAGAACCCGTCAGACATCCGTAATATCCGGGCGTACCTGTTGACCGCTCTGTATACGCAGCATATCAGATTCATATAGATTGCACCATTGAACAGTGTTTAAGCTTTATTCAATTTACTTAACCAGTAGGAAATGTTGCATGATTCATCTGCTGTTTAGGCTGCTTTGATACTTCTTAGGTTGACGGCTAGATACGCATTAGAGATGTCTCCATCCAAATGCTGTTCTAGCAAGGGATTTTTCCCTTGAACCCTTTGTTTATTATATGTGGTGGCGCTTTTCGCCCCCAAATAGTGAAAGTGGGGGCACTTTCTGCCCCCACTCAGGAAATATTGCTAAAATACAGTTTAGATTTACCATACATACAAATCGGAATTTGTTTTATAGAGGTCTTTGCAAATACACCATATCTACAAGGTGTACACCACACTCATATATCGGGTGATCATAATGATCCGTAAAGAAATTTGGCACGGTATGCGAGCGTACAAAGCCACATTTTTCATAAAAGGGTATCGTCAACGGGCTGTCGCCGGTTCCCACTTGCAGTATCGAAAATTGTCTGCGGTATTTTTCAACAAGAAATTCAATCAGCGCTTTGGCATAGCCTTTTCGCTGAAATGGGGGAACTGTAGCGATATTCTTAATTTCAAGTATTCCATTCCCTTCGTCCGTTACGACACACTCGCATTTCACTCCGTCATCATCAAGAACATACATTTTACCATTATAGAGATAACGGTCAACCATATCTTCCTGCTCATCCGCCAACAGGAGCAAATCAAGATATTGTTTTTTGTTTTCTGTAACTTCTACAATTCTCATCAATCACACCTGCAAATTCCGACTTATCAGACTCTTTTTTCGACTGAATCATCTTAAAATACTTCAGTGCCTCCACAATTGCACTTTCTTTATCTTCTGGACACTGCGGCTGCCTGCTATCTTCATTTTTAGGTAAATTATAATTCTTTCCAACCTCAATTCCGCATTTTCTCTTTACCTGTGAAATATACAGATTGGAAACCTTCATTCCGGCATTATGTTCAGCCACATACTTCTTTATCTCATCATATGTTGCCTTAGTCTCTGCAGATGTTATATCCATATCATCAAGTTCAATCGTGACATTAATATAATCATCCGGCTTTTGTTTCCCGTGACAAAAGAACTACCGTCTCCACATGGCACGATACCTTCTGATTGATGTCTGGTTCTTTGTCCGTTTGCGGAAACATAGCACTCTCACATTGTCAAACTTTAGTCTTCCTGTCAATTGTATTCCACTAATTCAGGAACCTCTGCGAATCAATTATGTACATACCTTAAAATCGTTTTTATAACTTCATCAATCACAATCGGCTTTGACAAATGTGCGTTCATTCCTGCATCCAGTGATGCCTGAATATCTTCTGCAAATGAACTAGCTGTCATTGCTATAATAGGAATGTTTTTTCCATCCGGTCTGTCATTCATTGCCCTGATTGCTTTTGTCGCTTCATAACCATTCATTTCAGGCATCATGACATCCATCAGGATCACATCAAATGTGCCTTTCGGATGATTTCTGAAAATCTCAACAGCATTCTTTCCATCCACAGCTCTTTCTACATTCATCCCGAGCTCTTCCAACTGCACGGCAGCAATCTCTGCATTCAGTTCATTATCCTCCGCAAGAAGGACATTCACACCTGTAAGATTTACCTTTTCCGAAAAACCTGTGTCTGACTTATTACATTCCTGATCTGTAATTTCCAAAGGAATATCCACAGTAAATGTGGTTCCCTCATGCTTTTTACTCTGCACGGAAATGGTTCCACCCATCATATCCACATACTTCTTTACGATAGCCATCCCCAGTCCAACTCCGTGGTACTGCGTTCTCGCACCGGAATCTTCCTGTACAAATTCCTCAAAAACTTCTTTTGTAAATTCCTCACTCATGCCAATACCAGTATCCGAAATGCGGTAACGCATATTTATGTATCCATCCCCGCCCTTTTCCTGACACCGGGCTTCAAAGGTAATCGTCCCTCCATCCGGAGTGTATTTCACGGCATTGCTCAGAATATTGACCAGCACATCGCGCAGGCGTGCAGGATCCGCAAGTACATTCGGAATCTTTGCATCTTCACGCTGAATCTTAAAGTTGATATCCCTGTTCGCAAGAAAGCCTTTTATAATATCCAATGCAGTATCTGTAATGTTTTTCACATCCGCCGGTACCGGATTGTATTTCATTTTTCCACTTTCGATGTGGGTCAGATCTAATACATCATTGATCAGCGACAGTAAATGCTCTGAGCTTTCACCAATCTTTTCCAGACAATTTTTCACTTTGTCTGACGGATTGTTTTTCATTGCAATACCGGTAAATCCTATGATTGCATTCATCGGTGTCCTCATATCATGGGACATGTGTGACAGAAATGCTGTTTTTGCCTTGTTTGCAGCCTGTGCATGCTCTGCCAGTTCCGCCATTTCCTCAGCTTTCTCCTGGGCCGCCTTCTGAGCTTTTTTTCTTGCATTGAGACGCACCATTGTCACAGCAATAGTATTCAGCAGCCATCCAAAAATAAGAAGAACCCAAACAGTAATAACAGGATGCAGACGGATCCAGTCAACAAGTGTAAGCTCTGTTGCTTTGTATGTGGTATACTGTGCTGCAAGATCTTCCACAAGATATTGGGGCATGGCATACATTGCTTTCGTCAGAATACCAGCCAGCGCATGGTTCTCGGTTGATGAAATCACCATGCGGTAGGTGAATGTAGGGTGCTCCAGCAGAGTATATGCCATGGTGCCCGTAGTGTCACTGTTCACAAACGCCTGTGCCGTGTAATAGTAGACGAAGGCAGCATCTGCTTTACCCTTACGGACAGCTTCCATCATTTCCTGTCGGGTACTGCACATCAGTTTTTCTGCACCGGGTGCCATTGCATCTTCAATTGAATTTGCTACTGTCTGGTCAACAGTCGTAACAACATCAATTTTTCCATCAAAGTCACGCCGTGTCACCCTTGCCATCTGCATCGTAATGAAAGGTGCAGTAATCCCCCATTTTTTCGTCTCAGCATAATTATCTGTTTCCAGGCGTGCATCGATGCTCATATCTGTGGTTTCCGTATTTTTCTGATAGGCAATATACTCATCTCTGGTAGCAGGTGTAAGAAACTCATAGGAAATCCCGGCATAGTCTGCAATTCTCCGGAAGTAATCCGGGATAATACCCTTCATCTCACCATTTTCGTTATAAGAATATGGATAACGGGTCGGATCACACAGAACATGAAGGGGGTTGTCCTTGGAATACTGTGAAATAATACTTTTCTCTTTCTTGGTATATTCCAGATTCTTAGTTTCTATGCTTTCATAATTTTTATTATAAAGTGTCGTTTTCCAGTCACCCTCAACTGCATTCATCTGGTCAATTGCATAATTGATCTCATCCAGCAATTCTGTATTACCTTTTTTAACCATGACATAGAAATCGCTGCTGTCAAATTTATCCACGATACGCTCATTGTTTGTTTTTCTCAGAGAACTAGCAGCAATAGCATCAACATTTCCGCTCTGAAGAGCTTCCGCCATCTCTGCTGTCGTATCAAAATAAAATGGATCATATATAAATCCTTTGTTGCCTGCAAAACCCGCAAAACTCTTTATCTCGGAGCTTCCGTTCAAAAATGCCACACGCATACCGTTGTAAGTACTGTAATTGCCATCCACAATCGTGCTGTTGTCACTGCGGACGGTCAGAATCCCATTATTGGTTCCGATCGGACGTGAAAAATCAAACTTTTCTTCTCTTTCCGGTGTTATGCGGGGAGATGTTACCATATCAATCTCGCCATCTTCAAGCATCTGCTGCATATCATCCCAGCTCTTATCATATCCGACATATTCGTAATCTACATCCCAATAACGGGCCATCAGCCGAAGAAAATCATAACCATACCCGCTGCGGTTGCCTTCTTCGTCCATCACATGATAACCATCCATGGCAAAGAAACCGACTTTGACAGTTTCATGCTGCGAACTGTCCTCGGCTGCATATACAGTCTGGGGAGAAAATATCATAGACACGCATACAAAAAGCAGTAACACTGCCACATATTTCTTTGCTTTTGAAATCATATTAAATCTCCTGCCTGTCCAATACATTTCTCTATACATCTCTTTGTCAAACTCCTGGTTTAACAAAATTGATTGTTTGAATAATACTATACAATTTTGCAATAATCCTGTCAATTATTAGTCTTTCCGCTGCGATAGCGTATAGTTATGCGAACTATGATTTACCGAAATTTCCCTTCACATCTATTCTGCTGCCTGCAACCGCCCCAAATAGTCGAGTTGCCGGATTGGTTGTCAGCCCTTTCCGTTTTTCAAAAATCAACCCGAACTCCTTGACATCAAGCATACCGTCTCCACATGGCGAGTGCGGGGGAAGAGGTCCACGGCCACGGCACGGCGGGCGAGGTAGCCCAGCTCGGCAAAGCGCTTCACGTCCCGGCCCAGTGTGCCGGGGTCGCAGGAGACATACACCACCCGCCGGGGAGCCATGGCGGCGATGGAGGCGATGACCTCCGGGACCAATCCCTTCCGGGGTGGGTCCACGCAGATGACATCCGGCCGCAGCTGCCGCCGGGCCAACTCTGCCGCCACATCGGCGGCGTCCCCTTCCAGAAACTCCACGTTCTCCACACCGTTGCGCCGGGCGCTGGCCCGTGCATCCCGGATGGCCTCCGGCACGATCTCGCCGCCGATGACATGGCGGGCCTGCCGGGCCAGCACCTGCGTGATGGTGCCTGCGCCGCAGTACAGATCCACCGCCAGCTCCGTACCAGTGAGACCGGCGAACTCCAGCGCCTTGCCGTACAGCACCTCCGCCTGGGGGTGGTTCACCTGATAAAACGACGGCACCGACAGCCGGACCGTCCGACCGCACAGCACGTCCGTCAGGGCGTCCTCCCCCCAAAGAGTGCGGTAGCGATCCCCCAGAATGGCGTTGCCGGGGCGGGTATTGACCCCCAGCACCACGCCCACGGTCTGTGGTGCCGCCTGACGCAGCAGGGCCACCAGTTCCGTCTCGTAGGGGAGGCTTTCGCCGTTCACCAGCAGGCACACAAGGCTCTCGCCTTTACAGTTGCTCCGCACATACAGGTGCCGCACCAGCCCCCGGCCGGTGGTCTCGTCGTATCCCGGCACATGATACTGCGCCAGATACTGCCGCAGGGCCGCCGCCAGTACATCCGCCTGCGGCTTCTGGAGGAGGCAGTGCTCCACCTCCACCACCTGATGGCTGCGAGCCCGATAAAAGCCCACCCTGCCGTCGGCGGACACCGGGTACTGGCTCTTATTGCGGTAGCGCAGGGGCTGTGGGGCGCCCAAGATCTCCTCCACGGTCACGTCGCTGCCGCCCAATCGGGTCAGGGCATCCTGAACCCGCTGGCGCTTGGCCCACAGCTCCTCGGCGTAGTCCAGATGGCGGAAGTCGCAGCCGCCGCAGCGGCCATAGTAGGGACAATCCGGCTCCTGCCGGTGGGGGGAGGTGCTATGGCGCAGGACCGGCTTGCCGAAGGCCACGTTTTTCAGCACCTTCATCACCAGAATGTCGCAGTCCTCGCCCCGGACGGCGTCGTGGACGAACACCACCTGCCCGTCGATGCGGGCCACACCCAGTCCCTCGCTGGAGTAGCCCTCGATGATACTGCGGTATATATGATTTTTCTCCAATGCGGGCATAGCGGCCCTCCTTTGATATGGGGATTTTCTTCTTATTTCCGACGGGTGACTTGGCGACTCCTTGCGAGATTGACTACCCGGGGGCATTACGGATTCCCACGGCCAGCTTGTGAACCAGCCGTGGGAATCATGCATTCAGAGAAGAATACCGTGGTGGAAGCCATACGTCTCAGCAGAGGCCATCGGCAGGGCGGTCAGGTCTCAGCGGTGACCATCCGGCAGCACCACCGGCTCGCCGGAGAGCGTCTGCGGCATGGCGATCAGGAGGGACATCTGGCGATACCAGCGGTTGGTGGTAAGGCCGAAGGCGTACCGCTCCTCCCTTTCGGGAAGGCGCAGGGTGCTGCCCAGCGGGCGCACCGGCCCCAGCTGGCCCAAGCACCATGGCAAGCTCTCCATCTGCATGGACGCTGCCTCCTATCCGGCCATCGGCGGGCCGTTAAAACTCGAACTTCTCAATCAGCTTACGCAGCGACTCGGCAAAGGATGCCAGCGTCTTGTTGTCCCGGCCCTTGCTGCGGCGAATGAGGCCCAGCAGGGCATCGCCCAGCTGCACCAGCCGCTGATAGGCCGCCGTGGTGCGGGGTGCGCCCTCGAAGGCGGGCTTCTTCCGCTCCGGCAGGTAGCCTGCCTCCAGCTGGCGGCAGGTCAGCAGGTCATAGGACTCCGTATACTGGGGGGCGTGGGCGGCAAAGCCCAACTGCGTCACCGTCTGAGCAAACACCGGCGCCACCTCCCGGTCGCCGTGGACCACGAAAACGTGCTGGGGCTTGGGCTCCTTGAACTGGCTGATCCAATTCACCAGATGGTCGTGGTCGGCGTGGGAGCTGAGGCCCTGGAAATTCACCACCTTGGCCCGGACGGCTACCTCCTCACCGAACAGCTTCACACTGGGAGCGCCGTCCAGCAGGGTACGGCCCAGCGTACCGGGAGACTGGAAGCCCACGAACACGATGCTGCTCTCCGGCCGCCACAGGTTATACTTCAGGTGGTGCCGGATGCGGCCTGCGTCGCACATACCGGAGGCGGACAGGATCACCTTGGGGGTGCGGTCCATATTCAGCAGCTTGGACTCCTCCACCGTCTCCGTCAAGTGCAGGCCGGGGAAGTTGAACATATGGGTGCCGTCCTGCACCAGCGCCAGCGCCTCCTCGTCCAGATAGCCCCGCAGGTCGCCGCAGAAGATGGTGGTGGCCCGCTTGGCCAGAGGACTGTCCACATACACTGGGAAGTCCTTCACGGACTTCACCAGATTCTTATCCTTGATCTCCCGGATAAAGTACAGCAGCTCCTGGGTGCGGCCCACGGCGAAGGCGGGGATCACCACGTTGCCGCCCCGGCCCAGTGTCTCGTCGATGATCTGGGCCAGCTCATCGGTATAGCTCCACACCTCCGTGTGGTTGCGGTTGCCGTAGGTACTCTCCATCACCACATAGTCTGCCCCGGTGAAGAACTGGGGGTTCCGGATGATGGGCTGATCCACGTTGCCGATATCGCCGGAAAAGACGATGGTCCTCGTCTCGCCGCCCTCGGTGAGGGTCAGGCGGATGCTGGCAGAGCCCAGCAGGTGGCCGGCATCGATGAACACGGCGTCTACACCGTCGCAGATGTGGATCTGTTGGCCGTACTCGCAGGTATCCATGAATTCCCGCACCCGCATGGCATCCTCTACCGTGTACAGCGGCTCCTCCATGGGGCGGCCCGCCCGCTGGTTCTTGCGGTTTTTATACTCAGCGTCGCTCTCCTGAATGTGGGCGGAGTCCTGAAGCATGATATCCAGCAGGTCCGCCGTCAGGCGAGTGGTGAGGATACGGCCCTGAAAGCCCTGCTTGATCAGCAGAGGGATACGGCCGGAATGATCGATATGGGCGTGAGTCACCAGCACATAGTCGATCTGGCCCGGATGGAAGGGCAGGCTGGCGTTATCGATCTCGTCCCGGCCCTGCTGCAGGCCGCAGTCAATGAGGATGTGCTTGCCGCCCACCTCCAGACAATGGCAGCTGCCGGTGACACATTGATCTGCTCCGTAAAAGCTCAGTTTCATGGCGTTGTTCCTTTCTTGTCCTTTCTTGCGGGCCGAAGCCCGGTTTTGTGTTTCCTCCGACGGGTCGTTCTATCTTGCTCTATTTTGTCTGTGTTTTATCCGGTTCACGGCGGCCCATGAGGTTCTGTCCTACCGTCCGGATGCCGTGTCCGGCGGACCGCAGGCCCTGCCCCGCCGCCTTCATCAGCTCATCCTTCACGTCGATGGCCAGCCGCCCGAATATCTCTGTCAGGATCTGCTTCTTTCTTTCATCGGCTCCGGCATACTCCTTCCACAGGGCCGCCCAGCCGGAGAACCCGCCCTTACGCAGATCCTCGAAGGTCTTGGCACGGCCACCCATGGAGAGGATGCTGTACAGGGCGTCGCAGAAGGCTTCCCGGTCCTCCTGAGACACGGAGTCCAGCCACTCCCGCAGCACGTCGTCGGACATCTGCCCCAGCTGGGAGCGCTGGCCCAGATGCACGAACCGGTTCCCCATCACCTGCCACGACAGTGCCTCATGCTGCATGGCGGCGTGGCTGGTGCTGTCAATGACGTCGTAGTCCTCGGCGTGAACCAGCAGCACCCCCACGATGGAGGATTCCGGGATATAAGTGTGGAGCCGATCCTCCACCCGCCGGTAGGCGGGGGTATCCAGCAGGTCGGCGTGGAAGCCCGGCCCGTCGTTGTTATAGGCCGCCAACAGGCGCTTGCCCTGAAGCTTCTCCGGCAGATGGACCGCTGCCCACGCCGCCAGATTCCCGCCCTTGGAGTGGCCACCGATGCGGTAGGGACGGTGCTTGCAGGCCCGGATCACCTCCTGAGCGTACTCCGTGGCACGGGCCTGTGCCGGCACCGTCTCCAGATAGCTCATGTTGAAGTTCTCCTTCCAGCCCACCAGACTGGTATCCGTCCCCCGATAGGAGATGAACACGCTGCCGTCCGGCAGCAGGAAGGACACGGCGGCAAACTGCATCTGCTTGGCTTCATCATTGCGGCTCTCAAAGGCGAACAGCCGGGTATCCCGGAACCGCTCCGTCTCCGCCGCCGCCCGCATCACCGGGATATAGTCCAGTGACGACAAGCCCAGCTGTTCATCCGCCGCTGTCAGCCGGGCGCATACGTCCCCGATGGGCATGGCGTCCTTAGGGTTCTTGCTCCACAGGCGGTCGATCTTCCGAAGGTTGATGTAGGCGATGATGCACAGCACCAGATTGTCCACCTCATTGAAGGGGTCCTGCTGCAACGTCAGATCTCCTCTCCACTGGAGATAGTCGAAAACCGTATATTCGTTCTTTCCGGCCATAGCTTCCCTCCTGCCAGTATAATGGTACAGGGTAAAGTATACCACACTCCCTCTCCCGGCGCAAGCAAAAGGATACCTTGCCTTTTCCGGCGGCGGGAGTATAATGCGTCGTATCATACATGTTTCTGTGTGGAATCTATGTATCGTGATATGACCCGTGGCAGCATCACACGGGGGCTGCTGCTGTTTGCCCTGCCCATGGCAGCGGAGGACCCGTGTGGCGCTGGCCTATGCGCTGGCGGGGCCGGTGGGCGTCAACGGCATCTGGGCCGCTATCCCTATCGGCTGGTTTCTGGCGGACGCCGTGGGATACGGCTACTACTTCCTCCGGCGCAGAGCGCTGCTCCCTGGGGAGAGAGACGTCTGATTCGAGGAATCAAAAAGAGCGGTGCGTCACCTATGAACTGCACCCCATTTGCTGGACAGTATGGTATACTGTCCAACAAATGGGGTGTGTTTATATGCCAAAGGGAATACCACAGAATCAAATTAAAACTAAACGGCCTGAGTCCTGTGCAGTACAGGATTCAGACCGTTCAGGCCGCTTAATTCTTGTCTTTGTCTAACTTTTGGGGGTCACTTCCGTGCGGGTGCGGCTCTTTTATTATTTTACTTCTTCAGGGCTTCTCACTACACGTCTTTAAGGGACACTTTGAGAAAAATGCTTTTCTTCCGCTTCCCCGTCGTGCTTGTGTAGCTGCTTTTGCAGCACCGGGATCAGCTTGGCCATATCAATGGGCTTTGCCACATGATCGTCCATGCCTACCTCCAGCGCCCGTTGACGGTCCTCGGCAAAGGCGTTGGCCGTGATGGCGATGATGGGGATATTGGCCCGTCACGGGTCTTCCAACCGCCGGATCTTCCGGGTGGCCTCGTAGCCGTCCAACACCGGCATCTGCACATCCATGAGGATGGCGTCATACATCCCCGCCGGAGCCTTCTCCAGCATTTCCAGACAGTGGGCACCGTTTTCCGCCCGATCCACCAGCAGACCCTCCTCGCCCATGAGCTCAGCGGTGATCTCGGCGTTAAGGTCGTTGTCCTCTGCCAGCAGGATACGCCGCCCGGCAAGGCCGGTCTTATCCACCCGCTCTGCGGCACGCTTGGGCACGGCATCCTCCTGTCGGGCCAGACGGCAGGGGATGTGGACGGTGAAGGTGGAGCCCTCCCCCAGCTTGCTCTGGATATCGATGCTGCCGTCCATCAGATCCACCAGCTTCTTCACGATGCCCATGCCCAAGCCGGAGCCCTCCACGCCGCTGACGGTGCTGGAGCGCTCTCTGGCAAAGGCTTCAAAAATATGCTGCTGAAACTCTTCACTCATGCCAATGCCGTTGTCCGCCACGGATAGTTCCTGCACGCACCAGCCCTCTCGGTCGCTGGGCAGCTGGCGGATGGTACAGCGGATATGTCCGCCATCGCCGGTATATTTGATGGCGTTGCTCACCAGATTCAGGATCACCTCCAAAATGCGGGAGGTATCCATATACAGATAGAGATTGGGCGTATGCTTCTCCACTGTCATGGTCTGGTGCTTACGCTCCAGCTCCGGCTGCACCATGACGACACAGGACTCAAAGATGCTGCCGGCCTCCACCGCCGTCTCCTCCAGCGTCACCTTGCCGCTCTCGATGCGGGAGAGCTCCAGCACGTTGTCAATGATAGAGAGCATTTTCTCGCCGCTGACCTGAATGTTCTTCAGGTAGCCCTGCAGCCGCTCTGGCTCCTGCCGGTGCTTCTCCGCCAGATCGGCATAGCCGATGATGGCGTTCATAGGCGTACGGATATCGTGGGACATATTGAAGAGGAAGGTACTCTTAGCCTGATTAGCGGCATCGGCGGCTACCACGGCGTTCTGCAAAAGCACCTGCTGCCGGGCCTCCGCCATCCGCTGCCACCGCAGGTACAGGTAGATGCTCATGCTCAGCAACGCTGCCACCATACCGCTGGTCAGAGCCACACTTACGGTGGTCTGACTACTTCTCTTCAAAAATTGATAGGTGGTGTTCATGGCGATCTCCACGCACAGAGCACCCATGACCTGGCCATTTTCATCCTTCACCGGGTAGCAGGCCGTGAAAATGGGACCCCACGTGGTATCCACTACATCACGAGAATACACGGGCTCTCCAGACAGCGCCGTCTGGATATAGGGGGCCATCTCCTCCTCGATGCGGGTGCCGGGGTAGGCAAAGTCCTCCGCCCCCAGATCCAGACCGTCGATGAGGTAGACAGGCTGCCCGTCCTCCCCCAGCTTGGCGGTGTAGAGATACCGGGTGGAGTTCAGGGTCCGCAGCTGATTGAGGGTCTTTTGCAGTTCCAGATAGCGTGGTGAGGTCATGTCGCTCCAGATGGCGGGGTCATCAAAATCCTCCCGTGTGAACTCGTCGGACACCAGCCGGTGGATGGCGTCGGCGCAGGTGGTATCACGGGTCAGCGCCGCCTCCAGCATATTGCGGCTGAAATTCTGATACAGCACATAGGTATACACCGAGATCAGCAGCAGGACCATCAGGAGCAGGAGGCCCACGGTGGCCCCCAGCTGCCGGAATTTCTTCGTCATAATACCGCCCTCATAGTTCCGCTTGCTTGCTTGCTTGCTTGCTTGCTTGCTTGCTTGCTTGCTTGCTTGCTTGCTTGCTTGCTTGCTTGCTTGCTTGCTTGCTTGCTTGCTTGCTTGCTTGCTTGCTTGCTTGGAAAGTTTAGCTTGCCTCTCCATGGCCTGTCAACCTCCATCAGCATACCGCTGCCCCTTTGACAAAAAGGGAGACTTATGCAGAAAAACAGCATAAGTCTCCACTCGAAATGACACTCACTGCACTTTTGCTTATGATACCACGTATCCCCATGGAGTGCAAGGAAAAAATGTAATTTTGCCCCATGTTTCTGCGGTAGCTCCGGCCATAAAAAAGGCGGCTTACGCCGCCTTTTTTCGTCTTTTATTCGTAGTCCCACAGCAGGAACATGGGCTTAATGGCCACTACCTCGTCATATTCCTCCTGCTCTACCTGCACGGAGGCGTTCAGGGCCTTCAGATCCTTTTTCATGACGTTCAGGGCCTCCCCCACGCTCTGGGCACGGCCCTCCCGCAGCACCCGGATCATCCGCTGCAGCACCACAGGGTGGGCGTATCGGGCCGGCACCGGGAAGTCCTCCGGCAGCAGGGCCGCCACGTCGGAGATGGAGCGCTCCCACTCCTGGGCGATGGCTTTCTTGTTGTTCTTGGCGGTAGGCAGCACATGGGCGCCGGAAAAGAAGAAGATGGCCGCCAGACCGAACAGGGCGAAGTACACGCCCACATTCTCGCCACGGATCAGGGCCATAATGCCGTACACCACGGCGGCGATGCCCGCCACAATAATAGCCAGCGCCACCCAGCGATAGGCGGGATTGCTGCGGTCATTGACCCGCTTGGCCTTAGCCGCCGTGGACAGCTTCGCCGTCTGCTCCGGGTACTCCTCCAGCAGCTGCTGGGCCTGCTCCAGTGTCTCCCGGGCGGCCTGTGCCTGCGGCGTCAGCTGCTTGAGATAGCGCTTGGCCTCCCGCTCGGCCTTCTCCCGCAGGCGGCGCTCCGCCTCCACACTGTGGCGGGGGATATCCGGGCAGGCCCGTGCCATGTGGGCCAGCAGAAGGTCCACGTCCTCCTCATGCTTGAAGTTGCACTGCTTCTGGCTGCCGTCGTCCAGCTCCACCACCAGATAGGGGATGGAGCCGAAGGCCCCCTTGCCGGTGAAGCCGCCCTTGCTCATGGCCACCCGCTTAAAGACACGGCGCACGGACTCCAGTGCCACATAGTACCGCCGGTCGATGAAGAAGCTGTTGAGATAGAGCGCCTGCTCCCCCACGCCGCAGGGGCCGTAGCGCTTGCAGGACTTCTTGTCTGCCTTCAGCACCTCCGGCGGCAGAGTGGTATTGCCCAGTTTCACAGGTGTAAACATCGTGTGTCCCTCCAAAGTGCGAAAAGCAGTGGGAGAGCGTGCCCCCCCACTGCTTTGCATGAAAAGTTACTTGCCCAGCGTCTCATAGTGAGGCTGCGTATGGCGCTTTTTGATGGTATACAGGAAGATACCCAAGAACAGCGCTGCCACAGCGATACCAACGGGATACGCCACAGCGGTATTGTAGATGATGGTGCCGTCAGCGGCCTTGTGGTTGATAAGCTGGCCCAAGCACTCGTTGCCCAGCAAGAAGTAGGTGGCGGACACGGCGCTCATGAAGGTAGCGGGGACAGCCGTCAGCCAGTAGTTCTTCTTGTCGTAGAACAGGTACATGGAGGCGGCCCACAGCACGATCATAGCCAAAGTCTGGTTGGTCCAGCTGAAGTAACGCCAGATGATGGTGTAGTCGATGGCACCCAGAGCATTACCCACGCCCAAAATAGCGCCGACACCCAGCACGGGTACACACAGCAGCAGACGGTTCTTCCACTTCTTCTGGTCCAGCTTGAACCAGTCGGCCAGCACCAGACGGGCGCTGCGGAAGGCCGTATCGCCAGAGGTGATGGGGCAGGCAATCACGCCCAGCATGGCCAGAGCCACGCCGACCTTACCCATGGTCTTGACACACACATCGTAGATGGCGGCAGACTGACCGTTGGCCAGAATCTCGGCCAGACCGGTATTCAGGCCACCGGTGACCTCATACAGGGCGCAGCCGGCAGCGGCCCACACCAGCGCAATGATACCCTCGGAAACCATGGCGCCGTAGAACACGAAGTGACCCTGCTTCTCGCTCTTCATGCAGCGAGCCATCAGGGGGCTCTGCGTGGAATGGAAGCCGGAGATAGCACCGCAGGCCACGGTGATGAACATGAAACTCCACACGGGCGTTCCCTTGGGATGCATGGAGCGGAAGTTGTCCCACAGCTCAGGAATGGTATACTCAGGCTTGACAAAGATACCGATGATCACGCCCGCTGCCATAACGATCAGGCAGATACCAAACACGGGATAAATCTTGCCGATGATCTTGTCGATGGACAGGAAGGTGGCGATGAAGTAATAGACCAGCACGATAATCAGCCAGAACAGCGTGGTGGTGACGATACCGTTGGAGCCGCCGTTCTTGAACAGGGTGACGATCAGGCCGGCAGGGCCAACAGCAAACACCGTACCCACCATAATCAGCAGCACCACGCTGAACACACGCATGACGTTCTTCATGAAGCCGCCCAGATAGATGCCGGAGATCTCGGAGATGGAGGCACCGTTGTTGCGCTCGCTCATCATACCGGAGAAATAGTCGTGGACGCCGCCAGCGAAGATGGTGCCGAAGGTGATCCACAGGAACACGATGGGGCCCCACAGAGCACCCTGCAAAGCGCCGAAGATAGGACCGAGGCCCGCAATGTTCAGCAGCTGGATCATGAACAGCTTCCACTGGGGCAGAACCACATAGTCCACGCCGTCGTTGATCTTTACGGCAGGCGTTTCACGGTCGTCGGGGCCGAAGGTGTTCTCCACGACCTTGCCGTACAGGAAGTAGCCGCCGATCAGCAAAGCAAGACAGATCAGAAAACTAATCATATTGTCTCCTCCTTACACAATGACACAAAAGGTTTTCCCGGCTGCAGTCCGGGTGCGGCACGGGGGAACTCCCGCTCCGCAGGTACATTTTTTCGCACAAATATAACGGCCATTACTGACAGAAAACGTTTCCGCCTCCGTCATACGACATTATCATATCTCTTTTGTGAAAAAAGTCAACAATCAGAATCGACAAAATCATCACAAAATTTTTTTGCAATTTTCACAGAAAATTCACACTTTGCTCATTGCCGGTAACGATACCGAAAACTCAGAAATCACTGTTTCCCTTGAAATATGGTACTTTTTGGCTACCTTGGTTTTCCCTGACACGTTATTTCGTTTCGTTGAATGAAATTATTTAAATTCCGTCATATGCTCTGCCGTTCGGAATAGCCAACGTCTGTTCGCAGATTTTTCGGGGATATGCCGGGATGCAGAGGGTCTTCCGGATGGTACAGCTCTTGCTCCCATCAGGGGTCTTTTCGTTGTGTGCTTCTGTTCAGCAAGGCTGGAAATATGATAACAATTTGAAATATATGCATCGAATTATACGGTTTGTTGTCGCCGTACGGCAACTCATGCAAAGGTATTACGGATTCCCACGGTCGGTCTGCGGACTGGTCGTGGGAATGACAGTGCTATATTTATGTTGATAGCCTTCAGCAGCCTATGATGCTTTTCGCTTTTGTTGTCTCCTGCGGGTAACTTCGACGGGAACGTGCCTCCGGCGGCCCGCTTTTCCCAGCAGCCGGAAAAGTGGGCTATCGGAGACAAGGGAAAAATCTTCTGAACAAAACAGCCTCCCCGCAGCAAAAGAGGGACACGCCCGCCAGCGTGTCCCTCTTTTGTCCCTTCCATCGAGATCTTCTATCCAATATTCCGCCTATCAGTGCCGGGACACACGGTCCCAGTTCTCCGGATCCTCGTACAGCAGCTCAATGTCCTCCATATACTCCGAATCCAGTGGGTTGTCCAGCGCCGCCCGAGCCTCGTACTGCTCCAGCATCCGCCGGGACTTCTCCGGCGGCTGAACCGTACCGGCGCCTGCGATGCAGCCGCCAGGGCAGGCCATGCCCTCCAGCAGATAGCCGTCGTATTTGCCGGACCGGGCCACCCGCAGCATCTGGCGGCAGGCCCGCAAGCCCGCAGCGTACACCGTCTTGACCTCCCGATCCGGATTCTTGGTCTGGATCACCTTCTCCACGGCCTTAGCCACGCCGCCGGAGGCAGCAAAGCCCACGCCGGGAGCCGACGCCTTATAGTGAGCCTCCGTATCAGGGATTTGGGAGAAGTCGATATCCTTGGCGGCGAACATTCCCCGCAGCTCCTCAAAGGTCAGCACGAAGTCCACCTCGCTGCGGACACTGCGGCGGCTGGCCTCCAGCTTCTTGGCGGCGCAGGGGCCAATAAAGGCGATCTTGCAGTCGGGGTGCTTCCGCTTCTGGAGTCGGGCCGTCAGCACCATGGGGGTCATGGTCATGGAGATGTACGGCGCAAAGCCGGGGAACTCCTTCTTGGCCATGACGGACCATGCCGGGCAGCAGGAGGTTGCCATAAAGGGCTGTCTGGCGGGGACGTGCTCCATGAACTCCTCCGCCTCCTCCACGGCGCAGAGGTCGGCGCCCACCGCCACCTCCTCCAGTCCTTCGAAGCCCAGCTGCTTCATGGCGGTGAGGATCTGGCCGGGGGTGACCTTTTCACCAAACTGGCCCCAGAAGGCCGGGGCGATGATGGCGATGACCTTCTCCCCCTTCTTGATGGCGTGGATCAGCTGGAAGATCTGGCCCTTGTCCACAATGGCGCCGAAGGGGCAGTTCACCAGACACTGGCCGCAGTTGACGCATTTTTCATGGTCGATGTCCGCCCGGCCATACTGGTCCTTGCCGATGGCGTTCATGCCGCAGGCCTCCTGACAGGGCCGCAGGAATTTGATGATGGCCTGATAGGAGCAGGCCTCCTTGCAGCGGCCGCACTTGATGCATTTGGTCTGATCGATGCGGGCCCGGCCATGCTCCAGCTCGATGGCGCCCTTGGGGCAGGACTGATAGCAGTGCTTGGCCAAGCACCCCTGACAGGCCTGCGTCACCTCGTAGTGGGTGTCCGGGCATGCGTGACAGGCGTACTTGATGATGTTGATCAGCGGTGGATCGTAGTATTTTTCGGAGATGGCGCTAGCCTCCACGCCGTCGGAGATCATGTTCTCCTCCGTCACGTCCCGCAGCGGCAGACCCATGGCCAGCCGGATGCGCTCACCAACGATGGCCCGCTCCAGAAAAATGGATTCCCGATAGGTCCCCGCCTCACCGGGGATGATCTCATAGGGCAGCTTCTCCATGCGGGAGCAGTAGTCCCCACCCTCATAGGCCAGTTTTGCCACAGCGGCAAAGACCTGCTTACGCAGCGCCTCCACGTTGCAGTACAAATTTCTCATGTGTTCCCTCGCTAAGTTCCCGTTAAGTTCCAAATGCATCATGCTCTGCCGACAGCCCGGCACTTTTCACGCATATTATAGCAGATGTCCTCCATTCTTGGCAATAGAAGCTTCTGTTTTATTATTAAAATAATAAATAATCATTACAACCTGAATATCCCCGCTTGACGGCCCTGCTGCCAGCGTGGTAAGCTAATCCATACCATGGATACAGAAAAATTCTCCCCTATGGAGGTGCCGCTATGGACATTCGGGAATATACCTCCCCCACCCTGCCGGTGGCTCAATTCGTGGAGCGGTATGTGGACACCGCCCACTATGACACCGGGTGCCGGGGGTGTGATAACTACGGGCAGGTGTGGGTATGTCCCCCCTATGATTTCTCCGTGCCCGACTACTGGGGCGGGTTCCGGGAGGTCTGCCTGCGGGGCGTGCAGCTCCGGTTCTCCCCGGAGGAGCAGGCCCGCAGCTATGATCCGGAGGAGCTGGCGGAGCGACTACGGCAGCTGTTCTCCCGGACGGCCCGGCAGATGATCCTCCGGCTGCGGGAGGAGTATCCCCGGTCGGATATCCTCACCGTGGGCGGGTGCCATCTGTGTGAGCACTGCACCCGGCCGGAGGGCCGGTCCTGCCGGTATCCGGAGGGCATCGGCTATACGCTGGAGTCTTTGGGCTGCGACGTGTCCACTGCGGCGGAGCAGCTGCTGGGCTGGCCGCTGCTGTGGAGCCGGAAGGGATGCCTGCCGGAGTATATGGCACTGGTCTGCGGCGTGCTGATACGGTGAGAGACGGTCTTGCCATGATCGCCGCCGAGGGTAAAAATAAAGTCCGGAAACGGCTGGTTTCCGGACTTTATTTCTATAATACAGAAGAAACTCAAACCAGGAACTTCGCCAGTCCCAGCACCAGCGGCATAGTGATCATGGACAGCAGCGTCTGCACCGCCACCAGCGACGGTGCCAGAGACACATCCTTGTCGAACTTGGCGGCGAACATCCCCAGCAGCGCCGCCGGAGGTGTGCTGGCCGCAATGACCACCGCCAGCGTCACGCCGGAGTCCAGCCGCATCAGCATACACACCCCCAGTGCCAGCAGCGGCAAAATCAGCAGCCGCAGTGCCGCCGACACCCAGAAGCTGGCCCCGTGCAGCGCCCGGCGGAAATCTGCCTGAGACAGCTGGTAGCCGATGACCACCATGGGCAGGGGCGTATTCATGTCGGAGAGATATGTAATGGGGGATAGAATGATCTCCGGCAGAGTGATCTGCAGCAGGTACAGCACCATGGCGATGGCCACGCCGATCACACCGGGATTCATCAGCAGCGTGCGCCATGAGAACGCCATCTTGCCGCCCTTCACCAGCTGGATGCCCAGCGTCCAAGTCAGGACGGTGAACACCAGCAGATAGGCCGAGCCGTAGAACACACCCAGTGAACCCAGGATAGCCGTCTGCAGCGGCACCGCCATAAAGCCGCAGTTGGAGAAAATGGCGGAAAATCGGAAGAAGCTCTTTCGCATGGGATCCCGGTCCCGGATGACCAGTTCACTGACCAGAATATTGATGCCGTGGATCACCAGCGCCGCCAGCAGCGCCACCCAGAAATTGTGGAAGGTCTCCGTCTCCAGCGGCCGCTGGAACACCACGATGAGGATGCAGGGGGACACCACATACATCAGCAGGTTGGACATGGACACCGCACCCTTGTGGGTGATGAGGTGCAGCTTCCCCAGCACGAAGCCCGTGCCGATCATGAGGAACAGGATCAGCACCTGTGTGCCTACCGAGAGAAATGATTCGATCATACCGGATTCCTTCCCGCCCACAGGGGGCTGCGTACACACACAGCCGGGACAGACGGCTTGCGCCGTCTGTCCCGGTGGGTCACGCTGTGATTTTTTCTATCTGTATTTTAGTCCTTGTTGTAGCTGTGCGCCAGCGCCACATAGGTCTCATAGCGGGCATCTGCCTCCACCTGAGCCTCGGCAAAGAGCTTGGCCGCCGTCTCCGGATACTTGATCTTCAGGCCGGCATAGCGGACCTCGCCGTTGAAGAACTCCTCCACAGGCACAGAGGGCTTCTTATAGTCCAGGGAGAAGGGCTTTTCGGTCTTGTTGGGATCGTAACGGTACAGGGGCCACAGGCCGCAGTCCACAGCCTTCTTCATCTCGGCCTGCACGTTGTTCATGCCGGCCTTGATGCCGTGGTTGATGCAGGGGGCGTAGGCGATGACGATGGAGGGACCCTTGTGGGCCACAGCCTCGGTGACGGCCTTCATCAGCTGAGCGGGATTGGCGCCCATGGCCACGGAGGCCACATACACGTTGGGATAGGTCATCATCAGGCGGCCCAGATCCTTCTTGGCAGTCTTTTTGCCGCCGTCAGCGAACTTGGCGGAGGCGCCCACAGGCGTGGCCTTGGAGGACTGGCCGCCGGTGTTGGAGTACACCTCGGTATCCACCACAAAGACGTTGATGTCCTCGCCGGAGGCCATGACGTGATCCAGACCACCGTAGCCGATGTCGTAGGCCCAGCCGTCGCCGCCGAAAAGCCATACCACCTTCTTGCCCAGCTGATCCTTGTTCTTCAGCAGCTTCTCGGCCAGCTCGGCAGCCTCACCGGTGAGGGAGGCGGACTCCAGAGCCGCCGTCAGCTTGCGGGCATCGGCATCGTTGGCATCCAGATCGTCGAAGGAGGACAGCCAAGCGTTGATGGCCGTCTCCAGCTCCGTGCCGGGGACCAGCGGCAGCAGCTGCTGAGCCACCTGCTTGACGTAGGCCCGGCGCTGCTTGGTGGCCAGCACCACACCCAGACCGTTCTCGGCCTGATCCTCGAACAGGGTGCCATAGAAGGCAGGGCCACGGCCCTCCTTGTTCTTGGTATAGGGCAGGGACGGGAATGCACCGGCCCAAGCCAGAGAGCAGCCCACGCCGTTGACCCAGTAGGTCTTTTCGCCGTACAGCTGGGTGATGAGCTTGGCATAGGGGGTCTCACCGCAGCCGGCGCAGGCGCCGGAGAACTCCACCAGCGGCTGGCTGAACTGGCTGCCCTTGAGGGTCTTGCGGTCGAACACACCGGGCTTGTCCTTCAGGGACAGGGCATAGTTCCAATTGGTTTCATCATACATAGTATCATCCACAGGCTGCATCGTCAAGGCCTTATCCTTGGAAAGGCAGGAAGCGGCGCAGCTGCCGCAGCCGGTGCAGTCCAGCGTGCTGACCTGCAGGCGGTACTGCAAGCCCTTGGCTCCCTTGGCGGGAACGGTGGTGAAGGCGGCGGGAGCCGCAGCGGCCTCCTCCTCGTCCACCAGATAGGCCCGGATGGCGGCATGGGGGCAGACAAAGGTACACTGGTTGCACTGCAGGCACTTGTTGCTGTCCCACTGGGGCAGGAAGGCGGCAATGCCACGCTTGTCGTACTTGGAGGTACCCAGCGGATAGGTGCCGTCCTGATAGGGCAGGAAGGCGGACACAGGCAGATCGTCGCCACGCTGACGGTTGCAGGGGACCACGATGTTCTTCACCACATCCGGCAGGCTCTCGTCCACGGTGCGGTCGTCGGCGGCATTCGCCCAGTCAGCGGGAACGTTGACCTTCACAGGGCTGTTGATACCGGCGTCCACGGCGGCCATGTTCATGTTGACCACCTTTTCGCCCTTCTTGGCGTAGGTCTTTTGCACAGCCTCCTTCATGTGGCGCACGGCGTCCTCCACCGGCATCACACCGGAGAGCTTGAAGAAGGCGGCCTGCAGGATCATGTTGGCGTGGTTGCCCAAGCCCAGCTCACGGGCCAGACGGTTGGCGTCCACGATATAGAACTGCACGTTGTGGCGGGCGATGTACTGCTTGACGTCGCCGGGCAGCTTCTCCGTCAGCTCCTCCTCGGTCCAGGAGGTGTTCAGCAGGAAGGTGCCGCCGTCCTTGATCTCGTGGATCATGTCGTAGCGAGTGATGTAGGACTGGGAGTGGCAGGCCAGAAAATCCGCCGCCTTGATGAGATAGGTGGAGCGGATGGGGCTCTTACTGAACCGCAGGTGGCTCTTGGTGATGCCGTAGGACTTCTTGGAGTCGTACTCGAAGTAGGCCTGCGTATACATACCGGCGTAGTCACCGATGATCTTGGCGGAGTTCTTATTGGCACCCACCGTACCATCGGAGCCCAGACCCCAGAACTTGCAGGACACGGTGTCGGCGGACTCGGTGATGAGAGGCTCATGGACATCCAGAGACAGGTGAGTCACATCGTCGTTGACGCCGATGGTGAACAGGTGCTTGCCGCTTTCATCCTTCATGTTGTCGAACACGGCCTTCAGCTGGGCGGGTGTCACGTCCTTGGAGGCCAGACCATAGCGGCCGCCGTAGATCTCCGGGGCGTCGCTGCGGTTGGCAAAGGCGGCGCACACATCCAGATACACAGCGCCGGCAATGGCGCCGGGCTCCTTGGAGCGGTCCATGGCGGCGATCTTCTTCACCGTCTTGGGCAGGGCGTTCAGGAAATACTCCATGTCGAAGGGGCGGAACAGATGGATCTGCATCAGGCCCACCTTCTCGCCCTTGGCACACAGATAGTCCACCACCTCACGGGCGCACTCGCAGGCGGAGCCCATCATCACCATGACACGGTCGGCATCCTTGGCGCCGTAGTAATTGAAAATGTGGTAGTCCCGACCGGTGATCTCGTTGATGCCCTGCATATACCCCTCTACCACAGCGGGGATGCTGTCATAGGCGCCGTTGTTGGCCTCCTGAGACTGGTAGTAGACGTCGGGACCCTGCACGGTGGTACGCATCACCGGATGCTCCGGGTTCATGGCGATGGCATGATAGTCCTCCAGCGCCTGACGGTCCAGCAGCTTCTCCACCTTGTCCAGGTCGATGACCTCGATCTTCTGGATCTCGTGGCTGGTGCGGAAGCCGTCGTGGAAGTGGATGAAGGGTACACGGGTCTTGATGGTGGTCAGGTGGGCCACGGCAGCCAGATCCATGACCTCCTGCACGCTGCCGGTGGACATCATGGTGACGCCGGTGGTACGGCAGCTCATGACATCCTGATGGTCACCGAAGATGTTGTTGGCGTGCTGGGCCACGGAACGGGCCGCCACGTGGAACACGGCGGGCATCCGGTGACCGGCCATGATGTACAGGTTGGGGATCATCAGCAGCAGGCCCTGCGAGGAGGTGAAGGTGGTGGCCAGCGCACCGGCCTCCGCCACGCCGTGGAGGGCGCCGGCAGCGCCCGCCTCGGACTGCATCTCTACCAGCCGCACCGGCTGGCCGAACATATTCTTCTTGCCGGCGGCAGACCACTCGTCCACCTTCTCGCTCATGGGAGAGGAGGGAGTGATGGGGTAGATACCGGCTACATCGGTGAAATGGTAGGCAACGGTGGCACAGGCCTCGTTACCGTCCATGGTTTTCATGACTTTCTTATCAGACATTACATTGCCTCCTAACGTATCCGTCGCCCGGCAGCAGCCGGTGCGGCATTTTTCTATCTGTCGGATGCTGAGTTACGCCTTGATGATAGCGCCCTCGTCGGCAGAGGCAGCCACCTTGGCATACAGCCGCAGATAGCCGTTGGGGATGTTCTTCTTGGGCAGTTCCAGTGTCTTGTAGCGCTCAGCGATCTCCTCGTCGGAGACGTGCAGCTCCAGAACGCCCTCATCCACGTCGATGAGGATCTCGTCGCCGTCGTGAACGATGGCCAGAGGACCGCCCTCGGCAGCCTCCGGAGAGATATGTCCCACGAAGCAGCCGTTGTTGGTGCCGGAGAACCGGCCGTCGGTGATCAGGGCAGCGGACTTGCTCAGGCCCACACCGTACATATACTTCATGGCCTTGAACATCTCACGCATACCTGGGCCGCCCTTGGGACCCTCGTAGCGGATGACCACCACGTCGCCGGCCTGGATCTTGCCGCCCAGGATGGCCTCCTCGGCCTCCTCCTCGCTGTTGTAGCACTTGGCCTTACCCACAAAGCGGTGCATGGAGGGATCGATGGCGCCGGGCTTGGAAACGGCGGTACGGGGGCAGAGGTTGCCGTGCAGAACGGCCACGCCGCCGGTCTTGGAGAAAGGCTCCTCCACCGTCTTGATGATGGTGGGATCCTCCGGATACTCGTAGACGTAGCCGGCCAGATTCTCGGCCAGCGTCTTGCCGCTGACGGTCATGACGGAGGTATCCAGCAGGCCGCCCAGATGCTGCATGACACGGGGGATACCACCGGCCCGGTAGAAGGCCTCCATCTCCGGCTTGGCAGCGGGATTGACCTTGGCGATCTGGGGCGTGGTCTTGGTAAGAGCCTCGAACTCCTCCAGCACGTTCATATCCAGCTCCGCCTCGTTGGCGATGGCGGGCAGGTGCAGCACGGCGTTGGTGGAGCCGCAGATGGCCATGGTCACCTTGATGGCGTTGCGGATGGCCTCCTTGGTGAGGATCTGACGGGCGGTGATGCCCTTCTTGCACAGCTCTACAATGGCACGGCCGGACTCGAAGGAGTGGCGCAGACGGCCGGCGTAAGCAGCGGGGATCAGAGCGCCACCGGGCAGGGTCATGCCCAGTGCCTCGGACACGCAGCACATGGTGTTGGCGGTGCCAAGGAAGGAACAGGAGCCGCAGCCGGGACAGGCGGTGTTCTCCAGAGAGTTGTACTCGCACTCGGTGATCTTACCGGCCTTCAGCATACCCAGGGCCTCGGAGATGGAGGTCAGGTCGGACTTACGGCCGTCGAACTCGATGCCGCCCAGCATGGGACCGCCCACGCAGACAATGCAGGGGATATCCAGACGAGCCGCCGCCATCAGCATGGCAGGCACGATCTTATCGCAGGAGGCCAGCAGCACCAGACCGTCCAGCCGGTGGGCCTGTGCCATGATCTCCACGGAGTCGCAGATGATCTCACGGGAGGGCAGAATGTAGTGCATACCCTCATGGCCCTGTGCCACACCATCGCAGGCAGCGATGGTGCCGAACTCCACAGCGGTGCCGCCGGCGGCATAGATGCCGTTTTTCACATACTCAGCCACCTTGTCCAGATTGTAGTGGCCGGGAACCAGCGTGTTCCAGGTGTTGGCAATGCCGATCAGGGGCTTGCCCTCCTTCAGTTCGCTGTCCGTGTAGCCCATGGACTTGAACAGGGAGCGGGCAAATGCGCTGTCCTCCATGCCAAGGATCGCCTTACTACGGTTTTCCATTGTGTTTCCTCCTTCAAATATGACATATCTCTTTTTCTTATGTTACTGGCCGCAGGCTGCGGCTTGGTTTGGCGGTTATTCTATAATGCCGTTTACCATTCTGAAAATATTATAAAATCCATGGTGCCTTTTGTCAATAGGATATCTTCTGCTTTTCTAAAAAACTTGACTGTTTTCCGGTATTAGTTGACTTTATCTGTGAGAAGGTCTATAATGGTCTGAATTAGATTGGTTCGCAATGTTCTATGATACAGAACGAACAAGGAAGGAAAAGATATGGCAACCACAAAAACCATCCAGTCGGTGGAGCGGGCCTTCTCCATTCTGGAATACCTTCAACAGTGCGGTGGCGGAGAGCGCAGCGTCAAGGAGATCGCTGATGCACTGGAGCTGAACAAGAGTACCGCCTTCGGCCTCATCAACACCCTGACCACGCTGGGCTACCTGCAGCAGAACGCAGATAACCAGAAGTATGTGCTGAGCCTGAAGCTGCTGAGCTTCTCCAACACCATCAAGGTCCAGAACAGCATCATCCGCACCGTCCACCCCTATCTGGAGCAGATCAGCCTGAAATACGGCGAGATCGCCCACTGCGGCGTGGCTCAAGGGGACAGCGTCATCTATGTGGACAAGGTGGAGTCCAGCCGGTCGCTGTCTATCAACACCCAGATCGGCACCAAGAACTACCTCCACTGCACCGGCGTGGGCAAGTGTATTCTGGCCTATATGCCGGAGGATGAGCAGCAGCACATCCTCGCCGGACCGCTGAAGGCACTGACCTTCAACACCATTGTGGACCCCCGTCAGCTTCAGGTGGAGCTGCGGCACATCCGGGCCGACGGCTACGCCATGGACAACGAGGAGGTGGAGGTGGGTCTGTCCTGCGTGGCAGTGCCGGTGTTCTCCGCACCGGGGCAGGTCTCCTGCTCCATCAGCATCTCCGGCATGACCCCCCGTGTCCGCACCGCCCTGCGGGGTGGACTGCTGGACGATCTGAGGCAGGCCTCCGCCGACATCTCCCGCAGTCTTTACGGCTATCAGCCCGCCGATGACCTCCTGTAACGGGTCCTGCGATCCAACTGTATACCGCTCGTCTCACAAAGCGGAGGGGAAACATGGTTTCCCCCTCCGCTTTCTTTTGCCTCAGTGCCGCACAGCAGACGACAAATCTCTCACGGAAGGATCCATTCACTCCTTCCGCAATTTTTTAATAGCACGTCACGCCGCCGTCGATGGGCAGGTTCACGCCGTTGAGGAAGGACGCCTCGTCGCTGGCCAGATACAGCACCGCATTGGCCACATCCTCCACGGAGGTCAGGCGGCCCAGCGGGATCTCGTTGAGCCGGGCCTGCTTCTTCACCGGGTCCGCCATCAAAGCCGCCACAAAGGGCGTGTCCACGGTGGCGGGATGGATGGAGTTGCAGCGGATGTTGTCCTTGCCATACCGGGCTGCCACAGACTTGGTCAGCAGGGTGATAGCGCCCTTGGTGGCCGTGTAGGCCTCCGGAGTGTTCATGTGGCCGATGAGGCCGCAGATGGAGGAGGTATTGATGATAGCGCCACCCCCCTGCTTCCGCATCACCGGCAGAACATACTTGGTGGCCAGAAAGACGCTGGCGGTATTGACCTCCATCATCCTCATCCACTCGTCCTTCACCATTTCCTCGATGGGCTTGCGGATGTTGATGCCGGCGTTGTTCACCACCACATCCAGCCTCCCGCTCTCGGAGACGATGCGCTCTACGATGGTCTTCCACTCCTCCTCGCTGGTGACATCCGCCACGGCGCCGTGGGCCTTGCCGCCCTGACGCTTCAGCTCCTCCACCAGCTGGTCGATCTTCTCCTGCACCAGATCCAGGATCCAGACCTCGGCCCCATTCCGGGCCAGCAGCTTCGCCTGTGCCGAGCCGATGCCGCCTGCACCGCCGGTGATAACGATGACCTTATTCTGTACGTTCATGTTAAATCCCTCCCTTTCATGCGTTACGCTCTGGTTTCCTTATCCTTCCACGCCTTGGCGGGGTTCTGCACGCCCATCTTGCCGCCGCTGATCTCCAGCGTGGTGCCGGTGATATAGCGGGCATAGTCCGATGCCAGAAACGCCAGCGCCCACGCCACATCCATGGGCTCACCGAAGGTCTGCATGGCGATGGCGCTCTTCATGGCCTCGCCGTTGCTGACGGTAAGTGCGTGGGTCATGTCCGTATCGATGACGCCGGGGATATACCCGTTGACCCGGATGCCGTAGGGGGCCAGCTCCGCTGCCAGCGTGTTCACCATGGACTTTACGGCGGACTTGGTGGCGGCATACACGCCGCTGCCCACGGAGGGGAACACCGCCGCAAAGGAGGAGGCCAGCAGCATGACGCCGCCCTTATCCTTCATGGCCTCATACGCAATGCGTGCGCCCAGATACACCGACTTCATGTTGGTGTCCACCGTCTTGTCCCAGACGTTCTCCGGGGTGTCGATGATGCTGTACTGGGGATAGACACCGGCGTTGCTGACCCAGATGTCCAGCCCGCCCAGTGCTTCCTCGGCGTGGCGGGCAAAGCCCTTCAGGGACTCTCCGTCGGACACGTCGCAGGTCTCGCCGAAGGCGGTGATGCCCTGCGCCTTCAGTTCCTCCAGCGCTGCAGCCAGCTTCGTGGGATTGGTGCCGCAGATGGCCACCTTGGCCCCCAGCTGGGCGAACAGCTGGGCGCAGGCCAAGCCGATGCCGGCGGTACCGCCGGTGACGACGGCCACCTTGTTGTCAAAACGGATGTTCATGCTCATGACAGGATTCTCCTTTCTATGGTTCCGGTCCCCCGGAAAAAAGCGGCCGGGGACGCCCCGGTGAACGGAGCGTCCCCGGCTGGGAATGCACGTTTGATTCAGTTACGCAGAGATCAGCCAAAGACGCCTACGGCGTTAAGGATGACCACGGCGATCAGGCAGATCACGGAAGCCACGGCGCAGGGTACCGTGACGTACTTCACGGACTGCTTGGTATTCAGGTGGAAGAACTGACCCATGACCCAGAAGCCGGAGTTGTTGTAGTGGTTGCCCATCAGGGTACCACTGCCGATGGCCAGCACGGCGGCCAGAGAAGACAGGCCCAGGTCGGGCATCATGGGCAGCACGATGGCGGCTGCGGTCATACCGGCGGTGGTCATGGAGCCCACGGAGGTCATCATGATAGCGGCGATGGCCCAAGGCACCAGAATGGCGGGGATGGGGCTGTCAGCGATGAGCTTGGACAGGGGCTCCAGAGCGGGGGAATTCTTCAGCACGTTGCCGAAGGCGCCGCCCATAGCGGTGATCAGCAGGGGAGACAGGCAAACCACCAAGCCACGGGCCACCCACTTGTTGAGCATGACCTCGCCCAGCTTGGCCTTAGGCTCATTGTAGGTGTCGGCGTACACGCCCAGCACCATCTTGCGCTGCTTGTAGCCCAGATAGAAGGAGTACAGCAGGCCGATGGACAGAGCGATGACCTTGTTGCCGATGGTGGTGCAGATGGTGTAGATAGCGCTGCCCTCGGCGGCATACATCTGAGCGAAGGAGGACACGGAGATCAGCAGCACAGGCAGCAGCAGGGGCAGGAAGCCCTCACCGGTGTGGGGCAGGCCGGGATCCTTGATGAGGATGTCATCCACGCTGTCGGAACCGGTCTCCTCCATGCCACGGACGAACTCAGGATTGGGCTCGATCCACTCCTTCTCCGTCCACTTCCGCAGCAGGAAGTAGGTGCCGAAGAAGCCCACGAAGCTGATGACCAGACCCCAGACGATGGTCATACCCAGATCGCTGCCGAACATCAGCGCAATGGCCAGGATGCCGGGGGTGGGAGGCACCAGACCGTGGGTCAGGAACAGGCCCAGACCGGTGAAGGAAGCCATGGTGGACATGGAGATGTGCTTACGCTTGGAGAGCATAGAGGCAATGGGCGCTGTCAGCACCATGGTGATATCCCCGAAAACAGGGATAGACATGATGAAGGCCGTCAGGGACGGAGCCAGCTCCATGCGCTTACCACGGAACAGCTTGATAAAGAAGTTTGCAATGACCTTGGCGGCGCCAGTATCCTCGATGGCCATGGAAATGATGGCGCCAAGGATGATGGTGATGCCCACGCTGCCCAGCGTGCCGCCAAAACCGTTGCTGATGTAATCCACGGAACCGGTGACGCCGTAACCCAGGGCGATACCGGTACCCAGCGCAGCAATAAACAGCGCCAGCACGGGATGCATCTTTGCTTTGACGATCATCAGCACCAAGGCTGCGATCGCCACTACCAGAATCAGAATGAATACTCCAGCAGACATAGTGTTTTCTCCTTTTCAGATTTTCTCTCTGACTTGCAGCAGGCTCTCGGCTCTCTGCCCGCTTACTCATGCGACACCTTCTCCCTTGCGCCGCATCGGTAAGCGGATATTTCCGTTCGCCGTTCTACAATGTCGATGCCCGTATTTTATTCCCAAATGTGTCATTTGTCAATATCCTCTGCCGCATTTTGTCGTTATTTACATATTTCTTTTCTTGTTTTGTACATTTCAGAGAAAGTTCCTGTGGCATACTATTTTGCATACAAAAGTGGCGTCATTCCTCTCGTCATATTTCGTTTCTCGTTCTATTATGCAGAATGAGAAACGCATCTTATACTAAACATCACACACCGAACTCTGCCCTCTGCGCTTTATGCTTTCCCCCAACCGGCCCGCCCTTTTCTCACTGGCCTAAAAGAATACACTCCTCTCCTTCACGCTCCATAGGATCTCGCCCCTATTAGAACGCCTTGCTGCACTTTCTTCTCCCCCGCTCTCCCCCACGTCGCATTGCTCAGTTCTTCGCTTTGTAAGAAGATGTCGCCTCCGATTGGAATGCATCTCCCTAAACGGCATAAAAATAAGGCGCAAGCGGTTTCCGCTTGCGCCTTATCTCATACTATTTCACCCTTGGCTACACCGATGGTGTGCCGTTGGGGTCACAGTTCTTCGTTCAATTAGTCCTGGTTGATGGCGATGACAACACCGGAACCGACGGTACGGCCGCCCTCACGGATAGCGAAACGCAGACCGGTCTCGATAGCGATGGGGGTGATCAGCTCCACGTTCATGTCGACGTTATCGCCGGGCATGCACATCTCAGTGCCCTCGGGCAGGGAGATGATGCCGGTCACGTCGGTGGTACGGAAGTAGAACTGGGGACGATAGTTGTTGAAGAAGGGGGTGTGACGGCCACCCTCGTCCTTGGTCAGAACGTACACCTGACCAACGAACTTGGTGTGGGGATGAATGGAACCGGGCTTGGACAGAACCTGACCACGCTCGATCTCGGTCTTAGCCACGCCACGCAGCAGAGCGCCGATGTTGTCGCCAGCCTCAGCGTAGTCCAGCAGCTTGTGGAACATCTCGATACCGGTAACGGTGGTCTCACGCTTCTCGTCGGACAGACCAACGATCTCGACCTTCTCGTTCAGGTTCAGCACGCCACGCTCCACACGACCGGTAGCAACGGTACCACGGCCGGAGATGGTGAACACGTCCTCGACGGGCATCAGGAAGGGCATATCCTCCTTGCGGTCGGGGGTGGGGATCCAAGTGTCAACAGCGTCCATCAGCTCCTTGATGCAGGCATACTCAGGAGCGTTGGGATCGGTGGACTCGGAGATCAGGGCGTTCAGAGCGGAACCACGGATGATGGGGGTATCATCGCCGGGGAAGCCGTAGAAGTCCAGCAGCTCACGGACCTCCATCTCCACCAGCTCCAGCAGCTCCTCGTCGTCCACCTGGTCGCACTTGTTCAGGAACACCAGCACGGAGGGCACGTTCACCTGACGGGCCAGCAGCAGGTGCTCACGAGTCTGAGCCATGGGGCCGTCGGTGGCAGCGATGACCAGGATAGCGCCGTCCATCTGGGCAGCACCGGTGATCATGTTCTTGATATAGTCGGCGTGACCCGGGCAGTCCACGTGAGCATAGTGACGGTTGGCCGTCTCATACTCGACGTGGGCGGTGTTGATGGTGATACCACGCTCACGCTCCTCGGGAGCCTTATCGATGGAAGAGTAGTCGGTGTACTCAGCACCGCCCTGCAGCGCCAGGTACTTGGTGATGGCAGCGGTCAGAGTGGTCTTACCATGGTCGATGTGACCGATGGTGCCGATGTTAACATGGGGCTTGTTTCTCTCAAATTTCTGCTTGGCCATTTGAAATGATCCTCCTTAACAGTTTTGCAAATTCTTAAAGTGCAATGTTTTGCTCGACATTGCTATTTTACAGTATCTGCGGCAGAAAAGCAACCTAAAATTTAGGATTTACGCCTCATGGCCGCTGCGCTTGCTGACCAGCTTCTCCTGCAGACTCTTGGGCAGCTCCACATAGTGGCTGGGTTCCATGGTGTACTGACCACGGCCCTGGGTGCGGGAGCGCAGGTTGGTAGCATAGCCGAACATCTCGGACAGGGGGACAAAGGCATCGATCTGCTGGGCGCCGGAGCGCATCTCGTAGCCCTGAATCTGGCCACGGCGGGCATTCAGATCACCGATGACGTCGCCCATATACTCGTCGGGTACGATAACGCACACCTTCATGATGGGCTCCAGCAGGACGGGATCCGCCTCACGCATAGCCTCTTTGAAGGCCATGGAGCCGGCGATCTTAAAGGCCATTTCGGAGGAGTCCACCTCGTGGTAAGAACCATCGTACAGCGTGACCTTCACATCCACCACGGGATAGCCGGCCAGCACGCCCGCCTGCATGGCGCCCTGAATACCGGCGTCGATGGCGGGGATATACTCCTTGGGAATGGCGCCGCCCACGACGGCATTGACAAACTCGTAGCCCTTGCCAGACTCGTTGGGCTCCAGCGTGATCTTCACGTGACCGTACTGACCGGAGCCACCGCTCTGGCGCTTGTACTTGGTCTCGTGGTTGACCTTCTTGCGGACGGTCTCCTTGTAAGCCACCTGAGGAGCGCCCACGTTGGCCTCCACCTTGAACTCACGCAGCAGACGGTCCACGATGATCTCCAGATGCAGCTCACCCATACCGGCGATGATGGTCTGACCCGTCTCCTCGTCGGTGTAGGCCCGGAAGGTGGGATCCTCCTCGGCCAGCTTGGCCAGAGCGATGCCCATCTTCTCCTGACCGGCCTTGGTCTTGGGCTCGATGGCCACACGGATCACAGGCTCGGGGAATTCCATGGACTCCAGAATGATGGGGTTCTTCTCGTCGCACAGGGTATCACCCGTGGTGGTGTTCTTCAGGCCCACCATGGCGGCGATGTCGCCGGCATAGACGGTCTCCAGATCCTCACGGTGATTGGCGTGCATCTGCAGCAGACGACCCACACGCTCACGCTTGTTCTTGGTGGCATTTAGCACCGCCGAACCTGTGTTCAGCGTACCGGAGTACACACGGAAGAAGCTCAGACGGCCCACATAGGGGTCGGTCATGATCTTGAAGGCCAGTGCGGCGAAGGGCTCGTCGTCGGAAGCGTGACGGTCCTCCTCCTCCTCGGTCTTGGGGTTGACACCCTTGATGGCCTCGATATCGGTGGGAGCGGGCATATAGTCCACCACGGCATCCAGCAGCTTCTGGACGCCCTTGTTGCGGTAGGAAGAACCGCAGGTGACAGGCACCATTTCCACAGCCAGCGTGGCCTTACGGATGGCGGCACGGATCTTGGAAGCGGGGATCTCCTGACCCTCCAGATACATCTCCATGATCTCATCATCGAACATGGAAACGGCGTCCAGCAGCTTCTCACGATACTCGTTGGCCAAGTCCACCATGTCCTCAGGGATGGGCTCCACACGCATATCCTTGCCCAGCTGATCGTAGTAGATATCAGCATCCATCTCCACCAGATCGATGATACCCTTGAAGGTATCCTCCTTCCCGATGGGCAGCTGGATGGGTACGGCGTTGCACTTCAGACGATCATGGATCATGTCCAGCACGTGATAGAAATCAGCGCCGGTGATGTCCATCTTATTGACGTACACCATCCGGGGAACATGATAGTGGTCGGCCTGACGCCACACCGTCTCGGACTGAGGTTCCACACCGCCCTTGGCACACATCACGGTGACAGAGCCGTCCAGCACACGCAGAGAACGCTCCACTTCCACAGTGAAGTCCACGTGACCGGGGGTGTCGATGATGTTGATACGGGTCTGAGGAAACTGGTTCTTGGAACCCTTCCAGTAGCAGGTGGTAGCGGCGGAGGTGATGGTGATACCACGCTCCTGCTCCTGCTCCATCCAGTCCATGGTAGCCGTACCCTCGTGCGTTTCACCGATCTTATAGTTGACGCCGGTGTAGTACAGAATACGCTCAGTCGTGGTGGTCTTTCCTGCATCAATGTGGGCCATGATGCCGATATTTCTTGTATTTTCCAGTGTAACCTTTCTCGGCATACCGTTCTCCTTTTTCTCTCTTTGCGGGGATTACCAACGGAAGTGGGCGAATGCCTTGTTGGATTCGGCCATCTTGTGGGTATCCTCACGCTTCTTCACAGCGCTGCCGGTGTTGTTGGCAGCATCCATGATCTCGCTTGCCAGGCGCTCCGCCATGGTGCGCTCGCTGCGAGCACGGGAGTAAGCGGTCAGCCAGCGCAGACCCAGGGTCTGACGACGGGCAGGACGCACCTCCATGGGGACCTGATAGGTGGCGCCGCCGACACGGCGGGCCTTGACTTCCAGGCTGGGCATGATATTCTCCATAGCCTGGGTGAACACTTCCAGAGGCTCCTTCTCGGTCTTTTCCTTGATGATATCAAAGGCGCCGTAGACAACCTTCTGGGCAACGCCCTTTTTACCGTCCAACATGATGCTGTTGACGAGCTTCGTCACCAGCACGGAGTTGTACATAGGATCGGGCAAGATCTCTCTCTTGGGAACATTACCTCTTCTGGGCACTATGCTTCCCTCCTTCATAAAAATATGATTTCATAGGTACTCAACAGCCCGGCGGCTGTTGTTCGGCCTGCCAAAGAGGTAGTTATATAAAAACCTTTTCGGCAAAGCTCATTTCATGCGGGAATTACTTGCTCTTGGGCCGCTTGGCACCGTACTTGGAACGGCCCTGCATACGACCGTTGACGCCCTGGGTATCCAGCGTACCACGGATGATGTGGTAACGGACGCCGGGCAGGTCCTTGACACGGCCGCCACGGATCATGACCACAGAGTGCTCCTGCAGAGAGTGACCAACACCGGGAATGTAGGCGGTGACCTCATAGCCGTTGGTCAGACGGACACGGGCGATCTTGCGCAGTGCGGAGTTAGGCTTCTTGGGGGTCGCAGTTCTCACGGCGGTGCAGACGCCACGCTTCTGAGGGGAGGAGAGATTGGTCTCCTTGTTCTTCAGCGTATTCAGGCCCTTCTGCATAGCAGGGGAATTGGACTTGTAGGTAGCCTGTTTCCGGCCCTGCTTGACCAGCTGATTAAAAGTAGGCATGCAATGAACTCCTTTCTAAAGATTTGTTGGGATGACTCCCTTTATTTTCCACGGAATAAGAAATTTTATTCCGGAAAAACCGTTTTAGCGGCTGGGGACAGCAGCTGCGGCGGTCCCCACGGCGATGCCGGCGGCCCGGCCCAGCTGTGACATGGTAAACTCCGTCACGGCAGGCACTCCCACTGCACGGCAGGCCGCCAGCAGCGGCTCCACCAGTGCCGGGTCGGCATCCTTTGCCAGAAAGACCCGTCCGGCATGACCGGCAGCCAACAGGCGGCGTGTCTGCTTCAGGCCCACCACCCGGTTTTCGCAAGACAATTCTTCCAGCATGGAGAGCCTCCTCGTTGAAATATCGCCCTGCATGGCAAAATTCGCAGGCTCCAAACCCACGCAATTCAGGATTATAGCATAAACCCGTCCCAGCGTCAAGTAGATTTCCGGCAAAAATTTGTGCGTTTGGCTGAATTTCTGCCGTGTTTTTCTGGGAAATACACAAAGCCCGCCGGAGCGGATTTTCCCCTGTACTTTCCCGCCTCGACGTGGTATTCTAATATATATTAAGGATCGCCGGATATCATCCGAGCCTATGAAAACAGGAGGGATCGCCATGATCCTCATTCAGAACGCCCACATCATGCCCATCGTCGGGCCGGAGCTGCCCAACGGCTGCCTGCTGGCGGAGGATGGCCGCATCACCGCCATCGCTCCCCACATCGACGCCCCAGAGGGCTGCACCGTCATCGACGCAGGCGGCCGTCTGCTGACCCCCGGCTGCGTGGAGGCCCACTGTCACATCGGTCTGGACAATGAGTGTCTGCGCTGGGAGGGCATGGACTACAATGAGATCGTGGAACCCCTGACGCCGCAGCTGCGGGCCATCGACTCCATCAATCCTCAGGACGGTGCCTTCCCCAACGCCCTGCGGGGTGGTGTCACCACCGCCTGCACCGGCCCCGGCAGCGCCAACGTGGTGGGCGGCACCTTCACGGTGCTGAAGCTGGCCGGTAAACGGGTAGACAATATGCTGCTGAAGGAGCCCGCCGCCATGAAATGCGCCTTCGGCGAAAACCCCAAGGGCTGCTACGGACAGGGCCTGAAGAAGAGTCCCATGACCCGGATGGCGGTGGCAGCACTGCTGCGGGAGCTGCTGTTCAAGACTCGCCGTTACCGGGATGATAAGCTGGCTGGGAAGAATCCCGCCTTCGACATGAAGCTGGAAGCCATGCTGCCGGTCATCAACGGCGAGATCCCCCTGAAGTGCCACGCCCACCGGGCCGACGACATCCTCACCGCCGTCCGTATCGCTAAGGAGTTCGGCGTCAAGGCCACGCTGGACCACTGTACCGACGGCGAGCTTATCTCCGACGAGCTGGCCAAGGAGGGCCTGCCGGTGTTCGTAGGCCCCACGCTGGGCAGCAAAAGCAAGGCCGAGCTGCGCCACAAGAGCTTCACCACCCCCGGTACCCTGTACCACGCCGGACTCACCGTCAGCATCATCACCGACGCCCCGGTGATTCCGCTGGAGAAGCTGCCTATGTGCGCCGGTCTCGCCGCAAACGCAGGTCTCCCCATGGAAGAGGCGTGGCGGGCCATCACCATCAACCCCGCCCGCAGTCTTGGCATCGACAGCCGTGTGGGCAGTCTGGAACCCGGCAAGGACGCCGATCTGGTGCTGTGGACGGCAGACCCCCTGACCACCATCGGGGCTGAGGCCTACTGCACCATCGTGGACGGTAAGGTGGTCTATCAGGCGGAGTAAGCTAAAAACGTCAATATCTTGTCGAAAACCATCAAGATAATGCAGAAGAACCGCACTGTGAAGTATCACAGTGCGGTTCTTTTATGGTTCTTCGGATGCTCGTTCAGCGCAGCCACAGCCAGCCCGCCAGCGCCAGCTGCACCACCAGAATAGCCGGGATGCCATAGCGGAAGTACCAGTGCCGGGTCTTGTGATGAAAGCACCACATCCCCAGCAGCGCCCCCACGCCGCCGCCCACGATGGCCAGCAGAAACAATGTCTTTTCCGGCACACGCCAGCGTCCCTGTCTGGCCCGCAGCTTATCGGCTCCGTACACGGCAAAGGCAGCCACATTGACGATCAGCAGATAGACGCCCAGCCAGTCCGGCAGGACCGCCAGCAGCTCCTGCATCAGCCCTTCAGAGCGGCCAGAGCGCAGGCAGTCTTAGCGCCCAGAACGGCGTTATTGTACACCAGCTGGATGTTGCTCTCCAGACTGTCACCGCCGGTGAGATCCTTCACCTTGGCCAGCAGGAAGGGCGTGGTCTCCTTGCCGTGGATGCCCTGTGCCTTAGCCTCGGCCAGCGCCTGCTCGATGGCCTTGTCGATGACCTTGTGATCCATGGAGTACTTCTCCGGGATGGGGTTGGTGACCAGCATACCGTTCTTCATGCCCAACTCACGCTCGGCGTGGAAAGCAGCGGCCAACTCCTCCGGGGTATCCAGTTCATAATCCACGCCGAAGCCGGACTTGCGGGTGTAGAAGGCGGGCAGTTCGTTGGTGCCGTAGCCGATGACAGGCACGCCCTTGGTCTCCAGATACTCCAGCGTCAGACCCAGATCCAGAATGGACTTGGCACCGGCGCACACCACCATCACAGGGGTCTGGCCCAGCTCCTCCAGATCAGCGGAGATGTCCATGGTGGTCTCGGCGCCACGGTGTACGCCGCCGATGCCGCCGGTGGCAAAGACCTGAATCCCGGCCATGTGGGCGATCATCATGGTGGTGGTAACGGTGCAGGCGCCGTCGCTGCCCTTGGCCACCAGCACCGGCAGATCACGGCGGCTGGCCTTAGGCACAGCGTGGCCGGCACGGCCCAGATAGTCGATCTCCTCGGCGGTCAGACCGGCCTTCAGGCGGCCCTTGATGATGGCGATGGTGGCAGGCACAGCGCCGTTTTCACGGATGAGCTTCTCCACGTTCATAGCGGTCTCCACATTCTGGGGATAGGGCATACCGTGGGAGATGATGGTGCTCTCCAGCGCCACCACGGGCTTGCCCTGCTCCAGAGCCTCTTTGACCTCAGTGGAAATGTCCAGATAACGATTCAGCATGATTCAGTTCCTCCTGTTGATAAATTCGATTTGTTTCGATTGAAAATATATGTAGTTAGTAAGGAATGACTTACAGGGCCATACGCCGCAGCAGCTCCGCCTCGCTCATGGAGGGGTGGATGGTCTCGGCGCTCTCCATGGTCAGGGAGGAGGCCGCCAGACCCGCACGGGCCGACCTCTCCAGATCGCTGCCCTGCAGGTAGGCCCACGTCAGAGCGGCCATAAAGGAATCGCCGCAGCCGGTGGTGCTGACCATCTCCGCCTTGGGGGCGGGCAGGGTCACACTGCCGCTCTGATCGGCAGCATAGACGCCGTCGGCCCCCAGCGAAATGAACACCCGGTGCAGCCCCGTCTCCAGCAGGGTCTGCGCCGCACGGTGGAGGCTGTCGGTGCCGGTGATAGGCACGCCGGACAGCAGCTCCGCCTCCAGCCGGTTTGGCTTCAGGGTGTGGAGCTTTCCCAGCACCGGCCGCAGCTTCTCGGCCTTCACCGTGGACACGGGGTCGGCAAAAATAGGGGCGTGGCAGTTATCCGCCAGCCATGCGATGCTCTCCGCCGGGAGGTTGGTGTCGATGACCACCACCTGACTGCCCTCCAGCAGCTGCTTGCGCCCCGCCAGCACACGGGGCGTCAGATTCCGATAGATGTCCATATCCGACACCGCCAGCTGCATATCCCCCTGCTGGTCGTTGATGAAAAGATAGGTGGAGGTGTGACCGCCGGGGATCACCGGGGACTGGGAGATATCGATGCCCAGCTCGCCGCACACCGCCGCCAGCTTCTGGGCGTACACATCGTCGCCGAAGGCTGTCAGCAGCCGCACATCCAGCCCCATCAGGCTCATGTTGTGGGCGATGTTCCGGCCTACGCCGCCGGGGCTCATCCGCACCCGGCCGGGGTTGGAATCCTGTGCCACCAGTTCCTCACTGGGCCAGCCGCCGATGTCCATGTTCATGCCGCCCACCACCGTGACATAGGGGCTGCGGGTCACGATGTAGCCCTTTCCGGCGATGCAGCCCTTTTTCATCAGGTTGGAAATATGCACCGCCACGCTGGACCGTGTGATGCCCGCCCGCTCCGCCAGCTCCTGCTGGGAGATCATGGGATCCGCTTCGATCCAGTTGAGTATCTGCCGTTCCCGTTGGGTCATGCCGCACCTCCATAAGCAAAACTTTACTTTCTAATCATATGCTTATTATACCATGTGTTCCCGCCGTGTCAAGTCCTTTTCCATAGGCGGAAAAACTTTTTTTGCTCCCGATGGGGCGGGCTCTTGCAAAAGTGGCGACGGGCGGTTATAATCTACGTTATACCGATTTTAGTGCAAGGAGGAACGCACGATGGAGCGAATGAAGATCGCTGCCCTTTTTGCCGACCAGGAACAGCTGGACGGCAAGGAAGTCACCGTGTGCGGCTGGGCCCGCACCATCCGGGATATGAAAACCTTTGGGTTCATCGAGCTCAATGACGGCTCCTGCTTCAAGAATTTGCAGGTGGTCATGTCCGCTGATGAGCTGAATAATTATAAGGAGATCGCCGGGCAGAACGTGGGCGCCGCTCTCATCGTCCGTGGCGCCGTGGTGCTGACGCCGGAGGCCAAGCAGCCTCTGGAGGTAAAGGCCTCCTCCATCGAGGTGGAGGGCAAGTCCACCCCGGACTATCCTCTGCAAAAAAAGCGCCACAGCGTGGAGTTCCTGCGGACCATCCAGCATCTGCGGCCCCGCACCAACCTGTTCTCCGCTACCTTCCGGGTCCGCAGCGTAGCAGCCTACGCCATCCACGAGTTCTTCCAGAGCCGTGGCTTCGTATATGTCCACACTCCCATCATCACCGGCTCCGACTGCGAAGGCGCCGGCGAGATGTTTCAGGTGACGACGCTGGATCTCAACGACGTTCCCCGGACCGAAGACGGGCAGGTGGATTACAGCAAGGACTTCTTCGGCAAAAAGACCAGCCTCACCGTGTCCGGCCAGCTGAATGCCGAGAACTTCGCCATGGCCTTTGGTGACGTGTATACCTTCGGTCCCACCTTCCGGGCGGAGAATTCCAACACCCAGCGCCACGCCGCCGAGTTCTGGATGATCGAGCCGGAGATGGCCTTTACCGATCTGGCGGGGGATATGGATGTGGCCGAGGCCATGATCAAGCACATCATCCGCCGGGTGCTGGAGCGCTGCCCCGACGAGATCAACTTCTTCAACAGCTTCGTGGATAAGGGGCTCAAGGAGCGTCTGACCCACGTGATGACCTCCGACTTCGGCCGGGTCAGCTATACCGAGGCGGTGGAGATCCTGAAGCAGCACAATGACCAGTTCGACTTCAAGGTAGACTGGGGTACCGACCTCCAGACGGAGCACGAGCGGTTCCTGACGGAGCAGGTGTTCAAGCGCCCGGTGTTCGTCACCGACTATCCCGCCGAGATCAAGGCCTTTTATATGCGGATGAATGATGACGGCAAGACGGTGGCGGCGGCGGACTGTCTGGTCCCCGGCATTGGTGAGATCATCGGCGGCAGCCAGCGCGAGGAGCGACTGGAGGTGCTGGAGGAGCGCATCCGCCAGCTGGGCATGAACCCGGAGGACTACTGGTGGTACTGCGATCTGCGGCGCTACGGCTCCTGCAAGCACGCAGGCTTCGGTCTGGGCTTCGAGCGGATGGTGATGTACCTGACAGGTGTCAGCAACATCCGGGACGTGGAGCTGCATCCCCGCACCGTGGGCAATGCGGAGTTCTGATGCACTTCCGGGCTTTTGACGGCAATACAAAGCTTTTGCCGTTCCAATAAAAGAGCTGCATCGAGGGCGCTGGCGCAAGCCGGCGCCCCTTTTTTCTTTTGACTCCAATGGATCACTCTTCCCAGCAGTTTTTCTTTTTTTGTCTTGTCTCCGACGGGTGACTTTCTGCCAATAGCAGCAGAAAGTCACCAAAGAACGCCAGCAGAAACCCATGGTTTCTGCACTTCCTTCGTCATTTGCAAGAGTTGCTACCTAAAATTTGCCGAAGCAGGGAATTGGTCTGCTTCTACTCACGCTGCCGCTGCATTGGGAGGTTGAAGAAGCTTGCTATTCTATCGTGGGGCACGGATTGCCACATCAAGAAAGTAGAAGGTAATTGGGGCCGCTGGAAGTTCTCTCATAAGATAATTCTGTCATTCCGAGCCGGGGCGTAGACCCGGCGTGGGAATCCGTACTCAAAACCATAGACCCACACGCTCCTTCGCCTGAGTGGGAGCGGCAGCGGGTCTGTTGCTGAGTCAGTTCCCGCTACGGCCCATAACGAACGGTAGTTCTTGAAGGTAAAGGGAGTCCAGAGACCATTGGTCTCTGGCGGCGCTTTTTGCATACTTTTTGTCGCTGTTGACAAAAAGTATGCCGCCGGAGGCAATAAAAGAAAAAGCTACTGGGAACAGTGGGCCGCCGGAGGTAAAAGCCTGTGAAAGTCCCCTTCCCACATCATAGGCGCTATTTGGCCCTTCCGGCATATGGCAGCTGATATTTCAGTAGGAAGACACTTTGTATTGCAAAATTGTACACATTTCTCTCTTCTCGGCGGCCCCCCTCTCCCCCGTCTGCGAAAAATGCAAAAAAAAGTGGCATTTCTCTGGGCAGTCTGTTATAATAGCTTATTATGGAGTTAAATTGTTACTGGCCGCATCTAATATGCAGCACAACATAAACTTGTAAAAACAGATATTTCATAATAGGAGAAGCCAATGGAAACACAGAAAAAGCGCCGGGGCGACCGCAAGGACGGCCGCCTGATGCGGGAGCTGGACTCCCTGCACTACGTCACCGGCATCCTCTACCCCAACCGATGCGACAACGAGGCCTACATCTCCCAGCGCATCGACCTGACCAACATGAACGCCTATATCGCCAAGAAGAATGAGACGGAGACGGAGTTTCCCTATACCATGTTCCACTTGGTGCTGGCAGCCCTGATGAAAACCATCACCCTGCGCCCCAAGCTGAACCGCTTCATCGTCAACAGCAACTTCTATCAGCGCAACGAGGTATCCGCCTCCTTCGTGGTGAAGAAGCAGTTCTCCGATAAGGGCGCCGAGGCGCTGGCCTTCCTGCACTGCAAGGACGAGTACACGCTCTCCGACATCCACGACTACATCCGCCGTCAGGTGACGGAGTGCCGGTCGGACAAGGTAGACCCCTCCACTGGAGCCATGGATATCCTCAACAGGATCCCCCGCTTCGTCAGCAAGGCCGCCATCCACCTCCTCATGTGGCTGGATAAGCACGGCTGGGTGCCGGCGGACATCATTGCCACGGACCCCTATTACAGCTCCGTGGTCATCTCCAATCTGGGCTCCATCAAGCTCAAGTGCGGCTATCACCACCTGACCAACTGGGGTACCTGCTCCCTGTTCTGCATCATCGGGGAGAAGGCCGTGCGGCCCATCTACGCCCCGGACGGCACCATGACCATGAAGGAGACGCTGGATCTGGGTCTCACCATTGACGAGCGTTTGGCGGACGGCTATTACTATTCCAAGTCCGTCCGGCTGCTGAAGCATCTGCTGGAGCACCCGGAGGAGCTGGAGAAACCTATGAAGGAGGAAGTTATCTATGAGTGAGACGGTACAGATCAAGACCCCGTGGCTGGCATCCAAGGATCCCGAGGTGCCCTCTACCCTGAACTACTCCACCCTGTCCATGTGCGGCCGGGTCGAGGAGATGGTACGTCAGTACCCCAATTACATCGCCTATGAGTTCATGGGCAAAACCACCACCTACGCCGAGATGTGGCAGAAGATCAACGCCTGTGCCAAGAGCCTGAAGGCCATCGGCATCCGGGAAGGCGACAAGGTCACCATCTGTATGCCCAACGCCCCTCAGACCCTGTGTATGTTCTACGCCGTGAACATGGTGGGCGCCATCGCCAACATGGTCCACCCTCTGTCCGCCGAGAGCGAGATCTCCTTCTATCTGCGGGACTCCAACTCCGTGGCGGCCATCACGCTGGATCAGTTCTACCCCAAGTTTGAAAGCGTCCGCAAGACGGTAGATCTGCCCTGCCTCATCGTCACCTCCGTGGCCGATGAGCTCAAGCCCCTGCTGCGGGTGGGCTATCAGCTCACCGAGGGCCGCAAGAACCCCAAGGTCCCCCGTGGCCCCGGCGTGGTGCTGTGGAAGGATTTCCTTAAGCGTGGCGAGCACGTGGAGATCTACCGCATCAAGCGCAAGGACACCGATCCCGCTGCCATCCTCTACTCCGGCGGCACCACCGGCGTCACCAAGGGCATCCTGCTCTCCAACCGCAACTTTAACGCTCTGGCCGCCCAGATCGTGGCCACCAACCCCTTCTTCCATCCGGGTCACAAGATGCTGGCCATCATGCCCATGTTCCACGGCTTCGGACTGGGCGTGTCCATCCACTCCATGGTGGCCAACGGCGGTCACTGCATCCTGATCCCCCGCTTCACCCCTCAGAGCTACGCCGAGCTCATCAAAAAGCACAAGCCCAATCTCATCGCCGGCGTCCCCTCCCTGTTCGAGGCGCTGCTGCGGGTCAAGGAGATCGAAGGCGCCGACCTCAGCTGCCTGAAGGGTGTGTTCTCCGGCGGTGACAGTCTGTCCATTGAGCTGAAGAAGCGCTTTGACAAGTTCCTCCACGACCACGGCGCCACCGTCAGCGTCCGGGAGGGCTACGGCACCACCGAGTGCGTCACCGCCAGCTGCCTGACCCCCATCCACAAGCAGAAGGAGGGCTCCATCGGCATCCCCTTCCCGGACACCTATTACAAGATCGTCAAGCCCGGCACTCAGGAGGAGGTCCCCTACGGTGAGGAGGGCGAGATCTGCCTGTCCGGCCCCACCGTGATGCTGGAGTACGTCAACCATCCGGAGGAGACGGCCCAGACCAAGCAGACCCACGCCGACGGCCTTACCTGGATCCACACCGGCGACCTGGGCATGATGGACGAGGAGGGCTTTATCTACTTCCGTCAGCGCATCAAGCGCATGATCGTCACCAACGGCTACAACGTCTATCCCTCCCAGTTGGAGAATATTCTGGATGGCCACGACTACGTCCACCTCAGCTGCGTCATCGGCGTCAAGGACCCCATCAAGATGCAGCGGGTCAAGGCATTCGTGGTGCTCAAGCCCGGCTATCAGCCCACGGAGGCCTGCAAGAAGGAGCTGCTGGACTACTGCCGCAAGCACATCGCCAAGTACGCCATGCCCTCCGACATCGAGTTCCGTGAGGAGCTGCCCAAGACACTGGTGGGCAAGGTGGCCTACCGTGTGCTGGAGGAGGAAGAGAACGCCAAGCAGGCTCAGAAGGCCGTAGAGGACGCTAAGCGTGCCGAGGAGGATGCCAAGCGGGCCGAGGCGGCGAAGGCTGAGAAGCTCAGTGCCGCCAAGAAGCCTGCGGCCAAAAAGCCCGCCCCTAAGAAGCCCGCTCACCCCACGGCCAAGCCCGAGCCCGCCAAGCAGGCTCAGAAGGCCGACACCCCTCATGACGGCCAGAACAACGACATCAAAGAATAGTCGCTCCCATGGCGGGGAGCGCAGGAGGTTCCTATGGACAGAGAGATGAAACGCCACTACACCCTACTGGTAGACTTTTTGGGTAAAATTTTGGGGCCGGACTACGAGGTGGCCCTGCATGAGCTGCTGGATGACTCCAATGAGATCATTGCCATCGCCAACGGCGAACTGACGGGACGGCATTTAGGCTCCCCCCTCAGCAACAAGATGCTGGAATTCCTGACCAGCCGCCTCTATGAGACGCAGGACTACGTGCTGCGGTTTGAAAGCACCTCCGTCACCGGAAAGAAGCTGTGCTCCAACTCCCTGTTCATCAAGGATCCCCACGGCCGTCTGGTGGGCCTGCTGTGCATCAACTTTGACAGCAGCCGCTACCGGGAGCTGTCCGCCCGTGTCATGGACCTGTGCGGCAGCCTGCTGACCCCCGGCGCCCCCAGCGGCACCCACCTCATCGTGGAAAACGACGAGCACACCTATCCCTCCTCCATCGCCGGCGCCACTGCCAGCATCGTCTCCTCCGTCATTGCGGACTATCCCGTGCCGGTGGACCGTCTGACGCAGGACGAGAAGATGGAGATCATGGATGCGCTGAACCGCAAGGGCGTGTTCCTGCTGAAGGGCTCCGTGAGCCATGTGGCACGGGAGCTCCACAGCTCCGAGGCCAGCATCTACCGCTATCTGGGCAAGCTCAACAACAAGGACTAACCGTAAAAATCGGGAGGGACGGCTGCGCCGTCCCTCCCGAAAATTTCCCCTTCGCCGCATTTCCCCCTATTTCCGGGAAATTCTTCCGTCACTGTTGCAAATATCACGGTTATTTGGCAGCAGGTGTGGTATACTACCGGCAAATAGAAATAGAAAAGGAGATCTTAACTATGGCCATCGTACACGCAAACGCACAGACCTTCCCGCAGGAAGTGCTTCAGTCCAACGAAACGGTGCTGGTGGATTTTTGGGCCGCCTGGTGCGGTCCCTGCAAGATGCTGGCCCCCATTCTGGAGGAGCTGGACGGCGTGGCTCCCTGCAAGATCGTGAAGGTAGATGTGGATGAAAACCGCTCACTGGCCCTTCAGTACGCCGTGGCCAGCATCCCCACGCTGCTGGTGTTCCGCAATGGTCAGCTGGTGAACCGCTCCGTGGGTCTTATCTCCAGGGAGGACGTGCTGAAGCTGGTGCAGGCGTAAGCTTTTTAACGAAAAATGTGCGGGGCTTTTGCCCCGCACATTTTCTCACAGCTTCTCCATCTCATGGGCCACCTGCTCCTCACAGGAGCGCATGGCCTCCAGCGTCCGCTCCAGCAGCATATCCAGTTCCCAGCCCAGACGCTCCGCCCCTTGGGCGATGACGTCACGGGAGCACCCGGCGGCGAACTTCTTGTCCTTGTACTTCTTTTTCAGGCTCTTCAGCTCCATATCCTGACAGCTGCGGCTGGGCCGCATCAACGCCGCTGCCCCGATCAGGCCCGTCAGCTCATCTGCTGCAAACAGCACCTTCTCCATCTCATGCTCCGGAGCCACGTCGCAGCACAGGCCGCAGCCGTGGCTGCACACGGCGTGGATGATGTCCTCGCCGCAGCCTGCCTCCCGCAGCAGCTCCGGTGCCTTTTGGCAGTGCTCCTCCGGCCAGCGTTCAAAGTCGATGTCGTGGAGCAAGCCCACAATGCCCCAGAATTCGGCATCGTCGCCGTAGCCCAACTCCTTGGCATACCACTGCATGACCCCCTCCACCGTCAGGGCGTGCTGCAGGTGGAACGGCTCCTGATTATACCTCCGCAGGGCGGCCCACGCCGCCTCCCGGCTGATGTGCTCTCTCATGGGAAATCCTCCTTTGTTGCTGATGTTTTCCATAGGATAGCACCATCCGCCGGACTATGCAAGCACCATCTGCTCCAACAGGCTCAGCAGCTGCCGGGCATGGCGATATTCCGCCGCCGACAGCTCCTCCCATATCTCCCGCAGACACACGTCCTCCGTGACCTCTGCCGCCTGTGCATAGCGCAGCCCGCCGCAGGTCTCGGCGTGATACCGGGTCCGCAGCACCTCCCGCCACGGCAGACGCTCCACCCGTCCCCCCTGCAAGCGGGGCTGATAGCAGCAGCCCGTCACCAGATAGTACACCCCCATGAGACGGCGGGCGTGGCTTCCCTCCTCCCCTGCCAGCTGCCGCAGCAGGCGGCGGGCAGCCACATTAGGGGCGCAGGCGGCATAGGCCAGATAGGCCCTCCGGTCCGCCAGCTCATCCTCGATGAAGTCCTGAATGAGCCGGATGCTGCCCATGGCCCTGCCTGCAAGGCAGCACCCGCTCTCCGCCGGTGCCGCCGGTATCTCCGGTGCAGCAGGCACCGCCGCAGCCCCCGTCCTCTCCGGAATATCCCCTGCCCCCGGTTCCCTCGATGGCTCCCGACAGGCGGCCCGCACCTCCGGGTACGGGTCCAGCTCCGGCGATACCCGCTGCCAGATGCGGTCGCAGCGCTGCGGGTCCATGTGCTCCATCTTCTCCATATGCAGCCCCCCTTTTTCTCGCATTATTCTATGCTCCGGCGGGAAAAAACGTCCCTGTCCATTGCTTTTTCCCGAAAACTCTGCTAAAATGTATATTTTGTAAGGCTTTTTGTGTCCTATCCCGTCCCTTTCGACGGGGTCCAATATACTCCAAAGGAGGAATCGTTCCATGCTGGAACTGAAACACATCAGTTACCGGGTGTCCACCCCCGACGGGGAGCAGGACATCCTCAAGGACATCAGCATCACCATTCCCGATGAGAAGCTGGTGGTCTTTACCGGCCCCAACGGCGGCGGCAAGACCACCATGGCCAAGGTCATCATGGGGCTGGCGGAGCCCACATCGGGCCAGATCCTGTATAATGGGCAGGATATCACCCACCTCTCCATCACGGAGCGGGCCAGACTGGGCATCAGCTACGGCTTCCAGCAGCCCCCCCGCTTCAAGGGCATCACCGTCCATGACCTGCTGCTTCTGGCGGCAGGCAAGGAAACGCTCACCAAGGACCAGTGCTGCCAGTACCTGACCCGTGTGGGCCTGTGCGCCAACGACTATCTGGAGCGTGAGGTGGATGTGTCCCTCTCCGGCGGCGAGGTCAAGCGCATCGAGATCGCCACCATTCTGGCCCGGCAGGGCAGCCTCATGATCTTCGACGAGCCGGAGGCCGGCATCGACCTGTGGAGCTTCGCCCGCCTGACGGAGACCTTCGAGCAGATCCACCGGCAGCACCGGGCCACCATGATCATCATCTCCCATCAGGAGCGCATCATCCGTCTGGCGGACGAGATCGTGGTCATCTCCGGCGGGCAGATCGCCCACCGGGGCAATACGGAGGAGATCTTCCCCCTGATTTTGGCGGACACCCTGGGCGGCTGTCCCGTACTGGAGCACAAGGAGGTGCAGCTATGATCACCGAGATCGACGCCAGCCTGCTGGAAAAGATCGCAGACCTCACCGGCAAGCCCGTGGGGGCCTTCAACATCCGCAAGGACATGGGCTGCGAGGCCCGTCAGTCCACGGAGCATATCGCCATCGACCCCCGTGCCGACGGCAAGCCCGGTATCGACATCCACTTCAAGGAGGGTACCAAGGGAGAGACCTGCCACATCCCCGTCATCATCAGCCAGACGGGCATGAGCGACATGGTGTATAACGACTTTTATGTAGCCGACGACTGCGACGTCACCATCGTGGCGGGCTGCGGCATCCACAACTCCGGCTGCGACGAGAGCCGCCACGACGGCATCCACACCTTCCACATCGGCAAGAACTGCCGCGTGCGCTACACGGAGAAGCACTACGGCGAGGACGCCAAGGGCGAGACCGGCAAGAACATCATGAACCCCCAGACCATTGTCTATCTGGGGGAGAACTCCACCATGCAGATGGACACCATCCAGATCCGGGGCATCGACTCCACCCTGCGGGACACCCAATTCTACTGTGAGGCCGGCAGTGAGGTGGTGGTGACGGAGCGCCTGCTGACCCACGGGGCCCAGACCGCCGAAAGTGACATGACCATCCAGCTCAACGGCGAGGGGGCCAAGGGCCGTGTCATCTCCCGCTCTGTAGCGCAGGATACCTCCCGTCAGGTGTTCCACCCGGTGATGGTGGGCAACAGCCAGTGCTTCGGCCATGTGCAGTGCGACTCCATCATCATGGGGCAGGCCCACATCGAGTCCATCCCCGCCATCACCGCCAACTGTCCGGACGCCCAGCTGATCCATGAGGCCGCCATCGGCAAGATCGCCGGGGACCAGCTGCTGAAGCTGGAGACACTGGGTCTTTCCCCGGAGGAAGCGGAGGAGACCATCCTCAAGGGCTTTCTGGCATAAACGAATCGTATATTTTTGCCGCAATTCTACCATTTGTTATCATTTTTCTCATAAAGCTCCCCCTCCTGCATCGGCAGGAGGGGGAGCTTTCACTTACAGGTCAAATTCCTTGATGCGGGAGGTACGCTCCTCCATGGGGACGTAGTGGCCCCGGATGGTGACGGCCCGGTAGGCCGGCCGCATGATGCGGTGGCCGGTGATGACCTCCTCCATGCGGTTGGCACACCAGCCTGCAATACGGGCGGAGGCGAACAGCGGCGTGAACACATCCTCCGGGATGTCCAGCATGGTATACACCAGCCCGGAGTACATATCCACGTTGGCGCACATGGGCGTATCGCTGTGACGCCGCTCCTGCACCAGCGGGATGCCCAGCTCCTCCACCTTCTGCAGTAGGTCGAACTCCGCCTCGTAGCCCTTGATCTGGGCCATATGCCGGGCGTACTTCTTCAGCAGCACCGCACGGGGATCCGACATGGTGTACACAGCGTGGCCCAATCCATAGAGCTTGCCGGAGCGATCCCCGGCCTCCCCGTCCAGCAGACGCACCAGATAGTCCCGGATGGATCCGTCGTCGTGGGGATCCACATTCTCCTGAATGTAGTGGAACATCTCCATGACCTTGGCGTTGGCGCCGCCGTGGAGCGGCCCCTTCAGGGAGCCCACCGCTCCGGCGATGGCGCTGTAAGTATCCGTACCGCTGGAGGACAGCGCCCGGCACACGAAGGTGGAGTTGTTGCCGCCGCCATGCTCGGCATGGAGCATCAGCATCATATCCAGCAGATGGGCCTCCTCCTCGGTATAGCTTTTGTCCGGACGGATCATCCGCAGGAAGTTCTCCGCCGTGCTGAGTCCCTCCTCCGGGTAGTGGATATGCAGGGACTCGCCGCCGAAATGGTGGCGCTTGACGGCGTAGGCATTGGCCACGATGGAGGGAAAATACCCGATAAGCTCCACCGACTGGCGCAGCAGATTGTCCACCGACAGATCGTCCGGATCCGGGTCGTAGGAGTACAGCGACAGGATGCTGCGGCCCAGTTCATTCATGATGTTGCCGCTGGTGCGCCGCATGATCATCCCCTCGGTGAAGCCCTCCGGCAGCTTTCTGGCCCGGTTCATGATCTCATTGAAGTGCCGCAGCTCCCCCTGCGAGGGCAGATATCCCATCAGCAGCAGATACGCTACCTCCTCGAACCCGAAGGTTCCCTCCGCCCGGTGGGCCTCCACAATGTCGTTAAGCTCGATGCCCCGGTAGTAGAGTCTTCCGGGAATGGGGATGCGCTGGCCGTCCTGCAACAGATAGCCCTGCACGCTGCCCACCTTGGTGACGCCCACCATCACACCGGTGCCGTCGCTATTGCGCAGGCCCCGCTTGATCTCGCCGTGGTAATACTCCTCCCCGATATGATACTCCTCCCGGATCTGACGGCTCAGTGACCCGGTGTACTCCTGAATGACGCCGTTTTCCTTCATCCCCTGCTCCTTTCCCCGTCGGCCTGCTGCCCCGGTGACTGTGATTTTCCCGTATTGTATCTCATTTTCCTCCATTTTGCAAGAAAAACTTTTGTAACTTTCAAAATATCTATGCACAACCTATTTATATTAGATTATCTCCGGTCTGCTCACGGAAAAATTGCAAGAATTTCATTTTATTCATTCATTTTCTCTTGCATCCTGGCTTTTTTGTGTTATACTGTATCCAACAAAACCATCATCCGAAAAGGGGTGCTTACCGATGATCCAACTGCACAGCGGCAGCGTCATGCTGCAGGGCGGCGTACCCGCACCGATCCCCGCCGCCGGCAGCGGCCGGGATAAGACCATGGCCTATCAGATCCTCCGCCGTCACCACCGGGGGCCGTGGGAGGGCCAGCTTCACCTGACCTTCGATAGTCTCATCTCCCACGACATCACCTATGTGGGTATCATTCAGACCGCCAAGGCCAGCGGCCTGCGGGAGTTCCCGGTGCCTTACGTTCTCACCAACTGCCACAACAGTCTCTGCGCCGTGGGCGGCACCATCAACGAGGACGACCACGCCTTCGGCCTGTCTGCCGCCGTGAAGTACGGCGGAAACTACGTCCCCGCCAATCAGGCGGTGATCCACCAGTATGCGCGGGAGATGATGGCCGGCTGCGGCCGCATGATCCTCGGCTCCGACAGCCACACCCGTTACGGCGCTCTGGGTACCATGGGCGTGGGCGAGGGCGGCCCGGAGATCGTGAAGCAGCTGCTACGCAACACCTATGACATCGCCGCCCCGCAGGTGGTGCTGGTGTGGCTCACCGGCACACCGCCCCACGGCGTGGGTCCCCACGACGTGGCCATCGCCCTGTGCGGGGCCGTGTATGGAAACGGCTTCGCCAAAAACAAAATTCTGGAGTTTGCCGGTCCCGGCGTGGCTCATCTGCCTATGGATTACCGCATCGGCATCGACGTAATGACCACGGAGACGGCGTGCCTGTCCTCCATCTGGCAGACGGACGATGCCGTGGCGGAGTACCTGACCATCCACGGACGGCCGGAGGCCTATACCCGGCTGGCCCCGGAGGAGGGTGCCTGCTACGACGCCATGATCTCCATAGACCTCTCCCGGCTGGAGCCCATGGCCGCCCTCCCCTTCCACCCCTCCGAGGCGGTGACGCTGCGGGAGCTGCTCCACGATCCCGGCGATTATCTGCGTCAGGTGGAGCAGCGGGCGGCGGAGCAGTTCGGCGGCAAGGCCACCCTCTCCCTCACCGACCAAGTGGTGGACGGCAAGCTGGTGGTGCAGCAGGGGATCATCGCCGGGTGCGCCGGCGGAATGTATGACAACATTGCCGAGGCCGCCGCCATTCTCTCCGGCGGTGACGTGGGCTGCGGCCCCTTCTCTCTGTCGGTGTATCCCCCCTCCATCCCGGTAAATCTGGAGCTGATGCAAAACGGCGTGCAGCAGGCGCTGCTGGAGGCCGGAGTCCTCTTCAAGCCCTGCTTCTGTGGCCCCTGCTTCGGAGCCGGGGATGTCCCTGCCAACAACGCCCTGTCCGTGCGTCACACCACCCGCAACTTCCCCAGCCGGGAGGGCTCTAAGCCCGGCGACGGCCAGTTGTCCGGGGTGCTGCTGATGGACGCCCGCTCCATCGCCGCCACGGCCCGGAACCACGGCGTGGTCACCTCCGCCGCCGAGGTGGACTATCCCGCCCCGGCCCCGGTGCGCCGCACCTTCGACGGCGGGGTCTATGGCCGCCGGGTGTACTTCGGCTATGGCAAGGCCCGACCGGAGGCCCCCCTCCACTACGGTCCCAACATTGCCGAGTGGCCCGCCATCCCGCCGCTGGGGGAGGAGCTGCTGCTGCAGGTGGCCTCCGTACTGCGGGATCCCGTCACCACCACCGATGAGCTGATCCCCTCCGGCGAGACCTCCTCCTACCGCTCCAATCCCCTGAAGCTGGCGTCCTTCGCCCTGTCCCGCCGGGACCCGGACTACGTTCCCCGTGCCAGAGCCACTCAGGCACTGGAGGAGGCCCGCCGCAGCGGCGCCATACCCCCGGAGCTGCAAAGCGTGCAGAAGGCCCTCTCCATTCCCGACATGGGCCGGGTGCAGATCGGCTCGGTGCTGTTTGCCAACAAGCCCGGTGACGGCTCGGCACGGGAGCAGGCCGCCTCCTGCCAGCGGGTGCTGGGGGGCTGCGCCAACCTCTGCTACGAGTTTGCCACCAAGCGCTATCGCTCCAACTGCGTCAACTGGGGAATGCTGCCCTTCACGCTGGCGGAAGGAACGGATTTCCCCGGCTGCCCCGGTGACTTCCTCTATGTGCCGCAGGTGCGGGAAAAGGTGACCCGTGGCGATGAGGAGTTCCCCGCCCTGCTGCTGACGGACAGCGGCATCCACGCCCTGACACTTTATCTGAAAAATACCACCGCCGAGGAGCGGGAGCTGCTGCTCACCGGCTGTCTCATGAACCACTATGCGGCCCAAAATGCCGCCGAAAACCGGAGGTGAACCCCATGGAAAAAATCAAAATGCCCCACCCCATTGCGGAGCTGGACGGCGACGAAATGACCCATGTGCTTTGGGGGAAGATCAAAGAGCAGCTGATCCTGCCCTTTGTGGAGCTGAACACGGAGTACTACGATCTGGGCCTGCCCAACCGGGAGCGGACAGCGGATCAGGTGACACGGGATGCGGCGGAGGCCATCCGCCGCCTGCACATCGGCGTCAAGTGCGCCACCATCACCCCCAACCTCCAGCGACAGGAGGAGTACGGCCTGAGCCAACTGTGGAAGTCCCCCAACGCCACCATCCGGGCGGCGCTGGACGGCACGGTGTTCCGGGCTCCCATCCTCATTTCACGGGTCAAGCCCGTGGTGACCAGCTGGAAAAAGCCCGTCACCATCGCCCGCCACGCCTACGGTGATCTGTATAAGGCCGTGGAATACCGGGTCCCCGGCAAGGGAAAGGCGGAGCTGGTCTTCACCGATGAAAACGGCGTGGAGACCTCCCGCCAGACGGTGTATCAGTTCAGCGGCCCCGGCGTGGTGCAGGCCATGCACAACCGGGACGATTCCATTCTCTCCTTTGCCCGGTGCTGCTTCTCCTACGGGCTCTCCGTGGGACAGGACGTGTGGTTTTCCAGCAAGGATACCATCTCCAAGGACTACGACCAGACCTTCAAGCTGCTGTTTCAGAAGGTGTACGACGAGGAGTACCGGACGGCCTTTGAGAAGGCGGGTCTCACCTATCGCTACGCCCTCATCGACGACGTGGCGGCCAAGGTCATCCGCTCCCCCGGCGGCATCATCTGGGCCTGTAAAAACTACGACGGCGACGTCATGAGCGACCTCATCGCCGCCGCCTCCGGCTCTCTGCCCATGATGACCAGTGTGCTGGTCTCCCCGGACGGCAACTTTGAATATGAGGCCGCCCACGGCACCGTCACCGATCATTTCTATCGCTGGCGTCGTGGGGAGAAGGTCTCCACCAATCCGCTGGCTACCATGGTGGCTTGGGCCGGCGCCCTCCGCAAACGGGGCGAATGGGACAAAAACCAGCGCTTAGTGGACTATTCTGACTGTCTGAATCAGGCTGGACTGGACGTGTTTGAGGAGGGGTATCTGTCTGAGGATCTGGCTGCCCTCTGTGACCCTGCCGACCTGAAGGAGATGCCGGATAATGACCGTCTGCTCTCCCTCATCCGTCAGCGGCTGGAGGTTCTGCTGGCCCAGTGACCGGTCAGTCATTTTCGCTCTCGCAATTCCGTTAGCCGCTTACTTTCCTTCCGCCGGATGGCACGGCGGTGCATCCCCATCCGGTCGGTGCATCGCCATTCGGCTCCCGCTCAGCGGCCACCTGGCATCTCCGTTCCTTCTGATGGTGGTGCGTCATGCTGCTTTGCACAGCGTTTTATCCATTATATTGCGCTTTTCCCTCAAGATATAAAACAAAACAGGCCATGTGTCCTATGGACACATGGCCTGTTTTGTTTTACCGCCCACCTATTTCACGGCGTATTTTCTGGCGTATTCCCGGAAGCGGCGGTCATATTCCTCGTTGTTCAGCTTGCCGCTGCGCAGCGTCTCATGGATGTTCAGATTGTGCTGGGACATATCGATAACGCTGCCGGCGATGTTGGAGCAGTGGTCGGAGGTGCGCTCCAGATCTGTCAGCAGGTCTGCCCACACGAAGCCCGCCTCAATGCTGCACTTGCCCTCCCGCATCCGCAGGATGTGACGGGTACGCAGCTGCTCCTTCAGCAGATCCACCACCTGCTCCAGCGGCTCCACAGCGGCCGCCGCCTGTGCATCCCCCCGGCGGAAGGCATCCGCCGAACGGTCCAGGATCTCCGCCACGGCGGCGTCCAGCACCTTCAGGTCCGCCTGAGCGGCCTCGCTGAGAGTCAGCCCCTTGCTTTGCAGCTCCTCGGCAGATTCCACGATGTTCACAGCGTGGTCGGCAATGCGCTCGAAGTCCCCAATGACCTTCAGCAGCTCCGTGGCGTTCTCACTGTCCGCCGCCGTCAGGGTCTGGCTGCTGAGCTTCACCAGATAGGTCCCCAGAATGTCCTCATAGTGATCCGTGGCCTCCTCGTCGGCCCGCACCTGCTCCGCCAGTGCCGGGGTATAGTCCGTCACCGCCAGCAGACTGCCGCGCAGGGCCTGCACGGCGCGGTCCGCCATCTTCATGGCCACCTCACGGCACTGGCCCAGCGCCAGAGCCGGGGAGGCCAGCAGACGCTCATCCAGCTCCGTCTCGTGCTCCGGAGCCGGGGCGTCGTGGATGACCCGCAGAGCCAGCTTCTCCAGCAGCGGGGCCATGGGCATGAGGATGGCCACGCACAGCAGGTTGAAGGCGGTGTGGATCACGGCGATGCCCGGCAGGGTGGCCGCCTCTCCCAGAATGGCCGGGGCAAAGATGGCCCGAACGATGGAATAGGCCGTCAGCAGCACCACAGAGCCGATCACATTGAAGGACAGGTGGACAAAGGCAGCACGCTTGGCGTTCTTATTGGCCCCCACAGAGGACAGCAGCGCCGTAACGCAGGTGCCGATGTTCTGGCCCATGATGATGGGAATGGCGGCGCCATAACTCACCTGACCGGTGACGGCCAGCGCCTGCAGAATCCCCACGGAGGCGGAGCTGGACTGGATGATGGCCGTCAGCACCGCACCGGCCAGCAGGCCCAGCGCCGGATTTTGGAAGGTGATGAACAGCTGCCGGAAGGCCGGCACATCCGCCAAACCTCCCACGGCGGAGGACATGGTCTCCATGCCGAACATCAGCGTGGCAAAGCCCAGCAGCACCGTGCCGGTGTCTTTTTTCTTATTGTCCTTGCAGAACGTGAAGAAGATGATACCCACCAGCGCCAGCACCGGCGTAAAGGAGGTGGGCTTCAGGAGCCGCACCCATATACTGTCGCCGCTGATGCCGCCCAGACTCAGCAGCCATGCCGTCACCGTGGTGCCGACGTTGGCCCCCATGATGACGTTGATGGCCTGCCGCAGGGTCATGAGACCGGAGTTGACGAAGCCCACCACCATCACCGTGGTGGCCGAGGAGCTCTGGATCACCGCCGTGACGCCAAGGCCCGTGAAAAAGCCCGCCAGACGGCCGGTGGTCATCTTGCCCAGCAGGGAACGCAGGCGGCCCCCGGCCCGGCGCTCCAGCGCCTGTCCCATCAGCGTCATGCCGAACAGGAACAGACACAGCCCTCCCAGCATGGTCAATACATCAAAAATACTCATAAGCGTTTTCCTCTCCGCCGCCACCGGGCGGCACCTTTTTTTACACAGTTTTTCCCAAATACTCTATCTAATCAGTACTTTACCGGCGGCAGATAAAATCCAAAAGCGGAGTTTTGTAAAATCCATGTAAAATCTTACCCGGTGGAGGGCGTCGGGACAGCAGGCGGGGAAGCTCGACGAAAAAGCAGGATTTATGTCTCATATGTGGAAAAAATCACGTCTACCCCCTTGCGTACTTTTTGCGGATGCTGTATCATGTAGAATGTCCGGGAATCGGCCGGACAAAATAATAAAAGAGGAGAGAAAACAATGGAACGTATCTTCCACCTGAAGGAGAACGGCACGACTGTGAAAACAGAGATCCTGGCCGGTCTCACCACGTTCATGACGATGGCCTACATCATCGCCCTGAACCCCAATCTGCTCACCGGCTTCCAGACCGGGACGCCCCTGTGGAACGGCGTATTTCTCGCCACCTGCATCGCCTCCGCCATCGGCACGGTGTGCATGGCCTTTCTGGCCAACAAGCCCTTTGTCATGGCTCCCGGCATGGGCCTGAACAGCTTCTTCGCCGTGGTGGCGGGCAACGTGGCCGCCCTGCTGAACACCGACTACACCAGCGCCTTCCAGGCGGTACTGTGCATCATCCTGGTGGAGGGCATCGTGTTCCTGCTGCTGAGCGTGTTCAACATCCGTGATAAGATCGTCCACGCCATCCCTCTGGGCGTGCGGCTGGGTATCGGCCCCGCCATCGGCCTGATGCTGATGAACATCGGCGTTGGCTCCAACGTGGGCGTTTATGCCGAGGGCAACGGCTACACCGATCCCTTCTATGTCATGCGTGACTTCTTCGGCGCCATGACCCCCAGCGTCATCAAGGATCACATGGGCGCCGAGTACAGCACCATGGTCCTGACCGTCATCACCATGTTCGTGGGTCTGTTCGTCATCATCCTGCTGGCCAAGAAGGGCATCAAGGCCGCCGTGCTGGTGGGTATGCTGGCTTCCTCCGTGATCTACTGGGCCGGTGAGGCCATCTTCCTGCACGTGAACCCCTTCGCCTCCCTGCAGGGTGCCTCCTTTGTGCCTCCCTTCCACGACATGGCTGCCACCACCCTGTTTAAGTTCGACTTCAGCGACTTCTTCCGCATCGGCTGGTTCACCGCCATCACTCTGGTCATCACCTTCTGCATGATCGATATGTTCGACACCATCGGCACGCTGGTGGGTACCGCCTCCCGTGCCGGTATGACCGACAAGGACGGCAATATGCCCAACATGAAGGAGGCCCTGACCTCTGACGCCATCGGCACCGTGGCCGGCGCCTGCTGCGGTACCTCCACCGTCACCACCTTCGTGGAGTCCGCCTCCGGCGTGGAGGCCGGCGGCCGCACCGGTCTGACGGCTCTCACCACCGCCGTGATGTTCCTGGCCTGCATCTTCATCGCCCCCATCGCCGCCATCATCCCCGCTGCGGCCACCTCCTCCGCTCTGATCTATGTGGGCATCCTGATGCTGCAGGGCCTGAAGAACGTGGACTTCAACGATCTGGATCAGATCGTCCCCGTGTTCATCATGCTCATCGCCATGCCTATCTCCGGCTCTATCGGCCACGGCATCGGTCTGGCCATGATCTCCTACACCATCATCAAGGTGTTCTCCGGCAAGGCCAAGGACGTGTCCGTCCTGACCTATGTCATCGCCGCCCTGTTCATTGTGAAGTTCTTCGCAGTGGTGTAAGGCGAGCTATCCCCAATTAGGAGGAAATACGCCGTATGGATTATTATCTTCTGACGGATCTGGCTGCACAGGTGGGACACGGTCTCGCCATCAGCGGCGCAGAGACCTTTCGGGTGGAGGATACCATACGGCGTATTCTTCTTGCCTACGGCATCGAGTGTGAGGTATTCGCCATCCCCAACTGCCTGACCATCAGCTTTGAGGCCGCCAACGGCAAGCCCCTGACCATCATGAAGCGCATCGGCTTCCACGGCAACGATCTGGATGCGGTGGAGCAGTTCAATGCCCTGAGCCGCCGCATCTGCCGGGAGACCCCGGAGGTGGAGGTAGCGGTGCAGTGGCTGGAGGAGACGCAGGCCGCCTGTCGGAAATATTCGCTGCCGGCATACTATCTGGGCCACTATCTGGGGGCCTTTGGCTATTGCTTTGTCTTTGGCGGCACCCTGCGGGACAGCCTGTGGGCGGGTCTGTTGGGGCTGATCATCGGCCTTGTCAACGGGTTTTTGAACCGACTGGAGGTGAACCCCTTCTTTCGCACCATCGCCGCCTCCTTCTTCATGGCGGCTCCGGCATATCTGGTGGCCAGTCTGGGGTGGATGGATTCCGTGGACTCTTCTATCATCGGCGCACTGATGATCCTGGTGCCGGGGCTGCTCATCACCAACTCCATGCGGGATATCATCTACGGCGATACCAACTCCGGTATCAACCGCATCGTGCAGGTGCTGCTGTCGGCCTTCGCCATTGCACTGGGTACGGCGGCGGCGTGGCGCATCACCTCCGGGCTGTACGGCCTGCCGGTAAGCACCGGTGTGGTGCATCCCTTCTGGGTACAGGGTCTGGCGGTGCTGGTGGGCTGCGTGGGCTTCGCCATCCTCTTCAACGTACACGGCGGCGGAATGTGGCTGTGTACGCTGGGCGGCGTGGCCACGTGGATGGTATACCTGCTGGCGCAGCAGCTGGGCTATGGTGTTTACAGCATGAACTTCTTCGCCACACTGGTAGCGGCCCTCTATGCTGAGACTATGGCCCGTATCCGGAAGTATCCGGTGACGTCGTATCTGGTGGTGTCCACCTTCCCGCTGCTGCCGGGGGGCGGGCATTTACTATACCATGAGCCTGGGGCTGGCGGGAGACTTCCATGCGGCGCTGGCCAAGGGATTGGAGACAGCGGGCATCGCCGGGTGTCTGGCGGTGGGGATCCTGCTGGTGTCCACCCTATTCCGCCTGCCGGCGGAGTGGAAACGTCGGCACGGCAAGAATTAAGTGCCAAGCCCCCATATACCAAGAAACAAGGACTGCGGACATTGTCCGCAGTCCTTGTTTGATTGAGGGGATGGTTTTCTGTTAGGCGTATGATTTGCAGGGTGAGGGCATCAGTCCAGCAGCATCAACAGCTCCTTGGCCTTGACGGCCTGCCCCTCCTTCACCCGGATCTCCCGGACCTTGCCGGCGGTGCGGGCGGTAACGGCCGTCTCCATCTTCATAGCCTCGATGGTCATGAGTACCTGATTCTCCTCCACGGTGTCGCCGGGCTGCACGTGGAGCTTGGACACCATGCCGGGGATGGAGGCCCCCACCTGACGGGGGTCGCTCTCGTCGGCCTGCACCACCTGACGGGTCTTTTCCGAAGCGTTGGGGTCACGGACCGCCACCTCACGGCGCATCCCGTTCAACTCGAACTGAACGTTGATGGTGCCATCGTCGTTGTGATCGCCCAGCCCCAGATACTTGATGACCAGTGTCTTGCCGTCCTCGATGTTGATCTTGTTGGTCTCGCCCAGCGCCATGCCGTTGAAGAACACATGGCTGCCCATACGGGTGATATAGCCGTACTCCTTGCGGTGGCGGCAGAAGTCCTCATATACCTTGGGGTACATGGCGTAGGAGATCAGGTCCTTGCGCTCCGGGTCGTTCCGGAACTTCCGTACCTCCTGCTCCAGCCGGTCAAAGTCCACCGGCGGCAGCAGCTTGCCGGGACGGCAGGTGATGGGCTCCTCGCCCTTCAGGACCACCTTCTGCAGATCCTCCGGGAAGCCCCATGCGGGCTGGCCCATCATGCCCTTGAAGTAGGACACCACGGAATCCGGGAAAGCCAGTGCCTTGCCCCGCTCCACGATATTCTCCGGGGTCAGGTCGTTCTGCACCATGAAGATGGCCAGATCGCCCACCACCTTGGAGGAGGGCGTCACCTTCACCGGGTCGCCCAGCATATCGTTGACGGTCTTGTACATCTCCTTGACCTCCTCAAAGCGGTCGCCCAGACCCAGCGACTCCACCTGGGGCCGCAGGTTGGTGTACTGACCGCCGGGGATCTCGTAGCGGTAGATGTCGGTGGTAGAGGTTTTCAGGCCGTGGTCGAAGCTCTCATACCGCAGGCGCACATCTGCCCAGTAGTTGGACAGCTCCTGCACCCGCCGCAGGTCCAGCCCGGTGTCCCGCTCCGTTCCCTGCAGGGCGGCCACCAGCGCATCCAACGAGGGCTGGCTGGTGAGACCCGCCAGCGGGGCGCAGGCGGCATCCACCACATCCACACCGGCCTCGGCGGCCATCAGCAGGGCCGCCACCTGATTGCCGGTGGTGTCGTGGGTATGCAGGTGGATGGGGATGCCGATCTCCTGCTTCAGGGTGGACACCAGCTTCTTGGCGGCGTAGGGCTTCAGCAGGCCGGACATATCCTTAATGGCCAGCATATGGGCGCCACGGCGTTCCAGCTCCTTGGCAAGGTCCACATAGTATTTCAGGGTGTACTTATCCTTGGTGGGGTCCAGAATGTCGCCGGTATAGCACATGGTGGCCTCCAGCAGCTTATTCTGGTTCAGCACCTCGTCCATGGCCACCTCCATGCTGGGGATCCAGTTCAGAGAGTCGAACACACGGAACACGTCGATGCCCCGCTCCGCCGCCTCCTTGATAAAGCTGCGGACCAGATTGTCGGGATAGTTGGCATAGCCCACCAGATTGGAGCCACGCAGCAGCATCTGGAAGGGGATGTTGGGGATCTTCTCCCGCAGCAGCCGCAGCCGCTCCCATGGGGACTCGTGGAGGAAGCGGTAGGCCACGTCGAAGGTGGCGCCGCCCCACATCTCCAGTGAGAAGCAGTCCCGCAGGATATCCGCCACACCGTCGGCGCCCTTCACCATGTCACGGGTACGCATCCGGGTGGCCAGCAGGCTCTGGTGGGCGTCCCGCATGGTGGTGTCGGTGAGCAGCAGCTTCTTCTGCTCCAGCACCCACTGGCTCACGGCCTTGGGGCCCTTTTCATCCAGCAGCTGCTTCAGGCCGGGGCCCAGCGGGGCCTGAGGCTGGGGGAAGCGGGGGGTGTCATACTGATGGCGCTCGGCGTTGGGATTGGCCACCTGGATCTCGGCGATGTACCGCAGGACACGGGTGGCCCGGTCACGGGAGTCCACGATATCAAACAGCTCCGGCGTCTCGTCGATGAACTTGGTATGGCAGCGGCCCGCCACGAAATCCGGATGGGCCAGAATGTTGGTGACGAAGGGGATGTTGGTCTTGACGCCCCGCACCCGTACCTCGTTGATGGCACGGGCCGCCTTGCGGCAGGCGGCGGGAAAATTATGATCCCAACTGGTGACCTTCACCAGCAGCGAGTCGTAGTAGGGGGAGATAACGGTACCCACGTCGGCATTGCCGCCGTCCAGACGGACACCGAATCCGCCGGAGGAGGCGTAGGCCGTGATCTTGCCGTTGTCCGGGGCAAAGTTGTTGGCGGGGTCCTCGGTGGTCACACGGCACTGGATGGCGTAGCCGTCGATGTGGACATCCTCCTGCCGGCTCAGGCCGATCTCCGGGTGACTCAGGGGATACCCGGCGGCAATGAGGATCTGACTTCGGACGATATCCACGCCGGTGACCATCTCCGTCACCGTATGCTCCACCTGAATCCGGGGGTTCATCTCGATGAAGTAGTAGCCGCCGTTCTTATCCACCAGAAACTCCACCGTACCGGCGCTGACGTACCCCACCGAGCGGGCAATTTTCACGGCATCCCGGCGCAGCGCCTCCACCGTCTCCTGCGGGACGGACCATGCCGGGGCGAACTCCACCACCTTCTGATACCGCCGCTGGAGAGAGCAGTCCCGCTCGCCCAGATGATAGACGTTGCCGTGCTGGTCCGCCAGGATCTGCACCTCAATGTGCTTGGGCTCCACCAGATACTTCTCCATGAAAATATCGCCGCAGCCGAAGGCCTTCTCCGCCTCGCTGTGGACCAGCTCATAGGCGGTGCGGACCTCCTCCGGGCTGTCGCAGCGGCGCATCCCACGACCGCCACCGCCGGCAGCAGCCTTCAAAATCACCGGAAAGCCGAAGGATACCGCCTTCTCCACGGCGTCCTCTGCGTCCCGCAGAGGCTCCGTACAGCCGGGGATGATGGGAACACCACAGGAGATAGCGATCTCCTTGGCGCTAAGCTTATCGCCCATCTGCCCCAGCACCTTGGAGGATGGCCCGATGAACAGGATGCCGTTTTCCTCACAGGCTCTGGCAAAGTCGGCATTCTCCGACAGGAAGCCGTATCCGGGATGGATGGCGGTAACACCACGGCGCTTGGCTAAACCAATAATGCCGGGAATATCCAGATACGCCCCCAGCGGGGATTTCTTCTCCCCCACCAGATACGCCTCGTCCGCCTTGGTGCGGAACAGCGAATAGGTGTCCTCATTGGAGTAGATGGCCACCGTGTGGATGCCCAGATCGTGGCAGGCACGGAAAATGCGGATGGCAATTTCGCCACGGTTGGCCACCAGCACCTTTTGGATTTCTTTGGTCTGCATGACCCATCGCCCCTTTCTGTCTCGTGGACATTTGTTTGTACATATTATATCATAGACCTTCCCCGCCTTGCAGAGGGCAAACAGCACAAATCGCCTTTTTGTTCACTCTCACAAGGCCGCCGGGGATTTTCTCCGCAAATTTGGAAGCTTTTCCCCTTCCGCCTGCGGTCGGCATCAAGAAGCCGTATCAAAAGCTCCCTCCGGCGCTTTCACGGTATCTCCCAGCCCCGTTTTTCCGGCGGAACGTTCGGAATGAATCGTACCGCCGGGTCGGCTTTTTGCACAAACGCTCTCCTTCACCGCATCTCCCCAAGGCCCTCAAACGCCATCAACGCCGCATCCCGAACCGGGGTGCGGCGTTGATGGTAAATAAAGGAAGAAGGAAAGAGTAGCAAATTCAGCGCCCCATCGGCGGGGGCGGCGGCTCAGCCGCCCAGATATGCCTTCTTGATGGAGTCGGACTCCGCCAGCTCATGGCCGGTGCCGGAGAGTGCGATCTTTCCGGATTCCAGCACATAGGCCCGGTCCGCCACCTGCAAGGCCATTTCGGCGTTCTGTTCCACCAGCAGGATGGTGGTGCCGGACTGGTGCAGCTCCCGGATGATAGCGAAGATCTGTCCCACCAGAATGGGGGCAAGGCCCATGGAGGGCTCGTCCAGCATCAGCAGCTTGGGGTGGCTGATCAGCGCCCGGCCCATAGCCAGCATCTGCTGCTCGCCGCCGGAGAGCGTCCCCGCCACCTGATCCCGCCGCTCTTGCAGGCGGGGGAAGCGGGTGAAGATATCCTTCAGCTCCTCACGGGTGGGCTTTTTGTGGAGGTAGGCCCCCATCTCCAGGTTCTCCAGCACCGTCATCTGCTGGAAGATACGGCGGCCCTCCGGCACGTGGGCCAGCCCCTTATATACCAGATTGTGGCTGGGGGTGTGGGTAATGTCCTCCCCCAGAAACTCGATGCTGCCGGTACGGGAGTGCATCATGCCGGAGACGGTTTTCAGGGTGGTGGATTTTCCGGCGCCGTTGGCGCCGATCAGGGCCACCACCTCGCCGGGGCGCACCTCGAAGGAGACGTTCTTCAGTGCATGGATCTTGCCGTAGTAGACGTTGATATCCTTAACCTTCAGCATCGTCCTTGGCTCCTTTCTTCCCCAGATACGCCTCGATGACGGTGGGATTGGCTTTGATGTCGGCAGGGCTGCCCTTGGCGATGACCTTGCCGTAGTTCAGCACGCAGATGCCCTCGCAGATACCCATGACCAGATTCATGTCGTGCTCGATGAGCAGAATGGCGATCTGGAAGGTATCCCGGATGCGGCGGATGTTCTCCATCAGCTCCGCCGTCTCGGAAGGGTTCATGCCCGCCGCCGGCTCGTCCAACAGCAGCAGCAATGGCCCGGAGGCCAGCGCCCGGACGATCTCCAGACGGCGCTGTGCGCCGTAGGGCAGGCTCCCCGCCTGTGCATGAGCCAGATCCGCCATGCCGAAGAAGTCCAACATCTCCAGCGCCGTGGCCTCCGCCTGACGCTCCGCCTTGCGGTAGCCGAAGCCGTGGGTCACGGCGGCCAGCAGGTTCTCCCGGACGCTATTGTGCATCCCCACCTTCACATTGTCGATGACGCTCATATCGTTGTACAGCCGGATATTCTGGAAGGTACGGGCGATGCCCATGCGGCTGACCTGATGGGTGGACTTGCCCGCCGTTGGCATCCCATTGATGAGGATGCTGCCCCGGGTGGGCTGATAGACGCTGGTGAGGAGGTTAAAGACCGTGGTCTTTCCGGCTCCGTTGGGGCCGATCAGCCCGGCGATCTCCGTGCGGCCGATGGTGAGAGTGAAGTCATCCACGGCGGTCAGACCGCCGAAATCGATGCCCAGTCGGCCGGCCTCCAACACAGGGGCATAGCGGACGTCACGCTCCGGCACCAGCGAGCGGCTGGGGTACGGAACCAGCGGCGAATCCGGCAGCCGAACACCGGCAGTTTTCAACTCTTTCATTTCTTCGCCGCCTCCTTTTTCGTTTTCTCCTTCCGGGCCTTCCCAAGGCTCAGCAGGGCTTTCAGGGACCACCGACCCTTCCACTCCGCAAACTGCGGGGAGGAGTTCAGCAGCATAATGACGATCAGCAGTACGGAGTAGGCCAGCATCCGGTAGTCTGCCACCTGACGCAGTACCTCCGGCAGAGCCCGCAGGATGATGGTGGCGATGATGGAGCCCCGGATGGAGCCCATGCCGCCCAGCACCACGATGACCAGGATCTCAATGGACATATTGTAGTCAAACATGGCGGGCTTGATGTTGGCCAGCGTATGACCGTACAGCACACCGGCCATTCCGGCGAAGAAAGCCGCCAGCACGAACACCATCAGCTTGTAATACGTCACGTTGACGCCGTTGGACTCGGCGGCGATGCGGTTATCCCGGATGGCCATGATGGCCCGGCCATGGCGGGAGTTTTTCAGATTCATCATCACCAGCACCACCAGAAAAATCAGCACGATGGCAAAGGGCAGCAGTGTCCGGGTATCGGCGTAGATCTCGCTGGTATCCAACCCCTTGGCGCCGCCGGTGACGGAGAGATTGTTGATGATGGTCTTGATGATCTCGCCGCAGGCCAGCGTTACGATGGCCAGATAGTCGCCCTTGAGCCGCAGGGCCGGCAAGCCCACCAGCAGGCCCACCACCGCCGCCGCCACGCCGCCCAGCAGCATGGACAGAGGCATCCGCACTCCGATAGGGACGCTCTGCGCCAGCTGAATGGAGAGCAGGCAGCCGGTGAACAGGCCCACGGACATGAAGCCCGCATGGCCCAGCGACAGCTCACCCAGTAGGCCCACCACCAGATTCAGGGACACCGCCATGACGATGTAGCAGGCCATGGAGATGAGCATATTGGAAATCTGCCGACTGGCAGCTCCGGAGTAAATGAGGGCAGCGGAGCCGCCGCAGAGCAGGGCGGTAATGAGCAGTGTCACGGCGTTGCCGCTGAGGCGCCGTGCGCCGGAGGTCATATTCTTTCCCATAGCTTACACCTTCTCACTGATACGCTTGCCCAGCAGGCCGGTGGGCTTCACCACCAGCACCGCCACCAGCACGCCGAACACGATGGCGTCGGCCCACAGGGTGGAAATATACGTCTTGGAGAGCTGCTCGATAACGCCCAGCAGCACACCGCCCAGCATAGCGCCGGGAATAGACCCGATGCCGCCAAACACGGCTGCGGTAAAGGCCTTGATGCCGGGCATGGCGCCGGTGGTGGGCCGGATGTAGGTGTAGGCCGCTCCGTAGAAGATGGCGGCCACGCCCGCCAGCGCCGAGCCGATGGCAAAGGTGACGGTGATGGTGCGGTTGACGCTGATGCCCATCAACTCTGCCGCCTCCTTATCCTCCGACACCGCCCGCATGGCCTTGCCCATCCGGGTACGGTTGATAAACAGGGACAACCCCACCATGATAACGGCCGTCACCGCCATGGTGGCGATGGTGATGCCGTCGATGTACACGCCGCCCAGCTCCACGCTGGGGATGGTGAACAGCACCGGAAAGGCCTTCTGCTCTGAGCCGTAGATCAGCAGCGCCAGATTCTGCAGCAGATAGCTGACACCGATGGCGGTGATCAGGACCGCCAACGGCGGGGCCTGCCGCAGGGGCCGGTAGGCCAGAAATTCAACGGTGATACCCAGCAGGGCGCAGACGGCGATGCTGATGAGGATAGCCACCAGCGGCGGCATCCCCAGCGTCAGCACGGAGGTGACAACGGCATAGGCTCCCACCATGATGATATCGCCGTGGGCGAAGTTCAGCATCTTGGCGATGCCGTAGACCATGGTATAGCCCAGAGCCATCAGCGCATAGATGCTGCCCAGGCTCAGGCCGCTGATAAGGGTCTCGATCAATCGGGTCATAAATCAGTTTCCTCTCTTTCTTCCGGATATCCCTCCCTGTCCGGAGGGCGGGCCGGGCGGCACAATACTGCCGTGCCGGAGACACCGGCAGGCACTGTTCTGCCGTTCGGCGGACAGCGCCCTCCGGGGCCGAAGCCCCGGAGAGCACCGGGTTTCTTTAGCCAAGCAGGCTGGTGGTGCCGTCGGCGGCGAACACCATGGCCTTGGCGTTCTTGGCGGGTTCACGGCTGGTGTCCCACTGCATGGTGCCGGTGAGGCCGTCCACGGTGATGGTGTACATGGCGTCCACCATGGCGGAGGTAAAGTCGGCATCAGCAGGGGTCTTGCCGCAGGCCTCCATGGCCGCCTTCACGGCATACACGGCGTCGTAGGCGTCGGCGGCGAACTGGTCAGGAGCGGAGCCGTGGAGCTTGGTGAACTTGTCCACGAAGGTCTGGGTCTTGGTGTCGGGAGCGTCCACGGCAAAGGGGGTCAGCATCATAACACCCTCCAGCATAGTCATGTCGGAGACCTTGGTCTGCAGGCCGTCCAGACCGTCGCAGCCAAAGACCTTGATGCCGTCCAGCTTACCCTGAGCCTGAGTCAGGAACACGGAGGCCTCAGCGGCATAGATGGGCAGGAGCACCAAATCGCAGCCGGAATCACGGATGGCGTTGATCTGGGTGGAGAAATCCGTCTTGGTACCCTCAGTGAAGGCCTGCTGGGTGACGATGGTCAGACCCCGCTGGGCCGCCTGAGCAGTGAAGGTCTCCACCAGACCGGCAGAGTAGTCGATATCGGACTGATAGAACACGGCGATCTTGCTGCCCAGCTTGTTGTCAGCGATATAGTTGGCGGAGGCAGTACCCTGTGCCGGGTCGTTGAAGCAGACACGGAAGGCCTTGTCGTTGCCCTGAATGCACTTCTCGGCAGAGGAGGTACAGGTGACGACGAGTACGTTGTCGTTCTTGGCGGCGGTGATGACGGACTGGGCCTCGCCGGACAGCACGCAGCCCAGAGAGACGTCCATCTTATCGTCCATCAGCTTGCCAAAGGCAGAGATGGCGGAGTCGGGATCGCCCTGAGAGTCCTCGGTCTGCAGCTTGAGCTGCCAGCCGTTGACGCCGCCGGCGGCGTTGATCTCCTCCACAGCCACCTGAGCGCCGTCACGGGTGGAGGTACCATAGTGGGCGTAGTCACCGGTCATGGGGCCGATGAGGCCCAGCAGCAGAGTCTGGTCGCTTCCGCCGCCGTTGCTGTCATCGCCGCCCTTGCCGCCGCATCCGGCCAGCAGGCCCAGCAGCATGGCCAGCGTCAATACCATACATACAAGTTTCATTCCCTTTTTCATGTTTCTTTCCTCGATTCTTGTGGGTTTTATTTTCAGCCGGTGGGCTTAAAAATACAAAAGAAAAACGGCCTTGCTCTTGCAGCAAAGCCGTCAGCCAAGTTTCTGTCCCGGACTATTCTGCCGGAAACCACTCGACGCTGCGCCTTACTGCGGGATGCGGGATAATTCGTACCAGTACGATCAGAACCAGCAGAACCGCCAGAGCCACCAGTACCCCCAGCAGAATGGACAGCAAAATGGACACCGCCAGAATGGCAGTGTCCAGAGCAAACAGATAGGAAGCGGTGCAGGAGGCAGACTGAGTGGCCGGTGCGCAGCACGCATCGGCAGCATGAGTACGGTTGCAGGTGGAAGTGTACCTCATGACGTCTGTCTCCTTTCCAAAGGCTGGCCCACACGGGCGGGCCGCTTGATGTTGCATAGTTTACCGGTTTTATATGCAAAAGTCAATGGGGGGTATGTCGAATTTACTGCCCCGCAGCCCCGCATTTTATACAGTTTTCACAAACTTGCAGGAAACTTTACGGAAAGTAAGTTTCCTTAGGCGAAATGTTTTGTGGACGCTCTCTTTCCATGTCGCCCGGAAGGTCGAAAAAAGGGGATGCTCCTCCCTGGAAGAGCATCCCTCAGAGCATCCCCTTTTATACGAAAGCATCAGCGTTTAGTTCTTGACTACGGTGTACCAATCGCCGTTCTGTTCAACATGGTAGCCGTCAGCAACGAAAACTTCGTTTTCGCCCATAGCGGGATGAGACGGGTCATACTTGTAGAAAGAACCACCACTGACGATGATCTTGGCAACGCCTCTTGCAGAATCGATCACATTCAGCGTATTCGCCGGGGTAACCGCCTTGAAGGTACCGCCTTGAATCTCAATCGTAGCCTTATCGGTTGCATAGATCAGATCGCAAACGGGATCGTCTGCCGGAACGCCAACCTGACGGAAGTCACCGCCTTTGATGATAACCTTACTGGTGCCACCGGCTTCAACGGCCATGGCTGCATTCTGTCCGTCCGCACCCTTGGTATACACGGCGTACACATCGGCGTCGATCGTAATCTGCGCTGTCTTTTCAGCCTGCACTGCACCATATCTGCCGTTGGCCTGAATATTCTTGGTGATTTCATGCGTGCCATGAGAAAAGCTCTCGGCATAAAACAGCTCCGGTGCAGCATGGTCGTATGTATTGTCATACGAATCGTTTTCATACTCTGCCTGCGTCGCATTCACGCTAATACCGAAAGAAAACTTTGATGCCCAATACGGATCGTTGTTTTTCGGATTTGCCTCGTTGCCGACTTCCGTGGGCATATACAGCACCAGTGCATACGTCTTAGCATCAGCCTCAGGCGCAAGCATTACCATCTGATCTTCACCAATAATAGCACTGGAACCGATGGACTTAAGCGTCCTAGCTTCTGCATTCACAGCATTGATTGCCGCTTCACGATCTGCATATGCAGCAGTGGTTTCCACTGCGCCCAATTTCACATAGTTGCTGAGGTAATAAAACTCGCCTGCGACATTTTTTCCTCTGCCTTCATTGATGTTATACATACCAACGGTATACTTCAGAGCAAGTGTTCCTGCGTTTTTGACACGTAGATACACAACCTCTGTACGACCGGGTTCCCATACAGTGCTTTCCTCAAACAGCTTGGTCGTGTCGGTTACCTTGTTCCAGGTCTTAAAATCTGTGCTGTACTCCAACGCCACATCCAGATTACCGGCCTGAATCTTGTTGACGCCGGTACTTGCGGTGTCGGTGAACCATGCGAAGGTAGCGCCTACCAGCATAGCCAGACACAGGACCATGGCCACGACGCTGCCCAGCAAGGCCCGTTTGGTGCTCTTGCGGTTTGTCATAAGTATCTCCTCCTATTTTTTGCGTGTGGGGCTCTTGGCTGGCAGGCTTTTGTAGCGGGACGCTGCAAAGGGGAATACGGATCCTCACGTCGGGGCTGCGCCTCTCCTCAGGATGACACTCCCTTTGAACACCCTTTATCGTTTCATTGAAACGATAAAAAGCCCACGGGCTTTTGGCCGCACGCTTGATAGTTGTATCATAGCACCGTGATCGGCAGAACGCAAGAGGTTTCTGCAAAATCTGTCGGTTTTTACAGGTCATTTACCGCTGTCTGCGGGTACCCACACAGGGGCCTTTCCAGTACCGCAAACAAGGGCCTCCGGCAATGCCGGAGGCCCTTGTTCTTCTCAGATACTTTCGGGAGAGCGCTTACTTGCTCACCGTGTACCAAGTGTCGCTGCCTTCAACAGTGGAGGTCGTGGTGCAGCCGGCACCCAGAGTGATCTTGCCGGTTTTGGCATTGACCGGGTCTACCGTTGTCACGCCGGGATTATAATTTTTGAAGCTGCCGCCGTTTACCGTAATGGTGCAGCCGGCGGTAGCATTATCCTGGTGGTTCAGCACATAATACGTCCCATTGCTGGGGGTGGCCGTCTCGAACTTACCGCCGTTGATGGTCACCGTAGCCTTGCTTCCACTGCTCATGCTGGTGTAGACGAAGATACAGGAGGTCCCCTCGCTGGTACCATAGAAATGGCCGCCGTTGATGGTCAGCCTGCCATAGTTGCCCGCACGAACCGCAGAGGTCACCTTGTTGGTGTAGGTCTTATCCGAGCCGTATACCGCGCCGGTCTGGCCCTCGCTGCTGTCATTGATAGTCAGGTTGCCCTTCTTGCCGCCGATATAAAACACGCTGCCGTTATTAGGCTTTGCGCCCGCTGCATACTCCAGCCGGATGGAGTGGCCGTTCAGATCCACGGTCACTGTCTTGCCGGACAGATAGATCTCGTCGGTGACCACGATATCGTCCACCAGCTTGAAGTAGCCCTTGGCATCTTCCATCTTCAACGCCTGCTCACCGGTAGCCACCAGATAGGGGTTCGCCTTGGTGCCATTGCCGCCGTTGAAAACACTGCTGGAGGTCACCACAGTGAAGGGAGAGAAATCATCGGTGCTGAAGGTCAGCAGGCCGGTGGCAGCATCATAATAGTAGGTGTCGTTGGCCGCCTTGACCGCCTCGGCGCTCTCCGCCTTGGTCAGCGGTGTCTCGGAGTGATAGAACCCGATCACGTTCAGCTTCTTCTCCAGCTGCAGGGCGATGGTAAAGAACTTGCCGCCCGCTGCCGTGACCTTGTTGCCGTTCTGATCCTCCAGACGGACCTCGGTGGTAACGGCGTCGGTGCCGGTGACGATCTCAATGTTGGCCGGAGTCTGCCCTTCTGTCTTGACCAGCGTCAGCTTTCCGGCATCGGTGCTGCCTGCGGGAATGGTAGCGATCACAGTGGGGTCCTTCTCACGGTCCTGGATCACCGTGTCGCCGTCGGTATTCACATCGCCCACAGCCACCACGGGATAGGTGGCGTTGGCATCGTAGGTGTTGTTGAAGCTGTCGCTCTCCACGGTGTTCTGGGTGGCCACCACGGTGATGGCAATGCCGTCGATAGACTCGTTCATGTAGTCGTTGCCGGCGGACTCCTGCATATGACCCTTGATGGTGAAGGCGGCGCCCTCTTCCCCGGCCTTCAGCTGCATCTCGGTCAGGTTGATATCCGCATCATTGATGGTCCAGTCGATGACATCATTCAGCTTGGCGCTGCCGTTGATGCCGGTGATGGCCACCTTGTACTTCAGGGCCAGATTGCCCTTGTTCACCACACGCAGCTCCGGCAGCTCATAGGTGCAGCCCGGCTCCCACAGAACGGCCTCGTTTTCAGCGCCAGCGGCCTTCTTGAATTCCAGCTGCTTGCCCTGTGCATCGGCCCAGGTGGTGACATTGCCTTTCTCGTCCCATGCAGTGGCGTACTGGAGCTGAACATCCAGATTGCCGGCCTGGATCTTGTTGACACCGGTGCTTGCGGTGTCGGTGAACCATGCAAAGGTAGCGCCTACCAGCATGGCCAGGCACAGGACCATGGCCACGACGCTGCCCAGCAAGGCCCGTTTGGTGCTCTTGCGGTTTGTCATAATATCTGCCTCCTATTTTTTGCGTGTGCGGGTCTTGGCCGTTGGGCTTTGTGGGGGATGCGGGGAATACGGATCGCCACGTCGGGGCTGCGCCCCTCCTCAGAATGACGCCTTCTTTGACCCCTCCCTATCGTTTCTCTGAAACGATAGACGCCCATGGGCGTCCCGGCGCGCACTTTTACGCAGGCATATTACCACTTATATGGACACAATGCAAGTCCCTTTTTGCCAAAAACTGTCATTTTTTCTGGAATTTTCTGCATCCCATTCCCCGGCACGACAAAAGGGCCTTGCTCCTCGCCGCAAGGCCCTTATTTTTCTGGAAACTTCGCTGCCATTACCGCAGCTGCGCCGTGAACACGATCTCACCCGGCTGAGGGCATTGGGCCCGGATGAAGCCGTGGTGTCCCTCGGCAATGCTCCGGGCGATGGACAGCCCCACACCGAAGCTGCCGTCGGCGGAGCGGGCCTGATCCGACCGATAGAACCGGTCAAAGAGCTTCTCTGTCTCCCCCTCGGCCAGCGGTGTACAGGCATTGCTGCACCGCAGGACGACGCCCCGTTTTCCCTTCTCCAGCACAAACCGGATGGGTGTCTCCGGCAGGGCATACTTCACGGCGTTATCCAGCAGGATAGACACCAGCTGCCGCACGGCGTACTCATCGCCGCAGTAGGTAAGCCCCGGCACGATAGCAAGCTCCAGCGGATGGCCCTGAGACCGGGCAAAATCCCGGAAGGACTCCGCCGTCTCCTCCACCGCCTCGCTGACGGCGAAGTCCGACAGCTTCAGCGGCGACTCCTCCTCGTCCATGCGGGAGAGCGTCACCGTGGTCCTGCGGAAGCAGAAAAAAAGCCTGACCTCTTCTCTCTTCCCTCTTTTATAAACAGGACAGGGTCCGGTTCCCAAGGGAACCGGACCCTGTCCTGTTTTTTTGACGCCTCATCTACTCGCCAAGGCTGCGGGAGAACCCCCCATCCTCACAGGATGGAGAGCTGTCCCGGATCCTCGTCAGCCTCTGGGCCAGTCCAGATCTCTGGGCAGCCCCAGAATGTAGTCGGCGCTGACGTGATAATACCGGCACAGCTTCTCCAGCTTTTCGATGCCCATTTCGCTGGTACCGTCCCGCCAGCGCCGGATCTGCTTGGTGCTGACGCCGATGACCTTCGCCAGATCCTGCACCTTGGTGTCGCTGTCCTCGATAATGGCATCAATGTTTGGATATTGCTTCATGTGCGACCTCCTTACGGCCCATTGTGTCTCATCGACCTTTTGTCGAATTATGTCGAAAATTTTACACTTACAACGACATATAAGTCTTGACTTTGGACATATATGTCATTTATAATATGTAAAGACATATATGTCCCACATTTGTTTGTTCGTTCTGCCCTCATCACCGTCATTGTTTGACATTCTCCACGCAATATGACTGGAAATTTCAGGACAGTTGCTCTGTTTCGACGTTCTTCATGAGCAAAAGATGCTTTAATAGTTCTGCACCCGCCAAGTGCTCCAAGCTATCTCCGGGAGGAACCCCCTATGACCGCAAAAAAGCTCTTACAGATCATCAGCACCATTCTGGTGGCGCTGGTAGTACTTCTGGCCGTGGCGCTGGTCGGCGTCCGACTGGCCGGCATCCGCACCTTCACCGTTCTGTCCGGGTCCATGGAACCCACTTACCACGTAGGCTCCCTCATCTACGTGAAAAAAGTGGACCCCACCACCATCCAGCCGGGACAGGTCATCACCTTCATGCTGGATGAGAACACCGTGGCCACCCACCGGGTGGTGGAGGTGGTCCCCGACGAGGACGATCCCTCCACTCTGCGCTTCCGCACCAAGGGCGACGCCAACGACGCCGAGGACGGCAGCCTCGTCCACTACAAAAACGTCATCGGCACCCCGGTGTTTGCCATTCCCAAGCTGGGCTACGCAGCCAATTACATCCAGCATCCCCCCGGCCTGTACGTGGCCATCTCCGCCGGGGCCGTCCTGCTGCTGCTGACCTTCCTGCCGGACCTGCTCTCCGGCGGCTCCGACAAGGGGCAGGGCAAGCGCATCCGTCAGGACAGTCAAAAGGCATAGATCCGTCGATCCTGCCGCAAGGCTCACCATATCATTTGTTATCATTTTTTATGCAGGAGGAAAAACCATGAAAGCAAGGAACCGCATCAAACCCCTGTTGACCCTGTGCTGCGCCCTGCTGCTGGTAGCCGCCGGTGTGTTCGGCACGCTGGCCTACCTCACCGGCACAGACACGGTCAACAACACCTTCACCGTCGGCAACGTGAAGATCACGCTGGACGAGGCCAAGGTGACCACCGACGGCACGCCTGTGGAGGGCGCTGACCGTGTGAAGGCCAACGAGTACCATCTGCTCCCCGGCCACACCTACACCAAGGACCCCACCGTCACCGTTGAGGAGGGCAGCGACCTGAGCTACGTCCGCATGAAGGTCACCTTCAACAACGCCAAGGCCATCATCGCCCTGTGTACTGACCCCGAGTTTGCCGAGGACGGCCCCACCGGCGTGGAGAACGCCTATCCCCTGATCCGCATGGTGAAGTTTGTGGAAGCCAATGCCCCCAAGTGGGACGGCATCATCCCCGATAACATGGTGGAGACAGAGGAAATGCTGGCCAATGCCAAGTACTTCGTCTACGACAAGCCCACTGACACTCTGACCTACTATTTCTATTACAACGAGACCGTTGCCGCCCCCGACGGTGATGTGGTCCTGCCTGTCCTGTTTGACAAAGTGACCCTGCCCGAGTGGGTCACCAACGACCAGCTGGCCACTCTGGAGAATTTCCAGATCACCGTGGTGGCCGAGGCCATTCAGGCCGACGGCTTCGCCAATGCCGGCGCCGCTTGGGCCGCCTTCAACGGCTGATTTTTCCCCCCCCGGTTTCGACGGCACATGGGCTGCGCCCCACGCCGTGGAAATAAATCATAGTTTGTAAGAAAGGAAGAAGCGAGTATGAAAAAGAAAACTCTGGCGCTGGTTCTGGCTCTGACCCTGTTGGTGGCCGGTGTCGTCGGCGGCACGCTGGCTTGGCTGACCGATCAGACCGCCGAGGTGAAGAACACCTTCACCGTGGGCGATATCAACATCGGCCTCACCGAGACCACCGCAGACTACAAGATGGTTCCCGGCAACACCATCGCCAAGGACCCCACCGTCACCGTTCAGGCCAACTCTGAGGCCTGCTGGCTGTTCGTGCAGGTCACGAAGTCCGAGAATCTGGACACTTTCATCACCTATGCCATCGCAGAGGGTTGGACGGAGCTGCAAGACGGCGTTTACTACCGTGAGGTTCCCGCCTCCGCCGCCGACCAGACCTTCTCTGTGCTGGCAGGTAACACCGTCACTGTGAACAACACTGTTACCAAGACTATGCTCGAAACCGCCAAGACGGATGCCCCCACCCTGACCTTTAAGGCCTACGCCGTGCAGAAGGACAATGTTGCCTCTGCCTCCGATGCTTGGGCCAAGGTCAACCCCTAACCAAGTGATCCCTTGCACATTCTGATACCCAAAAAATCAAACAAAAAGGAGAGCAATTACATGAAAAAGAAGATCACTGCCCTGTTCCTGTGCGTGGCGCTGGCCGCCATCGCCATCGTCGGTGCCTCTCTGGCCTACTTCACCGACACCGACAACGAAACCAATACCTTTGCCGTGGGCAACGTCAAGATCGACCTGATCGAGCAGGAGCGTGGCGAGAATGGCCTTCAGCCCTTCACGCAGAACAAGAAGCTGTCCCCCATCGTCGGCTCTGCACAGGGCGAGAAGGATGAGCTGGGTATGCCCACCGCCAAGAACTACGTGGACAAGATGGTCACCGTCCAGAACACCGGCTCCGAGAAGGCCTATATCCGTGCCTACTTCGCCATCCCCGCCGCTCTGGACGACGGCTATGAGACCTTCAACGCCGGCATGAACGTCCTGCACTTCAACTTCGGCAACAAGGTCGTTGACGGCAATATCACCTCCACGGAGGGCGTTGAGTGGAACTGGATGCATGACGGCAAGTGGAACTACTTCGAGACCACCATGGACGGCATCAAGTACAATGTCTACTTCGCCGACTACTATCAGGCCGTTGAGGCCGGTGCCACCACCGAGCAGCTCGTTCAGGGCGTGTATCTCGACAAGTCCGTCGATTTCGGCAAGGATGGCAAGTGCTACGCCTTTGGCAAGGAAGTCACTCTGGACGAGGGCTGGGATTGGAGCAGCGTCTCCTGCCCCGTGTTCGCCGTAGCCTGTCAGGCAGAGGGCTTTGACAGCGCTGCCGAGGCTATGGATGCCGCCTTCGGCGCCAACTACAATCCTTGGGGCGGTACCGCCACCAACTGGCAGTAATTTTCCCCCCCAACAGGAAGCAGATCGGCTTCCCTGACTCTACTATCTCCTCCCTATTTTTTTGCGGCACGGGTCCTGTGACCCGACCAACCCCGACACGCCTGTTACCAGCGGGTCGTGTCGGGTGGCAGAAAGCCCCCCTATAGGCTCCCTGCCGCCCCGGTGAACCTGTTACCAGCGGAAACACCGGCGGCCGTGGCCTCTTAGAGGCCCGGCCAAACCAGTGCAGCTGTTACCGCAGCTGCACCGGTTTGACCGCTGCGGTCAACCACCTTCTCTGTCCTCCCTATGGAGGCTGACCATAGACAGGAAAGGAGCAACCACATGAAACGAAAGCTGTTATTACTGTCGGTGCTGGCCATCTGCGTGGCCACGCTGGCAGCCGGAACGCTGGCGTATTTCAGCGCCGACGGAACGGCACGCAATGTCATCACCACCGGCAATGTCTCCATTGCTGTGGAGGAGTGGGCGGATGCGGATAAGACCCAGCCCTTCGAGGATCTTACCGGCATCATGCCCGGCACCACCGTCACCAAAATTGCCGAGGTCCGCAACACCGGCGAAGCCGACGCATGGATCCGTGTCCGCCTCACCAGCGACATCCGCCTCACCGGCGACGGCACGCCGGACCCCTCGCTGGTAAAGCCCGACCTCAACACCACCGACTGGACGCTGGGTCCCGACGGCTACCTCTACTGCAACAAGGCCATCCGCCCCGGCGAGACCACCGCCCCTCTGTTCACCTGCGTCACCTTTGACGCCGGTATGGGCAACGAGTATCAGGATGCCACCGCCACAGTCCATGTGGCCGCCGAGGCTGTCCAGACTGCCAACAACGGCGTCACCGCTCTGGAGGCGCTGGGCTGGCCAACGCAGGGTTAAGGAGGTGCGGCACATGAAAAAAATGCGGCATATGAAGAGAAAAGCCCTTGTGGCGCTGGTGCTGTCTGTCACCATGCTGCTGACCCTGATGCCCGGTCTGGTCTTTGGTGTCTCCGACGATCAGGGTGACCCGGACACCGTCAGCTCCTCCATCGACTACCCCACCGTGAATTTCACCGACGTGGCCCCCTTCCTGCCCCCGGTCAGCGGCACTGCCCTCCGGCGCTCCCCGGCCCGTGACGCCGGTGATGCCAATACCGGCAGCGATAACGGCAATAACGGCATGGTGGTCAACAAGACCTCCGTTTATAACGAGGAGACCGGCGCCTATGACATTACGCTGGAGGCCTACGCCACCGGCAGCAAGGTCATCAGCACCGTCACCAGCGATGTTCCCACGGACGTCATTCTGGTTCTGGATCAGTCCGGCTCTATGGGGGATGATATGGGGCAACTGGTCTACACGGCCTACTCCGGCAATACCCGTCAGAACAGTGATCTCTATGAGAAGCAGGATAACCTCTGGTATAAGCTCTCCGATGGCAGCTATGTCGCCGTTACCGTCACCTCCCGGAACGACAGCATCCAATACACCCCCATCACCAACGGAAGAAATAACGAGGATTATGATTGGTGGTCCGACTCAACGTACACAAATCTCTGGGATAACAAAGACAACCTTTACGCCAAGATCAATGGCGAATACCAGAAGGTCACCGTGAGTCGTTCCGGTTACGGAAACAACCGCACCTACACCTATACCCTCCCGGATGGCACGCAGATCGCATCCAGTCGAGGCGATGATGCAGCACCTACCATCAGCAGCACAGACGATGGCTATCTCTATCTCGCATCCATCGATACCACTCAGACCGTCTATACCTACACCTATACCGATGCCAACGGCACGGTGCAGACCATCGGCACCTCCACAGGCGACAGCACCAACTTCACGGCTGCCACGCTTTACAGCCGCAGCACCACAGATAGCGGCATCACCCGTCTGGAAGCCCTGAAAAATGCCGCCGCCACCTTTGCAAATGCCGTGGAGGAGAAGGCCAAGGGCGCTGACGGTACCCTCGGCACCGAGGACGACATCTCCCACCGCATCGCCGTGGTGGGCTTCGCCAGCAAGTCCGGCTACGGCGACAACACGGAGCTGCTGTCCATCGCCGGAAGCAACAGCGGCAGCGTGGGTGTGGCCTATCACAACATCACCGACCAGAACCTCAAGGACGTTCTTCAGGAAGTGGACACCTCCGCCGGTCAGACTATGGTCTCCACCGCCATTGATGCTCTGGCCGCCAGCGGCGCCACCCAAACGGATCTGGGTCTGGACATGGCCCAGCGCATCCTCTCCGCCAACCCCGTGCAGCCTAACGAAACGCACAACCGTGTGGTCATCGTCTTTACGGACGGCGCCCCCACCAGCTTCAACGGCTTTGAGAAGGATGTCGCCAACGACGCCATCACCCATGCCGGCGCCATCAAGACCGCCGGAGCCACCGTCTACACCATCGGCATCTTCGCTGGAGCCGACGCCACTAGTGCCGGCACCGAGCCAAGCGGCGACCTTGGTCAGAACAGCAGCTCCCTGAACAGCGCCTGCAACTGGTTCATGCAGCAGGTGTCCTCCAACAACGGCACGCCCTGCACCCCCAGCTACTACTTGTCTGCGGCGGACGCCGGTTCCCTCAGCAACATCTTCCAGCAGATCTCCGACAACATCGAGACCGGCGGCTCCTCCTCCACCCTGACGGAGGAATCCGTAGTCCGGGATATCATCTCCCCCCAGTTCACCCTTCCGGCCGGAAGCACCGCCTCTGATATCACGCTGGAGACCTACGCCTGCACCGGCAAGGACGGCGACACCTACACATGGCGCCAAAACGACACCGCCATGGGCGCCACTGCCACGATAGACGGCAATAACGTCAGCGTCACAGGCTTTGACTTCTCCGATAACTACGTGGGCACCGTTACGAATAACGGCATCGTCACCTACCGGGGCCATAAACTGGTCATCCGCTTCAGCGTCAAGCCCCAGCCCGACTTTCTGGGCGGCAACAATGTCCCCACCAACGCCGGGGCCGGCGTCTATGAAAACAAAGACTCCGAGACCCCTGTCCGGGAGTTCCCCCAGCCCACGGTAAACGTCCCCATCCGGCCCGTCACCGTTGCAGCGCAGGACTATAACGTCTATCTGCTGGGCGGTCTCACTGCCAGCCAGCTGCAAAGCGACTCCACTGTGCAGGTAGGCAGCGTTAAGCTGGATCTGACCAAGGCCACCGACTCCGATCACCCCTACGGCTTGGAGCCGTGGCAGACCGCCTACGTGGATATCACCGTCTCCCTCACAGGCCCGGACGGCAGCCCCGTCACTGACCTGACTCAGCTGCGGGAGGACACCTCCTACACCGTCTCCGTCACGGTATCCCCCAAAACGGAGCCGCAGGCAGACGTCAGCGGCACACCGGCCAGCGAGCAAACGGGCAGCGCCACCGGCAAGGTCAACGTCTTTAAACCGACGCTCACCTACGAGGACGGCACCGTCTACTACGGCGACACCTTCGATAGGGCCACGCTGCCCGGTTACCGCACCTCCACCAGCTGGTTCCACGGCACCACCGAGGATACCACCGTAACCATGACCGGCACTGCTCCGGCGCTGACCTACGGCTACACCTACGACACCACCCTTCTGACGGACATCGTGAACACCAAGCAGGACATCCCCGTGAAGGCCACCATCTCCATCGGTGACACCAACATCACCGGCGACACCACCTTCCTGCACACGGACTGCGCCGGAGAGACCTGGAGCCACACCAGCGGCGACCCCGCCTTCCTGCTCCACGTCAGGACCTGCGCCCTGACCGTCACCAAGACCGGCGGCGCTGACGGTGAGCCCTATGTGTTCAACGTCTACCGCAACGGCGATCTCTACACCCAAGTCACGGTGGTGGGCAGCAGCAGTGTCTCCCTCTATGAGCTTCCGGTGGGCAAATACACCATTGCGGAGGACACCGGCTGGAGCTGGCGCTATGACGCCGCCTACGACCCCGATAAGCCGGACGGCTGCACCCTCACCGCCGACCACAATAGCGGCAGCATCACCTGCACCAACACCCTGAAGAATGACCGCTGGCTCAACGGCTTCAGTGATGTCATCGCCAACATCTTCGGAATCCGACACTGAGAAAGGAGGAACTGTTTGTGGCACGCAGAAAAGATCCTTCGCCCCGGAAACCGGGAGCACTGCTTCTGACGCTGGTTCTGCTGGCGCTGGCCCTCACCGGCGCCACGCTGGCGTATCTCATCACCCATACGGACCCCGTCCCCAACCGGTTCACTCCCGCCCATGTGTCCTGCAACGTCACGGAGGACTTTGACGGCACGACCAAGAAGAACGTCAACGTCACCAACACCGGTGACATTGACGCCTACCTCCGGGTGAAGCTGGTGACCTACCGGGTCAATGACGACGGCCAACACATCGGCGGCACGGCAGCCATCCCCGCCTTCACCCCCGGCGACGGCTGGGTAAAGTATGGCGACTATTACTACTACACCTACCCCGTGGCCCCCGGTCAACAGCCCGAAACCCCGCTCATTGACAGCCTGACCCTCACCGGCAGCTACAGCGATGCCGACGGCGGCAAGCAGGCGCTGGAGATCATGGCGGAGGCTATCCAGAGCGCCCCGACAGACGCCTTGGGTCAGGCTTGGGGCGTCACCATCACGCCGGGCCGAGTGGCCCAGTATCAGTAAGGAGGGGACGGCATGAAACGAAAAACCATCTGTTCTCTGGCGTTGACGCTGCTGATGCTCCTGTCATGCCTCTGCGCCGCCTATGCGGACACCGGCTCCGTCACCTATGACGGCGACGCTCAGAGCTTCGTGTTCCTCCCCGGCAGTGACTACTCCCCCTCCGACCTGTTCCCGGACTTTAAGGGCGTCATGCCCGGCGACCGGCTGACCCAGACCCTGCGTCTGCGAAACGACAGCGACCATCGGGTGCGGCTGTACCTGCGCTCTCTGGGGTCCGAGTCCGGTTCCGAGGAATTTCTCTCCCAGATGACCCTGACGGTGCAGACTCCCACCTCCTCTCTCTTCGATGCGCCCGCCCACGAGACGGCACAGCTGACGGATTGGACGGAGCTGGGGACCATCGCCCCCGGCGGCGATCTGGAGCTCACCGTGACCCTGAACGTCCCCCTGACCATGGGCAATGACTTCCAGTCCGGCATTGGCTATCTGGACTGGCAGTTCAAGGCCCAGGAGCTGGAGGACCCCACACCCCCCACCGGCGACACCTACGCCCCCACCCTGTGGCCGCTGATGGCCACGCTCTCCATGGGCGCCATCGCCTTCCTCCTGAGCCGCAGAAAGCACCGGGAGGAGCCGTAATTTTCCACATGAAAAGAGACTGCCGAACCCCTTCGGCAGTCTCAGCGTGTCAAAAAAGCCTCGCAGAGTTTGCCGCCCGCAGGCGGCAAAGAAGTAAAATCATTTTCTCTCACGACATGTGCGTGAGAGAAAATACTTCTCAGGCTGCAAGTGTGGAATTTGTGTGCCATAGGCGCACAAATTATGCACGCAGCAGACTGCAAGCTTTCTGTCGGAAAACCCGGAGGGTTTTTCCGACAGTCTCAGACTGCCGAACCCCTTCGGCAGTCTCTTTTTCTGTCTATCTCCCTGTCAGGGGCATGGGAAAGCCCAGCCACGGGGTCTCCCTGGGCGGCAGTTTGGAAAACCGCATGGCCGCCCCGGTCTGGGGATGGGCGAACTCCAGCCGCCACGACCACAGGGCGATGCTTTCCCCTTCCTCTCCCCCGCCGTATTTCCGGTCCCCCACCAGTGGAAACCCACGGGAGGCAAACTGCACCCGAATTTGATGGGTCCGCCCGGTGTGCAGCCGGATACGCACCAGTGACAGCCCCTCCCGGCTCCCCAGCACCTCATAGGACAGCTCCGCCGGGCGCACATCCTTCCCCGGCTCCGCCGCCACATAGGTGCGCCGCCGGACGGGATCCCGCCCCAGCAGGTCCGTCATCACGCCCCCCTCCGGCACGCCGTGGACCACCGCCAGATACTCCTTGCCGAAGGTGCGGCTGCGAATCTGCTCCGACAGCAGGGACGCCGCCTTGGCCGACCGGGCGTAGACCATCAGCCCGCTGACGGCGGCGTCCAGCCGGTGTACCGTGCGGATGCAGGGAGTCCCCAGCTCCTGCCGCAGCAGCTGGGGCATCCCGCCGGGCTCGTCGGTGCTCAGCACCCCGGCAGGCTTCACCGCCACCACGATGCGTGGGTCTGCGTAAACGATCTCCATGGGGCATCTCTCCCTTACCATTCATCTTCTATCCTCTATCCTACCACATCCCGTCTCCGCTTGCAAGAAAGCCCTTTCCATCTGCCGTCAGGCGTGCTATAATGGCACCAAACCATCAGAATACAGGAGGGGATTGCCGTGAAAAAGACCGTTTTGAGGAAATATGCCCAGCTGATCGCCGCCTCCGGCGTCAATGTGCAGCCGGGTCAGGAGGTATTCATCGCCGCCGATCTGGATCAGCCGGAGTTTGTGAAGCTGCTGGTGGAGGAATGCTATAAGCGCAAGGCCAAGAAGGTGGTGGTGGACTGGAGCTATCAGCCCCTGCAAAAGCTCCACTACCGCTATCGTACCCTGACCACTCTCTCCAAGCTTGATAACTACGAGGAGGCCCGCTGGCAGCACTATGTGGATACCATTCCCTGCCGCATCTACCTGCTCAGCGAGGACCCCGACGGTCTGAAGGGCATCAATCAGGAGAAGATGGCCAAGAGTCAGCAGCGGCTATACCCCGTCATCAAGAAATACCGGGATCAGATCGAGAATAAGTACCAGTGGTGCATCGCCGCCGTCCCAGGCGCCGCATGGGCCAAGAAGCTGTTCCCGGAGCTGCGGACCAGTCAGGCCATTGAGAAGCTGTGGGAGGCCATTCTCTCCACCAGCCGGGTGGACGAGGACCCCGTGGCGGCGTGGGAGGCCCATAACAAGGACCTCCACGACCGGTGCCAGTACCTCAGCGGTCTGGGCATCCGGGAGCTGCGCTACAAGAGCGCCAACGGCACGGACTTCACCGTGGGCATGATCCCGGAGGCGCAGTTCTGCGGCGGCGGCGAGACCAGCCTGCAAGGCATCTTCTTCAATCCCAATATCCCCACGGAGGAGTGCTTCATCTCCCCCATGAAGGGTGTGGCCGAGGGCATTGTCTACGCCACCAAGCCCCTGAGCTATCAGGGTCAGCTCATCGACGGCTTCTGGATCCGCTTCCACGAGGGCAAGGCGGTGGAGTGGCACGCCGAGGTCAACAACGACCTGCTGACCAAGCTCATCACCATGGACGAGGGCAGCTGCTATCTGGGCGAGTGCGCTCTGGTCCCCTTCGACTCCCCCATCAATCAAACGGGCCTGCTGTTTTATAACACCCTCTTTGATGAAAACGCCTGCTGCCATCTGGCGCTGGGCATGGGCTTTGCCGATACCATCCGGGACTTCCAGAGCAAGACGCTGGAGGAGTGCCGGGCGCTGGGCGTCAACGACTCCATGATCCACGAGGACTTCATGATCGGCTCGGCGGACCTCTCCATCGACGCCGTGTGCGACGGCGGCAAGGTGGTCCCCATCTTCCGCAATGGTACATGGGCTTTTTGACCGTCGCCTTTTTCAGAGACTGTACCCTGTTTTTGCAAAGAAGGATCAGGAGAAAGAAAATGGATGATGCGTTCATCCAATCATTGCAGATAACCCAAGGGAGGGAGGAGCGCTGCTCCTCCCTCCCTTGGGTTTGCTTTTCGTTTTTTATGCTGCTTTTTCTCTTCCACGAAATTTTTTCTCCGAACGGAGGATCTTCCACCGCAGAAAAAAATCCTCCGTGGGAAAATGGCTCACCGGCGGGGCAAATCTTTCTATGTGGAACAAGTCCCGGTTTGGGAGACGGCGGCGTGTCCCATGGGACAAAAACGGTATTCCTTCGGACGTCAGGTCCCGGTCCGATATGGGGCGAGTGGACGTCCAAAAAATGTCCAATCTCTCAGCGCTGATACTCAAATTCCAGATCGTACATGGAGACGATATCCCCGTCCTGGATCCCCATCTGCTCCAGCTGATCGAACAGACCCGACTGGCGCAGAACCTTATCGAAGTACATCCGGCTCTCATAGTCGGAAAAATTGATGTTGCCCATGAGCCGCTGGAGCCACGGCCCCTCCACCAGCCAGGTGTGGTCGTCCCGGTGGATATCCAGCGGGGCGGTGGTATCCACCTCCGGCGGGCGGGGTACATACTCCGGCTCATAGACCGTCACCGGCGGCAGCTCCGCCAAGCGGCGGGCGATAGCCTGCACCAACTCACGGGTCCCCTGATGGGTGGCGGCGGACATGGCCATGAACTCATAGCCCGCCTCCTGCACATGGCAGCGGAAGGCTTCCAGCTGCTCAGGGTCCGCCAGCAGATCCGTCTTGTTGGCCACCACGATCTGGGGCCGCTGAGCCAGTTCCGGGCTGTACTGCTTCAGCTCGGCATTGATGGCGTCAAAGTCCGCTATGGGGTCCCGGCCCTCGCTGCCGGAGACATCCACCAGATGCACCAGCAGGCGGCAGCGGTCAATGTGCCGCAGGAAGTCATGGCCCAGCCCGGCTCCCTCGCTGGCCCCCTCAATGATGCCGGGGATATCCGCCATAACGAAGGACACGCCCTCATCCACATACACCACGCCCAGATTGGGATAGAGGGTGGTGAAATGGTAGTTGGCGATCTTGGGATGGGCCTTGCTGACCACGCTCAGAAGGGTGCTCTTGCCCACGTTGGGAAAGCCCACCAGACCCACGTCCGCCAACAGCTTCAGCTCCAGCACCACGTCGTGGCTCTCACCGGGAAGGCCCGCCTTGGCGAAGCGGGGTACCTGCCGGGTGGGGGTGGCGAAGTGCTGGTTGCCCCAGCCGCCCCGGCCGCCTTTACAGAGGACGAAGGGCTCGCTGTCGGACATATCCTTGATGATCTCGCCGGTCTCGGCGTCCCGGATGAGAGTCCCTCTGGGGACCCGGATGGTGAGACTCTCTCCGTCCTTGCCGCTTTTGCGGCCGCCCTGCCCATCTACGCCGGGAGAAGCCACATATTTGCGCTTGTAGCGGAAGTCCATCAGCGTGGACATATTGTCATCCACCTGCACGATGATGCTGCCGCCGTCGCCGCCGTCGCCGCCGTCGGGGCCACCGGCGGCCACGTATTTCTCCCGGTGGAAGGCCACGGCTCCGTTGCCGCCGTTGCCGGCCCGGACGGTGATGCGGGCTTTATCGATGAATCCATTTGCCATAATGCTACCTCGTTTATCTGAAAATGTGTATTCTACTCCAGTATGTCCTATTTTAACGGAAAAACGCCCCACCGTCAAGGGCGGGGCGCAGGAGAAAACGGTCACTGCTGCACTGGCAGGACACAGAAAAGGAGGACAGGCGTTTGCCTGCCCTCCTTTTGAAGTCAGAAGGTAACGCCGTCAGCGGGGCTCATCGGAGAAGCGGATGACGTCATTGGGGGTGCAGCCGATGATGCGGCAGAGCTTTTCCAGCGTGACCATGGTGATATTGCGGCCCTTTTTCAAAGCGTCCAGCGTCTTGTTATCCACGCCGCTCTTCAGCAGCTGGTACTGGGAGACGCCACGGCGCTGCATAGTTTCCCACAGGGGGCTGTAATCAAACATCACGGTCACCACCTTTCTTCTCAAATCATTATAGAAAGAAAAGCAGAAAAACCATATTGTGGATATATCCACAATATGGTATAATAGAAAAGGGTGATTATTTTGGCTGATTATAAAGAGATGTATTTGACCATGATGCGGGCAGCTGAACAAGCGATCAATATTCTGATCGCCGCACAGCAGGCGTGTGAAGAAGCCTATTTGCAGGAAGATGCTCCCCATATATTTATCTTGGAAAGTGAATCCGATAACGCAAAACAGGAATAAGGAGGACAGGCGTTTGCCTGTCCTCATTCCTGTTGGGTAAAGGATATACGGTTTTCATGCCAAGGGCGTTACTCCAGTGCGTCACGGCTCTCGAACACATCACGGATAGAGCCGCTGCGGTCGATCTCCGGCTCAGGCTGGGGCTGCTTGCTCATTTGCAGCTCCTGCCACTTGGCCTTGTCGATGAGCAGCTGACGGGGCTTGGAACCCTCGAAGGGGCCGACAATGCCCCGTTCCTCCATCTGATCCACCAGACGGGCGGCACGGGAATAGCCCAGCTTCAGGCGGCGCTGGAGCATGGAGACGGATGCCTGTCCCGTTTCCAGAACCACCTCCACGGCGGCGGGCAGCAGCTCGTCGCCATCCTCCTGTGCCTCGGCGGGTTCGGCAGAGGTCTTTCCTCCGCTGCCCTTTTCCTTCTCCTTCACCGCCTGCTCGATCTTGTCCATGACTTCACGGGAGTACTCCGCCTCGCCGGTGGTCTTGACGAAGCCCACTACCCGCTCGATCTCCTCCGGAGTGATGAAGCAGCCCTGCACACGGGTGGGCTTTCCGGCCCCCAGCGGGGCATAGAGCATATCGCCCTTGCCCACCAGCTTTTCGGCGCCGGTGGTATCCAGAATGATGCGGGACTCCAGTGAGGAGGCCACAGCGAAGGCGATGCGGCTGGGGATATTGGCCTTCATCAGGCCGGTGATGACGTCGGAGGAGGGTCGCTGGGTGGCAATGACCAGATGCATCCCGGCGGCACGGCCCATCTGGGCCACCCGGCAGATGGACTCCTCCACCTCCTTAGCGGCCACCAGCATCAGGTCTGCCAGCTCGTCGATGACCACCACCACCGTGGGCATGGTCTTGAGCTCCTCATCCTGCCGGGCCAGCGCATTATAACCCGCCAGATCCTTGACCCCGTGCTCGGAGAACAGCTTATAGCGCTTCATCATCTCGAACACCGCCCATTGCAGGGCTCCGGCGGCCTTTTTGGGGTCCGTCACCACGGGGATCAGCAGGTGGGGGATGCCGTTATAGGGGGCCAGCTCCACCATTTTGGGGTCCACCATGATAAAGCGGACCTCCTCCGGGGTGGACTTATAGAGGATGCTGACGATGAGGGAGTTGGTACACACGGACTTACCGGAGCCGGTGGTACCGGCGATGAGCACATGAGGAAGCTTGCCGATATCCCCCACGATGCAGCTGCCGCCGATGTCCTTGCCCACGGCGAAGGCCACCGGGGACTTATGCTCCGTGAAGGTACGGGACTCCACCACGTCCCGGATGCGAACCGGGGTGACGGCCCGGTTAGGGACCTCGATGCCCACCACGGAAATTTTATTGGGGATGGGGGCGATGCGGACGCCGCTGGCCCCCAGTGCCAGCGCAATGTCATCGGCGAGGTTGGTGATCTTGGACAGCTTCACCCCCTGCTCCAGCGTAAATTCATAGCGGGTGACGCTGGGGCCGTGGACCACAGCGCCGGGGCGGGCGTCCACACCGAAGCTCTGAAGGGTCTGGGCCAAGCGCTGGGAGTTGCTCCGCAGCTCAGCCCCCACCTCCGTATAGTTGTCGGCGGTATTCTCATCCAGAAGCGTGATGGGGGGATACTGGTACGCCTCCTCCGGCTGGGCCAGCTCCTGCTCCACCGCAGCGGTCACCTCCTCGGTGGCGTCCTGCACCTCCTGCGCCGTGACGGAAGGCTTGGCCGCTTCACGGGGCTTAGCCACAGGGGCGGGGGCAGCAGACGCTGCCGGTGGGGAGGTAACGGGAGCGGCGGGGGCCACGGGGGTGGCTTCCTCCGCAGGCTCCCCCCGCAGCACCTGATCCGGGGTGCGGACGGTGCTGCTCTTACGGGAGAAGAAGGGTTTCTTCTCCTTAGGGGTAAAGGTGGGTTCCTCCGGCTGGGGCTGCGGCTGCTTGGCGGGTGGCTCGTCGTCCAGGGGGATATCGATGGCGGCACGGCGGCGGGGCCGCTTCTCCGCCGGTTTCTCCTTTTCACGGGCGGGGGGTGCTTCCTCCGGGATGTCCTCCCGCTCCGCCTCCCGGCGCTCCTGCGCCCGGCGGACGGCGTCCTTGGGGGAGAAGTGCAGCGCCAGACACAGGGCCGCCAGCAGCATGAGGAGGAACAGGATCAGGGACAGCACCTTGCCGAATACGGCGGAGAAGCCCACGGCCAAACCGCCGGACAGGGCGCCGCCGCTTTGCAGGGACCGGCCGGAGAGCCACAGTTCCCGCAGGCCGGTGAGGCCCGGCTCATAGGAGCGGGCGCACAGCAGCAGATGCAGGCCGCAGCCGGTGAGCACCGGCACCAGCAGCGTACATACGGAGCGCAGGGTGGCGGGGCGGTCCCGGTGGGTCAGCAGCAGGAGGCCCGTCAGCAGCAGGGCCGGGGCCGACAGCCAGTAGCCGTAACCCAGCAGCCCCTTCAGCAGGCCGCCGAAGAAGGTGATGAACAGGGCCTCCTCCTGAAAATAGGACACGACGGCGCACAGGGCCAGCAGCAGGCAGACACCGCCGGCGATCTCCCGGCCGTAGGTAGGGGCAGGAGGGGGCGGCGTGCGGGTATTCTTTTTTGCGGGTTGCGAGGTTTTCTTCTTTTTGGGTGCAGCAGCCATGCGGACTTCCTTTCGTGCAAGAGAACGGGTGTTACTTGACGGCGTTCAGAATGAGGGTCAGCGCACCAGCGGCCCAGCAATAGTAGGCGAAGGCACCGAAGCGGCCCTTGTCAGCGATCATCTTCAGCAGGCGGATGCACAGGTAGCCGGAGACGGCAGCCACCACCACGCCCGCCAGATACACCGGCAGTTGGCTCCAGTCCACGCCGCCGGTGAGGGCATCCTTCAGACTGAGGATGTTGGCACCCAGCACGGCGGGGATGGACAGCAGGAAGGAGAAGCGCACGGCAAACCTCCGCTCGAAGCCCACGAAGCAGCCGGTGGTGATGGTCATGCCGGAGCGGGAGATGCCGGGGACCGTGGCAATAGCCTGACTGACGCCCACCACCAACACATCCAGCACCGTGGCGCTGCGGGCATCCTTGCGGCCCTTGCGGGCCCGGTCGCTGAAAAACAGCAGGAAGCCGGTGACGATCAGGGCGGCGCCGATGAATACCATACTGCTCTTCAGGCCCTCCACCGTGTCCTTGATGGGCAGGATGGCAAACAGAGGCAGCGTACCCAGAATGATCAGCAGGATCAGGCGGCGGGCCGGGGGTACCGGCGTAGGGGTGCTGTGGTGGACCAGATCACCGATGCCGCAGAAAAATTCCCGCACCATATCGCAGATGTCCTGCCAATAGGCCACGAACACCGCCACCAGCGTACCCAGATGCAGCAGTACGTCGTAGAAGGCGGGGACCTCGGCGTTGATGTTCAGCAGATTCTGGGCGATGGCCAGATGGCCAGAGCTGGAGATGGGCAGAAATTCCGCCACGCCCTGGATCAAGCCCAGAAGAATAGATTGCAGAAAGGTCATAGGTTTTCTCCTTATTTGAAGTTCTATCAGGGGGTATGGCCCCGTATTGTTGGAAGGGGTACGTTTTATCATACCACAGGCGGACAAAAAATACCACCCCTTTTCCTCGACAATCTGCGGGATGGCCGCGGAGCCATTCTTATCAAAGGAAAGAAGGCCCACCGGATGGCGGGCCTTCTTCACCGTGTGCGGTACACGGGGTCAGAATGTGACGGACTGAAGCTCTTTCAGGCACTTCTGACACACGTTCTTCCCCCGAAACTCCGATACGCCCCGGCTGCTGTTGCAGAAAATGCAGTTGGGCCGGAATTTTCGCAGGACAATGGATGCGCCGTCCACATAGATCTCCAGCGGATCACGCTCGGAAATATCCAGCGTGCGCCGCAGCTCTACGGGCAGGACGATGCGTCCCAACTCATCCACTCTTCTGACGATACCGGTTGCTTTCACAGTGATCTCCCCTTCTTTGCCCCTCGATTTTAGCGTCTACGTGGGATTCGTTTATATTATGCCGTAAATTTACATATTTGTCAACCAAATGATAAAATCTGTCTGGATAGATGTAATAAAATATGTCGGTGCGGCGTATACATCCATGAGGTGACAAGGATGGCGATGGCGTGGATCTGGACGGGAATGGCTGTGGTCAGCGTGGTGTGCGGCGCCGTATACGGGCGCATGGAGGCCGTCAGTGCGGCGGCGCTGGAGGGGGCCGGGCAGGCGGTTCGGCTGTGTCTCTCCATGGCGGGGATGCTGTGCCTGTGGACGGGGCTTATGGAGGTCATGGATCGGTGCGGGCTGTCCCGGCGGCTGGGACGGCTGTTCCGTCCGGTGCTGCGGCGGCTGCTGCCCCAGGCCAGCCGGGATCCGGAGACGCTGGCAGCGGTGACGGCCAATGTGTCGGCCAATCTGCTGGGGCTGGGCAACGCCGCCACTCCCATGGGTATCCGGGCGGCCTGCCGTATGGCACGGGGGACGGAGGGCGTGGCCAGTGACGAGCTGTGCCGGCTGGTGGTGCTGAACACCGCCTCCATCCAGCTGCTGCCCACCACGGTGGCCAGCATCCGGGCCGTCTGCGGCAGCGCCGCGCCGCTGGATATCCTGCCGGCGGTGTGGGTCAGCTCTCTGCTGTCGGTAGCGGCGGGGCTGGCGGCGGCGAAGCTGCTGGAGCGGCTGGGAAGGCGGCGGACATGACGGACTGGGTGATCCCCTGTCTGCTGGCGGGGGTGGCGGCGGCAGCCATGGGGCGGAGGACCGATGTCTACGGCGCCCTCACCGACGGGGCGGCGGAGGGGCTGCGGGTGCTGGGGCGCATCCTGCCGGCGCTGGTGGTACTGCTGTCGGCGGTGCAGATGTTCCGGGCCTCCGGAGCCATGGAGCTGCTGACGGGGCTGCTGTCACCGGTGCTGGAAGGGCTGGGCATCCCGCCGGAGACGGCGGTGCTGCTGTTGGTGCGGCCCGTCAGCGGCTCCGGGGCGCTGGCGGTGGGCAGCCAGCTGATGGAGCAGTACGGGCCGGACTCCTACATCGGGCGGGTGACGGCGGTGATGCTGGGATGCTCGGAGACGACGTTTTATACCGTGGCGGTCTACTACGGCGCTGCGGGCATCCGCCGCACCCGCCACACCATTCCGGCGGCGCTGGCGGCGGATGCGGCGGCCTTCATTGCCGCCGCATGGGCGGTGCGGGTGTTCTTTCCGTAAGGCCGGCTCTCCCGGTGGTGGGGCAGAAAAAAGGAGGCTGGGGACTCGTAGTCCCCAGTCTCCTTTTGTATCTCGATCGTTTTTCAGGGCTTATCTGCCGATGGGCAGTTAGCGGTGCAGCGCTTCCACAGGCCACGCAGCAGCAGATCCTCGTCGCAGACGGCCTCCCGGCGGCACAGGGGCGCCACGAAGCGGCCCAAGCCACCGGTGAACACCAGTGTGCAGGGACAGCCCAGCAGGAACACCCCTGTATTAGTCAGTGGGGCGGCCAGTGCCGACAGCAGAATGGAAAGTCTCGGATACCGTGGGTGCAGCCACCGGCAGCACAGGCCCGCCGCTGCGCCGCAGGCAATGCCCTTGCTCGGCACCGTCACAATGGCCCCTCCCGGATCTGCCGCCAGAAAGAGACCGGCATCCCCCGACAGAAGCACCACGGCCCCGAATACCAGCCCCAGCCAGCAGCCCATGCCCCAGCCGTACAGGGCGGCGCCCAGCACGATGGGAATCAGAACCAGTGAGACGGAAAAGGGGCCGAAACGGATGGCGCTGCCCACAAACTGGAGCACCGCAGCGATGGCGGCAAGGTGTCCGCCTCCTGCGAGATACTGTGTGGTTTTTTCCATAGGACTTTCCTCTGCTGCCGCTCCGCCGGAGCGGATGCAGCGCATTTCTTTTTGATTTTTATAGGTTGGGTCAGCGGGTCACCGGGCCGCTGCGGGGAAGGTGATGCGGATGACAGTCCCCTCGCCGGGCTTACTGGTGAGGCGGATGTCGCCGTGGTGATACTGCACGGCGTGCTTCACGATGGAGAGGCCCAGCCCCGTGCCGCCGGAGGCCTTGGAGTGGCTCTTATCCACCCGGTAGAACCGCTCGAACACCCGGCTCTGGTGCTCCGGGGCGATGCCGATGCCGGTATCCGACACCGTGACGGAGGAGATCCCGTTCTCCGAGGACACCTGCACCTTCACGGTGCCATCCGGGACATTATACTTGATGGCGTTGTCGCAGAGGTTGAAGATCACCTCATACAGCAGCCGCCGCACGCCGGTGACCGGAGCGTGATCCCCGTCCACCGACAGGGACACCCGCCGCTTGGCGGCGGCATCCTGTAGATTGGCCACGGCTTCTTGGCTCAGCGCCAGCAGGTCCACCGTCTCCGTGGGCATGGCATCCCCCTCGTCCAGCTGGGACAGGCGGATGATATCCTCCACCAGCGTCACCATCCGGGAGGCTTCGTCGTGGATATGGCCCACGAAGCGGGGCATATCCTCCGGCTTCACCATGCCGCTCTGGATCAGCTCGGCACTGCCCACGATGCCCTGCAGGGGGGTCTTCAGTTCGTGGGAGACATTGGCGGTGAACTCCCGGCGGTTGCGCTCGGCGTACTCCTGCTCTGTCACGTCGAAGGCCAGCAGCACTGTACCCACCGTCTCGCCGCCGGACTGGATGCGGCTCATATCCAGCTGATACTCCCGGCCATTACGCTGGCAGCGCAGCTGGCTGTGGCCCTTCTCACGGGCTGTCTCCATCGCAAGGCACAGCTCATGGCTGCGGTCCACCGTCAGGAAGTCACGGCCCACACAACCCTCGTCCGCCTGAAAGAGCCTGCAGGCGGCGTGGTTGATGCTGAGCACCGTCCCCTTCTCGTCCAGCAGCACCAGACCCTCCTGCATACTGCCGGTGATCTGGGTGAACTCGTCGGTCTTTTGCCGCAGGGTCCGCAGTTGGGCGTCGATCTCCTTGTGCTGGTAGTTGATGCGGCTCAGAAGAGGAGCCAGCTCCTCGTAGGCGTCGTTTTCCAGCGGATGCTCCAAGTCCAGCCGGTTCAAGGGATCCACGATGCGGCGGGACAGGCGCCCGGCCATGAGCCCGGCGAAGATCAACGCCGCCACCAGCACCACCAGCATGGGCTGGATCATTCCCAGCGCCAGCATCCCGGCGGTGGCACGGCTGACGGAGATACGCAGCACCGTGCCGTCCGTCAGGCGGCGGGCCACATACAGGGTCTGCTGCAGAAGGGTATCAGAGTAGCGGCTACTTTCGCCGCTGCCGTTTTCCAGCGCCTCCTGCACCTCCTGACGGCCGGCGTGGTTCTCCATGGAGGCCACGTCCGTCACCTGCGTATCATACAGCACCCGGCCGTCGGAGGCGATCCACGTCAAGCGGAACCGCTCCGCCGGAAGGCGCTCCAGATAGGCCGTACCGCCGTTTTCCACGCCGCTGACGGCGAGGCTCAATTCATCCTGTAATTGCTGCTCCTGCACACCGCCGAAGTAGCTGTACAGGCAGCCGGTCATGATGACCATGCCCGCCGCCAGCACTACGCCCGCCACCAGCAGAATGGAACGGAAAATTTTTCTTGTCATGCGCCTACCTCCAGCCGGTATCCCACATTCCGCACGGTCTGGATCATGCTGCCGCAGCTGCCCAGCTTCTGGCGCAGGGTGCGGATGTGCATATCCACCGTCCGGGTCTCGCCGCAGTAATCCATGCCCCAGATCTCGTTGAACAGCTGGTCCCGTGTGAAGGCCATGCCCGGATGGGACAGAAACAGCCGCAGCAGCTCAAACTCCTTATAGGTCAGTGTCACTCGCTGACCCTCCACCGTGACGATGCGCTCCTCCGGGTGCAGTACGATGCCCCCGGCCCGCAGCACCGGCTCCTGCTCCGTCCGGCAGCGCCGCAGCACCGCCTTGACGCAGGACACCAGCTCCATGACCCCGAAGGGCTTGGCCAGATAATAGTCCGCCCCCAGATCCAGACCCTGTATCTTGTCATACTCTGCGCCCTTGGCGGTAGCCATCACTACCGGGATGCGGCGCAGGGCCGCCGAGGCCCGCATCCGGCGCAGCAGCTCCATGCCGTCCACGCCGGGCAGCATCACATCCAGCACCACCAGCTCCGGCTGCTCCTCCGTCTGGAGGGCCTGCCAGAAGGCGGCACCGTCGGCAAAGCCACAGGCCTCGAAGCCGGTGGAACGCAGGGCGTATACTTCGATATCCCGGATACTGGCATCGTCCTCTACGCACCAGATCATGCTATCCCTCCTTGTGCGTACCGGTGACGGAGAAAATCACCCACTGGGCGACGTTCACCGCATGGTCCCCGATGCGCTCAAAATATTTGGCAATCATCAGCAGGTCCACCGCCCGCTCCCCCTCACCGGGGTCTGTGGTCATGCGGCGGATCAGCGTATGCTTCACCCTGTCGAACCAGTCATCCACAATATCGTCCTCTGCGATGACTTTTTCCGCCAACATTGTATCATGTTTCACGTAGGCGTCAACACTTTCCGTCACCATTTTTATGGTGGAAGCGGCCATATCCCGCAGCAGCTCCTCCCCCTCGTTGACCTGACCACTGATGACGATCTCGGCAATGTCCTCCGCCTGATCCCCGATGCGCTCCAGATCCGTGATCATTTTCAGGGCCGCCGAGATCTGCCGCAGATCCCGTGCCACCGGCTGCTGCTGCAAAAGCAGCTTCAGGCACAGGGACTCGATGTCCCGCTCCTTGCGGTCGATCTCCGTATCCAGCGGGGCCACCTGACGGGCCAGTCTGCCGTCTCCCAGCGATTTAGCCGCCAGAGCGATGCTCTCCTCGCACAGTGCGCCCATTTCAATGAGCTCCCGCTCCAGCTGGGCCAGCTGTTCATCAAACCGGCTTCTCATTATCCGAACCTCCCCGTGATGTAGTCCTCTGTCCGCTTCTCCGCCGGGGCGGAGAACACCTGCTCCGTAGCGCCGTACTCCACCAGCTCACCCAGCAGGAAGAAGGCCGTGCGGTCGGAGATACGCACCGCCTGCTGCATATTGTGGGTGACGATGACGATGGTATAGCGCTCCTTCAGTTCCATGGTCAGCTCCTCGATGCGGGAGGTGGAGATGGGGTCCAGTGCGCTGGTGGGTTCGTCCATCAGCAGCACCGCCGGCTCCACCGCCAGCGCCCGTGCGATACACAGGCGCTGCTGCTGGCCGCCGGAAAGGCCCAGCGCATTCTTCTTCAGCCGGTCCTTTACCTCGTCCCAGATGGCGGCGCCCCGCAGGGAGCGCTCCACCAGCTCGTCCAGCCTGGCCTTGCTGCGGATGCCGTGGGTCCGGGGGCCGTAGGCGATGTTGTCATAGATGCTCATGGGGAAGGGATTGGGTTTTTGAAACACCATACCGATCTCACGGCGCAGGCGGCACACGTCCGTCCCCGGCGCATAGATATCCTCGCCCCGATAGCGGACCTCGCCGGTGATCTTCACCCCCGGCACCAGATCGTTCATGCGGTTCATGGTTTTCAGAAATGTGGACTTGCCGCAGCCGGAGGGACCGATAAAGGCGGTGATGCTTTTCTCCGGGATGTCCATGGAGACGCTGTGCAGCGCCTGATGAGCGCCGTACCACAGGTCCAGATCCTTCACTTGCAGAATAGGGTCCATTGTCGTTCACTTCCTTTTCAGCTTCCGCCCGATGATCCCGGCGGTGAGGTTAATGAGCAGGGTCAGCACCATGAGGATGGTGGCAATGGAGAAGGCCAGCGCCGTCTCCCCTCCCTCGGTGGCGTAGACGTACAGAGCCACCGTCAGGGTGGCGGAGGAGGTGTGCAGGGAGTCGAAGAGACTCACCAGCGCCATGCCGAAGCCTGCCGTATACAGCAGGGCGGCGCTCTCCCCCACGATGCGGCCGATGGCCAGAATACAGCCGGTGACGATGCCGTCCACCGCTCCCGGCAGCACCACCGTGCGGACCATGTGCCATTTGCCGGCACCCAGCGCCAGCGCCCCCTCCCGGTAGGACTGGGGGACGGTCTTCAGGCTCTCCTGCGTGGTGCGGATGATGGTGGGCAGGATCATCATCACCAGCGTCAGGCCGCCGGCCAGAATTCCCGCCTGAAGGCCCAGCTTCTGCACGAACAGCATCATGCCCACCAGTCCGAAGATGATGGAGGGAATACCCGTCAGGGTCTCGGCGGCGAACTCGATGATGCGGACCAGCCACCCGCTGGCGGCATACTCCGTCAGGTAGATGGCGGCACCCACGCCCAGCGGCAGCACCACCACCATGGCCACAAGAATGATATACAGCGTATTCAATAGGTTGGGCAGGATGCCCACGGTATTGCGGATATAACTGGTCTGGCCGGAGATCAGCTGCCAGCTGAGGCCCGGCACGCCACGATAAAAGATATAGCCGATGAGAAAGATCAGCAGGGCGCAGGTCAGTCCGGCGCACAGCCACACCAGCCCCCGCATCCCGCCGTTATACAGTCTCCGGCGAAGCGTCCATTGCTGCTTCATGGTTCAGTCCTCCTTCCTGCGTTTGATGCAGACATTCAGCAGGACGTTAATGAGCATGATGAACAGAAACAGCACCAGCCCGATGGAAAACAGCGCCTGCTGATACAGGCTCCCCACGGCGGCATCGGACATTCCGGAGATGATGCCGGTGGTGAGGAAGCGCACCGAGGTGAAAAGCCCCGGCATATTGGCCACGTTTCCGGCCACCATGATGATGGCCATGGCCTCTCCGATGGCACGGCCTACGCCCAGCACCACCGCCGCCGCTACGCCGCTGCGGGCAGCGGGCAGGCTCACCCGGAAATAGGTCTCCGTCTCCGTGGCGCCCAGTGCCAGACTGGCCTCCTCATACTCCCTCGGCACGGCCTGAAGGGCCGTCTCCGCCACGTTGATGATGGAGGGCAGCACCATGACCGTCAGCACCAGAATGGCCGCCAGCAGGCAGGCCCCGGAGCCAAGACCGAAGGCACGGCGGATGGCGGGGACCAGTACGATCATGCCCACCAGACCGTACACCACCGACGGGATGCCCGCCAGCAGCTGCACCGCCGTGCGGATCACCGCCGCCAGACGGGGCGGGGCCGCTTTGGCCAGAAAGATGGCGGTCATCAGACCCACCGGCACCCCCAGCAGCAGCGCTCCCGCCGTGCCGTAGACAGAGGTGAGGAGGAAGGGCAGAATGCCGAATTGCGGGCCGGTGGTGGCGTTGGTAGGCGCCCACACCTTGCCGAAGAGGAATTTGGTCAGTCCGATCTCCCGGATAGCCGGCAGACCGGAGATCACCAGATACACGCTGATGCACAGCACGAAGCCCACCGCCACGATGCCGCACAGCAGGAAGATCAGGTGGATGGCCTGCTCCATGGCCCTGCGGGTGCGGAGGCTTTTGCCTGCTGTCCGCTTCATAGAGTTCTCCTTTCTCGATGACGGGGAAGCCCCCTCACCCGCCGCAGCAGATGAGGGCCTCCCGATTCGTTTTTACTTGGCGGTAGGCACGGCACCCGCATTCTGAATGAGGGAGGCAGCGTCCTTGGAGGTGGCGAAGTCGAAGAAGGCCTGCGCCGCCGGGGACAGGGCCGTGCCGTCCTTGGTCACCAGCACGAAGGGCCGCTGAATGGCGTAGCTGCCGTCCAGCACAGCGGCCTCGGTGCAGGCCACACCGCCTACGGTGACGGCCTTCACGGTGTCCTTGCCCTCCACAGCGGAGAGGGAGGCATAGCCGATGGCGTTGGGGTTGCCGGCCACGGCCTCGATGACGCCGCCGGTAGAGGTCAGCTCCTGATCCAGCTTGCAGGAGTCCTTGGTCCCGGTGATGGACTCAAAGCCGTCACGGGTACCGCTGCCGGACTCACGGCCGATGCAGGAGATGGCGCCGGGGTCGCCGCCCACCTGACTCCAGTCGGTGATCTCACCGGTGAAGATCTTGGCGATCTGCTCCACGGTCAGGTCCGTGACCTTGCTCTGGGCATTGACAATGACGGCGATGCCGTCCAGGGCGATGACCGTCTCGGTCAGGCCGTCGGCCTTCTCCTCGTCCTTCAGGCTGCGGGAGGCCAGACCGATGTCCGCCGTGCCGTTCTTCACGGCCTCGATGCCGGAGCCGGAGCCGGTGGGATCATAGGTGACGGTGACGTTCTTGTGGTCCGTCATGAACTGCTCCCGCAAAGCGCCGATGACCTTGTCCATGGAGGTGGAGCCGTTGGTGGCCACGGAACCGCTGAGCTCGGTGGTCTGATTATTGTTAGGGGTGTTGTTGTCGTTGGTGCTGCCGCTGTTTTTGCTGCCGCAGCCGGCCAGAAGGGCCATGACCATAACGGCGGCCAGCAGGATACTGATGATCTTTTTCATATGAAGATCTCCTTTCGTTTTTCATGTTTGGACTTGCTTTCTTGCTACAGTCCCCATGATAAAAGGGCGGTGTAAAGGGCAAAAGTCTCCTCGTGTAAAGTCCGTGTAAAAAAGCGGCCGAGGGGGATCTTCCCGGCAAAAAGAAGGAGCGCCGGAAAAGGCAAAGGCTTTTCCGGCGCTCCTCCCAACGAAAGGACACCTAATGGTATATAGTTTATGATATCTCAGGCCCGGCGCACGGCGGGGACGGCATGACGGGGCAGCAGGGTGATGCCCTTCTTCTCCGCCAGCTGCCACAGCTGCGGTACCAGCAGGCTCAGCAGGATCAGGGCGATGCCGCACATTCCCATGACGCTGATGTGCTCCCGCAGCACGGCGGCACCCAGCAGGGTGGCGCAGGCGGGGCTCAGAGCGCAGAACAAGCCTGCACGCTGGGCGGTGGTGTGGCTCTGGGCCACAGGCTGGAGGGTGAAGCCGAAGCCGGTGCAGATGACGGCAAGGCCGGCGATCATCAGCCACTGGGTACCGGACTGGGGCAGGTGGGGTGCCTCGAACACGAAGGAGGACACCAGCGCCAGCAGGCCCAGCGTACCCACCTGAACGATGCCCAGGGTCAGGGGATCGTCCTCGTGGGAGAAGCGGTCGGTGGTGATGATGGCTGCGGCGTACAGCACGGCGGCCATGACCGCCAGCACCATACCGGGGGTGAAGCCGCCGGACTGGCCGGTCAGCAGTGCCACGCCGCCGATGGCCACCAGTGCGCTGACGGCGGTGACGGCCTTGGGCAGCTTATGCCGCAGCACGGCCTCCGCCATGGGCACAAGAATGATGGCGGTATTCTCCAGCAGGGAGACGGTGGAGGAGGGGGTGCTCTTGAGCCCCGTCAGCTCCGTGGAGAGCATCAGGAAGAACAGAGCGCCCATGGTGGCGCCACGCACCAGCGTATGGCGCTTGATGTGGCGCAGGCGCTTGAAAAACACCACCGCCAGCAGCACAAAGGCCATCAAAAACCGGGCCGCCAGCAGGTTGAAGATCCCCATGCCGTTCATGGCGATCTTGCTGAACAGAAGGGACGTAGCCCGTGCTGCGATAACTGCCGCCAAAAGGATCTCCGCTTTTTTCTGAGTCATGATGCCTGTTCCTCCGAAGGTTTCTGTCCGTTCTTAATCGGGGGTTTCTCTCCTACCCTTGACAGAGTATAGCACTTGGTGTATCCTTGCGTAAAGCGATACTATTTCAAATTTTGTTTGACAAAATGTCAAAGAAGGAGCGAAATTTCATGGACACCGAAAAATGCCGGGTTTTGCTCACTGTACTCCACGAGAGAAGTCTGTCCGCTGCCGCCGAGGCGCTGGGCTACACCCCCTCCGGTGTCAGCCGGTTGGTGGACAGTCTGGAGCGGGAGACGGGCTTTCCCCTGCTGCACCGGGGGCGGGGCGGGGTATCCGCCACACGGGCCTGTCAGGAGCTGCTGCCGCTGATGCGGCGGATGGCGGAGCTGGACGAGCAGTACCAGCAGCTGGCCCACCGGATCCAGGGGCTGGATGTGGGCCGGGTGGTGGCCGGCACCAATTACGCCGCCTTCTACCCGTGGCTGTCGGAGGTCATTGCCGGGTTCCATCACGCTTATCCCGGCATCCGGGTGGAACTGCGGGAGGGCAGCTCTACTCAGCTGGGGGAGCTGGTGGATCACCGGCGGGCGGACTTCTGCCTTATCAGCCAGCGGCCGGGGCGGCACGAATGGGTGCCGCTGAAGGACGACCAGCTGATGGCCATTCTCCCCCCTACCCACCCGCTGGTGGAGGCGGACCGCTTCCCCGTGGAGCGGCTGCGGCAGGAGCCCTTCATCGAGTTTCTGCCGGGGCAGGAGACAGATAACTCCCGGATGCTCCAGCAGCTGCAGATCCGGCCTAAGGTCCGCTTCGCAACCAGCGACAGCCGGGCCGCCATTGCCATGGTGCGGGCGGGGCTGGGCATCACCTTATTAAACGATATTCTCACCGCCGATCTGGCGGACGGGGTGGCGGTGCTGCCGCTGGACCCGCCCCAGTCGGTGCATCTGGGCATCGCCCTGCCGGAGGAGGAGCACGTCTCCCCCGCCGCCAAGCGGTTCATCACCTATGCTCTGGACCGGCTGCCGGAGCTGGATGTCCTATAGGTACTTCGATACCAGACAGGGCGTCCAAAAGTGACAAAAATGTTAGTCAGTTATACAAACCATCCATTTTTGTGTGGATTTTCTGTGAAAAGCCTGAAAATTCCCTTCTTTCAGGGAATTTTCAGGCTCTTTTGCCGCCGGTCTGCGGCAGACGTTGATTTTTCTTAGTACAGCCGGACGGACATTCCTCATAAACCGACTGCTTCTCCCGTTGACATTCCCGCCGGAACGTGGTATAGTACCGCTTACGCCCAGAGAAGGGCGGTATATACCTCGGTAAAAAGGTTCCCTAAAAAACCTATTATTCACAAAAATTTCACATTTTTCAGGGATCATTTGTTTTGGTATGTGCATGGAGGGAAGGGAAGCCGTCCATGTACCTGTCTGGATGAAAAAAGGAGTAAAACAATTCTATGTGGGATCTGTCTTTCAGCGCACTGAATCAGGACAGCGGCTTTTGGCCCCGTCTGCAGCGCCGCTGCTATGGGGGCTTCCGCCGTCTGTCCGGCCTAAGCCAGCGGTTTTGGCTCAGCCGTGCCTATTTTCCGTTTTTGCTGTGGGTGGCGCTGGGCTTTGCCGCTCTGCGTCAGCCGGTCTATGGGGCCATGGCCCTGCTGGGGATCTGTATTTGGTTGCTGGTGTTCTGCCGGGATCTGCTGGCGTCGGTGACGCCGTTCCTGCTGGTATTTCTGCTGTCGACCCAGCGATATGAAAGTCTGGGGGATTTCCTCCCCTGCGCCGTGCTGGCGGCGCCGTTCTTTGCGGCGCTGATCTGGCACCTGATGGTCTGGCCCGTCACCTTCCGGGTGGGACGCAGCGCCACGGGGCTGCTGCTGGTGTCGGCGGCCACCCTGTTGGGGGGCTGCGGGATCCTGTCCATGCATCAGCTGCTTCAGCCGCTGAGCTTGTACTACGTCGGGTGTCTCGGCGGCGGGATGCTGGTTTTCTATGTGCTGCTGCGGTCCTGCCTGACTTATTCCAAGGGCTACGACCTGCACCGGCGGTTCGCCGCCATCTTCTGCGTGCTGGGTGTGTGCATGGCGTGTCTGGTGATGCTGGATTACGCCGTGCGGTGGCAGGAATTTCTGCAGGTACATACTACCCTCTATCTCAAGTACCGCAACTTTGCCACGGCGCTGCTGCTGACTACCCTGCCCATGTCCTTTTATCTGTCGCTGAAAAAGCCCGCCCATCTGCTGGGGGTGGCGGTGCAGGCGGCAGGGCTGGCCCTTACCGGCAGCCGCAGCGCTCTGCTGTTCGGTGTGGCGCTGCTGGGACTGGGCTTCGTATATCTGGTGCGGTGGGGTCTCATTCCCCGGAAGGCCGTGCTGCCTCTGTGCGTGGCCGGTGCGGTGCTGGCGGTGCTGGTGGGCCCGGAGCTGCTGTCGCTGATGATGGACAGCCGCATGGAGGACGGTCATCTGTTCCATCAGGGGGACTCCGTCCGGGTGCAGCTGTTCCTGCGGGGCATCACGGACTTCCTGCACAACCCCGTGTTTGGTATCGGCCTCATCAGCCAGCGCAACAGCGACCTCTTCACCGGCGTGGAGGGGAGCATGGTGTTCTACCACAACAGCATCGCCCAGATCATGGGCAGCATGGGTCTGGTGGGCATTGCCGCCTACGGCGTGCTGATGCGGGATCGTATCGCCCTGCTGCGGGCCGGAAAAACGCCCTTTGTCCGGGCGCTGGCTCTGAGCTATCTGGGGATGCTGCTGATCTCCCTGACCAACCCCGGCGAGTTCTGCCCCTTCCCCAATGCGGCGCTGATGGTGATGGTCTTTACTCTGGCAGAGGAGGCCACCGGCGACGTGGCCGTCCCCGTAGGAGAGATGCTGGGGTTTCGGCCTGCACGGCGGATATATCTGCCCCAGAAATAACGCTTTTCTTTCCCGGAACCGGACTTCCCCCGGTTCCGGGAATTTTTTTGGCACGGGACGAAGCAAGCTGCATAGGATAGGAAAAAAGGAGGTCTTTGCCTATGCAGTCAGCACAACCAACACCTGTGGACGTTTTCCTCAGGACCCACCCGGACCGGGGCGGCCTGCGCGTGCAGGTCACCTGCGGCGGCGGGCGCTTCCCCGTGGCCGGGGCGCAGGTAGTCATCAGCCGGGCCTTCGGCACGGAGGAACACATATTTTACCGGGGCGTCACCGACGGCTCCGGTATCCTATCCGGCATCCGCCTGCCCGCCCCGCCCTTTGCCTGGTCTCAAGCCTCGGACACCGCCGCCCTCAGCGGGCTGGACTATCAGGTGTCGGTACAGCATCCCATGTTCCAGCCGGTGGCTGGCCGGACGGCGACGGTATTCGACGGAGTGGAGACCATCCTGCCGGTGATGCTGGAGCCAGTGGTGTGAGAAAGGAGCGTGCATGATGCCCTATCCCTATCCCGTGGTGCCGGAGACCATCACGGTGCATCTGGGGGCGCCGGGGGAGTCCGCCCGGAACGTGGTGGTACCCTTCGCCCAGTACATCAAGAACGTGGCCTCCCACGAAATTTATCCCACCTGGCCGGAGAGTGCCATCCGAGCCAACATTCTGGCCCAGATCTCCTACGCCCTGAACCGGGTGTACACGGAGTATTACCGGGCCAGAGGGTACGACTTCGACATCACCTCCACCACCCGGTACGATCAGGCCTATGTGGAGGACGGCGACATATTCGAGAACATCAGCCGCATCGTGGACGATATTTTCAACAACTACATCGTGCGGCAGGGCAGTGTAGAGCCGCTGTTCGCCCAGTTCTGCGACGGGGTGCGGACCCGGTGCGGTGGCCTGTCCCAATGGGGCAGCGTGGATCTGGCGGAGGAGGGCATGACACCCTACGAAATTTTGCAGTACTACTACGGTGGCGACATCAATCTGGTGATGAATGCGCCGGTAGGCGGGAACGTGGCCTCCTATCCGGGGCGGCCCCTGCGGCGGGGCGACGCCGGCAACGACGTGCAGACCCTGAAGCGGCAGCTCAACCGCATCGGGAAGAACTACCCCGCCATCCCGGCGCTGGACGACAGCTTCGTCTTTGACGAGGACATGGAGGAGGCGGTGCGGGTCTTTCAGCAGATCTTCAATCTGGCGCAGGACGGCATCGTGGGCAAGGCCACATGGTACAAGATCAAGCAGATCTACAACGGCGTCAAGCAGCTGTCGGAGCTCAGCAGCGAGGGACTCACCATCCCCGAGGTGCAGCGGCGGTACGCCGAGGATCTGCGGCTGGGAGACAGCGGCATCGACGTGCGGACGGTGCGGTTCTATCTGGCGTTTCTGGGGTACTTTCTGCCGGAACTGCCCATGATCTCTCTGTCCGACGACTTCGATCAGGAGCTGCTGGATGCGGTGTACACCTTCCAGCGGGTCTACGGTCTGCCAGTGGACGGCGTGGTGGGCCGGGAGACGTGGAACGCTCTGCAGACGGCCTATCGGAAGGTGCTGGCGGAGCTGCCGGAGGATTACCGGCAATTCGCCGGGGAGGTCTATCCGGGACGGTTTCTGGTGCGGGGCGACCGGGGCGAACAGGTGGCCCTGATGCAGGAGCGGCTCAACCAGATCAGTCGGGAGGACGAGACTCTGCCCAGTCTGGTGGTGGACGGTATCTTCGGCCCCGCCACTCAGCAGGCGGTGCTGACCCTCCAGCGGCAGCTGGGCTTCGACCCCACCGGGGCCGTGGGGCCAGTGCTGTGGTCGCAGATCATTACGCTGGGCGAGGAGTACTGAAAAATGGGAGGAAGGGGCAAAGACCCTTCCTCCCGTTTTTCTATGTGTTCTCCGCCGGATAGAGGAGGGATGCCTGAAAGCCGTTTTCCCCCAAGGCCATGATGTCCCCACCCACGATGACGTCGCCGCAGAGATAGAGGTTCACCTGCACATCTCCGGTGCGGCCGGGGTAATTGGTGACGGTGTAGGTGCAGCGGGTGACGGTCTGACCGTCGTAGTCCGCCAAGGGCAGGCCCGCCTCCTGCTGGAGGGCCAGATAGTCCTCCTGCCCCGCCAGCGACAGCTGCACCGTCAGGGTGCGCACCGGCTGCTCCTCCGTCTGCCAGCCCTGCTGCTCCAGCCATGCCCGGCGGGCGGCATCGTCCTTGGCGGTCACCGGGGTCTGGGAGGGACGGGCGGTACAGGCGGTCAGCAGCATCAGCAGCAGGCACAGCCCCGCAAGACAGCGCTTCACAGGCACGCAGCTCCTTTCGTTTTTTCCATCGCTTTGTCCTCAGCTTATTCCGTTTCCCGGTGGGATATGCTATAATGAGAAAAACTGCGGCAGGAGGGCTGGTTATGGAGCGCTTGGACAAGATCATCGCCGGGACGGGCAAATACTCCCGGCGGGAGGTAAAGGAGCTGGTGCGGCAGGGCCGGGTGATAGTGGACGGACGGTTGGCCTCCTCCCCAGAGGAAAAGGTGGACGCCGACGCCGCCTGCCTGCTGGTGGACGGTCAGTCACTGGACTGCCGCCGGTACACCTATCTCATGCTCCACAAGCCCGCCGGGGTCCTGTCGGCACGAGTGGACGGACGGCAGCAGACGGTGCTGGACCTGCTGCCGCCGGAGCTGCGCAAACGGGATCTGTCCCCAGTGGGGCGGCTGGATAAGGACACGGAGGGACTGCTGCTGCTGACCAACCACGGGGAGCTGACCCATCGGCTGCTGAGCCCCCGCTATCACGTGGACAAGGTGTACTGCGCCCGTGTGGAGGGCGTGCTGACGGCGGCGGACACGGCGGCCTTCGCCGGCGGGATGGTGCTGGCCGACGGGCTGGAGTGCCTGCCGGCGGGGCTGGAACTCCTCTCGCCGCAGGAGGCGCTGGTGACGCTGCGGGAGGGGAAATTCCATCAGGTGAAGCGGATGCTGGCCGCTTGCGGAAAACCGGTGACGTACCTGAAGCGGCTTTCCATGGGGCCGCTGCGGCTGGATGAAGCGCTGGCGCCAGGGGCCTTCCGGCCCCTGGCCGAGAGGGAGATACACACCCTTCTTGACATATGTGGGCTGAATGCCTCGACATAACGCCAAAAAATGCCCCAAAATTTTTGTGAAAAATACAAGAAAATACTTGCAAAATCGTGATTCTGACGATATAATAGAGCACGAAGCTAAGTAGTTTGCACAAAATATCCATCAGCTCTATATCAGGAGGGACTGACTATGTCCGGGAGAATTTTTCAGAACGTCGTTTTACAGTTCAAGGATACCACCGATCGCACCGTGGGCGTCATTGACGCCGAGGGTACCGTCATCGCTTGCAGCGAGTTGACGGGTATCGGCAAGAAGTGGGCCAAGTATGTGGAGGCCATCGACTCCGCCGAGGGCGGCTGCATTGCGCTGGAGGGCAAGACCTTCAAGGCGCTGCCCGGCTGGGGCGGACATTTTGACTATGCCGTGTTCGCCACCGGCGATGACAGCGTAGGCCGCACCGTGTGCGCCATGGCCTGCGTGGCCCTGAACTCCGCCAAGACGTACTATGAGGAGAAGCACGACAAGGGCTCCTTCATCAAGAACATCATCTCCGACAACATCCTTATCAGCGACATCTATATGCGGGCCAAGGAGCTGCACGTGGCCGCCGAGGTACCCCGCGGCGTATTCGTGATTCGGCCTGTAGAGGGCCGCAGCGAGGGCATCTCTCTGGAGGTGGTGCAGAATCTCTTCCCCGACCGGCAGAATGACTTCGTCATCAGCGTGGGTGAGACGGACGTGGCGCTGATCCACCAGATGCCGGAGAGCACCACCAACAAGGATCTGGAGAAGGTGGCCACCACCATCGAGGAGGCCCTGCGGGAGGACGGCGAGAGCCGTGTGTTCGTGGGCATCGGTACGCTGGCCCTGCATCTACGGGATCTGGCCAAGTCCTATAAGGAGGCCCAGATCGCCATCGAGGTGGGCAAGGTGTTCGACACCGAGCGCTATGTCATCAACTACGAGAATCTGGGCATCGGCCGCCTGATCTATCAGCTGCCCACCACCCTGTGCGAGATGTTTTTGCAGGAGGTGTTCAAGAAGAACCCCATCGATGCGCTGGATCAGGAGACGCTGTTCACCATCTACAAGTTCTTTGAGAACAACCTGAACGTCTCCGAGACCGCTCGGAAGCTGTTCGTCCACCGGAACACGCTGGTGTACCGGCTGGAGAAGATCAAGAAGCTGACGGGTCTGGATCTGCGGGAGTTTGACGACGCCATCACCTTCAAGGTAGCGCTGATGGTGAAGAAGTACCTCACCAGCCGGGGCATCGACGCCTGACGGCTGCATAGAAAACCAAAGAAAAGACAGGCAGTGCCTCCGGCACTGCCTGTCTTTTGTCGTGGAAGGAGATCGCCGGTCACGGCTTGGTGGGCTTTTGCAAAAGGATACAGATACCCGCCGCCAGCAGATAGACGCCGAAGGGGCGGCGCAGCAGCTCTGTATCCACAGAGAAGGACAGCCATGCCGCCAGCGCTGCCGCTATCAGTCCGGCGGGGATGGCGCTGCGAAGCACCGACTTTTCCAGCAGGCCACTTTTCCCGTGGGACAGCAGCCCCATACCGGCGGTGGGCAGGAAGTACAGCAGGTTGATGGTCTGGGCGGTGCGCTGATCCACCCCCAGCAGCAGCGTCATGCACAGCAGCAGAAGGGTCCCGCCGCCGACGCCCCACGCCGAGAGGATACCGGTGGCGAAGCCCACCGCCAGCGGCAGCAGCCACGCCGTCACAGGAGATACCTCACACCGCCGTACAGCAGAAAGCAGGCGAAGATGCGCCGCAGCCACAGGTTGGATACCTTCTGAAACAGGCGGCCTCCCAAGAAGCCGCCGCCCAGTCCCCCCAACAGATAGGGCAGGGCCTGCATCCAGTCCAGTGGCTGCCGCCACAGGCTGATGACCGCCGACAGCAGGCACAAGGGCAGGATGGCTGCCACGCAGGTGGCCAGCGCCCGTTTCTGCTCCATATGGCACCAGCCTGTCAGGGCCGGGGCCAGCACCATACCGCCGCCCCCGCCGAACAGGCCGTTCACCGCCCCGGCGGCAGCGCCGGACAGGATATATTTCAGACGGTTTGTCATGGCCCTCCCTCCTTCCTATGTAGCCGCCCGGCGCACCGGGCGGTGTGCCGTTACAGCTTGCGGTAGCTCTGGCAGTCGGTACACTGGTCCATGGAGGGGTTGGCCTCGTGGGTGCCTACCTGAATACTGGTCAGGCCGCAGTGATCCACATCCTGACAGTGGTGGGCGCAGTTGGTGACACTGCATTTGATGGCGGAGTTGGGGGTGCAGTTGCAGCCGTCGTTGGTACAGTTCTTGCTCATGATACGTTCCTCCAGAAAAATAGAGTCAGGCGCAAAGCCTGACTCTATTTTGTCTTGAAACGGATTTTTTATGCGTCTATATGCCCAGCAGCCACGAAGCGAAGCGGAAATAGATCAGCAGACTGGTGGCATCCACGATGGTGGTGATGAAGGGACTGGCCATCACCGCCGGGTCCAAGCCGATCTTCTCCGCCAGCAGCGGCAGCGAGCAGCCCACACACTTGGCGAATACCACTACGAACATGATGGTCAGGCACACCACCAGACACACCACGGGGGTCACGGCGGCATTGCCCAACAGCAGACGGTCCACCAGCTGCATTTTCACGAAATTGGCCGCCGCCAGACACGAACCGCACAGCAGCGACACCCGCAGCTCCTTCCACAGGACCTTCAGGATGTCAGAGAAATCCACCTCGTCCAGACTTAAGGCACGGATGACCGCCACGCTGGCCTGCGTGCCGGAGTTACCGCCGGTGCCGGAGAGCATGGGGATATAGGAGTTCAGCACCAGACACGCCGCCAGAGCGCTCTCATAGTGGTTGAGGATCATGCCGGTGAAGGTGGCCGACAGCATGAGGATCATCAGCCACGGTAGGCGGGCCCGCCACGTGGCGAAGATACCGGCCTTCAGATAGGGCTTGTCGGAGGGCAGCATAGCGGCCATCTTCTCGAAGTCCTCGGTGGTCTCCTCCTCGATAACGTCCATAGCGTCGTCCACGGTGACGATGCCCACCAGACGGTTCTCCAGATCCACCACGGGCATGGCCAGAAAGCCGTATTTGCTCAGGGCCTGTGCGGCGTCCTCCTTGTCGTCCATGGTGCTGACCCAGACCACGTTGGGATCCATGATGTCCTCGATGAGGTCATCCTCCTCCGCCAGCAGCAGGTCACGCACCGACAGCACCCCCAGCAGGCGGCGGGTGGGGTCGGTGACGTACAGGATGTTGATGGTCTCCAGCTCGCCGCCAATACGGCGGATGCGCTTGAAGGCGTCCTCCACCGTCATGTCCTTTTTCAGGGACAGGAACTCCATGTTCATGATGGAGCCGGTGGAGTCCTCCGGGTACTTCAAAATCTCGTTAATGGATTTTCGCATTTCCGGCGTCGCCTTATCCAGGATTCGGATCACCACGCTGGCGGGCATCTCCTCCACGATGTCCACGGCATCGTCCAGATACAGCTCGTCCAGCACCTCCTTCAGCTCGGTGTTGGAAAAGCCGTTGATGAGCATCTCCTGGGAGTCGGACTCCAGCTCCACGAACACCTCCGCCGCCAGCTCCTTGGGCAGCAGCCGGTACAGCAGGGGCATCAGCTCCCCGCCGGACTCCTCCAGCAGCAGAGCGATGTCGGCAGGCTCCATGGGGAGAAAGAGGTCCCGCAGGCGGGCATACTGTTTACTTCGGGCCAGCTCCTTGATCTCATCCAGATATCGGTCCAGCTCTTCCTCGTAGTCTACCATATCGGCTCCTCCTTCCCCGCATCATAAAAAATCCCGCAGCCGGCGTTTGCCTGCTGCGGTCGCATTGCGATCGGGTCACCGCCGTGACCTGAGCACCGTAACAAGCTTTAGCATCGTGGGGCGGTGAAGCTGCATTAGATGATACCTTGGTTTCGATATCGCCTGTTCAAACCCTCTCATGGTGTCTCCACCACTCCGCGGCAGCAGCCCATATCCCTACGGTAGCCTTACCTACCGGGAAATATATCATGCAATATAAATGTATCGTAAAGCAAAAATCACCAGATGTCAACCCTAAGATACAGAACATTCCGTGCATTTGTTCCATCAAATCCTTCGGTTAACCTTGCAATTCTCGGCGTGAGCCGTTATAATAGCTTGTATATACAACCTGTATGGGTCTGTAAATCCTGAGAAAGTAGGTGGCGGCATGGAAAATTCTCCTCAGTATGTGATCGAAATGCTTCACATCACCAAGGAGTTTCCCGGCATCAAGGCCAATGACGACATCACCCTTCAGCTGCGGAAGGGCGAGATCCACGCCCTTCTGGGGGAAAATGGCGCCGGTAAATCCACGCTGATGTCCGTCCTGTTCGGGCTGTACCAGCCGGAAGAAGGCGAGATTCGAAAAAATGGACAGACAGTAAAGATCAATGACCCCAACGACGCAACAGCGCTGGGGATCGGCATGGTGCATCAGCACTTCCAGCTGGTGGACGTGTTCACGGTGCTGGACAATATCATTCTGGGTGCCGAGACCACGAAGATGGGCTTTCTGCAGAAGAAGGAGGCCCGGAAAAAGGTACAGGAGCTGTCGGAGCGGTACGGTCTGGCGGTAGATCTGGACGCCAAGGTGGAGGACATCACTGTCGGTATGCAGCAGCGTGTGGAGATCCTGAAGATGCTCTACCGGGACAACGAGATCCTCATCTTCGACGAGCCCACCGCCGTGCTGACGCCTCAGGAAATCGATGAACTGCTGCTCATCATGAAGAATCTCACCAGGGAGGGCAAGTCCATCCTCTTCATCTCCCACAAGCTCAACGAGATCATGTCGGTGGCCGACCGGGTCACGGTGCTGCGCAAGGGCAAGTACATCGGCACTGTCAACACCAAGGACACCAACAAGCAGGAGCTGTCCAACATGATGGTGGGCCGCCCCGTACAGCTGCAGGTCAACAAGGACGAGGCCCATCCCGGCGATGTGGTGCTCAGTGTGAAGAACTTCACCGTCCCCTCCCACCTGCACAAGAAGGATGCCGTACATAATGTCAGCTTTGACGTGCGGGCCGGCGAGATCGTCTGCATCGCCGGTATCGACGGCAACGGCCAGACGGAGTTCATCCACGGTCTGACGGGCCTTGACAAGAGCTCCGGCGGCAGCATCACCGTCTGCGGCCACGACATCTCCCACTATTCCATCCACCACCGGGGCGAGTACATCAGCCACATCCCGGAGGACCGCCACAAGCACGGTCTGGTGCTGGATTTCACGCTGGAGCAGAATCTGGTGCTCCAGCGGTACAAGGAGCCACAGTTCGAGAAGGGGGGCTTCATCAAGCGGGACGCCGTCCGCAGCTATGCTCAGCAGCTGATCGAGAAATTCGACGTCCGCAGCGGTCAGGGCCCCATCACCGTGGTCCGCAGTATGTCCGGCGGCAACCAGCAGAAGGCCATCATCGCCCGTGAGCTGGACCGGGATAAGCCTCTGATCGTGGCCGTTCAGCCCACCCGTGGTCTGGACGTGGGCGCCATCGAGTATATCCACAGCCAGTTGGTGGCCGAGCGGGACCGTGGCAAGGCGGTGCTGCTGGTGTCTCTGGAGCTGGATGAGGTCATGAGCCTCTCCGACCGCATCCTCGTCATGTACGAGGGGGAGATCGTGGGCCAGTTGGACCCCAAAAAGACCACCGTATCCGAGCTGGGCCTGTATATGTCCGGCGCAAAGCGTGACAACAAAGGAGGCGATGAAGCGTGAAGCATTCCGCAGCCACTCTGTACCAAAAGGAAGGCACCAAAAAGGTGCTGGCGTCCCTGATCTCCATTCTTGCGGGTCTGCTGGTAGGCGGCATCGCCGTCATTCTGGTGGGCTGCTTCAATGAAAAGATCTCCCTCTCCGGCGCATGGGACGGCTTCCGCATCATCTTCGCCGGCATCTTCAGCACCGGCCGCAATGCCGCCGGTGAGCTGACCTGGGGCTTCAACGCCGTCAACACCGGCGATATGCTGTTCCGGGCCACGCCCCTGATCATGACGGGTCTCTCCGTGGCCGTGGCCTTCAAGACGGGCCTGTTCAACATCGGCGCTCCCGGTCAGTACCTGATCTCCACCATGGCGACGCTGATGATCGCCCTGAGCATCCCCTCTTCCTCCGTCCCCACCTGGATCATCTGGATCCTGGCCTTTCTGGGCGGCTGTCTGGCGGGCGCTCTGTGGGGCGCTCTGCCGGGTCTGGCCAAGGCGTGTCTCAACATCAATGAGGTGCTGGCCTGCATCATGACCAACTGGGTGGCCGCCAACCTTGTGACGTGGATGTTCGACATCAGCAACTTCAAGAACACCGTGGAGAACACCAAGTCCGGCTACATCTATAAGACCAGCTTCAACGGCGTGGCCACCCCCAAGCTGGGGCTGGATAAGCTGTTCCCCGGCTCTCAGGTCAACGCCGGTATTCTGGTGGCCATTCTGCTGGCCATCGCCATGTACATCCTCATGACCAAGACCACGCTGGGCTACGAGCTGCAGGCCTGCGGCGCCAACCGCCATGCCGCCCGCTACGCCGGCATCAAGGATAAGCGCAACATCGTGCTGTCCATGGCCATCGCCGGTGCGCTGGCCGGAGCCGGTGCAGCGCTGTACTACCTGTCCGGCAACACGGAGTTCTACTGGTCCACCTATCAGTCTCTGCCCGCCGTGGGCTTTAACGGCATCCCCGTGGCGCTGCTGGCGCTGAATAACCCCATCGCCGTCATCTTCGCCGGCATCTTCATGGCCATGCTGAAGATCGTTGGCCAGCAGCTGACCAACCTCACCGCCTACAACGAGTACATCACCGACGTCATCATCGCCGTCATCGTGTATCTAAGCGCTTTCTCTCTGGTGATCCGCATGATGCTCAGCGGCCGGAAGAAGAAAAAGGTCGTGGCAGCCGACACGGCTCCCATCCCTCAGAGCGCCGCTGTGGAGGATCAGACCTCCCTGCTGCCGGAGGAGGAGAAAGCACCCGTAGAGGCCGCTGTCACAGACAGCGATAACGCAGAAGGAGGCGATCAGGCATGACATTTCTGGTACAGCAGACCCTGATCTATGCAGTGCCCCTGATGATCGTGGCGCTGGCCGGTGTGTTCGCCGAGCGCAGCGGTATCATCAACCTGGCGCTGGAAGGTATCATGATCTTCGGTGCTTTCATCGGCGTGCTGTTCGTGCGCCTGATGCAGGGCAGCGCCGCCGTGCTGGCCGCTCAACAGACCGGGAACTGGGTGGCTATGCAGGGGCTGGAGCTTCTGGCTATGCTGGTGGCGGCAGCCATGGGTGCCGTGTTCTCCCTGCTGCTGAGCTTCGCCTCCATCAGCCTGCGGGCCGACCAGACCATCGGCGGTACGGCCCTGAACCTGATGGCTCCGGCTCTGGTGCTGTTTCTGGTGCGTATCATCGCCAACCAGAACACCCTGCAGCTTGCTACCGGCGACTCCGCTACGTGGTTCATGATCCGAAAGTCCACCTTCGGCATCGACAAAAACACCGATCTTGGCTTCTTCGGCGAGACGTTTCTGGTGAAAGTCTATCTGGCTACCTACGTCTGCATCATCCTGTTCGTCATCCTGTCCATCATTCTCTATAAGACCCGCTTCGGCCTGCGGCTGCGGGCCTGCGGTGAGAATCCTCAGGCGGCGGACTCTCTGGGCACCAATGTCTACAAGATGCGCTATATCGGCACCACCATCTCCGGTGCGCTGGCGGGCATGGGCGGCTTTGTGTACGCCCTGACCACCGCCAACTGCTCCTCCAACGGCGACGTGGCGGGCTTCGGCTTTCTGGCGCTGGCCGTGATGATTTTCGGTAACTGGCGGCCTCTGAACATCGCCGGGGCCTCCCTCCTGTTTGGCCTGTTCAAATGCATCGCCGCCGCCTACTCCAGCATCGATATCAACGGCGACGGTGTGTACTGGCTGGCAGAGATCGGCATCAGCTCCCACCTGTACCGGATGCTTCCGTACATCATCACCCTGCTGGTGCTGGCCTTCACCTCCAAGAAGTCCCGTGCCCCCAAGGCGGAGGGCATCCCCTACGACAAGGCTCGCAGATAAGAGCGGCAGCTGCCTGTATTTTCAGGCGGCGACAACCTGTAAAAAATGGCACCCGACCAAAGCTACGGGCTGATAACGAAGTATTAAAAGAGCGTAGTTATCAGGCGGCGTAGCAATGGCAAGGAAAATCACCGAGAAAGCCTCGTACGGGCTTTTCTCGGTGATTTCTTTTTCCGCATATTCGATTCCAGCCGTGCCTTTTGCTGCAATAATTACAGAACATTAAGGCGGGATCGTAATGAAACGAAAACACTATGTTGAGCTAAATCGGCAAGAGCGGCGACTCGCTCTCAACGGGTTGAACCGTTTTCGCAACAAGCTGATTGCAGCCGGACGGTATACAGATGCCGTGAATGAGCTAAAGATTGCGGCGGCTACTGTTTCCGGTAGCCGCCGCATAGGTTAAGCTGTTCTCTTACTTGTTATACGTTTTCTTTTTGCTGACAACCGTTGTACCAATGGCTGCACCGCCGCTGACGAACAACAGGGCAATCCACAAAGCAAAGTTGCTTGTGTCACCGGTCTGGGGGACATTGTCCAGCTTGTCATTATTGCTGGTGGTGCCGTTGGTCACGTTGCTGGAGGGGAGCACCGTGCCGGGCAGGGCTTTCCACTCTGCAGCATCCAGAGTGAATTCCATAGTGTCCATTTCGTTGTCATCCACAAACAGCACGACTTTATTGGGGACAACATCATCTTTGGGAGTCCAGGGGGTCAGTGACCAGTACTCGTCAGCAGTCTCGGTTGCGATGCAGCAGGTCAGGTAAGAATACGAACCAGCTCCCAGCTTATCAGTATTCAACGTAGCCGTGGTCAGCAGGGTCTCACCACTGTACAGCTGCACCCTTACGCTGGACTCAAAGTTAACATTCTTCAGATCAACAGACACAGCGTTTTTCAGGACTCCGTTATCATGAGTCATGCCGGCGCGCTCGATGCTGCCGCTATAGGGGAACACAGTGCCGGGCAGGGCTGCCCATTCATCGGCATCAAGCGTGAAGGTCTTCGTATCCTCCTCGTGTCCATCGACAAACAGGACAGCTTTGTTGGGAACAATATTATCTTTGGGAGTCCAGGGGGTCAGTGACCAGTACTCGTCAGCAGTCTCGGTAGCGATGCAGCAGGTCAGGAAATCATAGCTGCCGGGAGTTACTCCCTGCAAGGTGGCAGTGGTCAGCAGGGTCTCATCACTGTACAGCTGCACCTGTACGCTGGACTCAAAGTTAACATTCTTCAGATCAACAGACACAGCGTTTTTCAGGATTCCGTTATCATGAGTGATGGCGGCGCGCTCGATGCTGCAGGGGAGCACCGTGCCGGGCAGGGCTGCCCACTCATCGGCATCAAGCGTGAAGGTCTTTTCAGCCAGCTCGCGGCCATCGACAACCAGGACAGCCTTGTCGGGGACAACATCGTCCTTGGGAGTCCAGGGGGTCAGTGACCAGTACTCGTCAGCAGTCTCGGTTGCGATGCAGCAGGTCAGGAAACCATGGCTGCCGGGATTTACTCCCTGCAAGGTAGCCGTGGTCAGCAGAGTATCGCCGCTGTATAGTTTAACCGCAACGCTCTCAGCGAAGGTAACGTCTTTCAGTTCAACGGAAACAGCATTTTTCAAGTAGCCGCCAGCATGGGTAATACCAGCACTCTCAATGCTACCGCTTGGTTCAGCCGCCAGCGCAATGATTGGCAGTAGTGTGCATACCATCACTACTGTCAGCAGAAGACAGAAAAATTTGCGTGACATACGTGCTTTCATATCTATACCCCTTTCAAATTTGGACAGTGGACAGGAGGCGGCATCATACTGTGACAGAAAATTGAAAAGTATTCACACATAATTCCCGCCGCAGTGACCTTTCCTCAATTCACCACCCATGTTACTAAAATATAATATATTCTTAATCTTCGCTTTTGTCAATAGAGCATACAAAAATAGCGATTTTTACATGGTACATTATTGGAATAATACGAAAATGTGTAGGAGTAAGGTGAAGTGCAATCCTTGCCTAATTGCCGATTTGCTCCCGAAACGCAGAAACGCCCAAAACCTGACCCCGCTGTATGGTTTCGGGGCGATTCTGGGCGTTTTCTTTCGATATGAGCGGCTTTGTTTTGACGGCGGTATCCTTATCGTCCGTCATTCAAGCGCCGCTGTTTGTCGCTTCCGGGTAACAAAAAAGCGCCGTATTACTACGACGCTTTTGTCTTGCTCGGAAGATGGAGCAAGGGAACGCTATTCAATTATCTGTTGTACTTTTTCTTCCTGCTGACAACCGTTGTGCCAATGGCTGCACCGCCGCTGACAAACAGCAGGGCAATCCACAACAAAAGATTGGAGTTATCTCCCGTCTGCGGAGACTTGTCGGCGCCGGGTTTGACGGTGCCGCCGGACAGCTTTGCCGTTACGGTATCGGCCTGCTTGATTTCCTGTGTTGCCGTAGCGTCCTTGTAATACTTCTTGCAACCGGAGCAATACCAGTATTCGATATTGCCCTCGGCAGTCTTGGTCGCCGCCTTTGCCGGGAAGTGCTTTAAGTTGGTGTGGTTCTTCGGATCAAGCTCGCCGTATTCGCCGCCGCAGACCGTACAGACAGCCTTGTGCGTGCAGGTCGCCGTGCCGCCGGTGCAATTCTCGGTTTCCGTATGGCTGGTGTCACGCTTACAGATTCGGGTGTGGGTCTTTTCATCGCTGTTCTGCGTCCAAGCGCCCCAGTCGTGGCCGAGCGCATTGCCGGAGAAGAAAGTCGCCTCATCCGCCGTGCCCTTGGAGCTCAGGCCGCAGGCTGCGCAGGACTTGTAGTAGATCGCCTTTTCGGTACAGGTTGCAGCAGACTTCAAATACTGCGCCTCTGCTTTTTCGGCAGTGAAGCTATGTGCCGCCATCTCGCCGTATTCGCCGCCGCAGACCGTACAGACAGCCTTGTGCGTGCAGTCTGCCGTGCCGCCGTGGCAGTTATTAGTCTCGGTGTGCGAGGCATCGTGCTTGCAGATGCGGGTATGGGTGCCGTCTTCGTTGGATGTCCAAGCGCCATAGTCATGGCCGAGCGGCTTGCCATTGGTAAAGGTTTCCGTGCCCTGTGCGCCGCAGGTGGAGCAGGACTGATAATATACCGCCGGGCTTGTGCAGGTGGCGGCGGACTTCAGCCGGTATTCGTTCACCTGATCGACGAAATGGTGCGGGCCAAGCTCGCCGTAGGAGTGCTGGCAGACCTCGCAGAGCGCCGGGGCAAGGCAGTCGGCCGTGCCGCCCTGATGTGCGCCGCGATCCACCTCCAACTGGCAGCAGGTGTAGAATCTCCAGTGGCTGTCGGCATCGGTCTGCCAAGCGCCCGGATATTCGGCGTGACGGTTCGGATTCTTGTCCCCGCTTGCAAAGGTCGCCTCGTCGGCTGTCCCCTTGGAGGACAGCATACAGATCTTGCAGGATTTGTAATAGAGTGCGGGAGAGAGGCAGTTTGCTTCCTTGTACAGAAGCGCCGTGATCGCAAGTTCTCCCGTGAAGTCGTGCTCGGTCATTTTGATGCCGCAGGTGTCGCAGAAATGGTTGCAGTCCGGGTCGGCGTGGTTGAGCCGCTCAGTCTCTCCGCCGCAGACGGTGCAGGTCTTCCAGTGACTGTCCTGGTTTGTGTTCCAGTCGCCGTAGGTGCAGCCGGCCATTTCGACATGGCGGGCATCGTGGGTGCAGACGCACTTGTGTGTACCCTCCCCGTCGGGCATCCACGCACCCCAGTCATGGCCGAGCGGCTTTCCGGACGTGAAGGTCGCCTCGTCGGCGGTTCCCTTGGAGCTGGTACCGCAGACGGCGCAGGACTTGTAATACACCGCCTTTTCGGTGCAGGTCGCAGCGGATTTCAGATACTGCTCCTCGGCGGTTTCTGCCGTGAAGCTGTGCGCCGCCAGTGCGCCGTAGGACTGACCGCAGTGGTCGCAGATGGCCTGCTCCGTGCAGGTCGCCGTGCCGCCGGAGTGCTCACGGATGGTGATATCCTTGGAAACGCTGAAGCGGTAGCCCTCCGCCGTCGTGACAGAGGCGATAAAGCGGAAGCCGGTTTCTCCCGCTATGTAGGAAGCGGCAGGGATCGTCCCCGTGCAGAGGCCGTCGACCGGGGTGATGGGTCCGCCGTCGCCCGAGAAGGTGAACTCATAGCTGTAGGCGGGATTCGTGCAGCCCTCCGGCAGGTTGAAAGAGAATTTGAAGTCCTGCGTGCGGCAGACGGCATCCGGTGCGGTGATGGTCAGGGAGGGAACGTTCGTCTTTTCGACCTTGTCGCCGCAGAATTCGCAGTCGCCCCAATACTGGCCGTTCTCCGTCTGCCATTTGTAGGAATGGGACGAATGGACGGTCACGGTGAGCGTCGTGGAATTGCCTGCCTTGTCTGTGGCGACGACGGTCTGCGGGGTTCTCGCATCGGTGAGGGTGATCTGACCCTGTTCGTTGGGGGTCACGGGCTTACCGTTGACGGTCACGGTGTCCAGATACAGGTCGGTCACGGTGAGGGTCTTGTTGCCCTCGCCACAGAAAACATCGCCGTTTTTCGCACCGGTGATCGCCGGGGCGGTCTTGTCGATGATGATTTTCTCCGTGCATACAACGCCGTAGCGAGCAAGGAGCTTCGTCCCCAACTGTGCATAGATCACATAGGGCTTTCCCTCCTCCAGATTCAGAGATGCCGTATTGAAGGCGCCGGTATAAGGATAGTGATCGTGCCCGCTGCTGAAAAGGACGTCCGCAGCTAGGCCATTCGAGTAGAACTGATCGCCGACGGCGTACTCAAAATACGACAGTTCCTCCGGATGGGCGGTATTGATCTGTACGGTCTGATCTTCGTTGAAGAAGTGTTCCGTACCTTCGGAGCGGAAGCCGGTCCACTGGGAATCGCCCACGGAAATGGTGCTGTAATCAATGAAAACGCCGCTCCAAAAAGCAATGAAGGTAAGGCTGTCCTCGCCGCCCGTAGCAAAGTCGCCGTAGGTTTCTCCGCCCATGACTCTCCTATTGCCGATCAGCAGTGCTTGCAGCCTTTCATCATTTTCTCTTGTCGGCCTTGGCGTCAGGAGCTTCCAAATTTCATCCGTCCATTTGACGTTCTCAAAGTCCGTGACCGTCGAGCCGTCCTGGTTGACGATACGGACGGTATAGTCGCTGCGCTCCTCCCAGACGGGGTAGAGCGTAAGCGCCTCGTTTTGCTCATAAATCGCATTCAGGGAATAGTCCTTCTCGCCGCCGTCGGCCTTCGACCAGCCGACCTGCGTGTAGCCGAGGCGGGTAAAGAGCGCACCCTCCAGCTCCAGAGCGCTGTCGTGCTCCTTGTTCACCGTCTTGCTGTCGCCCGTGCCGTTTGCGCCGGGGGCGTAGGTCACGGGATAGGTCATGGTTTGCAGCTGGAGCTGCTGCGCGGCGTTATAGCCGATGCTGTAGCCCGCGCTGTCCGGGGTAAAGCGGCTGGCGTAATCCGTGCCGTTGGCCTCGGCGAACACCACGGGGACTGCCGTGCTCTCGGTAGTAACGCCGATCTGCGCACCGCTGCCGAGCTTGTCGAGCGTGACGGTTTTTCCACTGGCAAGATAGAGATTTGCGCCGGAGTTTCCGGTGATCTTCACGTCGCCGGTAAGGGTCAGGGAGCCTGCACTCAGTGCGACCGCGCCCTTGCCGCCGGAGTTGCCGGTAATCAGGCCGGTGCCGAGGTTGGCGGTCGAGCCGTCCCGCGTCAGCGAGATCGCGCCGCCCTTGTTGTTCTTGATTTCGACGGGAATGGCGCTGCTCTGCTGCGCCATTGTCACTCTGCCGTAGGCTGCGTCGATGCCCGCACCGGTATTTTCCGAGATCGTACCGCCGTAGAGGTTGACATTGGTATAATAGTCGCTTGTCGCAATGGAGGGCATGGGCCAGTGGGTGGCCGAAATCCCCGCACCGGTATTGCCGGTGATGGTGCCGCCGTAGAGGTTGATGGTATCATCTGACCGGGTGATGGTGGACATCACACCGTTCCGCTCATTGCCGGAGATGATGCCGTCATACATATTGAAGGTTCCTCTGTTAATTACACCGGGGCCGTACTTGGTGTTGCGGATGTTGCTGATGACCGGGCGATCCGTGGGATAGTCGGAGCTTTTTTGATAGTAGCAGCCGCCGTACATATTGAACGTACCGCAGTTATAAATGCCGCAAACCGGGTCGTTGTAAATATCGCGGATGCCGTCCGTTTCCGAGCTGGTCATGCAGATGCTCACGCCGTAAAGCTCAAAGGTGGCAGTTTCGTCAGCAGAAACAGCGGCGCAGCTGTCGCCGGTGATGAGGCCGCGGTCGCCGGAGAGCTGGCAATCCGTAAATACCAGACGCGCATTATTCATCACAAGGAAGGCGCTTTGTGCACCCGGTACATTGCAGGTAAGGGTATGGCCATGCAAACAGATCACAAACGTGCAGCCCTCCCAAGCATGGATTCGTTTCGTGAGGGTGACATCATTGGCAAGGTAATAGTAGAACGTTTTTCCCTTGTTGTTCGCTGCTTTATGGTTGATCTCCAGAAGGTCTGCTTCCGATCGGATCACGTTCATTTTTGAAATATCGCCGGAGGTATTTTCCTTCCCGTCCTTGGTGAAGTAGACCCCTTCATAGGCCGTGTGTCCGTTCATGGCCTGATGATTGCTGATTCCTCCTCCGCAGACGCAATGCGCAGACGGATGCGGCCAATCAAGGCGAACCGCGCTTGCCGTGAGCGGGAAGAGCTGTGCGAGCAGGCAGAGCGTCAGCAAAATGGCGAACAGTCGCTTTTTCATGTGGTTTCCTCCGTTTCTGAAATCAAGGGGGCTTCCATTTCCTGCAGTGAAAAATCGTAGTGCATCGCCAGCGTTTGGAACAAGGCATGCATCACGCGCTCGGCAATCGAGCGGATGTCCAGACGCTCGACGAAGCGAACTGTCTGCTCCAGCTCGTCCTCCGGCACCCGGTACACCCGCATCGCCGCCGTCAAAAAGCGGCTGAGCTTGCGTTCCAACGGGAAATGGATGTCGCATTTTCGTGCCATATAATTGCGCATCAGTCCTGCCGTGCCGATTTCCATCTCGTAAAAGTCGCTGTCGCTGTAATCCGGGAAATTTGCGCTGAAGATCTGCTTCAGCTCTGCCGTGGTATGCAGGTAGATATACTCCGATGTTTCAGGCAGGGAGTAGGCTTCAATGTAAATTTCCCGCAGGTTCTCGTTCAGTTCGGTCAGGGTCAGCTGGATCGCCGTTTCCAACGCATAAGCGTAAACCGGCGGCAGCTTGGTGTCTGTAATGCTTCTTGCCATGCCGAACTGTCCGCCGAACATCGTTTCGGTCAAGTCCAGCAAAATTTTATCCTTGGTGGGAAACAGATTCAAATAGCTTCCCCTTGCTACGCCCGCTTCGTCCACGATCTGACTGACAGAGGTGTTTTTATACCCCTGTTCCAAAAAGAGACGGACGCACACGGTCAGTATTTTCCGCTTCGTCTCGCTGCTGTCTCTCCGCAAATCCATCACCTCCCCTCAAACGTTTTAGTATGTATACCAATAATATCATAACAAGAACAAAAAGGCAAGTGGGATTTGAAGCTTTGCCTCCGTAAATTGTGACTTTTCCGCAAACGCTGGCTTCTTCCATTACTCAATGACCGCCAACTACGAAAAGGAGCAGAAGGATCTGCTGAAGCTCGTAGCTGACGGCAAGAAAAATCTGTTGGATGCGGAGCAAACCAAGGTGGATTTGAGGCTGCTGATGAAAGCGCTGCGGGATTATACGGACATTCGACAGCTTACGCCGGAGATTGCTAATGCGCTGATTCGGCGCATCGAGGTTCACAGCAAGGATAAGGAAACCAAGAAGGTTAAGGGGGACATTTACTTCACAGCCATTGGGCTATTCTCTGTCCCTACGGGAAAAGAGATGCTGTCAGCAATGGGGGAGATCCGCCAAAACCCGCAGCAGTTCAAATTTTCTGCATAAAGCAGAACACGGTGCAGCCCCTTTTCAGAGACTGCACCGTATTCTGCATAAAAACTTCGTTAACCGCTCATGTCTAATGCGGGTGCCATTTTTTGTCCGCCATAGGGGAAAGCAGCAACCCTTTACCGCACCCAGCGGCTTATGGGAACAGCCAATGCCGCTGATAGAACCGCCTGCGCTGCCTTTGCCGGCAGATAGCCCCTCATGTGGAGTCCACTCCCCTCCAGCACCGCCGCCGTCTGACAGTGGACGCACACGCCGCCCCAGCCCATCAGTGCCGCCGCCAGCACGAAATCCCCCCGTGTGCCGGAGAGCCGCAGGATGCCGCCGGTAAGCTCCAGTAGTCCCAGCGGAAAGGGGTGCTCCAGCCCCGTCAGGGCCGTCAGCAGCCGGGTCAGCACCAGAAAGAACACCACGAAGCCGCAGACGTGGAGCATCCCCTCCCCCGCTCCCCGGACGGCCCCCGGAAAAGCGGAACCCAGAGCCTGCGGCGCAGACGGCGAAGTCCGTCCCTCCGGGGACGAGGTGTGACGGGTCAGCAGAGCCGTCAGCACGGCGGCCGACACATGGATCAGCCAAAGCCATACCCCGGCCCGGAGACTGCCGAAGCAGCCCACTCCCGCCACACCCAAGGCAAAGGCCGGGCCGCAGTTGTTACAGAACAGCAGCAGCCGCTGCCCCTCCTGCCGGGAGATGGCTCCGGTGCGGACCAGCTCTCCCGCCGTCTGGGCGCCCACCGGATAGCCTCCCAGCAAGCCCAGCAGCACTGCCGTACCGCCGGGGCCGGAGATCCCCAGCATCCGGCGGGTCAAGGGGGCCAGCAGCCGCCCCAGCGCCGCTGCACTACCGGTGGCCACAAACAGCCGGGACACCACGAGGAAGGGAAACAGTGCCGGGATCACCGATCCGCCGCAGAGGGCCAGTCCCTCCCGCACCGCCTGCGCCGCCACATCCGATGCTGCCAGCAGCCCCGCCATGACCGCCAGCAGTCCCAGTGCCAAGCCCATGCTCCCTCACCTCCCTTTACCCTGCCAGCTTATGACGGCGGGCAGAGGTCCATGCCACGGACAGGCAAGTTTTTCCGGCGGTACGCATACAGTCCACCGTGGGAGGGATGCCTCATGGGAGACAAAAAGCGGCTGGCTCGTGCCGGTCTGGAGGTCATGGACCGGCTGGATCTGCCAGGGGAGCTGGCGGCGGGGGTGGGCCGCATGGAGCTGGTGGGGGACCGCCAGTTCTATATGGAGCAGCACCGGGGCGTACTGCGGTACAGCACGGAGGTCATCGACATCGCCGCCGCAAACATGACGGTGCGGATCACAGGCCGGGAGCTGCAGCTGCTGGCCATGACGGACCGGGAGCTGCGGATCAGCGGCACCATCACCGCCATTGAGCTGCTGACATAGGAGGGGCCATGTATCGTCAGATCGTCCATTTTTTACAGGGGCAGGTGCTGGTGCGGATCGAGTGCGGCTGCCCGGAGCGGGTGCTGAACCTCTGCGGCGCACGGGGCATCCCCTTCTGGGAGCTGACATGGGAGTCGCCGGTGTGCCTGACCCTGCGGGCCGTGGGGCGAGATCTGCCCCGTCTGCGGCAGGCGGCGGAGGACGCCGGCGGCAGCCTGCACCTGTGCCGCAGCGGCGGCGTACCGGTGTTCTGGCGGCGTCTGCGCCGGCGGTACGTGCTGCTGGCCGGAGCGGTGCTGGCGCTGGTGCTGATGTTCGGCGGCAACCTCGTCATCTGGGACTTTCAGGTCAGCGGCAACGACACCGTCCCCACGGAAACCATTCTCCGGGCGCTGGAGGACTACGGCATCACCGTGGGGTCGCCGGGTCTGCACATCGATCAGGAGACCATGCGCAACCATGTGCTGCTGGCCCTGCCGGAGGTATCGTGGCTGGCGGTGAACGTCCGGGGCTGCGTGGCCCATGTGCAGGTGGTGGAGCGGCACCGTCCGCCGGAGGCGGCAGATCGGAGCGCCGTCACCAACATCGTGGCCCGGAGGGCGGGCCTTATCACCAAGGTGGAGGCGCTGGAGGGGCAGGCCATGGTACTGCCGGGGACCACCGTCACGGAGGGACAACTGCTGATCTCCGGAGTGTCAGAAACAGAACATATCGGCGCACGGTTTGTCCACAGCATGGGGGCCGTGTGGGCCAGAACGTGGTATGAGCTGTCGGTCAGCGTACCGCTGCAGATCACGCAGCCCGCCGCCGGAAGCCGCAGCCACAGCCGCTGGGCGCTGGATATCGGAAAACACCGGATAAAATTCTACGGAAAGGGTAGCATCACCGGGGTGGATTGTGATAAAATAACATATTATAAACCGTTCACCCTGCCCGGAGGGCTTCGCCTGCCTCTGACGCTGGTGCGGGAGCGCATCACCGCATGGGAGGGCGCCGCCGCAGAGCGCACGGAGCAGAGCGCCCGTCAGGAGGGAGAGCAGCAGCTGCTGGCCCTGCTGTCGGCCCGGCTGCCGGAGGGCAGCACCGTCACCGACACCCGCTTCGCCGCTGTGCGGCAGGGGGACCGGCTGACGGTGGTGCTGAAGGCGGAGTGTCTGGAGCAGATCGGCCAGACCGTGACACTGCCGGAAACGGAGACTACACAGAGATAAGGGGGCTTGTCCCGTATGGAACAGCGTGTGAGCATCGAGCGAATGGAAGAGGCCATCAATCTGTTCGGCTCGTTTGATGAAAATATCCGGCTTCTGGAGGCGGAATTCCATGTGACGGTGGTGAACCGTGACGGGGAGCTGCGGATCTCCGGGGAGCCAGAGGAGGTGATGATGGCTGCCAAGGCAGTGGAGGCGCTGCTGACCCTCTCCGGCAAAGGGGAGTCCATTACCGAGCAGCACGTCCGCTACGTCATCGGTCTGTGCCGCAGCGGCCAGTCCGAGCGCATCGGGGAGCTGACGCAGGACGTGATCTGCATCACCTCCAAAGGCCGGCCCGTCAAGCCCAAGACCATCGGCCAGAAGCAGTATGTGCAGGCGGTGCTCCACAGCCCCGTCACCATCGGGGTGGGGCCCGCCGGCACCGGCAAGACGTATCTAGCGGTGGCGGCGGCCGTGGCGGCCTTCCGGGCCAAGCAGGTCAACCGCATCATCCTGACCCGCCCCGCCGTGGAGGCCGGAGAGCGGCTGGGCTTCCTGCCCGGCGACCTCCAGAGCAAGGTGGACCCCTACCTCCGGCCTCTATATGACGCCCTGTTCGATATGCTGGGGGCAGAGACGTACCAGAAATATCTGGAGCGTGGCAACATCGAGGTGGCCCCGCTGGCCTATATGCGTGGCCGGACGCTGGATGACAGCTTCATCATTCTGGACGAGGCCCAGAACACCAGCCGGGAGCAGATGAAGATGTTCCTGACCCGCATGGGCTTCGGCTCCAAAATGGTCATCACCGGCGACATCACCCAGATCGACCTGCCGGGGGACAAGCCCAGCGGCCTGAAGGACGCCATGAAGATCCTGAAGGGCGTGGAGGGCGTCAGCATCTGCCAGCTGACCCAGCAGGACGTGGTGCGCCATGTGATGGTGCAGCGGATCATCGAGGCCTACGCCCGATTCGAGGAGAAGCGCAAATGAGAAAGACACACTATATCCCCATCACCGCCGACGTACCCGGCGCCGCCAACGACGCCAACTGCGCCCTGATCCGCCGGACCATCCGCACAGCGCTGGCGGCGGAGGGACTCACGGCCCCCTGCGAGGTGGACGTGCTCCTGACGGATGACGACGGCATCCACGAGATCAACCGGGAGATGCGGCAGGTGGACCGGCCCACGGACGTCCTCAGCTTCCCGGAGTTTGAACTGACCCCCGGCCAGCTGCCCGGCCCGGAGGACGCCGACCCCGGCACGGGCCTTATCCCGCTGGGGGACATGGTGCTCTCCATGGAGCGGGTGGCGGCGCAGGCCAGGGAGTACGGTCACTCCAAGCGGCGGGAACTCTCCTATCTGGTAACCCACTCGGTGCTGCATCTGCTGGGCTACGACCATCTGGACGAAGGGCCTATGAAGGCCCAGATGCGAGCCAGAGAGGAGGCCATCATGGCCCTGCTGGGGCTGGAGCGGTGAGAAAGGCCGCTCTGGCCAAGCTCCGGCCGGAGTGCCGGGCGGACGCTGTGTCCTTTTCGAAAAGTCTCTGACAGGAGAAGGCGCAGCCCTGTCCCCCGTGCGGCGGGCCGCTGGACTATTTCCACAAGAAAACCAAGAAAAGCAGCTGCAACTGGGCCTGCACGGCCTGCGGCGTGCGGTATGACACCATGCAGCTGCTGGATGAATGAAGCGAGAAGGTAATTTCTCCCTGTCCCTATTCAAAATTGCTCACAGAAAGCTGAGGATCACCGGAAATTGCGGAAGGAGCTGCATTATGGCCGAGGATAAGCTGTTTGTCGAGGCAACCGAAGAGGACGTACCGTCTATCATCGGCCTGCGGCAAAGGATCTGGAGCACCACATACCGAGGCATCTACCCGATTCCATGATAGATGAATTTGACTGGGACCGGCACAGGGAAATGGAACTGCTGAGGGTCCATCACCCGGCATATTCGGTGTACCTTATCCGAAAGGGTCGGCAAAATATCGGTTATCTGACGATAAATAAAGCCGACGTGATCACCCTGCAATCCCTTTATATTGTCTCTGAATACCAGCGACAGGGAATCGGTCGGCAAGCCTTCGATTTCATGAGTGCATATTGCCGGGAGCACCATGCCACCGCCTTCATCTGCCACTGTGTTCCGGAAAATTTCAATGCCCGAAGCTTCTATGAGCGCATGGGCGGCGAGGTGATCGGGGAGGACCTGACAAACGAGGAACGCTGGCAGAACTCTGTCACTTACCAGTTTACACTACCATCAAAAGTAACATAACAAAATTGCTCACAGAAAGCTGAGGATCACCTTATGAACGAGAAAAACAACATCACCAAAACCGCTATGCTCACCGTGTGCGGACGGCCCAACGTGGGCAAGTCCAGTCTCACCAACGCCCTGGTGGGTGAGAAGATCGCCATCGTCTCCAACAAGCCCCAGACCACCAGAAACCGCATCTACGGCGTGGTGAACCGGGGCGACACCCAGTTCATCCTGCTGGATACGCCGGGCCTGCACAAGGCCCGCTCCCGGCTGGGGGACTACATGGTGAAGGTGGTGCGGGAGAGTCTGGCCAGTGTGGAGGCCGCCCTGCTGCTGGTGGAGCCCATCCCCCACGTGGGAGAGCCGGAGAAGATCCTTCTCCAGCGCATCCGGGAGGAGAAGCTGCCCTGCGTACTGTGCATCAACAAGATCGACACCGTGGAGCGCAAGGACGATCTGCTGGCGGTCATCGCCGCATACAGCGAGGTCTACCCGGATTTCGACGCCATCATTCCCATCTCCGCCCGCACCGGCGACGGTCTGGAGGAGCTGCTGGCCCAGATGCAGCGGTACGCCGTGGAGGGGCCGCAGCTGTTCCCCGACGGCATGACCACCGACCAGCCGGATCAGCAGGTCTGCGCCGAGATCATCCGGGAGAAAATGCTGCTGTGTCTGGATAAGGAGATCCCCCACGGCACGGCGGTGGAGGTGACCCGCTTCACCGAGCGGGAGGACTCCGGCATCATCGACCTGGACGTGACCATCTACTGCGAAAAGGCCAGCCACAAGGGCATCATCATCGGCAAGCACGGGGATATGCTCAAGCGCATCAGCACGCTGGCCCGGCAGGATATCGAAAAGTTCATGGGTACCAAGGTCTATCTGGAAACATGGGTGAAGGTCAAGGAAAACTGGCGGGACAATGTGAATTTCATTCGTTCACAGGGCTACAACGAACAGTAATTCCCGTTAGAAACATGAGCCGACCCTAAAACTTACCACTCATGTTTCGCCCCGGCGGCGGCAAGCTAATGCCGGGGGTGGAGATCATGTGCGATTACTGGAATCTTTTTCTGGAGACCGGAGCGCCGGAGCTGTATCTGCTGCACCGGTGGGAGGAGGAATCATGCCAAACCAACCCATCGTCACCGCCGGACTGGTGCTGCGGGAGACCGTGACCAGGGAGACGGACAAAATTCTGACGGTGCTGACCCCGGATCGGGGGAAGATCTCCCTCATTGCACGGGGCGCCCGGCGGAAAAACAGCCGTCTGGCGGCGGCGTGTCAGTTGCTGGCCTATTCGGAGCTGACCATCTACGAAAAGGGTCAGTGGTTCATGCTGGACGAGGCGGAGACGCTGGAGCTGTTCACCGGCCTGCGGACGGACTTCGTGGCTCTGAGCCTTGCCTCCTATCTGGCCGATCTGACGGACGCCACGGCACAGGGGGAGGACACGTCGCAGCTGCTGCGGCTGCTGCTGAACGCCCTGTACGCCCTCAGCGCCCTGCATAAGCCGCCCCAGCTGGTAAAGCCCGCCTTCGAGCTGCGGCTCATGGCGCTGTCGGGCTTTGAGCCTCTGGCTGACGGCTGCGCCGTGTGCGGGCGGCCGGAGCCGGAGAAGCCGGTGCTGGACGCCGTCCACGGGGTGGTGTGCTGCGCCGCCTGCCGGGAAAAGGGCGGGCTGGCCATGCCCCTATCCCCCGCCGCTCTGGCGGCCCTGCGCCACGTGCTGTACTGCCCGGATAAGAAGCTTTACAGCTTCACGCTGGATACCCCTGCCCTGCGCCAGCTGGGGCAGGCGGCGGAGGTCTATGTCGCCGCCCAGCTGGAGCGCAGCTTCCGGACGCTGGACTACTATAAATCCATTTTGCCGCAAGAGGAACCTACATATGACTGATTTGTTTGAAAAATCCATCCGCACGCTGGAGCTTCCGGCGGTGCTGGAAAAGCTGGCGGCCAAGGCGGTCAGCGACGCCGCCAAGGAGCGGTGCCTGCGCCTGACTCCCGCCACGGACACGCAGGAGGTGCTGCACCTGCTGGACGAGACCGACGCCGCCAAGGAGCGGCTGGGCCTCCACGGCAGCCCCTCCTTCTCCGGGGTCAAGGATGTATCCGCCGCCCTGACCCGCGCCGACCACGGCGGTATGCTGAACACCCGTGAACTGCTGGATGTGGCAGGCGTACTGACCGCCAGCCGCCGGGTCAGCGAATACGACGCCCAGCGGCAGGGAGAGGCTACGGTGCTGGACCGGCTGTTCTCCTCTCTGCACACCAACCGCTATCTGGAGGATAAGATACGCTCCGCCATTCTGGACGAGGAGACCATTGCCGACACCGCCAGCAGCGAGCTGGCGGATATCCGCCGGAAAATGCGGCTGGCGGCCACCAAGGGCCGGCAGATCCTGCAGCGCATCATCTCCTCCCCCTCCTATGCCAAGGTCCTGCAGGAGGCCCTCATCACCCAGCGGGACGGCCGCTTCGTGGTGCCGGTGAAGGCCGAGTGCAAGGGCAGTCTGCCGGGTCTGGTCCACGACATCTCCTCCTCCGGTGCCACGCTGTTCGTGGAGCCTATGGGCGTAGTGCAGGCCAACAACGAGCTCAAGGAGCTGGAGGCCCGTGAGCAGAAGGAGATCGACCGCATCCTGCGCCAGCTCTCCGCCGAGTGCGCCGGCCAGATGGAGAACATCCTCTGGGACTACGATATTCTGGTGCAGCTGGATGTGATCTTTGCACGGGCGCAGCTGAGCTATCAGCTCAACGCCAGCCGCCCGGAGGTGCGCCGCCGGGGCGGCATCACCCTGCGCCGGGCCCGGCATCCTCTGCTGGATCAGGCCAAGGCGGTGCCGATCACCGTGGAGCTGGGTGAGCAGTTCGACACCCTGGTCATCACCGGCCCCAACACCGGCGGCAAGACCGTGACCCTGAAAACCATCGGCCTGCTGAGCCTGATGGCTCAGTGCGGCCTGCACATCCCCGCCGACGGCGGCAGCGCCGTGCGGGTGTTCCGTCGGGTGCTGGCGGACGTAGGAGATGAGCAGAGCATCGAGCAGAGCCTGTCCACTTTCTCGGCCCATATGTCCAACATTGTCCAGATCCTGAAGGAAGTGGACGACCACAGTCTGCTGCTGTTCGACGAGTTGGGCGCCGGCACAGACCCGGTGGAGGGTGCGGCTCTGGCCATCGCCATCATTCAGGAGGCCCGGAATCAGGGGGCTCTCATCGCCGCCACCACCCACTATGCCGAGCTGAAAACCTTCGCCATGACCACGGCGGGGGTGGAGAACGCCAGCTGCGAGTTCGACGTACAGACCCTGCGGCCCACCTACCGGCTCCTCATCGGCATCCCCGGAAAGTCCAACGCCTTCGCCATCTCCCGGCGGCTGGGGCTGGATGAGTCCGTCATTCAGGCGGCACAGGCCCAGATGGACAGCGACTCCGTTCGCTTCGAGGATGTGCTGACCCAGCTGGAGGAGAAGCGCCAGCGGCTGGAGAAGGCCCAGAACGAGGCCGACCGACTGTGGCGGCAGCGGGAGGAGGACGCCCGGAAGGCCCGGACCTTCCGGGAGCAGATGGAAAAGGGCAAGGAAAGCGCACGGGCCAAGGGAGAGGCTGAGGCCAAGCGCATCGTCCGGCAGGCCCAGCAGCAGGCGGAGGAGATCTTCGCCCAGCTGGATCAGCTGCGGAAGGAGCAGCAGAAGCAGGCCAACGTGCAGGCCCTCAACGACGCCAAGGCCGCCGTGCGCCACCATCTGAAAACGGCGGAGGAGCAGCTGCACCTGCGGGACGAGGAGCAGGAGCCTGCCTATACGCCGCCCCGTCCCATCGCCGTGGACGATCAGGTGGAGCTGCCCGGCGTGAAGATGGCCGCCACGGTGCTGGCCGTCAACGGCGACGGCACCCTGCTGCTGCAGGCGGGCCGCATGAAGATGACCGTCAAGGCCCAGCAGGTGCGCCTGCTGGAGGGCGCTCCCAAGAAGTCCAAGCCCGCACCCAGTCCCTCCGCCGCCACCCTGAACACCGTGTCCCGTGCCTCCTCGGAGCTGGATATCCGGGGCTATGAGACGCTGGAGGCCGAGAGCGTGGTGGAAAACTATCTGGACAGTGCCGTCATGGCCAAGCTGGGCACCGTCACCATCATCCACGGAAAGGGTACCGGCGCTCTGCGAAAGGCCGTCCACGAGATCCTCAAGCGTAACAAGGCCGTCAAAAGCTTCCGGCTTGGCCGCTACGGCGAGGGTGAGGCCGGCGTCACCGTGGTGGAGCTGAAATAAGCCGCTTTCGTGTAGAACGACGAATTTTTTCTTTGATTCTCTGCAATCGCCACAAATTTTTGTGGGATTGAATATTGCTTTCTCCCCGTTATCCGTTATAATAGTATGTGTAGCAGTCGGCTTGAAGACTGCGAATAAAGGAGTGCTGGTTTGATGTATACGCAGGAAATTACCGTTCAGAATGAGGTGGGGCTGCACGCACGTCCCGCTACGTATTTCATTCAGAAGGCCAACGAGTTCAAGAGCGGCATTTGGGTAGAGAAGGAAGAGCGCCGGGTCAACGCCAAGAGTCTGCTGGGCGTGCTGTCCCTGGGTATTGTGAAGGGAACCAACATCACCCTCATCGCTGACGGCTCTGATGAAAAGGAAGCCGTGGATGCTCTGGTATCTCTGATCCAGAACAACTTCGGTGAGTAACGACCGAACATGAAATGACGCCGGTGTCTGCTGTCAGCAAGCACCGGCGTTGTTCTGCTTTTATCCTCTCGGCGGGCAAGCGCAAGCACGCCTGACAGCGTGTCCTTCCGGCACTTTTTTCCTTGCTCATCGATGGTACGATCTCTGCACAAAAGGACGCCCCCGGCGTGGCCGGAGGCGTCCCTTTCATGTGTTCCGCTGCCCCCTATGGGGCCGCCCGGTCAGCAGCCGCAACCGCAGCCGTTGTTATTCTGGGTGTTGCCGCAGCCGCAGCCGTTGCCGCCCCAGAACAGGCACAGGATGATGATGGCGATGATGATCCAGCAGCCGCAGCCGCCGAAGCAGGAGTTCTGATTGCACATAAGAACGTGACCTCCTATGAAAATTGGACCCGCAGGTCTCATTCCATAGTATGATCTGCCCCTTAATAGAGTTCCTCCGGCCGGGAGATACGGTAGCTGAGGGTCAGGAGGGTATCCACAAAGTGGATGTCCTCGAAGAATACCCCCTTGGTCTGGGTGGAGAGCTCCACATTGGTAAAGTTCCAGAAGCCCTTCACTCCCAGGGCAATGAGCCGGTCCGCCAGCGGCTGGGCCACGCTCTGAGGCACGGTCAGCACCGCCACGTTGGGGTGGTACTCCTCCACATAGTGTTCCAGCTCCTCCATGGGCCGGATGGTCACGTCGTGGATCTTGGTACCGATCAGCGCCGGGGACACGTCGAAGGCGGTATCCACCTGAAAGCCCACCTTCTGAAAGTCGAAGTTCTGCAGCAGCGCATGGCCCAGATGGCCCGCTCCCACCACAATGAGCCGGTAGCCGGAGTCGATGCCCAGAATGTGGCCGATCTCCGAGCGCAGCTCCGCCACGTTATAGCCGTAGCCTTGCTGGCCGAATTCACCGAAGCAGCTGAGATCCTGCCGGATCTGAGAGGCGGTGATGTCCATTTTCTGCCCCAGCGAATTGGAGGAAATGCGTACCACGCCCTTGTTATGCAGCTCGTCCAGATAGCGGTAATAGCGGGGCAGACGATGGATCACCGCATCCGAGACCTTTTGTTTTTTCATATGCGTCCTTCTTCTTTGCCGGCGGCAGGAGCCGGGCTGCAGCCTGCTTTCCCCTACCGCTTGTTTTCGTCTTTCTGAATTGTACTCCAAATATCGCAAGTTGTCAACTTTTTTAACAATCTTTTTTGACTTTTGTGCAGTTTTCTTCTTTACATTCCCGAAAAAGATGGTATAATAAATTAGTCGCAAGGGGGGAAAGTCTCCCTCTGCTCCATATGCGCCCGTAGCTCAGCTGGATAGAGTGACAGACTCCGACGTTTCAGGCGTTTCCAGTTGAGATATGGCGCAAAGCATTGCCACACCTGCGTTTGCGGGAACGGCAGAGAAAAAATAGTTAGTTGTTGACTACTATTTGACTACTATCGCAGAAACCCACAACCAAATATGTGCCCGTAGCTCAGTTGGATAGAGCGTCAGACTCCGACATTTCAGGCATCTCCAGTTGAGATATGGCGCAAAGCCTTGCCGCACCTGCGTTCGCGGGAACGGCAGAGGAAAAATGCGTGGTCGTTGACTACTATTTGACGACTATCGCAGAAACCCACAACCAAATATGCGCCCGTAGCTCAGTTGGATAGAGTGACAGACTCCGACTCTGTAGGCCGCTGGTTCGAATCCAGTCGGGCGTACCAAATCCCTAAAAGCTGTATAGCTTTTGGGGATTTTTATTAGCAACAGATGGAGGCGGTACCTGACTTGCGCGTTTAAGTGATTGAATAGCGGTATTATGCGCTTTGCCTGTTCATCAAGAGAAACGAATAATGGTTGCTGATAGATTAAAATAATGGTATACTTTAACAATTATGTAGTATAGCTAAGCGCTTACGAATCATTCAATGAAGAATTGTGGTGATCAGCTATGTTTGATTTTGGAAACGCAAATGACGGGCAGCGAAAAGCAATAGCGGCTGCAGACGGTCCTGTCCTCATAACGGCAGGTCCCGGAACCGGCAAAACATATACGCTCGTGCAGCGTGCAATCTACCTCATAGAGGAATGCAATGTAAGGCCGGAGAGCATCTTCATTGCCACATTTACGGAAAAGGCTGCGAAGGAACTGGTAACACGTATTACAAACGAGCTTGCAAATCGAAACATCACGGCAAACATCAACGAAATGTATATCGGTACGTTCCACTCGCTCTGCCTTCGTATGCTGAAAGAGCATTTGGAATATACACGGCTTCGCCGAAACTACCGCTTGATGGATTCGTTTGACCAGCAGTATATGGTATTTCAGAATATCCATCGTTTCAGAAGTATTCCGGAGATTGAAATCGTCCTTCCGAACGGTGGCGCATGGAAGCAAGCCGAAACGATCTGTAACTTTGTAAACAACCTTTCCGAAGAATTGGTTTCGCCGGAGGAGCTGATGTCTGACCATGACCCATCGATTGCATCACTCGGTCGGATGCTTCAGGAATATCGCACAATTCTTACGGAAGCGAATCTGATGGATTTCTCCTCCATCCAGATAGAGGCATATCGGCTTCTCTGCGATAACGAGGGCATTCTGAATGAGCTTCGCTCTGCGATCACGCATATCATGGTCGATGAATACCAGGACACGAACTATATTCAGGAGCAACTCGTGTTTCTCCTCGCCGGGGAAAGAAAGAATATCTGCGTGGTCGGAGACGATGACCAGGGCCTGTACCGTTTCCGCGGTGCAACCATCCGAAACATCCTGGAATTTCCGCAGAAGTTTGCCAATGGCGAATGCCGTATTATCCCGCTGGTCATCAACTATCGTTCCAACAGCGACATCGTTGATTTTTATAACCGATGGATGGATACCACGGATGGTGCAAAGTTCAAGTTTCGCTGGGAAAATTTCAGATATGAAAAACGCATTGAACCTCATGAAAAATCCGCACTTCACAGCCCTGCGGTCGTGAAATTAGCCGGTGTGAATGACGAGGATGAATGGCATGAGAAGATCCTGCAGTTTATCAACAACCTGAAAACATCCGGCAAGCTGATGGACTATAATCAGATAGCGTTTCTCTTCAACTCAGTCAAACATCCGAGGGTGACTGCTCTTGCTCGTTTTCTTGAGGAGAACCATATCAATGTTTACTCACCGCGTTCGGATATGTTTTTCCAGCGTGACGAAATACGACTGGCGCTCGGCTGCCTTATGCTGATGTTCCCGTTTTATGTGCAGGGGTTGGAAAACGGGGAGTATACCTTTTTACAGCCTGAGCACCTGACTTATTATCGGAACTGTATCATGCTGGCGAATGAGTATCTGATGCAGCCGGAGCACACCGACCTGCTGAAATGGATACGCCGCCGAGGAAAAGACCATGTAAGCCTGACCGACGCAACGGACTACGCCTACTGTGGGCTCATGTATCAGATGTTTGAGTTTCAGCCTTTTGCCGGTATTCTGGATACAGATATGGATGTCGGCGTTGTCGATATCCGACCAGCTCGAAATCTGGCAAAGCTGACGCAGATCATCGGAAAATTTGAATACCTCCACCGGGTGGATGTCTTATCGGCCGACAAGTATCGCGGGAAACGCGGCATTGATGCCAATACGGAACTGCTCTTTAATCTGTATCTCCGCCTGCTCTATGACGGCGGTATCACGGAGTATGAGGATGATTCCGAGTATGCGCCGAGCGGCTGCGTCTCATTCCTTACGATCCACCAGTCCAAAGGGATGGAGTTCCCGATTGTTTTTGTGGATTCTCTGACAAATGTGCCGAGAAAAACCACAAACGACCTTATGATGACGATAGAGGATCGCTACTTCAAGCGCCCGGCATTTGAACCGTATGAGGTCACAAAATTCTTTGATTTCTGGCGTCTGTACTACACGGCTTTCTCCCGTGCGCAGGATCTGTTGATACTGACCTGCAATGAGGACAAGCGGACACCCAGCGCTTACTTCAAAGAGGTTTATGACGAGCTTCAGTCCGTGGACAGCGAAGCATTTGATATCCGGGAGTTCAACTTCAAGTCCGTGAAGGCCGTGAACGTCAAGAGCACCTACTCGTTCACATCGCACATCACAGTGTATGAGACCTGCGCCCTGCAGTACAAGTTCTACCGCGAACTGGAGTTCATGCCCGTCCGTGCCAACGCTATGCTCTTCGGTACGCTTGTCCATGAGACGATAGAGGATGTTCACCGTGCTGCACTCAGGCACGAGGAGCAGACGATCACCGAGGAAAACGTGAACCGTTGGTTTGCCTCCAACTATGTGTCATTGACGAAAACCGAGCACACCTACCTCGCCGGTCCTCAGCGCGAGGCGGCATTGAAGCAAGTGCTCCGCTATGTAGAGCGGCAGCACGGCGACTGGTCTGCCATCCAGCAAGCAGAGGTGGATGTTTCTCTGGTGAAGCCGGATTATATCATTGAAGGCAAGGTCGACCTGATCCGGGGTGAGGGCGACACGGTCGAGATTGTGGATTTCAAAGCCGAACGGAAACCGGATATGGAGAAAATGCGGGATCGGCTTGAGCGGTACCGTCGGCAGCTTCATATCTATGCCCATCTCGTGGAGGAGCGTACCGGGCGGAAGGTCAGTAAGATGCACCTCTACTATACCGGAGAGGACGGCGGCGTCCCGACGATCACATATCCGTATACAAAGTCTGCCGTGGAAGGAACGCTGGCGTCATTCGATGATACGGTACATAAGATCATGAAGAAGGATTTCCGGCACTGTGCCGATGACCCGAAGGTCTGCGCTGGCTGTGACTTCCGTTTCTATTGCAGAAACAAATAACCGATGGAGGGTTTGATAACAATGGATGAGCAGCTTACTTTTGAATTTGAACAGAGACCGACGATAAAGGGGTTCCCTGAACTTCGCTGGACGGGCAAGCGCCCCTACCGCTCCACGCAGTATTATCCTGCACAGCTGCGGGAGTCCTACGGTGAGGAGCAGAACGGCTGGATCAACAAGATTTTCTGGGGAGATAATCTCCAGGTTATGAGCCATCTGCTGAAGGAGTATCGTGGAAAAATCGACCTCATCTATATTGATCCTCCGTTCGACAGCAAGGCGGATTATAAGCGGAAAATCGAGGTGAAAAATGTTGGTAAAACTACATCTGATAGCTCCTCGTTTGAAGAAAAGCAGTATGGGGATATATGGACAAATGACGAATATCTCCAGTTTATGTACGAAAGATTTACGATTATGCGCGATTTGCTATCTGAAACGGGATGCATATATGTTCATTGCGATTGGCACAAGGTTCATCATCTTAGATTAATTATGGATGAAGTATTTGGACAAGATAATTTTCGAAACGAGATTATTTGGTGGTACTTGTGGGGAGGTCGTGGAAAGGCCCAATGGAATAGCAAACATGATAACCTTTTATTTTATTCCAAATCGGGAAAATGGACATTCAATTATATGGATGTTTTAGATGATCACACTCTAATGACCGAGGGATCAAAGAACAGGCTTAACTATGCCGGTGCTATGGTTACCACTAAAAGTGAGTCATCAGAAATACCGGAAGATAAAGTACTTCCATCAGATACATGGTATATTGCAACCATCAACGCAATGGCAAAAGAAAAGGCTAATTATCCCACTCAAAAGCCAGAGAAATTACTTGAGAAGATTATTATGGCATCCTCAAATCCCGGCGACCTTGTTTTTGACTGTTTCATGGGCAGCGGCACAACGCAGGCAGTTGCCATGAAGCTGGGCAGACGTTTTATCGGCGCAGACATCAACCTCGGTGCAGTCCAGACCACTACTAAACGTCTGCTCTCAGTGGGAAAAGAGCTGGAAGACAACCAGACCAGCATGGGATCGGCTGCTGACACGAAATACACCGGTTTCGAGGTCTACAACGTCAACAACTACGACTTCTTCCGCAACCCCGTGGAAGCCCGTGACCTGCTGATTGCAGCGCTGGAGATCCAGCCGTTCCCGCAGAGCGATGTCTGGGACGGTGAACTTGACGGCAGGATGGTGAAGATCATGCCGGTCAACCGTATCGCTACCAAGGCAGACTTGAAGGAACTCCTCGCCAATCTGCCCTACAAGACCTACGAGAAGCGCAAGGAAGAAAATCCGAATCAGCCCGTGGAGCGCATCACCATCGTCTGCATGGGACACGAGCCTGACCTGAAGGGGGCAATGGAGCAGGAACTGACCGATTATAAGGTAGACATCCAGATCATGGACATCCTCCGCGATAAGGCAGACCTTCAGCTGAAGCGCGACTCCGAGGCGGAGATCGTCCGGGAAGGCGGCAAGCTGGTCATCCGTGCGTTCTATCCGATGAACCTGATGCAGAAGCTCTCCCTCCAGAAAGAGTACGTGGAGGACTGGCGTCAGATGGTCGATTCCGTTATGATCGACTGGAACTACGACGGCGTGGTGATGCAGCCTGCCGTGACCGATGTCCCCGGCAAGAGTGAACTGGTAAAGGGTATCTACGACATTCCGGAAGGTTCCGGCACCATCAAAGTCAAAATCACCGACCTACTCTCCGAGTCGCTGGAATTGGAGGTGCGTTAAATGCCCGCAGGATTTGATCCGAATTTTTCCTTCAACGAGCAGCTGTGGTATTACTACTCTACGAACCGAGGAAAAATTCGCTCCCGTTATAATGACCTCACGAGAAAATTCCTCGCCTACAACGACGGCGAGGAGAATCCCCACGCCTTCCTGCGGAAGCCGCAGTTTGAGGCGTTGGAGATGTATGTTTTTGTGAAGGAATTCATGAATAACAAGCAGGTCTATGAGATGTTTGACGACTGGCGTCACAGACGGGATCACTTCTCCGATGCGTCCTATTATTCCATTGGTAAGGGCGGTCAGATTCGACTCTTTGACGCCCCGACTGAAAAGCAGACCGACACGCTCTTCAAGCAGATGAAGAAGTACCGTGAGAGCTATCCAAACTATATCTACGCACTTACGATGGGACTTGGAAAAACCATCCTCATGGCCACCTGCATCTTCTATGAATTCCTGCTTGCGAAAAAGTATCCGAGGGACAAGCGTTTCTGCCACAATGCGCTGGTCTTCGCACCGGATAAGACCGTCCTCCAGTCGCTCCGTGAGATCATGACCTTTGACAAAACGAAGGTCGTGCCGCCGGAGTATGCCCGTGTGCTCGATTCCAACATCAAATTTCACTTTCTTGACGAGGCCGGAACGATTCTGCACACTATCGACGATTCGGATTTCAATATTATCATCTCCAATACGCAGAAGATCATCGTGAAGAAAAAGCGCAAGGAATCCACGCCTACGGAGACACTCTTTGCCGGAACCGGATCGCTGCTTTCTGCCGTATACGGTGCAGACAACGATGATGACGATGCGTGGGATGACACCACGCTGATGGACAACCAGCGTTTCAAGAAGCTCTGCCGCCTGCCGCAGCTCGGCGTCTATGTCGATGAGGCGCATCACCTTTTCGGTGCAGATTTGGAAAAGCAGATTAGGTCGAGCGGAGCCAATAAGACCAGCCTGCGCGACACCATCAATCTGCTTGCGGAAAACACATCTATTGTGGCCTGCTATAACTACACCGGTACACCGTATGTCAAGAACCAGCTTCTACCGGAAGTCGTCTACGCATACGGTCTGCGTGAATCTATCTGGAACGGCTTCCTGAAAGACGCTGATCCCATCGGTTTTGAAAATGTCAAGAATGAGGAGTTTCTGACCGCAGTAGTGAGAACCTTCTGGGAACGGTATGGCGGAAAGACCTACGAAGGACTGAATCCGAAACTCGCTATCTATGCTTCCGGCGTAGAAGAGGCGGCAACGGAAGTCAAGCCGGTTCTGGAGAAAATCCTGGCTGACCTCGGCATTCCTGCCTCAAGGATTCTGCTGAATGTCGGCGATGCGAAGTACACGAAAAACGATGACATCAGAGATTTCAACAATCTCGATGTTCCCAGCTCGGAAGGAAATGAAAAGCAGTTCATTATTCTTGTTGAAAAAGGCAAGGAAGGTTGGAACTGCCGTTCTCTCTTTGGCGTGGCTCTTTTCCGTAGTCCAAAGTCGAAAATATTTGTTCTCCAGGCTACGATGCGCTGTCTCCGTGCAATCACAGACGAGCGCTTGACTGCCGCTGTATTTCTCTCCAAGGAAAACTACGACACTCTGGATGATGAGCTCCACAAGAACTTTAATATGGAGATCAAAGACATCAAGAATCCATCCAAGGATGACCGACACAAATACCAGGTACGGGTGCTTCCTCCTCCGAGAACAATCACGCTCAAGCGGGTATGGCACGAGTATACGCTCCACGAAAAGGAATACTCCGAGCCGGTAGATTTCAAGCTGGCAGATGCGGACTTCTCCAAGTATGCCAGCATCATGTACGAGAGAGACAGCCTCGCCCTTGACACCTCTGTTAAAGAGAAGAATATCGACCATTTCAAGGAGAATATGCGTTATAGCGAATTTTCTCTCGCCGGAGAAGTGGCCCGTTATCTTAATATTTCCTGCATCCTCGCCGCCAGAATTCTTCGAGAATCCGTTGACGGGATCGATACGGTTCTCGAGGCGGTCAACCGCTATAACGCTGTTTTGGATGACTATATTATCCCTGCCGTATTTCATGCGCTGTTTGATGTCACTTCGGAATTGAAAACTGAGGACAAAGAACTGGTGCTGCTGCACGAGCCGAAGGATGCCGGATACTATGAGTTCTCCGCAAAGGATGACCTCGTGCTTACAAATCGTTATCCCGGTTTTAAACCTGAAGAAATCGCAAAGAGCTTCCACGCCGACACCTATTGTTTTGACTCAAAGCCGGAGAAGGAATGCTTCATGCAGTATATTACAAGCGGCAAAGTTGCGGAGGTGTACTTCACAGGTATGTTCACCTCCAATCAGGGCGATCTCTCTGTCCATTACTATGACCCGGAATCCGGCAGAATCCGCCAGTATTATCCTGACTTCCTTGCGAAGATGACAGACGGCTCCTATCAGCTTATCGAGGTCAAGGGTGACAACAAGATTGATGATACTGTGGTTAAGGCAAAGCAGACAGCTGCTGAAGAGATGGCTGTGGCAAGTGGTATAAAGTATCTCATGTATGCTGGAAGTCAAATCATGAGTTCTCACATTTTGGACGATTCGGAATCCGTTTATCCCCGTACTATAAGTTGCCAGCAATCATGAAGTGCCACGCAAAGATGTCAAATTATTATATCTCAAGCCCTTTTTGTAGTTTTGCACTTGCGGTTTGCTTATTCTTGTCGAAAGCGTGGGTATAAATATCCAGCGTGGTGGAGGGCTGGCTGTGGCCGAGGATGCCCGCCACCGTGGCCACATCCGTACCGCCCGCGATCATCAGACTGGCGGCGGTGTGCCGGAGAGAATGGACGTTCAGCTCTTGCGGCAGGCCGTTCTTCTTGAGGATCAGCTTGAAGCGGTAGGTGAAGGTGGTGGGCGTCATGGGGAGCTGCGCTCCTTGACGGCGGAACAGGAAGTCATCAGCGGTCAGCTGCCGCTGGTCATAGGTCTCGGTGATATACCGGCATTTTTTTTGGTACTCCCGCAGGAGACTTTCCATCTCGGCTGAGAAGTACACATAGCGGTCACCTGCGCGGGTCTTGGGTTCTTTGACGAAGATCTCCTCGTCCGTCACCTTGACCGCGTTGCGGCAGATGTGGATGGAACGCTGCTCCCAATCAATGTCGCACCACTTCAATCCGCAGCACTCGCCCCGCCGCATCCCCGTGGCAATGATGAGCTTGAAGTAGGTTTCGTACTTGATGCTCTCGCCCTCCAGCGCGGCGATGATCTTCTGCGCCGTTTCCTCGTCCGCGATCTTCTTTTCACACTTTCGACCGGCGTAGCGGTAGGTGCGCCACGCCGGATTATGCGAAAGAAAGCCACCCTCCACGGCATCAGAGAGAATGCTGCACAGCGTAGCGTGCACGCCCTCAATGGTGTACTCGGAGAGTGGCTTTTTTGTGTCGGGACGGATGACTTTTCGCAGTTCGGCGTAGAAATTCCGGAAGTGCTCCGGCCGCAGCTCGGTGAGCTTGTAGTGACCCAGCGCCGGGAGGATACGCTCGATGTCCTGCCGGTCGCGGCGGATGGTGGACTTCGCCAGCTTGCCGGGCGCGATGTCCGTCAGCCACAGGTCGATGTATTTTGCCAGCGTGAGCTGTTGGACGGGCTGCGGCGTGTGGCGGCATTCCCGTTCAAAGAGGACCGCCTGTTCGTTGAGCCACTTTTCCACCTGCCTGGGTGTCAGCTCTGCGGGAGGATGGACGGTTTTCTGCTGCGGTCTGATGCGTTTGCCGTTGTAGTCATAGCCCATGGAGACCACGATGAGATAGCTGCTGCCGCGCTTGCGGATGCTTGCCATAAAAATGACCTCTCTTTCATTTGACCTCGGTACAGTTGAGGCTTATTTTGCAAGCACAACATACCGCAAGCACGGCGGTAAAGCTATCACGATTTCCTTGGAAAAATGAATTTCTACGAAAGCAACAATCATGCACTGTGCCGTTTCGGAGAACAGGCGGCGGCGAGATTGAAAATCTGCTCGCCGTCCGGGCGGAGCATGGTGCGCATGGAGTCAGCCGCCTGCTCCTTCTGTGCCTGCTGGGGGTGGCAGTAGGTGCGCTCTAAGAAGCCGGTGTCAGCGTGCCCCACGAGGTCTGCCACCGTCTGCTTGTCCACGCCGCAGTGCAGCAGCGAGGTCACGAAGTAGTGCCGCAGGGTGTGAAGGTGGTATTCCCGCGGAAAGCCGATGGCTTCATAGATTTTCCGCAGCCGCTTGGTGAAGGTGTCCGGGTGGATGAGCTGCCCCTGCTCATCGGTGAAGAGGTAGGGACTGAGCCTGCGGCGCTGCTTGTCCGCCTCCATCTGCTTGCGGCGCTTGTAGGCGAGGAGGATACCCCGCAGGTCAGAGGAGAGATAGACTTCACGGCTCTTGCCGTTTTTGGTAGAGCCCTCCACGATGCCCTTGCCGGGAACGCTGCTGCGGGAGCGGCTGACGGTGAGCAGCAGACCGTTTTGCGTGCCGGCGAAGTCCGACCATTGCAGAGCGCACAGCTCGCCCCGGCGGCAACCGGTGTACATGGAGAGCAGATAGAACAGGCGGTAGTGCCGCGGCTCCTTTGCCAGCGCATCCAGCAGCTTTTCCACCTCGCCTCGCGTGGGAATGCGCTGCACCGTGCGCTGCGGTGTGGGCAGGTCTAACATCCGCGCGGGATTCTTTTCGATGATCTCATTGCGCTTAGCGTCGCTGAGTACGGCGGAGACCACAGAGAGGTATCGCTGCGCGGTGGATTCGTTGATGTGCTTTCCGTGGTGCTTGCGCTTGCGCAGCTCGGAGAGCATATTTTCCAGTGCCATCGGTCGGAGCTTATTGAGGCGGATGCCGCCGATCATGGGATACACCACCTCCAGCATCCGCCGGTATGCAGCGATGGTGCTGGGGGCGTATTTCGTCTGCCGCTTCAGCCAGCGGGAGGCGAATTCCTCAAAGGTCATCTCGCCGTCCTCGGCGTAGCCGGTCTTGAAGCTGCGCTCCAGTTCTTCGGCGGCGTGGGCGACATACTGCCCAATGCCGCGTTTGGGAACATTGGGCGGGACTTGGATGGTCTTTGCCTTGCTGATTTTTTTGCCGTTGGGTCGGTAGCCGTTGCTGACGGTGATCTTATATCGCCGCTCGTCCAGTTGCTTGATGCTTGCCATTTTTAGAACCCTCCCATGGTTTGCTGCTGTTTTTCTTGCACAGCCTGCTCATCCAATTTTTCTTTCACCGCCAGAGCTGCGCCTGCGGCGAAGCCGATCACCGCACCGAAGTTCTCAGCGGCGATCTTCGCCTCCATGCGCCGCCGCTTTTCCTCGGCGTCCTCATCCTCGTCCAATAGCGCTCCCGCGGCAGCCAGTCCGGCCACAGCGGGCTTTAGAGGAACAGGCCGCGGATCGCCGCTGCGCCGATCACCAAAAGCAGTGCGATCCACTTGAGGGCCACCAGCAGGCTGAAGTCCGGCAGCCAGTCGATCCACTTGGAGGAATATTTCTCGCTCAGGTTCCCAACCCGTTCCAGCAGTTTGTTCATCTCCGTCAGTGATTTCTGGATATCTGTCAGAGACTGCTGCACCGGCGTCAGGTCGATGCGTGTTTTCAGCTCCGGCAGGGCCTTCCGAATTTCCTCCAGCTCCCAGTTTATTCCGTCTGCCTGCTCCGTCAGCTTGTTCATCGCCTGCGGCAGATCGCACCGGATCACGATGGGCTGGATCGGCTGTGCCGGTGTACTCGGCGGTGCGCTGTTCGACTGGTTCAACCGTTTCAATTCCTCCATCGGTTTCCTCTGTTCGCAATTTCCTCTTGATGAGTTCCGCCCGTATTCTGAATTCATGCTCCATGGCCTCCTTGCAATACTTTTCCTCGTGTAATTTGTTGTCGCGGCACTTTAGTCCGTCCGGCGTGGCGTAGGTGATGTACTTGCGGGTGCTCTCCCACCTCACCTGATAGCCCTCGGACGCCATCAGGGAAACGAAAGCGTCCTTGTCGGCGGCGTATTTCATGCACTCGTCGATGGTGTTCATGAGCCGCAGCTTCCAGCTTTGGCCCTTCAGAGCCGTGTGGTACTCCGCGCCGCCCATGCCGCGGGCCTGCTGCGTTGGCACGTCAAAGACCGGCAGGCCCATCTCCTGACAGATCATGTCATTGCGCCGCATCAGCTCCTGGATCTGCTCCTTCGCCATGTGCAGCTTTTTGCCGGTCTCGAAGTTGAGGGAGTTGATGACGCAGTGGGAGTGGATGTGCCCGCGGTCGACATGGGTGCAGACAAGCACCTCACAGCCGTCGAAGTATTCCGCCAGCCGCCGCGCGGCTTCGTGGGCCTGTCGGGGATCGACTGCCGCGCCCTTCGGAAAGCTCTGCACCATGTGGTAGAACATCACGCCGCCGTCCTTGTGGTAGAGGAGTTTCGTGTTCAGGAAATCGTCGTAGACGCTCTGCGGCTGGCAGTTGATGCCGCTGACGAGCGGCCCGCCCTCCCATGCGGTTTTCTTTTCCTGCATGACGTAGAGCATCACGCCGCGCATGGCGGCGCGGGACTGTGTGCCCCGCTTGTAGTTCACGAAATGTACGATGGCCATACGGCTCACCGACCTTCCATGACTGCCCGCAGCGCGGCGCTGACTTCGGACAGCTCACCGGCAGCTTTTTCCAGACCGATGACCTGCACCTTGCCTATGTTGGCGAGGACGGTGAGCCGGTTGATGTTGCTGCCGATGCCCTTGAGCTGGCGGAGCAGATCCTTCTGCTCGCCGATGACCACGATTCGCTTGCCGAGACAGCAGGCGGTGACGTAGTCGCTCATGGACATGTGGGCCTTCGCCGCCAGCGCCCTGATCTTCTCGCGGTCAGCGGACGCCATGCGCGTGCTGAATTTGATATCTTTTTTCATGTTTTTCTCCAATCGTAGCTAAAAGTGGGTCCGGGCTTCTGCCCGGAATTTGGGTGCAGGGCTTTGCCCGCCCAGTGCGTTTGGCAGGGCAGCGGCTTCGCCGCAGACCAGACAAATGCGATGCTGGCCGTCGTCCGAGCGGACGACGAATCCCTCGTCCCGCGCCGTGTGCGATAACCAGCTCTCGGCGGGTACACCACCACCCCGTCCCCAAACCGCGCACACAGCGGCTCACACGCCGAAACACGGCGGGTTCTCAGGGTCGATGGTGACGATGTTCTCGGCAGCGGGATCATCGACACCATCGACCCTTTTCAGGCAGATCAGCCGGTCGCCGTTGCTCTTGCGGAAGGACACCGTAATGCCGTTTCTCCTTAGAGCGTCAACGCTTTTACGGATTCGGTGGGAAAAGCTGTTGGGGGTCAGTCCCTCTGTACCGGCAGGGTCGATCTTTTCCAACAGCACCTTGGCAGAGGCGCTGATCTCCGGCTGTCGGCGCAGCAGTTCAGAGAGAAGAAAAAGAATTCCCTCGTTGGGTTGCTCCGCCTGTTCACAGTTATCTGACAGCAGTTTCCAGACATGATCCTCGCCATCGAACTCCAGTGCCAGTTCCCGGTAGGGGATGTCCCGCCCGGTGCAGTAGAGCGTGGCGGTGTTCTCTCTGCGCTTGCTCTTGCGGAGGACGAAGTTGCTGTCGGTAGCGCCGCTGAGTCCGGTGGTGCCGGAAATCATGTTTATGGGATCATCGTCACTCATCTTCCGCAGGTGATGCACCAGCAGAATGGCGATGCGGTGCTTGTCCGCCAGCGCTTTCAGAACACCGATGTCCCGGTAGTCGTTGGCGTATGGATTCGCGTCGTTGCCCGCGGTGCGGATGCGCTGGAGCGTGTCGATGACGATGAGCCTGGTCTGCGGATGCTCCTTCAAAAATTGCTCGATCTGTTCCACCAGTCCATTGTGGAGCTGCTGGGACATGACGGCGAAGTGCAGCGTGGGCGGTGCGTCCTCCGTGAGATCGAAGAGGCGGCTTTGGATGCGCTGAAAGCTGTCCTCCAGGCAGAGATACAGCACCTCGCATGGGCGTGTGGCGAATGTCCAGAGCGGTTTGCCCTGTGCGGCGCAGAGACACAGCCACAGCGCCAGCCACGATTTGCCGATCTTCGGCGCGCCTGCCAGCAGGTGCAGCCCTTGCGGGAGCAGATCGTCGACCACGAAGGAGACCGGTTCGTAAGCGGTGCTTTGCAGCGTGTCCGCGTCGATGGTTTGCAGTCGTTTGATTTGAGACATAAAAAACCTCCAGATAAAAGGATAAGGGCAGAGACCTCGCTGCAGTCGAGGCTCTAACCCTTTCACTTGATTATTCTGTATTTTTTGATAGAATGAGAATATCGCGGGACGGCTGCAAAACGGATATGGGACAGGAGGGCGATGCTATGCCGCTGGGAATACAGCAGAACAACGATTTTACGCAGTTCACAATGGATGTCTGGAATGACAAGATCTTTTATCAGGAGCAGGAGTTTCCGGCGGGATTCATGGCGATGTCCATTCTGAACATTCCCGAAGAAGAACTGCCGGAGCTGATACAGGCCGGCGGCGCACCAACCTTCCTGTTCCCTGTGGTGGTACAGGGCAGCGATGAGGACGCTGCGGCGGTATTCCCGCAGCTGCGGGAACGGATACTGTATCTGACTGAACTGCTTTGGAAGTATCCGCCCTTTTGCTACAATGACTATGAGAAGGAAATGAGCCGGATCAATATCCTGTTTGACGAAAGAAACCTCCTGCAAATACGGACGCCCAATTCAGAGCTCCAGACAGAGTTTCTGAGATTCTGCGTCGGGATTATACGCATCCCTATCGCCATGTACCACTTCTATGCAGCGGGGCGGTTCTTTGAGCTGGATTATCTGCGGCGTCTGAAAAAACGGAACGAAACACATTTCGCCGTGGCCGCGCATGACTGCTTCAACAGCGAGCAGTTTTGGGATGAGATGCGGAGTTTACAGAGCTTGAATATGGAGCCGTTCACGGTTTACCCGGAGCTGTCCTCCACCTATGTGTTTGCCCGCAGTCCTAAAAACGAAAAAGAAATGGTGTTTGTGGAACGGGTATCTTTCCTGCGGCTCACAGATTTTTACACCTACGACCTTTTGAACGGGTTGCACCACGGCCACGCGCCCAGCCAGTGCCAAGGCTGCGGGAAATATTTTCTGACCACCAACGGCCACATCCCAAAATACTGCGACGGCATCGCCCCGCAGGACAATCGTTATACCTGCCGGCAGTACGGTGCGATGATACACCAGAAGGAGCAGAACAAACAGCACCCGGTCTACCGCCTGTTCAATACCCGAACCGGGACGATCCGCAAGCATCACCAGAGAGGAAAAATCTCCGATGACCTGCGGCGGGAGGCACTGTATCTGGCGGGGAGCTACCGGGACAAGGCGCTGATGGACAACGACTATGCCGCTGACGGATATGCGCGGGACATGGAATTGGAGCACATTTACGCGGAGGCAGAAAAGCGGCTGAAATGAGGAAGGGGGCGCTCCTGTGACGAAAAATATGTACACCGTTGCCGGGGACGGCCCCTGCAATGAAGAGCTTGCTTTGCGGATGCAAGCCGGAGACAAAAACGCCGCGGAACGCCTCATCGCACAGAACGAGGGTTACCTCACCGACCTGGCGCGGGCGTACACGCCGTGGTGTGAGATGGAGGATTTGAAGCAGGAGGCGGCGCTGGCGCTGCTGGACGCGGCAGGGCGCTTTGATCCCGCCTACGGAACAAAGCTGCTGACCTATGCGACACCCGCGATAGAAGCGGCGCTGCCCGACTATGCCGCGCGGTATTCTTCCTCTCTGTCCATTCCCATCAGCCGGTACAATCAACTGCGCAGGGTGGCATACCTCTGTGCCGAGGGATGGGACTCATCTGATGCTGAGTTGGTCAAGGTGGTGTACGGAGAACTGAATGTATCTGCCAAGGTAGCTGGGGCGTTGATAAAAGAATACCGGACGCTGTTTTGCGTCCGGCAGTTAGGTGACGATGTGTTCTCCGTCAGCTGCGGCGGCGATCCCGCCGTGGCCTATGACCGCCTGATGCGCCGGACGCTGCTGATGCAGCGGATGGAGCAAGTGTTGACGCCCAGGGAGTTGAATCTGGTGCGGAGTTATCTGGGCATCGGTCAGCCGGACGAGGTTGGCATGACCTTTCAGGAGCTGGCGATCCGGCTCAACTACAATGGCCCCAGCGGAGCGGAGAAGGCATACAAGGCCGCGCTGCGGAAGTTGAAAAAGGACTTGTATGGCGGGGCTTACGGCCGGTGGCTCGCCGCGCAGAAGGCCATCCGCGCCGCCAAAGCGGAGGCGGAGGCAGATCTTGGACATTATACAACACCCCAGATCACATGGCTGGATGAAGAGGAGTTAGCGGAGCGGTTTTTCTGTGAGGTCGCTGCGTTGATCCGTGTTCACGAGATATTCGGTGAGACATTAGAAAATGAAGAAAATTAGCAGTACGGTACCGGGTGTCAGCCTGATACCGTACTGCTATTTGCTTATTCTGAATCTTCCTTGTTGATGACCATGGAATAGATTTTATTGCAGAAAGCAAGAGAGGATTTTTGAAGTTTCAAGTTAAAACCATTCGCAAAGGAACAGGCTATGTTTTTATGCGGGAGGAATATTTTGATATTTCAGACCAATCACTTTACTTGTTCTTGCTTTTGCTAAATGATGGCGAACACCCCATAGAATATTTAATTCCTGCGACCACATGGGATAATGACAGTAGTAATATTTTTGTTTACCATTCATACAAGGGTAAAAAGTCGAAACCAGAATATGTCCTAAATATTTCCGCCAAGAACATTCCGCAGCTCGAAAGATTTAAGTTAGAAAATATGATAACGGCAATATAATGAGGAACAAAATATGGCTTTAACCATACAAGAGCGATTGAAAGACCTGCGTGTGGAGTGTGGCTTGACGCTGGAACAACTTGCGGAGCAGACGCACCCCTCCAAGTCTGCGCTGGGCAGCTATGAAGCGGAGGACTTCAAGGACATCAGCCACTATACGCTTTCCTCCGGCGAGATCCAGACGGAGAGCGCCGCCCAGACCGGCACAGTAAGTACGGGCATGGGTAATATGGGCGGCCCCGGCGGGCAGAAGCCGGACGGAGCGCTGCCCTCCGGCGGCGGCCCAAAGCCGGACGATGATACCCCACGGTCAAAGCCGACGGGCGAGATGCCGCAGAAGGATAGCGGCAACGCCAAAGCCTGAAAAAAGCCAACTGAACGCAAATCACCAAGCCGTTGTGATACAACAGCTTGGTGATTTTGCACAGTTATTGATCTGACAGCTCAAGTCTTGCGGCAGACACGGAAAAAAATCTGGACTTGTTGCAGTTCGAGTCCTATAATCAGCCTATTTTTTTGGTATGGAAGGAGCGTTTCCCCATGAACAAAGCAAATGCCCCTTTTCGCTATGACTACGTTGGCAGCTTTCTTCGCCCTGCCGGACTGAAGCAGGCGCGGGCAGACTTTCAAAACGGCAAGATCGGAGCCGATGAGCTGAAAGCAGCGGAGGATCAGGCGATCCGTGAGCTGGTTGCCAAGCAGCAGAGCGCTGGATACCACGTAATTACCGACGGCGAATTCCGCCGTGCCACCTGGCACCTCGACTTCATGTGGGGCTTTCACGGTGTGGGCCACAGCCGCACGGAGAAGGGGCTGCCGTTCCATGGAGAGAACGCAATGCTTGATGATACCTACCTCACCGGAGAGGTGGGAGTGGACAGCCATCCCTTTGTGGAGCATTTCCGGTTTGTCAAGGCGCTGGAAGACGAGAACACCGTAGCCAAGCTGACGATTCCCGCACCCGCTCAGTTTCTGGAGCAGATGGTCATGCCCTTTGCAATGGAAAATACCAGCAAATACTACCCCAACATTGAAAAGCTGGTGGAGGATCTGGCAGCGGGCTACCGCAAGGTCATTGATGACGTATATGCCGCTGGGTGCCGCAACCTGCAATTTGACGATTGCAGCTGGGGTATGCTGGTAGACCCCCGTGCCTGTCTGATCTTTGATACCGACGAGAAGGGGCTGGAGGCCATCAAGGAGCAGATGCTCGCCGCCAACAATCTGGCCATTGAAGGCAAGCCGGAGGATCTGGTCATCAACACCCATGTCTGCCGGGGCAACTTCCACTCTACCTACGCCAGCTCCGGCGCTTATGACAGCGTGGCCAAGACCCTGCTGGCCCGTGAGAACGTGACTGCCTACTATCTGGAATTTGACGATGCCCGCAGCGGCGGCTTCGAGCCTTTGGCCACTGTCAGCGGTGAGAAGAAGGTGGTGCTGGGCCTCGTCACCACCAAGCGTCCTGAGTTGGAGGATAAGGGGGTGTTCTTCGTCCGGCTCCGGTTCGGCAAATTGGATAAACTTCTCATTTGTTAGATAATCAAGGGGAATTTCCCGTTCCCATTTCTGCCGCAGCCGTATGATTTTCCGATGGCGGCATAGCGAATGACAGCTTTACAAAAGGCGTTGTGCTTGCACCGGATATACTCTTGATAGGCGTCAATCTCGGTCATGGAAATTCCCCCTCTCTGAATGATAGTGCGGGGCGGCAGCACTCCGTGCTGTCGCCCCTTGATTGCCTATCTGCAAAGGCAGACGGGGCTGTCAACGGCGGCACAAAGCAACGTTCATTTTACTGTTGACGGGCTCAGCTGGCTTTGTGCTATTGCCTTGTAGTAAACACAAATAGAAATGATTGCTGTAATCGCTTCTGTGATCCAAAACGCATTCCAGACGCCAACCGCTCCGAAAAACCTGCTGAGTAAAAACGCAGCCGGAATGATAACCACTACATACCGGCAAAGGGAAATCAGTAATGAAGGAGCGCCTTTTCCAAGTCCCTCCAGTGCGCCGGAAGATGTAACGGAAACCGCCGAGACGATAAAACCGGCGCCGATGATACGCAGGGCTGTTTCCCCGGCCTGAATCGTCGCTTCTGTGTGGGTAAACAGCCCCATAAGCTGGCCGGGGATCAGCAGACATATCACTGTCCCAAGCACCATAATGATACCACTCATGCACAAAACGATCTTAAAGATCTGGCTGACCCGTTGGTGTTCCCCCGCGCCGTAGTTATAGCCGATCAGGGGGCGCATCCCCTGCACAATGCCATTCGCTGGAAGATAGACAAATGTCTGCAATTTGTAATAGATTCCCAAAACCAGAATATACACTTCGGAATATGCCGCCAAAATCGCATTGAGCGCCGAAATCAAAAGAGACGGAAGCGCGAGATTCAGGGTTGCGGGAATGCCAATGGAGTACAGCTTTATTACCATCTTTTTGCTGGGGAGAATGTACTGCCTGCGGATATGCACGCGAATTGGCCGCGCAAGATAGACTACAAGGTAAATCGTCAGCGTCAGAGCCTGTCCGATGCCGGTCGCCAGCGCAGCGCCTTCGATTCCCATTTCCGGGAATGGGCCATAGCCAAAAATCAGAACGGGGTCTAAGACAATGTTTGTGATGCACCCGCACATCAGGCTTATCATGGTTGTTTTCATGTTTCCTACTGCCTGGAACAATTTCTCAAACGCCATGCTGACGGTAACAATGAGTGTAAAGGCGAACGCAACGACAGAATAGCGGACGCCAAGTTCAATGACCGCTTCGGATGAAGTAAACATCCGCAGGAAAACCGGCATGATCGTAATACAGCAGACTGTCATAACAACGCCATGAATCACGGCAAGCACAAGTCCCTGCGTGGCTGCCTGATCCGCTTTTTCATGATCCCCAGCGCCCAAATGAATGGCGATTACGGCGTTGATTCCAACGCCAAATCCAATTCCAACAGCATTGATAAAATTTTGAACCGGGTAAACCAACGATAATGCCGTCATAGCCTCCTCGCTGATCTGCGCGACGAAAAAACTGTCCACAATGTTGTAGAGGGAATTGACCAGCATGGATAACACCATAGGCAGGGTCATGGATAAAATCAGCGGTAATACCGGTTTTTCTTTCATAAAAGTTTCATTCATTCGTGATTGCCTCCGGTGTTTCTTTTCTTGTCATAAAACAGATCGGATCTTTTCGGAAGCCAAAGGGTTCATAAAACTGTTCAGCCTCTTCCGTGATCAGCATTCCCAGCAGGGAACGGTATGTGTCTTCTGCCGTAATCGCCTTTAGGAGAGAGGCGCCCACACCCCTGTGCCGGAAATCTGCATCCACAACAACATCACAAATATAATACTGGGTGGCATAGTCTGTTATCACTCTTGCAAATCCGATTTGTTTTCCGTCGGCGGTATAGGCTCCATAGCAGATAGAGTGTTTCCATGACTCCATAATTGCTTCTTTCTTTCTGTTGCATGCCCATACGGTCTGTGATAGAAGGCGAAGTACGGTTTCTGTTTGCAGAGCATCCAGCCCTTTTTTAATATGTATTTCCATATCGTCTCTCCTTTTCCTGTTCTTACTGTGTTTTTGTACCGCTGCAAAGCGTTTCTTTTTTTCTGCCTGCTCGGAAGATCAGAAGCGCCAGAACGAATGTTGCCGTTTCTGTGACAGGGAAGGACAGCCAGATCCCTGTAATCTTCAGGAGTTTTTCCAGACCCCACATGAATGAAATGAGCAGCAGAAACTGACGCAGTAGCTGAATCAGTATACTTGGAAAGACCTGTTCTGTTGCCTGAAGATAGGTGGAGATCATGGTAGACCATCCGCAGAACAGGTAGCTGACCGCCATAATCCGCATAGCGGATATTCCAAAGGAGCGCATGGCTTCCGACGCCGTAAATAATCCCAAAAGCTGCGCCGGAAAGAGGATGACGGTCAATGTTCCCAGTATCATCATACCGGAGACCAAAGCGGTTCCGTAGCGGAAAGCAGAGTGCAGCCTATCTCTGTTTCCCGCACCGTAGTTGAACCGCATAATAGGAAGACAGCCCTGGATCAGCCCGTTGACCGTCATGACAATCAACTGCTGCACCTTAAAATACGCACCGAAGAAAGCGATTGCCGTATCGGAATAGGCGACCAGAAAAAAGTTTACAAAAGTCACCATAAAAGAACTAAGGGCATTCATAATAAAAGACGGCAGTCCAAGGGTGAAAATACGGCCAATCAGCCACTTTTGCAAATGAAAGCCTTTGATTTTTACCTGCACTTTCTGCTTTTTGCCCAGCAGTAAAGCAAATGCCAAAATCATGGACAGCAGATAGCCTGCAACGGTAGCTACCGCAGCGCCGCGGATTCCCATAGCCGGGAAAATACCAATCCCAAAAATCAGAATGGGGTCAAACACGAAGTTGACGACCACGCCCGCGATCTGGAACCACATGGGAGCGACCATGTTCCCGGTGGCCTGTATCATCTTCTGGATGGCGATATGCACCATATTGGGAATTTGCATGAAGGAGCACACACTCATATAGGCGATGCTCAGCTGATAAATTTCTTCATTATTGGTGAATGCCCGAAAATAGGGTTTCATAATCAGTAATGCCAGAAGATTGAGCAAAGCACCAATTCCAAAGGCCAGTAACAATCCATGTGTGACAGTTGCATTTGCCTCATCCTGCTTTTTCTGTCCAAGATACCCTGCTATCAGCACATTCACGCCGACACCGATCCAGATAGACGCTGCATTCATCAGTGTTGTAATGGGAAACGACAGGGAAACCGCCGTCAAAGCATTTTCACTCAGCCGCGCTACAAACGCGCTGTCTATCAGATTATAGGAATATTGCAGGAACACGGAAATCAGCGGCGGTATCGACATTTGCCAGATGAGCTTTCCAACAGGAGCGACCGCCATTTTATTATTGGTCTGCATACTTTCCCTCCTCTCCACAAAGCGTCCGGCGCAAAAAATTGCGCCGGACAGCAGGATCATTAAATCCGAACGATATAGTTTTGTTTGCGTGCTGCGGGTTGACTGGCTTCCCGGGCTGGATACCCCAATGCAACCGCCCCGACACCGCGCAAGGTTTCCGGCAGCTTCCACTCCCGCAGGAGAGCCTTGCCACTTTCACTGTCAAAAATCTCACGTTCCCGATGTACCCATACAGTTCCCAGTCCAAGGGCATGGGCGGCGAGCATCATGTTTTCGAGGACGCAGCTTCCGTCCTCCACAAAGGTACTTGCGGAGCCATCTGCCAAAACCAGGATCACGACAGGTGCGCCATAATAAGGGTCTGTGTTGCTCCCCATCACTTCTGCGTTTAGTTTTGCAATCTCCCGCCTATATTTGGGGTCTGTAATTGCAATGATGGTTGGAGATTGATGTCCTCCGCCGGTAGGAGCGTAAGTCCCTGCTTCCAGTACAGCGTCCAAAGCCTTGGAAGGGACAGGTTCCGATTTATAAGCCCGTACACTACGGCGCGTCTTGATAAGAGACAAAAAATTTTTTTCCATACAGATATAGTCCTCCATTCTGCTAATACTTCCGAGATACAGGCAACAAAAAAGCCACACGGCTATCACAAGATAGCTGTGTGGCAAAAAGATGACCGAATCCGGAAAAAGTCCACTCAAATTTTACGCATATTATTATAGCATTCTTTCAGGAGACTGTCAAGCATCAATCATTACGGAATTGTGGCGTCTATCTGTTGTTTTTTGTGTTACTTTATACACCTACATTGAAGACATGAAGGAGTTTATCGATAGGGCCACTCAGTTGAATCGAGCTGCGTGACGTGTGACCTGCTCAGACTACTATTTGACTACTATCGCAAAAAACCTCGGAAGCCTTGCAAGGCAAGGCTTCCGAGGTTTTTTCTTCAAAATGGCGGAAATTTGTGCAATCTCAACCAAGCCCTTGCGCCGCAGGGCTTTCCGGCTTGACGGTCTGATAACTCCGGCTCTGTAGGCCGCTGGTTCGAATCCAGTCGGGCGTACCAGAAAAGCGGCAAGCATCGCAGGATGCCTGCCGTTTTTCCTTTTGCCCCGACGGGCGGATCTTATCCGCGTCTGCTCCACATCGGCTCTTTACAAGGGCGGGGGTCCCGTCAAGATTTATGCGCAAAACTGTTTGCAGGCTCCGGCTGAGTGAAGTCAGCCGGCAATAGAGACGTCATCCAGAGCCGCCTCCAAATGCTTCCTGTTCATGTATTTCTTGCAGCCTCACTGGGCTTCGCCATGTGGCGGGCACAGGCCAGCATCAGGGAGACAAATTTGTTGCCCCCAGCCTGTGTGGTGCCGATGTAGAAGTTCATCAGTCTGTGAATCAGGGCGGAAAACGATATATCGCCCACATTGCCCAGACATGGTATGAGGCCAATAAGAACAAGGGCATCATGTTCAGAATGCAGGATCGGGTAGAATCCGGGAAAAACGGAGAGCACTGGGTGTCGTTCTATCAAACAGGCTTATCAAAACATTCTTATTTCCGGCAGCGCTGGAGATGTCCATGCATCAGGATGCTGGGCCAAAGGTGATTCCGTGCCGCTGACCTCCGGCACAAGCCGCAGATTCGGGATCGTGCTGCGTTTTTAGTATTCGGATGGTACGGAGGACGAGGAGATCGCCAACGTCAATCCGGATTGCAGCAGTCAGAACGACTGGCAGTATCTGTCCCTGCGGGCAGTTGCGAAAAAAAGCGTATACCTCCATGCGGATCGTGTTGCGTTATGACAAGTACCCCCGTAACCGTCAGGTTACAGGGGTACTTCTTTTTTCACAGATGGAACATATTCACCAGAAACAGCAGGGCCAGTCCATAGTAGGTCACCACGGCCACCAGATCGTTGACCGTTGTGATCAGCGGGCCGGAGGCCACCGCCGGATCGATGTGGATCTTATGAAACAGCATGGGAACCATCGTCCCCACAAGGCTGGAGATCACCATGGCCACCACCAGCGACACCCCAACGCAGCCGGAGATCAGAAAAGCCGGCCCCCACGCATAGCCCTTGCACGCATGGATGTAAACCCCCAGCACCGCCAGCGCCATGAGTCCCAGGCACCCGCCGTTGAGAAGACCCACCCGCATCTCCTTGCCCAGCAGGGCCAGTTCCTCCTTCAGGGTAAGGTTCTCGTCCATGAGGACCCGGATGGTGACGGCCAGCGACTGGGTGCCGACGTTGCCCGCCATATCCAGCACCAGCGACTGGAAGCAGATGACGATGGGCAGCACCGCCACCACGGACTCGAAGATGCCCACCACCGATGAAACGCCCATGCCCAGAAACAGCAGCACGATGAGCCACGGCAGACGCTTTTTCATACTGACGGCGGCAGGCTCCCGGAGGTCCTCCTCCGAGGTCAGGCCGCCCAGCTTGGCGTAGTCGTCGCCCATGGCGTCATCCACCAGCTCCACCAGATCCTGAGCGGTGAGGATACCGGCGATCCTTCCGTCCTCCGTCAGCACCGGCAGGGAATCCTCCTCATACTCTGCGATCCGGTCGATGCAGTCCTCCACCCGCTCGTGGGCCAGCACATAGGGATAGCTGCGGCGGATGATCCCGCTCAGCGGATCGTTTTCACGGGCGATGATCAGATCCTTCAGGTCGATGGCCCCGGCAAAGACGCCGCTGCCGTCCACCACATACAGCGTGGAGATATTGTCGTGCTCACCGGCCTGCCGCACCAGCTCGTTCATGGCGCCGCAGACGGTCAGCGTATCCGGGATGCAGACGAAATTGCCGCTCATGCGGCTGCCGATCTCCTCCTGATGAAAGGCCAGCAGCCGCCGGACATCCTTCCGGGTATCGTCGTCCAGATGTGCGGCCAGGGTCTGTTTCTTCTCCTCCGGAAGCTCCCGCAGCATATCCAGCGCATCCGCCGTGTCCATGTCGGCTATCATTTCTGCCGCCAGCGCCGCCGGAAGCTCCGCCAGATAGCGGGAGGCATCGTCCAGATAGGGGAATATCTCTGCCAGCGTCCGGTCGTCCAACTGCCGGAACAACCGCTCCCGCTCCGCATCCGTCAGCAGGGTGACGGCCTTGGCCACATCTCGCTGGTGATAGTGCTTCAGCAGCTCCGGCAGACGGTCCCCGTTTTGGGCCGTGCGGATGACCGCTGCGATCTCCTGTGCGAACTCCTTGTTTACCATTCTGTTCATCATATTCTTGTCCTCCTTTGACGCTACTTTGGGCAAAATGGGCGCAAAAATACACCGCCTCAGAGATAGTTGCCACAGCAAGACGTCTCCGGTGCGGTGCAGAAGGACACAACAAAACAGAATGTGGTCAGCTCCTGTCCATGGATGACCACACCCTGTGTCTCTGCGGGCCGCATACCCGGCTTCGTCCTGTACTTCCGCAGCTATCCATGAACATTCACCTCCGTTGATGGCTGAAATAGGTCTTTTTTGACCACAGCCCATCATAGCAGAACCCATCGGCACTGTCAACCGTTTCTTTCCCCAGCATTTTGCAGCCCCGGAGGTCTTACGACCTCCGGGGCTGCGCTCCCAATATTTACTGTCCCTGAGGCAGAATCTCCACAGTCCTGCCGCCAAGACTCTCATAGATGCGGTGGGAAACGGAGAGGGCGGTGCGCCCACGGGATGCCTGACGCAGGGCCTCCCGTACACGGGCCTCCGTCTCGGCATCCAGATTGGCAGTGATCTCATCCAGCAGCAGCACAGCGGGGTCTGCCGCTGCGGCCCGTGCAATGGACAGCAGCTGCCACTCCCCCTGAGAGAATATCCCGTCCGTACACACCGTGTCATACCCCTCCGGCAGCGCCTGGATGGCCTCGTCGATCTCCCGGACGATGGTGTCCGGCCCCTCTCCCTGCACGATGTGGCGGAAGAGCTTGATGGCGGCGTAGTCCGGCACACTGCACGCCCCGCCGTCTGCGTGCCTCTCCACCACGCAGTAGGAGTCCTTGCCCAGATGCGGATCCTCCACATACTCGATGCGCTCCAGCTTCGTCACCACCTTGGCCGCATCCGCCAGCTCTCATCTGAGCGGAGAGAATTTTGTTGCACCGCTGCCAAGGATGCCCGCAAAATGGAGCACGCTGTCGGCGCGGCAGACAGAGCATCTGGTGTACTTTCTCTGCATCGGCAAGACCCTCCGCAAGGAGCCGGAGACGACGGAGTCCTGAGCCGCTTCTTGCAAAATGTAAGGCTTCGGGTATATTTTCTTCTTCCTTTCGTTCCGTTTCTCTGCTATACTGGAGCCATACCAAGAAACACACGGCGGAGGTTCTCCCCTTCTCTGCCGGAAAATCGTAAGGAGGATACCACCATGCGTTATGAAATCAAAGGCACTCCCTTCCCCGTGGTAATCTGTCAGCTGGAAGACGGCGAGCAGATGGTCACGGAGCGTGGCTCCATGGTCTGGATGAGCCCTAATATGGAGATGCAGACCCATGGCGGTGGACTGGGGCGGATGTTCTCTAAAATGTTCTCCGGCGAGAGTATGTTCCAGAACATCTACACCGCTCACGGCGCCGGGATGATCGCCTTCGGCTCCAGCTTCCCCGGCCAGATCAAGGAGATCGCCATCACTCCCGGCCACGATATGATCCTCCAGAAGAGTGCCTTTCTGGCCGCCGTGCCGGGAGTAGAGCTGTCCATCCACTTCAACCAGCGGCTGGGCGCAGGCCTCTTCGGCGGCGAGGGCTTCATCATGCAGCGCCTCAGCGGCAGCGGCATGGCTTTTGCCGAGATCGACGGCACGCTGGTGGAGTACGACCTCCAGCCGGGTCAGCAGATCGTGGTGGACACCGGCAACGTGGCGGGCTTCACCGCCGGGGTGCAGATGGAGATCCGGCAGGTTCCCGGCATGAAGAACAAGCTGCTGGGCGGCGAGGGCCTGTTCAACACCGTTCTCACCGGCCCCGGCCGCATCTGGCTGCAGACCATGCCCATCTCCGGCGTGGCCGCCGCCCTGCTGCCCTATATCCCCACCGGCAACAATTAAGCTGTCTGTCAGGCCCGCAGAGTCCCTCTTTGCGGGCTTGGCAAATTTTTTTATTTTTCACGCAATAAAACCGCATCTCCACGCATTACAGGGATGACAGGAGATAAAAGCCTATGACTGCATGGCCCGCCACAACCGAATATGCCGGCAGCAGTGCTCATCTGACGGAGCTGCTGGCCGCCATCGCCGCCGGGCAGCAGGATGCGCTGGCGCAGCTCTACCATCTCACCCGAACGGCGGTGTATGGTCTGTCGCTGTCGTACCTGAAAAACACCCACGACGCACAGGATATCACGCAGGATGTATTCGTTCATGTGTGGGATCACGCCCCGCAGTATCGCCCCACCGGCTCTCCCATGGGCTGGTTGCTGACGGTCTGCCGGAATCTGTGCCTGATGCGTCTGCGGCGCACGGAGCGCCACGCCGTTCTCAGCGAGGCAGAATGGGACGCCATTCCCCAGCAGGAGACCGGTCTGACCACAGAGGAGCGAACGCTGCTGCAGCACGTTCTGTCCCGTCTGGGGGAGGAGGAGCGGCGCATCGTACTGCTCCATGCCGTCACCGGGCTAAAACACCGGGAGATCGCCGCTCTGCTGGAGCTGCCCCTCCCCACCGTCCTGTCGAAGTATCACCGAGCAATCCGAAAAATGCGTGCTGATCTGGAAGGAGATAACGCCCATGACAAATGAAAAGCTGGAACAGTGCCTTGCACAAGCGCTGGAAAAAACAGCCCCCCATGACGTGGACGGCGTTCTCTCCCGCTGTGAGAAGCGGAAAGGAACGGAAATCCCCATGAAAACAAAACCTCACTCCCTGAAAAAATGGATGGCGATGGCGGCCTGTCTGGCCCTTCTGCTGCTGTGCGGCGGCGGACTGTTTCTGCGGCAGGCCAATGCTGTGGCCTCCGTGGTCTCCATCGACGTCAACCCCAGCATCGAGCTGCGGGTCAACCAAAATGAAAAGGTTCTGGCCTGCGTGCCTATGAACGACGACGCCCATGCCATTCTGGCGGATATGGGCGACGGCGAGGATCTGAAGGGGGCCAAGCTGGATGTGGCAGTAAACGCCATCGTCGGCAGTCTGGTCCGCAACGGCTATCTGGAGAGCATCTCCTCCGCCATCATGATCTCCGTAGAGGATCGGGATCAGAGCCGGGCTCACCGACTGCAGCAGGACCTCTCCGCCGCCGTGGACGGCATCCTGCGGGACAGCGCCTCTCAGGCCTCCGTATTGACCCAGACGGTCACGCAGGACACGTCTCTGGAGAAGCAGGCCAAGGACCACCACATCTCCACCGGCAAGGCGGCGCTGGTGAACCGTATCCTCGCCCTGAACAACAGTCTGTCCTTTGAGGAGCTGTCCAGGCTCTCCATCGGTGAGCTGAAGGATCTGGCCGAGACCGGCGCTCCTGCCATGCCCATCGGCATGGAGCGAGCACTGGAGATCGCCCTGCTCACCTGCGGGCAGTCCGCCGACCAGCTGACCAAGCAGGAGGTGGACGCTGAGCTGGACGAGGTTCCCGCCCACTACGAGGTGGAGCTGGAGGACCGCAGCGGTACGGAGTACGAGTATCGCATCGATGCCTATACCGGCGCTGTGCTCACCTCCTATGTGGAGCCGGACGGTCACGACGATGCGGATGACCACGATGACCATGATGATGACTACGACGATGACGACGATGATGCCCAGCCCACCGGGCAGATCGGCCACGCCGCAGCCAAGGCCGCTGCCCTGACCCACGCCGGTGTGTCAGAGAGTCGGGCCTACGACATGGATGTGGAGCTGGATGACGAGGATGGCCGCTGGGTATACGAGGTGGAATTCAAGGCGGATGGCATGGAGTACGAATATGTCATCGATGCCTATACCAGCGCTGTACTGGAATACGATATGGAGCAGGACGATTGACCCCTTATAGCAAAAGAGGCAGGCACAAAAGTGCCTGCCTCTTTGTCGTTATTCCGATTCCGGCGGCGCTCCGGGGTCTCCCTCCGGCAGCGATGTCTCCTTGTCCTCGTCCTCCGACAGGGTGGGGATAAATGCCTGCGCCAGCTTTCCCTTGCCCCGGTGCTTGATGTAGAAGTAGCCGATGACGCTGAAGATCACGGCACCGATGAAGTTGACGAACAGATCCTCCATGGTATCGTACAGCCCGATATCCAGATACCCGTCAAAGCCCAGATCCGTGCCGTTGACGGCCACCGAGTGGATGCCGTCGATGGTGATGGGGGTGTTGCTGTTGGTGGGGTCCAGCATCACGGAGGTAATGCTCTGCACCACGGTGTCCTTCTGCATATCCAGATGGAACACCCGGTCCATGCCGAACTCGAAAAACTCCCACAGCACCCCCACGGTCATGGAGAAGCAGAAGGCCGCCAGCGCCACATATACCGGCGACAGCTGGAACTTGATGCGGCTGTTGCGGTTCAGGATGTCGATAAGGGCAAAGCCCGTGGCGGCACAGAGGAAGCCCGTGGTGGTGTGGAGCATGGAGTCCCAGTTGGGGTAGGTGATGAAGTAACACTCCAGCTCCCCCAGTATCTCCGCTGCGAAGATGAACAGCAGGATAATGATCTCCAGCACCGACGGCAGTTGGATACCGAAGTTCTGCTGAATGAAAAACGGCAGGATGAACAGCGCCAGCACCAGCAGGCAGATGAAAGCGCTTTCATATTCGCCCCGGATGATGGACATTACCAGCTCCGCCAGCACGATCAACCGCAGGGCCACATATACGGCGAACACCGCTGGCTGCTTATGAATGGTCTCCTTCAGCCGCTGGACCGTATCTCTGGGTTTGGGCGTTTTTTTCATAAAGGCTCCTTCCCGGCACAGCACTGCGCCGCTGTGGTTTTTTCTGCATGGTATCATATCCCCGGTCAAAACGCAACGAAAAATGTGACAAAAATCGTGGCGGCCCGTCTTGACAAGCGGCCCGCTGTGTGATAATCTAAGAAAAATTTGCCATGCGGAGGTGATGACCGTGACCGTCGTTTTTCAGGATGCCCAGATATTCCGCCGAGGTGTTCTCACCCGTGGGGATGCTGTTTTTTCTTTTGAGATCCAACACGGCACCAGTGTTTCTCCCGTTCATATTCCCGCCTCTTCTTTTGTGATATGTCCCGGTTTCGTTGATGTACACGTACATCTTCGTGAGCCGGGCTTTTCTTATAAGGAGACCATGTCCAGCGGCACCCAAGCCGCCGCTCACGGCGGATACACCACGGTGTGTGCCATGCCCAATCTGGACCCGGTGCCGGACAGCCTGCCCCATCTGGAGCAGCAGCTGGCCCTGATCCGCCGGGATGCCGCCATCCGGGTGCTGCCCTATGGCTCCATCACCCGTGGCCAGCTGGGGGAGGAGCTGTCGGACATGGCGGCCATGGCCCCCTATGTGGCGGCCTTCTCCGACGACGGGCGAGGTGTGCAGAGCGAGGCGCAGATGCGCCTTGCCATGGAGACCGCCAAGGGGCTTCATAAGCTCATCGTGGCCCACTGCGAGGACAATTCCCTCCTCCACGGGGGCTACATCCACGACGGGGCTTACGCCCGCACCCACGGCCACCGGGGCATCTGCTCCGAAAGCGAGTGGGGGCAGATCCGGCGGGATTTAGAGCTGGTGCGCCAGACCGGCTGCGGCTACCACGTCTGCCACATCTCCACCAAGGAGAGCGTGGCCCTGATCCGCCGGGCCAAGGCCGAGGGGCTGGACGTCACCTGTGAGACGGCCCCCCACTATCTGCTGATGGACGAAACCATGCTGCAGGAGGACGGCCGCTTCAAGATGAATCCCCCTCTCCGCAGTCCCGCCGACCGGGAGGCCCTGCTGGAGGGGCTGGCCGACGGCACCATCGACATGATCGCCACCGATCACGCCCCCCACAGCACCGAGGAGAAGTCCCGTGGGCTGGAGAAGAGCGCCATGGGCATCGTGGGGCTGGAGACCGCCTTCCCCCTGCTGTATACCTATCTGGTAAAGCCGGGCCTGCTCTCCTTCCCCCGTCTGATGGAGCTGCTCCACGATGCTCCCTGCCGCCGCTTCGGCCTCCCGCAGGGGGAGATGGATGGCCCCCACGCCGATTTCACGGTCTTTGACCTGTCGGCCTCGTATCCCATCGACCCGGCGGACTTCCTCTCTCAGGGGAAGGCCACCCCCTTCACCGGCTGGCCGGTACAGGCCCGCTGCCTGCTGACGGTCTGCAACGGCCGCCTCGTCTGGCAGGACGGTGATCTCTTTTCCAAGGAGGACCACACATGAAGCAGGTCACATGGACCATTACGGAAAATACGCCCCTGACGCCGGACACCTACCGCCTACGTCTCACCGGCGACACGGAGGCCATCACGGCCCCCGGTCAGTTCGTAAACCTGAGGCTCTCCGGCTTCTACCTGCGCCGCCCCATCTCCGTCTGCGACTGGGAGCCCGGTGCCGCCACCCTTATCTATAAGGTGCTGGGCCACGGCACGGCGGCCATGACCCATCTCCCCGCCGGAACGGAGTTGGATGTGCTGACAGGGCTGGGCAACGGCTACGACACGTCTCTCGCCGGGGAGCGCCCCCTGCTGGTGGGCGGCGGCGTCGGCATCCCGCCCCTGTACGGACTGGCCCGCCGCCTGACGGCGGAGCATCGTCAGGTCACGGCGGTGCTGGGCTACAACCGGGCGTCAGATATTTTTCTGGTGGAGGAGCTCCATGCGCTGGGCGTCACCGTCCGCCTCCTCACCGCCGACGGCAGCGCCGGGATCTGCGGTCTTGTCACCGACGGTATGGAGGGCGTGAATTACACCCACCTCTATACCTGCGGGCCGGAGGCCATGCTCCACGCCGTGTGGCAGCGCTGCCGCACCGATGGGCAGTTCAGCTTTGAAGAGCGCATGGGCTGCGGCTTCGGGGCCTGCATGGGCTGCACCTGCCGCACCAAGTACGGCCACAAGCGCATCTGCAAGGACGGCCCCGTCCTGCGAAGGGAGGAGATCGTATGGTAAATACCGCCGTCACCCTCTGCGGCCTGCCGCTGGAGAATCCCGTCATCCCCGCCAGCGGCACCTTCGGCTATGGGTATGAATTTGCACAGATCTACGACATCAACTGTCTGGGGACCTTCTCCTTCAAGGGGACGACGCTCGCCCCCCGGTACGGAAACCCCACCCCCCGCATCGCTGAGTACGCCGGAGGGCTGCTGAACGCCGTAGGACTGCAAAATCCCGGCGTAGAGGCCGTCATCCGGGAGGAGCTGCCCCGTCTGCGGGAGGTCTTTCACAAGCCGGTGATGGCCAACGTCAGCGGCTTTTCCGTAGAGGAATACGCTCAGGTCTGCCGACAGCTGGACGGTGAGGATCAGGTGGGCTGGCTGGAGGTGAACATCTCCTGCCCCAACGTCCACGGCGGCGGAGCCGCCTTCGGAGCCGAGCCCCAGACGGCAGCTGCCGTCACACGGGCCGTCCGTGACGTGACGAAAAAGCCGGTCATCATGAAGCTCTCCCCGGCCGCGGCGGATATCGCTGCCGTGGCACGGGCCTGTCAGGAGGCCGGGGCCGACGGCGTCAGCCTCATCAACACCCTGCCGGGGATGCGGATCGACCTGAAACATCGCCGCCCCCTGCTGGCCAACGGTACCGGCGGAATGTCCGGCCCCGGCATCTTTCCGCTGGCGGTGCGGATGGTGTATCAGGTCTACGAGGCCGTGGACATTCCCATCGTGGGCATGGGCGGCGTCAGCACCGCCGAAGACGTGCTGGAACTGATGCTGGCCGGGGCCACCGCCGTGGGCGTGGGAGCCGCCAATCTGGTGGAACCCTGCGCCTGCCGGAAAATCATACAGGACCTGCCTGCCGCCATGGAGCGGTACGGCATTCAGCAGCTTACGGATATCATAGGAGGAGCACATCATGGGTAAAGACGTTATCATTGCACTGGACTTCGACAGCCGGGAGAAAACACTGGCTTTTCTGGACCGCTTCACAGAGGAGAAGCCCTTCGTCAAGGTGGGCATGGAGCTGTTTTACGCCGAGGGTCCCGCCATCGTCCGGGAGATCCGCCGCCGGGGCCACCGCATCTTTCTGGATCTGAAGCTCCACGACATCCCCAACACGGTAAAAAAGGCCATGGCCGCCCTGTCGGCGCTGGACGTGGACATCATCAACCTCCACGCCGCCGGTACCGCCGCCATGATGACCGCCGCTCTGGAGGGCCTCACCCGCCCCGACGGCACCCGCCCTCTGCTCATCGCCGTCACCCAGTTGACCTCCACCGATCAGGAACGCATGGAGCGGGAGCTTCTGATCCACGCCCCGCTGGAGGAGGTGGTGCTTAGCTATGCCTCCAACGCCGCTGCGGCAGGGCTGGACGGTGTGGTCTGTTCCCCGCTGGAGGCCGGAGCCATCCATCGGCGCTGCGGGGCCAGCTTTCTGACGGTGACCCCCGGTGTACGGTTCGCCGGAGGGGATGCCGGAGATCAGAAGCGGGTCACTACCCCCGCCAAGGCCCGTGAACTGGGCTCTGACTACATCGTGGTGGGCCGCCCCATCACGCAGGCGGAGAACCCCGTGGCTGCCTATCGCCGCTGCGTGAGGGAGTTTGTGGACTGATGCGCTGGAACACGGTACTTTTCGACTTAGACGGCACGGTGACGGACCCCAAGGAGGGCATCACCTGCGCCGTGGCCTACGCCCTGCGGCAGCAGGGCATCATCGCTGACCCAGATACCCTCACCCCTTTCATCGGCCCGCCCCTCCACGAGAGTTTCCCGGAGCTGTTCGGCCTGACGGAGGAGCAGACGGATCGGGCCATCCGGGATTTCCGAGTGTACTTCTCCCGGCAGGGCTGGGCGGAGAACATCCCCTACCAGGGCATGGCAGAATTTCTGGAAAGCCTGCAAAAGGCCGGGCAGAAGCTGGTCATCGCCACCTCCAAGCCGGAGGAATTCGCCCTGCGCATCATGGAGCACTTCGGTCTGGCCGCTTACTTCCACCGCATCTGCGGCGCACAGAGGGAGGACCGGGCCAGCGCCCGGAAGGGCAGCGTGGTGGCCGATGCCCTGCGCCGCAGCGGCACGGACGGCCCCGCCGTCATGGTGGGCGACCGCCGCTTCGACGTCGCCGGCGCCCATGAAAACGGTCTGCCCGCCATCGGCGTTCTCTACGGCTACGGCGGCCGGGAGGAACTGGAAAACGCCGGAGTCGACTATCTGGCCGCCGATCTTCACGAGCTCAAGCAGCTTCTGCTGCAGGAATAGGAGGAACTTATGGACAACATCCGCACCCACATTGCCCGGCACCTGCTCTCCATCGGAGCGGTGTTTCTGCGACCCGACGAGCCTTTTGTCTGGGCCAGCGGCATCAAAAGCCCCATCTACTGCGACAACCGCCTGATCCTCACCGCTCCGGAGGCCCGGAATGAGGTGGAGCAGGCCATTGCCGACACCGTCCGCCGGGAGTACCCGGAGGCGCAGGTGCTTATGGGGACCGCCACCGCCGGTATCGCCCATGCCGCCATCGCCGCCCATCTGCTGGGCCTGCCCATGGGCTACGTCCGCTCCGGCAGCAAGGATCACGGCCGCAGGAACCAGATCGAGGGCAAGCTGACCCCCGGCGAGAGGGTGGTGGTCATCGAGGACCTGATCTCCACCGGCGGCAGCGTGCTGGACACTGTGGCCGCCCTGCGGGCCGCCGGAGCGGAGGTGCTGGGCGTCATCAGCATCTTCACCTACGGCATGGCCAAGGGCCGCCAGCGGCTGGCAGAGGCCGGTGTCAAGTGCGTCAGCCTCACCGATCTGGACACCATCGCTCAGGTGGGCGTCCAGCAGGGATACATCACGCAGGGAGACGTGGCCCGGCTGCTGGCCTTCCGGGATGACCCCTCCGACGAAAACTGGATCAGAAAAGGAGAATGAACCGTATGAACCATCTCATTGACATTTTGCAGCTGTCCCCGGAGGAGATCATGGAGCTGGTGAACACCGCCTGCGACATCATCGACCATCCTGCCGCCTATGCCCACAAGTGTGACGGCAAAATTCTGGCCACTCTGTTCTTTGAGCCCTCCACCCGCACCCGTCTCAGCTTCGAGAGCGCCATGCTGAGTCTGGGCGGGCAGGTGCTGGGCTTCTCCTCCGCCAGCAGCTCCTCCGCCGCCAAGGGCGAGAGCGTGTCCGACACCATCCGCACCGTCAGCTGTTACAGCGATATCATCGCTATGCGCCACCCCAAGGAGGGCGCTCCGCTGGTGGCCTCCCGCCACTCGCTGGTACCCATCATCAACGCCGGAGACGGTGGACACAACCACCCCACCCAGACCTTGACGGATCTGCTGACCATCCACCGGGAGAAGGGCCGCTTCGACGATCTGACCATCGGCCTGTGCGGTGACCTGAAATTCGGCCGCACCGTCCACTCTCTGGTGGCCGCCATGAGCCGCTATACCGGCATCCGCTTCGTGCTGATCTCCCCGGAGGAGCTGAAGCTGCCCCGCTACGTCAAGGAGCAGTACATCAAGAGCAGGAACATCCCCTACATCCAGTCCACCTCTCTGGATGAGGTGATGCCGGAGCTGGATATCCTCTACATGACCCGTGTCCAGCGGGAGCGGTTTTTCAACGAGGAGGACTACCTGCGCCTGAAGGACAGCTACATCCTCACCCCGGAGAAGCTGAAAAACGCCAAGCCGGACCTGCGGATCCTGCATCCCCTGCCCCGTGTCAATGAGATCTCTGTGGCGGTGGATGAGGACCCCCGTGCCTGCTACTTCAAGCAGGTGCAGTACGGCAAGTACATCCGCATGGCGCTGATCCTGAAGCTGCTGAACATCGCTTGAAAGGGAGGGCATCATCATGATTATTGATTCCATTCAGAACGGCATCGTCATCGACCATATCTCCGCCGGAAAGGCCATGGAGCTGTATCGCATTCTGGGGCTGGACAAGCTGGACTGCACCGTGGCCATCCTGAAAAACGTCACCAGCGGCAAGCTGGGCCGCAAGGACATCATCAAGATCGACCGTGAGATGGAGCTGGACTGGGATCTCATCGGCTACGTGGACCCCAGCATCACCGTCAACAGTATCCGGGACGGCCAGCTGGTGGAAAAGCGCACCCTGAAGCTGCCGGAGCGCATCCGGGGCGTGCTGCGCTGCAAGAATCCCCGGTGCATCACCTCCGTGGAGCAGGAGCTGCCCCAGGAGTTCGTGCTCACCGACCAGGAAAAGCGGGTCTACCGCTGCATCTACTGTGAGACGCAGGCGGAAAAATAAGGTTGCACAGAGGAGCGCCCCGATGGGGCGCTCTTTTTTTGCGGCGGCCCGCCATGGGGGTCTCACTCCCCCTTTTATCGCCGTGTGCCTCCGGCATATCGTAATACAATTTTGTATACATAATTTGAATCGAAAACACCGATAGCACGGCCTTATCTCCTGAAATCGCTATTTGCCACTGGTGGAGGCTGATGGTAGAATCTCTGTTGCAAAGTGCTTCGGCAGATCGCTGCCAGTGGGTGAACCATGCGATCAGGACGGTTATTCCGAAGCTTTGAAGATATCGTGCCGTCAAGGCACAACAGGAGGCAGGCAAAATTGCTCACTATGGGAATCGATTCCGGCTCCGCCATGACCAAGGCGGTGCTGTTTGACGGACAGGAGATCGTGGACTTTCGGATGGAGCCCAGCGGCTCCACCCCCGGCCGGGTCATCCATCGGCTCTATGAGGAACTGAGGACCCCCGACACCGCCTTTGTGGTGGCCACCGGCTATGGCCGGGCGCTGCTGCCGGAGGCGGACAAGTCCATCACGGAGATCACCTGCCACGGAGCCGGGGCCGCTTTTCTCTGCCCCGGCTGCGACACGGTCATCGACATCGGCGGGCAGGACAGCAAGGTGATCCTGCTGGATCCCGCCGGCGGACAGGTGAAGGACTTCCTGATGAATGACAAGTGCGCCGCTGGAACGGGCCGGTTTCTGGAAATGACTATGAGCCGGGTGGGCAGCGACATCGCCTCCATCGACACCTTTGTGGAGGGGGCGGAGCCGGTGACCATCAACAGTATGTGCGCCGTGTTTGCCGAGAGCGAGATCATCGGTCTGCTGGCACAGGAGACGCCTCCCGGCAGCATCGCTCTGGGGTGCATCTACTCCATCTGCCGCCGCACCGCTATTTTTGCCCAGAAGCTGGCCCCGGAGCACCCCAAGGTGTTCTTCTCCGGCGGACTGGCTCAGTCGCAGGTGGTGCGGGAGGTGCTGGCCCGGTATCTGGGGGTAGAGAGCGTCACTGCCCATCCCCTGTGCCAGTATAACGGCGCCATCGGCGCTGCAGTGCTGGGCTGGAAGCGGATCAATCGGTAAATGAACAGGACCGGCTCCAACCGGTCAGGATATATGTGAAAAGAAAGGATCAAGCATATGGTTGAACTGAAAAAGGATCTGCCGGAAATTTTTGAAGAGTTTGCCGATCAGCGGAGAAACTCCTTTCTGGCCATCAAGAAGCTGAAGGAGCAGGGCGTGCCTGTGGTGGGTGCCTTCTGCACCTACCTCCCCAAGGAACTGCCCCGTGCCATGGGCGCCGCGGTGGTGGGCCTGTGCTCCGTGTCGGATGAGACCATCCCCGACGCCGAGAAGGATCTGCCCCGGAACCTGTGTCCCCTCATCAAGTCCAGCTACGGCTTCGCCAAGACGGACAAGTGTCCCTTCTTCTACTTCTCCGATCTGGTGGTGGGCGAGACCACCTGCGACGGCAAGAAGAAGATGTATGAGATGCTGGCGGATTTCAAGCCCGTCTACGTCATCGAGCTGCCCAACCGGCAGTCCGAGGAGGGCATCGCCATGTACCGCCGGGAGATCATTCGGTTCAAGGAGGAGCTGGAGCGGCGCTTCGAGACCACCATCACCGAGGAGGCCATCCGCCACGAGATCCACCTGAACAACGAGATCACCAAGTCCCTGCTGCGGCTGCAGTACCTCATGGCCAACGATCCCGCCCCCGTCAGCGGTCTGAACATCGTCAATACCGCCTACGGCAGCGGCTTCAACATGGACGTGGAGTCCCTGCCTGCCCGCATCAACGATCTGGCGGACCAGATCGAGGCGGAGTACGCCGCCGGCAAAAACGAGGGCAAGAAGCCCCGTATCCTGGTGACGGGCTCCCCCTCCGGCGGCGCAGCCCTGAAGGTCATCCGGGCCATTGAGGACGCCGGCGCTGTGGTGGTGGCCTTTGAGAATTGCAGCGGCCTGAAATCCATGCTCCTCACCGACGAGGAGAATCCCGACGTCTACGACGCTCTGGCCCGGCGGTATCTGGGCATCGGCTGCTCCTGCATGTCCCCCAACCCCAACCGGTTGGCCATGCTGGATAAGCTCATTGACGAGTTCCATGTGGACGGCGTGGTGGATATCATCCTGCAGGCCTGCCACACCTACAACGTGGAGACGGCGCTGGTGGGCAAGCTGGTGAAGGAGAAGAAGGGCATCCCCTACACCGTGGTGGAGACTGACTACTCTCAGTCTGACGTAGGCCAGATCCAGACCCGCATGGCCGCCTTCGTAGAAATGCTATGAGGCGGAGCGGCATATGAAATTCGACTTTACCACCATCTATGACCGCCGGGGGAAGGATGCCATGGCGGTGGACGCCGTGGAAAAAATTCCGGTGTTCCAGCCCAACGAGGGCTTCGACGCCATCCCCATGTGGGTGGCGGATATGAACTTCGCCACGGCCCCCGCCGTGACGGAGACCATCCGGAAACGGCTGGAGCATCCCCTGTTCGGCTACTTTATGCCCAGCGACGAGTACTTTGACTCCATCATCCGCTGGCAGCAGCGCCGCAATGGCGTCACCGGGCTGGAGAAGGACCACATCGGCTACGAAAACGGCGTACTGGGCGGGCTCATGAGTGCCTTGGCCGCCGTATGCGCCAGAGGCGACAATGTGCTGGTCCACTCCCCCACCTACATCGGCTTCACCCGTTCCATTGAAAACGGCGGCTATCACGTCATCACCAGCCCCCTGAAGCCGGACCGCTACGGCGTGCAGCGCATGGACTTCTTCGACATGGAGACTAAGATCAAGCGCAATGACATCCGTGCGGTGGTATTCTGCTCCCCCCACAATCCCACGGGACGTGTGTGGGAGCAGGAAGAGCTGGAGCACTTCATGGACATGGCCCGACGACTGAACGTAACGGTGATCTCCGACGAGATCTGGTCGGACCTGACCCTTCGTGGCCATCAGCATATCCCCCTGCAATCCGTGTCCGACGACGCCCGACAGCGCACCGTGGCCCTGTACGCCCCCTCCAAGACCTTCAATTTGGCGGGGCTCATCGGCAGCTATCACATCGTGTATAACGAAGCTCTCCACAAACGGATGAAGAAGGAGAGCAGCCTCAGCCACTACAACAGTATGAACGTGCTGTCCATGCACGCCCTCATCGGCGCTTACAGCGACGAGGGCAGCCAGTGGGTGGATGAGCTGCGGGAGGTACTGACGGAGAACGTCAAGTACGCCTGCAAGTTTATCCGCAAGAATCTGCCGGGGGTCAGCGTGCAGCAGCCGGAGGGCACCTATATGCTGTTTCTGGACTGCGAGGAGTACTGCCGCCGCAGCGGCCGCACGCTGGATGAGGTAAAAAAGGCCGGGTACGAGGTGGGTGTTGTGTGGCAGGACGGCCGTCCCTTCCACGGGGCGCACCACATCCGCATGAATCTGGCCCTGCCCATGGAGAAGGTCGTCATCGCCATGGATCGGCTGAAGGAATACGTGTTCATCTGATAGATCTCCCGGCAACGGGCTTCTATACATAACAATCATTAAAATCACAAAAGGAGAAAAGACATGAAGAAGCTTTCCAAAGTCATTTGCCTCGTTCTCTCCGCACTGATGCTGCTGAGCCTTGCGGCCTGCGGCAAGCAGGGTGACGGGGCGGACGATGCTCAGGGTAAGCCCATCGAGGGCGGCACCTTCGTCTACGCCATCGAGGAGCCCATCACCTCCCTGAACTGGTACAACAACAGCTCCACAGACCTGGGCAAGCAGGTATTCCAGAATCTGTACGATCCCATGTGGAAGTCCAACACCGATGGCTCTCTGGACTATCGTCTGGCGAAGAGTGTGGACATCAGCGAGGACGGTACCACCTACACCCTGACCCTGCGGGACGATATCTTCTGGAGCGACGGTGAGAAGATCACCACCGATGACATCGTGTTCACTCTGGATACGCTGACTGTTCCCGAGGTGGCTCCCAGCACCGCTGCCGCCTACAAGGTGGACGGCGAGTTCTGCACCTATGAAAAGCAGAGCGACACCGTCATCGTGTTCAAGGTCGGCCGGGCCTCCAACCTGTTCAAGAAGGCTCTGGGCGCCCTGTATATCCTGCCTGCCCACTGCTTCGAGGGGGTACCCGCCACTGAGGTACTGACCTGTGAGCAGAACGCCAACATTGCCACCAGCGGCGCTTTCGTGGTAGATAGCTTCAACGTGGGCGAGAAGCTGGTGTGCCTGAAGAATCCCAACTACTACCGCACGGCTGCCCATATCGATGGCTTCGAGGTTCGTTGCGTCTCCGACGCCAGCACCCAGGAGATTGCCTTCCGCAATAAGGAGCTCTCCATCTTCACCATCAGCAATGCCGAGACGCTGGCCAACTATAAGGATAACGACGAGTATCAGGTGGTGTCCTACCCCGACGGCCGCATCACCTTCATGGAGATCAACCCCAACAGTGAGGCCATGTCCACCATGGAGGCCCGTCAGGCCGTGATCTATGCGCTGGATCTGGACGCTCTGGTGTACGGTACCTACGGCGACGAGGCCCTGTGCCGTACCGCCACCAGCATCCTGTCCACCGTTTCCATGTTCTATAACCCTGAGATCACCAACTACAAGCAGGACCTGGACAAGGCCGCCCAGCTCATCGAGCAGACCGGTCTGAAGGACAAGACCATCAAGATCATCTACAACTCCGCCCGTGTGGGTCAGGAGGAGCTGGCCACCATGATCAAGAGCCAGCTGGACGCTGCGGGTCTTAACGCCCAGATCGATTCCATGGAGACCGCCGCCTACTTCAAGTCCTACTTCTATGCCACCGATTCCTATGACATTGCTCTCATGGGCAATGGTATGCTGGACGACCCCAGCGGCTTCGTGGGTCTGTTCGCCCACACCCGCTCCGGTGCCAATATGTACACCACCGACGAGGTGGATAACATGTGGAAGCAGCTGGACCGTGAGATGGATCCCGCTGTCCGTCAGGACATCATGAATCAGGCTCTGCAGGCCCTGAAGGACTGCTGGTCCTGCGTGCCCGTGCTGGATACCAACTATGTCTGCGCCGCCCAGAAGAACATCGGCGGCTTCGAGGCCAGCGACCGTCTCACTGACCTGACCCAGATCTACTTCATCGGCTAACTCCGCCGCTGAGAGTGCAATTGCGTGGAGCAAGTCTCCACGCAATTGCACTCTCACGGCGGTATGAGGAGAACACATGAAAAAATACTTTCTGACCAGACTGGCGCTGGCCCTGCCGGTGATCCTGCTGGTATCCGTCTTTTCCTTTGCGCTGGTGTTTCTGGCTCCCGGCGACCCCGCCGCCCAGTACCGGACGCTGGAGATGACCGACGAGGAGTACGAGCAGTTGAAAACGGAACTGGGCTACAACGATCCGGTCATCGTGCAGTATGGCCGGTGGCTGGGGAAGGTCCTCCAAGGGGACTTCGGCGTCTCCACCAGCAGCCACACCGGCGTGTGGCCCCTCATCAAGGCCAAGCTCCCGGCTACCGTGGGGCTCATGGCCGCCTCCATCGTCTTTTCCCTGCTGGTATCTATCCCACTGGGAATGCTGGCGGGCTACTTTGAAAACTCATGGTTCGACCGCATCACCAACGGCCTGCACTATGTGGCCATCTCCATTCCCTCCTTCTGGTTTGCCATCATGCTCATCATCCTGTTCTCCCTGAATCTGGGCTGGCTGCCCAGCTCCGGGATGCGGACCACCGGCGTACACACCTTTTGGGATCTGTCCCGCCACGCCATCATGCCGGTGCTGGTGCTGAGCATCGGGAAGATCTCCATCTACGCCCGGTACGTCCGGGCCGCCACCATCCAGCAGCTGTCGGAGGACTACGTGCTCTTCGCCATCTCCAAGGGGGCCAGCCGGGTCTATATCCTGCTGCGCCACGTGCTGAAGAACTGCCTGCTGCCGGTCATCACACTGGTGGGCATGAATCTGGGCAGTCTGGTGTCCGGTGCCTACATCGTGGAGACCATCTTCGGCTGGCCGGGACTGGGTACCACTGGCATGAGCGCCATCTACTCCCGTGATTACAACATGATTATGGGAACCACCATGCTCTCGTGCCTGCTGCTGGTGGGCGGAAATCTGCTGGCGGATCTGTGCTACTGTCTGGCCGATCCCCGCATCAAGGCCATGCGAGGTGACAAGCGATGAAAAAGAATCATAAGCTGCCCCTCTCCATGGTTCTCAGCGGCGGTGTGCTGCTGCTGATTCTTCTGGCCGCCCTGCTGGCGCCCCTGTCCCCCTACGACCCCATCGCCGTGGAGACCGGGCAGAAGTTCCTGCCCCCCTCCGCCCAGCACCTGCTGGGAACGGATAACTTCGGCCGGGACACCTTCACCCGCCTGCTCTACGGCGGACGGGTCTCCCTGCTGGTGGGCTTTCTGTCCATGCTCATCTCCATTGTGTTCGGCACGGTGTACGGCATCGTCAGCGGCTCCTCCGGCAAGCTGGTGGACGGCTTCATGATGCGTATCGTGGACATCCTCATGTCGGTGCCCAGCTTCCTCATTATCATCACTCTGAACATCTACATGAACGCCGGCATCCGGACGCTGGTGGTGACCATCGGTCTGTTCTCGTGGATGGGCGTGGCCCGCATCGTCCGGGCGGAGGTACTGAGTCTGCGGGAGCGGGACTTCATTCTGGCCTCCGAGGGGCTGGGCGCCCGGAAGAGCTGGGTCATCACCCGGCACTTCGCCCGCAACGTCTTTTCCCCGGTGCTGGTGGCCTCCACCAACAGCATCGCCTCCGCCATCCTGACGGAGTCGTCCCTGAGCTATCTGGGCTTCGGCATCTCCATCCCCAACCCTTCCTGGGGCGGTATGCTGGAGGGGGCCCAGACCTACATTCTCACCCACCCCTCACTGGCGGTCTATCCGGGCGTGTGCATCCTGCTGACCGTTCTGTGCTTCAATGTGCTGGGCAACGGCTTCCGCCGCCGCTTCAGCCCCAATTCTGGGAGGTAAGCCATGCATCAATATGATATCCGTGACCTCCGTATCCACTTTCCCACCCGCCGTGGCGTGGTGGAAGCAGTGCGGGGCGTCAGCTTCTACATGGATCAGGGCGAGTGCGTGGCGCTGGTGGGGGAATCCGGCTGCGGCAAATCCGTGACAGCCCGCTCCCTCATGGGCCTGACGGAGGTCACCGGCGGGCGCTGTCAGCCCGGCAGCCAAATCCTCTGCCACGGGGAGAACATCCTCGATTACGGCAAAAAACAGTGGCAAAGCTATCGGGGCCGGGAGGCCGCCATGATCTTTCAGGACGCCATGACCTCCCTGAATCCCACCATGCAGATCGGCCATCAGATCGCTGAGTGCTACCGTTTTCACCAGAAGATCGGCCGCAAGGAGGCGCTGGAGAAGGCGGCGGAGATGCTGACACTGGTAGGCATCTCCGACCCAGAGACGGCCTTGCGCCGGTATCCCCACGAGTTCTCCGGCGGTATGCGCCAGCGGGTGATGATTGCCTCTGCTCTGGCCTGCCAGCCGGAACTGCTGATTGCCGACGAGCCCACCACGGCGCTGGACGTGACCATTCAGGCCCAGATCCTGGACCTGATCCGCCAAATGAAGGAGCGCAGCGGCACCACGGTGCTGCTCATCACCCACGACATGGGTGTGGTGGCGGGACTGGCCCAGCGCATCGTCATCCTCTACGCCGGATGCGTCATGGAGACCGGCACCACCGATGAAATTTTCTATCAGCCCGCCCATCCCTACACCAAGGGTCTGCAAAAGGCCTCTCCCCGTCTGGACGAAATGGGCGGCGGACGGCTCTACACCATCGAGGGGACGCCCCCGGAGCTGATCGCACCGGAGCCGGGCTGCCCCTTCGCCCCCCGCTGCCCCCACGCCACGGAGCAGTGCCGCCGGGAGATGCCGGATCTGCGGGATCTGGGCGGTGGCCATCTGGTGGCCTGCCACCACGCAGAACAGGAGGTGACGGCATGAGTCAGCCCATCCTTCAGGTGGAGCACCTGAAAAAATACTTTCCCGCCGGGGGCCGCAAGGTGCTGCGGGCGGTAGATGACGTGAGCTTCTCCGTGCAGGAGGGAGAAATTCTCGGCATCGTGGGCGAGTCCGGCTGCGGCAAGACCACCTGCGGCCGTACCGCCATCGGCCTGTACAGCAAAACCGACGGCGTCTCCCTGTACCGTGGGGAGGACATCCACCGGATGCGTGGTGCCAAGCGCCGTGCCTTCTGCTGTCAGGTGCAGACGGTCTTTCAGGACCCCTACGCCTCACTGGACCCCAAAAACAAGGTCATTGACCTCATTGCCGAGGGCATGGACATCCACCACCTGTACACCAGTCAGGCGGAGCGCCGGGAGAAGGTGCAGGCCCTGATGGAGCAGGTGGGTCTGAATCCCTCCGGCATCGACCGCTATCCCTACGAGTTCTCCGGCGGTATGCGCCAGCGCATCGGCATCGCCCGTGCGCTGGCGGTGGAGCCCCGGCTGCTGCTGTGCGACGAGCCCATTTCGGCGCTGGATGTGTCCATTCAGGCCCAGATCGTCAATCTGCTGCTGGACCTGCGGGAACAGAAGTCCCTGACCTATCTGCTGATCTCCCATGATCTGTCCATGGTGCGGCACCTGTCGGACCGTATTCTGGTGATGTATCTGGGGGAGGTGGTGGAGGAGAGTACGGCGCAGGAGCTGTACACCCACCCCCTGCACCCCTACACCAAGGCCCTCATCGCCGCCATCCCCATTCCCGATCCCAAGGTGGAACGGGCCCGCCCCCGCAGCGTGCTGCAAGGACAGGTCCCCAGTCCCGTGGACCCGCCTTCCGGCTGCCGGTTCGCCGGGCGCTGCCCCTACGCCACGGACCGATGCCGGATGGAGAAGCCGGCGCTCTGCGACATGGGCGGCGGCCACCGGGTAGCCTGCCATCTGTGCCGGTAACGGACTGATGCATCGCATTTCCCTATGAAATGCCGGCCATCATCGTTTTTTGCCGTTTTACCTGCCCCTATCGGGGCGGTATAATGATCCCAGAACAAAGGATCCTGCCCCCAGCGGGCAGCCTGATAGGAGGTAACATCACATGAGCAAAATTTTAGTCAACGCCGTGGGCGACGCCTGCCCCATTCCCGTCACGAAAACCATCCACGCCCTGTCCGGCATGACCGAGGCCGGTACGGTGGAGGTCCATGTGGACAACGAGACCGCCGTGCAGAATCTGAACCGTCTGGCCACCGGCAAGGGCCTGAAGTTCAGCGCCGAGAAGCGGGAGGAGAAGCTATTCGTGGTGACCCTGACGGTGGACGACCCCGCCGCCGTGTCCGGCACCGCCCCGGAGGAGGCAGCCTGCACCCCGGATAACCGGGACAACACCGTGGTGGTCATCGGTACCAGCTGCCTCGGCTCCGGTGACGATACGCTGGGTGCCACGCTGATGAAGGGCTTTCTCTACGCCCTGAGCCAGCAGGAACACTTGCCCCGCACCATCCTGTTCTATAATGGAGGCGCCAAGATCACCACCGAGGGTTCCGTCTCCATCGAGGACCTGAAGAACATGGAGGCACAGGGTGTGGAGATCCGCACCTGCGGCACCTGCCTGAACTACTACGGTCTCACCGACAAGCTGGCCGTTGGCTCCGTCACCAATATGTATGACATCGTGGAGACCATGACCTCCGCCGGTAAGGTCATCCGCCCGTAATTTTTCCCCAACAGCATAATCAAACAGGGAAGCGCTGTGCGCTTCCCTGTTTTTTGTCGGCCACGGACGAGACGGTGTCAGCGGTGCAGCAGCTGCTGACTGGCCTGTGCCATCTCCTGGAAGATACCTGCGTGACGGCGGGACACAATGGCCCGGATCACCAGCAGTGTGCCGATCATCAGCGCCACGGCAATGGCCAGACACAGCCACACCGACTGCACGAGTCCTGCGATGATGAAGCTGACGAAGGCCACACCGGAGGCGGTGAGGGCATAGGGCAACTGGGTGAACACATGGTTCAGGTGGAAGCAGTGAGCGCCCGCCGAGGCCATGATGGTGGTGTCGGAAATGGGCGAGCAGTGGTCGCCCATAACGCCGCCGGAGCAGGCTGCCGCCAAACCGATGGTACACAGCACCGGCTCCACGTCGTAGTTGAACACGGACACCACGATAGGGGCCATGATGCCGATGGTCCCCCAGGAGGTGCCGGTGGCAAAGCCGATGGCGCAGCCGATGAGGAAGATCACCGCCGGCAGGAACACCTTCAGATCCCCGGCCCCTGCCATGGCGTTCTTCACGAACACGGCGGAGTACATCCCGAAGCGGGTGAAAGAGCACAGGGTCCATGCAAAGGTCAGAATGAGGATGGGAGCGATCATCTGGATAAAGCCCTGCGGCACAGACTCCATAGACTTTTCAAAGGAGATGGCCCCCCGCAGCCAGAAGTACACCACCGTGAACAGCATCCCCATAAGGCCACCCAAGGCCAGCGCCATGCCGGAGGAGGAGTTGGAGAAGGCCCCCACGAAGTCGTGGAAGTACTCGCTCTCGCCGTCATAGTAGCCGCCGGACCAGATCAGGGACACGATGCACACCACGATCAGCGCCACCACCGGCAGCAGCAGATCCAGCACAGAGGAGCGGCCACGGGCGGGCTTTTCATAGTCGTCGGCCCCCTCAAAGGGGCGCTCCGGCGTGGTAAAGAGATCGTCCTTCACCTGAGCGTTATACTCATGGGTCAGCATGGAGCCGTAGTCGATGTTCATCACCGACAGCACCACGATCATCACCAACGTCAGTAGACAGTAGTAGTTCCACGGGATCTGCTTGATGAACATCTCGATGCCGTTGACGGCGTCGGACTGTACATAGCCGGATACCGCCGCCGCCCACGAGGACACTGGGGCGATCATGCACACCGGGGCCGCCGTGGCGTCGATGAGGTAGGCCAGCTTGGCACGGGAAATCTTGTGGCTCTCGGTGACGGGCCGCATCACAGCGCCCACCGTCAGGCAGTTGAAGTAGTCGTCGATGAAGATCAGCACACCCAGCAGCATGGTCAGCAGCTGTGCGGCGCACCGGGTCTTTACGGTCTTGGAGGCCCAGCGTCCGAAGGCCTCCGATCCGCCGCCCTTGTTCATCAGATCCACCATGATGCCCAGCGTCACCAGAAAGACGATGATGCCCATGTTGCCGCTGTCGGCCAGTACGGAGACGATGCCGTAGTCTGCGCCTACCAGCGCCACAATGGTGTCCCATGGGGCAAACTGGGCGTACAGCAGAGCGCCCACCAAACACCCCAGAAACAGGGACGAGTAGACCTCCTTACTGATCAGGGCCAGCACGATGGCCACGATGGGCGGCAGCAGGGACCAGAAGGTACCGGCAAAGGGCGTGTCGGCCAGCACCGGCTCCCCCTCTACCTCCAGCGTGGGCAGGGGCGTCTCCCGGTATGTAAGGCCCAGCACCACCAGCAAAACGAGGAATACACCGACGGCTGTAAAGTATGCGATTTTTGTGCGTTTCTTTTCCATTGCGTGATTCGACCTCCTTATAGGATATTCCGTGGCTCCTAACGGCACCGATTATGGGCCCGGAAGCTTAATAAACCGACAGGGTGTTTCTTAAGTTTTCTGAAGACGGAAAACCCTCTCTCCCGTCAGCACCTCCCGCCGTGTGCCGTTCTTCACCGGATAAAGCGCAGCCGCCGGATGTTGTCCGGCGGCTGCGTTCACCAAATTTGAGGGGTCTATCCCCGTCACCCCTTCCGGGAGGATGATCCCATTCTACCGGTGCCTCCTTAATATTTCGTAGCAAAAAGTATGAAGGTTTCTTAAGGCTCTGCTAAAAAAGCCCTCAGGGGATTGACGGCGGCGGCAGAATCGCTATCATAAGGTCACAGATTATTTTCAGCACTATATTCTTTTGTATATATAGTTTTTATCAAGTTTTGTCGAATTTTCTGCACTATTTGTCAAGGAGGAGATATCATGCAGCAGCGATGTATTCTGTGTGCCGATCCGGATCCGGAGCTGCGCTCCAATCTGGGGTTCCTGCTGGCAGGGGAGAACTGCGTGCTGGAGGAGACCGCCGGTGGAGCCACCCTGCTGACCCAGCTGCGGCGGAATACAGACCTTGTCATCCTGCCCCAGCAGCTGCCGGATATGAGCGGCTTCGGCGCCTGCACCGCTCTGCGGCGGCAGTCCGCTGCGCCGGTGCTGTTCTTGCTGGAGAAGGCGGACGAGAGCGCCAGGACCCTGTCCTTCTCCGTGGGAGGGGATGACTGCCTGGAAAAGCCCGTCTCCTGCCATGAGCTGGCGGTGCGGGTGAAGGCACTCCTGCGGCGCTATTGCGTCTACGGCGCCCGGCCCACCGGTCTGGAGCGGCGGCTGCGGTGCGGCGGGCTGGAGGTAGATACCGCCGCCGGCACCGTGTGGCAGGCGGGACAGGAGGTACCGCTGACGGAGCTGGAGTATCGCATCGTCCTGCTGCTGGCCTCCTATCCCAACAAAATCTTCTCGGCGGAGAACCTCTACGAGAGCATCTGGGAGGAGCCGTACTTTTACAGCTGTAAGAACACCGTCATGGTCCACATCCGCAACATCCGCCAGAAAGTAGGCAGCGGTGCCATCTGCACCGTGTGGGGTAAGGGATATCGCATGGGTCCGTCCAAGCCCTGACATCCCCCTGTCCACCGGCCGCTTGACAGTCCCTCCGCTTTTGCGTAAAATAAAGGCGGAAAATACCGCAAAACGCCGTTGAGGAGGGATATTTATGGACCGTATCAAGAAAAATTTCGGTTTCGGCTGTATGCGCCTGCCCATGTCAGGCGACGAGGTAGACAAGGTCCAGATGTGTCAGATGGTGGACGCATTTCTGGAGGCGGGCTTTAACTACTTCGACACCGCCCACGGCTATCTGCAGGGCAAGAGCGAGACGGCCCTGCGGGACTGTCTCACCAGCCGCTACCCCAGAGACCGCTATGTGCTGACGGATAAGCTCACCGGCAGCTACTTCAAGACCGAGGCAGACATCCGCCTCTTCTTTCAGCGCCAGCTGGAGGCCTGCGGCGTGGAGTACTTCGATTTCTACCTGATGCACTCTCAGCACGCCGGGAACTTCGGCCACTTCCGGGATTGCCGGGCCTATGAGACGGCCTTCGCCCTGAAGGCCGAGGGCAAGGTCCGCCATGTGGGCATCTCCTTCCATGACCGGGCGGAGGTGTTGGAGGAGATCCTCACCACCTATCCCCAAATCGAGGTGGTGCAGATCCAGTTCAACTACGCCGACTATGACGACCCCGGTGTCCAGAGCCGCCTGTGCTACGAGGTGTGCCGCCGCCACAACAAGCCCGTGCTGGTGATGGAGCCGGTGAAGGGCGGGCATCTGTCCAACCTGCCGCCCCAGGCCAAGGCTGTGCTGGATGAGCTCCACGGCGGCAGCCCCGCCAGCTATGCCATCCGCTTCGCCGCCGGCTTCGAGGGCATCCTGATGGTGCTCTCCGGCATGAGCACGTTGGAGCAGATGAAGGACAACATCGCCTTTATGAAGGACTTCCGGCCGCTGGATCCGCAGGAGCGGGCCGCCGTGGATCGGGTACAGGCGATCTTCCATGGGATGCACCTGATCCCCTGCACCTCCTGCCGCTACTGCGTGGATGGATGTCCCCAGCACATCGCCATCCCCAATCTGTTCGCCCTGATGAACACCAAGCAACTCTACCACGACTGGAACGCCGACTTTTACTATGAGGACGTCCACACCGGGCCGGGCCGCAAGGCATCGGACTGCATCCGCTGCGGCCAGTGTGAGCGCATCTGTCCCCAGCACCTGCCCATCCGGCAGCTGTTGGTGGACGTGGCCAAGGAGTTTGAAAAGCCTCAGGCGTGAGGGCATCGAAAAAGCGTATCATGAAGCCCCCTGCTCCCCCTTGGGGCCGCAGGGGGCTTTTTCTTCCGACAACAAAAAGGGATGCTGATACTCTGTATCAGCATCCCTTTTTGTTGACGTAGGTATCAGCTAAAGCTGATCTCTCCCCGCATAGTCTTTGACAGCAGCTCATCGCTCTGCACCGGCAGCTCCGTGGCGTACTCCACCCGATTCTCAAGTGCCGTGCGCACGGCTACCTGCCGATCCAGCGGGCAGTCCAGCACCGTGAATTGATAGGTATTGCAGGCCCCCAGCGTCTCCCAATCCATGGTCGCCTGATAGCTCAGGATGAGATCGTGATAGCTTGCCTCTGTCAGGGTGCGGATATCCGTCACCGCCGTATGGCTGATATCCAGTAGGCGGATGCGCTCCGGCAGCTGCTGCCATGCGGCGATGCCGCTGATATCCAGCGACCGCAGCTTGGGGAAGCCTGTCAGGTCAAGGCTCTCCGCCTGTGCCTCCGTCAGAGTGCAGCCCGGCAGCTCCGGATGGCCTGTGGGATCTCCGTGGCATAGCTGGCACCGCCGGTGATGCTGTTCGGTGCCATCCAGCAGCTGATACCGCCGCTCTCCAGCTGCTGCCGGACCCAATCCGCCTCTTGAAATTCCTCGGATTTATAGCTGATGAACACGTCCTGTCCCATAGCGGTCGCCTCCGTTTTATGTCTTGTCATGGGCGATTATACCATGCAGACGCCGCTATTTCAACGGGTCAAGCCCCGGAAATTTCCCTACTCCTTATACGCCCCAATGGTAACGTCGGCATAGTACCAGTGTATGATCTCCTGCCACGTCTTGCCCTGACGGGCCAGCAGCTCAGCTCCGTACTGGCTCATGCCCACGCCGTGACCGAAGCCCGTGACCCGAAAGGCAACGCCCTCCTCACCCGTATCCACGGTGAAGCACGCTGAGCGCAGGGAGAACAGCCGCCGCACCTCCGTCCCCTCCACGCTGACACCGCCGATGGTCACACGCTCCACCCGGCCGGAGTCGTTGACCGTCCGATCCCGGAACCACTCCGCCGGGTCGCCGGAGAGATCGGCATCCCCATGGGCCGCCAGAAAGATCTCCCGGAACTCCTCCGGGGAGAAGGTGCTGACGCTGTAATAGTTGGGGACGCTGTCCTCCCCCTCCGGGGTCTCCACGCTGTGCAGATACGGCAGCGAGGAGGACCACACATCCCCGGAATCTGCTGTGACCCCGGCGGAGGAGGAGTGGAAGGCCGCCAGAATGGGCGAGCCGTCATAGAGGATGATCTGCCCGTCGGTATCCCGCACTGCCTGCTGCACCTTGGTCTCGTACTCCTCCGCCTTGTCCCCCCACCGGGCCGCTGCGTCCTCCTGCGCCACATAGGCGCTGCAGCAGGCCGGGGAGGTACAGACATCCGCCTCCGGGTGGGCATCCTTACGTCCGCCCGCCATGTGGTAGCAGATGAAGGTGCGCTCCGCCACAGCCTGAGCGTCCAGCGCCTGCTGGGAGAAGGCGGCGGGCATCTCCCCCCCCGCACCACCCCCGGCAGATACTCCGCCATGGTCATCTGCCGCAGCTCCTGCCCGTCCCACACGGTGAGGGCAATGTCCGCATCCGCCCGCTGCTCCTCAGCGGCGAGCGGCTCCGGCTGGGCCTGTCCCCCCTCCGGAGCCTCCGCCAGCCACGGGATGCCAAACAGCAAAAGCATCAGCACAAGTGTCACCGCCGCACAGGAACGCATGGGACATACCTCCTTCTCCTCTGTACCGTCCATGGGAATTTGTCCCTTCATGGTATGCACCGGCGGTGGGAAATAGACCTGCTAAAACCACAAGGCGGAGAACCTCTCGGTTCTCCGCCTTCATGGTGGGAAGATTGATGAAAAAAGTTATTTGTCTCTTGCAAGTATAGGATACCCAAGGGATGTTACAAAAATTCGGGGGTAATTATTACAAAAGTCTTAAATGTTTTTCGGCGGAAAATCAGCTGCTCACTCCCCCAGAATGTGCATGAATTCCTCGCCGGTGATGGTCTCCTTCTCATAGAGGAAGGCTGCCAGACGGTCCAACTTCTCCCGGTTCGCCGTAAGGATGTCCACCGCCTTGTCATGCTCCCGCTTCACCAGCTCCACCACCTGTTGGTCGATCTTGGTCTGGGTATCGGCGGAGCAGGCCAACGAGGCGTCACCCCCCAGATACTGGTTGGTGACGGTCTCCAGTGCCACCATACCGAAGTCGTCGCTCATGCCATAGCGGGTAATCATGGCACGGGCCAGCTCGGTGGCCTGCTCGATGTCGTTGGAGGCCCCGGTGGTAACGGAGCCGAACACCACCTCCTCGGCAGCCCGGCCGCCGGTAAGGGTAGCGATCTTGTTCTCCATCTCCTCCTTGGTCATGAGGTAGTGGTTGCCCTCCTCCACCTGCATCGTGTAGCCCAAGGCCCCGGAGGTACGGGGTACGATGGTGATCTTCTGCACCGGGGCGGAGTGGGTCTGCATGGCCGCCACCAGCGCATGGCCGATCTCATGGTAGGAGACGATCTTCTTCTCGTGGTCAGTCATGATGGCGTTCTTCTTCTGATACCCGGCGATGACCACCTCGATGCTCTCCTCCAGATCCGCCTGCGTGGCGAAGCGGCGACCGTCCCGGACGGCCCGCAGGGCCGCCTCGTTGACGATGTTGGCCAGCTCTGCGCCGGAAGCGCCGGAGGCCATGCGGGCCACCTTGTTGAAATCCACATCCTCGGCGATCTTGATCTTCTTGGCATGGACCTTTAGAATTTCCTCACGACCCTTCAGATCCGGCAGCTCCACCGGCACCCGGCGGTCAAAACGGCCGGGACGGGTCAGTGCCGGATCCAGCGACTCCGGACGGTTGGTAGCCGCCAGGATGATGACGCCGGTGTTGCCCTCGAAGCCGTCCATCTCCGTTAGCAGCTGATTCAGGGTCTGCTCCCGCTCGTCGTTGCCTCCCAGCTGTCCGTCACGTTTCTTGCCGATGGCGTCGATCTCGCCGATGAACACGATGCAAGGGGCCTTCTCCTTGGCCTGACGGAACAGGTCACGGACCTTGCTGGCACCCATGCCCACGAACATCTCCACAAATTCGGAGCCGGACATGGAGAAAAACGGCACGTTGGCCTCACCGGCCACAGCCTTGGCCAGCATGGTCTTACCGGTGCCCGGAGGGCCCACCAGCAGGATGCCCTTGGGCATGGAGGCACCGATGTCCTGATACTTGCTGGGGTCATGGAGGTAGTTGACCACCTCCTGCAAATTCTCCTTGGCCTCATCCTCTCCGGCCACATCGTCAAACTTGATGCCCTCGGCGGACTTGACGTAGACCTTGGCGTTGGACTTGCCCATATTGAACATCATGGAGTTTCCGCCGCCCATTTTCTTCATGAGACTGCGGGACAGCATCTGCCCCAGTCCAATGAAGATGATCAGCGGCAGCACCCAACCCAGAATACTCACCAGCAGCGAGGTCTGCTGGATCTCCGTGCCGCTGGTGGAGATGCCCGCCTCCAGCAGCCGGGACACCAGATCGTCGTCCGGCACCATGGCGGTCTTGTAGATGCTCTTTTCTTCGGTGTCGGTGAACAGGATGCGGTTATCCTGCTCCTGAATGTCCACCTTGCCGATTTCCTTCTTCTCCACCATGCTGACGAAGGTGTTGTAGTCCACCTCCTTGATCTGGTGCTCGGAGATCCACGGCATGGCCAACAGATTGAACAGCAGCAGCACCAGCATCACCAGCAGGTAGTAGTACAGCAGGGGCTTTTTCGGTGATTTGACCTCATTCATAGGCGTTTCCTCCGTTTCGTCCGGACCACTGAAGGCCTCCGGCGGCCCGCAAATTTTGATACCATCGATGGTATTGAAAAATAGTTGTTACATAGTGTAGCACAAGCTCTCGTAAATAGTAAACGGCTAAATTGTAAATTTCCCACCGCAAACGGCACTTTTTGCGTTTTTCAGGTCGCAGCAATAGGCCGCCGTATCGTTCATGCACAGGGTGTTGTACATCTGCCGCTTCCGCTCCAGATCGCTCTGGTCGGGCATGACCGTTCCCTGCTCTGTCTGTCCGTTTTCTGTTCCATGCCGCAGTATTTCTCCGGTCAGGATCTGTGATAGACACTGTATCTGCTCCATATCGTCTGTTTGTCCCGATTATATGCCAAGAGCCCCGCCCTTGTAAAGAGCCGATATGGGGCAGACGTGGATCAGGTCCGCCCTTCGGGGCAAAAGAAAAAACGGCAGGCATCCTGCGATGCTTGCCGTTTTTTTTGGCGCGGAAGGAGGGATTTGAACCCTCGCACGCGGTTTAGGCGTCTACTCCCTTAGCAGGGGAGCCCCTTCGGCCACTTGGGTACTTCCGCAGGCCGGTGATAAAGCTGGCGGAGAGAGTGGGATTCGAACCCACGGATGCTTTCACATCGCCGGTTTTCAAGACCGGTGCTTTCGACCACTCAGCCATCTCTCCGTGCGTAAAAGCAAACCTCTGCCAGAAGCAGATATGATTCTACCATCCCCGGAGCCATTTGTCAACACAAAATACACGCTCCCTGTGAAAAAGAGGGGGCGCAGCCACGCTGCGGCCCCCTCCCGTCATAGACAAAGCGGTGTTACCACTCCAGATTCTTCTCCGTCTCCTTGCTGAACACATGGGCCACATTGCCGCCGAAGATCATATTGACCTCGCTGCCGGCGGGGAAATGGGCCGCTGCGCCGTTGGTGGGGACGATGACGATGACGTCCTTGCCCTCCGCCGTAACATGGAGGTGGACCGACGAGCCCATCATCTCGGACACATCCACCTTGCCCTTCACGCCGTCGGCGCACAGCATGATGTGATCCGGACGCACGCCCAGCACCACGTCCTGCTCCGCCACGTCCTTGGCGGCCAGACGCTGCTGCTTCTCCTCCGACAGCTCCACGGTGACGCTGCCCACGGTGACGGTGTACTTGCCGTCCTTACGGGCCAGATGTGCGTCAAAGAGGTTCATCTGGGGCGTGCCGATGAAGCCCGCCACGAACAGGTTGGCCGGGTGGTCGAACACCTCCTGCGGCGTGCCGATCTGCTGGATGAATCCGTCCTTCATGATGACGATGCGGTCGCCCAGGGTCATGGCCTCGGTCTGATCGTGGGTGACGTAGATAAACGTGGTGTCGATGCGCTCCCGCAGCTTGATAAGCTCGGCCCGCATCTGATTGCGGAGCTTGGCGTCCAGATTGGACAGAGGCTCATCCATCAGGAACACGGCGGGGTCACGGACAATGGCACGACCGATGGCCACACGCTGGCGCTGACCGCCGGACAAAGCCTTGGGCTTACGGTCCAGATACTGGGTGATGTCCAAAATCTCCGCCGCCTGACGCACCCGCCGGTCGATCTCATCCTTGGGTACCTTCTTCAGCTTCAGGGAGAAGGCCATGTTCCCGTATACCGTCATATGGGGATACAGGGCGTAGCTCTGGAACACCATGGCGATGTCCCGGTCCTTGGGCTCCACGTCGTTCATCAGCTTGCCGTCGATGTACAGCTCGCCGCCGGAGATATCCTCCAGCCCGGCGATCATCCGCAGGGTGGTGGACTTGCCGCAGCCGGAGGGACCCACCAGCACGATGAACTCCTTGTCGGCAATGTGCAGGTTGAAGTCCTGCACCGCCACCACGCCCTCGTCGGTGATCTGAAGATCGTTTTTCTTCTCCGGCTCGCCCTTTTTCTTTTTCTTCTCGGTGTTGGGATAGATTTTCTTGAGGTTTTTCAGTACGACCTCTGCCATATGCATCTGACTGTGACCGCCCTGCCTCCGCATGGAGCGGCCTCACGCCCGGCTCAGCCGGCACGCCTTGCGACAGGTCTCCACACTGCCGCACCGCCAGTCACAGCGGACCTTGTTCCTCCTTTTTTAAGCCGTGCGGCACCATAGTGAGAAGTGGAGTGAATACCGCCGGTGGGAATAAGATACTTTATCTTACCGCATTTTTGCAGAAAAATCAACCATCCGCAGCGTCCTTTATAGGAAAAATCTACAAAAAGGCTGTGTGCCGCAGATCTGCGGCACACAGCCTTCCTTCTTACGCAGCCCAACGCATCACACGCCCAGCTTCTCCAGCGCCGCCAGACGCAGGCATGTACACAGCACCTGCGCCGCCTGCTCCAGCTCCGCCACCGGCGGCAGGGACGGGGCGATGCGGATATTGCTGTCCGCCGGGTCCACGCCGTAGGGGTAGGTAGCCCCGGCGCCGGTCATAGTGACTCCCGCCTCCCGGCACAGCTCCAGCGCCCGCCGTGCGGTGCCGGGCATGGCGTCCAGCGAGATGAAGTAGCCGCCGGTGGGCCTCGTCCATTGAGCGATGTCCAGCGGGGCCAGCTGCTCCAGCGCCGTCAGCACCGCCCGGAACTTGGGGGCCAGCACGGCGGCGTGGCGCTGCATCAGCGCCAGCGTATGGCTGCGATCCTTCAGATAGCGCACATGTCGCAGCTGGTTGATCTTATCATAGCCGATGGTCTGCACGCCGATGAGGGACAGCATATGGGCCATATTGGCCTCGCTGCACGCCATCACCGCCACCCCTGCGCCGGGGAAGGTGATCTTGCTGGTGGATGCGAACTCATAGACCATGTCGCCGTTTCCGGCCTGCCGGCACAGGCTCAGAATATCCGGGAAGGGGACGAACTCCCCCTCCAGCTCATGGATACAGTAGGCATTGTCCCACATCAGCATGAAGTCCGGGGCGGCGGGCCTCATAGCCGCCAGACGCTGCACCGTCTCCGCCGAATAAATGATGCCCTGGGGATTGGAGCACTTGGGAACGTTCCACATTCCCTTCACCGCCGGGTCCTGCACCAGCCGCTCCACCATGTCCATGTCCGGCCCCTCCTCCGTCATGGGTACGGTGATCAGCTCCATACCGAAGGACTGGCAGATACGGAAGTGGCGGTCATAGCCCGGTGCAGGGCAGAGCCACTTCACCGTCTCCAGCTTGCCCCACGGCTTCTCGCTGTGGAGCATCCCATGGGTATACGCCTTGGAGATGGCGTCGTACATCAGCTGCAAGCTGGCGTTGCCGCCGACGAACACCTGCTCCGCCCGGCAGCCCAGTATCTCGGCAAACAGCGCCCGTGCCTCCGGGATGCCCGCCAGCTCGCCATAGTTCCGGGTATCCAGCCCACCCGCCAGATAGTCCTCCGGTCGGGTCAGCTGCGCCATCTCCCGTGCCACCATGTCCAGCTGCTCCGTGCCGGGCTTACCACGGGCCATGTTCAGCTTCAGGCCCAGTGCCTTCTGTGCCTCATAGGCCTTTCGCACGGCGGCGTATTCCTCCCGCCGCTGGTCGGCGGTCATATCCTCATATCGTTTCATATTCTCGCTCCTCTCAGGAAAGTCTATTCTCTTACCGTACCTCGTACAGATCCGTTCTCCGGGCCGACAGAATGGGCAGCTGACGGCGGATGGCGTCGATGCGGGAAAGCTCCAGCTCCGTCACGGCGACCTCCTCCCCCGTGCCGCACTGGTGAACGATGCCGCCCCACGGTTCGCAGACCATGGAGTGGCCCCACGCCACATAGCTGCCGCTCTCGTCACGGGCCGGGGCGGTACCCACGGTGAACAGCTGGTTATCCACCGCCCGCTGCCGCAGCAGCAGCTCCCAGTGGGCGGGGCCGGTGGTCATGTTGAAGGCCGCCGGGGCCAGGATCATCCGGGCGCCCCGCAGGGTCATCACCCGGCAAAGTTCCTCGAACCGCAGGTCAAAGCACACGCACAGCCCCAGCCTGCCCCACGGGGTATCCAGCAGGGTGATGTCGTTTCCGGGGGCGAAGGTGTCGGACTCCATGAAGTACTGTCCCCCCTCCACGTTGACATCGAAGAGGTGTATCTTCCGGTGCCGGGCCGCCTGCCGCCCCTGATCGTCGTAGACGTAGCAGGTGTTGTAAAGCCTCTCCCCCTCCCGCTCCGGGATGGTGCCGCCTACGATCCAGATACCCAGCTCCCGGCTCAGAGCCGACAGGGCCTGCTGGGCCGGGCCGCCCTGCTCCTCGCTGTTGGGACGGAACATCTCGTTTTCATAGGGGCAGCAGAACATCTCCGGCAGCATCACCAGCTGCGCCCCCTGCTCCGCCGCCCGGCGGATGAGTACACAGGCCCGGCGGAGGTTCTCCGCCTTGTCCCGGCCCACCATCAGCTGAACCTGCCCCAGCTTCAGCGTCATACTGTCCATATGTGACCCCCTTCCTTAAAACTCCCGCAGTACCAGCTCCGTCACGCCGGGGCCTGCCGCCTCCAGCCGCAGCACCTGCGGGTGTCTGCCGTATTCCCGGCGCACCAGCTCCCGCAGGGCCGTGCCGCCGTGGTGTCCGTGGATGACACGGATGCGATAGGTACCGGGCCGTACCCGGCGCAGGGCGGCGTCCAGCGTCACCCGTGCCTGATATTCGTTTTTCCCGTGGAGATCGATCTCCCAGATCCCTGCGTACATCCCGTGGCCTCCTGCTTCAGTATGCTGCTATTGTACGGCAAAGCCGTTGAACTTTCAACCGCTTTCTGCTATGATAAGGAAAGAAAGCGTGTTTTCGCCACTCTCGACGCTGCGGCGCTTTTGCCGCCGCTGTGATACGAAAGGAATGTCTATGAAAAAATATCAGAAGCAGCTGCTCTCCCTGTTAGCCGGAGCCGTTCTGGGATATCTGGTATATTACTTTTTTCTGATAAACACACTATCGTTGTTCTTCACGACCGGGCTGCTGAGTATCGTCTCTTCCGCCCTGTTCCTGCTCCTGTCCATCGTTGGCTGTGCCGCCATCATCTATCTGCTTCTGGAAAAACGGGTCAGTAGGTGGATGCTGGTGCTGCTGAGCGTCACCTACTTCATAGCGCTGTTCATCATCCTGTTCTGCCGCCACCGGGTGGGGCGCATCGCCATTCTGGATCCGTTGGTGGGGCTCTCGCAGCTGGGAGACTGGGAGATGCTGATGCAGAGCCTGCTGAACCTCCTGATGTTCCTGCCCATGGGCTTTTTCTTCCGGAACCGGAAGCCATGGCAGGTGCTGCTGGGGGCATTGGGCATCTCGCTCTTCATCGAGGGGATGCAGTACCTCACCATGCGGGGGATGTTCGACACGCTGGATATCCTTCTGTACATTCTGGGCATCAGTCTGGGAGCGCTGCTGTTCCGGCTGCTGCGCCTGAAAATCGAGTAACCAAAGGAGCATTTCATGGAGATTCTGGTTCTTTCCGATTCCCACGGCAGGGTGGATCACATGGTCCGTGCCGTGGAGCAGTTCCACCCCCGGCAGGTACTGCATCTGGGGGACTGCGTCCGGGACGCTCAGGCGCTGGAGCGGCAATTCCCCCAGCTGCCGGTGACCATGGTTCCCGGCAACTGCGACTGGGGCCAGACCGGAGAGCCGGAGCGCCTGCTGGAGATAGAGGGTGTCCGCATCCTCATGATGCACGGACACACCCGCCACGTCAAGTCCTCCCCCATGGCCGCCGTCTACGCCGCCAGGGAGTACGGGGCCGACGTGCTGCTGTTCGGCCACACCCACGTCCCTCTGGTGGACTACGACGGCACCCTGTGGGTGATGAATCCCGGCGCCGCCGGGGACTACACCCGTCCCACCTGTGGTCTTCTCACCATCCGGAAGGGGGCCGTCATCTGCTCCGTGCAGAATATTTCTCTGGGGAGGTAAGCATCATGCGCTATATCGGCTGTCATCTCTCCTCCTCGGTGGGCTTTGCCGCCATGGGACGGACGGCGCTGTCCATCGGCGCCAACACCTTTCAGTTCTTCACCCGCAATCCACGGGGCAGCCGGGCCAAGCCCGTGGATCCGGCGGACGTAGCCGCCTATCTGGCGCTGGCGGCGAAGGCGGGGCTGGGGACCATTCTGGCCCACGCCCCCTATACCATCAACCCCTGCTCCAAGGATGAGCGCACCAGAGAGTTCGCCCGGCTGACGCTGGCCGATGACCTGCGGCGGATGGAATATCTGCCGGGGAATCTCTATAACTTCCACCCCGGCAGCCACACCGGTCAGGGGCTGGAAACCGGCATCACCCAGATCGCAGACACCCTCAACGCCATCCTCACCCCGGCGATGCACACCACCGTCCTGCTGGAGACCATGTCCGGCAAGGGAACAGAGGTAGGTAGCCGCTTCGAGGAGCTGCGGGAGATTCTGGACCGGGTGACACTGACGGAGCAGATGGGGGTCTGTCTGGATACCTGCCACGTCTCCGACGCCGGATACGACGTGGCCGGGGACTTGGATGGCGTCCTGACGGAGTTTGACCGGGTCATCGGCCTGCACCGTCTGAAGGCCCTCCACCTGAACGACAGCCTGAACCCCGTGGGCGCCCACAAGGACCGCCACGCCCGCATCGGAGAGGGGACTCTGGGAGCGGAGACCTTCCGCCGCATCGTGAACCACCCGGCCCTCCGGCGGCTCCCCATGCTGCTGGAGACACCCAACGAGCTGCCGGGCTACGCCGCCGAGATCGCCCTGCTGCGGGGCTTCGAGGAGGCGGAGTAATGGTACTGCGACTGTCTGCGTGGGGTATTTTCCTGCTGGGTGCGGTGGGCCTGCTGATCTACTCCACCCTGCTGCAAACGGGACACATCCGTGCCGGGATGTTCTGCTTTTACACCAATCTCAGCAACCTTCTGGTGCTGGTGTATGAGCTGGCGCTGGCCATTGCCGCCGGCCTCCCCCACAGCGCCGCTCTGCGTCTGCTGACGGGCAGTACCCTCAGCTTCTCCATGGCGCTGTGCATCCTCGTGACCCATCTGGTATATCAGTTCGTTCTGGTGCCGGACGCCAAGCGAAATGGCAAGCGCTTTGCCGACTTCGGTGCCAGCTTCGGCAACCTCTGCGTCCATTATCTGACGCCCCTGCTGGTGGTAGCCCAGTGGCTGCTGCTGGCAGATAAATCCTCCCTCGGCTGGCGCAGCGCCCTATGGTGGTTGACGCTGCCGCTGGCCTACTTCGCCTTTGCCATGCTCCGAGGCCGCAGCGGCAAACCCATCGGCCACACCCATCTGGTGTATCCCTACCCGTTTCTGGACCTGCCCCGGCTGGGCTGGCGGAAATTCACCGGATATGTGATGGGGATGCTGCTGAGCTTCTTTCTGCTGGGCTATGGCATGATGTGGCTGGGCCGGCTGGTAGGAACGCCTCTGGCATGAAAAAGAGGACAGGGACAAGCCGTTTCGCTTGTCCCTGTCCTTTTCTATGTCACTTCTTCCGCTTCTTGGCAAAAGCAGCTTTCTTGGCCGGGGACATCTTCCCCTTCTGGCCGGAAGCCGCTCCGCCATTGCGGCGGGACGCATCAGGCCGCTTACCGCCTCTATGCTCCGAACGTCCTCCGTGATGCACCTCCCGGCGGAGATTTCCCTCTCCGCCGTGCTGTCCGGGGCGCCGCTTTTCCCCGGAGGGCTGCTGCTCCGGCTGCTTGCCGAAGTACTTCTCCCCCTTCTGGGGTCGAATGAGGCACTCCGGCGTATAGCCGATGAGATCGGTGCGGCCTGCCTTCTCCAGCGCCTCTATGACCAGCCCCCGCAGCTCTGGCCGCTTCCACTGGAGCAACGCCCGCTGAAGGGCCTTTTCATGGGGGTCACGGGCCACATACACCGGCGTCATATCCCGTGGATCGATGCCGGTATAGTACATACAGGTAGAGAGGGTACCGGGGGTGGGATAGAAGTCCTGTACCTGCTGAGGCTGGTGGCCGGTGCGGTGCAGAAACTCTGCCAGCCGGACGGAATCCTCCAGCGTGCAGCCGGGGTGAGAGGACATGAGGTACGGCACCAGATACTGCTGCTTGCCCTCCTTCTCGTTGAGCTTCTGATACTGCCGCCAGAATCGCTCAAACACGTCGAAGTGGGGCTTTCCCATATAGTCCAGCACCGAGGCCACGCAGTGCTCCGGGGCCACCTTCAGCTGTCCGCTGATGTGGTAGTCCACCAGTTCCCGGAAAAAATCCTGATTTTTGTCCTGCAAAAGATAATCGTAGCGAATGCCACTGCGGACGAACACCTTCTTCACGCCATCCACCCGCCGCAGGCGCTGCAAAAGCGCCGTATACTCCGAGTGGTCGGCGTCCAGGTTCCTGCACGGCTCCGGGGCCAGACAGCTGCGGCCCTTGCACATCCCCCGCCGCTTCTGCTGGGCGCAGGAGGTGTGGCGGAAGTTGGCGGAGGGGCCTCCCACATCGTGGATATAGCCCTTGAACTTCGGGTCCTGCGTCAGCAGCTCCGCCTCCCGCACCACGGACTCGATGGAGCGGGAGGTGACCATGCGCCCCTGATGAAAGGCCAGTGCGCAGAAGTTGCAGCCGCCGAAGCAGCCCCGGTTGTGGGTGATGGAGAAGCGCACCTCCTCGATGGCGGGAACCTCCTCCCGATACATGGGGTGAACCTCCCGGACATAGGGCAAGTCGTACAGGGCATCCAGTGCCTCCCGGCTCAGTGGACGGGCCGGCGGATTCACCACCAGCACCCGGCCCTGACAGGGCTGCAGCACGGCGCACCCCCGGATGGGATCGTGCTCGTCGTACTGGATCTTGGTGGCTCTGGCGTAGGCCGTCTTGTCGGCGCACACCTCCTCATAGGAGGGACAGGCCACCGGATGGAAGCCGCTGCCCTCTCCGGTGGGTGCAATGTAGGCGGTGCCGGGGATGTCGGTGATCTCACGGGGCGGCACCTTTCTGGATAGCCTCCGGGCGATCTCACGGGTGGCCGCCTCCCCCATACCGTAGACCAGCAGGTCCGCCGGGGCATCAAAGAGGATGCTGCGGCGCACCTTGTCGTCCCAGTAGTCATAGTGGGCAAAGCGCCGCAGGGACGCCTCCAGTCCCCCGATGACGATGGGGGTATCGGGAAAGGCCTCTCTGGCCCGGTTGGCATAGACGATGGTGGGCCGATCCGGCCGATACCCCATTTTCCCGCCGGGGGAGTACAGATCTCTGTCCCGCCGCCGCTTGGCCACGGTGTAGTGGGCCACCATGGAGTCCAGATTGCCTCCGCCGATGAGCACCCCATAGCGGGGCTTTCCCATGGCTCGGAAAGCCTCGGCGTCGTGCCAGTCCGGCTGGGCCAGAATGGCCACCCGATAGCCCTCCCCCTCCAGCATCCGTGCAATGAGGGTGGTGCCGAAGCTGGGATGGTCGATGTAGGCGTCCGCCGTCACCACCAGAAAATCATAGTAATACCAGTCCCGCCGGAGCATCTCCTCCCGGCTCACTGGCAAAAATTCCGTGCCACGCATGGGTCACCTTCTCCTTTCCGCCCCTCACAGGGGGATGTGGGCGTCCAGCACCCGTGGCGTGATGTTCTTCTCCATAACGTCGCCCTCCACCGGGTAAAAGCCCAGCTTTGCCCAGAAGCTCCGCTGCCGGGCGTCTCCGCACCTCAGGCGCAGACGCAGCAGGCCCATGTGGCGGCAGCGCTGGATGATCTGTCCCAGGGGCTGGATGCCCTGATCCCGGCCCTGCCACTGGGGCAGCAGGCCGTACCAGCCGATCTCCCCCACGCCCTCCTCCGGGCGGGGCAGCAGCTGGTACGCACCAATCAGCTCGTCAACAAAGCGGACGGCCACGCCTTCGCCGCCGGTGGGAACGCCCAACTGCTGCCGCTCCTCCTCCGTCAGCGGGGCATACAGTTGGCCCATCTCCTGAACCCCCTTCTGCCGCCACCACTTCTGCTTGGCCAGCGTGGAGAGCCCCGCCTGTACCAGATGGCTGTTGTCATCCCGGTACAGCACCCGGATGTCATCGCCCTCCACCTCCAGCCGGGCCACGGAGGTGTTGTCTCCGAAGGGCGTGTCCCCGATCTCCAGCAGGCTCAGGCCCTGCAGGGTTCCCAGCACGATCCGCATGGCGGCGCCGTGGGAGAAAATGGCCACCGTCTGGCCGTCATGCTGCCGGGCCACCCGCCGCAGGGCCGGGAGGTAGCGATCCAGCACCTGCCGGGCCGTCTCGCTGCCGGGGACCTGCCAGCGATCCAGCCGGTGGTTGAAATCATGGTGGGACTGGGGGTACTTCCGCAGCAGCTCATACCAACAGTGCTCCTCCCACTCCCCCATGCAGATCTCCCGGAAGGCGGGATCCGGATGCAGCTCCAGTCCCTTGGGCAGATAGATGGACTGGGCTGTGGTGCGGGTGCGGATCAGGTCGCTGGCGTACACGGCATCCACCGGCACATCCCGGAAGCGCTCCGCCAGCGCCCGGATCTGGCGGCACCCCCGGTCATCGGTGATGCAGCTGTTATAGTGTCCGTGGGCAATGCGATAGAGATTGCCCTCCGCCTCGGCGTGGCGGACAAGATAAATGGTCGTCATAGCTTCTCCTTTGTGGGTATCCGGGTCACACCACCGTGACCCAGTGCTTCATCTCCCGGATGGCATCATCCATGGCCGCCGGCACGTCTTCTGCGTATTGCAGGGCATCGTCGATGACCATAGCCCCTCGGCCGAAATCGTCGAAGGCATAGCTGGCAGCTTCGCCGCCGCAGCCATCCAGCAGAAGGAAGGCATCCTTCAGCCGCCGCCGCAGCTCCCGCACATCCAGACTGTAATCCGTCTGGGCCATGATCCCAGCCCCCCGCCGAGCCATCTGCTCTCCCGCCGCCAAAAACAGGCGACGATCCCCGGCCATGAGGTTCTGCACCTCCGCTGCACCCGGCTCTGCCGTGCGGATCAGCGCAAACAGAGCCTTGTCTTCCCCCGCCGCCGCAGTGCCATAGTAGGGCGAGATCGTCACGGCGTCGGCATTCACCTCACCGCCCAGCCACACGGCGGGATCGGCGCAGCGTGCGTCCACAATGGCGTAAAGGCCCTGACTGCGGGCCATATGCACCAGATTCGACAGCACGTCCAGCCCCATAGCCCCGCACAGGAGATAGCGGTCAGCACGCAGCACCACTGCCGGCAGCCGCTGAGCCGCCTGAGCCATCAGCTGGGTGCCGTGGTAGCGCAGGGCCTCCGACCGGGCCATGACGCTCTCGCCGTAGAGATCGGTAAACCTCTTCACCACCGGGGCGGGAAGCCGGTTCGCCTCCGGGCCAAGGCCCAGCGCCAGCGGTGTCTTTTTTTTGCGGATATGTTCCTGCAAAGCCGTAATGGACATGAAACGCTCCTTCTCGCCGCAGAGCGGCGGCATGATCAGATATTTTATTCATTATATGCGCTGCGGCGACTTTTGGCAAGGCATAGACGGTTATTTCCCGCCGGAATGGATATACTATGACCGTACCGAAAAAGGAGTGATGCAGGAATGTGTAAGGTCAGTACGTTCGTCACTGGCGTATGCGTCGGCATGGTGGCCGGCGCATTGGTAGAGGTGATGGTCATTCCCCGGCCGAAGACGAGAAAAACCGCTGTGGGCAAAGCCATGCAGCGGATGGGTAACGCAGTGGATTCGGCGCTGGAGACCGTTGCCGAGAAGATGAACTGAGGGTATCGCATGGAAGGGGGCCGCAAGCGGCCCCCTTCCAAAAATTATTGGCTTTTTTGTGCTTTTCGCTTGACAAGGCGCAGATTTTTGGTATAATAGACCGTGCTGTTGCGGCAGCATTTTATATGCAGTGGTATCGAAGTGGTCATAACGAGCACGACTGGAAATCGTGTTGCCGTCAAAAGCGGCACGAGGGTTCAAATCCCTCCCACTGCGCCAGAAAAAAGGTCTTTGTCCCATGGGACAAAGACCTTTTGATTTTCCCCCGGCGCCTTCCCCGCAGAAAGGCGACCGCTGCCGGAGTTTTTCTCCCCCCTCTGGAAAATCCTCCGCCGCTGTGATAGAATAGACCTCCCGGAGGGCTTTGGCCGCCGGAGACTATCACAGCAAGGAGAATGTACCATGCAATGTCCCGTATGCGGTAAGGAGATGAAAACCGGTGCCTCCACCTTCATGGGCTCCACCGGCCTGACCCCTATGGCCTGCGTGTTCACCGACAGCGAGGTCAAGCAAAAGGGCTTCTTCCGGCACAATGTTGTCTCCAAGGTCCTCCTGCAGGGCGACGACATAGAGACCTACTTCTGTGAGTCCTGCCAGCTGCTCCTGCCCCTGATCCGCTGACATCCCGGCACGCAAAAAGGGTCCCCGGCTCTCGCCGGGGACCCTTTCCCGTCTCTTACGGACGCTCACAGAGCGCTTACAGAATGTTGATGGACGTCTGCTTGGGCAGCTGCTTCTTGGCCGCCTTCGGCACGGAGATGGTCAGGATGCCGTCCTCGAACTTGGCGGACACCTCCTCCGGCTCCACATCCTCGCCTACGTAGAAGCTGCGGCTGCAGGCCCCGGCATAGCGCTCCTGACGGATGTACTTGCCCTTCTTGTCCTGCTCCTCCTTGTCCAGACCCTTAGCGGCCTGAATGGTCAGATAACCGTTCTTCAGCTCCACATTGACCTCGTCCTTCTTGAAGCCCGGCAGGTCGATATCCAGCTCATAGGAGTTCTCTGTCTCCCGCACGTCTGTCTTCATCAGGTTCTTGCCGTGCTTGCCATACAGCGGGTCACGGCCCTGAGGTACCATCATCCCGAAAGGATCAGAGAAGAAATCATCAAACAAATTCTCACCAAAAATGCTGGGCAACATAAGTCATACCTCCATTCAAAATTCCGGGTGCCGGTGTCTCACCGGCGCCAACTTTTGTCACCGCTTACACATTGTATGCGTTTTCCGTTCCCCGGTGGAGTTCTTTGGCTCTCTCCCTTGGAACAGCTTCATCATAGCACCGTTTTTAGCACTGTCAAGTGTCGAGTGCTAATGTTCACAGAAGTACCTATGTTTGTTCATAAAATATCCGAAAAGTCCCCCCTTGCCCCCCAGCCCACCGAAAAATATTGTCCGGGGCATATACAAACGGCCGAAAGTGTGGTATACTTTCATGAACCAATTTACAAAATGTTCAGGAAGCCCGAAAACTGCCGGGTATAATGGTAATATAGTATATAAATGGGAGGTTTCCTATGGCACGCAATATTCTGGTGGTCGAGGATGACCGCAATATTTCCGACCTGATCCGGATGTATCTGGAGAAGGAGGGCTTCGACGTCCGCATCGCCTATGACGGCGGCAAGGCCGTGGAGGAGTACGACCGGCAGGCGCCGGACATGGTGCTGCTGGATATCATGCTGCCGGTGATGGACGGCTGGTCCGTCTGCGCCCACATCCGGGAAAAGGCCAAGACACCCATCATCATGCTGACGGCTAAAAGCGAAGTCAACGACCGCATCACCGGTCTGGAGATGGGCGCCGACGACTATCTGGTCAAGCCCTTCGAGATGAAGGAGCTGATGGCCCGCATCAACGCCGTGCTGCGCCGCAGCGAGATCCCCGACGACACCCGCAAGCGTCTGGTGTTCGACAAGCTGGAGATCAATCTGGACAGCTACGAGCTGCTGGTGGACGGCAAGAAGGTGGATACGCCCCCAAAAGAGCTGGAGCTGCTGTACCATCTGGCCTCCACGCCCAACCGGGTCTACACCCGCAACCAGCTGCTGGACGAGGTGTGGGGCTTCGACTACTTCGGTGACTCCCGGACAGTGGACGTCCATATCAAGCGCCTGCGGGAGAAGATCGAGAATGTCTCCGACCAGTGGGAGCTGAAAACCGTGTGGGGCGTGGGCTATAAGTTTGAAGTGAAGTGATGGCAGAGCGCAAGAAACGGTTCAGCGGGCTCTACTGGCAGCAGTTCGCCCTGACCGCCGGCATGGTGATGCTGACGCTGCTGCTGCTGGGCGTGTCCTTTTTCGCCCTGAGCTATAACTATAACTTCACCGAGCGGCGGGACGAGCTGCAGGAGCGGGCCAGTCTCATTGCTCAGGTGTCCGTGGACTACCTGAAGTCCGGCGGCCAGACGGAGGATGAAAACCTCAAGCGCTTCATCAGTCTGGGTAGCGCCATGACCAACGCCGAATTTCTGGTGTGCAACGACAGCGGCTATGCCCTGCTGACGGCGGACCAGCGGCTGGGGGGCAAGGTGGTGGCCATCCCGCAGGAGATCACGCAGGAGGTCCTGACGGGCAGCGGCCTGTATCAGGGCCGCAGCAGTCTGGGCGGTGCCTACACCTCCAAACAGTTCGTGGTGGGCGTCCCCGTTCAGGACGGCGACCAGACCATCGGCATGGTGCTGGCGGTGATGAACGCCCGCTCCGTCATGGGGATGTGGCGGTCCTTCATCAGCCTGTTCCTCATGACCTCCGCCATTATCCTGCTGCTGGTGTTCATCGTCACCTCCCTGACCTCCATGCGGCAGATCCAGCCCATCCGGGAGATGGTGCAGGCCACGCGGGCCTACGCCGCCGGGAACTTCGACGTGCGGATGCAGGACGCCGACCGGGGCGATGAGATCGGCGAGCTGGCGGCGGGCTTTAACAACATGGCGGACTCTCTGGCGGAGACGGAGCGCCAGCGCCGGGACTTCATCGCCAACATCTCCCATGAATTAAAGACCCCCATGACCTCCATCGCCGGCTACACCGACGGTATTCTGGACGGCACCATCCCGCCGGAAAAAGAACGCAAGTACCTGCAAATTATCTCCGACGAGAGCCGTCGGCTCAGCCGTCTGGTGCGCCGGATGCTGGATATCTCTCAGATCCAGTCGCAGGAGATGAAAAAAGAGGACTTCGACCTGTGCGAGAGTATGCGTCTGGCGCTGCTGTCCATGGAGCAGAAGATCACCGACCGGGAGTTGGACGTAGAGGCGGACATCCCGGAGGAGCCTGTGATGGTGGAGGGCGTCAACGACCTTATCACCCAGGTCATCTACAACCTGCTGGAAAACGCCACCAAGTTCGCCGCTCCCCACTCATCCCTGTATCTGGGGCTGGCCGTCCATGGGGAGAAGGCCGTGGTCACGGTACGCAACGTCGGTCAGACCATCCCCGCCGAGGAGATCCCCCTGCTGTTTGAGCGCTTCCACAAGTCTGACAAATCCCGCAGCGAGGATAAGGACGGCTACGGGCTGGGCCTGTACGTGGTAAAGACCATCCTGTCTCAGCACAAGGAGCAGATCACCGTCACCAGCGAAAACGGCGTCACCGCCTTCAGCTTTACCGTTCAGATGGCTCACCCCATGCGGAACGAACCGTGAGAGGAAGTATCCTATGTATAATGACGAAAACAGAGAATTTGACCCGGTAGGCGGCGATCTGCCGCCCCAGCCGCAGCAGGACCGGACGGACCTGCCGGAGGAGGAGCCGGACGAGATCGTCAGCTGGTACACCCCCCGGCAGGAGGAGCCGGAGGAGGTCGTCAACTACTTCGTCCAGCAGCGCCCCATACCTCAGAACGTCTGGAAGCAGGCCGCCAAGACCCAGCGTAAGCGCCGCCGTCTGTGGACGTGGCTGGGCATAGGCGGCATAGCGCTGGTGGTCGTGGTCATCGTGGTAGCGGCCATCCTGTCCTCCACCGCCTCCAGCGCCCCCAGCCTGCCGGGCAGCGACGACGGCGACTCCGCCAGCAGCATGGTGGATATCTTCCGCAAGAAGGAGACCACCATCCCCCGCATCTCCGGGGAGGAGGGCGTGAAGCTCAGCTGTCAGGACCCCTCCGGTGAGGAGCTTACCATTCAGCAGGTGTACGCTAAGGTGAACCCGTCGGTGGTGGCGGTGGTGGCGGAGCAGTCCGACGGCTCTGCCGCCGTGGGTACCGGCGTCATCATGACCGAGAGCGGCTATATCATCACCAACGCCCACGTCATCTCCGGCGGCAAGAGCTGCTGGGTGGCGCTGGACACCGGCGTCACCTACGACGCCCGTCTGGTGGGCTATGACGAGGACGAGGATCTGGCGGTACTGCGGGCCATTGCGGACAATCCCCTGCCGGCGGCGGAGTTCGGCAACTCCGACCTGCTGACGGTGGGCGACCCGGTGTACGCCATCGGCAACCCTTTGGGCGTAGAGCTGCGGGGGACCCTTACCAACGGCATTGTCTCCGCCATCAACCGTGAGGTGGAGATGCAGGGCCGCACCATGACCATGATCCAGACCAACGCCGCCCTGAATAACGGCAACTCCGGCGGCCCCCTCATCAACAGCTACGGGCAGGTCATCGGCATCAACACCATGAAAATGAGCAACTCCAGCCTCTCCGAGGACGAGGCCACCGTGGAGGGACTGGGCTTCGCCCTGCCCATCAGCTCCGTGTCCTTCGTGGTCAATGACCTCATCGCCCACGGGGAGTTTCTGGGTACCCCCACCATCGGTATCACCGTCCGCACCATCGAAAAGTCCGGCGGCGGCACGCAGGTGGAGGTCTACACCGTGGACGACACCCTGGGCGCTGCGGAGGCCGGTGTGCAGCCCGGCGATATCATTCTGGAGGCGGACGGTCAGCCTGTCTCCGTCACCAGCGATCTGCTGACGGTGCGGCGCAGCCACTCCGTGGGCGACACCATCCGCCTGACCATCCAGCGGGACGGCCAGTCCCTGACGGTGGACGTGGTTCTGTACGCCAGCAAATAACCCCTGCGCCGCACGGGGCCGGAGAGGCCCGGTGCGGCGCACCGCTTTCAAGGAGGAACTTATGAAGCAGCATCCTTTGCAGACGGCGGGCCGGGTGCGCCTGCCCTATACCCGGCGGCGAAGTGATGCCCGGTGCGTCACCTCGCTGTCCCAGCTGCCGGACGTACCGGAGCTAAAGGCCTACGGCCCCGATTTTTTCGCCGGCCACGCCCTGCTGCTGGTGTCGGATACCACCGCCTCCGGCTCCCTGCGTCCCACCCTCCACACCGCCGACATAGCAGACGGCCACGGCACGGTGCGGCTGCAGCGCCCCCTGCCGGCCCGGAACCAGTGCGTCACGCAGGACATGGCCACTTGGCTCCTGTGGGCGGAGGTCCCCGCCTTTTGGGCCGACCTCTCCTGGGCGGTAGCGAACCCTGCCCTCCCCCCGGAGCGCCTGTCCCGGTATTAAGAACCCCCGGCAGTATAGAAAGGAGTCTTTGATATGGCTATTCTGATCGCTTACTACTCCCGTGCGGGAGAGAACTACTTCGGCGGCTCCTACCGCCGCATCCCCGTGGGCAACACCCGGCGGGTGGCGGAGCAGCTGGCATCCCTCACCGGCGGCGACCTGCTGGAGCTCCGTCAGGCCCACCCCTATTCCGACGACTACCGCACCTGCGTGGCACAGGCCAGAGCCGACTGGCAGCAGAGCGCCCGCCCGGAGGTGCTGGACCTGCCGGAAGATCTGGCGGGCTACGACCGCATCTATCTGGGCTATCCCAACTACTGCGGCACCATGCCCATGGCGGTCTATACCTTCTTGGAGCACTATGACCTTACCGGCAAGGTCATCTGCCCCTTCTGCACCCACGAGGGCAGCGGCCTCTCCCAGACGGAGCGGGACATCCGCAAAGCCGCACCGGGGGCCACCGTCACCCGCGGCCTTGCCATCCACGGCAGCCACGTGGACGAGGCCGCACCGGCCCTGACCCAGTGGGTCAATGAAGTGCAGTAACATGGACTGTCAGGAAATCCGGGGGACCTACGGGCCACCGCTGCATCCTACAGCGCCCAGCGGCAGCAGTCGGCACCGCTGCCTACAGCAACGGATGTAAGATCACCGCAGAGCTTATCCGTAAATGTATGGCGAGGTTCACCAAGCGGGATATCCAAAAGTTTATAAAAGCAGATGGCATTTCTGTTACCGCTGCGGAGCAACTCAGGCTTTTCTAGGCATACTGTTTGGAAAGGCGGCGCTGCCACGGAAGCAATCCCTGTTTGACACCGACCTGGGGGATGCGTTCGAGTGCGCCGCCCATCATCTCACCTCTGTCATGGCGCCACAGGCCAAAGAAATTCTGCGTGCGTACAAAAACGCTCTCCAAAAAAGTTGCAAAAAGTGACTTTTTCAAAACCAAGCTTTCGCACTTTTTTCACCGCCGTTATGGTGGCGTTATGCACGACTTCTTCCTCTGATTCAAGAGTCCCGTAAAAGCGCAAAAAAGTTCCGAAATCCACAGATTTCGGAACTTTTTTTGGTCCGAGTGTCGAGATTCGAACTCGAGGCCTCTTGAACCCCATTCAAGCGCGATACCAAACTTCGCCACACCCGGATACCATATTCACTTGCTGCATCACGTCAGCTTGATTACTATACCACACTCCTTTTTATTTTGCAAGCCCTATTTCAGATTTTTTTGCATTTTTTACGGAAGCGGCAGCCGCTCCCCTACTGCGCCGCCTCCAACTCCTGCAGGATATCCCGGCACAGGGCCGCATCCGGTACTATGCCGGTGAAGTAGGCGAAGGCCAGCGCCGCCTGCTGCACCAGCAGGGCAAGCCCTCCCACTGCCGTCAGGCCCCGGTGCTCCGCCGCTCGCATCAGAGCTGTGTCCGTGGGATGGTACACCAAATCGTATACCACCGCCTTCGTCGGCAGCGCCTGTACGAAATCCAAAGACTCGAACTCCGGCGAACCCTCCATACCCAGCGGTGTGGCGTTCAACAGCAGCCCATGCTCTGCGGCGGCACGGGGCAGGTCCTCCCATGAGACAGTTACACCGCCGCACCGGGCAGCCAGCGCCGCTGCCTTTTCCGGTGTCCGGGCGCACACCGTCACCCGGCAGCCCGCCTGCGCCAGCGCCAGCGCCGCCGCCTTGGCGGCTCCCCCGGCCCCCAGCACCAGCGCCGCCTGCCCCGACGGCGCAAAGCCCCGCAGCCGCAGGCTCTCTACCACCCCCGGCCCGTCGGTGTTATACCCCACGGCCCGGCCATCCCGGAAGCATACGGTGTTCACGGCTCCGCAGGAGGCCGTCCACGGCTCCACCGCATCCAGCAGCGGCAGGATGCGCTCCTTCAGGGGCATGGTGACGTTGCACCCGTCCCACGCTCCCCGGCGGCCCTGCGCCACAAAGTCCTCCAGTGTCTCCGCCGTCACCGTCATTGCTTCATAGCTTCCGGCAGCACCGCACCTCTCCATAAATCGCCGGTGGATGCGGGGCGACAGGCTGTGACCCACCGGATCCCCGATGACGCACAGCCGCATCACAGGCCCTCCGCCAGCAGTACCAGCGCCTCCAGATAGCCGTCAAAGCCGTGGCCTACGATCTGCCCCCGGCAGGCCGGGGCCGTCACCGATATCTGCCGGAAGGGCTCCCGCTGACGGATATTCGACAGGTGTACCTCCACCGCCGGGACATCTACCGCCCGCAGAGCATCGTAAATGGCATAGCTGTAATGGGTATAGGCCGCCGGGTTGATGACGATGCCGTCATAGACCCCCGCCGCCTGCTGAATGGTGTCGATGATAACCCCTTCGTGATTGCTCTGGAAGCAGTCCGCCTCCCAGCCGTGGGCGGCGGCATAGTCCTGCACCCGGCGGCACAGGGTCTCATAGGTTCCGGTGCCGTAGATATCCGGCTCCCGGCTGCCCAGCAGATTCAGATTCGGCCCGTTGATGATGAGAAATTTCATACCCGTTCCCTCCATATGGCGGCAATGACCTCTGCCGCCGCCTGCGCCGTATCCTCCCGGATGGCGTAGTCGGCACAGATGCGATACAGCGCCTCCCGCTGCCGCCGCAGCGTCTCCAGCGAACCGCCCCCGGCCAGCAGCGGGCGGTTCGCTCTTTCTAATGTGCGCTCAATATCTGCCACCGGGCGATCCAGCCAGAATACCACGCCGCTGCGCCGCAGCAGCGCCCGGTTCTCCGGCCGCAGCACGGCCCCGCCGCCGGTGACCAGCACGCAGTCCTCTCCGGCGCAGAGTGCCTGCAATGCCGCCGTCTCCCAGCGGCGGAAGCACTCCTCTCCGCTGGAAAACAGCTGCGCCACCGTTCTTTCCGCCAGCCGCTCCACCTGCGGGTCGCAGTCCCGGAAGGGCAGGCCCAACTGCCGGGCCAGCAGCCCGCCTACGGTGGTTTTTCCGCTGCCGGGAAGCCCGATGAGGATCAGCTTTTTCATGCCTGCTCCTCCCGGCTCAGCTCCATCAGCAGGCGGAACAGCCGCTCCACCTGCTGCCGCCTCTCCGGGACCAGATCGCCCCGTGTGTGCAGCACCTGCTCCTCCCGACCGGCATCCTGCACCGGCAGGTGATGCTCCCGTTTATAGGCGCCGATCCGGCGGGAAATGGACTGTCTTTGGACAAAAAGCGTCGTCAACTCTGTGTCCAGAATGTCCAGCTGGCCACGCAAATCGTCCAATTCTCCGCCGCCGTCGGCGCCCTTCAGTCTCCACAGGGCCAAGGCCGCCGCACTCTCCACCACCACCGGCGCCCGCAGGGCGATGCAGGCATCGTGACGGCCACCGATGGTGATTTTTGTGTTGGTCATAGTTTCAAGGTCGATGGTCTCCTGCGGCTGGGCGATGGAGGGGGTGGGGCGGAAGGTCACGGTGAACTCCACCGGCATCCCGTTGGTGATGCCGCCGTTGATGCCGCCGCTGTGATTGGTGACAGACCAGACCCTCCGGCCGTCGGTACGCCAAGGGTCGTTGGCCTGACTGCCCCGGAGGGCGGCAAGCTCCTCCCCGGCCCCGAAGGCCACCGCCTTCACGCCGGGGATGGCGAACACGTGGCGGGCGATCTCCGACTCCACCGTCTCCCGCCAGTCCGGGCCGCCCCAGCCGGCGGGCAGGCCCGTGACGATGCAGCGCACCTGACCACCCACGGAGTCCCCAGTCTGGCGGGCCGCCTCCGCCCGCTGGCGCAGGGCATTTTCGTCAATAACTTGTGCATTTACTTCAATATCTTGTAGACTCAGCCAGTTTTTTGCCAAGGCGCCTGCCGCCACCAGAGGGGCCGTCAGCCGTCCGGAAAAGGCCCCGCCGCCACGGGGATCGTTGCGCCCACCGCTCTGCACCCAAGCGGTGTAGTCGGCGTGGCTGGGCCGGGGCGTGTGGCGCAGGGCATCGTAATCCGCCGAGCGAACGTCCCGGTTCCGCAGCAGCAGGCACACCGGCATTCCGGTGGTCACGCCCTGATAGACCCCGCTGAGCACCTCCACCTGATCCGGCTCATGCCGGGCGGTGGAGAGAGGATCTTGGGGCGCACGGCGCAGCAGCTGACGGCAGATGAACTCCTCATCCACCGGCAGACCCGGCGGCACATCCCGCAGCAGCACTCCCACGGCGGGGCCGTGGGACTCCCCGAATATGGTATAATCCATCATGTCAAGTGTTCCACCTTTCCACCCAGTTGGGCATAGTCCCGCCAGAAGGCCGGATAGGATTTGGCGGTGCAGTCCGCTCCCCGCAGCACCACCGGCTCCCGGCAGAAGGGGGCGGCGCAGGCCGCCAGCATAGCCAGCCGATGATCTCCGGCGCTCTGCACCTCGCCGCCCTGAAGACACGCCACACCACGGACGGCAAGACCGTCCGCCGTCTCCTGCGCCCGGCCGCCCAATGCCGTCAGCAGGGCCGCCGTGGCCGCCAAGCGGTCGCTCTCCTTACGCCGCAGGCGGGCAGCATCTGTGAAGCGTATCTCCTTGTCAGGCCGCAGCGCCGCCAGCAGAGCCAGCGGCGGCAGCAGATCCGGGTTCTCCCGGAGGGACACCTGTTGGGGAAGCTCCCGGCACAGGGTCAACGCCCTGCGGTCCCCCTGCCGGGAGTCCTGCCGCAGACCCGTTACCGTGATGCCTTGGCCCAGCGCCGCCAGCACCAGCCAATAGGCCGCCGCCGACCAGTCCCCCTCCTGCTCCATGGGCAGAGGCGCAAAGCGCTGGCCGCCGGGAATGCGCCAGCCGCCCCGCGCCCGGTGCAGCACGACACCGTAGCGCTCCAGCACCCACGCCGTTAAGTCCACATAGGGCCGGGACACCGGCCCCGGCGCCTCCAGCCGGGAGTCCTCCCGGCACAGGGGCAGGGCCATGAGCATCCCGCTGATGAGCTGGGAGGTATCGCCCCCCGGCAGACGGTACACGCCGCCGGTAAGGCGGCCCGTGACCCGCAGTCCGCCGGGACAGGGCGTCACGCCCCACAGTCCCGGCATCACCCGCTCCAGCAGCCGGGGCGTACCGGTGAACGTCACCTCACGGCCAAGCACCATGGCCAGCGGCAGCAGGAAACGCAGGGTACTGCCGCTGGCTCCGCAGGGAACCTCCTCCCCGCCGCCGTATAAGACCCGCAAGCCCGCCGCCGTGGCCCGGATATCCTCCGGGGCGTCGGGAGGCAGCGGTGGAAAACGGCCAGACGCCGCCTGACAGATCAGCTCCCGGTGCCAGCGGCTCTTGGAAGGTGGGGCCGCCACTGTCCCCGCCAGCGGGGCGGGATACAGCTTCACATCCATCGGGTTTCCTCCAGCAGCTCCTCCGGCGTCACCGACCACAGCACGCCGTGGCCGGGGCGCTCCAGCACCGCAATGGTCATCTCGCCGCCGCTGCGTTTTTTGTCCCGCAGCAGGTACTGCCGCCATGCCGCCTCCGGCAGATCATCCAGCTTCCGAGGCAGGTCATAGCGCTCCAGCAGCGCTCCCAGCCGGGCCAGCATGGCGGTCTGGTCGCTGCCGTGGGCCGTCTGCCAGCGGAGCATCTCCATCATACCAGCCGCCACGCACTCGCCGTGGGTATAGCGGCCGCCGCCCAGCGCCTCCATGGCGTGGCCGAAGGTATGGCCGAAGTTCAGCAGCCGACGGGGGCCTTCGTCCCGCTCATCCTGCGCCACCAGCGCCGCCTTGCAGGCAAGGCACCGGCGGATGATCCGGGGCCAGTCCGGCTCCTGCTGCTCCAGCCGGGTCAGCAGCTCCTCGTCAGCGATGCAGCCGTATTTGATGACCTCGGCCATGCCGCAGGCCAGCTGACGCCGGGGCAGAGTGGCAAGGCAGACGGTATCCGCCAGCACCATGCGGGGCTGGTAGAAGCAGCCCAGCAGGTTTTTCCCCTCCGGCAGATCCAGCCCCGTTTTGCCGCCTACGGCGCTATCCACCTGCGCCAGCAGGGTGGTGGGGGCCTGCACCAGCGCCACGCCACGCAGCAGCGTGGCCGCCGCAAAGCCCGCCAGATCGCCGGTAACCCCGCCGCCCAGGGCCACGATGCCATCGCTGCGGGTCAGGCCCAGCTGCACCAGCCGGCGGCACAGCCGGTCGTACTCCTCCAGCGACTTGGAGCCTTCCCCTGCCGGGAAGGTCACCAGCGGCCAGCCGGTGCGGCGGGCCAGCGGAGCGCCGTACAGGGCTGCCACCGTGTCGTCGCAGACGATGACCCAGCGGCCCACACCCAGCGGGCGCAGCAGCTCCTCCGCCTGCTCCAGCAGGCCGCCGCCGATGTGGATGGGGTAGCTGCGCCGTCCCAGCGCCACCTGTAAGGTCTCCATAGGCCCACCTCCTCTCGTTTTTCCTATTGTAGCGGGTTTTGCCGGGGAAGTAAAGCCGCAGTGAAAAATCCAAGGGATTTTTCACTGCGGGCGGGAGACGGGGCTGTGGAAGATGCGAAAAGAGCCGCCTCCTGTGGGAGGCGGCTCTTTCGATGCCTGAAAATCCACGGGATTTTCAGGCAAAGGGCTTGCAGTCTGCTGCGTGCATAATTTGTGTGCCGATGGCCCGCAAATTCCACACTGGCAGCCTGAGAGGTATTTTCGCTGACGTACACGCCGCCAGCGAAAATCATCCTGCTTCTTTGCCGCCTGTGGGAGACAAACTTTTTGAGACCTGCGGGGGCGCAAAAAAGAGCCGCCTCCTGTGGGAGGCGGCTCTTGGGGATTTAGTTACCACACAATGACAGTTATCGTCAGCGTCTGACCATCCACTTCGGCAGTCACCGTAGTCTTACCAGATGCCACAGCTGTCACTTCACCGGCGCTGTTAACGGTGACAACACCGCTGTTTTCGGTACTCCACTTCACGGTGGAATCTGTGCCGTCCACAGTCAAAGGAACAGCTGGTTCGCCCACGCTCATTGCAAACTCCGTCTGGGCAACTCCCTCGCTACTATAGATGGAGCGCAGCACCAGATCCTTCTTGGGGGCCTCCTTCACGGTAACGGTGCAGGTGACGGGGTCGGCACCCTCGGCGGAGGCGGAGATGGTGGCCGTACCAGCGGCGACAGCGGTGACGGTGCCGTCCTCGCCCACGGCGGCGACGCCGGCATTGCTGGAGGTCCACGTGATGCCCTCAGCGCCGGTGGCTGTCAGCTTCCCGGTGCCGCCGACGGTCAGCTCCAGAGCCGTCTGGTCCAGAGACAGAGTGACGGCGGGGGTGTTGGGATCCACGTCCTCTGTGGGGTTCTTGGGGGGATCGGGCTGGTCGTCGCCGGGCTTTCCGCTGCCGATGAGGGTATAGAGCAGCACCCCCGCCACCAGCACCAGCACCAGCACCAGCGTGGGGCCGAGGATGCTGGGGCTCTTCTGGCGGTGGACCCGGCGGCCGGGATTCACCGGCTTTTTGCCGCCGTTGGCAAAGGCTTCGTCCTCCTCGCAGAAGGGACAGGTCTTATAGCTATCGGAGAACATTTCTCCGCACTTAGGGCATTTCAACAGGCTCATGGAATCTCCTCCAATTAAAAACGCCGCAGGGGCGATAACACAGTAGTAAACTTATATCTGTTATAATACCCGTTTTGCCGCCCTCCGTCAACTGTAATTGCTGGAAGTTCAAGCTTTTTTTACAACTTTCGCCGGGGAGTGCTTGCTTTTCCGGCGCAGGTTTCCTATAATGGAAAGGATAAAACCAGCAGGGGGACGACGAGTATGAACACCATTTTCATCGGCATCGCCGGAGGCACCGGCTCCGGCAAGACCACCCTTACCGAGCATCTGGCCCAGCGGTTCGGGCCGGACATCAGCGTGGTGCATCACGACAACTACTACAAGCGGCAGGACTGTCCCTTCGAGGAGCGGTGCAAGCAGAACTACGACCACCCCGACGCTTTCGACACGGAGCTGATGGTGGAGGATCTGAAGCGGCTGAAGGCCGGGGAGACCATCCACTGCCCCGTCTACGACTACACCATCCACAACCGCACCGACAGGACCATCGAAATAAAGCCCACCAAGGTGGTCATCGTGGAGGGCATCCTCATCTTCCAGAACAAGGCGCTGCGGGATCTGCTGGACATCAAAATTTTCGTGGAGACCGACGCCGACGTGCGTATCCTGCGACGGGCGCTGCGGGATGTGGAGGAGCGGGGACGCTCCATGCAGTCGGTGGTGGAGCAGTATCTGGCCACGGTGAAGCCCATGCACGAGCAGTTTGTGGAGCCCACCCGAAAGTACGCCGACATTGTGGTGCTGGAGGGCGGACACAATCTGGTGGCGCTGGATCTCATCATGCAGCGCATCGCCAACCACATCGCAGAGAACTGACGTGAGGCATACGGTTCTTCGCTATGGGGCGGCAGCCCTGTGCGTGCTGGGGGCGGTGTATTTTCTGCTGCCCCTGTCCATAGGGGTGCTTCACATCGGGATGCTGTACCCGGCGGCGGGGCTGCTGCTGGCGGCGGTGTGGCTGGTGTTCCCCGGTCTTTTCCGGCGGCTACCCCGGTGGCTGCGGCGCACGGTGTGCGTGGTGCTGCTGGCCGGGCTGCTGGCGCTGGGGACTATCCTGACCCTGATGGGCATCCGGGCGGCCCACCATCCCGATGGCACACGGCCGGTCACTGTCATTGTGCTGGGCTGTCAGGTGCGGTCCGACGGCACCCCCAGTCGGATGCTGAGAGATCGCATCCAAAGTGCATACGACTACCTCTCCACCCATGAGGAGGCGGTGTGCGTGGCCTCCGGCGGACAGAACAATCAGGAGCCCACCACCGAGGCCCGGTGTATCCGGGACACACTGGTGTCCATGGGCATCGACCCCGGCCGCATCTATCTGGAGGACGCCTCCATCTCCACGGAGGAGAATTTGGCCTTTTCCGCTGAGGTCATCCGGCGGGAGGGGCTGCCTACGGAGGTGGCTATTGCCTCCGACAATTTTCACCAGCTGCGGGCCGGTGTATGGGCGGAGAAGGACGGACTTACCCCCTACTCCCTAGGCTGCGCCAGCATCTGGATGCTGGGCCCCGGCTACTGGGCCAGGGAGGCCGCCGCTCTTCTGTATATGGCTGTAACAGGATCACTGTAAACGGATTATGCTTTACAGGATTTTCATCGAAAAAGGGTATCCCGGCGGCAAAAGCCGCCGGGATACCCTTTTTGCGTGGCGAAAAGTCTTTTCGCCACGCAGAGGCATTTTTCAGAGCTTCAAGAAGCTCTGAAAAATGGGGATCATCATCGGGCAGGACACCCTTCCGGGTTTCCCGCACACACCCTTCCGCCCCGTTGACGAAAGGTTTCCTCTTTGGGGGCAGACTCAGGGTATCCCGACGGCAAAAGTCGCCGGGATATCCTTTTCTTCATCGTTTCTCCGGTCCGTTCCGCCGGAGGGGCGATTTTTACGCAGAATGTGACAACGTATCGTAATCTTCGATGCGAATATTGCGATTTGTATTCGTTTTTCAGAAGGAGAACACCACGCCTATGATGGCGGAGGCCAGAATGAACACGATGGGATGCAGGCCCTTAGTGGGCTTGCACCAGCGGGTCAGCACCAGCAGCACCGCCGCCAGCGCCACAGCCTTCCAGTTCACCGCCGCAAGGCCCGTCTGGCCGCTGTAAAGCAGGGCCAGTCCCACCACGGACAGGCCCGCCGCCGCCACCATGGCGGCGGAGGCCGGGCGCAGACCGTAGAACACGTTGTTCACCAGACGGCTCTCCCGGAAGCGCTTGAGGAAGGCCGCCACAATGAGGATCACGATCACCGAGGGCGCTACCAGTCCGATGGTAGCCGCCACGGCACCGGGGATCCCGGCGGTGAGGTAGCCCACATAGGTGGCCATGTTGACGCCCAATGGCCCCGGTGTGGATTCCGACACCGCCAGCATATCCGCCAGCTGGGACACGGTGAACCACTCCGGGTGGCGAGCGGCCATGTCATAGAGGAAGGGCAAGGTGGCAAGACCGCCGCCCACGGCGAACAGGCCCGTCTTGAAGAACTCGTAAAACAGCAGCAGACAAGTCATTTCTTCGCCCCCTTCAGATTCTGGATCAGCACGCCGGCCACACCGGCGGCCAGCACATACCACACCGGGGAGAGGCTGGTCAGCAGGGACGCAGCCAGTACTGCCAGAAAGATCAGCAGACCCCATACATCCTTCACGGCGCTTTTCCACAGCTTCAGCACCGCATTGAAGATCAGCACGCACACGCACACCCGGATCCCGGCGAAGGCGTGCTGCACCCATGTCAGGTGGGAAAAGCTGGTGATGACCCCCGCCAGTGCCACGATGATGAGCAGGGACGGGAACACCACCCCCAGCGTGGCCACGATGCCGCCGGCGATGCCGCCTTTCTTCTGGCCGATGAAGGTGGCGGTGTTCACGGCGATGACGCCGGGGGTACACTGGCCGATGGCAAAATAATCCGTCAGCTCCTCATCGGTGGCCCAGCCCTTGTTCTCCACCACCTCACGCTGCAAAATGGGCAGCATGGCATAGCCGCCGCCGAAGGTCATGACCCCCACCTTGGCGAAGGTCAGAAACAGGTTCCAAAGCGTCTTCATACACTCACTCCTTATCCGTATATCCGTACAGGCTCCGCACCGATACCTCGCCGCTGCGGAGGACCTCCTCCGTGCCGTCGTCATAGCGCACCGCAAGGCCGTAGTCCGGCGTCAGGGACACCGCCAATGCTGACCGCTCTCCGTCGGGGCGCAGCACCCGGACCCGGCGGCCCAGATTCAGGCAGGCGGCGCTGTACTCCTGCCGCCGCTCCGCCGTCTCCTGAGGCAGTTCCCGGCGCAGAGACTCCAGTTCCTCCAGAAAGGCCGTCTCCAGTGCTGTCCGGTCCATCTCCGCCCCGGCGATCATGGACAGCGATGCCGCCGTCTCCCGCAGCTCCGGCAGGAAATCCTCCCGCCGCTGGCAGACGTTGATGCCGATGCCCACGACGACCCACAGGCTGCCCTCCGGCCCCGGCAGAGCCTCCGCCAGAATCCCGCAGACCTTCCGGCCCGACAGCACCAGATCGTTAGGCCACTTGATGCCGCAGGACAGGCCGCAGCTGCGGCGGATGGCACGGCGCACCGCCGTGGCCGCCAGCGCCGGGATGCGAGGGGCGTCTTCCGGGCTGCTCCGCAGCAGCACCGATCCGTACAGCCCCAGCCCCGCCGGGGACTGGAAGCTGCGGCCCCTACGGCCCCGACCCGCCGTCTGCTGCCTGGCCAGCACCACGGTACCCTCCGCCGCTCCCTGCCGGGCCAGCGCCATCAGCTCCGTATTGGTGGAACCCACTGTCTCATAGCGATACACACGCCGCTCCATGGCCGCACCTCACTTTCCGCAATACTTTACCACGCCCGTGGGGATTTGTAAACCTCCCCCCTTGCATCCGCCGCCGGATTCCTGTATAATGCCGTTATCTTTATTTGAATACCGGGAGTACCGCCATGACCACTCGAAAGCTTGTCCGCACCGCTCTATTTGCCGCCCTGACGGCAGTGGGAGCGTTTCTGAAAATCCCCTTGGGTCCCTCTGCCATCACCCTGCAATTCTTCTTCACCGCCATGGCGGGCTGTCTGCTGGGCAGCGGCTGCGGGGCGCTTTCACAGCTGATCTATGTACTGCTGGGACTGCTGGGGCTGCCTATTTTCACCGCTGGCGGCGGCTTTTCCTATGTGCTGCACCCCACCTTCGGCTTTCTGCTGGGATTGATCCCCGCCGCATGGGTCATCGGTCGTCTGGCCCGCAGCACCTGCTCCTTCTGGCGCATTGCGCTGGCGGCTCTGGCAGGACTGGCGGTGCTGTATGCCGTGGGACTGCCGTACATGGCGATGATCCTCAACTGCTATATGGGCAAGGGTATGGACCTCTCTGCCATTTTGTGGGCAGGGATGCTGCCCTTCCTCCCCGGTGACGCCTTGAAAATTCTGGTAACGGCGATGCTGACGCCACCTATCCGTCGAGCTTTGGATAACTCCGCCAAATAGAAGGCGGGCGGGTCGGCATTTCTTGGAACAACAGTGCATTGCAATTCCCGCCGGAGGCCCGTATAATAAGCAGGACAATTCGAAGGGAGTGATGAAAATGAAGGTCCGCACGCTGCTCACCAAATTTTCCGCTCCCTCTGTTTCTGTTTCTTCTTTTTGACCGGTATTTTTACCGGTCATTTTTTTGCGCTTTATGCGCCTGAGCCAGTCAGCAATTATTTTCATAGAATCCACAAACGAAAGAGAGGAACTATCACATGAACAAAAAACTCGGACACGACGCCATCTACGACGCCCGTGAGCTGGGCGTCCCCCGGATGCTCCTGCTGGGCCTGCAGCACCTGTTTGCCATGTTCGGCGCTACGGTGCTGGTCCCCATTCTGGTGCAGGGCTACGGTCTGCCCCTGTCCATCCAGACCACGCTGCTGTTTGCCGGTCTCGGCACGCTGCTGTTCCACGTCTGCACCAAGCTGAAGGTCCCTGCCTTCCTGGGCTCGTCCTTTGCGTATCTGGGCGGCTTCCAGGCCATGGCGACCCTCAACGCCGGAAGGTACGCCACCATGTCCGACAGTGACAAGCTGGCCTATGCCATGGGCGGCATCGTGGTGGCGGGCCTGCTGTATCTGGTGCTGGCGCTGCTGTTCAAGCTGGTGGGCGCACAGAAGGTCATGCGGTTCTTCCCCCCCATCGTCACCGGCCCCATGATCATCCTCATCGGTCTGAATCTGGCGGGGACTGCCGTCAGCAATGCTAGCACCTGCTGGTGGCTGGCGCTGGTGGCCATCGGCATCATCATCGTGGCCAACATCTGGGGCAAGGGTATGGTGAAGATCATCCCCATCCTGCTGGGTGTGGTAGGCAGTTATCTGGTGGCGCTGGTGGCTACCCTCTGCGGTGCTCAGCTGCCGGATGCCAACGGCGTCATGCAGCCCCTCATCAACTTCTCCGCTGTGAAGAGTGCCAGCTTCGTCGGCCTACAGCAGTTTGTGCTGGCAAAGTTCGACCTCACCGCCATTCTGGTGATGGCCCCCATCGCCATTGCCGCCATGATGGAGCACATCGGTGATATCTCTGCCATCTCCTCCACCACCGGCAAGAACTTCATCGCCGACCCCGGCCTGCACCGGACCCTGCTGGGCGACGGTCTGGCCACCGCTCTGGCCGGCGCCTTCGGCGGCCCCGCCAACACCACCTACGGTGAGAACACCGGCGTGCTGGCTCTGTCCAAGGTCTACGATCCCCGTGTCGTGCGTCTGGCAGCCGTCTACGCCATCATTCTCTCCTTCTCCCCCAAGTTCGATGCGCTGGTCAACTCCATCCCCACCGCCATCGTGGGCGGCGTCAGCTTCATCCTGTACGGCATGATCTCCGCCGTGGGCGTGCGGAATGTGGTGGAGAACCGGGTGGACCTCACCAAGTCCCGCAACCTCATCATCGCCGCCGTCATCTTCGTCTGCGGACTGGGCTTCAGCGCTACCGGCGGCATCACCTTCACCGTGGGCAGCGCCAGCATCACCCTGACGGGTCTGGCCATCGCCGCCCTGGCGGGTGTGATCCTCAACGCCGTTCTGCCCGGCAACGACTATCGGTTCGGTACCGATCCCGTGGGCGATAAGTCCGCCGACCTGGGCTCCTATTGATCCCCATCTTTTTCCATACACGGCACAGGGCCGGAGCGGGATACCGCTCCGGCCCTGTGCCGTGTATTTTTTCTTATTGCAACGTTTCCTTGGGAAGCCAGCGCTTGCCGGCCAGACGGATCAGGAAGCAGATGCCGCACACACCCAGCTGCAGGGCCATGGCCACCCAGACACCCACAAGACCCCACTTGGCCGCCAGAATGGCCGATAGCGGCACACGGATGCCCCACATGGTGCCGAAATTCAGCAGCATAGGCACCAACGTGCTGCCGGTTCCCTGAAACACGCCGCTGGCCACGATGGAGGCACCGAACAGCGGCTCCGCGAATGCCTCGATCCGCAGCACCCGCACGCCCAGCTCAATGACGGCCTCGTCCACCGCCATCATGCCGATCATGGCCGGGGCCAGCACATACAGCAGCGTCCCCGTGATCACCATCAGGCCCATGCCCAGCGCCACCGTCAGCCAGCCCAGCCGATAGGTCAGATCCTTCCGCCCGGCGCCTACGCTCTGGCCCACCAGCGTGGAGGCCGCCGCCTGCACGCCAAAGGCGGACATATAGCAGAGACTCTCCGCCGTTATGGCGAAGGAGTTGGCCGCCGTGGCGATGATGCCCAGCGGGGCCACGATGGCGGTAGTCACCATCCGGGCGGTGGAAAGAATGGTGCGCTCGCCCATGACGGGAGCCGAGATAGACAGGCAGCGCTTCAGCTGTGCCGCCGTAAACCGTGCCTTTTCGCCCCGCCGCAGGTGCAGCTCCGGCGACCGCACCAGCAGGATATAGACCAGCACCACCGCAATGACCACCTGCGACAGTGCCGTTCCCATGGAGGCACCCAGAACCCCCAGACCGAAGCCCGGCAGCGTCACCCCCAGCACCCGCAGCGTTCCGCTGGGGAAGATGAGGAAGGCGTTGAACACCACGTCCAGCAGGCACATCACCACCATGCAGATGCCGGGGGTTTTCATATTGCCCGCCGAACGCAGCAGTCCGCCGCAGAGGTTATTCATCTGCATGAAGGGCAGCGACAGAACATATACCAGAAAGTAGGCGCTGGCATCCTGCCAGATGGCGGGGTCTGCCCGCAGCCAGCGAGGCAGATTCCCGGTGATGCCCAGCGCTATGGCCATCATCACAAGGCTGAAGGCCATGCACACCAGAAAGGCCAGCTTCATGATGCCGCGGGCTTTCTCCGACTGTCTGGCTCCCAGCGCCTGCGCCACCGCCACGTTAAAGCCGATGGTCAGCGCAATGCACAGATCGCCGAAGAGCCACGAGGTGGTCGCCACCACACCGATAGCGGCGGAGGCATTGGAGCCCAGCTGGCCCACCATGGCCGTGTCAATATACTGCATCACCACGGAGGAGATCTGGGCCAGAATGGCCGGCCAACTCAGCTGAGCGATCAGCAGCAGCAGCTCCCGTGTAGAGATGGGCTGTCCGCTCTGTAATTTTTTCAATCCTTCACCCTGCATTCTGCACCCTCCTTCATGGTTGTAAGCTCCATTCTAACGCAGGGATGCGGCAGTTGCAACCCCCTATTTTGCGGTTTTTCCTGCTTTTTTGCGAAAAAGCATCCCGTGTGCCGCAGCACACGGGATGGAAAGTCAGCAAAAAGCTTCTGACCGCTCCGGAAAGGCCATGCAGACCGTTGGGCCCGTCAAAAGCCTCGCAGAGTTCGCCGCCCGCAGGCGGCGAAAAGCTCTGCTCCATTTTGGCTGACGACCGGTGCGTCAGTCAAAATACCGCTCAGACCGCAAGTGTGGAATTTCTGCGGTCTGACGCAGAAATGATGCACGCAGCGGGCTGGGGCCTTTGGTGCAAGATCCAATGGATCTTGCACCAGATTTTTAGAACGACACCGTCAACAGCATCTTGAACCGCTCCTGCCCGTACACCGCATGGGGGATATCCTTGGGCATGATCAGCGTCTCGCCCTGAGACACCAGAAAGACCTCGCCGCCCACGGTGAAGCGGCCGGTACCCTCCAACACCGTCACCATGGCGTCGCCGCCGGCAGCATGGGTGCTGATTTCCTCGTCCTTTTCAAAGGCAAAGAGGGTCATGCTGAGCTTGCTGTTCTGCACCAGTGTGCGGCTGACGATCTGGCCGTCCTGATAGTCCACCTGCTCCGCCATGTGCAGAACCTTCTGCTTTTCAATATTCTTATACATAATGGTGTTCCTCCCACAAAATAATAATGAAAGTAGTATGGCCCGGTGCGTCGTTAAAAATCCAGCTTTGTCCGGACGCAGATCTCACGAATTTTGGCCTGTAAGCGCTTGAGATCCTCGAAAGTCTCCGGCTTCTTGCCGGGGTCCCGCAGCAGGGCCGCCGGGTGGTACATGGCCATCTTTTCTATGCCGTCCTGCCGGAAAAACAGGCCGTGCTCCTGCGTGATGCGGAAATCAGGCTTGATAAGCTCCATGGCGCTGATGCGCCCCAGACACACCAGGATTTTCGGCTGCATCAGCTCCATTTGCCGCCGCAGATAGCCGCTGCACGCCTCCTTCTCGGTGTTCAGCGGGTCCCGGTTTTGGGGCGGGCGGCACTTGACACTGTTGGTGATATAGATGCGCTCACGGGACAGGCCGATCATTTGCAGCATATCGTCCAGCAGCTTCCCGGCCCGGCCCACAAAGGGCTCCCCCTGCTTGTCCTCGTTGGCGCCGGGGGCCTCCCCCACCAGCAGCACCTCCGCCGCCGGATCGCCCACGCCGAACACCACCTGGGTCCGCTCCTGGGCCAGACTGCACGCCCGGCAGACCAGACACCGCTGCCGCAGCTGTTCCCACTGCTGATCCATGGCCGCTCCTCCTCTCTCACATTCGATAGTACCATCGATATCAGGCGCATTGACCCTTGCTTATCGACGGTATCAGCATAGCAGAAAAAAATGGCTTTGGCAAGTGGGGATACCCACTCTCCTCCGGGACACACTGTCTCCAGAAAGGAGACGCTGCCCATGTACCTCTGGAGCTTTCTGACCTACGGCTTTCTGGGCTATCTGCTGGAGAAGGTCTATGCCCTTGTCACCCGTTCCCGCCACACCATCCGCAAGGGGTATCTGCTGCTGCCGGTGTGTCCGGTGTACGGCCTTGCCATGCTGGCGGTGCTGGCTCTGCCGCCGGATATGACGGACACCTTCTGGCACTTGGCCCTCTATGGCGGACTCACCGCCACGGCGGTGGAATACGCTGTCCATTTCTGCTGCGATAGACTGCTGGGGGTCATGTTCTGGGACTACTCCTCCACCAAAATGGACCTGAACCGCCGGGTGTGCCTGCCCTTTGCCCTGATCTGGGGGCCGCTGGCGGCCGTGACCGCCCGCTATATCCACCCCCTGCTGCGGCCATGGCTTACCGCCGTGCCGCCGTGGCTGACGCTGGCAGTGTGGCTGCTGCTGACCGTCGACAGCTTTTTCACCGTCCGTCTGCTGCTTCAATATCACGACATCGATCTGCTGGGCTGGAAAAACCTCCTGCGCCGCCGCTCCGCCGCCTGACCTCTCCGTTCACAAATCGTTTACACGGTGCCGCTCCATTTGTTCTTGACGATGCTTCCATTCCGTGGTAATATTTAGCACGCTAACATTTAGCCAGCTAACGATTCAGAGAGGAGCGATTTACCTTGAGTAGTACCTGTCAGAGCGATCATCTGGGGCGGCTGCTAGGTCAGTGCGAGCACCGGATGCGGATGGTCATGGATCGCTCGCTGCGGCAGTACGGCGTCACTCCGGTCCAGTGCCGGGCGCTGATGTACCTGCACCGCCAGCCGGAGCCGGTGACCCAGCGGCAGCTGGAGCAGTATATGGCCGTGAAGCCTTCCACCATCAACGGCATCGTGGGCCGTCTGGAGGAGAAGGGCCTTCTCACCAGAGATGCCTGCCAGCAGGACGCCCGGTGCCGTGTTCTCCGGCTGACGGAGGAGGGCCGCCGCTTCCGCAGCGACTTTATCCGCATCGCACAGAAGACCAACCGGCAGATGGAACAGGGCTTCTCCCCAGAGGAACTGGCCACCCTGCACCGCTATCTGGAACGGGTGGCGCAAAATCTCGCAGCGCAAATGGAGGAAACCGAACTATGATACGCAAGCTTGCCCCGTATACCAAGGGGTATCGGGTCTACATCCTGCTGGGCATCCTCTGCTCGGCAGGCGAAGCGGTGCTGGAGCTGATGCTGCCCAAGGCCATGAGCAACATCGTGGACTACGGCATCGGCGGCAACGGCGGCGCCGGAGACCGCAGCTACATCCTTACCATGGGCCTGAAGATGGTGCTGATGGCCCTGATCTGTCTGGCGCTGGGCGTGGGCGCAGCAGCGCTGGCCGCCAAGGCCGGCATGGGCTTCGGCGCCAACGTCCGTGACGCAGAGTACCGGCAGGTACAGCGCTTCTCCTTTTCCAACATCGAGCACTTTTCCACTGCCTCCCTCATCACCCGGCTCACCAACGACGTCTCGTCGGTGCAGATGACCCTGATGATGGGGATGCGGATGCTGGTAAGGGCTCCGGTGATGCTCATCACCGCTCTGGTGATGGCCCTTCGCATCAGTCTGCAGCTGAGCCAGATCTTTCTGGTGATCCTGCCGCTGCTGGCACTGATGGTGTTCATCATACTGCGGTATGTGGGGCCCTTTTTCACCTCCCTGCAAAAGGCCACCGACGGACTGAATCTGGTGGTGCAGGAGGATCTGAATGCCATCCGTGTGGTGAAGTCTTTCGTCCGGGAGGACCGGGAGAAGGAGAAATTCTTCCAGCGCAGCGAGACGCTCCGCCAGACGGCGGAGCGGGCCTTCGGCTTCGTGGTGACCTTCATCCCCATGGTGAACCTCATTATGGGCGGCACCATCGTATCCATCATGTGGCTGGGCGGTCACTATGTGGCCGGCGGCCAGATGCTCTCCGGCGACCTGCTGGCCTTCTTCACCTACGCCTCCGAAATTCTCATGGCCCTGATGATGGTGGCCATGGTGATGATGGTGCTGACCCGCTCCATCGCCTGCGGCAAGCGCATTGTGGAGGTGCTGGAGGAGCAGCCGGAGATCACCGACGACGATGCCGTGAAGGAGATCGCCGACGACGGCACCAAGAGGGAGCTTTCCCTCTCCGACGGTTCCATCCGCTTTGACCACGTTTACTTCAAATACCATCCCGACAGCGCCGAGTGGAACCTGACGGATATCGACTTCTCCATTGCCAGCGGTATGACCGTGGGTATTCTGGGCGGCACCGGCAGCGCCAAGAGCACACTGGTGAGCCTGATCCCCCGGCTGTATGAGGCCACGGAGGGGGCCGTCTATGTAGGCGGTCACAACGTCAAGGACTACACCATGGAGACGCTGCGGGAGGGCTGCGCCATGGTGCTGCAGAAGAACACTCTGTTCTCCGGCACCATCCGGGATAACCTCCGCTGGGGCGACGAGAATGCCACCGACCAGGAGATGGAGGCCGCCTGCCGCATGGCCTGCGCCGACGAGTTCATCTCCCGGATGCCCGACGGCTACGACACCCGCATCGAGCAGGGCGGCACCAATGTCTCCGGCGGGCAGAAGCAGCGCCTGTGCATCGCACGGGCCATTCTCCGCAAGCCCAAGGTGCTGATCCTGGACGACTCCACCTCCGCCGTGGACACCGCTACCGACGCCAAGATCCGTGCGGCGCTGAAGGAGGCGCTGCCCGGCTCCACCAAGCTTATCATCGCCCAGCGCATCTCCTCCGTTATGGACGCCGATATGATCCTTGTGCTGGACGACGGCAAAATTTCCGGCATAGGTACCCATGAACAGCTGATGGCGTCCAATCAGATCTATCGGGAAGTCTATCAGTCTCAGCAGGAAGGGGTGAGCATCGATGGCTGAACAGAAAAATTCCATGCCGCCCCGCCGTCCCGGCGGACCCGGCCACGGCCCCCGCAGCCACGGCTATCAGCGGCCCCAGGACCTGCGGGGTACGGTGAAGAAGCTGCTGCACTATGTGGGCCGCTATAAGGGCCTGCTGGTACTGGTGGCCATCTGCCTGCTGCTCAGCTCCGTGGGTTCCGTGGCCAGCAGCTACTTCCTCAAGCCCGCCATCAACAACTACATCCTCCCCGGCGACTTCGCCGGTCTGCTGAAGCTGCTGGTGCTGATGGGGCTGGTGTTCGTGCTGTCGGCTCTGTGCTCCTATGTGTACTCCCGCATCATGGTGCGGGTGTCCCAGCGCACGGTGGCCGCCCTGCGTCAGGATCTGTTCGATAAGCTGCAGGGGCTCCCCCTGCGCTACTTCGACACCCACCAGTCCGGCGACCTCATGAGCCGCTTCACCAACGACATCGACACGGTGTCCGAAATGATCAACAACAGCTTCGCCAATGTGCTGTCCAACTCCCTGACGTTCCTATGCACCATCGGGATGCTGCTGTACCTGAACTGGGCGCTGACCCTTATCACCTTCGCCTTCCTAGGTCTGATGCTTCTGGTGGTAAAGACCATCGGCAGCCGCAGCCGGGTCAGCTTCCAGCGGCAGCAGGCCGCTCTGGGCGACCTCAACGGCTACATTGAGGAGATGATCGAGGGCCAGAAGGTTATCAAGGTGTTCCACCACGAGCAGCAGGCCATCGACCAGTTCTCCGTCCGCAACGATACCTATCAGACGGCGGCCACCATGGCCCAGACCTATGCCGGATCCATGATGCCCGCCACCGCCAATCTCTCCCGCATCAACTACGCCGTCACCTGCTGCGTAGGCGGACTGCTGGCCATGGGCGGTGTGTTCGATATCGGCTCTCTGGGTGCCTATCTTCTGTACGTCAAGCAGGTGTCCCAGCCGGTGAGCCAGATCAGCCAGCAGGTGAACACCATTCTGGCCGCCATGGCCGGTGCCGAGCGCATCTTCGCCGTCATGGAGGTACAGCCGGAGGAGGACGAGGGCCAGACCACCATCGTCCGGGTGGAGAAAAACGGCGACACCCTCACCGAGGTACCCCAGCGCACCGGACACTGGGCATGGAAGAAGCCCGACAGCTCCCTGACGGAGCTACGGGGCGACGTGCGCTTCGACCACGTCACCTTCGGCTACGATCCGGATAAGGCGGTGCTCCACGATATCTCCCTCTTTGCCGAGCCCGGTCAAAAGATCGCCTTCGTGGGCTCCACCGGCGCCGGAAAGACCACCATCACCAACCTCATCAACCGCTTCTACGACATCCAGCAGGGAACCATCACCTACGACGGCATCGACGTCCGGGAGATCCGCAAGAACTCTCTGCGGAAGTCGCTGGGCATCGTCCTGCAGGACACCCACCTCTTCACCGGCACCATTGCCGACAACATCCGCTACGGCAAGCTGGACGCCACGGATGAGCAGGTCCGGGCCGCCGCCAAGCTGGCTAACGCCGACACCTTCATCCGCCACCTGCCTCAGGGTTACGACACCGTCATCACCGGTGACGGCGGCAGTCTCAGTCAGGGGGAGCGCCAGCTGCTGGCCATTGCACGGGCCGCCGTGTCCGATCCTCCGGTGCTGATTCTGGACGAGGCCACCTCCTCCATCGATACCCGCACGGAGAAGCTCATTGAGCAGGGCATGGATTCCCTGATGGAGGGCCGCACGGTGTTCGTCATTGCCCACCGGCTCTCCACCGTTCGCAACGCACAGGCCATTCTGGTGCTGGAGCAGGGGCAGATCATCGAGCGGGGCAACCACGAGACACTGCTGGCCCAGAAGGGCAAGTACTATCAGCTGTATACCGGCCAGTCCGAGCTCAGTTGATGGGGCAGTGAACCTACAGATTCTCATAACAAAGGAGGCCGGACTCTGTCCGGCCTCCTTTGTTATGGGCTTATGTATCCATATATGTGTATTCGTCCATGCCCCTCTGTCACTCCGCCCAATGACAGGCCCGGCTGACGGCCTTTTTCCACAGACGGTACTCATCGTCGCAGTCTGCCTGGGGCCGCTGGGGCAGGAACACCCGCTGGCTGCGCCGCAGGGCCGCCAGCTCCTCCGTATCCCGCCACAGGCCGCAGGCCAATCCCGCCAGCGATGCTGCGCCGAAGGCAGTGGTCTCCACCATGGCGGGGCGGTCCACCGGGATCCGCAGCAGGTCTGCCTGCATCTGCATGAGGATGTCCGACACGCTGGCGCCGCCGTCGGCCCGCAGGGCCGTGATGTCGCACCCGGCATCCTGCCGCATGGCCAGCATCAGATCCGTCACCTGATAGGCGATGCACTCCAGCACCGCACGGGCGATATGGGCCCGGCCCGTGCCACGGGTGATGCCCAGAATGGCCCCACGGGCGTACATATCCCAATAGGGCGCCCCCATCCCGGTGAAGGCCGGAACCACCACCACGCCGCCGGAGCTTTCCACGGATTCCGCCAGCCGGTCGCACTCCGGGGCGGAGTCCACCAGCCGCAGCTCGTCCCGCAGCCACTGGATGGTGCTGCCGCCGTTAAAGACGCTGCCCTCCAGTGCATAGGTGGTCCTGCCCCCTACGCTCCACGCCACAGAGCTTACCAGTCCCGCCCGGCTGCGGACCGGCTCCGCCCCCACGTTCATCAGGGTAAAGCAGCCGGTGCCGTAGGTATTCTTGGCCTCACCGGGATGGAAGCAGGCCTGCCCGAAGAGGGCCGCCTGCTGGTCGCCGGCGGCAGCGCACACCGGCACACCTGCCAGCGTCTCCAAGCCGGGAATCCCCGGCTGCACCGTGCCGTAAACAGCGCTGTTCTCCACCGGCCGGGGCAGCATACAGGCGGGGATCTGCAGCAGGCGACACAGCTCCTCATCCCAGCACAGCCGGTGGATATCAAAGAGCATGGTGCGGGAGGCGTTGGAATAGTCGGTGACGTGCTGCCCCGTCAGCTTCCAGATGAGCCACGTCTCCACCGTGCCGAACAGCAGCTCCCCCCGTTCCGCCCGCTGCCGGGCGCCGGGAACGTTATCCAGGATCCAGCGAATCTTGGTACCGGAGAAATAGGCGTCGATGAGCAGTCCCGTGGTGGAGACGATGCGCTCCTCCAGTCCCTGCCGTTTCAGTTCCTCGCACAGCTCCGCCGTCCGGCGGCACTGCCAGACGATGGCGTTATACACCGGCTGGCCGGTGGCCTTGTCCCAAACGATGGTGGTCTCCCGCTGGTTGGTGACGCCGATGCCGGCGATGCTGCCCTCCGGCAGCTCCCGGATGGCCTCCGCCGCCGCCAAACGCTCCGTGTCCCAGATGGTCATGGGGTCGTGCTCCACCCAGCCTGCCTGCGGATAGATCTGGGGAAAGGGATGCTGGGCCTTGGCGGCGATCTGCCCCGCCCGGTCAAATACGATGGCACGGGAGCTGGTAGTCCCCTGATCCAGTGCCAGAATATACGATGCCATAGCCGTCTCCTCTTTTCTTTTTGGTGAGTTTGTGATATACTGTCCATAGAATGATTCTTATTTTACCATAGGAAGGATGAAATTTCCATGACAAATCTCACCGAGTTCACCTTTCTCTCCAGCGACGGCAAGACCCGGCTCCACGCCATGCAGTGGCTACCAGAGGGAACGCCTCGTGCCGTGCTGCAAATTTCCCACGGTGTAGCCGAGCATATCGGCCGCTACGACGGCTTTGCCCGCTACCTCAATGAGCAGGGGATCGCCGTGGTGGGCCACGACCATCTGGGCCACGGCGGCTCTCTGCCGGAGGGCGGCACCCCCGTCTACTTTGGCGACGGCACCCCTTGGGAGACAGTGGTGGCGGATATCCAGCTGCTGCACGAGCAGTTGCGGCGGGAGTTTCCCGGTGTGCCGCTGTGCCTCATGGGCCACAGCATGGGCTCCTTTCTGGCCCGCAGCTATCTGATCCGCTACCCCGGTACCCTGCAGGCCGCCATCCTCATGGGCACCGGCTGGCAGCCACAGGCCAAGCTGACCGGAGGCCGTGCCGTGGCGGAGGTGGTCTGCGCCGCACAGGGACCCTCCTCTGCCAGCAAGCTGGTGAACGATCTGGCCTTCGGCGGCTACAACAAGGCCTTTGCTCCCAACCGCACCGGCTATGACTGGCTGTCGGCGGACTCTGAGAACGTGGATCGCTACATTGCCGACCCCCTCTGCGGCGCCGATGCCACGGTGGGGCTGTTCCGCCAGATGCTCCACGGCATCGCCTTCAACCAGAACCCCAAGAATCTGACCCGCATGGACAGCAGCCTGCCGGTGCTGCTGATCTCCGGCGACCGGGACCCGGTGGGCGATATGGGTAAGGGCGTCCGCCGCACCGCCGCCGCCTTCCGCAAGGCGGGCCTGTCGGATGTGACTGTGAAGCTGTATCCCGGTCTGAGACACGAGATCCTCAATGAAGGCCCCATGCGCCAGACGGTCTATGAGGACATCTGGCACTGGCTGGAGCCGCATCTGCCGACCCGTTAAAATCTCGCTAATTGAAATACTGTTCACCTCCAAGAGGACGGCCTGTGGGCCGCCCTCTTTTCCTTTGGGAAAATACTGGCACCATTTTGTCATTTCTATCATTCGGTCAGTCAAAAAATACCAGTTTTCAACATTTTTCTCATACTTTTCTCATATCGGACTAATACGTCGTTTCATAGAGAATTTGTGAGAATTTTTTGAATAAATTACGAAAAATCGCTTGACTTTGCCGTGGAATTGGGGTATATTATAGCCCTCAAACGTACAGGATCCGACATTGTCGAATGCGTCGACGCAGGCTGTGCGTTTTATTCCTGTCCGTACATGACGGGCTTTCGACTGGGAGGTGAGTGAAATGGCCTATATGCGCTTGGGCGATCTGCTGGTGGCGTCCGGGACCATCACAGAGCAGCAGCTGGAGCGTGCTCTGGCGCTCCAGAAGGAGACCAAGCAGCGGCTGGGCGACGCATTGATCCAGAACGGCTTCATCACGGAGGCGCAGCTCATCGACGCTCTGCGAGTGCAGCTGGGCGTGGACTTTGTGGACCTGACGGCCATTTCCATTCCCGTGGAGCTGGCCCAGTATGTCCCCCGGAACATCGCCAAGAAATACTGCGTGGTGCCGGTGAAGCTGGTACGCAACAGCCTGTATCTGGCCATGAGCGATCCTCTGGACTTCGTGGCTCAGGATGAGGTCAAAACCGCCTCCCGTAAGCGCATCATCCCCATGATCGCCACCCGCAAGGCCGTGGAGCAGGCCATCAGCCGCCTGTACGGCAACGAGGGTACGGCACGGGTCATCGAGGAGATGAAGCGAGAGGCCGGCAGCAGCAGCGATGTCATCCCCGCCCAGATGGCGCAGGACACGGCGGACCCTCGGGAGTCCGCCCCCACCATCCGCTTCGTTAACGCCCTCATCGAGCGGGCCTATACCGAGCGGGCCAGTGACATCCATCTGGAGCCGCAGGAGGGCGAGATGGTGGTGCGGATGCGTATCGACGGTCTGCTCCGCCGCATCCTGACAGTGCCTGCCGACCTGCAGAATACCGTGATCTCCCGCCTGAAAATCATGGGCGGTATGAATATTGCCGAGCATAAGATCCCGCAGGACGGCCACGCCATCCAGTCGGTGCGGGGCCACAGTCTGGACCTGCGTATCTCCTCCATGCCCACGGTGTATGGCGAGAAGATGGTGCTGCGTCTGCTGGACAAGTCCGCTCAGGCCCTCAGCAAATCCCAGCTGGGACTGGAGGGGCAGGATCTTGACAACTACAACGCTCTGCTGCGAAACACCAGCGGCGTCATTCTTCTGGTGGGTCCCACGGGCTCCGGTAAGTCCACCACCATGTGCAACATGATCCGGGATCTGTCCCGTGAGGAGATCAACATCGTCACGCTGGAGGACCCGGTGGAGTACCACATCCCCGGCGTCAGCCAGTGCCAGATCAACGAAAAGACCGGCATGACCTTCGCCAGCGGCCTGCGAGCCATCCTGCGTCAGGACCCGGACATCATCTCCGTGGGTGAGATCCGGGACGGCGAGACGGCCTCCATCGCCATGCGGGCCGCCATCACCGGCCATCTGGTGTTCTCCACTCTGCACACCAACGACGCCGTGTCCGCCGTATACCGGCTCAAGGACGTGGGCGTGGAGCCGTGGCTGGTGGCCAGCGCCCTGCGGGGCGTGGTGAGCCAGCGTCTGCTGCGGAAGGTCTGCCCCCACTGCAAGAAGGGCTATCAGCCCTCTGCCGAGGAGCTGGCCCTGCTGGGGATGCCGGAGGACAGCCATGTCACCTTCTATAAGGGCGAGGGCTGCCCGGAGTGCCATCACTCCGGCTATACCGGCCGCCGGGCCGCTTTCGAGATCCTGATGCTCAACGGCCGCCTGCGGCGGCTCATCAGTGAGGGCGCCAACGAGGAGCGGCTGACGGAGGAGGCCCGCAAAAACGGCTTCCGCTCCATGAGGGAGAGCTGCCGCCGGCTGGTGCTGGAGGGTGTCACCTCCGCCGAGGAGGCCGCCCGCATCATCAACACCACAGTAGACGAGTAATTGCGTAAAACCCGGCACGGAAGGAGCGGAGACACGCCATGACCACATACCGTTACAAGGGCCAGACCAAGGACGGAACGGCTGTATCCGGCGTCATCCGGGCCTATGACGAGTTCGAGGCCGCCAGCCGCCTGCGGGAGACCGTAGCCATTATCACCCGGCTGGAGGAGGTACAGGAGAAGAAGGAAAGCATCTTCAACCGCCCCATCGGCCTGAAGATCAAGGAAAAGGATCTGGCCCTGATCTGCTCCCAGTTCGCCATCATCCTCTCCGCAGGGATGTCCATTCAGCACTGTGTGGAGATGGTGGCGGCCCAGACCAGGAACCGCCACATTCGCCAGATGCTGGAGAAGGTGGCCGAGGAGGTGGGCGCAGGCTACTCCATGGCCCAGAGCTTTGAAAACAACGCCCCGTACCTCCCCAAGACCTTCGTCGAGACGGTCCGGGCCGGAGAACAGTCCGGCACGCTGGAGGAGTGCTTCCAGCGGCTGCACCGGTACTATGATAAATCCGCCAAGACCAAGGCCAAGGTGGTCAGCACCCTGACCTACCCCGCCATGGTCATTGTGGTGGCCATCGTCGTGTTTATTATCATCATCGCCGTGGCCGTCCCGGCCTTCAACGATGTCTTTGCCGAGATGGACACCCAGCTGCCGGGCATCACCCGTGTGCTGCTGGCCATCAGTGACTTCTTCGTGGGCTGGTGGTGGCTGCTTCTGCTGATCGCCGCCGGGCTGGGCATCGCCTATATGGTGGCCCGCCGCTCCATCCGGGGCCGGAAGGCCATCGCCGCATGGAGCCTCACCAAGGCCCCCCTCCACCGGCTCCACAGCCTCAATGCCGCCGCACAGTTCGCCCACAGCATGGCCACCATGCTGACGGCCGGCCTGCCGGTCCCCAAGGCCTTGGATGTGACCGGTAACGTGATCAGCAACTACACCTTCGCACTGGCCGTGCAGGAGGTGAAGCAGAAGGTGGAGCGTGGCCGCACCATTTCCGAGAGCATGAGTCAGATCGAGTACTTCCCCAAAATGCTGACGGAGATGGTGGGCGTAGGCGAGCAGTCCGGTTCGCTGGAGGAGACGCTGGACGTCATCGGTGAATACTTCGACAACGAGGTGGAGGTCACCACCGCCCGCCTGCTGTCGGTGCTGGAGCCCATCATCACCATCGCTCTGGCGGTGATCGTGGTGGTGCTGCTGCTGGCGGTGTATCTGCCGCTGTTCACCCTCTACGGCGGAATGTAAGGCCGCCGTCTCAAAAATTTGTATCCTATCCGTATAACAACCCTGTACGGATCAAGATAAAAACCGCAAAAAAATAATAGGAGATGTAGAACTATGTTGAAGAAACTGCAGAACAAGAAGGGCTTCACTCTGATGGAGATGCTGATCGTCGTCGCCATCATCGCTGTGCTGGTGGCCATCGCCATCCCCGTGTTCAACGGTGCCCTGACCAAGTCCAAGGAGGCCGCTGATGTGGCCAATGTCCGTGCTACCTATGCCGAGTGGCAGACCGCTATGCTCACTGAGAACACCAAGGCTCCCGCCGACAAGGACGCCTTCCTGAAGGGACCTGATAATGGCACTGCTATCGTCCTGAACTATGGTGACGACAAGCTGACTTACGATGCTGGTACCGGCATCATCACCTACAGTGCTAAGAAGCTGACCGACGAGAATGGTGCAAAGACCTTCACCTGGAAGCTGGGTACGCCCGACATCCAGTGACATCCATTTGTCACATTCACACGCAACAGCTCCCGCACCGGCCCGACCGGGCCGGTGCGGGGCGACCCGTCTCTCATCGGGCGGGGATGGCCGTGGGTTGGCGTCCCTCCCCGCTCCGTGAGGACAGTCCCATCTAAAGGAGAGCCTTCCCATGCTGTATGCCGATCCCTTCCTAACTGTTTACTGCTGCCTGCTGGCCGCCCTGCTGGGTGCGTGCATGGGCAGCTTTCTGAACTGTGCAGCCTGGCGCATCGTCCATGGGGAGAGCGTGCTGCGTGGCCGGTCCCATTGCGACGCCTGCGGTCACGTGCTGGCGGTGCGGGACCTGATCCCGGTGGTCAGCTATCTGGCTGCCCACGGGCGCTGCCGCTATTGTGGGGCCAAGCTCTCCCGGCGTCACGTTATGGCCGAGGTGATCTCGGCGCTGGTGTTCGTGACGCTGCTGCTGCATTATGATATTTCGCTCCAAGCTCTTGAAGGCTGGTGTGTGGCCGGCATCCTGCTGGCCTGCTCCTTTGCGGATTTGGAGGGGTACATCATCCCCGACCGTTTCATAGCGGTCGGCGTTGTGCTATTTATCACCACTCTTTTCTTCGACCCCCAGCCGCTCCGGCGGGCGCTGGACGGCGCCATCGGCGGTCTGGCGGTGGCGGGGGGCGTACTGCTTCTGGTGCTGGGGATGGAGAAGCTGCTGGGCCGTGAGGCCATGGGCGGCGGCGACATCAAGCTCCTGTTCCTGACGGGGCTGTTTCTGGGCTGGAAGCGGAACCTTCTGTGTCTGGTGGCGGCCTGCGTCATCGGCATCGTGTGGGGACTCCTGCAAAAAAAACGGGACGGCGGCGAGGCCATCCCGTGGGGCCCCAGCATCGCCCTTGGCGCTTGGCTGACGGCGCTGTGCGGTCAACAGATCATCGATTGGTATCTGGGGCTGCTGTAATTCTTGAAAGTGAGGACGAGCATTTTGGAAAAGATCGTTGGCTTTGACATCGGTGAGAGCAGCGTCAAGCTGGTATATTTCGCCGGTGCGGACCTGAAAAAGGCCGTCACGGCGGAGCTGCCGGACAACATGGTCTCCGGTTCGAGGATTTTGTCCATGGACGCCATGGCGGATTTCCTGCGCCAGACGGCCAAAAGTAACGGCATCCCCCTGACCCATGCGGCGCTGGTGCTGCCCTCCACGGAGGTGTTCACCCGTGAGCTGGTGATGCCCGCCATGACGGAGCAGCAGCTGCTGTATAACCTGCCCTATGAGTTCCGGGACTATCTGACGGAGGAGAAGAACAAGTACTTCTTCGACTATTCCATGCGGGAGGTGCTGCGGGACGAGTCCGGCCAGCCCACGGAGATGAATCTGCTGGCCTGCGCCACCCTGAAAAGCACCGTGGAGAGCTATCGGGCCATGCTGCGCCGGGCGGGCTTCCGCCTGCGGGTGCTGACCCCCAGCGAGTGTGCGTACAGCGCCGTGCTGCAGGCCTACTACCGCCGCACCCGGCAGGAGGGCCGTGACCTGTGCGTGGTAAATCTGGGCCACAGCGCCACCTTCCTGTATATCTACCGGGGCGGCCACTTCGCCAGCCGCCGGGAGATCGAGGTGGGGATGTCCGATCTGGAGCATCTGGTGGCCGATCAGTGCAGCGTGGACATCCACGTGGCCCACGAGTACGTGCGCCAGAACTACAACCATGTGCTGGAGTCGGAGCAGGCCCGTGAGCTGTATGGCCGCATCGCCGTGGAGGTGGTGAAGGCCGTGAACTTCTTCAACTACAACAACCGGGAGCGGGAGCTGACGCAGCTGTGCCTGTGCGGCGGCGGCAGCGCCATTCAGCCGCTGTACGACACCATCGCCGATACCACCGGCATGACGCTGCACACCTCCGCCGAGCTGCTGGGCCAGCGGATGACTACCGAGGAGCCGTGGATGTACCTGCGGGCCATCGGCGGCGTGGATCTTGGCATCAAGGGGGGCCTGCGATAATGGCAGAAAAGATGAAAAAGGGGCCTTCGGAGGCCGGTCGCAAGACCCTCAAATGCCCCCATAAGCAGGGCATCAATCTGAATATGCGGGAACAGAAGGGCAATCCCCGTCTGACCCTGCTGGTGGGCTGTCTGGCCATCGTCATTCTGGCGGGCTGCGTGGCCAAGTTCGGCGTCATCGACCAGTACCGCCGGCTGGATGCGGCGCAGGCCGCCTACGCCTCCGTTCACACGGAGTATACCCAGATGCAGGAGCTGCTGAAGGGCTACGACCGTCTGCTGATGGAATACCGCACCTACTCCATGGAGTGGGCCACCGACGGCAGCGAGGACAACGGCACTCTGGTGGACCGCCAGAAGGCGCTGGATCTGCTGGAGCAGGAGATGCTGTCCCGCGGACGGCTGGTCTCCCTACAAGTGTCCGGCAACAAGATGGTGGTGGCCATGTCCGGCATGAGTCTGGATCAGATCTCCCGGATGTTTGACGTGATCCAGCAGTCCCCCATCGTCAGCAATGTGGAGCTGAATCTGGCCTCCACGGAGGACGGCAACGTCTCCACCATTCTGGACTTCACCGTCCGCATCACCCTACGCAGCGCAGAGGAGGCAGACAAATGAACCGGGAATTGACAAGACGGGAAAAGATCCTGCTGCTGGTGCTGATCGTGGTGGTGCTGGTGGCGGGCTACTGTAAGCTGATCCTCATCCCCATCAACGATCAGATCTCCAGCTATCGGCTGAACATGGAGGCCGAGCAGACGGAGCTGGACGCCAATCAGGGGAAAATGGCCCAGATGCAGAAGATGCAGAAGGCCATCGAAGAGATCAAGGCGGCGGGCGAGAAGCGCACCATCCCCCAGTACGACAACAGCGGCAAGCTGATGATCGAGCTCCACGAGATCATGAGCGACACGCTGGACTATTCGCTGGACTGCTCTGCGGGCACCGTGCAGCAGGACTATATCATGCTGCGGCCCATCGTCATGACCTTCCGGACCTCCACCTATGCACAGGCCCGGCAGATCGTGGATCGGCTGTGCTCCAGCGAGAACATCAGCCAGATCTCCGACATGAATATGAACACCTATACCGAGGGCCGCAACAGCGGCACTGTGGAGACCACGCTGGTCATCACCTACTTCGAGATCATGCCCTGAGGATGCCGTGGGGCGGGGAGCTTTTTCTATGACTGAGAGAAAACTACAACGGAATAGACGGGGCTTCACGCTGACGGAGGTGCTGCTGGCGCTGGCCATCCTCATCATCCTGCTGGCGCTGGCCATGATCCCCATCAGCCGCCACCAGCGCAATATCCGCCAGACGGAGCTGGATTCCAAGGCGGAGACCATCTATCTGGCGGCCCAGAACCGGCTCTCCCAGCTGCAGGCCAGCGGCCGCAGCGACGAGTACGGCAAGGACCGGGCCACGGCCCTGAACAACATCCCCTGGGACGCCGAGCAGGATAAGTACACCACCAGTACTCTGTACTACGTCACCTCCGCCGCCAAAAGCACCGACACCTCTGCCGCCGGGAGCATCCTGCCCCGTGAGCAGGTGGAGGCGGAGCTGTGGGACGCCAACTGGGTCATCGAGTATGACCCCGGCAGCGGCAGCGTTTACGCCGTGTTTTACAGCGAAAAGCCCATGCAGTACAGCTTCGACGCCTTCAACCCCCTGCGCTCACGGGATCGCCGGGTGCAGGAGGGGGCTACCGTGGGCTACTACGGCGGCGACAGCGTCCAGAGCGAGGACACCGGCAAGCTGACCCCCAAGATGGAGATCATCAACAAGGAGCGTCTGCTGCTGAAGGTCACCTGTGACACGCCCCGTGACCCCCTGCACTTCTATGTGACGGTGACGGACGCACAGGGCCACTCCACCGGGCGGATGGAGCTCACCGGCTCCGAAGTCAACGTCTCTTACCGCACCTATACCGTCACCATGGTGCTGGACGACCTGACGGAGGGCAAACGCTTCTCCCAGCAGCGCCGCTTCCGGCAGCTGACCCCCGGCTCCGACCTGACATTGAAGGTGGAGGTGGAGAGCGACAGCCGTCTGGTGGACTCCGTCACCGGCAAGCTCACCACCAACAGTCTCTTTGCCGAGGTGCGGGACGGCGGCACCACCGCCGTGGTCACCTATGCCCGGCATCTGCAAAATCTGGACGAGGGCTCCGGTTTGCCCACCGCCATCACACGGGCGCTGCAGGAGCAGGATATCCAGTTCGTCAACACCGGCATGGACGACGGCTGGGACAGCTGCTATCCGGGTCGGAGCTTCACCCCCATCTATAACGAGAACCTCGCCTATTACGACAGCACCGTCGCCGTAGGCACCCAGTCCTATCACCCTGTGATCTATGAGCTGCCGGTGGATACCGACGGCGACGGCGGCCTGTTTGAGAGCTTCCGGGGTACCTTGCGAAACATCCGTCTGTGCGGCGCCCAGATCAGCGCCGGCGGCAATGCCGGCGGTCTGGCTGGCTCCCTCCGGGGCGGCACCACCATTGAGGGCTGTCAGGTCTACCTGAGCCCCACCCGTGACAAGCTCAGCAGCAAAAGTGAGCAGGATATCTGGATCAGCGGCGCCACCGCCGGTGGTCTGGTGGGCCGCTGTGGTTATGACCTCACCGTCCGCAACAGCTTCGCCTCCTCCGTGCTGGAGGGCGGACGCTACGCCGGCGGTCTGGTGGGCTATATCAGCGGCACTCGCACCGTCTATGTGGAGCACTCCTACGCCGACTGCTACCTCTACGCCTCCGGCACCACCGGCGGCCTCATCGGCAGCTGTACCGGCACGGCGGATATCACCCTGCGGGACTGCTACACCGCCGGTTTTCAGGAAGCGGACGTCATGGCGGGTCTGGTGGGCGGTGAGTTGTCCTACGGCGACGTCGTCGACACCTGTTACAGCGCCAGCGCCCGGCTGAACGGCAGTGAAAAGCTCACCTACTCCACCGCCAAGCCTGCGGATGTCACCACCGGCAAGCCCGATATCACCAGCACCTACTATATGTCCCACGGCGACCACGACATGGACGGCACGGTCTTTGCCGACTATGAGCAGTGGAGCGGCCGCAGCCGGGCCGACGCCATCGAGAAGTACCTCAACGACGCCTTCACCGCTGAGACCGGTGGCAGCGACACCGTGGCCTATAACCTGGTGGACGGCATGGGTCTGGGCGCTTACTCCTATCCCCGCCTGACGGGGCTGACCCACTACGGCGACTGGCAGGCTCAGTTCGAGGCCGGTACACTGGTGTACTACGAGGTCTATTCCGACGGCAGCTACGGCTTCCGTGGTGCCAACAAATCCACCGTCAAAACCACCGGCACGGTGGTGGGCGACGGATACGGCATGGTGTACAGCACGCTGCCGGAGCAGGATCTGACGGCGCGCTATTCGCTGGGGGGGCGGGAGGTCACCTCTACCTTGTACCGTGCCAACGCCATCGACATGGGCGGGGGCTACTACCTGCTGCCCCTGCCCCGGACACTGGTGAACACCACCGAGGTAGCCACGGACTTCTACCGCCGGGTGCAGGTGGAGGACACCACCTACTACTTCAATCCCCATTTCACCTGCTGGGTATCGGAGGGCTCCGAGGCCCCGGAGGCCCCCAGCGAGATCGGCATCCGCACGGCCCGGCAGCTGAATAACCTGAGTCTGTACTATGAGCAGTACAGCCCCCTGCTGGCCAAGGACACCACCCTCCAGCAGGAGCGCAGCATCGACTACTCCGGCTACGACTGGGCGAACTACGGCCGCAGCGGCGCCGCCGTCACCAGCCAGCAGCCCATCGGCAGCAGTGCCGTCGTCCCCTTTACCCACATCTATGACGGCGGCACCTATCCCATCGCCGCTGTGCCGCTCCAGAGTCCCAACGGCGGCGACTACGCCGGACTCTTCGGCCTGAATCAGGGTAGTCTGCGGAATGTGGTGCTCACCACCGGAGAGCAGGACTACTCCGTGACGCTTCGGGGCATCCTGCACCTGCGTACCGCCTATGTCGGCGCACTGGCAGGCCGCAACGACGGCACCATCTACAACTGCGCTGCGGCGGGCTACTCCGTCACAGCCCACGCCTATCAGGGCAGCGTCCTGTATATGGGCGGCTTCGTGGGCTATAACGCCGGGACCATCCGCTCCGGCAGCGTCAGCACCCCCTCCCTCACCGCCAGCAGCAACTATGCCCGTCTGCTGATGGGCGGCTTCACCGGCGGCAACAGCGGTCTGGTGAGCCAGAGCTACGCCATGGCCAACGTGGAGGTACTCCAGATCCGTGGCGGCGGCGTGGCCCTCAGCGGCTTCGCCGGGGAGAACATCGGCTCGATCCGCAGCAGCTACTGCGCCACGGCCCTTACCTCCCCCGGTGCCGATACCTACGGCTTCGCCCCGGCCACCGGCAGCACCTCCGGCTGCTGCTATCTCAGCGGCGGTACCTATCGCTTCGTGGGACAGGTCCATCTGTATGATTACAGCGACCAGTCCGGCGCACGGGCCGTCAATGAGCAGGGACTGAAGGCCCTGACCCTCACCGGCTTCTCTTCCGCCGATGCCAGCCACACCTATCACCACAGCAAAACCCTGAACACCGACGGGCAGGCCTATCCCTATCCCACCGGTCTCACCGGCCACGGCAGCCCCGTCCACTACGGCGACTGGGTGACCCCCGCCGATCTGGGTACGCTGGGCATGGTGTACTGGGAGCACGAGGAGGGCGGCAGTAACCCCGGCTATCACTTCTCATACATCGGCTTTGAAAACGGCGTCCGCAAGGACGGCAGCAGCCTCTGCACCGCCCACGACGATGGCGGCAAGATCACCGCCTACGGCTACGGCTACTACTGGTCCAAGGGCGAGACGGAGCCCCTGCTGGAGACCCAGCGCATCGCTCTGGACGGCCGCAACACCGAGGCGGCGGCGGAGCTGGAGAAGCAGATGCCTCTGTTCAGCTTCGTCACCTATCAGACCTCCGACACCGGCCTGCGGCTCCTCAGCGGCACCACCGGCAACGGCCACTGGTTCCTGTCTCAGGGGGATGTGTGGTTCACCTACACCGTCAGTCCCTTCTTCGCAGATTCCTACGCCGTCACCGCCGTCAGCACCGGCATTACCGGCGGCACCACCGGCGTGGAGCCCGGCACGGATGCCCTGCCCTATCAGGTGCGGTCTGTGGAGCAGCTGCAATACATCAACTGGAGCTACTACGGCAATCAGGGCAGCTCCACCCGTGACGTGACGGACAGCGGGAGTATGTACAAGTACTACCCCTATCTGCAATATAGCCGTGTCACCTGGGGCTACCAGAGCAAGGAGGACGCCATCGCCGGCGACTCCACCGGCGGCACCCGGCCCATCCGCACGTGGAAACAGAGCCATGACCTCAACGGCCAGAGCCTGGCGGATCCCACGGATGCCTCCCTGAATTACAGCTTCCATCCCATCGCCGGCTCTGTCTACGACAGCGGCAGCAGCACCGACTACCGTATGGTGCTGTACAACTGGTTCGGCAGCAAGTACGACGGCCAGAGCTACTACATCAAGAACGTGAACATCGACTCCTACTGCTACAACGTGGGCCTCTTCGGCACCACCGCCGGCGCAGAGATCGCGAACATCGTCCTTTATAGTGACAACGGCGCCGTCATCCAGCGCAATACCGATCCCACGCCCTCCAGCGGCACCCGGACGGTGCGCCAGTATTCCACCTCCTACGCCTTGGGAGGTCTGGTGGGCATCGCCTATGACTACAACAGCAGCATGGGCAACGGCAGCATCACCAACTGCGCCATCGCCGGCTACACTGTGGCCGACAACAGCCGTAACAAGCAGCATCTGGGTGAGGCCGCCATCGGCGGGCTGGTGGGTGTCTCCAGCGTCAACCTCAACAAGTGTTCCGCCGTGGTGGATCTGCAGATCAACTGCACCCACGTCGATACCAACGGCTACATGAACGCCGCCCGCTACGGCAACTATGTGCGTGTAGGCGGTCTGGCCGGCGGTGTGCGCTTTGCGGTAACGGACTGCTACACCGGCGGTACCATCACCGTTGGGGAGGAGACCCTGAAGGAGCGTGTCCCCGTGGGCAGCAGCAACAATGTCTTTGCCGACGGCAGCTCTGCCGTCCAGGTCAAGATGAATTTCGGCGGTGTCTCCGGCCCCGATACCTATGTCTATATCGGCGGTATGGGCGGCAGCGGCTTCTCCGCCAGCTTCACCAACTTTGTCAATCGCTCCGACAGTTCGGATGGTCAGCCCACTTTCAATAACTGCTACACCTACATGGAGTTCCCGGACATGGCGGGTACCATCACCGGCATCTCCCTTATGGGCAGTATTGCCGACCGAGCCGGTGCCAGCACCAATGCAAAGCTCTATATCAATAACTGCTACTACCTCAACAGCAGCAAGAACAGCATTTCTTTCGACAATCTGCCCAAATACTACGGCAAGGGTAATTCCAGAAACAACTCCCTTAGCGGGCTGCTGCGTACAGAAGCGGCACGGGAAAAAATGCTCAACGGCGATCTCAGCTACCTCCGTAATTACGGCTGGAACGGTGGTTCCAACACGTATAGCATCAAGGGCCTGACGGGCCTGACCTATGAGCAGATGTCCCAGCGCACCGGTGCCAGCATCGTCACCCAGAACAACGGCACCGGCACTGCACAGCGCTACGATAGCTTCGCCGCCGCTCTGGGCAGCAGCTTTGCGTGGGTCACTACCGAGGAAAACGGCGCCGAGGTCCACGGCAAATACAGCTTCCCCGGCAGCGACGAGGCCCTGCAGGGTCAGGACTTCCCCTTCCCCACCGTACTGGTGCAGGATAACGTCTTTGGCCGGGCCCGTCTGCACTACGGCTGGTGGCCGTCATCTGGCCTCTACTGGAGCAAGGGCTTGCTGACGCTGGACATGATCACCGACTACGATGCCGCCGGCGGTGAATCCGCCGTGACGCTGGATCTGCGGTTCGAGGGCACGGATCCCGGCACGGAGCTCCCCACCCTGTCCTATACCAAGGACGGCATCGTCACTGCCGAGCTTCAGCCGGACGGCACGGGCCACTACAAGGTCCGCATCGTGGGACAGGCCATCGGCTCCACCGAGATCATCGCCACACTGGGGGATTACACCGCCCGTCTGGCAGTGGACGTCACCGCCAAGCTCTCCATCTCCGTGGATCAACTCTCCGTAGAGCAGTATGTAGGCGAGAGCACTACCCTCACCCTCACCGCACGGGACGGCACCGGCCAAGTGCTCACCGGCGTCAAATGGGACGTGGTCAGCGGCTCTGACCGGGTGGTCACGCTGTCCCCGGTGAGTCGGGATCAGCAGGTCACCGTCACCGGTAAGGGCGAGGGCGAGGAGACTCTGCTGGTGCAGGCCGGTGTCACCGTGGGCCAGCGCACCTTCACCAGTGAGCTGCGCCTCACCGCCACCATCCATATGCAGGGCGTGCTGGGCATCGCCCATGTGGGCGATGGAGACGCCGTGTATCGTCAGGGCATCCTGAATCGGGACGCCAGCGACTGGGATACCCCTCTCGGCCCCGCCGAGGGCGATGTCCCCGATCACGAGGGTCTGTACCTGTACAGCCGTGGCAAGGCGGCGGACTTCCGGTACTTCACCGTAACGGCCCTTACCGTTCTGGATAGCACCGGCACTTCCCACGATATGCTCTCCAACGCCGATGAGGACTACCGGGTCAGCGTAGGCGACGTGGTGGCCGCCCAGCAGGACGGCGACTTCAGCTATCGCCCCATTACCATCCACGGACGGCAGCAGGAGACCGTCACCCTGCAGGTGACCCTCACCGACAGCCGCACCGGCCGGCTCTATCCGCTGGATATCCCCTATACCCTGACGGCGGAGGATACGCAGATCACCGCCACCTTCGTGGTGGGCCGCCTGCGGCTGGAGAAGGCCGTTCCCTTCGGCCAGCCCGCCGCCGGCTTCCTCCCCACGGAGGAGGAGCTTGTCTCGGCGCTCCGGCCCGTTGTGGGCTGGACCCCCAGTCCCGACCTGCCCCTGTTCCAGGATACCACCTTTGAACCCATCTATCAGGATACGGAGGAGCCAGGTCTGCTCCGCTGGCGCTGGACCCGATAACCGTTTTGCAGAAAGGAGGCCATTGGAATGAAAAAGTGTACAGACCGGAAGGGCGTCACCATTCTGATGGCCCTCCTCCTGCTGCTGGTAGCCAGCATGGTCAGCGTAGTGATCCTTACGGCGGCCACTACCGCCGCCCGGCACATCTCCAATGACCGCCAGAGCCAGCAGACCTATCTCACCGTCAGCTCCGCTGCGGAGCTGTTGCGGGACGATATCCTCTCCTCCAGCTATGAGCAGAAGGTCACCCGCCGCCCCACTACCACCGGCAGCTATATCGAGCGGACGGAGGTAACTCAGACCCCCCAGGGGGCCATGAAGGTCTGGCTGGAGCGGGGCATTGAGGCCGTGGACCGTGGCATCGCCTATACCGACGTCATCACCCTCACCCCGGATGCTGCCAGCGGTCTGGACGCCGTACAGGCGGAGTTCACCATGACCCCTGCCTACGACATCACCGTGACCCTTTCTCTGGCGGACAGCAGTCAGGGCAACTGCCTTATGACCCTCACCCTCAGCGGCGAGCGGAAGCAGCAGGTCACCATCGTCACCGGCGGCAACACCGAGACGGGACAGGCCACCGTTACCACCACCACCATCTCTTGGGACACACCGCTCATTGAAAAGGGGGTCACCGGATGAAAAAGCTGAAAAACCAGAAGGGCGAAACTCTGGTGGAGACTCTGGTGTCCCTGCTGATCATCGTGCTGGTGTTCGTCTTTCTGACGGGCTCCGCCGTGGCAGCCGCCAAGATCAACGCCAAGATCCGGGACACCGACGTCTCCTTCCGGTACAGCGATGCCCAGTCCGAGGGCAGCGCCCAGCTGCGCCTCTCCGGCCGCAGCGGCCAGACCGGCAGCACCTCGGTGGAGGTCTATCAGGAGAACGGCTACCGCTACTATGTGTCGGAGGATACGCCATGAGAAAACTCCGTGACCGGCGGGGCATCACCCTGACCGAGATGCTGTGTACGGTGCTGATCGTGCTGCTGCTGACGGCGCTGCTGGTAGTGGGCATCCGCTTTGCCGGCAAGACCTATACGGAGTCCATGCGGCTGTCGGAGGCCCAGGAGCTTTGCTCCACCCTCACCAGCGTCATCAGCGACAAGCTGCGCTTCTGCGGCACCGTGACGCAGGATGAAAACGGCGGCCTGACGCAGATCTTCATCCAAAACGTGGGCAGCGTGGAGGGTAAGGGCGATGCCTTTCAGATCGGTGAGGACGGCCAGCTGGCGTTGGGTGACAGCCACCTGCTGGGCTCGGCCTCCTACCCCAAGGGGCTGAAGGTGAAGTCCTTTACCCTACGCTACGATGCCTCCACCGACATTTTCTCCGTCACCCTGGAGATCGGGGACCGCTCCCGGCAAACCCTGTCCCAGACCTCCTTCGAGGTCAAGCGCATCAATCGCACCGTGACCTGATGCGCCCACGGCCCGCAAGCGGTAAGCGGCCAAATGCAGAGATAACAAACGAACCCCCCTCGGCCATTGAACCGCACCAGATTATGCGGACAGCACTAAAAGCCCCCATGTAGGATATTGAGTTTTAAGCGGAGTGGCGCAGCGACAGCGGTGCCACTCCCGTTTTTGTTTGGATGCGTTCGTGGTTATAGAAGTAAATATACCTGTCGATCAGTTCGTTTGCTTCTTGGAGCGTCTTTGGCTTGTGGCGGTAGATGCACTCTGTTTTCAGAATGGAGAAGAAATTTTCTGCCATGGCATTGTCATAAGGATTTCCTTTCCTTGACATGGACGGCGTTATGCCGTAAGATTGTGTTAGCTTGAAGTATGCTTGTGATGTGTATTGAAAGCCTTGGTCGCTGTGGAGCTGCAACTCCGCAGCGACTTTCTCTTTCTTCATTGCCAGACGAATCGTGTCCAGAACAAGATTCACAGTCTGCCGACTTGCAGTCTTGTAGGCCACAATACTGTTGTCATACAGATCTCGGATCATGGACAGATATAAAATGCCTTCTTTTGTGTGGATGTAAGAAATGTCCGTGACCCATTTCTCGTTTGGCCTGACCGCCCGGAACTGTCTGTTCAACAGATTTTCATATTTGTGTACCTGCTGACCAAGATTTACCCATTGGCGGCGTCGGCGAACCTCAGACAATAATCCATATTTTTTCATGATTCTGAGCACAGTCTTCGGATCTCTTTGAATATTTCTGCCTTTTAACCACTTCCATACACGTCGATAGCCATAGGTCTTATCTGTCCTGCGCTGACATTCCTCGATTTCCTTTGCCACAACAGCATCGCGATCCGTCTCTCCCAGACGCTTTTTTAAAGCAGTAGTAACCACTTCTGGATACCCCGAAGAATTTGCACATAACAGATATTGGGTATTCTCCCCGGTGACGGTGAATGACGGCGTACTTTGCCTTTGGCCTCACTTCCTTTCTGTGGACTGCAGAAAATCCTGCAGTAATTTCACTTCCATCTTGAGCCGCTTATTCTCATACTTATATTCCTGCAGCGTCTTTGCAGGCTTCCTGCCACGAAACTTCGGCGCACCCTTGGCGGCTTTTTTGCGTTGCCGCTTCAGCAGATTGTGAACCGGACGGTCTCCCTCCAAGCCAAGTTCCGCTTCGATTTCCCTGTGGCTCTTCCCTGATTCTAACATCTTTTCTATGGTCGGTAGTAGAACCTGCATATTGGTGTATCTTCGTTTGCTCATAATGAATCCCCCCTGATGTACTTATTATCCTACATCAGGGGGGATTTTGTCTATTGTCCTGTTTTACTGGTTCTGTTCACCATTGCCGAGGGGGGGTCGTTTCTGTCTTATTTGGTTTTTTCTGCGGCCGCTGCGGTGGAACCGTCAGCTTTCTGCCTTGACGTCGGGCCTTGCGTCCTCCGTGCGGTACTGGGTCATAAGCAGCCGAATGGCCTGCTTCAGCGCCTCCAGCTGGGACTGCAGATAGCATTCATCCTCGAACATGGCGTAGTGGACGCAGGTCTGGATCAGGATGAAGATCAGCGGGGTGATGGTGGTATAGGGGATGCCCAGCTTGGGCTCCAGCGATTTGGCGTATTCGGTGTAGCGGCGGTTGACCCCCTCGAAGAACTGCTTGCCGTAGCGGATATACTTGGGGTGGGTGTAGACCTGATACATCAGGCGGTACTTCTTGCCGTGCTGCCGGGCCGTCCAGTAGGGGATCTCGTCGATGAAGCGCATCAGATCCTGCGGATCGGTGGGGGCCTTGGCCATGAAGTCGTCCTCTACCTTCTTCATGCAGTAGGCGGTGGACTGGACAATGAGATCGTCCAAATCTCTAAAATAGATATACAGCACGGCGGAGCTGCACCCACAGGACTCCGCCAGCTTCCGGATGCCCACGGAGGCCAGACCGTTTTCGGCGTAGCAGTCGTAGCACTTCTCCATCAGCATGATTTTTTTGCGCTGAAATTCCTCTTGATCTCTGGTTCTCACGGTACTTCTCCTCTTGTCATCCCTATTATTTGCATAGATTGCAAATATTATATACACTATATCTGATAATATATTATATCACTTGTTTCCGTGTTGCAAGGCTTTTTTCCGCAGTTCCCAAAAAATGGCAAAATCATCGCCTGAATCGGACATTCAGGCGATGACTTTTTTTGCGATGTGCAATAGCGGGCATGGGCTGCTGCCTATGTCCGCCGGGATACGCTCCCTCGCCCCGCCGCCGTCCAAGGGATATCCGTTATCCTTCGGTGCCACTGCCCTCCGGCGTCGTATCGGCAGCTGCGGTATCGGCGGGAGCATCCGCAACGGTGTCCTTCGGCTCCTGACGGGCCTCCAGCCGTTTCAGATACCAGAGGATGCGCCCGCCCACATAGGCGATGGCCACAATGGCCCCGGCAGATAGTATCCGGAAATACCAGCCAAAGATAACTGTCCCAAGAACGCCCACCACTACGGTAACAATCACAATATGCCAATCCAATGGATATTTTGTCTTCATAATTCTACCCTTCTACTGATGTTCTCTTTACGCAAGTGTCACCGGACGTGCTAAATACTTGGTAATTTTGCTATCCAAAGAAATGGAAAAATTTACTCCTCCCTTGGGATCCATTGATACAGAAATACTACTGGGTCCAAAGGTCTTATGGGCATAGCTTGGTTGTATAACCGCATCCGTTGATGTTACAACGCCATAGCATAGGTAGGTAGCAAAATGGCTATCCGCTACATTTCCCGCCTCACAGGCATCACACTGGGGGATAGTGGGATTAAAGCGCAAGAGCGGCAGAAGATTTTTGTATTCGATCTTAAGATTCCCATCTTTTGGACTGCTTTCCGTTACATCACGGTTCCTCTTTGTTTCATTGCCGCAAATTCCGCACTTAAACGTCTGATGCACGTAACCCTTTTCTGCAAAGCTGTCATCAAAGGAAGCATTGGTTCCGATGGCAAGCACGTCCTGCAGCCGGGTCGCTGGATATTTCTTCCATTATATTTCTACCTATGCATCGGACTCCTCCCCTTTCAGCTTCATCGTATCACAATTTCCGCTTTTTGCAAGCAAATTCGCCGCCCAGTGTGTTTCTTCGTAAAGAGTGCCGATTGTCGCCATTTTATTTTAGTGAAATTGCTCTTGTTGCCGTTTTTCCTTTGCATCTGACAGGAATTTGTGGTATGATACAGGATGTATTCTTGTTTCTATTCGCCGCAGCGATGCCGGAAGGCTCTCCCGCCCGGCGGCAGGGAAACGGGAGCAATACGCATACTTTCCTTTTGGAAACAGAAAGGACACGATACATATGGGACTCATTACGAAAATTTTCGGAACGTACAGTCAGCGGGAGCTGAAAAGCATCTACCCCATCGCTGACAAGATCGAGGCGCTGGCCGACGAGTACAAGGCCCTCACCGATGCCCAGCTTCAGGCCAAGACCCCGGAGTTCAAGGAGCGTCTGGCCAACGGTGAGACGCTGGATGACCTGCTGCCGGAGGCCTTTGCCACCGTGCGGGAGGCGGCGGACCGTGTGCTGGGTCTGCGCCCCTATCGGGTGCAGCTCATCGGCGGCATCGTGCTGCATCAGGGCCGTATCGCTGAGATGAAGACCGGTGAAGGTAAGACGCTGGTGGCCACGCTGCCCTCCTACCTCAATGCACTGACGGGCCGTGGCGTTCACATCGTCACCGTCAACGACTATCTGGCCAAGCGAGACAGCGAGTGGATGGGCAAGGTCCACCGCTTTCTGGGCCTGTCGGTGGGTCTGATCGTCCACGACCTCAGCAAGGAGGAGCGGCAGGCCGCCTACAACGCCGACATCACCTACGGCACCAACAACGAGATGGGCTTTGACTACCTGCGGGACAACATGGCCATCTATAAGAACGAGCAGGTGCAGCGGGGCCATAACTTCGCCATCGTGGACGAGGTGGACTCCATCCTCATCGATGAGGCCCGGACGCCCCTCATCATCTCCGGCATGGGCGACAAGTCCACGCAGCTGTATGACATGGCAGAGTCGCTGGTGGCCCGGATGAAGAAATACGTGGTGGCGGAGGTGGACTCCAAGGAGGAGGAAGCCGAGGATATCGACGCCGACTATGTGGTGGACGAGAAGGCCAAGACGGCCACCCTCACCGCCCGTGGTATCGCCAAGGCCGAGGAGTTTTTCAATCTGGAGAACCTCTCCGACCCGGAGAACAGTACCATTGCCCACCATATCAATCAGGCCATCAAGGCCCACGGCGTCATGAAGCGGGACGTGGACTACGTCATCAAGGACGGCGAGATCATCATTGTGGACGAGTTCACCGGCCGTCTGATGTTCGGCCGTCGGTACTCCGAGGGCCTGCATCAGGCCATTGAGGCCAAGGAGCACGTCTCCGTGCAGCGGGAGAGCAAGACGCTGGCCACCATCACCTTCCAGAACTACTTCCGCCTGTATCAGAAGCTGTCCGGTATGACCGGTACGGCCCTGACGGAGGAGGAGGAATTTGCCACCATCTACAAGCTGGACATTGTGGAGATCCCCACCAACCGTCCCATCGCCCGTATCGACGATCAGGACTCCGTGTATAAAACGGAGCAGGGCAAGTTCCGGGCGGTCATCCGTCAGGTGGAGGAGTGCCACGCCAAGGGCCAGCCGGTGCTGGTGGGTACGGTATCCATCGAGAAGAACGAGCTTTTAAGCCGGATGCTCACCAAGGCAGGCATCAAGCACAACGTATTGAACGCCAAGAACCACGAGCGTGAGGCGGAGATCGTGGCGCAGGCCGGTAAGCTGGGCGCCGTCACCGTGGCCACCAACATGGCCGGCCGTGGTACGGATATCATGCTGGGCGGCAATGCCGAGTACATGGCCACCAGCGACCTGCGGAAGGCGGGGCTGTCGGACGAGCTCATTGCTGAGGCCACCGGCTACGCCGAGACGGACAACCAGGAGATTCTGGATGCCCGCCGCCTGTTTGCCCAGAAGCTGCAGCAGCACAAGGAGGAGATCGCCGGAGAGGCGGAGCAGGTGCGTCAGGCCGGCGGCCTGTTCATCGTGGGTACCGAGCGCCACGACTCCCGCCGGATCGACAACCAGCTGCGTGGCCGTGCCGGCCGTCAGGGCGACCCCGGCGAGACCCGGTTCTATATCTCGCTGGAGGATGACCTCATGCGTCTGTTCGGTGGTGAGCGCATCAACGCCATCATGGAGCGGATGAACCTCGACGAGGACACCCCCATCGAGAACAAGATGCTGACCCGTGCCATTGAGCAGGCCCAGACCACGGTGGAGTCCCGGAACTTCCAGTCCCGTAAGTCGGTGCTGGAGTACGACGACGTGATGAACAAGCAGCGTGAGATCATCTACGATCAGCGCAAGCAGGTGCTGGAGGGTATGGACGTCAAGGGCATCATCATGAACATGATGTCCACCGCCATCGGCCATCAGGTCAGCAGCGCCTTCGGCGGCGAGAGCCACATGGACGAGGCCGGGATGCGGGAGCTGCTGCGTCAGGTGGAGGGCCTGTACTTCCCCAGGTACACCGTGCGCTTCGAGCCGGAGCGCATCCCCCAGTTGACGGCCGAGGAGGTCATCGATGCCTTTACCGCCGCCGCTGCCGACTTCTACGAAAAGAAGGAGCAGGAGTTCACCTCCCCTGTCATGCGTGAGGTGGAGCGTGTGGTGCTGCTGCGGGTGGTAGACGAGTACTGGATGGACCACATCGATGCCATGACCGATCTGCGGCAGGGCATCGGTCTGCGGGCCTATGCTCAGACGGATCCCATCATCGCCTATAAGAAGGAATCTCTGGAGATGTTTGAGGAGATGATCTCCGCCATTCAGGAGGAAACCGTCCGGCGGCTGTACTCCGTACGGCTGCGGAAGAACGAGGAGGTCAAGCGGGAGCGTGTAGCCAAGACCACGTCGGAGAGCGTGGGCGGCGACGGCACCGTGAAGAAGCAGCCCCGCAAGGTGAAGAAGATTGGCCGCAACGAACCCTGCCCCTGCGGCAGCGGTAAGAAGTACAAGAACTGCTGCGGCCGGGATGCGTAAAAATCCCCGGACAGGAGGACTGCCATGGCATTTCATGACCATACGGAAAACGGCATCACCGTGCTGCAGAGCGATCTGCTGTGCGGCAGCATCCGCCACGGCTTTTCCACCCGCACCGGCGGCGTCAGCCCCGCCCCGTGGAACAGCCTGAATCTGGGCGTGGGCCGGGGCGACGATCTGGCCAATGTGCAGGAGAACTTCCGCCGGCTGTGCGGCGTGCTGGGTCTGTCCCATCAGCGGGCGGTGCTCAGTAAGCAGGTCCACGAGGACAACATCCGTCTGGTGACGGAGTCGGACTGCGGCAAGGGACTGTTCCGGCAGCGGGACTACGCCAGCGTAGACGCCATGATCTGCCGGGAGAAGCACATCCCGCTGGTGGTGTTCTCCGCCGACTGCGGCACTATTCTGCTGTACGACCCGGTGCAGGAGGCCATCGGAGCCGTCCATGCCGGGTGGCGTGGGGTGGCCAGCGGTCTGGCTGCCAAGACGGTGCGGCGGATGCAGGAGGCCTTCGGCACGGAGCCGGGGGATCTGCTGGCTGCCACGGGGCCGTCCATCGGTGCCTGCTGCTTCGAGACGGACGATGACGTGCCGGAGGCCATGCGCCGGGCGCTGGGTGCGGCAGCGGAGCCGTACATGGTGCGCTGGGGCGAAAAGTGGCACATAGACCTGAAGGGCATCAATGCCCTGTGGCTGCGGCAGGCCGGGGTACAGCGCATCGACGTATGCCCCGACTGCACCGGCTGCCACCCGGAGCGCTGGTGGTCCCATCGGAAGATGGGGGACCGCCGGGGAGCGCAGGCGGCACTCATCGCCCTGATCTGAACAGGAGACTGCCATGAAAAAGCGTTTACTATCCCTTTTGCTGGCGGCGGCGTGTCTTGTGCCGCTGTCTGGCTGCGACTGGGGCGAGGAGCCGGAGGAGACCTACGACACCCTCTCCCAATACTATCAGCAGAGCGACAGCACTAAGCAGGATACCCGTCTCACCACCTTCGGCCTGCCCTATCTGCAGGGGGAGACATGGGACCCCATCACCTGCGCCGACGGCGCCCAGCAGACACTGGGTGCGCTGCTGTATGAGAGTCTGTACACGCTGGGTACCGACTTTTTGCCCCGGCCTTGTCTGGCGGAGAGCGCCTCCTACGACGCCGAAAGCTACGCTCTGACCGTCACCGTGCGCTCCGGCGTCACCTTCTCCGACGGCTCGGCCCTGACGGCGTGGGACGTGGTGGCTGCCCTGCGGTGGGCCAAGGAGTCCGTGCGGTACGGCCAGCGGCTGGCGGAGATGGACTCCGTGTCCTATCTGGGAGAGAGTACCCTCCGCATCTACCTCACCCGCAACGACCCGCAATTCGCCGCCCGGCTGGACATTCCCATCATCAAGGGCGGCACCCAGGAGGACACGGTACCGGTGGGCAGCGGCCCCTACCGCTATGCCAAGGACGAGAGCGGGGTGTATCTGGCCCGGCGAACGGACTGGTGGCAGGATAAGACCATGCCGCTGGAGCGCATCGAGCTGACCGCCTGCAAGAACACCGACTCCATGGCCTACGCCTTCTATACCCACGACATCCAGATGCTGGTATGCGACCTGACCGGCACCAACACCTCCAACGTCTACGGCAGCGGCAGCTATACGGACATCCCCACCTCGACGATGCAGTATATCGGCTTCAATGTCACCCGTGCGCCCTTCAACGACCCCAAGCTGCGGGCGGCCCTGAGTCTTGGCATGGACCGGGCCGGCGGCGTCAGTGCCTTCCTGCTGGGGCATGGGCAGACGGCACAGTTCCCCCTGTCCCCCTCGGCGGTGGTCTACCCCAAGGATCTGGAGGAGACCTATTCCCCGGACAGCTACCGCTCCGCTATGGAGACGGCGGGCTATACCTCCGGCGAAAAGTCCGTCTCCGTCACCATGCTGGTGAACGAGGAGAATAGCTTCAAGGTGTCCATGGCCCGGAAGCTGGCCTCGGACCTCTCCCAATACGACGTGAAGATCGACGTAAAGACCCTGCCCTATGAGGACTATCTGGCGGCGCTGAAGAGCGGGGATTTCGACCTCTACTACGGGGAGTGCAAGCTGACGGCGGATTGGGATCTATCGCCGCTGCTGTCTCCGGGCGGGGCCCTGAACTACGGCGGCGTGCGGGACACACAGCTGGAGACCCTGCTGACGGCCTTCCGAACGGCATCGGAGGGCGAGGGACGCCAGACGGCGGCTCGGGAGCTGTGCAGCTATCTGAAGGAGCAGGCGCCGTTGGTGGCAGTGTGCTTCAAGTCCAACTCCGTGCTGCTGCCGGACGGAGCGGTGAAAAACGACATCCACCCCACCGTCTCTGACCCCTTTGCCGATTTTCAGGATTGGCAGCTGAATATGAAAAGCTAAGCCCTCCGGAAAATGAACTTTTTAGCAAGAACCGGCCGCAGGGAGAATCTCCCTGCGGCCGGTTCTTGCTTATCCGAAATCTGTGGGACACACCAGCCCCTTAATAGCGCCGGATGACGGCGGCCACCTTCCCCAAAATTTGTGCGTCGTGGCCGTCAATGGGGCTGTACGCCTCATTCTCCGGCAGGAGCCACACCTGCCCGTTGCGGCGGGAATAGCGCTTGACCGTGGCCTCGTCCCCCAGCAGGGCCACCACGATCTCGCCGTTGTTAGCGGTCTGCTGCTGGCGCACCACCACCAGATCGTCCGGCAGAATGCCTGCGTTGAGCATGGACTCCCCCCGAACCCGGAGGGCAAAATACTGGCTGCTGTCGCCGCCGGCGTCGAAGGTCAGGTAGTCCTCGATGCACTCCTCCGCCAGAATGGGGGTACCTGCGGCCACCGTCCCCACAATGGGGATCTGGTTCTCCTCCGGCAGCGGCTCCGTCAGGGTCAGCGCCCGGCCCTTGCCGGCCCCCTTGCCGATGACCCCCAGCTCCTCCATGTGTTTCAGGTGAAAATGGACGGTGGAGGGGGATTTCAGCCCCACGGCGTCCCCAATTTCCCGCACGGAGGGGGGATAGCCCTGCGTCCGGATGGTCTGGGCGATATAGTCATAGATCCGCTGCTGCATCTTCGTGAGCTGTACCATGTGCGCCGTCTCCTTCGTTTACATAAGGTTTTTCATAGTATACCATATATTCTCTCCGTTTGCAACAGATGTTCGATGGATTTTTCCGAATTTTTTCGGGCAAAAAGGGAGTTTCCCCTTGAAATTCCGTGGACGATATGGTATGATGGGTTGTACTTTGAAGAATAGCCTCTTTGGGCTTTATTTTGTTGGAGGGAAAGATTATGAAAATTGCTGTTACGATTCTGCAGCTGCTGTCTGCTTTGGTGCTGATCCTCATTGTTCTGTTCCAGTCCGGTAAGAGCCAGGGTCTGTCCGGTGCCATCGGCGGCATCGCTGATTCCTACATGAGCCGCAGCAAGGCCCGCTCCGTGGATGCCAAGCTGGCTAAGGCCACCAAGTGGGTGGGTGCCATCTTCGTTATCCTGACGCTGGTGCTGAACTGCATGGTCGCCGCCGGTCTGTAAGATCTATCGGTTGAAAGAAGGTCCCCGAAGCATTGCTTCGGGGACCTTCTTTTGCCCATTTTTCTCACTCGGGTCGTCGGTACAGATGCCCGGCCTCGGCAGTCTGCCCCCGGAGAGCAAACAGCTCCTCCACGGTGACGAATTCCACCCCCTGCTCCGACAAACAGTCGATGGCCTGCAAGGCCGCCTCTACGCTGGTTCCGTAGCAGTCGTGCAGCAGGATCACATCCCCGTCCCTCGCCTGACAGATGGCGGAAAACACCTTCTGTACATCCCGACACTCCCAGTCGCAGGTATCCACAGACCAGTACAGCATGGGCGTACTCCATGCTGCCAGCTCCTCCTCGGTGATGAAGCCGTAGGGTGGCCGGACCCAGTAGGTCCCCTCCCCTGCCAGCTTCTGCAAAACGCCGTCGCAGCGGCTCAGGTCCGCCATGGCCTCACCGCAGGACAGGCGGTCCAGCGGCGCATGGTCATAGGTGTGGTTGCCGATCTGATGTCCCTCTGCCCGGATGCGCTGCACCAGTTCCGGATAGTCCTGCACCTGCTGACCGATGAGGAAAAAGGTGGCGTGGACGCCCCGCTGCTTCAGGCCATCCAGCAATCGGGGCGTATACTGGGGCGATGGCCCGTCATCAAAGGTCAGTGCCAGATACATAGGCTCCGCCGGAGCCGTAGCCGGCAGCGCCATGCAGCCCGTCAGAAGCAGGCACAGTACCAGCAGGGGCAGGATTCGTTTCATAGCATCACCGAAACAAATATATGCGCCCGGCGGAAAACAATTCCGCCGGGCGCTCAGCGTGTCGAAAAAGTTTTTTCGCCACGCTGCGGCATTTTTCAGAACTTCAAAAGCTCTGAAAAATGGGGATCATCATCGTGCAGGACACCCTTCCCGGGTTTCCCGCACACACCCTTCCTCCCCGTTGATGAAAGGCTCTCCTTTTTTGACAGACTCTGCGCCCGGCGGAAAGACCATTCCGCCGGGCGCTTGCATTATTCCAGAATGATGTCATACTCCGTGTCGTCCAAGTCTGTGAACTCCACCATGAGCCAGCTGGTATCCTGCGTAGAGATATGGTAGTTCAGCCGCCACAGATCGCCGCCGTCGGGAGGATCCAGCGTCAACGGCGGGCTGATGCCATCGCTGTGGTACAGCTCCGGCATCTCCGGCAGCTCCTCTCGCTCCTCCGGATAGTACAGCAGCACCGATACCTCCATGTACCCATCCTCCAGCTCGGTGGTGTTATAGCCCGACACCCATGCCTCCTCGCCGTACCACTGGAAGGACTCTCCCTGACTCAGGTACACCTCCGCAGGCTCGGCCGGTATCTCCTCCTGAGCGGGCGTCACCGTCACCCCATGACCTCCCTCATCGATTTTCGCCTGACAACTGCGGATCATGGACGGCAGCATTACAGACAGCATAGAGATGATGAACACCGCCATAAATATGCCGCCGGACGCTTTCTCCTTCCCGGATGCATGGCTCTTCCGGGGAGCCGCCTGCCGGACGGTACGCTCCGCCTTGTGGAGCTCCTGCTCCAGCTGGCGCAGCGGGTTCTTTTTCTTGGCGGGACGGGCCTGCTCCTCGAAGCAGACCTTCTTCTCGTAACAGGTCTTTTTTTCATAGCAGACCTTCTCCTGCTTGCTGGCACCGTGGTGAACGGTGCCGTCCACATCCACCCACTCCCGCCGGGGCCGGCGGTTGTAAGCGCCGCAGTTGGGGCAGCAGCCGTATTTCTCATAGTCATAGGTCCTGCCGCAGGACTGACAGTGTACGTTAGCCATAGCGCACCTCCCGTCGCTGTTTCTTCCGTGACAGTATACCATGCTTTGCCGGGAAACACAAGGGAAACACGGCTGCCAAGCCTCCTTCGGGAGATATCTCATCCCTCGAGGGCGCAAAAAAGCCCTTTTGTATGGCGGCAGTGCCATACAAAAGGGCTTTTTTAGTTGGGGCAGTTTACTTCACCAGTTCGATGAGAGCGGTCTCCGCTGCATCGCCACGGCGGATGCCGGTGCGGATGATGCGGGTATAGCCACCGTTGCGCTCAGCATACTCAGGAGCGATCTCCTTGAACAGCTTGTGGGCAACATCCTCTCTGGTAATGAAGCTCAAAGCCTGACGATACGCTGCCAGATCACCCTTCTTGCCCAAGGTGATCATTTTCTCAGCCATGGGCTGGATCTCCTTGGCACGGGTGATGGTGGTCTCCATCCGACCGTTATCCAGGAAATCGGTGACCTGCTGACGGAGCATCGCCATACGCTGATCGGTAGTCTTACCGAGCTTACGAGTTCCGGGCATTTCTGTTTCCTCCTTGTAAGGATATTCGCACAGAGTGCGAGTTAGTTGTTCTCTTCGTCGGCCAGGGACAGACCCATCATGGCCAGCTTGTTGATGACTTCCTCCAGCGACTTGCGTCCCAGATTACGCACCTTCATCATCTCGTCCTCCGTCTTGGAGATCAGATCCTCCACGGTGTTGATGTTGGCACGCTTCAGGCAGTTAAAGCTGCGGACGGACAAATCCAGCTCCTCAATGGTCATCTCCAGCATCTTGTCCTTATCGTCCGGAGCCTTCTCCACCACCGTGGACTTATCGCCCATGGTGTCGGACAGGTCGGTGAACAGTGCGAAGTGATCGCAGAGGATCTTGGCGCCCAGAGACACGGCATCACGGGCGGTGATAGTGGAATCCGTCCAGACCTCCAGCGTCAGCTTGTCGAAGTCGCTGAGGTTGCCGACACGGGTGTTCTCCACCGTGTAGTTGACCTTGTACACGGGGGTGTAGATGGAGTCGATGGGGATCACACCGATCACGCCAGCCCGCAGAGCCTTGTTGCGGTCAGCGGAGACGTAGCCACGGCCGTGGCTCAGGGTGATCTCCATGCTCAGGGTGGCGCCCACATCCAGCGTTGCAATGTGCAGCTCCGGATTCAGCACCTCCACCTCGCCATCGGGCTTGATGTCGCCGGCCGTCACCTCGCAGGGGCCAGCCGCCTCGATAAAGACGGTCTTGGTGCCCTCGCAATGCAGCTTGGTCAGCAGGTTCTTGACGTTCAGAACGATCTCCGTCACGTCCTCTTTCACACCGGGAATGGTGGAAAACTCATGCTGCACACCGGCGATCTTGATGCTGGTCGCCGCCGTGCCAGGCAGGGAGGAGAGCAGGATGCGCCGCAGCGCATTGCCCAGAGTCGTTCCATAGCCACGCTCCAGGGGTTCGATCACATATTTTCCATAGGAAGCATCGCCGGGCGTTTCAACACACTCGATCTGGGGCTTCTCAATTTCGATCATGCAGTACCCTCCTTCATTCTCTATGCGGCGCAGACGAGTCTGCACCTGATTTGGTTCATGCGTTTGGTGAGGGTCTCGACCCTATTACTTGGAGTACAGCTCGACGATGAGATGCTCCTCGATGGGCATATCAATGTCCTCACGGGCGGGCATACGAGACACGGTACCCTTCAGGGCGTTCTTGTCACGCTCCAGCCAAGTGGGAACGGTCACCAGCGGGGCATCCTCGGCGGTCAGGCGCTTGAAGGCGGCGGAAGAGCGGCTGCTCTCCTTGACCTCAATGACATCGCCCACACGCACCAGGTAGGAGGGGATGTTCACCTTCTGACCGTTTACGGTGAAGTGAGCGTGGCTCACCAGCTGACGGGCCTCACGGCGGGTCGTGGCGAAGCCCAGACGATACACCACATTGTCCAGACGGCGCTCCACCAGGGTCAGCAGGTTCTCGCCGGTCTTGCCGGGCATACGGGAAGCCTTCTCATAGTACATATGGAACTGCTTCTCCAGAATACCGTAGACGAACTTGACCTTCTGCTTCTCGTTGAGCTGGATGGCGTACTCGCTCTTCTTCTTTCTCATCTGGCCGCCGGGGTTGCGCTTGGTCTCCTTCTTGGAGTAACCCATGACGGTAGGAGAAATGCCCAGCGCCTTGCAGCGCTTAGCGATAGGCTGCATATTCTTAGCCATATTCTACTTATCCTCCTTGTTCCGATTACACACGACGACGCTTGGGGGGGCGGCATCCGTTGTGGGGGATGGGGGTGACGTCCTTGATCATCGTCACCTCCAGGCCCACGGCCTGCAGCGCACGGATGGCAGCCTCACGGCCCTGGCCGGGGCCCTTGACAAAGACCTCCACGGTCTTCAGGCCATGCTCCATAGCGGCCTTGGCAGCCGTCTCAGCGGCACTCTGGGCAGCGAAGGGGGTAGACTTCTTGCTGCCACGGAAGCCCAGACCACCGGAGGAGGCCCAGGACAGAGCGTTGCCCTGTGCGTCGGTGACGGTGACCATGGTGTTGTTGAAGGAAGAGCGGATATGGACCTGGCCCTTCTCGACGTTCTTCTTTTCACGACGGCGGCGAATAACCTTCTTACCGGTCTTAGCGTTAGCCATATTCTATCTTCCCTCCTTACTTCTTCTTGTTGGCAATGGTCTTCTTGGGACCCTTGCGGGTGCGGGCGTTGGTCTTGCTGCGCTGACCACGAACGGGCAGCCCACGGCGATGACGGGTACCACGGTAGCAGCCGATCTCCGTCAGACGCTTGATGTCCAGAGCCACCTGACGGCGCAGGTCGCCTTCCACGGTATAGCTCTGGTCAATGGCCTCACGAAGCTTGGCTTCCTCGGCCTCGGTCAGATCCTTCACCCGGGTGTCGGGGTTGATGCCTGTCTGCGCCAGGATGTCCTGAGCGCTCTTTCTGCCAATACCATAGATATAGGTCAAACCGATCTCGATTCGCTTATCCTTGGGCAGGTCAATACCGGCAATACGTGCCATACTCTTAAAGCACCTCCACTTTCTACTTAGCCCTGTCTCTGCTTATGCTTCGGATTTTCGCAGATCACCATTACACGGCCCTTTCTGCGAATGATCTTGCACTTCTCGCACATGGGCTTCACGGACGGTCTTACTTTCATTGTTCATAAACCTCCTACTTACTACGCCAGGTAATCCGGCCACGGGTCAGGTCGTAGGGTGACATTTCCACTGTCACCTTGTCGCCGGGCAGAATCCTGATGAAATTCATTCTGAGCTTTCCGGAAATATGCGCCAAAATCGTGTGTCCATTTCCAATGTCTACCTGGAATGTGGTGTTAGGCAGTGATTCGACTACCACACCCTCCACTTCGATCATATCGGATTTTGCCAAGTCGTTATCCCTCCTGGTCTTGATTACCGCCGCTGAATGCGGCTAAGGCTTTACGAAGCTCACTATTGGTGATTTTTTCGCCGCTTCTGATCTTCTCGGCCACCGGGCTGTGGCTCTCCCCGTAAAGCTCCGTATGCTTCCGTCGCTTTCGCTTGGGGTCCTCCACCCGGCGCCGTTTTCCGTCAGCCAGCAGGAGGAAGTCTCCCTCCGTCGCAAGCACGAAGAAGAGATCTCCCTTGTCTCTGCCGGCCGTGGATCTTACGATGTTGGATATGGCAATGTCCATAGACTTTATACCAGAGACTCGCTGGCGTCCGTCAGAAGCTCCGGGTCGCCGGCGGTGATCAGGATGGTATTCTCGTAGTGGGCCGCCTTCTTGCCGTCCGCAGTTTTTACCGTCCAGCCGTCCGGCATCTGCCGGATGGCTGCGGAGCCTGCGTTGACCATAGGCTCCACGGCGATGGTCATGCCCCGCAGCAGGCGGGGGCCATGTCCGGGCTTGCCAAAGTTGGGTACCTCCGGCGGCTCGTGCATATGGTGACCGATGCCGTGACCCACATACTCCCGCACGATGGAATAGCCATGCGACTCGGCATACTGCTGCACAGCGGCAGAGATGTCGGACAGGCGATAGCCCTCCCTGGCGTATTTCAGCCCCTGGAAGAAGCTCTCCTGTGTCACACGGATCAGGTCCATGTCCTCGTCGGACACCTTCCCGCAGGGGTAAGTGCCGGCGCAGTCGCCATGGACGCCGCCGATGTAGGCGCCCACGTCCACGCTGACGACATCGCCCTCCTGCAATACCCGTGGACCGGGAATGCCGTGGATGATCTCGTCGTTGACGGAGACGCATACGCTGGCGGGATAGCCATTGTAGTGCAGGAACGAGGGGGTCGCTCCATGGGAGCGGATAAAGTCAAACACTGCCTTATCGATTTGGTGGGTTGTTACGCCGGGTTTTACCATTTCCCGTGCCAGAGCACGGGCAGCCGCGGTAATTTTTCCCGCCCGGCGCATCAGTTCGATCTCGTGTGCGGATTTCAGAGTGATCATGCGTCAACTCCCAGCGCACGCAGGATCGCCTGCGTGGTCCCGTCCACAGTGGACTGGTCCTCCACAGTTTTCAGAATCCCACGGGCCTCGTAAAAGCCCTTCAGAGGTTCTGTCTCTCTATGATAAACCTCCAGCCGGTCACGGACCGTCTCGGGGTCATCATCCTTGCGCTGCACGAGCTTGCCGCCGCACACATCGCACACGCCCTCCGTTTTCGGGGGGATGTTCACGATGTGGTAGCTGGCGCCGCAGTGCTCGCACACACGCCGGCCGCCCATCCGAGCAACGATCTTCTCGTCAGGGATCTCGATGGCCACCACTGCATCGAAGCTGATACCGGCCTGCTCCATGGCCTCCGCCTGGGCGATGGTGCGGGGCACCCCGTCCAGAATGTAGCCGTTGGCGCAGTCGGGCTCCTGCAGGCGGTCGTTGATGATGCCGATGATGACCTCATCCGGCACCAGCTTGCCTGCGTCCATATACTCCTTGGCCTTCAAACCTGTGGGCGTGCCGTTTTTCACGGCGGCACGCAGAATGTTGCCTGTGGAGATCGTGGGGATCTCCAGCTTCTTCTTCAGAATCTCTGCCTGAGTACCCTTACCGGCACCCGGAGCGCCCAAAAGGATCAGTTTCATGTTGCACCTCAATTATTCCAGGAAGCCCTTATACTGACGCATCAGCATCTGGGACTCCAGCGCCTGTACGGTCTCCAGCGCAACGCCCACCACGATGATGACGGACGTACCGCCGATGGACAGGGAGGAGTTCCCCACGATCTTGCCGATCAGCAGGGGCAGGATCGCCACGACGCCCAGATAGATAGCGCCGAACAGGGTGACCTTGTTCAGGACCTTCTTAATGAAGTCGGTGGTCGGCTTGCCGGGACGGAAGCCGGGAATGAAGCCGCCATTCTTCTTCAGGTTGTTGGAGATCTCCACGGGGTTGAACTGAATGGTGGCATAGAAATAGCTGAAAGCAATGATCATCAGGAAGTAGAAGATCATGTACAGCACGGACTTGGTGTCAATAGCGTTCAGGAAGCCATACCAGAAGGTACCCTCCGCCGGCTGCTTGCAGAAAGCGGCGATGGTAGAGGGGATCATGGCGATGGACTGAGCGAAGATGATGGGCAGAACGCCGGACATATTCACCTTCATGGGGAGGGTGGATGCCTGACCGCCGTACATCTTGCGGCCCACCTGACGTTTGGCATACTGCACCGGGATACGGCGCTCAGCGCCGTTGACCCAAGTGATCAGGACGATCAGAGCCAGGATGCCCAGCACCACCAGCACCGCTGCCCACCAGGCCAGCGTACCGGCCCGCAGTCCGCTGATCATGGAGGAGACCATGCTGGGGACACGGGACAGGATGCCGGCAAACAGGATGATGGAGATACCGTTGCCGATACCGAACTCTGTGATCTGCTCGCCCATCCACATGACGAAGGAAGAACCGGCGATGAAGGAGGCGATAATGACCAGAGCCACCCAGAAGGATTTCTCGGTCAGGATGCCGTAGTTCTTCATCAGCATATAGTAGCCCCAGCCCTGCAGGATGGCGATGGCCACCGTAGCGTAACGGGTGATGGACTGGATCTTCTTCTTGCCCTCCTCGCCGCCGTCACGAGCCAGCCGCTCCAGAGCGGGAATGGCGATGGTCAGCAGCTGGATGATGATGGAGCTGTTGATGTAGGGCTGCACGCCCAGTGCAAAGACGGTGGCCTGAGCGAAGGCGCCGCCGGACATGACATTGTACAGGCCCAGAACGGTGGTGCTCATGCCCTCCAGATAGCTGCTCAGCAGATCCGTGTTCACATAGGGAACGGGGATGGCATTGCCGATGCGGAAGATCAGCAGGATCAGTGCGGTGAAAATGATCTTTTTGCGAAGCTCAGGAATACCCCACGCCTTTTTGATCGTCTGAATCACTTAGATCACCTCTGCCTTTCCTCCGGCTGCTTCGATCGCTTCCTTAGCAGCCTGAGAGAAAGCAGCGGCCTGTACGGTCACCTTCTTGGTAACTTTGCCGTTACCCAGAACCTTGTAGCCGTATTCACACTTGCTCAAAATTCCCTTGGCAAGCAGGGCCTCTGCGGTGACGATATCGCCATCCTCGAACTTGTCGAGGCTGGTCAGGTTGATGATTTCCAGGGGCTTTGCAAAAATGTTGTTGAAGCCACGCTTGGGGATGCGGCGGGCCAGAGGCATCTGGCCGCCCTCAAAGCCAATGCGGGTGCCGCCGCCGGAGCGGGCCTTCTGGCCCTTGTGACCACGGCCGGCAGTCTTGCCGTTGCCGGAGCCGCTGCCCCGACCCTTGCGGTAAGCTTCCTTGGTGGAGCCGGCTGCGGGAGACAGTTCATTCAGTTTCATGCTCTCGCACCTCCTTATTCTACTTCGGTGACCTGCAGCAGATAGCCGATCTTGGCGATCTTGCCCTTGGTCTGGGCGTTGTCGGGCTGAACGGTGGTGTCACCGATCTTCCGCAGGCCCATGGAGTTGGCAGTGGCAATGTGCTTTTCCAGTCTGCCGTTAAGGCTCTTGACGAGCTTGATGTTCAGATTAGCCATTGTTCACGCCTCCTTAGCCCACGATCTCGTCCACGCTCTTGCCACGGGTGCGGGCGACCTCTTCCGGGGTACGCAGAGCCTTCAGGCCCTCAAAGGTGGCGGCTACCACATTGACTGCGGTATTGGAGCGCAGGCACTTCGTACGGATATCCTTGATACCGGCAGCTTCCATGATGATACGCACGGGGCCGCCGGCGATCACGCCGGTACCGGGGGCAGCGGGCTTCATCAGCACACGGCCTGCACCGGCCTCACCGATGATCTCGCGGGGGATGGTGCTGCCGGACAGGGACACGGTGATCATGTTCTTCTTGGCATCCTCGATGCCCTTGCGGATGGCCTCAGGGACCTCGGCGGCCTTACCAAGGCCGAAACCGACCTTGCCCTTGCCGTCGCCCACCACCATCAGAGCGGAGAACTTCATGACACGACCGCCCTTGACCGTCTTGGATACACGGTTGGTAGCAACTACTTTTTCGATATACTCGCTGGGTTCTCTTTCAAATCTTGCCATTGTCAGTTATCCTCCTCTCTTAGAATTCCAGGCCGCCCTCACGGGCGCCTTCGGCCAGCTCGGCCACACGGCCGTGATACAGGTAACCGCCACGGTCGAACACGACGGTGTCGATGCCCTTGGCCTTGCAGCGCTCGGCCACCAGCTTGCCCACGGCACGGGCGGCGGTCTTGTTGCCGCCGTTGCCCTCGATCTCCTTATCCAGGGAGGAGGCGGAGACTAGGGTGTTGCCGGCCACGTCGTCGATGACCTGAGCGTAGATGTTCTTCTCGCTGCGGAACACGTTCAGACGGGGACGCTCGGTAGTGCCGAACACCTTGGCACGGACTCTCTTATGACGCTTCAGACGCTGAGCGTTGGTATTGGGTCTTTTAATCATTACGGCACACCTCCTTACTTCTTGGCGCCGGTCTTACCGACCTTGCGGCGGATGACTTCATCGACATACTTGATGCCCTTGCCCTTATAAGGCTCGGGAGGACGCTTTTCACGGACTTCCGCCGCAAACTGGCCCACCTTCTGCTTATCGGGACCGGAGATGACGATCTTGTTCTGAGCGGGGACATCAATGGTGATGCCGTCGATCTCAGGAACGATGACCTGATGAGAGTAGCCCAGGTTCATGACCAGGTTCTTGCCCTCCTTGGCGGCACGGTAACCGATACCGTTGACCTCCAACTCCTTCTTGAAGCCTTCGCTGACGCCGACGACCATGTTGTGCAGCAGCGCACGGGTCATGCCGTGCAGAGCGCAGTGCAGCTTGTCGTCGGAGGGGCGCTTGACATGGATGACGTTGCCCTCCTGCTCCAGGATCATCTCCGGACGCAGAGCCTGCGTCAGAGTACCCTTGGGGCCCTTGACGGTGACAACGTTGTTCTCCGCAATGGTGACTTCCACACCAGCGGGGACGGTAATGGGCATTCTGCCAATTCTCGACATTGTTCAATACCCTCCTTACCAAACAAACGCAAGGACTTCACCGCCGACGTGTGCTGCACGAGCAGCCTTGTCGGTCATGACGCCCTTAGAGGTGGATACGATCGCAATACCAAGACCACGCAGCACACGGGGCAGCTCATCGGCACCCACGTACACACGCAGACCGGGCTTGGACACACGGCGCAGACCGGAGATGACCTTCTCCTTGCCGGCGTTGTACTTCAGGGTGATGTGAATGGTCCCCTGGGTACCGTCGTCCACGACCTGATAGGCCTTGATGTAGCCCTCATCCAGCAGGATCTGAGCGATGCTCTTCTTCATGTTGGAGGCAGGGACGTCAACGGTCTCATGCTTGGCATTGTTGGCGTTGCGGATACGGGTCAGCATATCGGCAACAGGATCAGTGATGTGCATACTTGTTTCCTCCTAATTTAGAGTTACAGGGAAAGCCCTGTTGAGGTAGCGAGGTATCACTGATAATTTAGGCATCGTCCGATGACCAGCGATGTTTAATTACCAGTGACCTTTCGCCATCCTTTATCGCCGGAGCGCACAGCGCTCTTAGGCACTTGCTTTGCAGGGAGATAACTCCTCCCACACGGTTCCCGTCCTACCGGCAGCGCCGCCGCACCTGTGCGGCCCGCCCACCGGCAGTATATAACGGAATGGACTCTTTCGTCATACGAGGCAGCAGGGTACCGCTGTGCTTTGCGCACAGCAAGCCATGCCAGCTCCGCATGAGATAGATCCAGGATTTTTTCGCCAGACGAGGCGGCGAGGCGGCGGCGTACTTTGTGTACGTCGAGCCGCACCAACGAAGTATGGCGGAAAAAGATTACCAGGAAGCCTTGCGGACACCGGGGATCTCGCCCTTATAAGCCAGCGTGCGGAAGCAGATACGGCAAACGCCGTAGTCACGCAGATAGGCGTGAGGGCGGCCGCACAGCTTGCAGCGGTTGTACTTACGGGTGGAGAACTTAGCGGGAGCCTGCTGCTTCAGGATCATAGACTTCTTTGCCATGGTGTTTCTCCTCCTAATCAGCGTTCAAAGGGAGCGCCGACCAGGGTCAGCAGCTCACGGGCTTCTTCATCGGTCTGAGCGGTGGTGCAGATGACGATGTCCATACCACGGATCTTGTCGATCTTATCGTACTCGATCTCAGGGAAGATCAGCTGCTCCTTGACGCCCAGGGCATAGTTGCCACGGCCGTCGAAGGCGTTGGCGCTGATACCACGGAAGTCACGCACACGGGGCAGAGCCACGTTGAACAGACGATCCAGGAACTCCCACATCTTGTCGCCGCGCAGCGTGACCTTGGCGCCCACGGGCATACCCTCACGCAGCTTGAAGTTTGCAACGGACTTCTTGGCGATGGTGATGATGGCCTTCTGGCCGGTGATGGCGGACAGATCCTTCACCACGGCGTCCAGGACCTTGGGGTTCTCACGAGCCTCGCCGCAGCCCACATTGACAACGATCTTCTCGATCTTGGGGATCTGCATGGTGCTCTTGTAACCGAACTTCTTGAAGAGAGCGGGAGCCACTTCTTCAGTATACTTGACTTTCAGACGTGCCATTTCTTACTCTCTCCTTTCTCACAGCTCAGCGCCGCACTTCTTGCAGGTGCGGGCCTTCTTGCCGTCCTTGATGACGTAAGCCACACGGGTGCCCTTGCCGCACTTGGGGCAAACGACCTGCACCTTGCTGGCGTAGATAGCAGCCTCACGCTGGGTGATGCCGCCCTCCTCGCCCTGCTTGCGGGGCTTGATGTGGCAGGTGACCTTGTTGATGCCCTCCACCACGACCTTGGCTTCGCTGGGGATGGTGCCCAGCACCTTACCCTGCTTGCCCTTGTCCTTGCCGGACAGAACAACGACGGTGTCGTTCTTCTTGATTTTCAGACTATTCATTCTCTGGCCCCTCCATCAAATAACTTCGGGAGCGAGGGACAGGATCTTCATGTAATCCTTGTCACGCAGCTCACGAGCAACGGGCCCAAAGATACGGGTACCTCTGGGGTTTTTGTCGTCCTTGATGAGGACGGCGGCATTGTCGTCAAAGCGGACATAGGTGCCGTCGGCACGACGGACGCCCTTGGCGCTGCGGACGATAACGGCCTTGACCACCTCGCCCTTCTTCACCTGACCGCCGGGAGCAGACTTACGCACAGAGGCAACGATCACATCACCGATGTTGCCGTACTTGCGCTTGGAGCCGCCCAGGACGCGAATGCACTTGATCTCCTTGGCGCCGGTATTATCGGCAACCTTCAGATAGGACTCTTGCTGAATCATTCTCGGTTACCTCCTTACTTCGCCTTTTCAACGATCTCGACCACACGCCAACGCTTGTCCTTGGACAGGGGGCGGGTCTCCATCACCTTCACGATATCGCCTACGCCGCAGGTGTTCTCCTCATCGTGGGCCTTCAGCTTATAGGTGCGGCCGACGATCTTCTTATACAGAGGATGGGCAACACGGTCCTCGATGGCGACCACCACGGTCTTATCCATCTTGTCGGACACGACCTTACCCACACGGGTCTTGCGGGAGGAAATTCTCTTCTCTTCCATTTCAGTTCTCCTCCTTTTCACGGATCACGGTCTTGATGCGGGCAATATCACGCTTGGTTTCAGCGATCTTGAGAGGATTGTCCAGCTGATTGGTGGCGTGCTGCATACGCAGGAAGAACAGATCCTTCTTCAGGGAAGTCAGCTTCTCATTCAGCTGCTCCACGCTCATTGCACGTACTTCAGTTGCCTTCATCTCATTCACCTACTTCCTGAGCTTCCAGATCCTCACGCTTGACGATCTTGGTCTTGATGGGCAGCTTGTGGCTGGCCAGACGCAGAGCCTCACGTGCGACCTCTTCGGAGACACCGGCGATCTCGAACATGACACGGCCGGGCTTAACAACGGCGACCCAATACTCGGGAGAGCCCTTACCGGAACCCATGCGGGTCTCGGCCGGCTTCTCGGTGATGGGCTTATCGGGGAAGATCTTGATCCAGACCTGACCGCCACGCTTGGTGTAACGGGTCATGGCGATACGGGCTGCTTCGATCTGATTGCTGGTGATCCATGCGGGTTCCAGCGCAACGAGGCCAAACTCACCGTAGGTGACCTTGTTGCCTCTGGTGGCCTTGCCGGTGAGGCGGCCACGGTGTACTCTGCGGTACCTAACTCTCTTGGGCAGAAGCATTACTGAGCGCCTCCTTCTTTCTTTTCTGCGGGCTTGCGGAAGCCGCCCTCAGGGCGGGGACCACGGTTATAGCCGCCGTTCTGGCGGTCACGGTTGAAGCCCTGACCATCACGGCGGAAGCCGCCACGGCGATCGCCATCACGGCGGCCACGGCGCTCACGGCGCTCCTGATAAGGCTTGCTGGTATCCAGGGTGCGGGGGGTGGTCCGCAGAGCCTGAGACAGGATCTCGCCCTTGTAGATCCACACCTTCACGCCGATGCGGCCGAAGGTGGTGGCGGCCTCAGCGAAGCCGTAGTCGATGTCGGCACGCAGAGTCTGCAGGGGGATGGTACCCTCGTGATAGTGCTCGGAGCCGGCGATCTCACGACCGCCCAGACGACCGGAGCAGTTGACCTTGATGCCCTTGGCGCCGGCACGCATGGCACGGCCCATGGCATTCTTCATGGCACGGCGGTGGGAGATACGCTTCTCCAGCTGAGCGGCGATGTTCTCGGCCACCAGCTGAGCGTCCATATCGGGGTTGCGAACCTCGACGATGTTCAGCTTCACGGTCTTGCCGATAAGCTTCTCCACGCTCTTGCGGTACTCCTCGATCTGCACGCCGCCCTTGCCGATGACCACGCCGGGGCGGGCCACGTGCAGATAAACGGTGACGACCTCGTTGCTGCGCTCGATCTCGATCTTGGAGACACCGGCAGCGAACAGCAGCTTCTTCAGGTACACACGGATCTTGTGATCCTCGACCAGAAGATCGCCGACCTTCTCATTGCTGGCATACCAACGGGAATCCCAGTCTTTGATGACGCCCACTCTGAAGCCGTGGGGATTAACTTTCTGTCCCATAAAACTGTCTCCCTCCCTTACTCTTTCTCAGCGACGGCCAGCGTCACGTGAGAGGTTCTCTTGTTGATGCGATAGGCACGGCCCTGAGCACGGGGCATCATTCTCTTCAGAATGGGGCCGGGGGTAGCGAACACCTGGGTGACCACCAGCTTCTCGGGGTCCATGCTGAAGTTGTTCTCCGCATTGGCGCAAGCGCTCTTCAGGAGCTTCATCAGGGGCTCGGAGGCAGCCTTGGGGGTCTGCATCAGGATCGCCATGGCAGTCTGAGCATCTTTTCCACGGATCAGATCGCACACGATCTGGATCTTACGGGGAGAGATGCGGACGTATCTCAAATAAGCTTTAGCTTCCATTGTACTGTGCATCCTCCTTACTTAGACTTGGCGTGACCACGGAAGGTCCGGGTGGGAGCGAACTCACCCAGCTTGTGACCCACCATGTCCTCCTGGACATAGACAGGCACATGACGGCGGCCATCGTGAACGGCGATGGTGTGACCTACGAATGCGGGGAAGATGGTGGAGCTGCGGCTCCAGGTCTTCAGCACGTTCTTCTCGCCCTTCTTGTTCATTTCCTCGACCCGCTTCAGCAGCTCAGGGGCAACATACGGGCCTTTTTTGACAGATCTGCTCATATTCTACTTGCCTCCCTTACTTCACATTGCGGCGCTTGACAATAAACTTGTCAGTAGGATTCTTGGTCTTGCGGGTCTTGTAGCCCAGAGCCGGCTTACCCCAGGGGGTAACAGGACCGGGACGGCCCACAGGAGCCTTGCCCTCACCACCGCCGTGGGGGTGGTCGCAGGGGTTCATGACGGAACCACGGACGGTGGGACGCCAACCCATGTGGCGCTTCCGGCCGGCCTTACCGATCTGAACGTTCTCGTGCTCCAGATTGCCCACCTGACCGATGCAGGCGGTGCAGTTGGTGCGGATGATGCGGACCTCGCCGGAGGGCATACGGATCTGGGCGTTCTCGCCCTCCTTTGCCATCAGCTGTGCATAGGCGCCGGCGGAACGAACCAGCTGAGCGCCCTTGCCGGGGTGCATCTCCACATTGTGGATCACGGTACCCACAGGGATGTTGGCGATGGGCAGGCAGTTGCCGGGCTTGATATCTGCAGCGGCGGAGGAGACCACCTTGTCACCGGCGGTCAGACCCACGGGAGCGATGATGTAACGCTTCTCGCCGTCCTCATACTGCACCAGAGCGATGTTGGCGCTGCGGTTGGGATCGTACTCCAGACGCAGGACAGTGGCGGGCATATCCGTCTTGTCACGCTTGAAGTCGATGACACGATACTTGCGCTTCTCGCCGCCGCCGCGATGGCGGACGGTGATGCGGCCATAGCTGTTGCGACCAGCGCTCTTCTTCAGGACCTCGGTCAGGCCGGACTCAGGCTTGGCGTGCTTATCAATGCCGTCGAAGCCGGAGACAGTCATATGCCGGCGGGAAGGGGTGGTCGGCTTAAAAGTTTTGATAGACATTTCTTACACTCCTTCCTTTCTTACACCATACCCTCGAAGAACTCGATGGTCTTGGAGTCCTGGGTCAGCTGGACGTAAGCTTTCTTCCAGCTCTTGCGGCGGCCGGGACGGGCAGCGCCCAGGCGCTTGGCTTTGCCATCATAGTTGATGGTGTTGACCTTGGCCACCTTCACGCCGAAGATCTGCTCCACGGCGTTCTTGATCTCGATCTTACCGGCGGTGGGAGCCACTTCAAAGACGTACTTCTTGGTGCCGGTGGCCTCCATGGAGCGCTCGGTGATGATGGGACGAATAATGATGTCGTAAACGTTAGCCATTACGCAAACACCTCCTCGATTACTGCGAGGGCTTCCTTATCGAGGACCAGATACTTGGCCTTGAGAATGTCGTAGACGTTCATCAGGTTGGCCATGGTGGTCTCGACGCCGGGGATATTGCGGGCGCTCTTGACGACGATCTCGTCCTTGGCGGGAGTGACCACCAGGGACTTGCCGTCGGCCTTGACGGCGTTCAGGAACGCACGGAAGTCCTTGGTCTTGATGCTGTCGAGCTTGATGGAATCGACAACGATGATCTCGCCTGCGGCCGCCTTGGCGGACAGAGCGGACTTCATAGCCAGTCTCTTGACCTTCTTATTCAGAACGTAAGAGTAGCTGCGGGGCTTGGGAGCAAACACGATGCCGCCGTGGGTCCACTGGGGAGCACGGGTGCTGCCCTGACGGGCGTGGCCGGTACCCTTCTGACGCCAGGGCTTCTTGCCGCCGCCGGAGACCTCGGCACGGGTCAGAGCGCTCTGCGTGCCCTGACGGCAATTCGCCAGGTGGTTCTTGACCACTTCATGCACAACAGCCTGATTGGGCTCGATGCCAAAAATGCCGTCGCACAGCTCCACGGTACCGACGGTCTCGCCGGCCATGTTCAAAACGTTGATGGTAGACATTACAAGCACTCCTTTCCTTACTTATTACGGGCGGAAGCCTTCTGGGGATTACGACCGGAAGCCTTCTGCGGGTTGTTGCTGATGCCGCTGTCAGCGTGCTTGACACGATGGGTCTTAACGGTGCTCTTGATGAGGACCAGACCGCCCTTAGGACCGGGAACGGCGCCCCGGACGGCGATGAGGTTCAGATCTGCGTCCACCTTGACGATGTCCAGATTCTGGATGGTGACCTGGTCAACACCCATCTGACCTGCGCCGATCTTGCCCTTGAAGATACGGGAGGGATCGGTGGTGGAGCCCATGGAACCAGCGTGACGATGGACAGGGCCGCCGCCGTGGCTGGTGGGAGTGCGCTGTGCGCCCCAGCGCTTGATGACGCCCTGATAGCCGTGGCCCTTGCTGGTGCCGGTCACGTCCACAAAGTCGCCCTCTTTGAAGGTGTCAGCCTTGACGATGTCGCCGACGTTCAGTTCGGCGGCGTTATCCAGGTTGAACTCACGCAGGTACTTCTTGGGGGCCACGCCAGCCTTGTTCAGGTGGCCCATTTCGGGCTTAGACAGCTTCCGCTCAGGAATGTCCTCATAGCCCAGCTGAACAGCCTCATAGCCTTCCTTATCGGAAGTTTTCTTCTGGACGACGGTGCAGGGACCCGCCTCGATGACGGTGACGGGGATGACCTTGCCGTTTTCGTCGAAGATCTGAGACATGCCAACCTTCTTGCCGATGATTGCTTTCATGTATGATCCTCCTTAAAGGTTATTGGTCGGCATAGTTCAATCTGCATTGGGTACAGATCGCTTGCTCTGCCGACGTAACCCCCGCCGGCCTCACGCAAGTCAGCCGACGGTCGGGTAGCAAGCAAATTCATTTGTTCCGGTGCCCATTGCACCGGGTGCCGTGGTTTTCCACAGCGTGTACCTATATATAAAGGTACTTACAGCTTGATCTCGATCTCCACACCGGCGGGCAGATCCAGAGCCATCAGAGCCTCCACGGTCTTGGGGGTGGAGTTGGTGATGTCGATCAGGCGCTTGTGGGTGCGGCGCTCAAACTGCTCACGGCTATCCTTATACTTGTGGGTAGCGCGCAGGATGGTGACGATCTCTTTCTTGGTGGGCAGAGGGATGGGGCCGGAGACAGCAGCGCCGGTGCGCTTGGCGGTCTCGACGATCTTCTCTGCGCTCTGGTCGATGACCTGATGGTCATAGGCCTTCAGACGAATGCGGATCATTTCTTTTGCCATTTGGTTCGTTCCTCCATTATTTCGTACGGTTTTTGATTGCGTGACCAACTGCCGTACGGTGAGAGTTCTTATACGCCGTTCCGTGCGTATCATTCCGGCTCATAAGAAACACCGGCGCAAAATCCGGCCGGTGTCCTTCTGGCGCAGCGATCTACGCTGACGTGCAGAAACTTCTCAGCCGCCCGATGATCGGACATACTCCCCGGAAGTTACCTCCTCTCGGAGCAATCTCCCGGTTCATCGCATTTGTACACGCCTCCGGGTGTGCAGCACCCTCAGCGCACGTACCTTGCTATATTAAAGGAAAAATCCCCTTTTGTCAAGGGGATTTTCCGCTTTTTTCATGAAATTTTTCAATATTTTTTGTGGAGCCCGCCAAACCTCGCCCCCGTCCATAAAACCGGGGCAAGACAAGGCATTTCCCGGCATCAATACGCCACGCCCCAGTAGATATCGGTGGTGCATTCCTTGCCGCACACCGGGCATTTGCCCACGGTGCCGGACTGCTTCAGGGGCATACAGCGGCTGGACACGCCGGCCTTCTCCTTCATGGCCAGCTCGCACTCCAGGCTGCCGCACCACTTGGTGCGGGCAAAGCCGCCCTTGCCCTGGGCCATCTCCTTCACTTCCTCCCATGTGGTGAAGTCGAAGGTGTTGTCCTCCAGATTCTTCTCCGCCATGGCGTAGAGGTTGTCATGTACCTCCTTCAGCAGGGCCTGCACGGTAGCCTCCAGCTCCGTCAGCGGCACGAACACCTTTTCGCCGGTGTCACGCCGGGCGATGCAGCACTGCTGCTTCTCCATGTCCTTGGGGCCGATCTCCACCCGCAGCGGCACGCCCTTCATCTCATACTGGGCGTACTTCCAGCCGGGGGACTGCTCGCTGTCATCCATCTTCACCCGCAGCTCCAGCGCCGTCAGACGGTCCCGCAGAGCCGCCGCAGCGTCCAGCACGCCGGGCTTGTGCTGGGCCACCGGCACCACCACCACCTGAATGGGGGCAATGGCCGGCGGCAGCACCAGACCGTTGTTGTCGGAGTGGGTCATGATGCAGGCGCCGATGAGGCGGGTGGTGCTGCCCCAACTGGTCTGGAAGGGATACTGCAGCTTGTTGTCCCGGCCGGTGAAGGTCACGTCGTAGGCACGGGAGAACTTGTCCCCGAAATAGTGGCTGGTGCCGGACTGCAGGGCCTTGTGGTCCTTCATCATGGCCTCGATGGTGTAGGTGGCCTCAGCCCCGGCAAACTTCTCCTTGTCGGTCTTGCGACCCTTCACCACCGGCATGGCCAGCGCATCCCGGCAGAAGTCGGCGTAGCAGTTCAGCTGCTGCTCCGTCTCGGCAATGGCCTCCTCCGCCGTCTCATGGATGGTGTGGCCCTCCTGCCACCAGAACTCCCTGGAGCGCAGGAAGGGCCGGGTGGTCTTTTCCCAGCGGATGACGGAGCACCACTGGTTGTAGAGCATGGGCAGCTCCCGGTAGCTCTGCAATACATTGTGCCAGTGGTCGCAGAACATGGTCTCTGAGGTGGGTCGGAAGGCCAGCCGTTCCTCCAGCTTCTCACTGCCGCCCATGGTGACCCACGCCACCTCCGGGGCGAAGCCCTCCACCAGCTCGCCCTCCTTCTTCAGCAGGCTCTCCGGGATCAGCACCGGCATCGCCACGTTGACGTGTCCGGTCTTTTTGAACATCCCGTCCATGATGCGCTGGATGTTCTCCCAGATGGCGTAGCCGTAGGGCCGCAGGATCATGAAGCCCTTCACGGAGGCGTAGTCCACCAGCTCCGCCTTCAGGCAGATGTCGGTGTACCACTTGGCGAAGTCCACCTCCATGGGGGTGATGGCTTCCACGTTTCTCTGATCTTTTGCCATAATTCTCTCAATCCTTTATATTGTTATCGTTTTTCACGGATCGCTCCTGAACTTTTATTGTATCTGCCGGACGCCCGCTTGTCAAGGCCTGCCTCTCCACCCCGCCGGTAAAAGCGCATCTCCGCCTTCATCTCCCGGCAGCCGGATCGCCCTATGCCCTTTCTTCCAAGTGAGTATCCCTCAATTCAAGGATCGTATCATACAGCGGCAGGATCTCCGGGCTCACCTTGTGTTCGATGCTGATGACGGTCAAGCCGTCCGTCCGGAGCAGCTGGGACAAAATTTTCTGGCTGCTGCCCTTGTCCATATTGGCAGTGGCTTCGTCCAGGAAGATGACACGCTTATTCTCGGCCAGCACCCGGGCCAGCGCCAGCTTTTGCCGCTCCCCACCGGATAGATTGCCCTTCGTGTTCTGGAATACCTGGTCCAGATCATGGGACGCAAGAAAGGCGTCCATTCCCAGAGAATGCATCGCCGATACGGCCCGTTCCCGCAATGCAGGGCGATAAAGCGTGACATTCTGGAGAAACGTATCGTCAAAGATAAACGCGTCCTGAAGCACGACGCCGATCTGGTCATAAAGAGCGGGCCACAGCCGGCGGATATCCGTTCCGTTCACCGAGATACACCCCTCATACTCTGTTTCCAGCCCGGTCAGCAGCTTGAACAGCGTGCTCTTGCCGCTTCCGTTTTCGCCTAAAATCAGGTATTTCTTCCCCGCCTCGAACCGATAATTCGCATGGGAAAGAATGACCTTTTCCTCATGTCGGAAGGACACATTGTCAAGTTCCATGTACTCGATCGTGGGAGCTGCTGTCAACGCCGCAGCGCTGTCAGGAACAGACAGCAGCTGCCGGATCTTCTGGCGAATACCGGTGACGCTCCGCATTTCCGATATCTGATAGGAAATGCTGTTGGTGGGGATCACCAGCATTTCCGATAATTGCAGCGCACCCACCAAAGCGCCCACGGACAGCCGTCCCTTGGAGATCTCGTAAATGCTGAATCCCACCATCACGACCTCGCCGATATAGGACAGCAGGCCGATGATCATATTCACCCGGATTTTTGTTTTCGCCTTGGCAAACTCTGCGTGGGCGGCTTTCTCGTTATCCTGTTCCAGCGTTTGCAGGTATTCCCTCTCTATGTGGTTTACCTTGATGATGGGGTACCCGTGGATCAGATTGCCGATCATGACATTGAGCTTTTCCAGGGCCATCGTATAGAAATTGGTCCGTTTTTCCAGCGCCTTCCCCTGCACGGCGGAGGCCACAATGGGACACACGGTGGAAACGATGATAATGATGGCCAGATAGCCGTTGATGTACAGCAATGCGATCACACAGGTGATCAGCACCAGGATGCTGTAGGCCAATTCCAAGCGGGTGACATAATAGCTGTCCACCAGCATCTCGATCTCATTGTTCAGTGTGGTGACATAGTTCTGCCCCTGCTCCTCCCGGAACTTCCGGGGCGGCATATAGACAATATGCGCCATGACCTTCCGCTTGAGGCTGAACAGTCTGCTGTTCCGATATTTCCCCGTGCTGAGCTGCCGGGCCGTCTCAAACAGCAGGATGCCCAGGATGCTGGCCACATAGCACAGAAACATGGTAAGTGCGCCGCCTGCCCCCACATCCACCGCATCAATGGCATTTTGGAGATAGATCGGCTTCAATGAGGTGCAAACGGCCAAAAGTACCGATGAGATCACGACAATAAAAACCATGGTTTCGCCTCCTATTCTGATGAGTTACGGTTCTGGCTCCGGCAGCAAGCCTCGCCTCCCCGCCCTGTCAAAAAATCCGGGCATCTATTATATATATGGTGTATCCCCGCCCTGTCGCCGGCTGCCGTATGGCTCATCCGCTGTACTTCTCCAGCACCCACCGCCGCACGTGCTCCACAAAACGGTAGGTGGAGCGGGAGATGGCCCGCTTGTCCTTGACGCAGATGCCGATGTTCCGGTAAAAGGGCTTGGCGAAGGAGCAGGCCACCACCGGGTATTCGTTCCGGTCCAGCATCAGCTCCTCCATGATGCTGATGCCCAGCCCGCAGGACACCATGGCCAAAATCACCTGATCCTGCTGCACCCGGTACTGCACATTGGGCTGCACTCCCAGCGTGTCCAGCACCTCCTGAATTTCGTAGTCGTCTCCCTCCTCCAGCAGAATGAAGGGATACTGGGTCAGTGCCTCCGGCGGAAACGGCTCCCGCCCCGCCAGCGGATGATCCCACGGCACAATGGCCTTCCACTGGTCCCGCTGCAATAGCCAGCAGTCCAGATTCGCCTCCGTGGGCAGCACCAGAAAGCCGCAGTCCGCCGTGCCGTCCTGGATCCACCGGGCGATCTCCGTGTTGTAGTTGGAGGGCAGCAGCTCAAATTCAATGTTGGGATACTGCTTCCGAAAGCTTTTCAGGATGTAGGGCATCCACTGCACCGACACGCTGGTGAACACCGCCACCCGCACCACGCCGGTCTCCAGTCCCTGCAGATCCTTGGCCCGTTCCTCGATGCTCCGTTGCTGGCGGCAGATCTCCTGAATATAAGGCATCAGCGCCCAACCGTCCGCCGTCAGGGTCACGCCCCCCCGGCTGCGGCTCAGCAGCGTTACCCCCAGTTCCTCCTCCAGCCCACTGATGGCGTGACTGACGCCGGATTGGGTGAAGCTCAGCTGCTGGGCGGCCGCCGTAAAGCTGCCGCACTCCACGGTTTTCAGAAATACCTGATATTTGGTCAAGTCCATTTCCTCGCCTCCTTGCTCCCCAGCATACCACATCCCGCCCCCCGTATGCAAACTTTTCTTCATAAGAATGATAAAATTCATTCGCTTTACTTATTTTCCAGATCATGATATTCTATAGTTACCTTAAGAAAGCAGGTTGGCCAACCGTTTCCAAGGAACCTCGGCTCTAAAACTTTTTGAAGGAGGATCTGGTTATGCTTTTGGACTGGATGTTGGCTGGATTATTCGTTCTTGAAATCGTTGTGGCGCTGGCTGTGCGTGCAGCGATCCGCTGATCCCACTGACAACGCAGTTACCGGGCCCGCTCTGCCTGCGATGTATCATTCTGTCTCCCCTGCTGATTTACCCCCCACGGCTGAACCTTTATCACCTCTGCCGCCTGCCCATGAAGGGCAGGCGGTATTTTCCCTCATCTATGAAATTCTCTCATGCTTTTTATGAGAATCATTCGTTTTACGTCCGCCGTCTCCTGTGGTATACTAAGACCATCTCAGAGGGCTTTCGGTACATATCTCTGCGTGTACCGTAAAGAGGACGATCATACAACACCGGATCGGAAGTCCTCCGGTTGGATGATCCTGTCTGCCATGTGGTTGCGGCGGACCATGTTCCCCAGCCGTTGAGTGGGTCGAGGACGGCAGATTCTTTCTTTTCCTTCTTCATGCCGTCCGGGTCAAAAAGTGCGTCGCTGCGAATGGTCACGCAGCGACGCACTTTTTGTATGCACTCTTTTGTATATTCTCCTGTCTATCTGCCGGTGATATACATTTTTACCGCATATCATCCTCTTATATTCACCCTTTGCCTGTATACCGCTCCCTCACCACATCCAGTTATTTTTTCCACATATTTCCTGCCCCAGCACCGCTGCTTCCATCGTTTCTTCCTGCGCAGGTCCGCCGATCCCCCCGGCTCTCCCCCCTCCATACTCCCAACGGCCCCGCTCTTCTTTCGCCAGCTATGTTCCGTCCCTCGCCCCGCTATACTTACAGTTGCCCTCGTCCCGCTATACTTACAGCTGCCCTCGTCCCGCTATACTTGCAGTTGCCCTCGTCCCGCTATACTTGCAGTTGCCCCCTCCCCGTCCCCTCTCAGGTAGGTATGCAGTTTCCGAAAACCTCCCTTTTGAGCGCTCTTTTCGCCTTTTGTATTGTTTCGCCAACGGTCTGCCTCTGCCCGTGGATTCAGATTGTATACAATGTTTAATGTATGAAAAACTCTCATGTTTCAGATGAAAATGATGCGTTTTACAAATTGCATTTCCTGTGGTAAAGTATAGACAGTAAGAGAAAGGAGTTGTTTGAATATGGCACTGGTTACGAAAATGAATCGCTGCGCCGTCTGCGGCAGCAGCCAGATCTCTCTGATGGCGGATGGTAAGTACTACCACTGCGAGGCCTGCGGGGCCACCTCCAACCACACGATGCCCGCCGCCGATCTGGCCAAGGTCGATCGCATCTCCCTCATGGGCGGCAGCACGGAGGAGATCAAGGCCCTGCGTCATCGGTATCCCCGTCTGGGTCTCACCACCTGGACCAAGGAGAATCGGGTACAGCTGTAACCCTTTATTTCACCCTCTGGAGCGGCATGAGTTACCTCCTCACCGCTAAATGATAAAAACAGGACGCCGATACAGGGCGTCCTGTTTTTCCATTTTCAGCGCTGACTTATCGGGCGCTCGTCCCCGAAGATCAGATCGTCGATATCGGGCTTTCGCTCCATGGGCTCCACTCCTCTCTGTTTCCATACCCTCCATTCTATGTACCGGGGTCGGAGAAAATGTCTCCCGGCATTTTTTGCAGTCTCTCCTGGACAAAAGCCTTGTCCGGCTGCCCCGTTTTCGGGCATTTTTTCTGTCCAGATGCTGTCCTGTTTCTGTCCGTTTTTTGTCCAATTTCGCCTGATCGTCGCAAAAATCGGCAAAACAAAATTTTCCATAGGGGAAGGGGTTGCTTTTTTTCATTTTCATGATACAATAACAGTACAAATCTTAATGGAGGTGCTTCCCATGGCTTATCAGATCGGTTCCGGCTGCGTCAGCTGCGGTGCTTGCGCAGACGTATGTCCTGTTGGTGCCATTTCTCAGGGTGACGATCATTACGTGATCGACGCTAACTCCTGCCTGGACTGCGGTACTTGCAGCGATACCTGCCCCAATGGCGCTATCAGCCCTGCTGAATAATTACATAGCAAGGACGAAAAACACCGGAGCATCTGCTCCGGTGTTTTTTTGCCGTCTTGCGCCGGAGGCGCTCCCCGTGGTACAATACTATCAATGATTCCGGCAGGATACCGGCTGCCATTTTGCGGATGGTGGAGAATATCATAAGTATCTCTGCCCAGAGAAAAGGAGGGGTACACATGGAGCACTGGGACCGGCTGCGGGGCGATCAGGGCTTTTACTGGGATGACGGTCTGTTCCGCCCCTCCACGGATACCTTTCTGTTGGGGAGCTTCCCCGTCCTGCGGCGTGGGGAGCAGGTCTGTGATCTGGGGGCCGGGACGGGTCTGCTGGGGGCGCTGCTGCTGACACGGGAGCCGTCCCTCACCGTCACCGGGCTGGAGCTGCGGGAGGACGCCTGCCGTCTGGCCCGGCGCACCGCCCAGCGCAGCAGCTGGCAGGAGCGGCTGCTGTGCCAACAGGGAGACCTGCGGCGGCGGGAGGACCTGCCCCCGGCGGGCGGGTTCGATCTGGTGGTATCCAATCCCCCCTACTTCCCGCCGGAGACGGGGCGTGTCTCCCCGCAGGAGACACGTGGCACCGCCCGGTCGGAGATAACGTGTACATTGGAGGATGTGTGCCGGGCCGCCGGTTGGCTGCTGCGGTGGGGCGGGCGCTTCTGCGTGGTGTTCCCCACAGAGCGGCTGGCGGAGCTGATGGAGACGGCCCGCCGCTTCGGGCTGGAGCCTAAGCGGCTGCGGCTGGTGCAGCACGATGCCGTCGGGGCTCCCGGTCTGGTGCTGCTGGAATGTCGTCGGGGCGGGAAGCCGGGGCTGCGGGCAGAGCCAACACTGCTGCTCTACGGCCCCGACGGCCGGGAGACGGCGGAGCATCGCCGTGCCTATTTTCGTGAGGAGGAGCAAGCGCTATGAGCGGAACATTATATCTGGTGGCCACCCCCATCGGCAATCTGGGGGATCTGTCCCCCCGTGGGGTGCAGACCTTGCAGGAGGCAGACTTCATCGCCACCGAGGACACCCGTGTGTCCATGAAGCTGCTGAACCATTTCGACATCAAAAAGCCGCTGGTCAGCTACCACGAGCACAACCGGGCCGCCGCCGGGCAGGCCATTCTGGCCCGGCTGCTGGCCGGAGAGACGTGTGCGCTGGTGACGGACGCCGGGACCCCTGCCATCAGCGATCCCGGCGAGGATCTGGTGCGGCTGTGCGGGGAAAACGGCGTCACGGTGCAGGCCATCCCCGGCTGCTGCGCCGCCGTGTGCGCTCTGGCGGTGTCGGGGCTGCCTACCGGGCGTTTCACCTTTGAGGGATTCCTCTCTGCCAACAAAAAGGAGCGGCGGGAGGCCCTGACCCGGCTGGCGGCGGAGCAGCGCACCATGGTGTTCCACGAGGCTCCCCACAAGCTGCGGCCCACGCTGGCGGATATGCTGGAGCTGCTGGGAGATCGGCCGGTGGCTCTGTGTCGAGAGCTGACCAAACTCCACGAGGAGACCATCCGCACCACCCTGTCCGGCGCTGTGGCGCTGTACCGGGAGAAGGAGCCACGGGGGGAATACGTGCTGGTGGTGGCGGGAGCCCCCCGGCAGGAGGCCCCGGCCCTGACGCTGGCGGAGGGCGTGGCCATGGTGCAGAGCCTGCGGCAGCAGGGCCAGCGGATGAAGGACGCCGTCCGCCGGGTGGCGGAGGACACAGGTCTCTCCCGCAACGAGCTGTATCAGGCGGCACTGCAGGAGGAGTGAGGCAGGGCCTTTCAGCGGATGCCGGAGGTACATATGATCGACTATACCATCGACTATATAAAGGCGCACGATTTTTCCACCGGCCACCGGAAGCGGCTGTTACAGGACAGGAAATGCGGCTGCTTTTATTGTCTGAAAATTTTCGCCCCCAAGGAGATCAGAAATTGGATCGAGGACGTGGGCGGTACGGCGATCTGCCCGTATTGCGGCATAGATTCCGTCATCGGGGAGCATAGCGGGTATCCCATCACCAGAGAATTTCTGGAGCAGATGCGCCAATATTGGTTTTGAGAGATCGCAATACCAACATATGGAAAATTTTCTATGCGGTCATCCTGTCCTGAAAAGCTGTCCGTGGGAGACAGCTATTTTCAGGGCGGTGGTTTTCGTGCAGCATTTGGGTGCAGCAAATGGCAGGAAGAGGGAAGAGCCTTTTTAGCTCCTCCCTCTTCCTCATTTATTCTCATCAGTTCATGGAGTCGGCGGTATCGTGGAACAGCTCCCGGACACGCTCCAGCAGGGGGCGGTGCTCCGGCCGGGAGAGATCCTCGTCCCGGCACAGCAGCGCTCTGGCGGCGGACTGGGCCTCCTCCAGCAGCTGCATATCGCAGGCCAGATCCGCAATTTTCAGGGTAGGCAGGCCGTGCTGGCGCTGGCCGAAGAAGTCGCCGGGGCCACGCAGGTGCAGGTCCTCCTGAGAAATTTCAAAGCCGTTGTTGGTGCGGGTCATGACCTTCAGCCGCCGCCGGGTCTCCTCACTGGGATGCTCCGACAGCAGGATGCAGTAGCTCTTGGCCTGACCACGGCCCACCCGGCCACGCAGCTGGTGCAGCTGGGACAGGCCGAAGCGCTCGGCGTTCTCCACCACCATACAGGTGGCGTTGGGGACGTCCACGCCCACCTCCACCACGGTGGTGGACACCAGAATATCGCTCTCCCCGGCGGCAAAGGTCTCCATGACCTTCTCCTTTTCCTTAGGCTTCATCTTGCCGTGGAGCACCGATACCCGCAGGTCCGGGAAGGTCTCCTCCTGCAGCTTTTTGGCGTAGGCCGTGACGGCCTTCCGCTCGTCGGGGAGGGTATCACCGTCCCCCACCAGCGGGCAGACGATGAACACCTGATGCCCCTCCTGCACCTGCTTGCGCAGGAAGGCGTTGACCCGTGGGCGGTAGCTCTCCCCCAAGGCGAAGGTATCCACCTTCTGCCGTCCCGGCGGCAGCTGGTCGATGACCGACACATCCAGATCACCGTAGATCACCAACGCCAGCGTCCGGGGAATGGGTGTGGCCGACAGCACCAGCATATGGGGAGCCTCCGCCTTCTGGCTCAGGGCCGCCCGCTGGTTGACGCCGAAGCGGTGCTGCTCGTCCGTCACCACCAGCCCCAGCCGTCCGTACTGCACGTCCCCCGTCAGTAAGGCGTGGGTGCCAATGCACAGGTCGATGGTGCCTCCGGCCAGTCCCGCCAGTGTTTCCCGCCGCTCCTTGGAACGGGTAGAGCCTGTGAGCAGGGCGCAGGTCAGGCCCAGCCGGGCCATCAGGGGCGACAGCGTTTCAAAATGCTGCCGGGCCAGGATCTCCGTAGGGGCCATCAGGGCCGACTGCCACCCGCTCTGGGCGGCGAACCAGATGCAGGCCGCCGCCACCATGGTCTTGCCGCTGCCCACATCCCCCTGACACAGGCGGTTCATGGGGCGACCGGCGGTCATGTCACCTATGGTATCCTCCACGGCACGGCGCTGGGCGTCCGTCAGAGTGAAGGGCAGGGCGTTATAAAAGAGATCCATGGAGACCTTGCGGCACACCGGGCCGAACACGTCCTCCCGGCGGCTCCGCAGCAGCCGGAGGCCACAGGTCAGCAGGAACAGCTCCTCGAAAGCCAGACGGCGCCGGGCTTGGGTCAGCGCCTCCGGCGAGTCGGGGAAGTGGACGTTTTCGTAAGCATAGTTGATGTAGCACAGGCGGTGCTCCCGCCGCACCTCATCCGGCAGTACGTCCGGCAGCAGCTCCCGGCAGGCGTCCAGTCCCTGCCGCACCGCCTGAGTCAGCATCAGCTGGCTGATGCCTGCCGTCAGGGAGTAGATGGGCATGATGCGCCCTGTCAGGTGCTGGCGGCCCTCCGGCTCCAGCAGAGGGTTCACCATCTGATGACGGCGCTGGCCCTCCACCTTGCCGTAGAAGATGTAGATCTCCCCCCGGTGGAGGCTGTTTTTCCGGTACTCCTGATTGAAAAATACCACATCCAGCGTTCCCGTCTCGTCCACGGCACGGGTGCGGACGATGGGGCGGCCGCCGGGGATGCGGTGGGCGGTGGGGTCGGCGGCGATCATGGCCCGGACGCAGACATTCTCCCCCTCCGTCAGGTCACGGATGGGGCGGGTCAGTGTCCGATCCTCGTAGGTGCGGGGGAAATAGCTGATGAGGTCACGCAGGGTGGTGATGCCCAGCTTCTCCAGAGCCTTGGCCCGTGTCTCTCCGATGCCCTTGATATACCGCACGTTGGTGGATAGCTCCGCCATAGGGCCGCCTCCTTAAAACCATTTTTTCCGTTTGAAGATCCACAGCTCCACCAGCACGCATACCACGCTGACGATGCAGATCACCAGATAGCCGTGCTCCGCCGTCAGCTCCGGCATATTTTGGAAGTTCATGCCGTACCATCCGGCAATGAGGGACAGCGGCAGAAACACTGTGGTGACAATGGTGAGGATCTTCATGATCTGGTTCTGCCGCATATCCACCTGCGTCTGGTGCATCTCCCGCAGCTGGAGGGAATACTCCTTCTCCTGCTCCGTCATGGTCAGCAGCCGCTGGGCCTTGCCGGAGAGATGCTCCAGCAGCCGCTGGACGTGCTCCTCTGCGTCCGGGATGGCATCGGCCAGCACGGCATAGAGGTCGTCCAGCTGGGCATAGTAGCCCGCCAGCACCGACAGCTCCCGGCGGATGCGGAACAGCTTCTTGTCGAAATCCTCCGCCTGTTGCGCCAGCAGAACTTCCTCCAATGCCGTCAGGCGCTCCTCGTAGTGCTGGAGGCTTTCCATGTCCTCCGCCGTCAGCCGGGCCAGCAGCTCCGACAGCAGCTGAGCCGGGGTCTCCCCCGGAAGGCCCGGCAGCAGGCCCTGCAAAAAACCGCCCTTTTCCACCAGCAGCAGTTTTTTCTCCGTCAGATAGTAGCCGAAGAAGTGCTTTTCGCCGGTGGGGGCCATGCGCTGAGGCATGGCGTAGGTCCCGATGACGCCGCTCTGGAGCCGCTCCGCCTTGCAGAATATGCCCCGTCCCGGCAGGATCTGGTGCCGGGAGGTCAGCTCCGGATAGCGCTGGCCAAAGGCTTCAAAGGTCAGCAGCTCATATAATTCGCTCATATCATGTACCTTCCCGAATGTGAGATGGGTTCGCCCAAATGGCGCAGAGCCATTTGGGCGATGAGGGTGTATCAATCGCTGTCCAGCTTGAGGACGGCCATGAAGGCCTCGGTGGGAACCTGTACGGTTCCCAGATTCCGCATCTTCTTCTTGCCTGCTCCCCACAAAAGCAAGCTTTTGTGGGGTCCCCGGATCAGATTCAAATGGCCGGAAATGAATTCCGCCCATTTCAAGGTTTTGCCTGCGGCAAAACGCTTGGACGCCGCACTTGCGGCGGGAAGGCAAAAAGAATCAATCGCTGTCCAGCTTGAGGACGGCCATGAAGGCCTCGGTGGGAACCTGTACGGTTCCCAGGTTCCGCATCTTCTTGCCTGCTCCCCACAAAAGCAAGCTTTTGTGGGGTCCCCGGATCAGATTCAAATGGCTGGAAATGAATTCCGCCCATTTCAAGGTTTTGCCTGCGGCAAAACGCTTGGACGCCGCACTTGCGGCGGGAAGGCAAAAAGAATCAATCGCTGTCCAGCTTGAGGACGGCCATGAAGGCCTCGGTGGGAACCTGTACGGTTCCCAGATTCCGCATCTTCTTCTTGCCTGCTCCCCACAAAAGCAAGCTTTTGTGGGGTCCCCGGATCAGATTCAAATGGCCGGAAATGAATTCCGCCCATTTCAAGGTTTTGCCTGCGGCAAAACGCTTGGACGCCGCACTTGCGGCGGGAAGGCAAAAAGAATCAATCGCTGTCCAGCTTGAGGACGGCCATGAAGGCCTCGGTGGGAACCTGTACGGTTCCCAGGTTCCGCATCTTCTTGCCTGCTCCCCACAAAAGCAAGCTTTTGTGGGGTCCCCGGATCAGATTCAAATGGCTGGAAATGAATTCCGCCCATTTCAAGGTTTTGCCTGCGGCAAAACGCTTGGACGCCGCACTTGCGGCGGGAAGGCAAAAAGAATCAATCGCTGTCCAGCTTGAGGACGGCCATGAAGGCCTCGGTGGGAACCTGTACGGTTCCCAGATTCCGCATCTTCTTCTTGCCTTCCTTCTGCTTTTCCAGCAGCTTCTTTTTACGAGTGATATCGCCGCCGTAGCACTTGGCCAGCACGTCCTTACGCATGGCCTTCACCGTTTCACGGGCGATGATGCGCCCGCCGATGGCCGCCTGAATAGGCACCTCAAACAGCTGGCGGGGGATATTCTCCTTCAGCTTTTCGCACAGCCGCCGGGCGCGGGGATAGGCCTTATCCCGGTGGGCGATGAAGCTGAGGGCGTCCACGCCGTCGCCATTCAGGAGCAGGTCTACCTTCACCAGATCGCTGGTGCGGTAGCCGGAGAGCTCATAGTCCAGCGAGGCGTAGCCCTTGGTGTTGGCCTTCAGGGTATCGAAAAAGTCGTAGATGATCTCGTTGAGGGGCATCTGGTAGTGCAGCTCCACCAGATGGGTATCCAGATACTGCATATCCTTGAACTCGCCCCGGCGCTCCTGACACATGGGCATGATGTTGCCCACGAACTCATTGGGGGCAATGATGGAGACCTTCACATAGGGCTCCTCGGCGTGCTCGATGGTGCCGGGGTCCGGGTAGTTGTGGGGGTTATCCACCTTCACCATGGTGCCGTCGGACTTATAGACGTGGTAGATGACGCTGGGGAGGGTGGTCACAAGGTCCAGATTGAACTCCCGCTCCAGCCGTTCCTGAATGATCTCCATGTGGAGCATCCCCAAAAAGCCGCAGCGGAAGCCGAAGCCCAGCGCCACGGAGCTCTCCGGCTCGAAGGTCAGGGAGGCGTCGTTGAGCTGAAGCTTCTCCAGCGCATCCCGCAGATCCGGGTACTTGCTGCCATCCTCGGTGTAGATGCCGCAGTAGACCATGGATTGGGCGGGGCGGTAGCCCGGCAGGGGCTGACCGGCGGGGTCCTCCACCCCGGTGATGGTGTCGCCCACCTGCGTATCCTTGACGTTTTTGATGCTGGCGGTGAAGTAGCCCACCTCACCGGCCTGCAGGGCATCGGTAGGCTCATTGCCCAGCGGCTTCAGGTAGCCGCACTCCAGAATGGTATACTCGGCGCCGGTAGCCATCATGCGGATGGTCTGGCCCTTGCGGAGGGTCCCCTGCTTCACCCGGAAGTACACCACCACGCCCACATAGGGGTCATACTGGCTGTCGAATACCAGCGCCTGCAGGGGGGCCTTGGGGTCGCCGCTGGGGGCCGGGATATTTTGCACGATATCCTCCAGCACCGCCTGAATGTTGATCCCCTGCTTGGCGGAGATCTCCGGGGCGTCCATGGCCGGCAGGCCGATGATGTCCTCCACCTCCTGCTTGGCCTTCATGGGGTCGGCGGCGGGCAGGTCGATCTTGTTGAACACCGGCAGGATCTCCAGATCGTGCTCCATGGCCAGATAGGTATTGGCCAGCGTCTGTGCCTCCACGCCCTGCGTGGCGTCCACCACCAGCACGGCGCCCTCGCAGGCCGCCAGAGACCGGGACACCTCGTAGTTGAAGTCCACATGGCCCGGCGTGTCGATGAGGTTCAGGGCGTAGGTCTCCCCGTCCTGCGCCGTGTAAAACAGGTGGACGGCACGGGACTTGATGGTGATGCCACGCTCCCGCTCCAAGTCCATGTTGTCGAGGATCTGGTTCTCCATCTCCCGTGCCGGTACGGCGTTGCACAGCTCCAGCAGGCGGTCTGCCAGCGTGGATTTGCCGTGGTCGATGTGGGCAATGATGGAAAAGTTTCTGATATGGGATTGGTCAAACATATGGAAAAGGCCTCCTTAGGTCGTTGGTTTCTTAATGCTGGTAGGACTTGCAGCGCTCGTCCACGCTGTGGAACACCTGCGCTGCGCTCTGGCCCACGCCGGGCTGGCCCGTCAGGCTCTCCGGCGTCAGCTCCGGCATCCCCTCCTGAGCGGCCAGCGCTTGCCGGTAGCGCAGGGCGCATAGCTGCATATCCGCCGCCACCAGTCCGCCGTCAAAGACCGAGGGGGCCACGGCGAACAGATCCTCGTTGCCGCCGCCCTGCCGGTACAGCTGCCGCAGCAGCTGATACAGGGCGTCGCCCAGATAGTCCCCGGCGGCGGTGATGGCCTCCCGGTCCCCGGTCTTGCCCAGCAGTTCAAAGAGGACCCCGGTGGTGTTCACCACCAGCTTTTTTTGCAGAGTCGCCAGAATACTGCCCCGGAGGCTGCCCTTCTCGCCGCTGGAGTCGTACACGTCCTCCGCCTCGATGATGGAGCCGTCCCGGTTCAGAGTGCGGCCCAGCAGGAAATCCGCCGACACGTGGTAGTAGGTGCAGGCCTTCACCACAAAGGCAAGGCCCGGCTCCCGGATGCCGTTTTCATAGTGGCTTAGCAGGGCCTGGCTGATGCCCAGCTCCCCGGCCGCCTTCCGCTGGGAGACGCCCTTCTCCTGCCGCAGCAGGCTCAATGTGCGGGAAAAATCAGTCGCCATTCTCTCTCACCCGTTCTCTTTCTGTTTATACGTTCAGTAAATTATATCTTCTTTATTACCCGATGTAAATAAAAATCTCGCCGGGGCGGCAAACTTTTGTGGAGTTTACCGCCCCATCCCATTCACAAATTGTTTACAGAATAAATATCAAAAAAGGTCAAATAGCCTATTGACATTTCCTACCGGCGTGGTATACTATGGGCAAAGGTCAAGGAAAGGCAATATCAAAATCAGGAGGGGAACGATATGGGAATCACAGATATGATCGCCGGGTTCATTCAGGAGGCGCTGGACGATGCAGGCGGTGTTTTGGAGATGCAGCGGGGGGATCTGGCCCAGCGATTTGGGTGCGTACCCAGCCAAATCAACTATGTCATGTCCACCCGGTTCTCTCCGGAGCACGGCTACATCGTGGAATCCCGGCGGGGCGGCGGCGGCTACATCCGCATCACCCGTGTCCATGTGGACCGGCAAACGCTGATGATGCACGTCATCAACTCCATCGGGTCGGAGATCGATCCGGCCAGCGCCAGAGCCATCCTCTCCAATCTGGTGCAGTCGGAGGCCATCCCCGCCCAGACGGGAAAGCTGCTGGTGAGCCTTTTGTCGGACACCGCTCTGCGATCCGTTCCCAAGGATCAGCGCAGCGTCCTGCGGGCCGACCTGCTGAAGCAGGCCCTCATCCATCTGGTATAGCGTCGGATCGGTACAGTTGACCGGTTTGATTTTTCGATAAGGAGGAAATCATTATGAAATGTCAGAATTGCGGAAGAAATGAAGCGACTTACTACTATAAGAGCAGTATCAACGGACGGGTCACGGAGACGCACCTGTGCGCCGACTGCGCCCGGAAGCTGGGCTATGTGCAGCGGATGCAGCCGGACAGCTTCTTCGGCGACGACTTCTTTTCCCATCCCTTCCGGCTCTTCGAGCCGCTGCTGGGCGGGTTTGGCAATCGCCTGCTGACGGAGTTCCCGGAGCCGGTGGATGTGACCCGGCAGGCCCAACAGGCCGTGGCGGAAGCCCCGGAGGATGCGCTGGTGGACAAGGCGGAGCAGGAGCGCTTCTCCCTGCAGCGCCAGCGCAACGCCCTGCAGACGCAGCTGCGTCACGCCGTAGAGGCCGAGGACTTCGAGTCCGCCGCCAGACTGCGGGATCAGCTGAAGGCACTGCCTCAGCAATAATGCCCCGGCAATAATTTTGGTAGATCACCACACCTTTTGAAAGGAAGTGTTTCTTTATGATGGAAAATAAATTCACCCCTCGTGCAGAGGAGGCTCTGCGTCTGGCCCAGGAGGCCGCTGAGGATATGGGACATGGCTATGTGGGCTCCGAGCACCTGCTGCTGGGCCTGCTGCGGGAGGAGGAGGGCATTGCCCACCGTGTGCTGGAGGAGAACGGACTCACCGACGAGATGGTCTGCGACATCCTGCACCGCAGCGTAGGCACCGGCGTCTCCGGCGCCGCACCCTCTCAGGGGCTGACGCCCCGTGCCAAGAGCGCCGTGGAGTTGGCCGTTTCCGAGGCCGCCCGCACCGGCGCCGGCTACATCGGCACCGAGCATCTGCTGATGGGGCTGCTGCGGGAGGGCAACAACATGGCCCTGCGCATCCTCCGCACCGTGGGCATCGACCCCAAGAAGCTGTACAGCGCCGTGGTGAAGAAGCTCAATGAGGCGCCCCGCACCGCCGCCGTGTCCGGCAGCGCTTCCGCCCCCGCACAGGAGGGCGGCAAGAAGGGCGCTCTGGAGGAGTATACCCGTGACCTGACGGAGGCGGCCCGCAGCGGCAAGCTGGACCCCGTCATTGGCCGTGAAAAGGAGATCCAGCGGGTCATCCAGATCCTGTCCCGCCGCACCAAGAATAACCCCGTGCTCATCGGTGAGCCCGGCGTAGGCAAGACCGCCATCGCAGAGGGTCTGGCCCAGCGCATCGCCGCCGCCGACGTGCCGGAGGAACTGCTGGACAAGCGGGTCCTGTCGCTGGATCTGTCCGGCATGGTGGCTGGCACCAAGTACCGGGGCGAGTTTGAAGAGCGCATCAAGAACGCCATCGATGAGGTGAAGAAGGCCGGCAATGTCATCCTCTTCATCGACGAGCTGCACACCATCGTGGGCGCCGGCTCCGCCGAGGGTGCCGTGGACGCCGCCAACATTCTCAAGCCCGCTCTGTCCCGCGGCGAGATCCGTGTGGTGGGCGCCACCACCCTCAACGAGTACCGCAAGTACATCGAGAAGGACGCCGCTCTGGAGCGCCGGTTCCAGCCCGTCACCGTGGGAGAACCCTCCCCGGAGGCTACGCTGGAGATCCTGAAGGGACTGCGGGATAAGTACGAGGCTCACCACCGTCTGACCATCACCGATGGGGCGCTGGAGGCCGCCGTGGCGCTGTCCCGCCGGTACATCAACGACCGGTTCCTGCCGGATAAGGCCATCGATCTGATGGACGAGGCCGCCAGTCAGGTGCGTATGGCCGCCGAATCCGCCTCCCCCGATCTGAAGGATCTGGAGGAGAAGATCGCCGCCCTGCACCGGGAGAAGGAGGAGGCTGTCGCCGCTCAGGACTTCGAGAAGGCCGCTCAGCTGCGGGATATCGAGAAGAATTATCAGGAGCAGGTGGAGATCGAGCGGGATAAGTGGCATAAGCAGATGTCCGTGAGCCGCGGCACCGTCACCGAGGACGACATCGCCAAGGTGGTAGCCGGTTGGACCGGTATCCCCGTCACCCGTCTCACCGAGGACGAGAGCCAGCGCCTGCTGAAGCTGGAGGAGACTCTGCATCAGCGGGTGGTGGGTCAGGACGAGGCTGTGGCCGCCGTGGCCAAGGCCATCCGCCGCAGCCGTGTAGGTCTGAAGGACCCCAAGCGGCCCATCGGCTCCTTCCTGTTCCTCGGCCCCACCGGCGTGGGCAAGACGGAGCTGTGCAAGACGCTGGCCGAGTCCATGTTCGGGGATGAGAACGCCATGATCCGGATCGATATGTCCGAATACATGGAGAAGCACACGGTGTCCCGGCTGGTGGGCTCGCCTCCCGGCTATGTGGGTCACGAGGAGGGCGGTCAGCTCACCGAAAAGGTGCGCCGTCACCCCTACTCCGTGGTGCTGTTCGATGAGATCGAGAAGGCCCACCCCGATGTGTGGAACATTCTGCTGCAGATCCTGGAGGACGGTATCGTCACCGACTCTCAGGGCCGCCGGGTGGACTTCAAGAACACCATCATCGTCATGACCTCCAACGTGGGCGCCAAGAACATCACCGCCGCCGAGAAGCCGCTGGGCTTTGACGGCAGCGATCCCGACGCCCAGAAGGACGAGGCCCAGCGCTTCGCCCGTATCCGGGAGGCCGTTATGACGGAGCTGCGCCAGACCTTCCGGCCGGAGTTCCTGAACCGTATCGACGAGATCATCGTGTTCCGCCAGCTGACGGAGGAGAACATCCGCAGCATCGCCCGCCGGATGCTGGACATCATCGGCGGCCGCATGGCCCAGCAGGGCATCACCCTGCAGGCCGACGACGACGCCGTGGCCGCACTGGCCAAGGACGGCTTTGACGCCCGCTACGGCGCCCGTCCCCTGCGCCGCACCCTCCAGACGGAGGTGGAGGATGCAGTGGCCGAGCAGATGCTGGAGGGCAAGCTCCAGTCCGGCGACACCGCTCATGTGTGCCTGAAGGACGGCAAGGTGGTCATCGAGAAGTAAAAACCGCAAGGCCCGGAGGTCTTGCAGTCAGGCCAAGGGGCCGCAGGCATTTGCCTGCGGCCCCTTTTTTCATACAGGCACCGGCACTTACCGGCTGTGGCGGCGGAGACAGGTGAGATGCAAAGAGGGGAGCAAGCGAAGGCTTGCTCCCCTCTTGATTTTTCTCTCTTACTGGGGCATGGTCTGCACCACGCCACGGGCGCAATCCACCGACACCCGGACGCCGTCCTCCAGACGGCGGGTGGCATCGCCCGCTCCCACCAGCACGGGCTTGCTCAGCAGCAGGCCCACCGTGGCGGCGTGGCACTCCGTGCTGCCCTCCTCGCAGATGATGGCGGCGGCATCCCGCAGATACGGCAGCAGTTCATTGGTGGTATATGGCACCACCAGCACGTCGCCGGCGTGGAACTTCTCCGCCACCTCCTCCACGCTGCGGCACACGCACAGCGGGCCGGAGGCCGTCCGGCTGCCTATGCCCACTGCATTCAGCAGCGACCCGCCCACCTGCTGGATACGGATCATGTTGGTGGTGCCGGAGATGCCCACCGGCACACCGGCGGTGATGACCACCAGATCGCCGTGGCGGATGAGGCCCGCCTTCTCTGCCGACTGCACCGCCAGTTCCACCAGCTCGTCGGTGTTCTCGGCACGGGGCATGGTGATGGGCTCCACGCCCCAATACAGGGCCATCTGGCGCTGCACCTGCTCCTCCAGCAGCAGGGCCACCACCGTGGTCTCCGGACGGAAGGAGCTGACCATCTGGGCGGTGATACCCGCCTGACTCACCGTCAGGATGGCATCGGCGCCAATGTCCTTGGCGGTGGTGCAGGCGGCATGAGCCGTGGCGGCGGTGATGTTCATGCGGTTGCGGCACCGCAGCCCCAGCAGCTTGGCATCGTCGATGTGGGATTCGGTTTTCCGGGCGATGGCATCCATGGTCCGCACCGCCTCCACCGGATACCGGCCCGCCGCCGTCTCGCCGGAGAGCATGATGGCGCTGGTGCCGTCGTAGATGGCGTTGGCCACGTCGGTGATCTCGGCACGGGTGGGCCGGGGGTTCTCGATCATGGAGTCCAGCATCTGGGTGGCAGTAATTACCGGCTTCCCGGCGGCCACGCACTGGGCGATCATATTCTTCTGGATGGCGGGGATCTCCGTGAAGTCGATCTCCACGCCCATGTCGCCCCGTGCCACCATGATGCCGTCCGCCGCCGCCAGGATCTCCGTCAGGTTATTGATGCCCTCCTGATTCTCGATCTTGGCGATGATGCGGATGCGGGACTTGCGGCTCTCCAGCAGCTTGCGGAGCTCCCGCACGTCGGCGGCGGAGCGGACAAAGCTGGCAGCGATGAAGTCAAAGCCCTCCTCCATGCCGAAGAGGATATCCTCACGATCCTGCTGGCTCATATAGGGCATGGACAGGGACACGCCGGGGACGTTGACCCCCTTGTGATCCTTCATGACGCCGCCGTTTTCCACCCGGCAGCGGATGGCGGAGGCGGTGGTGGAGAGCACCGTCAGCCGAACCAGACCGTCATCTAACAGGATGGTGTCCCCGGCCTTGACGTCCTGCGGCAGCTCGGCGTAGGTAACAGCGCAGCGGGTGGCGTCACCCTCCACGTCCTCCACCGTCAGGGTGAACTCCTGCCCCTCCTGCAGGGTCACGGAGCCGCCGGCAAAGTTCTTCAGCCGCACCTCCGGGCCTTTGGTATCCAGCATAGCCGCCACCGGCAGGCCTAACTCCTTCCGCAGGGCCTTCACCTGCTCCAGCCGGGCCTTGTGCTCCGGGTGGGTGCCGTGGGAGAAGTTGAAGCGGGCCACGTTCATGCCCGCCAGCATCATCTCCCGCAGCACGCCCTCGCCGTCGGTGGCGGGGCCCAGTGTGCAGACGATTTTTGTCTTTCTCATGATATATCCTCCTCTCCGGGGCCGTGGCTCCGGTTTCTCTTCGGGCCTATTCTACCAAACTTTTCCGCCGGGAACAAGGCTGCCGGGTTGGGACAGCGCATACTTTAAGGAAACTTTTCGGCATTTTTAGCTCTCTTGACGATATCTACATGAAAATTTATTCCGCATTTTGTGAATAAAAGCATTGACATATGGTCGTCTGCTGTGCTAAAGTACAGACAAGATTTTTGAAAGGAGCAAAATCGGGTATGAAGTTCGCCGCATCTGCAAATCTGTATTTTGGATATTCCTACTTTTACTTTTATTTTGCAAAAGTAAAAGCGATTTGTGATGCCCAGCAGCGAAAAAGTGCTTGATACCGATTTTCTACTTTTGAAAACAAACCGTATCGAGAGACGCCGTTCGGATCACATATCCGGGCGGCGATTTTATTTTCCGTCCGGGCCGGAGGAATCTCCCACATCCAGATTCAGGAGGAATTTGTCATGAAAAAGAAACGTTCTCTTTGCGCCGCCCTGCTGGCGGGACTGATGGTGACGGCGGTATGCCTCACCGGCTGCGGTAAAAAAGCCGACGACAACGCCGGCGGAGGCAGCAGCGATCCCGACAAGGTCTATCAGGTGGGCGTGTGCCAGCTGACCCAGCACGATGCGCTGGACGCCGCTACACAGGGCTTCGTGGATGCCCTGAATACCATTCTCGGAAGTGAGCACGTCAACATCGACGTGCAGGTGGCCTCCGGCGACAGCACCACCTGCACCCCCATCGTCAACTCCTTCGTCAACAAGAAGGTAGACCTCATCATGGCCAACGCCACCCCGGCCCTGCAGGCAGCCTATAACGCCACCACCTCCATTCCCATTCTCGGCACCTCCGTTACGGAGTACGGCGTGGCACTGGGGCTCTCCGACTTCAGCGGCACCGTGGGCGGCAACATCAGCGGCACCTCCGATCTGGCGCCCCTGACGGAGCAGGCGGACATGATCCTGGAGCTGGTGCCGCAGGCCAAGACTGTGGGACTGCTATACTGCTCCGCCGAGCCCAACTCCGAATATCAGGTGAAGGTGGTGGAGGACTACCTCTCCAATAAGGGCCTCGCCTGCACCCGCTACTCCTTCAGCGACAGCAATGACGTGGCCGCCGTCACCACCAAGGCCGCCGCAGACAGCGACGTCATCTACATCCCCACCGACAACACCGCCGCCTCCTGCACTGAGACCATCGGCAGCATCGTCCGCTCCGCCAAGACCCCCGTTGTGGCCGGCGAGCAGGGTATCTGCGCCGGCTGCGGCATTGCCACCCTCTCCATCAGCTACTACGATCTGGGCTACAAGACCGGCGAAATGGCCGCTCAGATCCTCAAGGGCGAGGCGGATATCTCCCAGATGCCCATTGAATACGCCAATGCCTCCAAGCTCTACAACCCCACTATGTGCCAGGAGCTGGGCATCACCGTGCCGGAGGGCTACACCGCTCTGGAGGGCTGAAGCACTCCCTGAGAAAACAGGAATCGGAAAAGGAAGGAAATATAAATATGATCGATCTGCTGAGTTCCCTGCCGGGTGCCGTAGCCCAAGGCCTCATCTGGGGCATAATGGCGGTGGGCGTTTACATCACCTACAAGCTGCTGGACATCGCCGATCTGACGGTGGACGGCTCCATCTGTACCGGTGCGGCGGTCTGCACCATGATGCTGCTGAGCGGCCGGAGCCTGTGGCTGGCGGTGCTGTGCGCCGTGGCGGCGGGCCTGCTGGCCGGGGTCGTGACAGGCCTGCTGCATATCTGGCTGGGCATCCCCCCCATTCTGGCAGGCATCCTGACCCAGATGACCCTGTGGTCCGTGAACCTGAAGATCATGGGCAAGGCCAATCAGGGCCTGTCCGTCCGGGACAACCACGTCCTTCTCAGCCAGATGGACGTCCCCGGTGCGCTGGTGGTGCTGGCCATTGCCGCCGTGCTGGTGGTGGCGGTGCTGTACCTGTTCTTCGGCACGGAGCTGGGCTGCGGCATCCGGGCCACCGGCTGCAACCCCGTCATGAGCCGGGCGCAGGGCATCAACACCGATCTCAGCAAGGTCATCGGGCTGTCCCTCTCCAACGGGCTGGTGGCCCTGTCCGGGGCGCTGCTGTGCCAGTATCAGGGCTATGCCGATATCAATATGGGCCGGGGCGCCGTGGTCATCGGTCTGGCGGCAGTGGTCATCGGGGAGGCGGTGGTCAAGCACATTTCCCCCAACTTCGCTGTCCGGCTCACCGGCGTACTGGTGGGCGCCGTTATCTACTATCTGGTGTATCAGGTCATCATCTTCGTGGGCTTCGACACCGATCTGCTGAAAATGTTCTCGGCGCTGGTGGTGGCCGCCTTTTTGGGCGTGCCGTATGTGAAGAAGCAGCTGGCCCGGAAACACCATGTCAAAGGAGGGATCCGTCATGCTTGAAATGCGCCATGTGACCAAGATCTTCAATCCCGGTACCGTGGACGAAAAAATTGCTCTTAATGACCTGTCCTTCACCCTCAACGACGGGGACTTCGTCACCGTCATCGGCGGCAACGGCGCCGGGAAGAGCACCATGCAGAACGCCATCTGCGGCACGTGGCTGCCGGATGCGGGGGAGATCCTTCTGGATGGGATCGACCTCTCCTCCCTGTCGGAGCATCAGCGGGCCAAGTATCTAGGCCGGGTGTATCAGGACCCCATGACCGGCACCGCCGCCGGGATGCAGATCGAGGAGAATCTGGCTTTGGCGGCCCGCCGCGGCCTGCGGCGCACCCTGCGGCCCGGCATCCGCAAAGCGGAACGGGAGGAGTACCGGCAGCGGCTTCAGGAGCTGGGGCTGGGGCTGGACACCCGTCTTTCGGCCAAGGTAGGCACCCTCTCCGGCGGCCAGCGGCAGGCGCTGACGCTGCTGATGGCCACCCTCCGTAAGCCGAAACTGCTGCTGCTGGACGAGCATACGGCGGCGCTGGACCCCAAGACCGCCGCCAAGGTCATGGAGCTGACGGAGCGGATGGTGACGGAGGAGAAGCTCTCCACCCTGATGATCACCCACAATATGCGGGACGCCATCCGCTACGGAAACCGCCTTATCATGCTCCACGCCGGGCGCATCATTCTGGATATCTCCGGTCAGGAGAAGAAGGATCTCACCGTGCCGGAGCTGCTGGAGATGTTCGCCCGTGCCAGCGGCAACGAGTTCTCCGGCGACCGGGCCATTCTGGCGTAAAGCCGCTTTCCTCACCCTCTACTTCTTCCGGCACTGCCGGGAGACTTCCTTCCTTTATTACCCAGCAAGGCCCCGCCGAAAAGGCGGGGCCTTGCTGGGTATTTTCGTATATTCGTATATGTATATGGAATGTATGTGTAGAATATAGAAAGGGCGAGGGCGTGGTCAGGCCACATCCTCGCCCGGCGTGCTTGCTCTCAGGTGCGCTTTTGCAGCTTTACCAGCATCCGCTCAAACTCCTCCGGCCGGGGGCAGGTGAGCTCCACTGGGCAGCCGGTATGGGGATGGAGAAAGCGCAGGCCCGTGGCGTGGAGACACTGGCCCGTCAGACCCGGCACGGGCTTCTTATTGCCGTACACGGTGTCCCCCAGAATGGGATGGCCGATATAAGCCAAATGGACCCGGATCTGGTGGGTACGGCCCGTCTCCAGCCGGCAGCGCAGGTGGGTGACACCGGGATACCGGGCCAGCACCTCCCAATGGGTGACGGCGGGACGTCCGCCGGCCACCACCGCCATCTTCTTGCGGTCGCTGCGGCTGCGGCCGATAGGGGCGTTTACGGTGCCGCTGTCCTGCCGGAAGTTCCCCACCGCCAAACACTCATAGGTACGGGCCAGCGTATGATCCGCCAGCTGGGCCGCCAGTGCCAGATGGGCGGCGTCGTTTTTGGCGGCGATGATCAGGCCGCTGGTGTCCCGGTCGATGCGGTGGACGATGCCGGGACGCTTCTCGCCGCCGATACCGGAGAGGGAGTCCCCGCAGTGGTGCAGCAGGGCGTTGACCAGCGTGCCGTCCGGATGGCCCGGCGCCGGATGCACCACCATGCCTACGGGCTTATTCACCACGATGACGTCCTCGTCCTCGTAGACCACGTCCAGCGGGATATCCTGCGGGACGGCCTCCGGCTCCTCTGCCTCCGGCAGCGTCACGCACAGCTCCTCCCCACCGGCGATGCGGTAGCTTTTGCCGGGGACGGCGCCATCACAGGTGACGCAGCCCTCCGCCAGCAGCCTTGCGGCGGCGGAGCGGGTCAGGCCCTCCACCCGCCGGGACAGGAAGCTGTCCAGTCGGGTGCCGGTATCCTCCTCAAGAGGGGTCAGACGGATCGTGTGCATGGTCAGACTCCTTCTTTTTCTTGTCGTATTTTTCGTAGAGGAACAGGTAGTATATCCCGCCCAGAATGGCTCCCACCACCACGCAGCAGTCCGCCAGATTGAACACCGGGTAGCTGAACAGCTGCAAGTCGAACATATCCACCACGTAGCCGTGGACGATGCGGTCGATGATGTTGCCGATGCCCCCTGACAGGATCAGGGTGCAGGCGGTGACGCCCGTCCAGTGACGCACCACCTTTTTGATGAGCAGCAGCGCCACCACCGCCAGCAGCACCGCCGTGAACACCACCAGCAGCACCGTCCGGCCGGAGAAGCTGGACCATGCCGCCCCGTAGTTATGCAGCCGGGTCAGCTGCATGAAGCCCGGCAGGAACGGCGCCGACTCCCCCACGGCCAAGTGGGTCACCACCCAATATTTCAGTATCTGGTCGCCGGCCAGCAGCACGGCGCCAAGGATCGCATACCACATAATGTACTCCTTCTGCACATGGATTTTGGCTATGGGTTTATTGTACCCTATCGGCGGCGGGTTTGCAACCGCCGACTTGTAAACACTATGCAGGAGATGCCACTGATTTTTAACCGCACTGTCACCGGTTTGTAAATGTTTTTCATCATTTCGTGATGAATCTGTCCAGAAAATTCGGTATGATAAAATCGTAAAGCAAACCAATGTGCATCCGGAAGAAAGGAGCTGCCATGAAAAGGCTTTGTGCGATCCTGCTGGGACTGATGATGCTGGCGGGCCTGTGTGCCTGCGGACGGAGAACCTCTCCCGCACCTGCTCCCAAAACGCCGGAGCCTGTCACGGTCATCACTCCGGCGCAGCCCACCCCTTCGGAGGCGGAGGTGGTTCCCGTTTCCTCCCCCGATGGCACCACACCGCTGACGGCGGAGGAGCTGAACTGGTTCGGCCGGTGCTTCTTCAACGTGGTCCCCGGCTGGGGCCCCAACCGGTTTCTGAGCTGCGCCTATGCCCGGCCGGAGGATATGGATCTGGCGGCGGTGCTGGCCTGCGGGCCGGAGGGCGGCTGGAACGTCACCTCTCAGGAGCGGGACATGATCGCCGCCGGGGGGACGGACAGCGTGGTCCGCATCCCGCTGGAGCAGGCGCAGGAGCTGATGCTGCGCTACACGGGGCTGGCCCTGTCCGACACCCAGGGCGTGGGGCTGGACAGCCTGCGCTACCTCTCGGAATACAATGCCTACTACCGGGTGGGCAGCGAGGCGGAGGCTGCCTACTGCCGCATCCTCTCCGGATGGCACACGGCGGACGGGCTGACGGTATTGCAGTATGACGGCGGCACCGTGACCCTGCGGCAGCTGGATGGCCGGTGGGTGTTCGTATCCAACGTGCCGGGCCGCAGCGCATAAAAAGGTCTTACTCTTCCCTCTCATTCTCTCATAGGCGGAAGCAGCTGGACGGGTTCCCGTCCGGCTGCTTCCGTTATTTTTGCTATTCCCCGGCTCCGTTTATTTTTTCTGCTCCCCGGCCTCGCAGTAAAACAGGATCTCCGCCCTCTGCAAGGAGCGGCAGTTTTTTGGATTTTTTCGTCGGGATTTCTTGTGCCGGGGGGAGAAATATGGTATACTAACGTGATAAATATGGAAGATAGCGCCCCGATATCCCACCGGGGCGGGGAGGTACCCATTGGATAGAAAAACAGTTCTTCTGGACGAAGCGCAGCTGGAGCGGCAGCGGGAGTATACCCGCCAGCTGGCGGCCCTCCATCAGCAGCGGGGCAAGCCCGTCTATGCGCTGGTGGACACCTTCGGCTGCCAGCAGAATGTGGCCGACAGCCAGCACATTCTGGGTATGCTGCGGGACATGGGCTGCCAGTTCACCGACGACGCCGCTCAGGCGGATATCGTGGTGCTGAATACCTGCGCCATCCGGGATCACGCCGAAAAGCGGGTCTACGGCAATCTGGGGGCGTTGACCCACACGAAAAAGCAGAACCCGGAGCAGGTCATCTGCCTGTGCGGATGCATGGCCCAGCGGCCGGAGGTGGCGGAGAAGGTGCGCCAGAGCTATCGCCACGTGGATCTGGTGTTCGGGCCGCAGGCGCTGTGGAAGTTCCCGGAGCTTCTGTACCGGGTCTATACCCGGCGGGGGCGTGTGTTCTCCGTGGAGGATGAACACGGCACCATCGCCGAGGGGATGCCCGTGGTGCGGGAAGGCAATGTCCGGGCTTGGGTGTCCATCATGTACGGGTGCAACAACTTCTGCTCATACTGCATCGTCCCCTACGTCCGGGGCCGGGAGCGCAGCCGTGAGCCCCAGTGCATCATCGATGACGTGCGGCAGCTGGCCGCCGAGGGGTATAAGGAAATCACTCTGCTGGGGCAGAACGTCAACTCCTACGGCAAGGATCTGGAGACGCCGTGGGACTTTGCCGACCTCCTGCGGGAGCTGGACAAAATCGAGGGGGACTATCTGATCCGGTTCATGTCCTCCCAGCCCAAGGACGCCACCCCCAAGCTGTTTGACACCATGGCCCGGAGCAGGCACGTGGCCCACCAGCTGCACCTGCCGGTGCAGTCCGGCTGCGACCGGGTGCTGCGGGCCATGAACCGGCCCTATGACCGGGCCAAGTATCTGGAGCTCATCACCTATGCCCGGAAGGTCATGCCCGATCTGGTGCTGACCTCGGATGTCATCATCGGCTTCCCCGGCGAGACGGAGGCGGAGGCTATGGAGACGGTGGAGCTGGTGCGGCAGGTGGAATTCGACGCCCTGTTCACCTTCATCTTCTCTCCCCGGCCCGGTACGCCGGCGGCCAAAATGGACGATCCCGTCCCCCGCAGCGAGAAGCAGAAGTGGTTCGACACTCTCTGCGCCGTGCAGAACGATATCTCCGCCCGGCTCCACGCCCGATATGTGGGCCAGACCCTGCGTGTGCTGGTGGACGGCCGCACCGACGACGCGCGCTGGCCCCTATCCGCCCGGACGGCGGGAGGACGGCTGGTACATCTGGTGGGCGACGAGGACGCTCTGGGCCAGTACCGGCAGGTACGCATCACCGACAGCAACACCTGGGCGCTGTTCGGGGAGATGGTATGACCCTCCCTCAGTAAATGGGCTGGTGGAAGAGTTTTCCACCTGTCAGCCCGGTGTTTTGCACTTTTCAACAGGTTTTTCCACCAAATTCGATCGCTTTCACTTATTTCTGGCAGAAAGAGGTATGAGGGTATGGCAGAAATGACGCCCATGATGCGCCAATATATGGAAATCAAGGAGCAAAACAAGGACTCCATCCTGTTCTTTCGGCTGGGGGATTTTTACGAGATGTTCGGGGACGACGCCCGGAAGGCGTCCCGTGAGCTGGATCTGACCCTTACCACACGGGATAAGGACAAGAACAAGTCCTTCGAGGAGAAGATCCCCATGTGCGGCATCCCGTACCACGCCTCCGACGCCTACATCGCCCGGCTCATCGCCAAGGGCTACAAGGTGGCCATCTGCGAGCAGACGGAGGATCCTGCCGCCGCCAAGGGGCTGGTGGAGCGGGACATCGTCCGCATTGTGACGCCGGGTACCGTCATCGACTCCGCCTGTCTGGAGGAGGGGCGCAGCAACTTCTGCGCCGGAATCTATCTGGACGGCGACTACGCCGGGTTCAGCGTGTGCGATATCTCCACGGGGCAGACCCATGTGACGGCCTTCTCCGGGCCGGATCGGGAGGCCCACCTGCAAAATGAGCTGGGGCGCTTCGCCCCGGCGGAGGCGGTGCTGAATCCCGGCGCCGCCGAGGATACGGCCCTGCGGGCGCTGCTGGAGGACAAGCTCCGGTGCCACGTGGAGCGCCTGCCCGCCGGGCGATTCCAGCTGCCCGCCGCCGAAAAGCGCATCCGCCAGCAGTTCGGGGACGATGCCGCCCAGCGGCTGCCCCGTGACAATCCGGCGGCTATGCTGGCGCTGGGTGCTCTGCTGGACTATCTGCACGATACCCAGAAAACGGACCTGAACCATGTAGACCGGCTGGACTACTACCGGCAGGGACAGTTCATGGAGCTGGATCTGACGGCCCGGCGGAATCTGGAGCTGACGGAAACTCTGCGGGGCAAGGAGAAAAAGGGCAGCCTTCTGTGGGTGCTGGACAAGACCAAGACCGCCATGGGCGCACGGCTGCTGCGAAGCTGGCTGGAGCGGCCCCTGCTGTCCGTCTCCGCCATCGCACGGCGCAACGACGCCGTGGCGGCGCTGGTGAAGCACACCGTGCAGCGGGAGGAGCTGATCCTGGCCCTCACCGGCATCGGGGACATGGAGCGGCTCATGGGCCGCATCGTCTACGGCAGTGCCGGAGGCCGGGACATGGTGTCCCTGAAAAACGCCATGGATCATCTGCCTGCCATCCGGCAGCAGCTGGCCGCCTTCGAGGGCGGACACCTGCGGGAGCTGGGCGCACGGCTGGACCCGCTGGAGGATCTGGCGGAGGTCATCGGCAGGACTTTGCAGGACGATCCCCCCTTCTCCGTGCGGGAGGGTGAGTTCATCCGGGACGGCTTTGACCCGGAAGTGGACCGGCTGCGGGGCATCCTCCACGGCGGCAAGGGCATCATCGCCTCCATGGAGGCTGCCGAGAAGGAAAAGACCGGCATCCGCACCCTGAAGATCGGCTATAACAAGGTATTCGGCTACTACATCGAGGTCTCCAACTCCTTTAAGGAGCTGGTGCCGGAGACATACATCCGCAAGCAGACGCTGGTCAACGGCGAGCGCTACATCACACAGGAGCTGAAGGATCTGGAGCACGATATTCTCTCTGCCTCCGACCGGGATGCGGCGCTGGAATATGAGCTGTTCACCCGGCTGCGCCAGACCCTGTGCGACGCCGTGACCCGGGTACAGGGGGCCGCCGCCGTAGTGGCGGAGCTGGACTGCCTGTGCTCGCTGGCGGCGGTGGCGGTGAAGAACAACTACTGCTGCCCGGTGGTAGATGAGTCCGGGGTCATTGAAATTCACGACGGCCGCCACCCGGTAGTGGAGTGTATGCGCCCCGACGCCATGTTCGTCCCCAACGACACCTACATGGGGGAGAAAGAGAACCGGGCCGCCATCATCACCGGCCCCAACATGGCGGGTAAGTCCACCTATATGCGGCAGGCGGCCCTGATGGTGCTCATGGCTCAGATCGGCTCCTTCGTGCCGGCCAAGGCCGCCCGCATCGGCATCGTGGACCGCATTTTCACCCGCATCGGCGCCTCCGACGACCTGTCGGCGGGGCAGTCCACCTTTATGGTGGAGATGACGGAGGTCAGCGATATCCTCCGCTGCGCCACCTCCCGAAGTCTTTTGATCTTAGATGAAATTGGGCGGGGCACCTCTACCTTTGACGGCATGAGCATCGCACGGGCGGTGCTGGAATACTGCGCCGACCCCAAAAAGCTGGGGGCCAAGACCCTGTTCGCCACCCACTATCACGAGCTGACCGCCATGGAGGGGACCCTCCCCGGCGTGAAGAACTATAACATCGCCGTCAAGACCCGTGGGGAGGATATCATCTTCCTACGGAAGATCATCCCCGGCGGCGCAGACCGCAGCTACGGCATCGAGGTGGCTCGTCTGGCGGGCCTGCCGTCCACGGTAGTCAATCGAGCCAAGAAGATCCTCCGCCAACTGGAGGAAGAAGCCGGACGACCCGCCCCGGCGGTGCAGGCACAGGAGGATCAGGTATCCCTGACGGCCCTGTCGGAGGGGGAGGTCATCGACCAGCTGCGCCGGGCGCAGGTGGATACCCTCAGCCCGCTGGAGGCTCTGAATCTGCTGTACGAGCTGAAAAAGAAGCTGAACTGACGGGAGTTTATCCCGTCCACGAACCTCTGTGAAAGGAGCGCTCTATGCCTGATATTCAATGCCTGCCCAGCCACGTGGCGGACCTCATCGCCGCCGGCGAGGTGGTGGAGCGGCCCGCCAGCGTGGCCAAGGAGCTGCTGGAGAACGCCATCGACGCTGGGGCCTCTGCCATTGTGGTGGAGATCCAGCACGGCGGACTGACCTATCTGCGGATCGCTGACAACGGCTGCGGCATCGACGCCGAGCAGCTGCCCACGGCCTTCCTGCGCCATGCCACCAGCAAGCTGCGGACGGCGGCAGATCTGGCCGCCATCGGTACGCTGGGCTTCCGGGGCGAGGCGCTGGCCGCCATCTCCGCCGTGTCACGGGTGGATATCTTCTCCCGGCGGACGGGGGCGGAGACGGGGGCCTCCCTGCATCTGGAGGGGGGCGTCCCCGGTCAGGTGGAGGAGGTGGGCTGCCCGGATGGTACCACCATCTGCGTCCGGGACCTGTTTTACAACACCCCCGCCCGAATGAAATTTATGAAGAAGGATTCTGCCGAGGGGCCGCCGTCAGCGGTATCGTGCAGCATCTGGCCCTGAGCCACCCGGAGATCTCCTTCAAGCTCATCCGGGATGGTATGGAACTGCTGCACACCCCCGGCGACGGAGATCTGCAGTCGGCGGTATACGCCGCCATGGGGCGGGATTTCGCCATGGGACTGCTGCCCATCAGCGGATGCAGCGGCGATATCTCCGTGGAGGGATTTGTCACCAAGCCCCTCAACGGCCACGGCACCCGTGGCCGCCAGCTGTTCTTCGTCAACGGCCGGTTCATCAAGAGCCAACTGCTGACAGCGGCGCTGGAGGAGGCCTACCGCAACCAACTGCTGAAGGGAAAGTTCCCCGGCTGCGTGCTGCGGCTCACCATGCCCGCCGACCGGTTGGATGTCAATGTCCACCCCGCCAAGACGGTGGTGAAATTCGTCAACGACAAGGAGGCCTTCAACGCCGTGTATTACACGGTGCTGGACGCCCTGAATACACCGACTCCGCAGCCCCAAAAGCCCCGGCAGGAGTCCTTTTACCAGACCATGACGGTGCAGCAGTACCGGGAGCGGGCGCCGCAGCCGGAGGAGAAGAAGCCTCTGGGCTCCTACACCGTCCGGCCCGCCGCACCGGCCTCCCAGCCGCTGGAGGTCCACGACGTGGCCCCCCGAAGGGGGGAGAGCTTCACCGTCACCTCCTCCGGCGTCAGCTATCGCATCACGCCCCCCGCCGTGCAGAAGGAACCATCGGCCCCGGCGGCATCCGTGCCGGAGGAGACCGTTCCCGTCCCGGCGGAGCCGGTGCAGGAGACGAGCGTTCCGTCCCCCGCAGAGGAGAAAGCCGTCCCGCAAAGTGCAGCACAGCAGACGGTGGAGCCGGTGTGCCAGACCCCATGGCGGGTGGTCGGCGAGGTACTGCGGACGTACATCATCTGCGAGGACGACCAGGAGAATGTATGGCTCATCGACAAGCACGCCGCCCATGAGCGGGTGCGGTTCGATGCCCTGAAAAATCATACCCAGCCGGTGATGTCCCAGCAGCTTCTGTCGCCGCTGGCGGTGGAGCTGTCGGCGGAGGATGCCGCCTCCCTGCTGGAGCAGCTGCCGCTGCTGGAGGAATTCGGCTTTGTGTGCGAGGACTTCGGAGACGGCACGGTGCTGGTGCGGCAGGTGCCGTCGGATCTGGAGGTGGGGGATGTCCCCGCCGCTCTGGAGGAGCTGGCAGAGGATCTGCGGCTGAACCGGGCCGATCCCACCGCCGCACGGGACAGTCTGCTCCAGACCATGGCCTGCAAATCCGCCATCAAGGCGGGGATGTGGTCCGATCCCTCGGAGCTTCAGGCGCTGGCGGATAAGGTGCAGAGCGGTGAGATCCGCTACTGCCCCCATGGCCGCCCGGTGGCGGTAAAGCTCAGTAAGTACGAAATGGAGAAGATGTTCAAAAGGGCGTAAGTGCTTCTTTGCCTCCGGCGACCCACTTTCCTCAGCAGCCGGGAAAGCGCCCGCCGGCGGCAAAAAAGAAAGAACCATCGGGAAAGGAGTCTCCCTATGATCCCACAGATCATCTGCGTGGTGGGTCCCACCGCCACGGGAAAAACGAAAATGGGCGTGGCGCTGGCCCACCGCTTCGGCGGCGAGGTGGTGTCCGTGGACTCCATGCAGATCTATCGGGGCATGGCCATCGGCACCGCCGCCCCCACTCCGGAGGAGATGGAGGGCATCCCCCACCACATGGTGGGCGTGGCCGATCCCGCCGAGAGCTGGTCCGTGGCCCGGTTCGTATCGGAGGCCGATATCTGTGTGCAGGATATCCTCCGCCGGGGCCGCCGCCCTATTCTGGTGGGCGGCACGGGACTGTATCTGGAGTCCCTGATCCGTGGCACGGACTTTGCCGCCGGAAGCGCCGACGGCGAGACCCGGCAGCGTTTGCAGCAGCGGCTGGAGCAGGAGGGCGTCGGCCCGCTGCTGGCGGAATTGCGGGCCATCGACCCGGGCAGCGCCGCAAGGCTCCATCCCAGCGACGAAAAACGCATCCTCCGGGCGCTGGAGGTGTGGTATGAGACCGGCGAGACCATCACCCAGCACGACCGTCGCACCCGGCAGCAGCCGCCCCGCTATCAGGCCGCTTACATCGGCCTGAGCTTTCAGGATCGGGCGCAGCTGCGCCGCCGCATCGACCTGCGGGTGGATGAGATGGTGCGGCAGGGGCTGCTGGAGGAGGTGCAGGCCCTGCTGGCAGCGGGGCTGCCTCCCACCGCTACGGCGTGGCAGGCCATCGGCTACAAGCAGTTTCTGGCGGCGGCAGACGGCCGCTGCACCGTAACCGAGGCCATCGAGGAGGTCAAACTCCGCTCCCGGCAGTACGCCAAGCGGCAGCTGACATGGCTGCGGCGCAACCCGGACATTCACTGGATCCTGTGGGGAGAGGAGCCGAATTTTCCCCAGGGCCTGCAAAATGCGACAGAATATCTCACCGCTCTTGGCTTACGATAAGCCCAAGAGCGGACGGCACATCGTCCGCCAACAGAGAAAAGGAGCAGACGATATGCAAAAGAGCAACAACCTTCAGGAAATTTTCCTCACTAAGGCCCGCAAGCAGAGTATTCCCCTGACCATCTTTCTGATGAACGGCTTTCAACTGCGGGGCGTGGTGACGGGCTTTGACTGCTTCACCGTGGTGCTGGACACCGACGGCAAGCAGCAGATCATCTATAAGCACGCTATTTCCACCATCGTTCCCATTCACCCCGTCTCGCTGCAGGAGGAGCCCTGCTTGCCGTCGAACGAGTGAGGCGTCCCAACATTCCACCAAGGAGGAGCCATGAACAACACCCGTGTTTTCCGCTTTCTCAGCATCGCCCTGCTGGCGGCCATTGCGCTGTACTTCGCCGCACAGGGCTATTTTGCCCTGACGGACCCCTTCACCACCACGCTGGTCTATCAGAGCTCCGCCGAGGACACCATCGACGTCAGCGGCTGGCTGGTCCGGGACGAGGAGGTCCTCTCCGGTGAAAGCGGCACCGTGCGCCATGAGGTCAGCGAGGGCGAACGGGTGGGCAAGGGCCAGACGGTGGCCACGGTATACAGCGGCAGCGATGCGCTGGACACCGTGCAGCAGATCGAGGCCAAGGAACTGCAGCTGCAGCAGCTGCAATTCGCCCTGTCCTCCTATCTGAACCCCGACGCCACCCTGAAGCTGGACGGCTCCATCACCGAGAACCTGCTGAACATCCGCCGTTCCCTCTCCGGCGGTGACTACGGCGATGCGGCGGACCAGACGGCCCAGCTGAAGGCCGCCATCCTCAAGCGCAGCCACACCTACTCCTCCGGCGAGGAGATCGAGGCGGACATCGCCACGGTGCAAGGAGAGCTGTCCGCTCTGCGAAGCTCCCTCTCCGGGGCCCGGACGGTGACGGCAGAGCACTCCGGCACCTATTCCGCCGCCTGCGACGGCTATGAATCCCTGCTGACGCCGGATTTTTTGCAGTCCGTGACCCCCTCCCAGCTGGAGGGACTGCCCTCCGGCCAGACCGGCGGCAGCTCTCTGGGAAAGCTCATCATCGGGGAGAAGTGGTACTACACCGCCGTGATCACTGCGGAGCAGGCCCAGCAGCTGGAGAAGGGTGACTGGCTGACCCTGCGGTTTTCCAAGGGTGCTCAGCAGGATATCGACGCCCAGGTCACCTATCTCAGTGCCGCCGAGGACGGCAAGCAGGCGGTGGTGCTGACCTGCCGGGAGTATCTGGCCCAGACCACCCAGCTGCGCCATCAGGCGGCTCAGCTGGTGCTGCGGTCCTATGAGGGACTGCGGATCCCCACCAACGCCCTGCGGATGAGCGAGGACAACCATCTGGGGGTCTACTGCGTGGTGGGCAAGGTGGCCAGCTTCAAGCCGGTGTCCATGGTCTATCGGGGCGACGGATACAGTCTGGTGCAGGCCGCCAGCCCGAGTCAGGACGTTTCCGTCCTGCGGCCGGGGGACGAGGTCATCGTCACCTCCAGTAAGCTCTCCGGCGGACAGATCGTGCAGTAGCAGCCGCCCAGCAGATGCCATCGGCCAATAAGTGCAGCCACATAAATAGATTCCATCGGGAAAGGAAAGATCTGTATGACCATTACGGAACACATTGCCGCCGTGCGGCGGGAGATGGCGGAGGCCGCCCGAGAAAGCGGCCGCAGCGAGCGGGACATTTTTCTGGTGGGCGCCAGCAAGATGAACGACGCCGCCGCCTGTCAGGAGGCCATCGCCGCCGGAGTGAACGCTCTGGGGGAGAACCGGGTGCAGGAGATGACCGCCAAGCTGGCTCAGAACGCCTATGACGGAGCGCCCCTGCACTTCATCGGCCATCTGCAGCGCAACAAGGTGCGGCAGGTGGTGGGCAAGGCCGCTCTCATCCAATCCATCGGCTCCGAGGCCCTGCTGCGGGAGGTGGAGAAGGAGGCTGCCCGGCAGCAGCTGGTGCAGGATATCCTGCTGGAGGTGAACATCGGCGGCGAGGAGGCCAAGAGCGGCTTTGCCCCGGAGGAGACGGAGGCGGCGGCCGTTCTGGCCCGTGAGCTGCCCCATGTCCGGGTCCGGGGACTGATGACCATCCCGCCGGTGGAGACGGTCCCCCACGGCAATCTGGTATATTTCGAGAAAATGCACCGTCTTTATGTTGACATAAACGGGAAAATATACGATAATAAATTAGAATACATCTCCATGGGCATGAGCGGCGACTTTGCCGATGCCATCCGGGCCGGCAGCAATATGGTCCGGGTGGGGACTGCTATTTTCGGTGCCAGGGATTATACCAAATAAAGAAACAGGAGGGTCTTTCCATGAGCCTGATGGACGAATTTAAGAAGATCATTCATCCCTATGACGATGAGGATGACGATTACGAGGAGGATGTGGGCCGTGACAGCGAGCCGACCTACTTCGAGCCCCGTGAACCCCGTGAGTCCTCCCGCCGCAAGGAGGTCCCTGCGGAGGAGCGGCGCAACAAGGTGGTGAACATCCACGCCACCACCCAGCTGAAGGTGGTGCTGGTAAAGCCGGAGCGCTTTGAAAACGCCTCGGAGATCGCTGACCATCTGCGGGAAAAGCGCACGGTGGTGCTGAATCTGGAGGGTACCAACAAGGATGTGGCCCGGCGGCTGGTGGATTTCCTCTCCGGCGTGGCCTACGCCGGTGACGGGAAGATCAAGAAGGTCTCCACCAATACCTATATCATCACGCCCTATTCCGTGGATCTCATGGGCGACCTGATCGACGAGCTGGAGAACAACGGCCTGTACCTGTAAGGGCCGGATAGAGATGTAAATCGGAGGGATAGATCATGTTTACACCGCAGGAAGTTTCCGAAAAGACGTTCCCCAAGGCATCCGGCTTCAACAATGGCTACGGCATGGCCGCCGTGGACGAGTTTCTGGATGCGCTGACGGAGGATTATACCGCCCTGTATAAGGACAACGCCGCCCTGAAGGCCAAGCTGAAGGTGCTGGCGGAGAAGGTGGAGGAGTATCGGGCCACCGAGGACGCCATGCGCTCCACCCTGCTGTCGGCCCAGCGGATGGCGGCCCAGATGGTCTCCGACGCACAGGCCCAGCGGGACAAGATGCTCTCGGACGCTCAGGAGGAGGCCAACCGGCAGGTGGCCCAGCTGGAGCAGCAGGTGGCGCAGGCCCAGCACAAGCTGACCATGGCCCAGGCCAGCCTGTCCGATTTCCTGCGCCGCAGCGCAGACCTCTGCGCCCAGCAGGTGAGCTTCCTGCGCTCTCTGCCGGAGGCAGAGGTGGAGGAGGGCCAGCCTGTGACCCTGCCCGCCCCGGAGGAGGGCCGTGTCCCCGTGGCAGACGCTGCGGAGGAGCCCGCCGCACCGGTGGAGGAGGCTCCCGCAGAGGAAGCCGAGGCTCCGGCAGAAGAACCCACCCCGCAGGAGGCCCCGGCGGAGGAGCCCGCCAAGACGGAGTCCCCCTTCTCGGCGGACTTCAATTTAGACGACCTGAAGTTCGGGCGCAACTATAACAGCGAACACTAAATACCGTGGGGCGGCTCCTGTGAGCCGCCCCTGCTTGCTATCTGCTATCCAACCCATCAAAGGAGTGACACTATGGCCCGCCCCATCATCGCCCTGTTGTACGATTTTGACAAGACCCTGTGTACCACGGACATGGAGAATTACACCTTCATCCCGGAGCTGGGGTATACCCCGGCCCAGTTCTGGCAGAAGGCCAACGGCTTTGGCCGGGATAACCACATGGATGGCCTGCTGGCCTATATGTACACCATGATCCATGAGTGCCGGGAGCAGAACCGGCGGCTGGAGCGGGACTTTCTGGTGCGCTGCGGCCGGGACATGGTACTCTTTCCCGGCGTGCGGGAGTGGTTCCGCCGCATCAACGCCTTCGGCCAGCAGCTGGGGGTGGAGATCGAGCACTACGTCATCTCCTCCGGTCTGCGGGAGATCATCGAGGGCAGCGGCATCGCCCATGAGTTCCGGGAGATCTACGCCTGCGAGTTCTTCTACAACGAGGAGGGGCTGGCCTGCTGGCCCAAGCTGGACGTGAATTTCACCAACAAGACCCAGTTCGTCTACCGTATCAATAAGGGTGTGCTGGATGTGTCCGACGACAAGACCCTCAACGACTCCATGCCCGACGACAGCAAGCGCATCCCCTTCACCAACATGATCTATGTGGGGGACGGCCTGTCGGACGTGCCGTGCATGAAGATGATGCGGGCCTACGGCGGGCAGGCCATCGCCGTGTATCAGGAGGAGAACCGTCAGGGGGTGGAGGATCTGCTGAGCAAGGGCCGGGTGGACTTCATCTTCCCCGCCGACTATCGGGAGGGGACGACGCTGGACAGCACCGTGAAAAATATCATCCGGAAAATGGCCATCTGCGATACTCTGGCGGAGGAAAACGCCGCCCAGTTCCGTCAGATCGGGCGCTCCCCCCTGCCCTATCAGGCCAGTCTCTTCGAGGAGACGTAAGAGGCCCCTTTCCAATGCGGAAAATTCTCTGCGTGTATAACGAGGTGCCATCGGGCGCTGCAAGTATCCATCAACGCCGAAAGAACAAGGCTGGCAGGTCATTGACCTGCCAGCCTTGTTCTTTATTCCCTTGGCATCCCGTATATGGGATTTTCGTCCTCTTATTCGCTCCACCAGCCCGCAGCTTCCAGAAACGCAAGCACATCGGCCTTGCCCTCCTGCGTGGTATACACATAGAGCATTATCTGTCCACTGCGGATCTTTGCTGCGAAATTCGTGGGGCTGTCCACGGCATAGACCTGACCAGTAAAGGTATTGCTCTCCGTCACCTCACCGGTGATGGGGAGGGTCGCAGCGGCATAGAAACGGTAGCAGGCATCTGCGGAATCCAGCCTGCAGTAGTCCAACCGCAGAGAGTCCTCATGCACGGAAACAGAGCGGATCAGCATGGAACCGACGCCCCAGCTCTGGCGGATATCCTCCGTAGAGTCCACGGCAGTATAGCCGGCTGCCGCTGCGGCCTTGCGGAACTTATCCAAGTCCGAAGTTCCCGACGTGAGGAAGAATTTCACGAAAAGGACGAGGGCGACGAACGCAAGAAGCCAAGCCGCAAGTCGGGGGACCCACTGCTTCGCCGGGATTTTTGCAATGGCCGTTGAATCAAATCCCGTGTCTGTCTCCGGAACCGATTTCTTCAGCTCCTCTGTGTGCGTCCTTCGCAGAAGGCTGCGAAGTAGCTCCAGCACCCCAGAGAGGGAAAAGCCCACCACTGCGATGGCCGTTCCCAAAATCAAAAGGACCAGCAGATTGTGGGTATTGGGAGAGAGAATCGCCGTATTCTCTTCCGGCATTTCCGGGTCATATTTCACGGTAATGACAGTACCAATCAGACGGGGCGATGACATACGCCCTGTGCGGCCCGTATAGGTTTCACCGTCCACGGCATACTCATATGCCATAATGTAGTAGGTACTGCTGTTGCTACCATGCCTTCCGGGCGAAGAGCTGACTACCTCGCTGGAGACATCCGTGACCGTTGCCTGCGTGGTGAGCCAGTCCTTCTGGCGGGATTGCTCTGCATAGTCCTTGATCCCGTTTACGATCAGGTAGATGCCCACAATCATCATCACATAGCCCATGAATCGGAAGTAGGCGAATAATGATCGATTCTGCTTCCACATCTCGATGCCCTCCTTGCTCCGCCAGCCCCACAGGGAGTTTTATGCCCTTGTCCCCTTACTGCTCCTTCTGGAACCGATCGGCGGCGATAAGGCGCTTCAGGGCCTCCACGCCCACCTGCACGGCGGAGGTGGTGTCCTCGCTCATGTCCTGATCCAGACCGGCGGCCTCCCGCTCCTGATTCCAGATCACATGGAAGCAGGAGCCGCAGCGGCAGCCCAGCGCATCCGCCACCACGAACAGGGCAGCGGACTCCATCTCGCTGGCCTTGACGCCCAGACGCTTCCACGCCTCCCACTTGTTCAGCAGCTCATAGGACACCGGCATCCTGGCGGGGCTGTGCTGACCGTAGAAGGCGTCCTTGCACTGCACCACGCCCACCTGCGTCCGCTTGCCCAGCGCACGAGACGCCTCCACCAGCGCTGTGGTCACCTCGAAGTTGGCCACGGCGGGGTACTCGATGGGCGCATACTCCCGGCTGGTATGCTCGAAGCGGATGGCGCCGGTGGCCACCACCACGTCGCCGGAGCGGACATCCAGATCGATGCCGCCGCAGGTACCCACCCGGATAAAGGTGTCGGCGCCGATATTGTGCAGCTCCTCCATGGCGATGGCGGCCGAAGGGCCGCCGATGCCGGTGGAGCAGACGGAGACCTTCTCCCCCAGCAGGGTGCCGGTGTAAATGGTGTACTCCCGATTCTGGGCCACGAAGTGTGCGTTGTCAAACAGGGCGGCGATTTTTTCGCAGCGGCCGGGGTCGCCGGGCAGGATCACATACCGGCCCACGTCGCCCTCCACACAGTGGATGTGAAATTGTTTCTCCAGTTTTTGCATGAGAAATGCCTCCTGTCATTTTTTCATGGAATGCTCTTTGATTATACTTCATTCTGCGGCACGGCGCAACCGTTTTGTCCGTAGGAGGGGAACAGTCACCACACCTCCACGGTGTACTTCTTCAGCTGCGTCACCGGGTGCAGATCCCGCTTGGCCTTCCGCAGGCCCAGATCCCCCATGTCCTCCTCCCGGTTCACATACGCAAGACCGTCGGCATAGGCGGTGCAGAACTGGCGGCACAGCATCTGATAGGCGCCGGGGTAGTCCCGGTCCGCCTTCTCAATGTGGATGTACAGGGTGTCCCGCAGCACCTCCCCCAGTGTGAAGCCCACGATGGCCCCGTCGGCCCGGAGAACGCCGCCCACCAGACCGTACTGATCCAGATGCTCCAGCACCTCCTGCACCTTGTGGTTTTCCTCCGCCGCCTCTCCGGGGGCGTAGTTGAGCTTCTTGTTCAGGGTGTGAAAAAAGGCCTCCACCTCCGCTGCGTCGGTGCTGTCCAGCGGCTCGAAGCTCCAGCTCTGGCAGGTACGGAGGAAACGGCTGATGTGGTTGCGCTGGCCGCTGAACTTCTTGCCGGACAGCTGGATCATCTCCTCAGCGGAGTACAGATAGTCGGCAAAATTCTCCTCCTCCGTGATCTCCACCCGGCCCGGCAGCTCCCGGAACAGGGGCAGATCCGCCTCCGGGATGGTGCAGAACCGCACCGGCCGCTCCGGGTGGCGGGCCAGACACTGCCGCAGTCCGGCGGGGATGTCCTCCCCCAATGGCAGGTTGTAGTAGAGATTTCCGTCCTCACCGGTGAGGGTGGAGTACAGCACGCCGTCCTTCACCTGCCACGCCATGTGGAAGTAGTCCCGCCACATGAACATCCCGCCCACGGTGAAATCGCAGGTGTTGGTGGTGACGAAGCGGAAATATGGGGCGATCACCGGGATATCATCGATGGTCATTTTCTGAAAAGGCATATGGTATCACTCGCTTTCTGACCTCTCCGCCGGGGAAAAATCCCAAATATTATATCAGACCCCGCCGCCGGAATCAAGGGGAAGCCCCTGCCGTGGCTGCGGCTCATTCTTCCGTCATTACAAGGCCGCTTTGCAAATGTGTCGTATTTTGCCTCCGGCGGGTGGCTTTTTCTTTTTGCCTCCGGCGGGTAACTTTCTGCCAATAGCAGCAGAAAGTTACCAAAGAATGCCGCTTGAAACCTTAGGTTTCAAGACTTCCTCTTTTCTGTGCAAGAGTTACTTCCTAAATCCCGCCAAAACAGGGAATCGCCTTTCTCCTACTCACGCTGCCGCTTTATTGGGTGGTTGAAGAAGCTTGCTGCTCTACCGTGGGGGACGGATCGCCACAGCCAGTGTGCGCACTGGCTTGGCAATGACGCAACAAGAAACCGGATGACACGACGGTGCAGGCTTTCTGCTGCGATCAGGGGAAAGCTATACCCGCCGGAGGTAACCAACCACTTCTGGCAAAGCATCTGCCTTCGGAGTAGCCCCCACAAGTACTCCCCCATACGTCAATTTTTTACAATTTCTTCATATTTCTCCGGATTTGTCAAATTCTCTTGACAGAAAACACCAGTATCCGGATGCAAAATCAAATATTTTTGACAAAATGGAACTCATTGCTTTTACCGTCCCCCAAAATCCCCGAAAAATCGCCGTTTCTCAGACTGGCACGTCACTTGCTATTACTATGGGCAGACGGTCCACGGACCGCAGAATTTATGTTTCACTCTTCGAGTGAGGAAAGGACGACATATGGAGTTTTCACCTACCCTATTGGCCATCGTTCCCCCTCTGCTGGCCATTGTCCTGGCGGTCATCACACGCCAGGTCGTGCTGTCCCTGTTCATTGCCGTGTTCGTCGGTGCCGTGATGCTGTGCGGCGGTAATCTGTGGGAGGGCTTTTACAGCACCTTCTTCGATTACATCCTCCCCGGCTTCGAGGATACCGACCACCAGCGCATCCTGGCGCTGACCACCTTCTGCGGCGGTTTGTCGCTGCTGCTGGAAAAGAACGGAGGCGCCCAAGCCTTCGCCAATGCCGTCAGCCGCGGCGCAGGCAAGACCCGCCGGGGCGCTCAGGTGCTGACTTGGCTGGGCGGCGTGTTCGTCTGGTTCTCCGATTCCACCAACCCCGTGCTGGTAGGCCCCATCTGCCGCAGCTTTACCGATAAGGTAAAGGTCTCCCGTGAGAAGCTGGCCTACATCGTGGACTCCACCACGGCGGCCGTCCCCACTCTGTTCCCCATCTCCGCCTGGGGCGCTTACATCATCGGCCTCATCGCCACCTTCTACACCTCCACCGGCTATACCGGCAATCCTCAGACAGACTTCGTGGCCGGTATCCCCTATCAGTACTACACCATCGGCTCCATCCTCATGGTGCTCATCATCGCCGTCACCGGCTGGGACTACGGCCCCATGAAGAAGGCCGAGGACCGTGCGCTGCTCACCGGCAAGCTGTTCCGTGACGGCGCCGAGATCCGCCGTGAGGTCGAGCAGGAGGAGCTTCCGGAAGGTGCCAAGCCCTCCATCTGGAATATGCTGGTTCCCGTCATCGTGCTGCTGGTGTTCATCTTCGTGGGCCTGTTCTACACCGGTGACATCAAGACCAATGGCATCTTTGGTGCGCTGGCCAACGGCAGCTCCCTGCGGGCGCTGGATACCGCCTTCATTCTGGCCTCCATCTCCGCCATCATCATGGGCATGATCACCAAGGTCTGGAACTTCAAGAAGGCCCTGAGCACCTTCATCGAGGGCTGCACGGGCATGATGGAGGTCCTGATGATCCTCATGCTGGCCTGGGGCATCGGCAGCATCTGCTCCGCCTGCGGCACTTCCACTTGGATCGTCAGCACCTGCGAGAGCTTCCTGACCCCCACCTCTATGTGCGCTATCATCTTCATCGCTGCCTGCCTGACCTCCTTCTCCACCGGCAGTTCCTGGAGCGTATTCGCCATCTTCATCCCCATCGCCGTGTCCCTGGCCATCTCCATCGGCGCCCCCGTAGGCATGGCCATCGGCGTGGTGCTGTCCGGCGGTATCTTCGGCGACCACTGCTCCCCCATCTCCGACACCACCGTCATGTCCTCCATGGGCTCCTCCTGCGACCACATCGACCACGTGCGCACGCAGCTGCCCTACGCCCTGACGGTAGCCGGCTCGTCTCTGGTAGGCTATATCGTCAGCGGCCTGATGAAAGGCGGTGCCTTCGTGGGGCTTGCCATCACGCTGGTGCTCATCTGCCTGGTGTCCTTCCTGCTGAACAAGCACGTGGGCCGTGGCAAGGATGCCAAGGCCTCTCAGGATGCCGCCTGATCCCATCCAAATTTTGGACACGAATAGGAGGATATAACCGTGAAAATTATCGACGCGAAGCTGCAGGTGGTGGAAGTCCCCCTGCCCCATCCCTTCCCCTCCACCTGGAACCCCGGCAATCCGGAGACCAAGCTGTTCGTTACCATCGCTGAGATCATCACCGATGACGGTATCCACGGCTACGGTGCCGCCTGCGACTCCTCCCAGCTGCTGGCGGGTATCTGGGACACCCACATCCGCCCGCTGGTCATCGGCAAGGAGATCACGCAGGTGGAGGCCATCAACACCGGCCTCGTCAACGCCTCCCTGTACGCCTACCGCCCCTGGTGCGTGGAGGTAGCCGTGTGGGATGCACTGGGCAAATACGCCAACCTCCCCATCTACAAGATGCTGGGCGGCGTGCAGGATAAGGTTCTGGCCTACGCCAGCACCGGCTCCCTGAAGTCCGTGGAGGAGCGTGTGGAGGACGCTGAGCGGTATATTGCCGAGGGCTTCAAGATGATGAAGCTCCGTGCTCACCACGACGATCCCTTCGAGGACGTCCGTATCATCGCCGAGATCAAAAAGCGGGTAGGCGACAAGCTGAAGATCGCCGTGGACGCCAATCAGGGCTGGTTCTTCACCGGCAAGCGGTCCGTGGCCAAGTGGGATCTGAAGAAGGCTCTGAACGTGTGCCGTGCCTTCGAGGAGATCGGCATCGAGTGGATCGAGGAGCCCCTGTACGGCTACGACTTCGAGGGTCTGGCAGAGCTGCGCAAGCGCACCACCCTCCATGTGGCCGGCGGCGAGCTGAACGCTCAGGTCCACGAGTACCGTGACCTCATCAAGCACAACTGCTTCGACATCTATCAGATGGACGTGGTGCTCTCCGGCGGCTTCGTGCAGAACCGGAAGGTGGCGGCCATGGCGGAAGCGGAGAACAAGATCTACACCCCCCACACCTGGACTCACGGCATGGGTATGGCCGCCGCCCTGCATATGGCGGGTGCCGTCAGCAACTGCCCCTTCATCGAGTACTGCTACGATCCTCCCTACTGGCCCTACGAGGTGCGTGACATGATGCTCACGGAGCCTCTGGTGGTGGATAAGGACGGCTATATTGCCGTGCCCCAGAAGCCGGGCCTTGGCGTGGAGATCAACCACGAGCTTATGGACAAGTACACCGTGCTGCGGAAGTGATCCAATCCCACTCCCACAGGTGAAAGCAGCAGCGGGGAGCCATTCGGCTCCCCGCTGCTGCTTGAAAAAATAAGCTTATGCTGTTACTCCCGGCGGCCCGCCGTGCCGGGGATGCCCAGCTCCTCCCGGTACTTGGCCACGGTGCGCCGGGACAAAACACAGCCCTTCTGCTCCAGCAGGCACCGCAGCTTTTCATCCGACAGGGGATGAGCCTTGTCCTCCCCGTCGATCAGCTCCCGCAGCCGCAGCAGCACCGCCCGGCGGCTGACATCGCTGCCGTCCGGGGCTGGAGCGGAGAAAAAGTAGCTCAGGGGGAACACCCCCTGCCGGCACTGGAGGTACTTGTCCTTCACCGCACGGCTGACGGTGGACAGATGCACGTCCAGCGCCTGTGCCGCCTCCGTCATGTACATGGGCCGCAAGGCACGGGGTCCATCCCGGAAGAATGCCTGCTGCCCCGCCGCCACGAACCGGGCGCAGCGCAGCATGGTGCTCTCCCGCTGCCGCAGGGCAAACAACACGTTCTCCGCCTGCACCAGCTTCTCCGCCAGATACTTTTTGACCTCCGGATCATCCGTCTGGCGGTACAGATCCTGATAATACCGGTTCAGGTGCAGCATGGGGGCCGGACGCCGGTGGTCATCGCAGACGAACTCCCCCTCCTGCTCCACCACAAACACATCCGGGTACACCATGGGGGCCGGCTCCGGCGGGCTGAACTGTCGCCCCGGCCGGGGATCCAGCTGCCGGATGCGCTGCTGGGCCCGGCGCACCTCCTCCTGCGAGATATGCAGGGTCTGTGCGATCTGGTGATAGCGGTTCCTGGCCAGCGCCTCCAGATGATGCAGCACGATCTGGGTGGCGGGGCCGTCGTCTCCGATGCGCTGCAGCTGCAGGTACAGGCACTGGCTCAGATCCGCAGCCCCCACTCCCGCCGGCTCCAGCGTCTGCAGCCGTGCGATGCCGCGGCGCAACTCCTCCTCCGGCACACCAGCCCCGGCGGCCAGCTCCTCCGTCGGCACGGTGAGGTACCCGCTGTCCTCCAGACAGCCCACCAGATAGTAAAGCAGCTGCCGCTGCCTCTCCGGCACCTCCAGTCCGGCGATCTGGCGGCACAGAAAGCTCTCCAACGTCTCCGCCAGACCGCCATCGGTGCCGATACGGTTCATGGGGGAGTCCTCTTCCTCCTGATTGGGCCGCTCATAGTAGCTGTTCTGGCGGTCGTTTTCCTCCAGCCAGCGCCAGCGGTCCAGCCAGCGCTCGGCCCGCCGGGTCAGAGGCTCCTCCTCGTGGGGCAGCTCCAGCTCCACCGTGGGGTTTTCCTGCGCCACGCTCTCCAGATACTCCCGTATCTCCAGCCGCCCCATTTGCAGCAGCCGCAGACTATGCAGCTGCCGCATGGACAGCTGTTGTTCCTGCCTCAGCTCCAGTTCCACTGTGCTTCCCTCCCGGATCTCCCTGCACGGGATTTTTTTGTTATCATATTATCATAGTTTATTATAGTGCATCCACCGCCCCGGCGCAAGCCGTTTTTTCGCAGGGAGACCGCAGCGCCGCCGTGTTCTGCGTCCGCTGCGGTCTCCTACTTGAGGGGGTGTAGAGATCAAATTGGTAAAAATATTTTTACGTCGTATCCGATTTCATTAACTATTTTGTAAAAAATCTTGTATTTTCCCTTAGTATCTCTTACAATAGGGGCAAGTACCTCAGAACTTCACGAAGGGCGAGAAGTCGAAGGGCTTGGCTGCCGGCAGCTCCGTCTCCGCCCGCAGCAGAGAGTTGACGATGTGAATGGCGTGACCGAATTTGGGCGGGCCCAGCTTCACCGCCGCCGCTCCGCCGGCGATGCCCATGTCCGCCACAGGGTCGTCGCTGACGCCGCCCGCCCGGATGGAGGGGATGGAGAACATTCCGTGCTCCACGGCATAGCGCTGGGCTTCCATAGCCTCCGTAACGGTCCCCACCTGATTGGGCTTAAAGACGAAGGCCCCGCAGGCCCCCATGTCCAGTGCCTTGCGAAGATAGTCGATGTTGGTGACGGTGAGGTCGTCGCCGCAGAGGGTGGTACGATCCAGCGCCTTGGCGGCCTTCACCCAGCCCTCCCAGTCGTTCTCGTCCACCGGATCCTCGATGTAGAGGAAGTTGTACTTCTCCGTGGCCTGCTTCAGGATGCCGATGATCTCGTCCAGATCCACCTCCCGGCCGCAGTAGTGATAGGTACCCCGCTTGGCGTCGTAGATCTCGCTGAAAGCGCAGTCCATATGGAAGGCGATCTTCTCCTCGCAGTGGCAGCGCTTGGCCGTCTCATAGAGGATATCCAGACAGTCCATGAAATCGGTGCTGGGGGCCATATACTCCGACATGGCGCCGATCTCCGGACGGCGGCCCCCCTGAAACTCCCGGATGACCTCCGGCAGCTTCTTATAGACCTTGCAGAGGATCTCCGTAGCCTCAGCGATGGAGGATGCCTTATAGGGAACAATGGTGGTCTCCTGCACCGGCATGGTGTCGTCCTCATAGCTGCCTCCGGCGAACATATCCGAGGTGGGCAGGGGGATGGTGCGAATGTCACCGGGGTTCAGATAGCGGTACTGGGACACATGGCGCAGCTGGCATCCGGCCCGCATGACCGCCAGCGACGTGCTGTACGTGACATTGCCCCCCAGACGGGACTTGTTGGGGGTGCCGTCCAGCTCCATGAGACGGCGGTCCAGCGCCTGCTGGTCCAGCACGTCCATGCCCCGGATGGCAGGCAGGACCACCTTCTCCGCCATCTCCACGGCCTTGCGGACGCCGTTGCCGTCATAACGGCTCCGGTCACCGTCCCGCAGCACCATAGCCTCGTGTTCCCCGGCGGAGATACCGGAGGGGGACGCTGCCCGGCCCATGGTGCCATCCTCGGTGATGATATCCACCTCCAGCAGGGGCTTTCCCTTGCAGTCGATGATCTCTCTGGCCCGCAAATCCTGAATTTTCATAATAGTTCCTCCTTACTCCTGTGTACCGATGTACAGCACATTAAAATCGCACAAATTGGTTCCCGTGTTCCCGGTGAGCACCGTATCCCCCAGCGGCTCCAGCGCCTCATAGGCGGCGTGCTCCCGCAGCGCCTTCCGCAGGTCGATGCCCCGCTCTGCGGCAGCAGTCCCGGTGGTGCCGTCGGTCAGGCCGCCTGCCACCGGGGTGGTGCCGTCGGTACCCTCGCTGTCCATGGACAGCAGGCACACATTCTTCAACCCCTCCGCTGCCACGGCAAAGGCCGCCGTCATTTCCTGTGACGGGCCGCCATGGCCCCGGATAAGGCTGCTGTCAGGAATGGCGGTGGTAGTCTCCCCGGCGGAGAACAGGAAGCAGGGCGCCCGGAAGGGCCGTTCGTTCTTCACCACCTCATGGGCCAGCGAGGCCATAAAGGTGCCGTAGTCCCGGCTCTCCCCCTCGGCGTAGGTAGTCAGCACATGGGCGGGGATTCCCATCTCCTCCGCCGCCTCCAGCGCCGCCTGGCAGGAGTCCGGCAGGGTGTTGACGATATAGTAATCCACATCGTTGGTCATGGTCTGGGGCGTTTCCTGCGCCGGGTCATAGTCCAGCAGATACCGGGCCACATTGCGGGGCAGCTTGTCCTCGATATGGTACTTGCGGAGGATGGCACCGATGTCCTGGAAGGTCACGGTGTCGTAGCCCACAGGGGTCCCCATAATGGGTACCGGCTCCGTGTAATCGGTGATATCATCCAGCCCCACGGCGTCCCAGATCTCAAAGCAGAGGATCTTGGCCCCGTGGATGTGCTGCCCCAGCCGTCCCCGGCTCATGCGGGACAGATGCCCCCGGATGTCGTTGATGTCCATGACCCACATCCCGGCTTTCAGCATCACATCCGTGGCCTCCTGCAGATCCTCCAGTGTGGTTCCCTCCACCGGGTAGCCCATCAGCGCTGAGCACCCGCCGGTAAGGCCCAGCAGCAACAGGTCGTCCGGCCCCATCTGCTCTGCGATGTCGATCATCCGCTGGCAGCCCCGGATGCCCTCCTCATTGGGCAGGGGATGCCCGCCCACATAGACCTCCGTCTTTCGATAGACGTCCTCCTCATCCCGAAGCTTGATGATGGTGACGCCCAGCGTCAGATACTCCCCCAGCAGATCCTCGAAGGCCCGTGCCATGTGATTGCCCGCCTTGCCGGAGGAAAAGGCGTACACATGACGGTACCGGCTCAGATCGTGGCGGCGGCTTCCGATGACCAGCTCGCTGCCCTCCCGATGCATCATCTCGTGGAGTCGCTTCCGGGCATCCAGCCGTTGCAGCACCCGCTCCGTCAGCTCCAGCACCTGCGCCTTGGCCCCGGCGTCGCCGTGGGACAGCAGGCTCTCTTTATTCTTGATTTTATGATCGCTCATGGTATCTCCTCGCATATTTAGTTGATGCCAAGATAAATAGCAACTCCCGTGCCAGCATGACAGCTTCCACGGTTATTCCGCAAGTTTCGCTCCTCGTCCAGCGGTTTTCACAAGATTTTCCCGGAAAACTCGGCGTTTTCGCCAAACAGTCACCCGATCCGGCAGTGCAGCCGCCTTTCACTTCCGCCCTTGCTCTGCGCCGTGTCAAGATTTTTTGTCTCGCCCCTTCCCCATTCTTTTTCTCAGGAGGTATGAACTATGAACAAGAACTTTGAACAAATGCTCCGTCTGGTGGACTATGTGGACGGCCTGATGGTGGTGGACAAAAACTGCATCATCCGCCACTACTACACCGCCTATCCCGATCTGGTAAACCTGCGGCAGGACGAGCCTCTGAACCGCAGTCTCTTTGAAATTTATCCCACCCTGAAGCGGGAGGACAGCTACATCTGCCGGGCGCTGAAAACAGGAGAGAGCTTCATCAACTACGAGCAGACCTATATCAACTACAAGGGGGACGCCATGGAGGCCAACTGCAGCGCCGTCCCCATTAAGGAGCACGGCGAAGTGGTGGGCGTCATCGATATGGTCATCTACAAGGATGCCCACGTCACCGAGCGGCGGCTAAGCTTCGACATCAGCCTCATCAGCGCCCTCACCAAAAGCTACAACACCTCCGACCAGTCGCTGGAGGACATCGTCACGCAGGATGGCGAGATGATCCGCATCAAGGAGAAGATCTTGCAGACCGCCGACAGCGATGCCCATGTGCTGGTCTATGGCAAGACCGGCACCGGAAAGGAGCTCATTGTCAACGCCATCCAGAAAACCAGCCGCCGCAAGGATGCCCCCTTCATCAAGCAGAACTGCGCCTCCATCCCCAGTACTCTGCTGGAGAGCATCCTCTTCGGCACCACCAAGGGCAGCTACACCGGGGCTAAGGATACGCCGGGTCTGTTCGAGCTGGCCGACGGCGGCACGCTGTTCCTCGACGAGATCAACTCCATGGAGCTGACGGCGCAGGCCAAGCTGCTGCGGGTGCTGGAGGACAACTGCATCCGCCGCATCGGTGCCAAGGAGGAAAAGCAGGTGAACGTGCGGATCATCGCCGCCGTCAACGAGGACCCGGAGGGCTGCGTAGAGCGGAATAAGATCCGGGAGGATATCTTCTACCGCCTGTGTGTGCTGCGGTACGATATCCCGGAGTTGTACCGGCGGAAGGGGGATATCCCCCTGCTGATGGAATATTTCCGCAAGCACTACAACAAGAAATTCCACAAGCAGATCATGGCATACAGCAGCGAGGTACAGGATATCTTTCTGGCCTATAACTGGCCCGGCAACGTCCGGGAGCTGAAAAACGTCATCGAATCCGCCTTCCACAACAATCACACCGCCATCCTCACCCGCAACGATATCCCCAACTACATCCTCTCCCGGCTGGCGGTGGACACCATGCACGCCGAGGACGTCCGAGGCCTGCCCCTCCACGAGATGCTGGCTCGGTACGAGGTCCTCCTCATCGAGGACGCCTACCGCCGCAACGGCGGCAGCCTCACCAAAACGGCGGCGGAGCTGCAGGTCAGCAAGCAGAACCTCGCCTATAAAATGAAAAAGTACGATATCCGGTGAAAAACGTGTGCTGTCCTTCGACAGCGCACGCTATCAGGGCATAACAGCAGGAAGGACACCCTTGCGGGGTGTCCTTCCTCCCTCTGGCTGCCCATAGCTTTTTGCGATCCCTGCGATCAGCGGTATGTGACCGAGACCCAAGGGTATTTCTCCTGAAGGTCACTGAAAATCTCCTGCATCGGAGCGGCGTACGCCCGCAGCCCCTGCGGCATGGCGTCAAAGCCCTCCACCACAATGTGCCTTTGCACCGGCTGCAAAAACACATCCGTCAGGCAATCCCACATGGCATCCCAGTTTTCCCCGTAATAGTCGGGAAATCCAAATGCCTTGCGGATACGCTGATGTAATGTGCCCCAGTCCCTGCAGCTGTTCAGGCGCAGTAAAACGGGGTCGGCTGTAATGGGCGTATATGCGTTGCGATTCATAACAAAGCTCCTTTCTGTCAAACAATCTCGACAAATGTGGCGTAATGGTCGTAAGTAACAAAAATCAATCCATCGTTGGAGTAGAGAATTCGTTCACCGCCTCGGTAACCAAAAGAGTAATGGATGTCAGCCTCGTACCATATTCGTCCAAGTGCATCGGGGAGCCGCTTGTCTCTGTTTTTGTAAACGCCCTTTGTCAGCATCTTACCAGGTGCAACACTGACAAGATTTGCTAAAATCGGAATCCATCCTAACTTGCTAGCTTCGTCCTCAGTTATATAGTATCCAGGTAGCTGACGAAAAGTTTTTAGCCACCAATCGGCCCCCCGCAGGCCAATCTTTGTCGCTGTGCCAGCCGTTTTGCCACTAAGCGTTGAACAGAGCAGCGACAATTAGGATGGAGCGGTGGTTCTTCTGGAATAATATCATAGAGCAAGTAAATTTTCCCTTGATGCTTTTTGCATTCCATACATCTTCGGAGATCGATGACGGATTTCCAATATTTATACTTCAAGCTACGCACAAACTTCTTCCTTTCTACTATAACAGATTAGGCCATCCATGAAAAGCCTCTTATATTACTGTGTCAGGCAGTAGTTTGTTGCCCTTGTGTATGCAACCCTTATAAAATTTTTATGAAAATGTCGCAGCAATTCCCATAGTGCAAATCCCGCAAAGCCTTGTGGCACAACGGTTTGCATCCAAAAGGAAAAGGACTTCAAGATTTCTCTTGAAGTCCTTTTTTGGAGCAGGGTACGGGAATCGAACCCGCCTCCTCGGCTTGGGAAGCCGATGTACTACCGATGTACTAACCCTGCATTTTGAATACCTGCTCATTATAGCAGATATCCCCCGGCTTTGCAACCGGAAATTTTGTCGACGGCGGCATGAAAATTTCACCGCCGCATATGCTGGAAACAAAACGGAACGGAGGGCTGCATATGAGACGGATGGCGGGCTTATGGGCGGCGCTCCTGCTGGTGCTGGCGCTGACGCCGACACAGGCCGGAGCGGTGGAGCTGCCGATACGGGCGGAGGCGGCGCTGCTGATGGAGAAAGAGACGGGACAGGTGCTGTACGCCCAAAATGAGCACGAGGCGCTGGAGCCGGCCAGCGTCACCAAGGTGATGACGCTGCTTTTGACCATGGAGGCCATCGAAAAGGGCAGCCTCCACTACGACGACGTGGTGACGGTCAGCGCCTACGCCGCCTCTATGGGCGGCAGCCACGTCTACCTGTCGGAGGGTGAGCAGATCACCGTAGACGATCTTTTGAAGGCGGTGTGCGTGGCCAGCGGCAACGACGCCGCCGTGGCGCTGGCGGAGTGCGTGGCCGGGGTGACGGAGCTGTTTGTGGAGCAGATGAACACACGGGCCAAGGAGCTGGGCATGACGGACACCCACTTCGTCAACTGCACCGGCCTTCCGGCGGAGGGCCACGTCACCAGTGCATGGGACATCGCCCTCATGAGCCGGGAGCTCATAGAAAAGCACCCGGACATCCGCCGCTACACCACCATCTGGATGGATACCCTGCGGGACGGCACCTTCCAGCTGGCCAACACCAATAAGCTGATCCGGTTCTACGACGGGGCCACGGGTCTGAAAACCGGCTCCACCGACAGCGCCAAATACTGCCTGTCCGCCACGGCGGAGCGGGAAGGCATGGAGCTCATCGCCGTGGTGCTGAAGTCCCCCACCGGCCAGCAGCGGTTCGAGGATGCCAAGGCCCTGCTGAACTACGGCTTCTCCACCTACGCCCTGCTGCACACGGCGCCGGAGGAACCTTTCCCCGCCATCCCGGTGGTGCTGGGGGAGACGGAGACGGTGCAGCCCTGCATCGACCCGCAGGAGGCGGTGGCGCTGGTGCAGAAAAGTCAGGCCGGGGGTCTGTCCCAGTCCGTCACACTGGCGGAACAGGTGGAGGCCCCGGTGTCCACCGGACAGGAACTGGGGACTCTGACAGTGACGGATGCCGCCGGCGAGACGGTGCAGTCCATCCCCATCCGGGCGGCGCAGAGCGTGGAGCGTCTCACCTTCGGTACCATGCTGCGCCGGATGCTGTCGGCGGCATTTTTTGCCGGCTGAAAGCCGCTTTTGGGTAGGTTTCCTCTTGTATTCCACGGGAAAACGTTGTATGATAAACCAAATTGTACAGAGGAGGCATCTGATATGATACAGATGGATCTGTCCCATATCCGGCAGTTTATCCCGCTGCCCTACGAGGAGGCCCGTGCCGCCCAGCTGCGGCTGGCCCACAGCCATTTGCAGCACGGTGACGGCGCAGGCGGCGAGTTCACCGGCTGGGTGCAGCTGCCCCGGCAGTATGACCGGGAGGAGTTCGCCCGCATTCAGGCGGCGGCCCGAAAAATTCAGCAGGACTCTCAGGCGCTGGTGGTCATCGGCATCGGCGGCTCCTATCTGGGCGCACGGGGCGTCATCGAGTGCCTGTGCTCCCCCAACTATAACCTGAAAAAGAAGGACACCCCCAACATCTACTTCACCGGCAACGGCCTGTCCTCCGACCAGATGGCGGAGCTTATGGACCTGCTGGAGGGGGTGGACTTCTCCGTCAACGTCATCTCCAAGTCCGGCACCACCACGGAGCCTGCGGTGGCCTTCCGTTTCTTCCGGAAGCTGCTGGAGGAGCGGTACGGCCCAGAGGAGGCGGCCCGGCGCATCTACGCCACCACCGACCGCCGCAAGGGGGCGCTGAAGGCTCTGGCGGATCAAGCGGGCTACGAGACCTTCGTGGTGCCTGACGACATCGGCGGCCGGTACAGTGTCCTCACCGCTGTGGGCCTGCTGCCCATCGCCGTGGCGGGGGTGGATATCTGCCAGCTGATGGAGGGTGCCGAGACTATGATGGAGGTCTGCGCCAAGACGGACATGGCGGAAAACCCCGCCTGGCAGTATGCCGCCGCCCGGTATGAGCTGTACCGCACCGGCAAGAAGATCGAGGTGCTGGCGGCCTATGAGCCCAGCTTCCGGTTCATGGCGGAGTGGTGGAAGCAGCTGTACGGCGAGTCCGAGGGCAAGGAACACAAGGGGCTCTTCCCCGCCAGCGTGGAGTTCACGGCGGACCTGCACTCCATGGGTCAGTATATCCAGCAGGGGGAGCGTTCCCTGTTCGAGACGGTGGTGCGCTTCGGCGCTTCCCACCGGCCGCAGGTGGTGCCGCTGGATGAGACCGACGGCGACGGCCTGAACTTTCTGGCCGGGAAGGACGTGGATTTCATCCGCACGCAGGCCATGGACGGCACACTGCTGGCCCATGTGGAGGGCGGCGTCCCCAACATCATCCTCCGCACCGGCCAGATCAATGCCTTCACGCTGGGTGAGCTCATCTACTTCTTCGAGTACGCCTGCGGCCTGTCCGGCTACTTGCTGGACGTGAATCCCTTCGACCAGCCGGGGGTGGAGGCGTATAAGAAGAATATGTTCGCCCTGCTGGGAAAGCCCGGCTACGAGGCCCTGCGGCAGGAACTGGCGGAAAAACTGCACAGAGCTTGACCGCCTCTTTACACCATTTCTACAAATCTGTAAAATAGCGTTTTTCCCATTGCCATTTGGTCGGCAATATGGTATCTTAATGACAGGGAATAACCATCCCGATCTTATCAAGAGGAGTGATACTTATGGTTAGATTGATCATGGGCGCAAACGGGGCCGGTAAGACCAAGCAGCTCATCGACCTGATCCACAACGCTGTGGAGGCGGAGAACGGCAGCGTCGTCTGCATGGAACCCAGCGCCGACATGACCTATAACATCAGCTATAACGTTCGTCTGGTGAACGCCAGCGAATATTCCGTGGATTCTTTTGAGTGCCTGCGTGGCTTTATCAGCGGTCTGTATGCGGGCAATTACGATATTTCCCACGTTTTCGTGGACAACCTGTGCAAGATCGCCGGCACCAGCGACCTGATGGCGGTGGAGAAGTTCCTGAACTGGCTGGAGCGCTTCAGTGAGAAGAACAGCGTCAAGTTCACCGTGACCATCACGGCGGACGAATCTCTGGCCACCGAGGGTATGCGGAACTATCTGTAAGCATTTTCGTAAGAGCATCGGCTCCCTGCCTGTGGGCAGGGAGTCGGTTTCTTTCCCGGAAAAGGAGCATCATATGACACAACAGGAACAGATCTGGCAGGACGTCATGGAACTTGCCAACCGCCCCGGCACCTTCACCCACGGGCTGGGGCTCCACGTCACCGGCATCGGCGACGGCTGGGCCGAGGGGGAACTGACGGCAGGCGACGGGATGCTGAACCCGCTGGGCATCGTCCACGGCGGGGTCTACGCTGCCATGATGGATCATGTGGCGGGAACGGCGGCCTGCAGCCGTGGCAGCACCTGCCGGACGGTGAACTACGACCTGCATTATCTGGCCCCGGCCCAGCCGGGACTGCTGCGCTGCCGGGCGGAGAGCGTCCGCATGGGGCGGCAGATCGTGGTGATGCAGGTCTGGGTGGAAGACGCTCAGGGCGTCCGCTGCGCCGAGGGCTGCTACACCTTCCGCTGCAAGCCCGCCGGGCACAAGGGCTGATCCCTCCCCGACAGATAAAGGCCACCCTGCGCCGATGGCGCAGGGTGGCCTTTGTGCTGAGACTTTCAGGTAAATCAGGGAAAGAAGAGGTCCCTCCGGTCACATGGCCGGAGGGACCTCTTCAACTATTAAGGAGTCCTGTCAGCGCTTAGCCGTTCTGCTTCTTGCTGCGCTTGGTGACAAGCAGCACCACCAGAGCGATGATGCCCAGACCAGCCACAGTCAGCACCACCCACAGGGCGGTCATGTTGCTGCTGTCGCCGGTGGCGGGGGTATCCGGCGTGGTGGGCTGAGACGGCTCAGCGGGCTTCTCCGGCGTGGTAGGCTTGCCGGAATCGCCGGGCTTGCCGGGTTCCACAGGCGTGGTAGGCTCCTCAGCGCCGCAGCGGCTGCACTTGCCATCCTTGTAGTCGTGACCCAGAGCAGGCAGCACCTCGCCCTGCTTCACCGTGACGCCGCAGACCTTGCAGACCTCGTCGCCGGTGTAGCCGTCCTCGGTGCAGGTAGCATCCTTGGTGCCCACCAACTCCGTGTCGTGGCCGGTAGCAGGCAGGGTCTCCGTCTTGGTGTCGGTATACTCCTTGCCCTCGAAGGCGACCTTGGCGGTGTAGGTGCGAACGCCGTCGGCCTCGCAGGTGGCCTCGGTGGTCACCTCATTGGTGACAGCAGCGTTCACCGTCTCCACGTGGGAATCATCATTGGCGCAAGTGAAGGTGGCAGAAGCGGTGAAATCATCGTTCCACTTCCACACCGGCTCGCCGTAGGCGTGACCCGTGGCAGGCAGGGTCTCCGTCTTGGTGTCGGTGTACTCCTTACCCCCGAAGGTGACCTTGGCGGTGTAGGTGCGAACGCCGTCCGTCTCGCAGGTGGCCTCGGTGGTCACGGCGTTGGTGACGGTGGCCGTCACATTCTCCACATGAGCGTCGTTGTTGGCGCAGGTGAAGGTGGCAGAAGCGGTGAAATCATCGTTCCACTTCCACACCGGCTCACCGTAGGCGTGACCGTTGGCACAGGGGTCCTCATCACCGGTGACCAGCTTCACGTTATCCACGGCGAACATACCGTCGCTCTCGGTGTACTGGGCATAGGTCTTGTAGAAATGGAAGGCAAACTGTACGTTGCTGGTGAGATAGGCGGCGGGTACTTCGATTTCCGCCGTACCCTTAAACCAGTAGCCGCCGGTAGCATCCAGATCGGCAGCATCCCAGATGGTGGTCCAAGTCTGGCCGCCGTTGATGGTGGCCTCCACCGTGAACTTGGCAATGTCGTTCTGAATCATGTACTTGAACAGCAGATAATCGAAGGACAGAGTAGGCGTCTTGCCGGTGAGATCCACCACCGGGGAGATCAGATACTCATTCTGCTTCTTGCCGCTGCCGGCAGCCATGGGCTGCACCTCGCCGATGCCGTAACCCTCATACTCGTAGTAGTCGAAGTCGATACGGGCCTGACGGGTGGTGTTCAGATTCCGGTTGGTACCGACATACCATGTGCAGCCGGTGTTCTCCGCCTGCACCGTCCAGCCGTGTCCGGGGAACTCGTCCTGCTCAAAGTCGTTGTCAAACTCTGCGGCAGAGGTCGTTTTGCTGAAGGAAGCGGAGATGGTGTGGTTGGCCTTGACGTCGGAGAAGGTGTAGCTCTCCACAGCGCCTACGCTGCTGCCGTCCACCAGCACGTCGGCGATCTCATAGCCGTTGCCGGCGGCGACGGCGAAGGTCTGGGAGGCACCCTCCTTCACGGAGACGTCACCATTGGGGGTGATAGAGCCGCCCTCACCGGCAGTTGCGGTGATGGTGTACTTCTGGGCAGCCTCGCCGGTCTCCACAGCCATCAGCTTTACATTGTCGATGGCCAGCTGGCCGGTAGTGTCCTCATTGGGATGGACATAGCGGAAGGCAAACTGGACACCGGCCACATTGTACTCGGCGGGCACGGGAACCTCTGCGCTGCCGGAAATGATGTAGTTGCTGGCCTGCTGGCCGGTATAGCTGTCTTGGAAGTTCCAGATCGCGTTCCACGTCTTTCCGCCGTCGGTAGAAACTTCCACCGTAGCAGTGAAGGTCTTGTTCTTGATGCCGTGCTCGCCGTAGGCGAAGTCGAAGGTCAGAACGCCGTCACGGGTGGCGGAGAGGTCCACAACAGGGGAGATCAGGTACTCATCCTGTGCACCCGTCCAGTCGTTGGTGATGTAAGCGTGCTTGGAATCATTGCCCTCGTACTTCCAGTTGTAGTAGGTATACTGCTTCCATGTGCTGTTGGTATCCTGCACCTTCAGCGTCCAGCCGTGGAAGGGGAACTTGTCGCCGCTGACGCTCTCGAAATCGTTCTCGAACATCACCTGCGGCACATCGGGGATGACCTCGAAGTCCGCCGTCACGGCGTAGTTCTGATCCATGGTCAGGGCGTAGGCGTTGTCGGTGACCCCCACCTTGCGGCCATTGACCTTGACGGAAGCCAGCTGATAGCCCTCATCCGGCACGAAGGTCACGTTCACGGTCTCGCCGGTGGCGACCTTAGTCTGACCCGCAGGCTGGACCGCACCGCCCTCGCCGGCCACGGTGGTCAGCACGCTGATCTCGGAAGCCCCGGCGGGAGCCGCCAGCTTCACATTGTCCACGGCAACCGAACCGGCGCCGGTGGGAGCCGTCTTGTAGTAGCGGAAGGCAAACTGCACGTTGGCCGTCTGATAGGCCTCCGGCACGGTGATCTCCGCCAGACCCGTCTGGATAGCGTCGGAGCCCTGAGTCACGTCATCCTTGGCGTTCCAAATGGCCGTCCAAGTTTTGCCGCCGTCGGTAGAGGCCTCCACGGTGAAGGTCATCTTGCCGCCATACAGTGCCGTACGCTCGAAGCCGTAGTTGAAGGACAGGGTAGCGGCCTTGCCGGTGAGATCCACCACCGGGGAGATCAGCAGCTCGTCCTGCTTGTCGCCCACTTCGGTGTCGTAATAGTCGTCGGCATCCACAATGGCCTGCTTATCATCGGTACCCGTAGATACGAGGGTGTTGCGGGCCTGATGCCAGTTGTAATACTTACCGGTGCCGTTGGTGTTCTTCACCGTCCAGCCCTGGCCGGGGAAGGCCGCGTCGTCGAAGTCGTTGTTGAAGATAGCGATCTCCCCACCGGCCTGTGCCTTCTGGAAGGTGGCGGAGATGGTGTGATCCGTACCCACACGCTCGAAGGTGTAGTAGGAGATGGGACCCAGATCGGTGCCGTCCACCACCACATTGGCCACCTCGTAGCCCGTGGCAGGCACCACGTTAAAGGTCTTGCTGGTCCCCTTCTTCACCAGAGTGGTACCGGCGGGGTCGATGGCGCCGCCCTCACCGGAGGTAGCCGTCACGGCGATATAGTCCTCACGGACATCGGCGTACAGCTGGACATTATCCACGGAGATCTGGGCGCCGCCCTTACCGGTGTAGACAAAGGCGAAGCGCAGGTCGTCGCAATTCTGGAACTTTTCGGGGATGGTGACCTTGGCCTGCGTGGCAGCCCAAGCGGTAAAGACCCCGGCATCCTTCTGCAGGTTCCAGACCTCCTCCCAGTTCTGACCGTCGGCAGAAGCCATGACCTGCAGGTTGCAGCGCTTGTAGTCCACGGTATAGACAGGGGTGGTGTAGAAGTTGAAGATCATGTGGACATCCGTCTCCACACCACTGATGTCGGTGGCACGGGAATACAGCCACTCGTTCTGCTGGAAGTCATTGTCGGCATCCACGGTGGCGGTGTAGTCCACGTCACGATACCACGTGTTGACGGAAGCGCCCTTGGACTCCATGCTCCAATCGGCAGGCAGCCAATCGTTGTCGAAGGTCTCGGTCCACAGCACGTTGGTGGGCTTCACGATGCCATAATCGTCGCTGTTGCCGGGCACCTTCACGGTGTAGGTCTTGGAGTTGCCGGCGTAGTCGTGAACGATCATGCCGAAGGTCTCACCCATACCGGTGACGTCATACTCCTTGACGTGGGTGGTGAGGCCCGGCGTGGTCTCGGAGAAGCCCTTGATCCCGTACAGCAGATCGCTGTTGCGGAGATTATAGAACACGATGGCCGAGACATACTGGTTATCGCTGACATCCAGACTCAGATAGTAGCGGCCCTCGGCCTCGGTGACCTTCAGGTTGCTGGCATGGGGATCCTCATTATCGATGGTGATGGGGAAGGACCAGCTGTTCTTCAGGTTCTTGGTGCCGCCGTCGCCATAGGGCAGGGTAGCCTCAATGGTCACGGTAGCCTTGGTGTTGTTGGGCAGCTTGGAGTTGTTCTTGGCGGTGCCGTACCATGCGTCGATACCGGTATAATCGGCATTCACACCGGCGGGCACGATGCGGTAGTAGTCGTAGCTGTAGATGGACTTATTGACGTAGTCGCAGGTTTTTTCCAGATACACCTCGTCGGTTTTCTGATCGGTGATGGTGTACTTCAGCGTCTTGGTATTGCGCAGCAGGCCGGTGTAGATGCCGGTGAGGCTGTCCATCATGTCATTGCTGTTGTCGGGGGAAATGGCGTTGTGATCGGCAAAATAGGGCACATTGGCGTAGTTGTTGTCGCCCAGATAGGTGTCGATCTGGCCCTCGGCAGAGGTGGTGAAGGCGGTGTTCATGTAGGCCTGTGCCTTGCTCTCGGTGCCGTCCAGCGTCTCCCAGTAGTCGGTGGAATCGATGATGGGAGCCTTGGTCCAGTCGCCGTAGAAGGCCAGATAGGGGATACCCAGATCAATGGTGCTCTCCAGCTTGCCGCCGTCAGCGGCCACCTGCTTCAGGGTCACGAAGCCCTCCACATAGGCGCCGTTCTCGAAGTTCTTCAGCTCCTCCTTGGCGTTGGTGAGGGTAACGGTGACAGTGACCTCCTGCTCTCCGCCTGCGGGGACCGCCACACGGTCATCCTTGCAGTTGGTGGTGAAGGTGTGGCTCAGCGCCACAGCCGTCTCACTGCTGGTGAGGAAGGCCTCGTTGTCGCTGTTGGTATAGGTCGTGGTCCCGTCGGTGAGGACGATGGGCTGGATATCGTAGTACAGGGTGTCCTTACCAGTGTTGTGGACCTTGAAGGTCATGGTGTAGACGCCCTTCTCTGCGGGATCGTCGCCCAGCTCCAGCTTGGGCCGGATCATACCGTCCACAGTGAGGTAGCCCTCGGTCTTGACGGCGTCATTGATGTTGATGAGACCTGCGCCCTGCTTGCGGGGAGAATAGGGCTGGCCGTTGGAATCGTAAATGATGCTGGCGGTGCTCATCAGCAGGGTATCGACCATGTGCTTGCGCTGGGTGGCGTCGGTCATGCCACGGGCCTTCAGGGCCTGCTGCACGATGGCCATAGCGCCTGCCGCATGGGGGGAAGCCATGGACGTACCGTCCATGCTCTCATAGGCGTTGCCGGGTACGGCGGCATAGATGCCTGCGCCGGGCGCAGTGATCTCCGGCTTCAGGGTCAGCTCCGTGGTGGCGCCCCAGGAGGAGAAGTCCGCCATACCATAGGTGGGGGAAGCCACCAGCTTGTCGGCGGCGCCCACGGTCAGGACCTTGTTCTCCTGCGCCTTCAGATACTCACCGGCCTCCTGAGAGATAAACGCACAGGGCATCTTCCAGTCGGTGATGGACATATACAGCATACCGGGAACATTGTTGTACACCAGCATGGCGATGGCGCCCTGTGCATAGGCGTTGCGCTCCTTCTGCTCGTAGTACATACCGCCGCCGCGCTGCACCAGCGCCACCTTGCCGGAGACGTCGACGCCCTCATAGTCGTCCTCCGTGCCGTAGCCGGGCACCACGGCATACTTCAGCTCGCCCTTCTTGGCCAGCTCCCGGAAGATCTTGGCGTTCTCGTCGGTGCTGATGGTGCCGCTGTCCTGATAGGCGAAGTCACGGCCGCCCACGGTGATGTAGGGGCTCTTGACCTTGCTGTTGGACACGGCGGCCACAGACATGGACTCGCCGTAGGTGGAGGGCTCGCTGATCAGGCCGTAGTCGGGGTTGCTGGCCAGCGCCTTGTTGCCGAAGGCATCGCCGTAAGCAGCGCTGTAAGCGTTACCGGCAGCCACAGCCAGAGACATACCGCTCTCGCCGGCCCGCTTAAAGACGTTCAGCAGGCTCTCGGTGAACTCGTCGGGATTCTCATAGTCGATGTAGCCGGCGTCGGAGCCGAGGCTCAGGTTGGCCACATCCACGCCCAGCAGCATACAATCCTCCAGAGCGGACAGGATGTCGGCGTAGGAAGCGCTGCCGCTGGACTTAAAGACGTTCATGTTGGCGATCTGGGCGTCCGGGGCCACACCCTGCACGTCCGCATTGATGCCGGTGCAGCCGGCAGCGGTGGAGGCCACGTGGGTACCATGGCTGCCCTCGGTGCCGGGGGCGCCGTCGGTGTCCTTATCGCCGTAGTCGAACTGGAAGGGGAACTTGGCGCTCTTATAGACGGAAGAAACGCTGAGGCCCTTCACAATGCCCTCGGCCTGGAAGTCGTACTTAGACAGCAGACCCTTCACGTCGTCCTGCGTCAGGGCAGGGTTGGCGGGGGCCTTGCTGAAGATCTGGTGGTCCATGTCCACGCCGGTATCCAGAATGGCGATCAGCATCCCCTCGCCGGTGAAGCCCGTCTCGTTGGCCAGACCGCCGCCGATCATCCGGGTGCTGTTGGCGGTGTCAGGCAGCAGGCTGAAGGTGGGGGGACAGGAACACGGACTCTACGCAGTCCAGCTCCTTCAGAGCCTTATACTGGCCGTAGGTCACAGTGGCGGAGAAGCCATTGAGCAGCGTCGTGTACTGACGCTGCGGCTCCACCGTCTCCCCGATGGCACGGGACATGGTGGCCGCAGCCTTCTCCTGCTTCTGCAGCAGGGACTGCACCTGGGCCTGAGCCGCAGGCTTGGCCACGGAGTCATCCACCACCACAATGATCTCCACAGAGTCACTGTCCTCATGGGTGGGCTTAGCCTCCATGCTCAGGGTTTCGTTTTTGGTCTTTGCGCCCCGCAGCAGCTGGGTGGTGACATTGCTGGCAATGTCCTCCACCGAGGTCTCCTCCATGGTGGCGTTCACCACGTGGGAGTCCTCCGAGGCCGCAAAGGCGGTGTAAGGCAGGGCAGACACCAGCAGCACCAGTGTCAGCAGCCATGCACCGATCCGTTTGCAGACTGTCATCTCTCATGATCCTCCTGTAATGGATTTTGTCGGAAAAAGTGTTAGCTCCTCCCAGTATATAGGTTGAATTATAACACCTACCGTCCCAGTATGGCAAGATAATTCTTCTCGATTTGGGAAATTTTTTCAAAAGCAAGTTTCGCGTGGCGAAGTTTTTCCCCTGAATATCGCCTGTTTTCCAGATATGTACTTTCTGCCACCATCTGTTCTTGTGACCGGGACATTTTTGCCATCTTCTTACAAATTGTCTCCCTGCCGTTCCCTCTTCCGGCGGCATACCTTCCCGGCCCGCTTTTGTCCCCGGCGGACAATTTCCCGCCGATCGCTCTTTTTCTATAAGGAACGTGTCTCCGCCGGCCCACTGTTCCCAGTAGTAGTTCTTTTTTATGTCTCCGCCGGGTGACTTTCTGCCGCTATTGGCAGAAAGTTACCCGCCGGAGGCACGTCCCTCCGGTAGAACAGCAAGTCCCTTCCATCACCCAATGCAGCGGCAGCGATAATAGAAATACGCCAATTCCCCGCCTTGGCGGGATTTAGACGGAAGCTCTTGTCCGCAAAAGAGGAAGTCTTGAAACCTTAGGTTTCAAGCGGCGTTTTTTTGCATACTTTTTGTCGCTGCTGACAAAAAGTAGGCCGCCGGAGGCAATCGGAAAAGTCACTCGTCGGAGACAATCGGAAAAAGCTGCTGTCCCCTCACAACCAAAAAGGGAGTCCTGAGACCTCCGGTCTCAGGACTCCCTTTTTCCTTGCATACCACTCTTACCAGTGCAGCAGCTTCTTATAGTACGGCCACAGCCCCTCCTTCTCCGGATAGAAGGGCGCCAGCTGGCACAGATCCGTTCCGGGGAAGTCGTTGCCCTCGATGATAGCGGGACCGGTAGGCGTGATGGCCATATCCCAGCCCACATGGGCCACCTGCGGGATCTCATGGGCCGCCTCCTTAGCCAGAGCAATGGCCTCCGGCACCATGGGCAGCTGATAGCCCACGAACTCCACCCCGGTGTCGGGATGGCGGTCATAGACGTTGAAATAGTCGTCGGTGGCGGGAGAGATGATCTTCCCCGTCTCCGGGTCCACCCGGCACAGGACACCCCCCTGCCCGGAGTTGTCGCAGTACCCGTCGCCCCGGCCCATCTTTACGCTGATGTAGGCCACATGGACCTCCCCGTCCACCAGATCCGTCAGGATACGCATGGTGTTTACCGACGAGGGGTGGAGCCGTGCCATGTCGGGATGCTGGGGCAGCACCTGCTCCAGCACCACCAGCTGGTTGCGCCGGATGTAGTCCAGCATCACCGCCGGGGACTCGTAGTCCTTCACATACAGCTTGTTCACGCCCCGGCCGCAGTCGCCGTGGTTGATCTTGGCGAAGATGGCCTCCTGTCCGGCGATAAAATCCGTAAACTCCGTCAGCGTGGCCGTCTCGCCGTTGAGGGTCTTGCGGCCCAGATACTTGGCAAACCGCTGGTTGAACCGCAGCTTGTCGTCGAACTCGTCGGAGTAGCTGAGGTCGTTCATGTGGTCGATGACCTTCTTGTTGCGGACACGGGTGAGATAGGTGTCCCGCTGGCGGCCGTTCATGTTGTAAAACCCGAACATCACGTAGTCGTAGTAACCCGCCCCATAGCGTGCGCCGCACCAGCACATATCGAAGAAGGTCTTGACCTTGTTCTGGCCGCACTTGTCGTGGACGATGTCGATCATCTGGTTCATTTTCTTCAGCCGCACGCCGGACATGACCCGTGCGAGATAAGAGAGCTTAGACATACATTGCCTCCCGTATTCATGTGTTCTTCAGTATACCCCATCCGGCGGAGCTTGACCAGCCGTTTCTGGTGATACCTGTCATCAGTCTTAATAGAGATAGCTGCGCTTCTCGTCCCGGAACTCCGCCAGCCGGGCCTCATAGGCCTCCATGGCGGCCTCCTCGAAGGCCAGCGTGTCCTCGGCCCCCAGCTCCCGCAGCAGCTGCTTGGTAAAGGGGGGATTCAGCACCAGCAGCGGCCCCGTGAGATAGGTGGCCATCAGGCCGCCCCGGCGGAAGCCCTCCACCAGAGAGCCGGGCCGCCGCCCCACGCCCCGGACCACCTTGAAAAGTCCCGTACCGGGATCGTCGGCACCGTAGGTGTGGCCGAACAGACTCTTGAAGCCCACGATCTCCATCCCGGTACCATAGGTCCCCAGAAAGAAGCTGTTGTGCCGGTTCATCATCTGATACTCGGCATGGGTGGGCAGCAGGCCCAGTCCGTCGAACCGCAGCCCCTGATCCGACTGGACGTATTCCCCCAGCGCATCCAGGGCGTTGCCCGTCACCAGCATCCGCTGACCGCCGTCCACACGGGCCGCCAGCTCCTCCCGATAGGGCGTCAGGGCCTTCACCATCAGCTCCAGTCCCTTCTCCGTGGCGGAACCCATGTATACAAGATCCACGCCGCCCTCCAAAAACGCCGGGCGGGACTTCAGATCCGTCTCGACCACCTCCAGCTCCGGGCAGCACTGGCGCAGATACCGGATGTTCATCAGATCGCCGCAGAGGTTCCCCACCTCCGGGAACAGGATCTCTACCTTCATGCCTGCGCCTCCTTCTCCGCACCGTCCTGTGCATGGCGGGCGGCTTCCTCCTTCATGTGGTCATACACTTTATACGACAGGGCCAGAGAGTCCGTGCCATAGAGAATGTACACGTCATCGCCGGGGGTATAGCGCAGCAGCTCCGCCGCCCGGAACTCGTCCGGCTCACAGACGATGCGCTCCTCCGGCACCCCCGCCATCAGCAGCCGCAGCTTGTAGTCCCGGCATCGTGCGCCGGTACACACCAGCTGCACCACGCTGTCATTGCAGAGATACTCGAAGTCCGCATCGAAGATCCAGCAGGTGTTCTCCGACCAGTGGTGGGCATCTCCCAGACAGTTCATCATCAGCAGCAGCTCCTTGGTGCCGGGCCGCTGGGCGATATACTGGAAAGTCCGGGACCCGGCCAGTGCGTTCTTCTCCTTGGACATCTGCCGCACCAGCTTCACGTCCCCCACCTGCTCCTCCATGTGCCGGGTGGCCACCACCGCCGCACGGCTCATGTAGCCGCTAATGGTCTCGTGGCTGTATCCCAGCTGCCGCAGCACGGCAATGACCGTCACCATGTTGTACAGGTTCGGCACACTGTCGGAGATCAGTCGATAGGGATGCTCCTCCCCGCCCTCCCGCAGGGCCATGGTCCCCTTCTCCATGTCCACATCCGTGGCCAGATAGTCGCTCTCCGGGGAGCGGAACCCGCAGTCCGGGCAGACGCACTTGCCGATGTGGTGATACCGGCGATAGACGTAGCTGAGCTTACCGCTGCACTTGGGGCAGATCCGCAGATCATCGATGAGGTTCTCGCACCGGGTAGTGTCTCCCGGCAGCCGGTCCACTCCGAAGTAGACCCGCCGGTTCTCCGGGGCCACCCCGCAGGTGATCAGATCGTCGGCATTAAGGATCATGGTCGCCGTCTGCGGGATACTCCGGGTCAGGATATCCGCAATGTAGCCGGGGTGTGCGTTTCGCATGATGGAGTCCCGTGTCAGATTGGTGACCACCGCATAGTCCGGCTTCACATAGGGGAAGATGCGGACGCTGGCCCGCTCGTCCACCTCCAGCACCGCCATGTCATAGGACTTGGCCCGCCCCAGCAGGTCGCAGCCCCGCAGCAGCGCCGTGGAGATGCCGGAGGTGATGTTGGAGCCGGAGCGGTTGCTGAGAACCTTCTTCCCGTCCGCCTCCAGAATATCCGTCAGCAGATTGCTGACGGTGGTCTTGCCGTTGGTGCCGGTGACGGCGATGATGGTACCGGGCTTTCCCACATACCGCAGGAAGTCCGGGCACAGCTTCAGCGCCAGCGAGCCAGGAAAGTCCGTACCGTTGTGCCGGGTGATCTTCAGCGCCGGAACCGACAGCTTCGCCAGCCACAGTGCCAGTAAAAATCGCAGTTTGCCCATTATCTTGTTTCCTCCTCCCGGAGCATGGCCATGGCCCGGCAGCTGCTGCCGTCGGCGTGCTCCCATTTCAGCGGCAGGGTCAGGAAGGTGAAGGTCTTGCCCACCAGCGCCTCCAGCCCTGTCAGATTTTCCGTATTGACCAGTCCCGCACCCAGCAGGATCATGTGATTGGGATAGTCCTCCGTGTCGCAGGGGTCCAGCGAGATGCTGTCCTCCCCTACGCCCTTCAGGCCCAGCGACGCCACATATTCCGCCGCCTCCGCCGTCAGGCACGGGAAGCCCTCATAGTACCGGGGCTGGCCCCAGTATCGATCCCACCCGGTGCAAAACAGCAGAAACTCCGCCTCCCCCAGGGCCTCCTCCTGCCGCCGCAGCATAGGCAGCGTGATCTCCGCCGCTCCCCGGCAATCCAGCACGAAGCCCCGCCCGGCGAAGGTCTCCGCCGGGAAGTCGTCCAGCGTCCGTCCGCTTGGCAGCATATGGGCCGGAGCGTCCATATGGGTGCCGGTGTGGGAGTACATCTGCAGCAGCGTCTCCCGGAAGCCGTCCTTCTCCATGGTACAGGCCGCCGTCAGCCGGGGCGGCTCCGTACCGGGATACACCGGCATCTCCGGTGTGATGCAGTGGGTCAGATCCAGCATTTTCATGTGGCGTCCCCCCTCTCCGTCCGGGTGTGCAGCCAGATCATCAGGGCGGCGATGTCCGCCGGGGACACCCCGGAGATGCGGCTGGCCTGCCCCAGATCCAGAGGCCGCACCGCCGCCAGCTTCTCCCGTGCCTCCAGCCGCAGTCCCTGAATGTGGCTGTACTCCATATCCGGCGGCAGCCGGTGCTTTTCCAGCTGCCGCAGCTCCTCCACCTGCTTTTCCTGCCGGCGGATGTAGCCCTCATACTTCACAGAGATCTCCACCTGCTCCGCCACCTCCACCGGCAGCGCCGGGGCGCCGGGGTCGAAGGTCATCAGCTCCCGATACGTCATCTGGGGCCGCCGCAGCAGATCAATGAGCCGTGCGCCGTCGGTGACGGGGGCCGACCCCCGCTCCGCCAGCAGCCGGTTCAGCCCCTCGCTGCCGGGGATGCCCGTGTGCTCCAGCCGCCGGATCTCCCGGTCTACGGCCTCGTACTTCTCCCGCACCGCCTGCATCCGCTCCTCCGGCACCAGCCCCAGCCGGTAGCCGATGGGGGTCAGCCGCCGGTCGGCGTTGTCCTGCCGCAGCAGCAGCCGGTACTCCGACCGGCTGGTCATGATGCGGTACGGCTCCTGCGTACCCTTGGTCACCAGATCGTCGATGAGGGTGCCGATGTAGCTCTCGCTGCGCCGCAGGATCATAGGCTCCCGCCCCAGCAGCGCCAGCGCCGCATTGACCCCTGCCACGAAGCCCTGTACCGCCGCCTCCTCATAGCCGGAGGAGCCGTTGAACTGCCCGGCGCCGTACAGCCCCCGGACGGTCTTCACCTCCAGCGTGGGCCGCAGGGCCAGCGGGTCGATGCAGTCGTATTCGATGGCGTAGGCGGGCCGGGTCATCACGGCGTGCTCCAGTCCCGGCACGGTGTGCAGCATCTCCACCTGCACCTCCTCCGGCAGGGAGGAGGAAAAGCCCTGCAAGTACAGCTCCTCCGTATCCAGCCCCATAGGCTCCACAAACAGCTGGTGCCGGGGCTTGTCCGGGAAGCGGACGATCTTCGTCTCGATGGAGGGGCAGTACCTCGGCCCCACCCCCTCGATGACCCCGGTGTAAATGGGGCTGCGATCCAGATTCTCCCGGATGATGCGGTGGGTCTCCTCATTGGTATAGGTGAGCCAGCACACCGCCCGGTTCTCCGGCGGCCGGGTGGTGGAAAAGCTGAAGGGTACCGGCACGTCGTCACCGGTCTGCACCTCCATGCGGTCAAAGTCCACCGTTCGGGCGTTGATCCGCGGGGGCGTCCCGGTCTTGAAGCGCCGCAGGGGCAGTCCCATAGCCGCCAGACAGTCCGCCAGCTCTCCGGAGGGGTGCAGGCCATCCGGCCCGGAGGACTCCACACATTCGCCCACGATGGTCCGGCCGTGAAGATACGTCCCGGAGCACAGGATCACGGCCCTTACGCCGTACACAGCCCCCGTCCGCAGCACCACCTGTCGAACGGAGCCGTCCTCCGTCCGCAGGGCCACCACCTCCCCCTGCCGCAGGGTCAGATGCTCCTGCCGCTCCAGCGTATGCTTCATCACCTGCTGGTACTTCCGGCGATCCGCCTGGGCCCGCAGGGAGTGGACGGCAGGCCCCTTTCCCCGGTTGAGCATCCGGTACTGGATGCAGGCGGCGTCCGCCCCACGGGCCATCTCGCCACCCAGAGCATCCAGCTCCCGCACCAGATGTCCCTTCCCGGTGCCGCCGATGGCAGGGTTGCAGGGCATATTGCCCACGGCGTCCAGATTCATGGTGAGGCACACCGTCTCCAGCCCCATCCGGGCCGCCGCCAGCGCCGCCTCGATGCCGGCGTGTCCGGCGCCGATGACGGCGATATCAAATTGTCCGGCAAAAAACTCCTTCATCCCAGCGCCTCATTCACAGTGTAAGGTCAGCACCGCCACCTGCGGGTGGTTGAAGAGCCGGGGGATCCCCCCCAGCCCACGGGTCACAAAGACCTGCGCCTCGTGGCCGTCGGTGCAGCAGTAAAAGCCGTTGGTAAAGCTGGGCAGCAGTTGTCCGCCCGCCCCCAGCAGGCCGTCGGTAAAGGGCAGCCGCCAGATGCCGCCGTGGCCGTGGCCCGACAGCACCAGATCCGCCCCCAACCGGCAGTATTCCCCGTCAAAGAGGTTGTTCCGGTGGGCCATCAGCAGCCAGAAGCCGTCGCTTGCCGCCTCCTTCACCTCACCGGCCACCTCCTCCGGGGACTTCTGGCCGGCGTAGCCGTTGGGATCGTCGATGCCCGCCAACGTAATGGTGTCCCCGTTCCGCTCCAGCGGCACAAAGGTGTTGGAGAGGTACGTCACCCCCGTCTCCTCCAGCAGCTGCCGCATCTCCGGCATCCGCCCGGAGGCCCACTCGTGGTTGCCGGTGACGTAATAGACCGGGGCGATCTCCACCAGTCCCTCCAGCAGCGGCCGGAGGTATTCCGTGCCGCTCCACTCGTCCATCATGTCGCCGCACAGGCAGATGACGTCTGGCCCGGCTTTCCGCACAGCCTCCAACAGGCGGCTGTTCTGCCGCCCGAACCGCTTCCCGTGGAGGTCCGACAGCACCACCAGCCGTCCGCCGTCCCAACCGGCGGGCAGTCTTGCGCCGGTGAAGGCGAACTCCTCCACCGACAGCACGCTGCTGCCCACCCAGATGGCAGCTCCCGCCGCCGCCAGCGCCATCAGCAGCAGATAGAGCTTTCCGTGTCTGTGCTTTCTCTCCGCCACCTGCGCCACCGCCTTTCTCCGTGGGGAGCAGCCCGCCGTCGGCAGGCCCGATAAAATATCGATCCATTAAAATATCAACCTATTATATAATGTACCCGCCCCAAAGGCAAGCCCTTTCTTTGTGCAGAATAGCAAAATTTGCTTGTTAGTTTTTGGTATAAATGTAGAATTTGGTTCTTGTATTTTTCTCACTGCCGGGGTATACTGTATCATAGAAAAGAGAAGAAAGGAGCGTGATAGCACAATGACCAACAAGTGGATCAAGGGCGATCTGGACGATATGATCTTCGCCGACTGCGATTGGCAGCCCAGCGAGCGGTAAGACGGATCCCCGAACAAAGCACCACGCCTGAGCGTGGATATTTTTTTGCAGAAGCGCCGTCGGGCGCTTTATTTTTTTACCGTCCCGCTGCCGGTTCATTTTCCCGGTACGGTAGATAGCCCTATCGTCGGTTCATTTTTTCGATGCGATAGGCTCCCTGCCAGCGGTTTACCTCTCCCGGTGCGGGTGGTTTATCTTTTTCGATGCGGTGGGTGGATCGCATAGGTGCAGCCGCCGACCCTTCTGCCGGCTCGGCACTCCCTATGCAGCGCCTATACGGCATCTATATGACGGCGATCACTCCAACCGGATACAGCCGATGAATTTTTCCGCCGGTCGGCCCAATGATTTGTTAAATCCCTGACACTTAGCAAAGACTCGTAGGTTTTCCGTCGCTTTCTGTCAAGTCCCCTCAGTGGGGACGGGCAGGGGCGGCACGGGACAAAATGGGACGTTCGGCGGACGGAAAGCGGACGTCCAGCCGGGCCTGTCTCTTGTCCGGTATTGTCCAGCGGACAAGGTTTTATCGGGATGCCGCACCCTCCCCCGGAGCATTCCGGCAGGAGGGTCTTTTTCTGCCCGTCACCACCAGCACGATGCACACTGTCAGCAGCACCGTCACGATGGCGATGGCGCAGTTCCGGAAAAATGCCTCCGGCAGGATCAGGATCACCGGATCGGTGACGGGATCAAAGAGCCAGTTATCCTTGCCGGGGAAGAAAATGCTGTGGAACACCGTGAAGGCCCCATCAAAATCCAGCGCCGCCAACAGGGCGATCAGCAGAAACAGGCCACCCAGCCCGCAGGCCGCCCAGAAGCCCGGTGTCCGGCCCCCTAACCGGGGCAGCCGCTGCCGCCGCAGGCGGCACACAACAGCCCCTGTCAGCAGCAGTCCCGCCGCCGCCACGAACACCCACACCACCAGCAGGAACAGCACCCGCACGTCGGCAAAGTGGCCGGCGCCCTCCGCCGAAAAGGGCAGCACCCCGGCGGCAAAATCCGGCCGGCGCCCCATGCAGTAGTCCATGACGTCGCCGTAGGCCTCCGCCGCCTGTTGGCCAGTGAGGCCGCTGGCCTCGCAGATCCCCAAGGGGCCGATCTGCACCGTATAAAAGCCCCGCACCAGCAGCACCGGCAGGATGGAGCCGGTGAGCACCGCCAGAGCGATACAGGGGACGGCCAGCCATGACCACAGCTTTTTCGCTTCCTTCATGTCGTATTCTCCCTTCGCTTCGGAAAGCCGGACAGCACCAGCAGCACCTGTCCCGGCAGATAGAACAGCCACATCCCCGCCTGCGCCGCCCCGGCAAGACCCGGCAGCAGCGACGGCTGGTTCCGCAGCCCCACGCATACGTCGCACAGCAGAAACAGCCACAGCCCCGCCGCAAACAGTCTCTCGGAGCGCAGAGTCAGGGACTGGAAGGCATTCACCAGAAAATTCACGAAATACAGCGCCGCCAGCAGGTTCAGGACCGTTCCCATCCCCAGAGCGCTCAGCAGCGGCCAAGCCGCCGCCGCCAGCCCCGCCCGCAGTACCCACAGGGTGTGTCCGCAGGCCCGCCGGATGCGGGTCAGATACAGGCCCTGCACCACACAGAACAGGGCGATGCCCGCCCCGTACCACCGGTCCAGCAGCAGAAGGAAGGTATCCGCCGCCAGAGTAAAGGCCATGGCCCACGCCATCAGGTGGCTGCCGCCGTGCTGGGCCGACCACACCGCCGCCAGCAGGCACACCACGATGGTGAGGTATTTTACCCCGTCGCCGCCGCCGGTGGAAAAGGCATCCAGCGCCAGAAACAGCAGGTACAGCGCCGTCTCCAGCGCCACGAAGCATTTTTTCACCGGGGCCATTTCCGTTGTTTCGTTTTTGCCTATCCGTTTCATGTACCCATCCTACGACCCATCCGTTTCACGTTTTCTTCCCATGCCGTGGCAGAATGGCGGTCCTCCATCGTCTCAGCGCCGCAGCGCCGCAGGGCGGCGGCTTCGCAGGCGACAGCCTGTACCCGGCAGTCCCCTTCGGCACGGCAGCTCATTTCGGCACGGCAGCTCATTTCGGCACGGCTCACAGAGCCCACAGGCTCTCGTCGCTGGCGGAGACGCACAGGGCGCCAGCCCCCAGCGCCGCCAGCACGTCCGCCTTGTCCGACAGCAGACCCCCGGCGATCAGCGGCACCGGCAGCTCCCGGCTCAGCCGGTGCAGCACCTTGCACAGGGTCCCCGGCAAAATCTCGATGACGTCGGGCATCCCGCCCTCCGTCTCCCGGCCCAGATTGCTGACGGCCTTGGAGTCGATGGCAAACACCCGCAGCACCGTCAGCATCCCCAGCTCCCGACCACGGCGCAGCAGCATGGGCCGGGTGGAGATGATGCCGTCGGCCCCGCAGCGGTGCAGGAAGTCCACGGCAATTTCACGGGGGGCCAGCCCCGCCACCAGATCGGCGTGGACCACGGCGTATTTCCCCGCCTGATGCACCCGGTCAATGAGCCGGTCGATGTTCAGAATGTCCCCGCACAGCAGGAACACCACCCCCGCCGGTTGGGCCAGACACGCCTCCAGCCGTCCGGCATCCTTCACCGCCGGAAGCACCGGGTTCTGCTCCAGCACGCTCATCATGGGATGGCGCATGGCCGTCCCTCCTTTCCGCCGCCCACAGGGCAGGCCCATGACCCGCAGCGGCCCATGGCCGCCCGCAAGATGCAAAAAAATCCTCTGTCCCTATGTTACCACGGGACAGAGGACTTTTTCAACGCTTAGCCGATGTTTTTTGTGGCCACCACAGCCACGCCGGTGCCGCACACGTCGGCAAGGACCACCTGACCGGCCTGCACCGGTGCGGGGACGGCGGCGTGGTGCAGCGCACGGGCCACCTCCAGCACCTTCTCCTTGGGCACCTCCCCCTGCGTCCGCACCGGCACCACCGGCAGCGGGCCGCCCAGCACCCGGACGGTGCCGGTGACGGTGCGCTCCGGGTGAACGCACTCCTTCCGGGCGTAGGCATCGCCACGGGGGCAGGTGTTGCCGGTAACGGCGGTGACGACACCATCCTCCAGCGTGGCCCGCAGCTGGCAGCCCATGGGGCAGCCGATACACGTCAGCTCACGGATGTTCATTTCGCTTCCCCCTCCTCGATCTGGAATGTGACGGTCCGGGCACCCTCCGGCAGCTCCTCCCGCCGCAGAGTGAACTGCTCCATCTCGCCGGGGGTCAGGATGCGCTTAGGTACCCGGCGCAGGAGCTTACCGTCGGTATAGACGCACAGGGCCGCCTTCTGATAGGGTTGCCCCACCCGGAAGCGCACGGTGACGCTGTCCGCCATATGGTGGGGGTCCAGCTGCTGGGGAACGGTATAGCGGACACCGTTTTTCCCCTCCAACCGGACGGTGGCCGTCTCGCCCTGCCCGCTGAGGATATAGCGGGCGGCGTTTTCACCGGCCTTGGCCGCCTCCTGAGACACGAAGTCCACCAGGTCGTGGACGTGGAGTACGTTGCCGCAGGCGAACACACCGGGCAGAGAGGTGGACAGGTCGTCGGACACCACCGGGCCGCCGGTGACGGGGTCCATCTGCACCCCGGCCTCCCGGCTCAGCTCGTTTTCCGGCAGCAGACCCACCGACAGCAGCAGCGTGTCGCAGGGGATGCGCCGCTCCGTGCCAGGGATGGGGCGGCGGCTGCCGTCCACCTGTGCCAGTGTCACCGCCTCCAGCCGCTCCCGCCCGTGGACATCCACCACGGTGGTGGAGAGGTACAGGGGAATATCGAAGTCCTCCAGACACTGGACGATGTTCCGCTTCAGGCCGCCGGAATAGGGCATGACCTCCGCCACGGCATGGACACGGGCGCCCTCCAGCGTCATGCGGCGGGCCATGATGAGGCCGATGTCGCCGCTGCCCAGGATCACCACATCCCGGCCGGGCATAAGACCTTCCACGTTCACCAGACGCTGGGCCGCACCGGCGGAATAAATGCCCGCAGGGCGGGTGCCGGGGATGTTCAGCGCACCACGGGGGCGCTCCCTGCAGCCCATGGCCAGAATGACGGCCTGCGCTTGAATCTGCACGAGGCCCGTCTCCCGACCGGTGACGGTCAGCACCCGGTCCGGGGACAGGTTCAGCACCATGGTGCCAGACAGACAGGGGATGTTCAGCTCCCGGAACTGCCGCACATACTCTCCGGCGTACTCCGGACCGGTGAGCTCCCGGCCGAAGGTATGCAGGCCAAAGCCTGCATGGATACATTGATTCAGAATACCGCCCAGTTCCCGATCCCGCTCGATGAGGAGGATATCCTCCACCCCGGCTTTCCGGGCGGCAATGGCGGCGGACAGGCCCGCCGGGCCTCCGCCGATGATGGCAAGCTGCACCTGCTTCATGCCTGCACCTCCTTCGTCTCGCCGGTCAGCAGAAGGCTCCCGCCGCCGGATTTGGTCAGCTGTGTCTGGGGAACTCCCAGTTCCTCGGACAGCAGCTCCATGACACGGGGGGCGCAGAAGCCTCCCTGACACCGGCCCATACCGGCCCGGACCCGGCGCTTGACGCCGTCCAGAGAACGGGCGCCGGGACTGCGGCGGATGGCGTCCCGGATCTCCCCCTCGCTGATCTGCTCACAGCGGCAGAGGATATTGCCGTAGGCGGAGTCCCGCTCCACCAACGCCTGACGCTCCGACAGCGGCAGTTCCCGCACGTGGACGATATCCCGGCGCTGAGCGATGAAATCGGGCTTTTCCGCAAGGCCCAGCTTTTCCGCCACCAGTCCCGCCACGTACACGCCGATGGCCGGGGCGGAGGACAGACCGGGGGACTCGATGCCGATGGCCTCGAAGAAGTTCTCGCTGCTCTCCCGGATGTAGAAGTCGTCGCTGCCGCCCTCCAGATGGGCCCGCAGGCCGGCGAAGCTGGTAATGACGTCCCGCATGGGCAGGTTCGGCACACTGCGGCCCGCCGTGGCGATGGCGTAATCCAGCCCCGTCTGGGTGGTAGCAGTGTCGTCCCGGTCCTGCTGATCCGTGGCAGTGGGGCCGAGGAGGAGGTTTCCGTGGACAGTGGGGGTCACCAGCACACCCTTACCCATGGCACCGGGCAGCTGAAAGACGGTATGGCTCACCAGACCGCCGTCCTTCCGATCCAGCAGGCAGTATTCGCCCCGGCGGGGGGTGATTCGGAGGGGATCGCTGCACAGCTGGTTATGGAGCACGTCGCCCCACACACCGGCGGCGTTGACCACGGCACGGCTCTCCAACGGGCCACGGCCGGTGTCCACCACGAAGTGGTCCCCCTCCCGGCGGATATGCTGCACCTGCGTATCGAAGCGGAACTCCGTGCCGTTGGCGGCAGCGTTCTCCGCCAGAGCAATGGTCAGGCCGAAGGGGCAGAGAATGGCGCTGGTGGGGGCGTACAGCGCCGCCACCGCCTGTTGGGACAGGGCAGGCTCCATCCGGTGCAGGGCCTCTCCCTCCACGATCTCCAGCCCCTCCACGCCGTTGGCAAGACCCCGCTGATAGAGGGCCTGCAGCTTCTCACGGTCCGCCGGATCCAGACACAGCACCAGCGCTCCGCACCGGCGATAGGGGAAGTCCAGCTGACGGGACAGGGCCTCCATCATGCGGCTGCCCTCCACGTTGAAGCGGGCCTTCCGGGTGCCGGGCTCGGCATCGAATCCGGCGTGGACAATGGCGGAATTGGCCTTGCTGGTGCCGGTGCAGACGTCCTCATTGCGCTCCACCACACAGACGCGGCCGCTGCGGCGGCTCAACTCCCGTGCGATGGCGCAGCCGATGACGCCGCCGCCGATGACCAGTACATCATACATGATCCATCTCTCCTTTCTAAAACAAAAAAGCCACGCAAAAACACCCGGCGTCTCCTCCGGGCAATTCTGCATGGCTCAGCATCTCACTGCATGACTGGTTCTTCAATTACATTATATTATAACAGACCGTCTCCTGCTCTGTCAACCGGTCCCGAAAAAAGTCTTTTCCGGCGTTTTCTCTGTTCTTAACAGGTTTTTAGCGAAATCTTAACGTGAAGTATGGTATAATCAGGTCAGAAAAACCTGAGGGTCGGGAGGTAGCAGGGATTTGAAGAAACCGCACATCCAATGGCCGGAGCAGTGGCTGCGCCGAAAGCGTATCCCCTCCATTGGCTTTTCCTACTCCGGCAAGGACTTTATCATCTCCATGAGCCTGTACACCCTGTCGGTGGTGCTGTGCCTGATCCTGCGGGGAGCCAGCCAGGACGGCGACACCGGGTATGTGTACATGATTTTTCTGCTGGACGTGTTTTTGACGGCGCTGCTGACGGAGGGCTTCTTCTTCAGCCTCATCATCTCCATCTTCGCCGTGCTCAGCGTGGACTACATCTTCACCCCGCCCTACTGGAACGTCAGCTTCACTCTGTCGGGATTCCCGTTGACCTTTCTGGTGACCATGACCATTTCCGTTGTGACCGGCATCGTTACCAGCCGGGCCAAGCAGATGGATGAGGTGCGGCGGGAGGCGGAGCTGGAGCGGATGCACGGCAACCTCCTGCGGGCGGTGTCCCACGACATCCGCACGCCGTTGACGGGCATCGTGGGGGCCACTAATGTGCTGCTGGAGCAGGAGAATACCCTGACGCCGGAGCAGCGCCATGAGCTGATCCGCAACGCCAACGAGGAGGCCCAGTGGCTGATCCGCATCGTGGAGAATCTGCTGAGCATCACCCGCATGGGCGGTGACGAGGCCAAGGTCAACAAGACGCCGGAGGCCGCCGAGGAGATCATCGAGGGGGCGGTGGGCAAGTTTACCCGCCGGTGGGGAACGGACATCCCGGTGGAGGTACGTCTGCCGGAGGAGTTTCTGCTGGTACCCATGGACCCGCTGCTGATGGAGCAGGTGCTGACCAATCTCATGGAAAACGCCGTGCTCCACGGTAAGACCACCCGGCACATCACCGTGACCCTGTGCCGCAGCGGAGACTGGGCCCGGTTCATCGTGGAGGACGACGGACAGGGCATCGCCCCGGACCGGTTGGAGCATCTCTTTGACGGCACCCTGCAGGGTCAGCAGGGAGATCGGGGCCGCAGCATGGGCATCGGCCTGTCCGTTTGCCGGACAGTGGTGCGGGCCCATGGCGGCCACATCAGAGGCGAAAACAGGACGGAGGGCGGCGCACGGTTCACCGTGGAGCTGCCTTTGGATAAAGAAATTCAACAGGAGGTAGACAGCTATGAAGATCAAGGATAAGGTTTTGATCGTGGAGGATGAGCAGAGCATCAGCAGCTTCATCTCTATGATCCTCACGGCCAACGGCTACGACACCATCATCGTCAACACCGGCGAAGAGGCGCTGACCATGATCTCCTCCCACTGTCCGGACCTCATCGTGCTGGATCTGGGGCTGCCGGATATGGACGGCCTGGAGGTGCTGCGCTCCGTGCGGAAGTGGTCCAGTCTGCCCATTGTGGTGGTCTCCGCCCGGAACCACGAGCGAGACAAGGTGGAGGCGCTGGACTACGGCGCCGACGACTATCTGGTCAAGCCCTTCGGCACCTCCGAGCTGCTGGCCCGCATCCGCACCGCCATCCGCCACACCCGCACCTCCCTCTCTAACCCGGAGATCGCCCAGTCCGGGCGCTTTACCACCGGCGATCTGGTCATCGACTATGACAAGCATCAGGTGCTGATCCACGGGGAAAACGCCCGGCTCACCGCCAACGAGTATCGGATCGTGTCCCTGCTGGGCAAATACGCCGGCAAGGTGCTGACCTACGACTTCATCATCAAGGAGCTGTGGGGTCCCAAGGCCAAAAACGACAACCAGATCCTGCGGGTGAATATGGCCAATATCCGCCGCAAGATCGAGGAAAATCCCGGCCAGCCCAAGTACATCTTCACGGAGGTGGGTGTGGGCTACCGGATGCGTGAGGGCGACTGAGTACCCGGCGCCGCTTGAAATGTGCTCTCTTTCCCTCTCTTTGCCGCCCCGGCTGCGTCATGCGCCGGGGCGGTGTGTTTTTGTGCTGCTTTGGCCTGCGGCGGGGGGATGTTTTTGCAGTTGCTTATTTTATTGCCTCCGGCGGCATACCTTTGGGGAAGTAATCTTATTTTGTCTCCGACGGGTAACTTTCTTTCAATAGCGAAAGAAAGTCACCAAAGAACGCCAGCAGAAACCGATGGTTTCTGGCGGCATTTTTTCATACTTTTTGCTGCTGTTGGCAAAAAGTATGCCGTCGGAGACACGTTCCTTGCGCAAAGCACCGTTGTTGACAAAAAGTATGCCGCCGGAGCTAAAAGCGTGCAGGCCATCATGGAAGATGCGGCCTTTGCCTGCTGCACACTGCGGGCGCACAGATTTCCGTTATATCGTCTTTTATAGGAGAACAAAAAGCTGTTTCGACCAAACGGTAGCTCCCTGTTCCTGCGGGGTATCATGGCTGCTCCGCCAGGCTTGGGACAGTCCTTCTCCCATGCTGTTATCGCCGTTTCGTTTATTCTGCATTATAGAACCACGCATGGTATTTCAGCATTTTGCCGGTTAAGGGCCTTAATTTTCTTTCCATTGTATACAATCATTGCATTTTTTACCAGTCAGCGTGTAAAGTATCCACCATATCGTGAATATTTCTTGTGAAAAAAACCAAAAGGCCAGTTCACAATTTGTTAAAAAGAGGGAAAAGCACGCTAAGAACTTGACAATAGTCCGTTAGGACGAGTAAGATAGGGATACCAAATTTGAGGAGGTAAATCACCTAATGGAAAAGAAAGGCACCAAGATAGCGTATTTTGTTGCGCTGGCGGTGGTCGTAGTCGCTCTGGTCATTGCCAAGGTCACCAATGATGGCTCTGGCTTTGTAGCTACCGGCTGGGCCCTGTTCCCCCCTGTTGTCGCAATCGCACTGGCCCTCATCAGCAAGGAAGTGTATTCTTCCCTGTTTCTGGGCTGCGTGGCAGCCGCCCTGCTGCTGGCCAACTTCCAGCCCTGGCAGATGGTCGTGAACTTCATCGGCGCCGGTGAGGGCGTCGGCATGATCAACGCCATCGACATCTCCATCCTGATCTTCCTGGTCATCCTGGGCATCATGGTGGACCTGATGAACAAGGCCGGCGGTTCCGCTGCCTTCGGCCGCTGGGCCAAGAAGGCCGTGAAGACCCGCTCCGGCGCACAGCTGCTGACCATGCTGCTGGGCGTGCTGATCTTCATCGACGACTATTTCAACTGCCTGACCGTGGGCGCCGTGATGCGTCCCGTGACGGAGAGCCACAAGATCTCCCGTGCCAAGCTGGCCTACGTCATTGATGCCACCGCCGCTCCCGTCTGTATGCTGGCTCCCGTGTCCTCTTGGGCCGCTGCCGTTGCATCCTACGTGCCCGATGGCTTCCCCGGCTCCCGTATCAGCATGTTCCTGAGCCAGATCCCCTTCAACTACTACTGCATCCTGACGCTGGTGATGGTCATCGTCACCTCCGTGCTGAACATTGACTACGGTCCCATGCTGACCCATGAGTACAATGCTCAGGTCAAGGACGATCTGTTCACCACCCCCGAGCGTCCCTTCGCCGGTGCTGATGATTACGAGGAAGGCGAGAAGCACTCCTCCGTGCTGGATCTGCTGGTTCCCGTGATCGTTCTGATCGCCCTGTGCATCGTTGGTCTGATTTGGACCGGCGGTATGTGGGATGCCGAGAGCGACAACTACGGCAACTTCATCATGTCCTTCTCCGACGCCAGCGCCGGTACCGGCCTGTGCCTGGGCTCCATCATCGCCATTGTGTTCACCTTCGTGTACTACTGGTGCCGTGGTCTGATCGGCTTCAACAAGTCCATGGAAGCCATTCCCAACGGCTTCATCCAGATGATCTCCCCCATCCTGATCCTCTGCTTCGCTTGGACCCTGTGCGGCCTGTGCCGTGACAATGGTCTGCAGGTGGGTTCCTTCGTGGAGGGCGTCATGGCCAACACCGGCAGCCTTGCTAAGTTCCTGCCCGCCGTGATCTTCATCGTGGCCTGCTTCATCGGCTTCGCCACCGGTACCTCTTGGGGTACCATCGGCATCATGGTCCCGCTGGTCTGCGCTGTGTTCAACTGGGATACCCAGATGACTCTGCTGTCCGTGGGTCTGGCCGCTTCCTGCGCCGGCGGCGTGTGCGGCGACCACCTGTCCCCCATCTCCGATACCACCATCATGGCTTCTGCCGGTGCCCACTGCTTCCACCTGAACCACGTGGCCACCCAGATCCCCTACGGTATCACCGTGGCTGCCGTTTCCTTCGTCAGCTTCATCATTGCCGGTATCGTCCAGAGCGCTGTGGTCTGCATGATCATCGCCATCGTTCTGATGATCGCCACCCTGCTGGTCATCAAGGCTATCACCGCCAAGAAGCACGCCGGTATCTTCCAGGAGATGGCCGAGGCCGACAAGGCGCTCTACAACAAGTAAGAGAAACGTGCCTTTGAGGTTGGTCTGAACCGATCCTACATCGTGAGGGCGCAGCGAAAGCTGCGCCCTCACTTTTTCTATCGAATATAGGACAGGGCATTCTCTAAGGGAGTGGCGCAGCGGGAGTTACGCCACTCCCTTTTTTGAGGGGCTTGCAGCCACCTACACGCTTCGAGAGGGCAGCGTGCAGGGAGCTGTCCGCCGCAAGGCGGACAGAATGGGTCCGCAACGCAAATATTCGATATTTCGGTTTCCATTTTTGTCAGGTCAGCTGCTAGAAAAGGAAAAAGGCGCAAAAAGTGCGTTAATTTTGCGTTAAGAGATTTTTAAATATTAGCACGATTTTTATATGTTTTCCGTAAATAGACCGCAAAATCCTATTAAGAAAGTGAGAATCGGCGCAATTTTCAGAGGAACGTCCAAAAGATTGATTCATAATTTGTTCAAAATTCAGGCCGGAAGCGGTTTCCGGAATCTTGACAATACCTTCAAAAACCGCTACCATAAAGTCACCAAATTTGAGGAGGTAAATCACCTAATGGAAAAGAAAGGCACTCGTATAGCGTATTTTATTGCGCTGGCGATCGTTGTGATCGCACTGGTCATCGCCAAGGTGGCCAATGACGGTTCCGGCTTCGTAGCCACCGGTTGGGCGTTGTTCCCCCCCATCGTGGCTATTGCGCTGGCCCTCATCAGTAAGGAAGTGTACTCTTCCCTGTTTCTGGGCTGCGTGGTAGGTGCCCTGCTGCTGGCCAACTTCCAGCCCTGGCAGATGGTCGTGAATTTCATCGGCGCCGGTGAGGGCGTCGGCATGATCAACGCCATCGACATCTCCATCCTGATCTTCCTGGTCATCTTGGGCATCATGGTGGATCTGATGAACAAGGCCGGCGGTTCCGCTGCCTTCGGCCGCTGGGCCAAGAAGGCCGTGAAGACCCGCTCCGGTGCGCAGCTGCTGACCATGCTGCTGGGCGTGCTGATCTTCATCGACGACTATTTCAACTGCCTGACCGTGGGCGCCGTGATGCGTCCCGTGACGGAGAGCCACAAGATCTCCCGCGCCAAGCTGGCTTACATTATCGATGCCACCGCCGCTCCCGTTTGTATGCTGGCTCCCGTGTCCTCTTGGGCCGCCGCCGTTGCATCCTACGTGCCCGATGGCTTCCCCGGCTCCCGTATCAGCATGTTCCTGAGCCAGATCCCCTTCAACTACTACTGCATCCTGACGCTGGTGATGGTCATCGTCACCTCCCTGCTGAACATTGACTACGGTCCCATGCTGACCCATGAGTACAATGCTCAGGTCAAGGACGATCTGTTCACCACCCCCGAGCGTCCCTTTGAGGGCGCCGACGACTACGAAGAGGGTGCCAAGCACTCCTCCGTGCTGGATCTGCTGCTGCCCGTTATCGTTCTGATCGCCCTGTGCATCGTTGGTCTGGTCTGGACCGGTGGTATGTGGGACGCCGAGAGCGACAACTACGGCAACTTCGTCATGTCCTTCTCCGACGCCAGCGCCGGTACCGGCCTGTGCTTGGGTTCCATCATTGCACTGGTCTTTACGTTCATGTACTACTGGCTGCGCGGCCTCATCACCTTCGAGAAGTCCATGGAGGCGATCCCCAATGGCTTCATCCAGATGATCTCCCCCATCCTGATCCTCTGCTTCGCCTGGACCCTGTGCGGCCTGTGCCGTGACAATGGTCTGCAGGTGGGTACCTTCGTAGAGGGCGTTATGGCCAACACCGGCAGCCTTGCTAAGTTCCTGCCCGCCGTGATCTTCATCGTGGCCTGCTTCATCGGCTTCGCCACCGGTACCTCTTGGGGTACCATCGGCATCATGGTCCCGCTGGTCTGCGCCGTGTTTGACTGGGATACCCAGATGACTCTGCTGTCCGTGGGTCTGGCTGCTTCCTGCGCCGGCGGCGTGTGCGGCGACCACCTGTCCCCCATCTCCGATACCACCATCATGGCTTCTGCCGGTGCCCACTGCTTCCACCTGAACCATGTGGCGACCCAGCTGCCCTATGGTATCACCGTGGCCGCCGTTTCCTTCGTCAGCTTCATCATTGCCGGTCTGGTCCAGAGCGCTGTGGTCTGCATGATCATCGCCATCGTGCTGATGGTCGCCACCCTGCTGGTCATCAAGGCCGTCACCGCCAAGAAGCACGCCGGCGTCTTTGCCGAAATGGCCGAGGCCGACAAGGTGCTCTACAACAAGTAAGCGATCGTCTTTCCCATACAGGGTATGCCCCCGGCTCAGCCGGGGGCATATTTTTGTATTCCGAAAACCTGAGCTCTCGCCCCGGTTTTGAAATTTTTTCCCTGCTTCTTCTTTCGTCCTCCCCAGAGCCGAGGAAGCCGCCCAAAAGTGGTTTGACACCTCTCTCCGGGGCAGGAATGCTGCCCCACTCCGAAAGAGACCACACAGCGGCTCACAGGGGCGGATATGTGGTCTCTGCGCTCTGTACCGACAGCTTTTGCTGCACTCGCTGACGCTCCAGTTCGGTCATTTGCCGCTGGCAACACTGCTCCAAGACCTCGTGCATGGGAACGATGGTGCAGCGCAAGTTTCCGTTTTTCCTAATACCGTTTTTCATCTGTATCTGCGTCCATTCCGTGATGATGAGCCCGTGTTCCTCCAGCAGGCGCATATGCTTGGCAGCGGTATTGCGGGAGAGATGCAGGACTTTCGCCATGTGGAGCACATCATCAGTGCTTCAAAGGCCCTCTTCGGCTGGTCTGCACTGGTCAGCTGCCGGGATCTGAAATCCCTCACCGTCCCCGAGAGGTGTCGGAGGATATCTTTGGCAGCGGCGAGGAGGAGCACCAGCTGTTCCGGAAGCTGAATATCCAAATATGTGTAAACGAATATAGCAGTCTCTCCCACAGCAAAAGAGACGGTCCGTAGGGACCGTCCCTTTTCCTGTTATGGTTGCTGATCGGCCTGCGCTCCCCTGCCGGGGGCATCGCTGCGGTTGACTACAAAAATTCCCACGCATACCAGTACCAATGCCGCTAAACTGTACGGGGTAAAGGCCTGCTGTCCCTCCCGCAGGAGCAGCGCCGACAGAAGCACGCCGAACACGGGATTCAAAAAGCCGTATACCGCCACCCGCCCCACCGGATTGTACCGGGTCAGGGCGCTCCAGATGGTCTGGGCCACGGCGGACAGCAGCACCATGTATCCCAACAGCAGAAGGGACTGCCCGGTGAAATGCGGCAGCGTACCGCCGAAGCACAGTCCCGTCAGCAGCAAAAGCCCCCCGCCCACGATGAACTGATATCCGCACAGGGTCAGGGTGTCCTCTCCCTCGGCATACCGCTTGAAAAGCGAGATGGAGAAGCCGTTGGCCAGCGCCGCCAGCAGCACCGCACCGTCCCCCAGCAGGGTGAATCCTCCGCCCAATCCGCCGCCGGACAGATGATCCCGGAGCTTTTTCAGCACCTCCTCCGGGATACCGGCGCCGTTATCGCTGACGGAGATCACCAGCTTTCCGTCCTCTGCGGTGGCCGACACCTTCACGTGCAGCGGGTATTCATCCTCCCCGGCCCCGTGCAGGATGGCATTTTCCACCAGCGGCTGGATGGTCAGCACCGGGATCATCAGCTGCCCGCAGGCGGAAACGTCCCCCACCTCGAAGGAAAAGCCGGGCCCCAACCGCTGGCTCTGCAGGGTCAGATACTGCCGGGCGCACTGCATCTCCTCCGCCAGCGTGCAGATGGAGTCCTTGTAGTAGTACGCCCGCCGCAGCAGATCCGCCAGATCGCAGATGAGATCCGCCGTCTGGGGCGCTCCCTCCCGATAGGCCGTCCTCATCAGCAGATTCAGGGTGTTAAACAGAAAGTGCGGACTGATCTGGGACTGCAAAAACTTAAATTCACTGGCGTGCAGCGTCCGCTCCAGTGCCAGCTTCTTCTCCACCTGACGGGCGTATTCCCGCCGGGTCTCCAGCTCCACCTCGGAGGTGGCCACATACCCGGCAAAGACCTGCAGCATCTGCATCCTGGCATCCAGCTCTTCCGCAGAGAGCACCCGCAGCGTCCCCGCCAGCGCCACCATTTCGTCGTAATCCAGCTCCAGCTCCTGACAGTGCCGGCGCAGTGTGCTGTAAAACGCCCCCTCGGTATCCCGTGTGAGGAACTGCCCGTATGTCAGGCTGAGCCCTCTGGCCTCCGGCAGCGGCACCGGCACGGAGATCACGCTGATGCCCATGTGACACTGGGACACCGTACACCGCTGCTCGGCGTCCAGCCCGAAGCTGTGGTTGCAGGCCAGACAGTGCTGAGCGCCCTTTTCGCTGCTGATGACCCTGCGGCAGAAGCCGGTAAACACGTCCAGCCGCAGCGGCCCCTGATAGTGTCCCTCCTGATCGATAAAGGACACGCTCTGCCCCGTCACATTGGAAAATGTGCGGTCCATCTGCTGTAATAACTGATTCAGCGCATGGCCTGTTACCGCCATTTTGCTCCCTCCTCCATCATCGGCTCCCAGACCCTACCCGGAAGCGCTTTCCAAAAGGGGACTTGCCAAAACAAATGGCCTATGCTATAATCGTCCCCGACATTTGGCAGTCATCACTGCTGTACACCAGAAAGGAGATCCTCCCATGAAAAAAGCTATTTCCACCAACGGCGCTCCTGCCGCCATCGGCCCCTATTCTCAGGCCATCGACTGCGGTGAATTTGTATTCACCAGTGGCCAGCTCGGTCTGGACCCCGCCACCGGTAAACTTGCAGACGGCGGCGTACAGGCTCAGGCCACGCAGGCTATGAAAAACATCCAGGCGGTTCTGACCGCAGCCGGACTGACTCTGGATAACGTGGTCAAAACTACCGTTCTCCTCACGAATATCGCTGATTTCGCCGCCGTTAACGAGGTCTACGCCTCCTTCTTTGAGGGAACTACCTACCCCGCACGCTGCGCCTATCAGGTGAGCGCACTGCCCGCCGGGGGGCTGGTGGAAATCGAGACCATCTGCCAGAAGTGATCGCAGCACTTGCCTGCATTATACCCTCATTCCGGCTTTTCTGTCAACGAAAACTCCGGTCGGGCCGCTCATCTGACCCGGCTGCCGCCCTGCGTGCAAAGCCGTGTCCGCCCTGCTGGCCTCTGGAAAACATTGGATAAATCGGCTGCATCGTTCCGGGAATTTTCCGAGCTTTTCCGGATGTATTTGGCCCCCGGTCATGCCGGGGGCCTTTTCTTATCTACACAGCCACGCACAAGAGGGACGGTCCTTACGGACCGTCCCTCTTGCTTACAGGAAAGATATCGAGAGATATCGGGAAAAGCGGGATATCAGTTTTCCTTCTTGCGCCGCAGCATCAGACCGGCACCCAGAGCGCACACCAGCATACCGCTCACCCACAGCATCAGCTGACTCTCATCACCGGTGGCGGGGGTATCGGGTGTGGTGGGCTTCTCCGGCTGCTGGGGCTTGCCGGGCTCCACGGGAGTGGTAGGCTCCTCAGCGCCGCAGCGGCTGCACTTGCCATCCTTGTAGTCGTGGCCCAGAGCGGGAATCACCTCGCCCTGCTTCACCGTGACGCCACAGACCTTGCAGACCTCGTCGCCGGTGTAGCCGTCCTCGGTGCAGGTGGCATCCTTGGTGCCCACCAACTCCGTGTCGTGACTGGTGGCGGGGATGACCTCCGTCTTGGTGTCGGTATGCTCCTTGCCCTCGAAGGTGACCTTGGCGGTGTAGGTCCGCACGCCGTCGGCCTCGCAGGTGGTCGCAGTGGTCACCTCGTTGGTAACAGCAGCGTTCACCGTCTCCACATGGGAATCATCATTGCCGCAAGTAAAGGTGGCAGAAGCGGTGAAATCATCGTTCCACTTCCACACCGGGGCGCCATAGGTATGACCCGTGGCGGGGATAGCCAGCTTCTCCAGCGTTGTCTCGGTCTTGCCATCGGCATCGCTGAACAGCTTGCCGCAGACCTCACACTTCCAGTGAGCGGAGGTGCCGGCGGTCTCGCAGGTGGCAGGCACTGCCTCCACGGCGGTCAGCTGGTGACCCTTGGCGGGGACAGGCTCCGTCTTGGTATCGGTGTACTCCTTGCCCTCAAAGGTGACCTTGGCGGTGTAGGTGCGGGTGCCGCCAACCTCGCAGCTGCCCTCCGTAACCTCGCTGGTCACAGTGGCATCGACCTTCTCCACATGGGAAGTATCATTGGCGCAGGTGAAGGTGGCAGAAGCGGTGAAATCATCGTTCCACTTCCACACAGGCTCGCCATAGGCGTGGCCGGTGGCGGGGATGGTCAGCTTCTCCAGCGTTGTCTCGGTCTTGCCCTCGGCATCGCTGAACAGCTTGCCGCAGACGTCGCACTTCCAGTAAGCGGAGGTGCCGGCGGTCTCGCAGGTGGCAGGCACCTCTGCCACAGCGGTCAGGGTGTGACCGGCGGCGGGAATGACCTCGGTCTTGCTGGAGGTATACTCCTTATCCTCGAAGGTGACCTTAGCGGTATAGGTGCGGACGCCGGTGGTCTCGCAAGCGGCGGGCGTGGTGACAGCGCTGGTCACCTCGGCCGTGACGTTTTCCACATGGGTGGCGTCGTTGGTGCAGGTGAAGGTGGCAGTGGCCTTGAAATCATCCGTCCACTTCCACACCGGCTCACCATAGGCGTGGCCGGTGGCGGGGATGACCTCGGTCTTGGTGTCGCTGCACATGGTGCAGGTGTAGGTCATGACGCCATTCTCGGTGCAGGTAGCCGCCGTGGTGACCTGACCGTCATTCCACGTGTGCTGGCCGCTCTCCGTGGGGCAGGCCACGTAGTACATCCGCACTACATCGCCGTCCTTCAGCTGGTAAGTCCCCAGTGTGGCATAGATGGGCTGGCCGTTGTCGTAGCGCTCAATGGGCATCTCCCCATTGACGGTGAACATCCAGCCGGACCAACTGCCGAAGGCGCTGTCGCCGCCGGTAAGGCTCACGCTGTTGGGATCGGTGATACCGGAGAGATAGGTGCTGCTGCCGGTGTAGGTATACTGGTTCTCCGTCAGAGCCGCCATCACGGCATCCGCTGCCGTGCGGTGATCTCCGGTGGAGCAGGTGTAGGTGGCGCCCTCCAGATCGGTGAAGTCCTCCTTGAAGGTGCTGCCCTCCACATTCACGGTAACGGTCAGGGGCTGCAAATTGGGATCCTCGATGCCCTCGGTGCCGATGACGGTGACGGTGGTGGAAATGGGCTGCTTGTAGAACTGGGCAAACTGCTCATAGTCGGCATTGCCCTGGAACTTCTCGTAGTATTTGGCGTACTGGGTGTAGGTCAGAACACTGTCCACGGTGATGCGGGTGTTGTACTTGGGCTGGGTCACCCGCAGCGTCTCGTGGGCCACCACAGCGTTGTTGCTGGAGCGGAAGCAGCGGTACTGCTGAGCATCGTACCAGCCGGGAATATCGTCCGCCTTGACGCCCACGGCATTGTAGCTGTCCATGTTGCGGATGAACTTATAGCCGGTGGTGGCGGGGACGATCTCGATGAAGGAGCGCATATCGCCGGTGACGTGGTCACGGTCGGCGTTGGCCTTGCGGATGCCCTCCCAGTACACATCCTCGGTGCATACCAGCCTCATGAAGGCGGCGGCAGTGTCCAGTTCCTCCTGGGTCAGAGGCTGAACGGTGAGGGTGATATCCTTGCTGGCCAGCACCGGCATGGAGGCGTAATCCGTACCCTCGCCGCTGGGGCGGGAGAGGATCTTCATGGTGATGGTGACGGTCTTGGCCTCCTGACCGGGCAGGGGGCGATAGGTCAGCATCCGGGCCACATTGGCCGTGGTGGGACCGGCGGACACCACCACATCGGCGTCGCTGGTATACAGCATGATGGGGGTGTACTTGCCGTCGAAGCCCTGCTCATAATCCCGGTAGGAAATGGCGCTGAGCTGCTTGGTGGTGGGCAGCTGGATGTCGGAGACCACGTTTGTGGTGTCGATCTTGGAATTGTCACGGGGATCCTTTAGGCCGATCTCACGCACCGCCGTCTCCAGCAGTGCCTGATAGTCCATGGCGGGAGGCGTATTGTCACCCTTGACCACCACGGTATAGACCATGTTCAGGTTCAGATCCTCCCGGCCGTTATAGACCAGCTTCAGGGTCAGGGTCACGCTGGTGTCCTTCTTGGGCTGGGCCACCGTGACCGTATAAGGGGCAAAGTAGGGGTAAGAGACCTCCTTGAAGGAGATCACGCCGGTGTTGCTGGAGGTCCACGTGGCGGTGGTCCACAGTTCCTGATCCGTACCGCTGCTGTAGTCCACCTTGCTCTCGTCCACGCCGGCCTTCAGGGGATACTTGGGCAGGCTGGTGAGATCGGAGGCACTCTCCACCGTCTCAGGCACACGGATGCGGGCCGCCACGGTACGCAGAGCCTCCATGGCCTTTTCCTCGTCCAGAGGAATGCTGAACAGGCACCCGGTGGACTCCTTGGTGTAGGTATTGCAGGTCAGCACCAGCGTAGGCCGCACGGTGCCGGAAGCCGCCGTGGTGCTGCCGTTTTCGTTCCACTTATACTGGATGGTGCCGTCGGCCGTGATGCCCACGTGGTTATAGCTGCTGTAAGACGCCTCCTTCATGCTGACGGTGACGTCCGTGATCCCGGCAGCCTCCAGCTTGGCCCGGAGCATGGTCAGTGCATTGGTGTCCTTGCCGTAGGTGACGTTGTAGGTGCCGCCAATGGCCTTCTCGGCGGCCTCCAGCTTGGCCTCGGCCTCCAGCTGCTCCGGAGACTTGCTCTCCGTCCAGACGGCATAGAGGTTGTATGTCTCGCCGTCCTCGCTGCCTTCGTCCCAACCGTCACCCTCCTCGAAGGGGCGGTTGATGGTGGCGCCGTCGGCATACTTGACGGTGCTGCCGTAGCTGCTCTCCGCCCAACCGGCGAAGGTATAGCCCTCCCGGCTGAAGCCGCAGGGCGTCAGCTGCACATCCTGACCGAAGGGTGCCGTCTGGTCGGCCATGGTGCCGGTGGTGGTGTTCTTGTCGCTGTACTTGACGTTATACTTGATGATGTACTGATAGTCACGCCACTTGGCGATGAGAGTCACCTCGTCGCCGCTGAACACGGTGTCCTTGGTGACGGCCTCACCGAAGGAGCCGTCGGCATTCTTGATGTACCAGCCGTCCAGCGCCTTGTTGGCGGGGTAGTAGTAGCTACTCAGAGAGGGCATGCTGGAGAATACCTTGTCCGGCGTCACGGTCTTGTCCCTCAGCGTGTTCTTATAGCCGTTGCCGTCGAAGTGGACAGTGATGCCCTTGGTCCAGTGGGCGTACAGATGGAAGCCATTTTCGGCGTCCTCGGCGGTGAACTTATAGGACGGGCCCACCGCATTGCCGCCCTCCGCCGCATCGAACCAGCCGTCAAAGATATAGCCGGTGCGGACGGGGTCCTCAATGGCGTCAAACTTGGTGCCGCCGCCCTCCTTAAGGATGTAGTTGTAGTTGCTGCCCACGATGCAGGTGCGGGTGCCGTTCTCTGCACCGTCATAGTTCGGGTGCAGCGTCACATTCACCGGCAGGCCGTACCAAGCGGCGTAGAGGGTGACCGTCTCCCCCTGCTTGGTGGTCAGGTTCTTCACCGGCTTCTCGTCGGCATAGCTGCCGCTGGAGGCGCCGGAGGATGCGCTCCAGCCGTTGAAGTAGTAGCCGGGGCGGGTAAAGGTGTTCTTGGGCAGCGTGACCTCCTGATCATAGGTAGCGGGGATGGAGTCCATGGCTCCCTGGCCGCCCTCACCGCCGCTGAAGGCGATGGTGTAGGTAATGGGGCTCCACTGAGCGGTGTAGATGACGTCGCCGGAGATCACCGTCTCCGCCGTCAGCTTCTCCTCGCCGTTGAACCAGCCCTCGAAGGTATAGCCCTTCTTGGTGGGGTCTGCGGGAATACGGCTGCCGATGGCGCTGTTCTGGGGGACCAGAACGGTGGTGTCGGTGTCGCCGTTGCGGAGCGTAACGGTGTAAGCGTCCGACCACACGGCGTACAGATCCAGATCCGTCTCCGTGGTGATGGCGGCGCCGTCCTCATAGGCCACAGCCCCGTCGGCGGAGGTGGCCCAACCGGCGAAGATCTTGCCCTCGCAGGTGAAGGTATTGGCCTTCAGGGTGCCCTTGCCGCCGAAGATCTTCTGCGTGGCGGTGTCCTCCGTGCCGTTGTTGGCGTGGAAGGTCACCACCAGCGCCTCACCGGCGGAGAAGTTCCGCAGATAGACGCAGTCGTCGAACTTGTCGCCGCTGATGTCCTTCTCATACCGCACGGTCAGCTTGTCGCCCCGCTTGGCGTCCAACTCCAGACCCTTCCAGTTCTTGTCGCCGCTCTCGCCGTCGACGAGGGTGGTGCTGCCCAGTGTGATGGTGCACTTGTCGTATCTGGCCTCGGAGGAGACCTTATACTCGAAGGACAGGTGGGTATCTTCTGTAAAGGTCAGGGTCAGGGTGCTGGAGGAGTAGTTCTTTCCGGCATTGCCGGACATGAGGACCTCCTCGCCGTCCTTGGTACTGACCTTCCATGCGGTGGTGCCGGCGCCGGGATCAGCGGCGATGGGGAGCCCGTCGAAATAGTCGTCAACGGACTTCTTGGCCGCAAAGACCGACGTGGGGATCAGGCTCACCAGCATGATCACCGTCAGCACCATGGAGAGCAGTCTCTTTTTCATGTTGCTTTCTTCCTTTCTCTGATACTTTCGTTGTCTCCTGCGGGGAGACATTTCCGCCGCCGGAGGAGAAAATCGGAAGGAACGGATGCAAAAAAGCGGGTCCGCACCGGCATACCGATGCGGACCCGCTTTGTTTCCAAGCGGCCCGGCGGATGTCCCAGTGTCGGCAGGCATCCGATCCAGCGGCCGGCGTATCTGACTTATCCGGCTCGGCCGGCTTCACAGTGACCCACTCGCAGGGCTTTGCGCCCTATTCCGCCTGCCCCGCAGCATGGGGCAGGCCGCTCGATCTTCTATTCTCTTTTCGGCGGGGCTCGTCCCCGTTCAGGATGTTTCGACGTTTATCAGTATACCACAAGCCTTCCCCCATTGCAAGGGAGACTTTGCCTCCCCCGCCAGCGTGTATTTTACCCCGCCCCACGCAAAAGCTCCCTGCGCCGGAGCCTTCCCCCCCAGCGCAGGGAGCCTTCTTCACTTTTGCCAGGATACTTCCCGGCTTACTTGTTCACGCAGTACTCGCTGTTAGCAAGGCGCATTCTGTACCCCTCCACCGGCGCATCATAGCTGGAATCGCCATAGGAGACATAATAATCCGCATAACCGCCCCAATAGTAACCACCATTGACCCAGTATTTGCCGCTGACTTCCTTGATTACATCAGCACCATTCTTATCATTTTCCTTCAAAGTGGCCTTGCCCTGAACGTCCACGCACTCTTCATAATAATCCACCGTGATGTTCTCCACCGTGCAGTTCTCCACGCTGGCGTTGTCCACGCCGTTGCCACGCTGGATCATGCCGGCCAGACCGCCCATGTCATAGGCGGCGTGGATGGTGTTGTTCTTGGAAACGCAGCCCTTGAAGGTGACCTTCACGCCGGGATCGGCGCCCATGCCCAGCAGGATGCCGATCTTGCCGTAGCCCCAGATGGAGCTGTTGGTGACGCTGACATTCTCGAACAGAGTCGTGCCATAGGTATAACCCAGCACAACACCGCCCACATTGCCCGCAAACTGCGGTTTTGCATCATTCACAAAGTACACATCCGCTCCATCAAAGGCGATATCCTTAACAGTGACTGCACCGTTGATATCACCGATGAAGCCTGCGCCGTAAACGCTTCTATCACTGCTATTCGTGCAGCCACGTACCTTCATGTTCCGGATGGTATGGCCGTTACCGTTCACGACAATACCGGAAAGCCGGTTATAGCCGTTAATGGGCTTCCACAGGTACTCACCCAGATCTACATCATTGGCGAGATTCAGGGTATAACCGCTGTAATTCTTACCGTCGTCCGTGACTTCCTTGGCAAACAGGGCCAACTCCTCAGCGGAGGCCACCGTCACCACCTTGTTGGCGGTATCCACCGGCGTGGCATAGCCGTCCGCCGCATGGTCAGTCCAGTAATCTCTGGCAAACACAGCGGTGAAGGGAGAGAAGTGGCTGACCTTCATGGTGACATAGCCGGTGGCGGCGTCGTACACATAGTGATCCGCCGCATCCGTTAGGGCCCCATTGTCTTTTGTCATTTTCTCGCCATTATGATAGAGCTTCAGAGCGGTACGGTTCTTGCCGACGTTCATCTCCACCGTCATCAGCGTACCATTCGTGCTGACAGCGTTGCCGCTCTGGTCCTTCATCGTGACCTCATAGCTCTGGCTGCTCTCGGTGCTTGCAACCTTCACCCCAGCGGGCGTGGCGCTCTTCACCACCTCCAGCTTCAGGGACTGCACGCCCTCATCCAGAGCGCCCGCAGGCACCGTTACCTGAATGGTGTGATTCTCTTCCTTGTCCTTCAGCACGGTGTCGCCGTCGGTATTCACATCGCCCACAGCCACCACGGGATAGGTGGCGTTGGCATCGTAGGTGTTGTTGAAGCTGTCGCTCTCCACGGTGTCCTGGGTGGCCACCACGGTGATGGCGATGCCGTCGATGGACTCGTTCATGTACTCATTGCCGGCGGACTCCCACATATGGCCCTTGATGGTGAAGGCATTGCTCTCGCCGGCCGCCAGATGCTGCTCAGCGCCCATCGCCACATCGCCGATGGTCCAGTCGATGACAGTGTTCAGCTTGGCGCTGCCGTTGATACCGGTGATGATCACCTTGTACTTCAGCGCCAGATTGCCGTTGTTGCGGATCCGCAGGGCGGGCAGTTCATAGGTACAGCCCGGCTCCCACAGGATGGCTTCGCCCTTAGCATCAGCGGCCTTGACGAAGTCCAGCGTCTTGCCCTCGGCGCTGACCCACTTGCCGTCAGCGTTCTGCATCTCCAGCACCACATCCAGGTTACCGGCCTGAATTTTGTTGACGTTGGTGCTTGCGGTGTCGGTGAACCATGCGAAGGTAGCGCCTACCAGCATAGCCAGGCACAGAACCATGGCCATGACGCTGCCCAGCAAGGCCCGTTTGGTACTCTTGCGGTTTGTCATAAGTATCTCCTCCTATTTTTTGCGTGTGACCGATGGAGCGCTCGCACGGGGAATAACTCCTTATCGTTTCAAGCGAAACGATAACCGCCCATGGGCGGTTCGGCGTACACATGGATGTGCGTATCATAGCACCGCAGCCGAAAAAGCACAAGGCCTTTTTTCACAAATTTTCGTCATTTTCTTCAAAAAACGCCTCAGGCAGCAAAAAACACCGCAGGGTGGGGAAATTCCCCGTCCTGCGGTGTTTTATATGGCACCCCCGGCCAGATTCTAACTGGCGGCCTACCGCTTAGGAGTAGACCCGATACGACATCGGGAAGTGGCATCTAATGCTTAAAAATGCTTGGAAATACAAGGTTTTTCAGCATTTCAAATCCCATCTGATACTACGCTGTGATAGCTAATTCAGAGGGATTTTACACCGTCCGATTGGCTCGAAATTAGCAAGTCTTTCGATTTTTGGTGGACGTTGCAAGTGCAAGTAAATGTCACTATGTAACTTCTCGTGATGCGAAATGATAGGAAATCCTATTCATTCTCGTGTGAGGGTGCGGGTGTCCTTAGACACAGATTTCAGTCTGTTTTATATATCATTTCAAAATGAATTTTTCAACCAGAATTATTAAGAATTTCAAAGGTTTTTCAGACTCAATGATTCTATGTAATTTAGACCCGCCGAAGCAGGTCTTTTTTTATTTCAGCATAATCTCTCTATCCTCAGCGCCGAGCATATAAGCACCCTTGGCAAAAGCATCCCTTGCAAGAAGCTCTGCTACATCAACCCTATCGAACAGCATCCATATTTCTTTCTCTTTCGGAGTCAGTTCATGGCTATGGTCAAACAAATGCTCAAGTCCCAATCCTTCAAGCAATGCCGACTTTGCTGCTTTGTATTCCTCAGCTCTGCCAACATATTCGTCGTTCCTTTCCTTGGAAAATGCCTCGATATTGTCAGCTCTCAGATGCTCGTAATACTCGTCCATAAAGATTCTATCCATACTCGTTGACCTCCATAACAAAAAAATAAGGGCAGACCCTTTTACAGCTATTGTAGCTATGTAAAAGGATCTGCCCTTGCAGTTACTATAATGTTTTTGCCAGCGACTTCAGGAGTGCTGCCATTTCCGGATTTTGCAGAAGCTTCAGAAGAAGTTCTTTATCATCAGCGGAGCTTTCCGTTGCGGCTGGTTGAACCGGCTCAGGCGTTGCCTGTCTGCCTGAGTAGAACGCAGCTTCCATTCTTTCAGCGTTCAGTCTGCGGTCATCGTCGATGATATGGGAGTAAACATCCGCTACCATCTTGACCTGTGCATGACCGGAATCGCCTTGAACGGATTTCATATCGCCGCCGTTCAGCTTCAGCTTGTAAGTGATACTGGAATGTCGGAGACTATGGAAAACCACTTTCGGCAGTCCCTTCTCCTCAATCAGCTTATTGAAAGCACGGTTGATAACCTGCCCCTCAATCGGCTTGCCATTGGAAGAACAGAAAACCAGATTGAAGTCTACGAACTCGTCACCGAAAAGGTCTTTCAGTTCTTCGATGTCAGCCTTTCGCTGTACCAACATTTCCGCTACGGTTTTCGGTAAGAACACCTTGCGGACACTTGTTTTGGTCTTAGGAGTTTTGAGAACCAATGCGGTATGCGTACTGGCGAAGGTCGGTGGGAACTTGAACATGATGTCCTTACCGTCCAGATCTGCCATCGCTTCACGATTTACTCTCTGCAACTCCTTTTCAACGAAGATGCTTGCCTGACCAAGTTCAATACTGGTGGGGGAAATGTCAATACAGTCCCAGGTAAGCCCCAGAAGCTCGCCCATTCGCAGGGAACAGGAGAAGGCAAGGTTAATAGCCAGACGAAGAATATCATCGTCACAGGCTTCCAGAGCCTTCTGGAGCACTTCTGCTGTCCAGATATCCCTGGTCTTGTGTTCTTCTTTCGGCAGCGTAGCGTGCTCCACAGGGTTTCTGGTCATCAATTCCCACTTGACCGCTTGATTGAAAGCATTTCGCAATGTCTTGTGAACCTCTCGGACAGTATGCGGAGTCAGATATTCTGTACGGGCTTTTACATACTTAGAAGAAACCGCTTTGACAGAAAGCAAATCTCGGTAATACTTGTCCATGATTCTCGGCGTGACATCCTCCAGCTTCATATCACCGATGAGGGGACGAATATAGTTTGCAATCAGGCTCTTTCTGCTTTCATAGGTAGACATCGCCCAGGTGTTCACACCATAGATTGACATATACTCATCCAAAAGATCATTGACGGTTTTAGCAGAAGGGGGAATAAAGGTTCCGGACTCCTGCTCATATTCAACCTGCAACTTCCTTTTCTTTGCTTCGGCATTCGTTTCAAAGGTTTCCCACTTCTGACGCTTGTTGCCGTTCTCATCGGTGTATGTATAAACCACAGAATACTTCTTTTTTCTCTTAACGATAGATGCCATGTAATCAGCTCCTTTCCTGTCTATCTTCCGCTAACTGGTAGCGGGTCTGATTGTGATACCATTTTTCAAAGCTCTCTTTGGTAGCTCGCTTATACCTGCCAACCTTGATAAGCTCAAAATCTTCATTGGCAACGATATAGTAAATGGTCTGACGATGTACCCCAAGCATTCTTGCCATTTCCGGCAGACCGTAGGTGGATGCCATAATATCTGCATCCAGTTCCTGATCCTCTACCGTGCGGTAATCGGTTTGAGAAGCATACCATCTTTCAAAGCTCTCCTTTGTCACTCTGCGCTTGCCCAGGACATCGACCACATCAAAATGCCCTTTGGCAACCAGTTCGTAAGCAGTCGCTTCTTTCAGCCCAAGGCGCTGTCCAAGCTCCTCCATTGAATATGTAGTTTTCTTCAATTCCTCGCCGGGAGGGGTTCCATCGACCTTCTGGTATTTGAACTGATTGGCATACCATTCTTCAAAGCTGTCGATCATCACCCTCATGGTGTTGCCGACAAGAATGGTTTTGAAGTAATTCTTCTTAATGAGCCAGTATGACTCCGTTTTACCAAGACCGAGCATCCTGCCCATTTCCAGAACAGACATACTCGTGCGTTTTCTCATTTCCGCCATCGTACAACCTCCTATGTAAAAAATGTAGCCATGTGTTTCTTGTCATGGCTACATTTTATCGAACTCTCAATATGTTTTGAAGTTTGTCGCCGGGTTGTACGACGCCCTTGACAAATCTTACATTTGATGATCCAACCACTCATCAAAACTCTTTTTGGAGATTCTGATACTGCCACCGATGCGGACGCTATGGAAAACTTTCTTTTTCACAAGGTTGTATGCGCTGGTTCTGCTGATGCCCAGAATATCCTGAATCTCATCAACCGTATAGGTTCTCTTATCAAACTGAACTGCGTTAGCAGCCATCGCTTCTTCGGTGCGCTGATTCATGGCAGCGATTCTTTCTTCAAACATTTATGTTCACTCCTTCGCTCTCTTTGCTTTATGTTTTGGGGAACGCTTTTTCAGCTGTTCCATTGCCAGGCTGACAGATAAGGCTTTCTCAATCGCTACCATTTCACGGGGCGTTACCTTACCTAAGTAATTATCAATCCTGCTTTTATCAATGGTACGAATCTGTTCCAGCTGAACAACGGACGCTTCTTTGAATGCAGGATTGTCGTAAATAACAAAGTGCGTCGGCATATTCGCTTTCTTATGGATTCTGGTGGTGACCGTTGCCACAATCAATGTGGGAGCGTGTTTATTACCGGTATCGTTCTGAATGACGATAACCGGACGGATGCCGCCTTGTTCCGACCCAACTACCGGGTCCAGCTTGGCGCAATAAATATCACCACGGCAATATACCCAATTTTCTTTCATCATGTGCCATGACCTCCTTTCGTTGGCTATGTAATAACTGACTGCCAGAAAGGAATCAGGCAGTCAGTCCAAAAGTCTATGTGTCCCATATTTGCCACGCACCCCTGGGAAAGAGGGCTTACGCCCTCAGGGAATCACCGAACGACTGATTGCGAATCAGTTCCATAGGAATCTAACCTCTGCCGGGTTCTCCGCCAGCTCCGTAGAGAAGTATCTTTAATCCTGTTGCTTTCATGGCCGTATTGGGAGCAACCCAATATTTACAAGCCAGTATTGATCGCTGGCATCGGGAGAGAGACAAGCGCTTAATTTATAGAAGAAAGTCGTTCTGTTTCTCTATCCGATACGTCTCGGCGTACCGCTGATGTGGCTGATGCTCTCGCACCGGCAACAGGAACGTATTCGATGACTGTGTATTCAGTTTTCAAGGATCAAGCAGCCGATTTTCTTTGGCTGTATCTAAATTGTACCTGTTCCTCATGCAAGTTTTTATTGCCTCGTAGGTATAGTTTTGAGGTTATTCACGACCTAAAAATATGTAATCAAGGGTTGTCTCAAAGCGCACAACCAGTTCGATTGCCAAATCAATAGAGATACCTCTGTTGCCGGTTTCAATTCGTGCAATGGTGTTTGCGGCAACACCTAACTGCTCCGCAAGCTGTTCCTGTGTAAGCCCATGTTCCTTTCTCAAGGCTTTAATTCTTTTTCCGCTTTCAACCAAGTCGTAATACATTTTCGTTCCTCCGTGTTTTTGAATTTGTGAAGTTGCAAAATCAAAAACAGCGGGAGGAGATCGTGCCCGATTCTCAATACCCTTTGCCATCTGCCTGTCCTCCTTGCAGGCATAAAAAAAGAGCCGGAGTAAATTACTCCAAGCTCTCGTTCATGCCTTTGTGTTAATTATGGGGGAAAATAGGCAGGTATAAAAAAAGCCCCGTACCCATTACAGGCACGAGGCGTAACTCTCTCTATTCAATTTTATGCCGCTATCTCCCAGCATAGCCATTTTAACACTGGACAAGTCGGACTTTCAGTAGGGGAACCGTCGTATTTTCATCGGATTTTAGTCGGACTAAAATCCTGTCTTAGCATTCACAATAACACAATGCTTCTTCCTCCCGGGCACTTTCCAGGAAATCTTTCAATTTAGGAATGGCTGTTCCCCAAAGTGACAGACCAAATAACAGTATCGCTTCTTTCTTTCGGTCATAGTAGGTGCTGCGTTCCATATTCAAAACCTCCAGCATTTCTGATTCCCTGTACTTGAAGCGGTTGAGATATGCCTTTGAGATAATCTCACAGTACAGAGCGCCTTTATCTGGATATTCTCTGATTTTCAACATAGCCATATCTACCAGTTCAATGATCCACTTTGTCTCAAATAAGCTGCGAATGCGTTCTTCAAATCGTTCTCTCGCTTCATCCGGAGCAAAGTTCTCCAGATAAATCAATGCACCATCTAAGCTGTCACCGTAAGTACAAATAAGGGTATCACATACATCATTCGCACGATCAATGGTAGACCAGCACACCTCTCGATATATGGATAAAATCAGCTTTGCTCTTTCATACAGAACCTTCTCGTCAATGTTCTGCATCCGGCAAAGCATTCGAATACTGCTTAATACCTGTGTATTATATCTGCTCATTCAGAATCTCCTTTCAGCCTAATCCATAAAATAAGAATTCCTTTCTAACTCCTGTCACTTGGCTAAAGGGAAACAAATACCATGGGACAAGAATGACTATAACTTCCGATATTTGATTAAAATAACAGAAGTGAAATCGGAAGTTCTTGACTTTATAAAAGTTCCGATATATAATTAAGTGGAATTAAAACTTCTGTTATGATTCTTATTATAGCATTTTCCAGAAGTTTGTCAACAAATAATCGGAAGTTACGAATAAATATTTTTTGAAAGGAAGGATACTACCATGACATTTGGAGAAAAAATTAAAGAAGCTCGTTTGGCTATGAACCTATCTCAAACGGAGCTTGCCCAGATGACCGGCATTTCCGAAAGATCCCTTTACACCTATGAGCAGCTCGGAACACTCCCCAGAAAAAGCAACATCAGAAAACTTGCTGAAGCACTGCATATCTCTGTGTCCTATCTTTTGGACGAATCTGAAACGGATAGCCAGAGCCATATAGATCAGGATATGTTTATTTTAGAGGCAAAGGAAAACTTCGGTTCAAAAGGAGCAAAAGAAGCTCAGGAAGTGTTGGGTCGTGTAAATTCTCTGTTTGCCGGTGGAGAATTGGACGAGGACGCAAAAGATGTATTCTTCCAGGCGATTATGTCAGTTTATATGGACTCTAAGAAAACAGCACGGGAAAAGTACACTCCGAAGAAATACAGAAAGCATAAAGATAAAGAGTAAAATCCTCAAGCACAGAATATGTTTTCTGTGTGCGATTCGGAGGTGAAGCAAATGAAAACGGCAGAGCATATCATTGAAACTGTCGATAAGCTTGTGCGAAAATATCACACCAGAGACCCTTACGAGCTATGTCAGCTGTTAGGTATCAAAATCCACTATTACGATTTACAGAAGAAATTGAAGGGCTTCTTCTATTACCAGTCCAGACAAAAGAATATCGTGATAGATCACAATGTGAACGGTATCCTGGAGCGTATATTAGTCGCACATGAATTAGGACACGCTGTCCTGCATACAAAAATCGCTATGATGCACGGCTTTCAAGAAATGGAAGTTTTTGATGATAGATCAATCGAAGAAAATGAAGCAAACTTCTTTGCGGCGGAGCTTCTGTTAGAAGATGGGAAAGTCCTGGAATGCCTTTCGGAACACACATTTTTTGAAACGGCTAAAATGCTCTATGTACCGGCAGCATTATTAGACTACAAATTCAGCCTGCTCCACGAAAAAGGAGAGCTGGTAAATTCGATGTATATTCGTAAAGCAGATTTCCTGAAAGAAGATCTTCATGCCTACGATAACGACATTGGTTATGGCGATATATGAATATCTATTTTTATATCTTTACAGAAAAAGTCCACCAGTACGATGCGTAGTGCATCATGACTGGTGGACTTTTTGCTTCTTAAAGAATCAGTATATTGTGCTGCAAAAAAGAACCCCATAGCAGTTCACTCTGTACCGTCAATGGGCTTCTTTTTCATTATATCAATCAAGCTCCGCTTTTTTTATCATCTCTTGCTGGTCAATCAAGACATCAATCAACTTTCCTACGGTTATCAATGTTGTTACATTACACTTTTTCAGTTTTGCAGCAATCTCATTATCAATGATGCTGTCGCATTTTGCATATGGGGTATCCAGTAAAAAATAGTCAAAGTTCTTTTCCAAGACGAATGCCAGTTTTAGAAGCATTGCCAAAGAAACTTTCGTCTGTCCAACTTCAACATGGCTCATATGATTGTTCGAGCAACCAACCAACGCACCCAAATCAGCCTGACTATAACCCTTTTCCAGTCGGGCAGCTCTAATGCGCTGACCAATCTTAACGTAATCAATTTCCGGTTGCGTTTCAATCACCTCCATGCTGTGTATGATTCTGCTATACATTATAAAATGTACCAAAAATCTCAACAACCAACATCGGGTGCAAGTTGCATTTATAAATGCAATATGATAAAATTTTATAGGCAGATTGCATTAAATGATAGAATGAAAAGAACCCCAAGACGACAATATGAGCTATCTTGAGGTTCTTTAAAATAAAAAATTCGTAGAGTACATTACTCCACGAATCGCATTCTTCTCTGTTTTTTTTAGTTTATATCTTTATTTTACAAATTGTCGCACTGTTTGTCAATATGTTAGGGACATAAAACACGAGGTTTTGCACAAAAATCCATCTTAGAAAGTTCCAAAGTCACAATTTGCCGTCAGAATTATAGTCATATTGAAGGAGGTGTACCTTATGGCACGAAAAGGAGAAAATATTTACAAAAGGAAAGACGGCAGATGGGAAGGAAGATACATTAAGTCCCGATCTTCTACAGGCAAAGCCAATTACGGTTATGTTTATGCAAAGTCATATCGAGAAGTCAAGGCAAAACTTATCAGTCAAAGTTCGTGCACGAGTAATTCTGTCACTGTCGATCCAGAAATTAGCTCAGATCAATTTGAACAGGTTGCTATGGAATGGTTTCAAGCTATATGTCCTAAAGTGAAGGAATCTACAAGCAACAAATATAGGAATCTTCTCAGCTCGTATATACTTCCTGTGTTCGGAAGCAAACAATTGCGTGATATAACACACGAGTTTATTGAAACGCAGTGTAATTTTTTCCTTGTTTCTGGTGGATTAAAGGAGAATGGACTTTCCTCTAAAACTGTTTCAGATATTTTATCTCTAATTCGAAATGTCTTACAATTTGCCACCCGAAACGGGAAAGCCATTTCTTGTGACGCACGATCTATACAGATAAAACGTCAAACGAAGGAAATGAGAGTTTTGAGTCGTGCTGAACAGGAAAAATTATGCCAATACTTGTATTCTAATCTTGATTCCTGCAATATTGGTATATTAGTATGTTTATTCACTGGTCTCAGAGTAGGTGAAATTTGTGCGTTACGATGGGAAGATGTTTCATTCTCAGATTACACAATCCACGTGCATCAAACGCTCCAGAGAATCCAAGATAGAACCAACAGTGAATACAAGACAAGGATTGTTGTTACCACACCAAAAAGTGCTTGCTCCATCCGTACTATTCCAGTACCCCATGGCTTAATGACTATTCTTACAGCACACAAAGCTTCTTCTACTGGCTACATCCTAACCAATAGCGATCAGAATCCATTAGAACCAAGAACCATGCAAAATCATTTTAAGAAGGTATTGAAAAACAGCGGAATCACCTCCGCAAATTATCACTCGTTACGTCATACATTTGCTACAAGGTGCATAGAGCTTGGATTCGATGTAAAAAGTCTCAGCGAAATATTGGGTCATGCCAGCGTGAATATTACAATGAATCGCTATGTACACCCATCCATGGATTTAAAAAGAGAAAATATGCAACGGCTTTCTGATTTATTAGCCGTCAAATAAATTGTCAACACCGTCAAATAATGCTGAGTTTTCAGTGTTTGGCGGTGTTTTTTCGTGGAGTAATGTACTCTACGAAAGAGTATACCCAGGAGGAGATTTATTGATTCAATTTGTAGGGCGAGATGCTTATAAGCAGTTTTGGAATTTTAGTAAAGATGAGAAAGAGAACTTGGCCACTCAATTGGCGATTGAGTTACCCGCACTCAGAGGAAAAGTTGGTGCATCACAAGAAGAAATTGCTTCGGCTGTTGGTATTTCACGACAAACTTATAGTGCCTACGAAAATCGGACACGCCCAATTCCATGGAGTTTATATCTAGCACTATTGTTTTATTGTGATTACATTCCAAGTACACATTATATGATTCGCCAGCTTGAATTATTCCCAAATGAATTAGACGAATGTTGGTTAGCTGGTAGAGTTTTTATTGAGGAAGAAAAATGAGCGAATATTCACAGCAAATAAAAAGGGATATTACATGAACAAAAATATAAAATATTCTCAAAACTTTTTAACGAGTGAAAAAGTACTCAACCAAATAATAAAACAATTGAATTTAAAAGAAACCGATACCGTTTACGAAATTGGAACAGGTAAAGGGCATTTAACGACGAAACTGGCTAAAATAAGTAAACAGGTAACGTCTATTGAATTAGACAGTCATCTATTCAACTTATCGTCAGAAAAATTAAAACTGAATACTCGTGTCACTTTAATTCACCAAGATATTCTACAGTTTCAATTCCCTAACAAACAGAGGTATAAAATTGTTGGGAGTATTCCTTACCATTTAAGCACACAAATTATTAAAAAAGTGGTTTTTGAAAGCCATGCGTCTGACATCTATCTGATTGTTGAAGAAGGATTCTACAAGCGTACCTTGGATATTCACCGAACACTAGGGTTGCTCTTGCACACTCAAGTCTCGATTCAGCAATTGCTTAAGCTGCCAGCGGAATGCTTTCATCCTAAACCAAAAGTAAACAGTGTCTTAATAAAACTTACCCGCCATACCACAGATGTTCCAGATAAATATTGGAAGCTATATACGTACTTTGTTTCAAAATGGGTCAATCGAGAATATCGTCAACTGTTTACTAAAAATCAGTTTCATCAAGCAATGAAACACGCCAAAGTAAACAATTTAAGTACCGTTACTTATGAGCAAGTATTGTCTATTTTTAATAGTTATCTATTATTTAACGGGAGGAAATAATTAAACTATGTTTTGAACCATGAATTAAATAAAAATGACTCTCAATTATTGGAAGTCAATTTATTAAACCAATTAAAGCTTGCAAAACGTGTAAATCTTTTTGATTATTCTTTAGAAGAATTACAAGCCGTTCATGAGTATTGGCGGTCAATGAATCGTTACTCAAAACAAGTTTTGAATAAAGAGAAAGTGGCTTAATATGGCAAATATAGTCAATTTTACTGACAAACAGTTTGAGAATCGCTTAAATGATAATTTAGAAGAATTGGTTCAAGTAAAAAAGCGGTTGAATCGCCAACCGCTTTTTTACTTGGTGGGCAATCAGGGTCAGGGAAAACCAGTTTGCGAAGAAGATGATTGAGCAGGCAGGAACAAAGTGATAAATTCAAATTGTGAGGGAAAATACAGATGAATCAAGGAAGAATTATTGTGATTACAGGCTCACCGGGGACAGGAAAAACAACAACTGCGTCAATTGTCGCAAAGGAATCAGATATGGATAAATCAGTGCATATGCACACCGATGACTTTTTTCATTACTTAAGCAAAGGCGCAATACCACCACATTTGCCAGAATCCAACAAGCAAAATCTGGTTGTCATTGAAGCCTTTTTAGAAGCTGCAAAGCGATATGCTCGTGGCGGATATGATGTAATTGTAGATGGGATTGTCGGGCCATGGTTTTTGGAGCCATGGAAAGCTCTTGCCCAAGAAGATTACGAGGTACACTATATTGTATTAAGAGCGAGTAAAAAAGAAACTATGAAGCGAGCTGTGGAACGCTCAAAATTAGATAGAAAAACAAATATTGAATTAGTGGAAACAATGTGGGAGCAATTTTCCGGTTTGGGGATATATGAATCAAATGTCATAGACACAACTACATTCACAATTAAAGATACGGTTTCCGCAATAAAAGAAAGAGTTGCATGTGGGACGTCTTTACTATCTTAGACATTCCCATTTGTCAGGAAGATAGCAAAGCCAGCCGAGCCAGTCAACGGTCAAGATGAACGGCGCATTTCATGCGCCGCCGTTGACAGTCACGCCCGTCTTTGCTAAAAAGTAATCAAGGCGGGAAAGCCCTAAAATGGCTTCCCGCCCATTTCAATTTTTAGAAAAGAAACGCTCCAAAATCAGAAAGAGAGCGTCCAAGCACTTTGAGGGATTGGCCGCCTTGTCCACCCATTCAGCGGGACAGCGGGCGGAGGTCAAGGCCGGGTGTAAACCCGTTCATTTCAGCTTAGAAACCCTTCATAAAACGGGCTTATTTAGCGATATAAGGCTTTATAATAGAGAAGGAGTGAAACTTCTATTCAAGTTTAGAAACGCCTTCCATTAGTCCGAAAGAGACCTTAGAAAGAGAATTAAATCGTAAAGTATCAGGGAAAGAAATTCAACCGACTTTGGAGAGAATAGAGCAAAAAATGGTTCAAAATCAACACCAAGAAACCCCTGAATTTAAAGCAATTCAACAAAAATTGGAAAGCTTGCAGCTACCTACACCACCAATACCCAAAACACCTAAACTTCCAGGACTTTAAACCTTAAAAAAGGAAAAGAGTAGTTACCAAAAAACGGTAACTACTCTTTTTTTATAAAAACCTTTCCTCATGTTTGAAAAGCTGATCGAGAAATAAAGCACACAACGGTATTCTTTCTTTTTTCAGTTGGTACATTTTGCAGTCTGTAACGTGTCATTTACTGTTTGTTACCTTAACATATCCAGTCGAAAACACAAGGGTATATAAACGAGCAAGCTCGCCCTTGTGTTTTCTTTGTGTCTATGTTGCGTTCTCGTCACAGCAAACGACACGAACACACTGGCGAAAATGAACCAACAAAACGAAAAAAGAAAGGAGCGTATACTTCACAGACGGTGTTAAGGATACTTACCAGATGAAACCGTACATTGCACCGACCGCTGCTGAGTTGGAACAATTTCTTTCCTCTCTAAATTAAATCTTGCCGAAGCAGTGATGTGTCAGACTTTCCTGACACATCGCCGCTTTGCACTTCACAAAATCCGCTGCCAGGAGGTGATGAAATGAGTATGGTAAATGCTGACTCCGTTCAGCTATTCGCAATGCTGAAAAAAATGCAGGATTCCATTTCCTCCATCGAAACTACCAAAAAATCTGTAAAGATGAAATATGAACAGTTAGGTGCTGGATGGCAAGATAAAAAATACAACGAGTTGGGCGTGGTGTAAGAGACTGCAACAAGGCTCTCAATGACATATTGGTAATTATGCTTCAAGCAGAAAAATATGTGGCTTTACTCGCCAAGAGCCTTAGTGAATACGAAAGTGTTCAACTAGGATCTACAAATGGAATATCTGCAAGCACACCTCAGACCAGTAGTTTTGCTGTTACACCATCAAGTGCAGATACAACCACCTTTGAGTCAAATACCTTTGGTTCTAATCTTGCATTTGTTCAAGACAGACTATCAGCTGAACGATATTTTTCCCGTGGAAATCACTATGAAGAATATCGAGATTATTGGGAGAACGGGAACTATACCTTTTCTCGAAATGAAAATCCAGAACTCGTATACGTTAGAGCAAGGGATATTGAAGGAGTTTATCTCAGTGACCGAGAACTTGGGAACCCGGAAGGATTTTGGACACGGAATGGTCGAGAGGGATGGTCGAGAGAAAACATTCTAAGGCGAGCTTCGCACATCCAAGATGTTCGTCAAAATACTGAGTCAGGAATGTCTTTGGATGAGCTTTCACAAAACCCAGTGTTAGATGATACCATTCGTAGCTATTACAATAATCCTGTCCAGGTTGCGCAGGTAGGTTCTTATTATGTATTTCAGAGTGATGGGCGACATCGAACACTTGCAGCTCAATCGCTTGATACATATATCCCGGTTTTAGTAACAGGTAGCTACACTCGAAATGATTAACAAATGAGGAGGTGAGTGTTTGAGCAACGTAAATGCTGATGCAACTCAATTACTGACAATACTGAAAAATATGCGGACCTCCATTTCTTCTATCGAAACTACAAGAAGTTCTGTGAAGATGAAATATCAGCAATTGGGAATTGGATGGAATGACAAGAAGTACGATGAGCTGGGAACTATCGTAAAAGATTGCAACAAAGCCCTGAATGATATTTTACAGATTATGCTTCAGGCCGAAAAATACGTTGCTTCACTTGCCAAAAGTGTACAAGAATATGATAATGTTAATTTGGACACTCCTTCTGCACGAAATTCTTTCCTCCAGGGTCTGCAAACACCTAATGTTGGTAATTCGTCTTATCAGTATTGCCTTGGCGTGCTAACCCAAGGTAGCACACCAGACGGATATATCGCTGTTATATCACAACGCCATGAAAATGCAGAGCAGAATGTCAGAGAAGTGTTTGACCATTTCGCTGGTAAACTGATGATACAAGATTCTGAATATCCACCGGATCAGACAGCACATTACTCACCGGGAAATTATATAGGGCATTCACGAGGAGTCTACTACAATGCAGCTTCTGATATGACAAATCCAAGAGGTGCAGGAACAACTTATTTCCACGAGCTTGCTCACATGATCGACCATGCTTCGTGCAACTATCGGAGCAATCTATCCAATACTCCAGAATTTGCTGAGGCACTGGTTGAGGACGGACAAAGAATCCTGAGCTTATATAACAATCTTCCAGTGGAAAAGCAAACTGCTTTTCTGACCCGTATTAGGCAGGATTCAGCTCACTCCTTCTCGGACTTAATTGATGCGACAACAAATGGTCAATTGCACGGAAATTATGGTCACTCAAGGAACTATTGGACGAGACCGGGCAATCTACAAGCAGAAGCCTTTGCCCACTTTTTCGAAGCGTCTATGGGAGACCAAGGCAAATTAGAGCTATTAGCAAATTTCTTTCCTACAGCGTTTGGTATTTTTTCTTCAATGATTGATTCTATTAGACCAGATAATCATGTTAGGGTCTTGAGCAGAGAAAGGTAGGTGCATACAATGGACAAAAACAAGAGCGTTGCAGATTTTATGAATAGCTTCCTTAATACACCTGAACCGAAAATTGATAATGAGTATTATGAAATCGAAGAACAGTATTTTCGGCAATTCGGTCATGGTGTCCCAAGGGAAATGTTGCCTGATAGCATTTCAACGGAACAAATTAAACAAGCCATGAAAAAATGCATTCTTTCCAAAAAGGATAATCTCTTTGAACTATTAGGCATCATTATCAACGATAATTATTTATATTAAGAAAAGGAACGACGACATGGATGAAGACAACATTATAACTTTGAATGATGAGAATGGGAACGAAGTTGAATTTGAATTTCTTGACTTAATACCGTATCGCCAGAACGAATATGTTGTCCTGCTTCCTATTGGAGATTCGGATGGGCAAGTTGTTATTTTGCAGCTGAAAGAAATTGACGATGAAACAGAAGAATATGTTGGTGTTGAAAACGAATTTGTGTTAGAGACTGTCTTTGCTCTGTTCAAAGAGCGAAACAAAGATTTCTTTACATTTGAGTAATTAAACAATGCAAGCTCAAACCAACAACACGATAAAAGGGGGGTGCATTATGGATATTTGGCATCGTGTAGGCAGAATTGTTCGCTTCTCAAACTTAGGAACTCTTCTGTTCTTTACTCTTAATATTCTGCTGATTGTTGCTGTGTTCGGTTCGTCAGGAAGCATTGTTGAACTGATTTGTATTTACTTTTTCACAGTAGCTATCAGCTTATCCCCATTAGGCGAAATGTGCCTGGCTGCCTTCGCAGGAGCAAGCGATATAAAAAGAGTAGATATAAAACTTCGAGTTGTCCCGCTGGTTCAATATGTTTTAGATAAAGCAAAAGAGAACACATCATACTGTCCTAAAAAAGTGAAAGTGAAGATTATCCATGATCCTGCTCCAAATGCATTTGCTCTAGGTAGGCAAACACTATGCATAACTGACGGATTGCTTTTACTCTCCGATGATATGATACTTGGAATTCTCGCCCATGAGATCGGACATCTCTCATACGGACATACTGTTATCCAATTATTGATTGGCGGGGGCAATATATTTATATCCGGGTGCCTCCTGTTAATCAAAATATCCTACTGGATTTTTTCTGCAATCATGGGGCTGTTCGCAATATGCTCTCGTAGTGGTGTAATGGGTATAATTACCGCAGTTTTCGCAGGAATATCAACAGCACTTTCTTGGTTATGGGTAAAGTTCTGTATGCTTTTTCTGATGTGGTCTATGAGACAAAATGAGTATCTGGCTGATGAATTTGCTTATAAAATTGGTTTTGGTCTTGAATTAGCGACGGTATTAGACCAACATATCTCAGATGTTCCGCATGATGGTTTTCTCAGTGCAATATACTCAACTCATCCATGCAACGATGATAGGGTTGCAGCATTGCAAAATTTAGGTGTACCCTATTCTCGATACTAAATTCATAATCTCACAAATTGGCAAGCAGTGTAAACCTGTACAGGTTCACTCATTTTCTCGATTTTCCCTTCGGTGCAATCTTCGCAAATTTGCTTGTTGGGGAAGCATCCCCAATCCCCTTTGAACATCATCTGCCGATGATGGCTACACGATTTTCAATCGTTTCTCAAAGAACAGTAGAATAAAAATTTGCCCATGGTTGAAAGCACCGAAATCGAAAAGCAAAAAAGCAGCCACGATCCGCACCCTTTGGGGAGTGCAGACCGTGGCTTTTTGCTTTAACGGAAGTTCTTCTTTTCCTCTTTCTCTTTCTCTTTTTCCTGCTCTTTCTGCCTGTCGATATTCAAAATCGTTTCAACCGTCCGTTTGGCAATCAGCAGTTCTTCTTTCTCTTTTCTGATCTGACGGTACTCAGCGTAGTCCTGCTTTTTCTGGACTGCCAGCTGATGAAACTCCTCATACAATGATTGCATGGACGGGAGCTTTGTAATCTGCAATTCATCAAAGGCTTGCTTCGCCGCTTTATGAATTGTGATTTCCTGACGGTGTTCTTCAAAGAATTTTTTGCTATATCCAGACTTGCGGTACTCGATATAAATTTGCCTTGTGTTGCGATAATTTTTGATGTGCTGCTGCAACGCCTGAACCTCAACCATACGTTTCTCTGCGACCTTGATAGAATCAGAAAGCGCATCGAACCGGGCAGACAGATTTTCAATATGAGCAGTCAGATCGTCGTAGTTGCCCAAGCCTTTTTCTTTCAGTAGGATTACCGTTCGGGCAGCTTCTTTTCGGTTGAACTTCTTCGCCCACTTTTCATAACCGACCGTCTTGCCCTCGGCCATCTTTGCCTGAATATCAATCAGCATCTGGAACTGCTTCGGGGCAGGAGCCTTGGCAGAGCCGCCTTTTGATTTGTGCAGGTTCTTGCCGGAGATAACCGCTTGAATTTCCTCTTTGCTATATCCTTCGCCCAGGGAACGCAGCCGAATGAAACGCTTCTGATTCTCGCCCTTGAACGCAGGCTGCTTTCCATCCTTGAACTCAAATCCCATGTCAGCCAGAGCCTGAACAAAGCCATCAAAGCTCTTTGGTTTCTGCTTCAGCACCGCATCAATCGCATCACATAATTCGTCACGCTGGGTACGCTTCTTGGGATAAACAGTTCTTTTCTGGCGCTCCCGATACGGCTTCGGTGTAATAATGGACAGCCCGTGTTCCAGGCAAACCATATCACTGAGTCTTTGCACCGCCAGACCGGAAAGAAAGAAGTTTTTGAATTTCCGTGTGGCATCCAGCGAGGTCGAATTATAAATGATATGATTGTGAATGTGGGATTTGTCGATGTGGGTCGCAACGATGAAAGCGTGTTTTCCCTTTGTCCATCGCATCGCTGTTTCATAGCCGACTTGGTTCGCTTCTTCCGGGGTGATTTCTCCCGGCTTAAAGGACTGGCGTATCTGGTATGCGATGATATTGTTCTTCTGCTGTCTGCCGGTAATATGCTGATACTGCCGTTTGGAAAGCAGAAATTCCTCATCTGCTGTCTTTGGATCACACTCATAGGAACTGATAAATTCGCCATCATTGGTTTTTGCGGCATTTTGTGAGTAGTCGGTTCTGTCTGCCAAACATTGAGCGACCGTCTTTCCCTTATTCACATGGAGTGCAATCAATCTTGTCGCTGCCATTCCCATCACTTCCTTCCCAAAAAGAAAAAGCCACCGGTCGGTGACTTTTCTCTGATATTATCTTATGACCTGATAAATGCTCCCAGACTTTCTCCAATATTCTCGACTTTCATAACAGCCCAGACGAGCAAGAACACCGCTGCTATTGTCGCAATTCCAAGAACCACAAGAATAAGCAGGGACTGCCACAAAGCCTTTACAATGCAGTAAATCGCAGATCCGCCAATGACCAAGAGCAATAAACCAATTACATAGGACACAACATTTGTAAGCAGATTTCCAAGAATGCAAATCACTTTTACAACGAACAGCACCGGCAGTGCCAATATCTTCAATACCAGCTTCATAGGCTCAACCCCTTTCTTTTAATTATATTGTACAAGGGTATCTGCCATAACGCAATGATGTCAACCCTTATGTAAAAGCCGCAGCCGAAACTGCGACTTCCCAACAAGTTGTCGGATTACTGGATTGAGGACAGGCGAACAAGAACTTCTCTCATGTCCGTCCAGATCTCCTCCAGCCGTTTTTGCAAATCCTCAATGTCAGCACGATAGATGCTGCCTGTTTCGTTCGCTCGCTTTGCGTACTGGTTCAGGTTGTTGGAGCAGATTCGCAGGAGCGAAACCAGGGCTTTCACATCCTGCAAATCCAGTCTGATACAGTAACCATCCAGAGCCATTTTCCGCAGATAGGCTCCCATGCTGCGGATGCCAAGCTCGTCCATCTTCTCATGGATTCGCTCGACCTCCTCCTTGGATGCAAGGAAATGAACATCCTGATCTCGCTTTGCCATTACAACACCTCCTCACGGGTTTCAGAGTATTTTGCAGGCGGGATATGCTCCGCTTTGGATTTCAGATCAGCCAACACAGAAGGACGCTCTGACTCGCTTCTTTCGTCACGATTTTCCACAGAGTCCTCCATATTCAGGGCTGCATCCAGTTCTGCCAGTCGCTGACTTTTGGCTGTCAGCTCTGCTTCCTGCGGGAACGGTTTTCCAACCTCCGCCTTGGCTGCTTCCTGCTGATTGTAGAGATTATTCAACTGCTCATTGGCTCGTTCTAAGCGCTCAAGGATGCCTGCAAGGGCATTGTCCAGTCGGGTGATATTTCCTCGTGCGTCCGTTCCAAGGGCTACTCTGTGGCTCACAGCGCCCTTCAGGGTCACATCGAACTCGTTCCGGAAACTGTCAAACGAAAGCTCCATCTGAAAGCCACGGTAACTGCCAAGAGGAACCGGATCGGCACTTTTCGTGTCCTTACAAGCCGCAAGGAGGATTTCACCGGCATCTGCCTTTTCGGTGTAGGCTTTGCCCATGATTTCCATGCCGCAAAAGCCATCGGCAATCTGCGGGTGTGCTTCCACGGTTTTAATATCAGCTTCAAAGCCATGAATATAGCCTGTCTGCTTTTCAATCTCAGCCGGGAAGTATTTCAGAAGCTTATCTTCCATACGGTACTGCTGGCTCTGGTGGTCAGCTTTCAGCACCTTCAGCCTTGCCACATCAATGTCCAAGTCCATCTTTTCCTTGATAAGCGGATTGCCGGCACACAGCGCCTTGATCTCCGCATAGGACAGCGCCTGCTCATCCACATCGTCACAGGAGCGAACCGGTGATTTGGAGGTCATAATCTGAGAAATAAACTTCTGCTTGTTTTCCAAGGTCTGATACAGGTAGGCATCGAAGGTTCCCTCGGTCACATACTGATACACCTGAACCTCTTTGTTCCGGTTGCCCTGACGGATGATACGACCGTTTCTCTGGGTCATATCAGACGGACGCCAACCCACATCCAAGTGGTGAACTGCCACCAATTTGTCCTGGACGTTGGTTCCTGCACCCATCTTTTGCGTACTGCCAAGAAGCACTCGCACCTGCCCGGTACGAACCTTGGCAAAGAGGTCTTTTTTCTTTGCCTCGGTATCTGCATCATGGATAAAGGCAACTTCTTCCGCAGGCACACCGTTTGCAATCAGCTTGGTTTTGACATCATCATAGACATTGAAGGTTCCATCATTTTTCGGTGTGCTAAGGTCGCAGAACACCAACTGGGTCAATTTGTCAGCCTGACCGTCCTGCCAGATACGCAGGATATTTCCCACGCAGGCATTGAGCTTGCTGTCAGGGTCATCGGGTAACAGGGTGTTCATTAGCCGCTGATCCAGTCCCAATTTTCGTCCGTCGCTGGTAATCTTGAGCATATTATCGACGGACGGGTCTACAATACCGGCATGAACATCTGCTGCTCTCTCTGAAAGGGAAGCCACCATATCCTTCTGGTACTCAGAGGGCTGAACCACAACCGTTTCAAACTTTGCTTCGGGAACAGGGAGATGCAACTGGTCAGAGGTCTTGATGTCGGCAACCTCCTTGAACATATTCATCAGTTCAGGCAGGTTGAAGAACTTCGCAAATCGGGTTCTGGCACGATAGCCGGTTCCCTCCGGTGCAAGCTCAATCGCAGTTGTTGTTTCTCCGAAGGTCGATGCCCAGGAATCAAAATGGGTCAGGTTCTTTTGCTGGAGCGTACTGTACTGGAGATAGCGCATGACCGTATAAAGCTCGGTCATCGAGTTACTTACTGGAGTACCGGTTGCAAAGATCACACCACGCCCGCCGGTCAGCTCATCCATATAGCGGCACTTCATAAACATATCCGAAGATTTCTGGGCTTCGGAGGTGGACAGACCTGCCACATTTCGCATTTTTGTGTAGAGGAACAAATTCTTGAACGCATGGCTTTCGTCCACAAACAGCCGGTCTACACCCAACTGCTCAAAGGTAATGACATCATCTTTCTTGTCAGCGGCAAGGAGCTTGTCCAGTCTGGCTTCCAATGATTTTCGTGTTTTCTCCATCTGCTTGATCGTGAAGTTTTCGCCACGCTGCCATTTCAGCTCCGCAATCGCACCCTCGATCTCATCAATCTGCTCCCGCAGCTGCCGTTCCTGTCGTTCGGCAGAAAGCGGGATTTTTTCAAACTGGCTGTGACCGATGATGACTGCATCATAGTCACCCGTTGCGATACGAGCGCAGAACTTCTTACGGTTTGCTGTTTCAAAATCCTTCTTGGTGGCAACAAGGAGCTTGGCACTCGGATAGAGGTGCAGGAACTCGTTTGCCCACTGTAAGGTCAAGTGATTCGGCACAACGAACAGGGATTTCTGGCTCAATCCAAGCCGTTTACTCTCCATAGCCGATGCAGCCATCTCGAAGGTCTTGCCCGCACCAACTTCGTGTGCAAGCAGCGTATTTCCACCATATAGCACATGAGCGATAGCATTTCTCTGGTGTTCACGGAGGGTAATATCCGGGTTCATGCCGCCGAAACGGATATGAGAGCCATCATACTCACGAGGTCTGGTGGAGTTAAAAAGTTCGTTGTACTTGGTGGAAAGGGTTTCTCGTCTGTGCGGATCTCTCCAAATCCAATCTCGGAACGCATCCTTGATTGCCTGCTGTTTCTGCTGTGCCAGGGTAGTTTCTTTTTTATTGAGGACACGCTTCTGCTTACCATCTGCATCTTCAATCGTATCATAGATACGAATATCCTTCAGATTCAGCGTTTCCTCCAGAATCCGATATGCGTTGGCTCGCTCTGTACCGTAGGTGACATACGCCGCCACATCGTTGTAGTTGGGAGAACTCTTACCGTTGATGCGCCACTCTGCGGTCAGCTCGGAGAACTTGACCTCAATGGAACGGCGCAAGTAATACGGCGTTTCAAAGGTTTCCTCCATGAACTGCTGAATATAATCGGCATCAATCCATGTTGCACCCAAACGCACATCAATCTCGGACGCATCCAAGTCCTTCGGCTGTGCTTTCTGCAAGGCTTCCACATTGATGTGGAAGGAAGAATCCCTGTCTGCCGCCATCTGTGCGACACGCAGCTTGCTTCTTACATCGCCGGAAAGGTAATCATCGGCAGTCTGCCATCCAACTTCCACAGCATCGGGAGCCATCGGGTCTTTGAAGATCACCCCTCGAAGCTCTGCCTGAATCGCATCGTATTCTCCAGGTGTTCCAAGCAGCTGTGCCATAAACGGCAAATCCACCTTGCCACGCTCACCGATAGAGATTGCCAGAGCTTCGGACGGCGTATCCACGCTCGTCACTCTGCGTTCCGGCTTGATGGTTCGCTTGGTGAACATATCCGCCTTGCTTTTCAGATTGCCGTCCTCATCCACATTTTCCAGAGAACACAGGAGATAGTAGGAGGAATCGTCAGCAAATGCCTGACCATTGGCTCGATTATTGATAAGCCCGTTCTTTGCGGCAAACGCATCGTAGGCATCATTCAGTTCTGCCTGTTTCTGAGTAATCATTTCATCCGGGTAATCCTCAAGCTGATATTCGATCAGCTCGTTGACGATACCACGAAGTTCCACCATGCCCATCACACGGTCTTTTGCTTTCTCATTCAGGTCTACACGGCGCATCAGGGAGTTTTCACGGAAGTACACATTGCCATCCACCACGGTATAAGAGAAATTCTTTACATCCGGGGTTGCAGGAATGGTTTCGATTTCCTTACCCTTGTCAGCTTCGGGAAGCTCCACAGCCTGATAGGTTCCTTGGATGTGGGAAACTGCTTCTTTCAGAAGTTCGGACAGTTCCATGCCCTCAATGGGACGCACTGTAATGTCCATGCCGTAGGCGGTACTTTCTTCCACCGTATCGCCCAGAACCATTTCAGGATGAGCGACAAAGTAGCTGTTCATGGTGTGTCCTTCTTCGGTGCGGTCAAGGTTTACCCATTCCGGTACAATGTCAATCGGATGGTCACGCTTTTGCAGGAACAGGATGTCGGACACGACTTCCGTGCCTGCGTTTTTCTTAAAGGCATCGTTTGGCAGACGGATTGCACCAAGCAGTTCCGCCCTCTGCGCCATATATCGCCTTGCGTCAGAGTTCTTGGAATCCATGGTGTAACGGCTTGTCACAAAAGCGACCACACCACCGGGACGAACCTGATCCAAAGCCTTGGCAAAGAAATAGTTGTGAATGGAGAATCCCAGCTTGTCATACGGCTTGTCGGACACTTTGTAGTTGCCGAAAGGGACATTACCCACAGCCAGATCGTAAAAGTCTCGGCGGTCTGTCGTTTCAAAACCGGCTACTTTGATTTCTGCGTTGGGATAGAGCTTCTGAGCAATTCTGCCGGTGATGGAATCCAGTTCCACACCATACAAACGGCTGCTCTGCATTTCAGGAGGGAGCATACCAAAGAAGTTGCCGATACCCATAGCAGGCTCCAGAATATTTCCTGTTTCAAAGCCCATCTGTCCGACCGCATCGTAGATGGAGCGAATGACCGTAGGGCTGGTGTAATGTGCATTCAGGGTGGAAGCTCTTGCCGCAGCATATTCATCTTCGGAAAGCAGGTTTTTCAGTGTCTGATACTCCTTCGCCCAATTTCCCTTGTCCGGGTCAAAGGCATCTGCCAGACCGCCCCAACCGACATAATTCGACAAAATCTCCTGTTCTTCGGTAGTGGCGTTCCTGTTCTCGCTTTCCAGTTTGAACAGAGTTTCAATGGCTGCGATGTTTCTTGCGAATTTCTGCTTCGGTCCACCTTCACCGATGTTGTCATCCGTGATGTGGAAGTTCACCGCAGGAACAGGTGGGATTTCTCTGGTGGTGATGGACTGCTCAAGCTGAGCGATAATGTCCATGACTTCGGCATTCTGCCATCCGTCCACCTGGGCATAATCCTGAATGATGGTGTCCTTTCCATCTACGCACTGTACGAAGTCCAGACTACCCGGCAGATCTCTGGTATTCATTGCACCCAGGGCTTTTCTCTGCGTGTCAGGAAGTGCATAGTAGGCTCGCAGGGCATCATCAAAGGAACTGTATTCCTTGATGTCCAGCGCACCCCGCTTCTGAATGTCCTCGGCAACATAAAAATGATCGATGAAGTGTTCCGGTTCCTGCTGTTCGGGTTCCGCACTGGCTCTGACCTGTGCGTGTGCCTTTTCGTCAGGGTAGTCCCCATAGATACGGATGCACTTATGCTCCTGCTGATCGTAAACGGCAGCACCATCGTACTTGAATCCGTCATCCTCCATGGTTCCGTCCACATAGCCCTGGGCAGCTTTTTCCGCTTCTTCCAGAGTGTAGTAGTCCAGTTTATCATCGAAGCCGTTTTCAAAGTGATGGTAGGCGGCAACCAGATAGCGGGGAGCCATGCGCTCCTCGTAGCTGTTAATCATCTCAGGTGTCAGCCATTCTGGTTTGTCGGGAATCATTTCATACAGCTCACGCATCTTGGCAATCTGTGCATGGCGGTTGCCTGCCCACAGATGCTTTTCGCTGTGCTGTCCTGCACCAAGGAAGTATTCGCAGTCCATACGCAGACGGTCTAACAGCTGATACTCAGGGGTGTAGTCCCTCGGTTCGGTTTTGCCCAGAAAATCCTCTGTAACGGGCTTTTCTTCGGTTTGGGCATCAACCCTTACCGCATGGTTTCTTTCGTCCTGAGAGAGCATACGCTCGAAATTCTCACGATTCTCGGCACGGAAGATGGGATAAGCAAGCGTAGGGTCACGCAGCTGAACTTCTCTGTCCGTGATCTGCTCCACACGGAAAGCTGTATCGTCCAGATATACCGTGTCACCGACCTGATAATTCCATTTCGGTTCCTCGGAAGCAGATGCTTCCACAACTTCGGCAGGCTCTGCCACAGGCGCTTCTGGCTGAACCGACTCCATCGCAGCTACGGACTGACGAACTTCCTCCAAATAGTCATTGGCAAGCCATTCGTCCGTGAAGTATTCCGTAACGCCTTCCGGGTCTACATAGTAGTCATCGGTCTGATTATCCCAGATCGCATACTCGCCATCCTCGGTATCAATCACTGCGAAACGGTCATAAACATCTTCCAACGGATCAGTTTTAGCTTCTTCGATAGCCTGTCGTTCCGCTTCTTCCTCCGGGCTGAGGTAGCGTCCCTTTCGTATCAGACCGTCGATTCTCTGCACCACCTGCGCCCAGGACATCTGCAATTTATCGCAACCGCTCTTGGTGTAAGCAACACCCTTGGCATCGTGATCCTGACCGCTGTGCGTTGCACCAGAGCAGGCATGGGAATGACCACCGGTTCCGTATTCATGCTTCAGGAAGTCCATCTTTTCCTTGGCAGAATGATTCTCCTGCCAGTAGTTATAAATACGGGCTTTACCACCGGAAAAGCCGCTTCCACGGGTCAAGTCTGCATTGACTTCATCATCCGTAATGAACTGGCGGACAAGGGGCATCTGCATCATATCGGTCTGATACTCACGCAAAGGCATATTCAACTCATACAGCTGTTTCTGAATGAGATTCAGCTTGTGATAGTGAAAACGAAGCAGATCGGGATTTTCCGCAAGGGTTTTTCTAAATTCCGAATACTGCTGTACCAAGGTTGCGTGGAAACGAGGGTCATCCAACTTTTCAGCCAAGTCTGCGGTTTCGTCAGGGAAACCACGAAACGGTTCCTGATGAAGAATTGCCAGATAGTTGCTGGAACGGGCTTCTTCACTCAAATCGTGATAAAGATGCCACAGGGATTCTGCCAACTTCTGACGCTCATATCCGGATGCTTCTACCAGTTCCACATTAGTTGCGAACCGACCATTTTCAAGCAGTTCTCCAATGCGCTCGGCAACCGTTTCCCAAGAAACGATCTGCGCTCTGGGGCTGTCAATGGCAGAGGAACCTTTGGCAAGGTGGATACCGTCCTCGGCATACCACGCACAGATATTCCCGCTATCTTCTTTCAGACCATAGCCGCCGTGATAGACCTGCTTTAAGGTCTGAACGATTTCTTCCAACGGCTTCTGCTTCATATATTCCAGCGCTACGACTTTTCGGGCTTCATCGGTATTGCTACCAAGCAGAAGGAAGTGGTCGATTTCTTCCTGGGCAAAAGAAAAAGCAGAGGGCGTAAAGCTCTCTGCTCGGTCGATAAAACTGATTTGTTCATTTTCGGAGAGGAAAAGGTTCAGACTCAGCTGTTGATAAGCTCCGTCATCACGACTTCCTCCGCCTGTGCTTTCAGGCTGTTCATGTGCTGCACCCACGCCATCTGCTGCGTTTCCTTGTCCGGTGCGGGGCTGTCCTTCAGGTACTGCTCCATCAGAAACTCCACTCTGGCTTTCGCTGTTTCCTCGATCTCCCACAGGTGCGGGAACAGGCTCTCCGTCAGAATCATGTCGTTCAGGAGCATCGGATTGTTCTGTTCCAAAAATGCTCGACGCATCCTGCCGTACTTGCCCAGAGGTTTCTCTCCCTCGTTCTCCAACTGAAGGTTCGGAATCTGATAATCTCCGGCCTGTCTGTAAGTCATCTCGCTCATAATCTGTACTCCTTTCGGTAGCTTTAATCTGCTCATGTTCTCCAATCGCTTTTTCGATTTCCTGAAACATCCTTGTGCTGATGGCATTCACCGCAGTACCAAGGGCATTTACCGTCTGTCTGGTGTTAAAATCAAACACCTTCTGGAAATCCTCATGCTCGAAGTAGTTGTCGGGACTTTCCACGAACCGGCAATACATCGTATAGGATACGCTGTTTGCCACCGCATTTTTGAAAGCTACTTCGATGTTGAGTTCATCATACTCCTCAAGGAAGCTGTTGGCAACGATGTCGAGGAACTGCTTTTTGTAATCGTCCCAATACTCAGCCGCCAGTGCGGATGCAATATCTTCAAGCTGTGCTTCCAGTACCCCGTCAGCGGCAACACCGAAGGTACGCTCCATCGCTTCCATGACATAGGAGCGGTTTTCAGGCGTCACCTCCCACGGTTTCAGTTCCGGGGAAGAACGGCGAACGCCGGTATCCGCCACATCAAACACATAGCGCAGATACGGTTTATCCCTGTTCATCACAAACAGAGCAATGCCGGTAGAGCCACGCTTTACATATCTGCGGTAATTTTCAGCGTTCCAGTCCTCATAGGGCTTGCAAAAGGTCGCATTGGGGCGCTGAGCATAAATCATCACCTGTTCCGGATAGGTGAACTCATAGTTGCGGGACATCGTTCTCAAAAACGAAGTCCAGTTATCTGTGTTCGAGGTGATTTTCCCAATCGTTTCTTTTGCTAATCCGGAATAAAATCGCTCTTTTGCGTTCATTGTATCCCTCCAATCCTATCAATCCGGATAAAGGTTCAGCTTCTCAAAGGCGGCATCGTCCATGGCTGAAACTTTACGGAGAACCGAGTCTGCCAAAGCAAAAAGCTCTGACTCGTCCTCCGAAAGCTGTTCCTTCATCAGTGTCAGTGCTTCACACAGCCCTGACCTTGTGCCAGGGCTGTAAAGCATCATCATGTTCCGCTCATCCTGTGTGAAATCCATCATTCAATCTCCCTTTCCGGGTGGCTCTTGGGCGGCTTATGGGAAACATCCGGCACGGGCTTTTCCTTTAACTGCTCCAACACCGAAGGACGTTCCTCTAATCCGGACGCTTTTCCGTTATTGATGATACCGTCAATCATCCCATAATCATCTTCCATTGCCATCTCTGCGTTTTTCAGGTAGTTTTCGGACTTCATAAAGTTTTCCAGCTTCTGAAACCCAACAGAATCTACATAGTGAAAGGATACCTCACCGACTACCTTTAAGGCTACGATGTCGCTGACCGACATACTGTGACCACGGAAATCATCCGGGTGGTCAATATTGAACTTTACATACAAATCTTCCAGCTGCCGATTCACATCCTCGGACATAGAAATGGAGCCATGATAGACCACCTCGTAACGGTCAATCTCAGGCTCCATTTCTTTCTTCTGAAGGTAGCTGTAATTTGCAAACATGAGCGGGATATTATCGTCTACATCTTCCCGCAGCTGAAGAATCGCATAGGAATCCGTGGGGCTTTCCAGAAAAGCAACCATTCTGTCATCCGGGGTGGTATTTCCGTGAACATCATCCCATTTTTCGTTTTTCATATCCGTGTCCTCCTTATCGTTCAGGCTCTTTGCGTTTGGGAGAGGGACTGGCAGGCGCAGCTTTTTCTGCGGCCTGTGCCAGTTTTTCCATGACCGACTCACGCTTCGGAGAGTCGAGCTTATCCAGCTGACTTTTCAGCACTTTGGCAACCTCAACCGCAGTTTCCTCACGGGCTTCTTCAATGGCTGTATTCAGGAACTCACGATACGGAGCCGTATTACCAGCGGCAAGATCTGCCTTGATTTCTTGGATATGCGCCTGCACATCATCGACCTGATCCATATATTCATAGGGGTCGAAGTTCTCTGCAAAACGGTCGAGCTTAAAAGCAAGCTCAGCGATAGGGTCATTGACCACCACCGCCTGTCTGCCGACTTCAAAAGCCTGCTCCATGACATCCTCATAGAACATTGCCCGCAGTTCCCGGCGCTCCAGCCCGAAGGATTCCAGAATATCCCGGCGGACTTCGAGCATGGACAGTTCAGGGTTATCAACCTGACCGCCATCAATCTCGTTGTAGTTTTCATCCAACAGGGTGTAGTCGTAACCATCTTCGCAGGTCTGCACCGCAAGGATTCTATCCTTTCCGACCTTCCATGCGGCTTCATCGCCCATAATCTCAGGCTCCGGCATATAGCTTGCGCCGTTGCGCTCCATAATTTCTGCAAACTGGCAGATATGAAACACATTGTATCCGATCTGCGTATGATACTCGTCAATGAAGGTGCAGGGCTTCACAACCATTTCATCCGGGTAGTGAATCTGCACACAGCTGCCATCGGGGATATGAAACAAATCCTTATAATGGCTGTCGATAAATCGGATTTCCTTACCATCCGGGTTGTACTCATTTGTCATTTGCGCTTTCCTCCATTTTCAAATTCCATACTGAACTTCGTTTTGCCATCATCTGATACCTCCATAAAGACGGTGGCATCAAAGGTGTTGCCCGTTCTTTCGGACTTGCAATTCTTGAGCTTTACCTTGCCGGAACCAAGCAATTTCTGCGCCGTGGCAGAAGTCATGCTCTTGCCGATGCTCGCAAAGTAGCGATTGTTTTTCCAGAGGGCAAATTTGCAAGCTCTGTTGGAACAGAAAAATGCCTTGGCTTTGTCCTCTACAGCACTGCCGCAGAGCGGGCATTTGCCGATAGAATTGGCTTCTTTCGACATCATAACCTCGGAATCACGGATTACTTCATAGTTCTGAATCAGACCGGCAATCACATCTTTGATCTCGTCCATAAAGTCCTCGCTGGCATATTCGCCTTTCTCAATGAGCAACAATTTTTCTTCCCAATCCGCCGTCATGGATGGGGACTGAATCTGTTCCGGCATGACTGTTACCAGAGCCGTACCCTTGTGGGTCGGAATCAGGTGTTTGGTTTTCTTATCACCCTTACGCTCCAGAAAACCGATGCGAACCAGCTTCTCAATGATACCGGCACGGGTCGCAGGCGTTCCCAAACCTTTGCGCTCCACCTCATCAGGCATTTCGTCCGCACCGGCAGTTTCCATAGCAGAAAGCAGAGTATCCTCTGAAAGCTTTTGTCAAGGGGGTGCGTGGATATTTTTCATATTACTTACGCAGATTCTCTCTCTGCTTCTGCCTGAATAATACGTTTCAACCTGTCCTCCGCAGTCAAACCGCTACTATGGTCAAAAAACACTTTGACTTTATAATTTGTTTTGCCTTGCTTAATCACAAAAACTCCATCCGGTTTGTTTTTCTCCGAATGGTTATTTGGGGTGGGTAGTGTACTGTTCACAATATTTGTCATACGATATTCCTCCTTGAATGAAAAAGCCCGACAAGGAAAGGTCTGACAACGAAGTTCCGACAACGGACATCAGAAAACCTTTTTTCTTTATCGGGCGATACTATCTTTTTACTATTTCCTTTTTCTTTATAATATTGGTTGTCATGGTTGTCAGAGAGGGAAAAGTGCCGCAATATCAAGGCTTTCGGGATTTTTGCCCGACAACCAGACCGACAACCGGCTCGACAACCGAAGCGACAACGGGCTTTTATTTTTGCTTCAACCATTCTTCTGGAAGTCCTAACTGTTCCATTTCCTCTGTCGGGATTTCTTGAAAACCATCCATGCTGTTGTCAGGCTCGTTGTCGTTCCTAATACGCTCCCAGCCTTTTTGTCGGCGGTAAGGCTCTGGAAAATACCTCGGATTGCTGAACGCCATCCAGCCTGTGACAGCGTTATTCATAATGTCATTGATCTCTCGCAGTTCCCATTGTTTCGGTTCGTCATAATCATGCCCCAGTGCTTCCTTATAAAGCTGTTTGGAACAGACCATGCTGCCGGAATAGCGTTCCAGATAGTCTAAAATCTGTCCTGCCTTTGTGTCCTCCGGCATAAAATCCTTTTGGTGGGCTTTCAGATAATCGTTCATAGCCGGACTGAATCTCAGACGGAAATTGCCGCTTCTGTAAATCTCCATAGCTTCTGCCCACATCTGATTGATATACTCTCCGGAAGCCTGTTCATCCGCCAAAATATGAACCTCAGCCCTTTCAGGATAGACCATAACCGGAACGAAGCGGCGGTTGCCTGTTCGGTCAAGGGGAAGAAAGTCAAGGGTATTAGAAGAACCTCCAAACACACATTGTCGTTTTCTGTCTGCCGGATGTGTTTCATACGGTATCTTATAGGTTTCCTTTTGGCGGCTCAGAAAGGACTTGATTTCTTCAACGCTCTTAGCGTTAGCGGTTGCAATCATTTCCGACATTTCAATAATCCAATGCCCCTGCATTTTGCGGTACACATTTTCATCATCCAGCTTTTTCAAGTCATCAGAGAACCAATCATCATTGACCGCAAGCAAACGGAAGAAAGAGGACTTTCCGGCTCCCTGACCGCCTACAAGACAGAGCATTACCTCAAATTTACACCCCGGCTTAAAGGCTCGTGAGATAGCACCCAGCAGAAACAACTTCAATGCTTCATAGGTGTAATCATCTGTATCAGAACCGAGAAAGCGGTGCAGACAGAAGCGTATGCGTTCTGTTCCGTCCCATTGCAAGGCATTGAGAAAATCACAGACAGGGTGGTAACGATTTTCATTGGCAATAACCGCAACTGCGTCTATGATTTTCTTCTCTACGGTCAATCCATAGTTTTCTTCAAAATATAGGAGCAGATATTTCACATCCACATCCGTCAATGTCGGGCTGTCACGATACCAACCGAGGGGCTTCACAATGTCGATTCTTTCGGTCAGAAGATTTTTTCGGATAGCCCCTTTCAAAAGTGGGTCATATTGCAGAACACGCTTATAATTTGCGGCAGTATTATAAACCTTACCTTTCTCGCTCTGCTCTAAGCTGTTTCGGATTTCTTCTACTGTGCATGGTTCTGTCTGCTGACAGTTCTGCAATTCGCTGTTCAAGTTTTAACACCTCCTTTCTCTGTTCTGCCACAAGTGCTTTTCGTTCCTCCAATGAACCATACAGAAGAATATCAAGTAGATATTCGATATAGTTCTTCTTATACAGTGCTTCTGCAAACAGGGGATTCCATTCCTCATCCGGCTGTTTAGGAGCGTATTTCTTTTCCCATTCTCTAAGAAGATGAAAATAATCCGTCAGCACCTTGTAGCAATGATTTTCTTCTTTTTGATACTTCTGTTCCGGTGTCGGCTCACGAATACGAGGGCGAATACTGGGCTTTTGTCGGCTGTCATAGTTAAGACCAAAATCTTCAGCAAGTTTGACAGCAGCTTCCCTCAGCCCGATACCGAATAGCTTCGCTGTCAGATCAACAGCGTCTCCGGTTGCCCCGCAGCCAAAACAGTAATAGCGTTCATCCAGCTTCATACTGGGGGACTTATCCGAGTGAAACGGACAGCACGCCATACCAGTGCGACCCACTTTCAAGCCATAGGCTTCTGCGGCTTGTCGGGCAGTAACATTTTCTTTTACAACTTCAAATACATTCATGTGACTCCTTTCCAGAAACGAAAAAAGCACCTGTCATTTTCAAAACGAAAATAGCAAGTGCCTTAAAGTTCCATATTTAATTTTAGGTGCAAAAAAGCAGGAGACCTTTTCAGATTTCCTGCTTAGTAAAGCTTTGAAGATTTAATTGTGGTTGGGTTGCCAGTTATACAAACTGGAAATTTTCTTTTTAGAATGAATTATTTAATTTCTACAATAGCACCATATTTCGTATGCGGAAGATATTGTACCTTTAAATAAGTATTTTTATCAATATACCTTGAAAATACTGTGATTTCGATTTCATCATCTTTAACTTTATCATATAGAAAAATACTTCTTCTTTCAGAAGATATATCTGCACCACCATGAGATTGTTCAGTTACATATCCTTCTGCATAACTATACTGTTTGTTTATGATGTAAGGCATATCTAAAACAAAATCTTTCAAATATAAGATTAAAAGAATAGCTACTATAACAAGAATGGTATTAGCCAATCGAAGAAATATTATATCATTTTTTCCAGTATATTCTTTTTTTATCGCTTCTTTATCAAAAAATATCGAATAGATAAGTTTTCTTTTTTTAATTAGATAGATAATGCAAGCAATTAACGCTATAACAAATAATGAAACTCTTATAAACAATCTAAATATAGCAAAATCCATAATATCATCCCCTTAAACTTCAAGTTTGTTGCTTACATTATACTTCATCAACCTAAAGAATGGAAGATTTTTTCTTGCCTCCCAAAGCAAAAGCACCTGTCATTTTCAAAACGAAGACAGCAAGTGTCTTAGAGTTCCACATTCTATTTTGAGTGCAAAAAAGCAGGAGAACTTTTCAGATTTCCTGCTTAGTAAAGCTGTGAAGATTTAATTGTAGTCAGTTTTTCTTATACCATCCGAAATTTATACTTTAATGTTCTCTCATAACAAAAATCAATTTTGTCCTCCAACAAAAATACCGTTTGGGGGATTATCCCATATAAAATTATCCTCAGCCACTTCGCTCTCCAATGCAATTTCAATTTTATATATCCCCACATTTTGAGCATTTTCATCATCCTCACTATACATATAAAAATTCATACAATACCGTTCCTTCTCTGTCAATATGAGATACATACCATCCAATTCCGTTTTCCTTTTACCATAGTTGCTTTCACTTGATGATGCACAATCGCCCTCAAAACTTTGGATACTGCCCTCAATATAATCGAAAAAATCAGAGATTTCAGTGTCTAAATTCTCAATGCTCTTTTTGCTTTCTTCGGAAAATAGAGATTTGAGTTTCTCTGAATCCTGTTGCTTACATGCCTCGATAATTTGTTGACACATCTTATCCGTTTCATTTTGTTCAGAGCTAAACCAGTCATTGAAATATTTGTTAGAGCAGCCTGTTAAACCGAGTATAATAATCACACTGGAAAGCAACAATACTTTTTTCATATAATTACATCCTTTACTGAATAATTGCAAAATCACTTATTGGATTAAGGTCATTACAAAAAATTTCTTACTATCATTATACTTCATCAACCTAAAGAATGGAAGATATTTTCTTACTCCCTAAAGCAAAAGCACCTGTCATTTTCAAAGTGAAAACAGCAAGTGCTTTAGAGTTCCATATCCTGTTTTTTGCTTTTTGCCTGATCCGTCCGGCTGACTTCACGCTCTGCAATTTCTTTCTTTTTGCGGCTCAACTGCTCTATAATAGAATTTTTGGCTTTCTTCTTGATTTGCTCCGTTCCGGCTTTTTTGACCTCCGGTTTCATCAGCGTGGTTTGGATTTTCTGAATGGTTGATTTCATAGCGTTTGTGATTCTGGCAATCACGCCATCCAATCGTTTCACTGCATACTCAACTTCTTTCTTTGAAGCCTTACGCTCAGGGGAGAGAACCCACGCTTTAGACTGCTCCACCAGCTTAATATCCTCCTTGTGCGTTTCCAGTTTTACAGTATCAGCAACGACCTCAACCGCCTTGTCATAGGCAATATCGGCAACCTCGTCCACCAGAGCTTCCACATCTTCAATCTTCATCGTGAGTTCTTCCAACTTTTGCTCCTGTGCTGCCAGTTGCTCCTTTTGCTTGAAAAGAATATAGTCCTGTTTTTCCAGATAAGCACGACCACCATATTCCGGTTCTTCTTCCAGTTGTAAGCCATGCTTTTTCGCCACATCAAACAACAGCACTCGGCAGGCTGAATCGAAAGTCATCTTGCGGTTATTTTTTCTTCCGACAGGCTTCTCCGGTTCTGGCAGTTCAAACCCCAGTGCTTCCAAAGCCTTTTCCTGTTGTGGGGCAATCTCCCCATATTGATTTTCACAGTCGAACACATGACGCTCGTGAATATGAGGGGTGCTTTCATCCAAGTGCAGTGCCCAATTCAGGATATGGACATGAGAGCCGAAACGCTCATTTACGATTTCCATAAATTCTGTGACGATCTCAATGAGCAGTTCTGGTGGAACATGATTATCAAGCGTTCCAATCTGATAGACCGTTTCCTCTGGGCAGGTCTTTTTGCTTTTGAGCAAATCTCCGGTTTCCTTATTTCTTTCAGGGTGTCGGTTCTTCACATTTCTTTCGTTCTGTCCGGTCACAAAATCACGATACCGCTGACGATAAAAAAGCTGTTCCACATCTTCAAAAGTGGCAGACAGCTCATTTTCCTTTTCGGGATTTTTGAAATTGCGGAAGCCATTGTAACAGTCCCAATAGAGATTTTGTTTGGCTCGTTCTTCGTCAATGTGTTCGCTGTTGGCAATGTCAAAACTGCGGTCATTGTGCTTCGGATTATAAACGCCATTCTTTCCGGCTCGTCCATTGTGCCTTGTTAATTTCACATGAGTTCCTCCTTCTTTTTGATTTCCCCGACAGGGGAGAAGGGCAGCGAAGCTGATTCCTTGCGGCTTTCTGCGTCAAGTAATACCCAGTACTAAGTGGCGAAACGCCACTTAACTGGGCAAGGCTGCCGCCCTTGACCTGCACAGGGGTATTGCATTCCCTGTACCCATGCACAAAGGGTTGCACCCTCTGTACTCCCGCCCGAACAAACTGACTTCGCCCCGTCTCAAGCTCTGTCAGTTCCTTCGGTTTTACAAAACAGTCCACCGGACTATTTTGCAAAAAGAAAAACCGACGCATGATTGCTTTACGCTCAATACATCGGTTTCTTCATCTGACCTTGACGGTCATATTCAGTTGTGGCAGATTAGACAATTTGAAAAATTACTCTGGCATATCTACTGAATAACTTAGATTGTTTCCTCTCTTGTCGCTCTTTAAATCATCATAATACCATAGATACATCGTTCTGTCATATACATTGATTTCAATAACACCATCTGGCTTTTGACCTTCTACTTCTAATGAGTAAATTTCCTTATCATGTGCATAGCCAAAAACAAATCTGGTATCTGGATAATTTGGATTCAAGTCCTGTTGAAAATCACTTAATTTTAAAGATGAATGAATTAGTTCTGTAATATCAGATATAAGAATGCTATCCGCTTTAGTTGTAACCGGTGTAGCATTCATAAACGCATATTGTACAGTTGTTTCCTCCACCTGTTTTTTGCAGCGTGCCATCACAAAACCTTGAACGGGATCATTATCGCTTCCTGCCCGATAGAAAATCGTATCATACTGTTTGCCATTCCATATATGCAATATTTCATCAACATGATTAAGAAAATCTTCTGGAACAGAAAATTCTTCATTTTCAGTATTCAAAGGAGAATTCAAAATAGCTTCTTCGACAGAACTATAATATATGAGTTCAGAATCCTTTTTATCGTAATCGCTCAAATTGAATTCGACATATGCATTGTCTTTATTGTCATCTTCCGGAACATAAGTATAGCGACCATTTTCAATATGGTCATCATAATCAACAAACAGTCCAATACATATCAGTGCTGCAAAAATCAAAAAGACTATTCCTATAATGATTAGCAATATTTTCAAAAATTTTTTCATACAAAAGTCCACCTTCTTGCTTCATTTCAGTAAATTATATCATACCGATATGAACAATTCAATTTACACTCTATCAAGTAGTTTTTTTACTTACCTGTAACGCACATTTCTGCAAAATCCATAGTCCCCGATACTTTCCTCACAGGCGATATACAGTCGGAATTCTGTCAGCTCATGAAATAAGAAAAACCGACGCATGATCGCTTTACGCTCAATACATCGGTTTCTTCATCCGACTTTGACGGTCATATTCAGTTGTCTAACATCGTACTGTTATAAAATCTATGTCATTTACGATTCTTCTTATGCTGATTTGTCCAGTAAGATTTTACAGGGATTCTTCTTCTCTCTATATCTTCCATAAATTCTTCTTTATCGATATTACTATCAATGGTAAATAGCTTTTCCCCATTTACATATACACGCACAGAACCTTTTTTTCTCTCGCAGTAGGTAATATCCCCAAAACGAAAAGTTCTCTTTTTTCCAAAAGTTGACCGCCATGTGATTTCATCTCCGTTCACTTCCAGTTTCCACATTACCATATTGACTATTCCGCTTATGCCTACTAAAAAAATATTCCAAATATACAAATGACAAACATATCTTCTTTTTCCCTAAGACTCATAGCCGTACAACAAGCAAAAAAAATTGTACCTACGATAAATGCCACGACAAGGAATTTCTCTGTTTTTATTGTATAATGCGTTCTAATTATTCCCTTTTTCTGTTCTTCCTCTCGTTCTTTAGCTCTCTTTTGTTGAAGATTTACAAGATATTTCAAAAGAAGAAGTACAACTAAATAGGGGCCTATTTGTGTAATTATATTCAAACACATTCGTAAAAAATCATTCATTTTTTGCCCTCCATAGTTCCAGCTATATAAAAATGATTGTTTGAAATCGAGTATTAAAAACCTCAATTTTTCATATCTCATTATACTTCATCAACTTAAAGAATGGAAGAAAAAATTTTGTGTACAGAGTTCCTGTTCAAACCTTGTAACGCACATTTCCGTAAAATTTATAGTCTCCGATACTTTCCTCACAGGCGATAGGCAACGGTCAAAACATCAGGTTTGCACCTGACATTTTAACCGCATATCAGCCCTGATTATCACAGTATCCCTGCTGGCTGTTCAGCCCATGCTTTTTCGCATATTCACTGGCTTTCTGTCTGCGTTCCTCACTGTAAGGCGGCAGGAAACGGATAGACAGACGGGACTTTGCCAGCTCATAAGAAACACCGCCTTGAACATTGGATTTTTCCAGTCGGCAAAGGTCAGGGTACTTCTTAGCAAAAGCAGCCAACCTCTTTTTCAATCCGGCGTTGTGGGTGTAGATATTTGCCTTGTCCTCGCCCTCATTAAAGAGAACGATTGTTTCTTTCTCAATCTTCGTCAGTCTCGTCATAGCAGCCCTCCCTATGGTTTTTCAACACACGCAGCTTGCAGTAAAAGCAGCGATACCACCTTTCAACACCCTCAGCACTCAGCTTGACGGAAAGCATATAAAACAGCTTCTTCGCCACTGGATCGGGTGCAAGGGCAGCTACCATACGCAAACGCTCGACAGTTGCTTTCAGGTTCGGACAGCCAAAGGCATAAAGGGCTTCCATTTCATTCCGGTTCATCTTCATTGTGTTTTCCTCCTTAAAGTTTGATAAATGAAAAGCGACAGACACTTCATAAGGAAATACCTGTCGCTTCGTTTACGATACAAATTTGTTGGTTTTGGACTTGATAAAATCAGCAGTAAATCATTTCCTGTCTGATGATTTCTTCGGCTCGGTTACGGATAGAGTTCATGGACTGTACCCACAACATCTGATTGTCTGCTTTCATGGTTTCGGTCACGCCCTCGGCTTGTTTCATCTGCTCAATGATAAGGCTGCACCTTTCCGTTGCCTGTTCGTTCAGATCAGCAAGGTAAGTATGCAGTTCGCCGGATAAACAGAGGGCAGAGAACCTTGCAGGGCGGTACTGCTCCAAATATGTCCTGTGCAGTCTGCCCCACATACCGATAGGGCGGTGTTCCTCCGGTAGCTTCAAGTCCGGCACATAGTAATCACCCACAAGAACATAGTCCAGACCGTTGCTTTCGTCATGGATTCGTAGTTTCAATTCTGTCATGCTATTTTTTCTCCTTTCACTTTTTGCCGATTTGATTTGCTTGTGGCGTTCTGTTCAACACACACATTGCTATCAGAGCTTTTTTCTTCTGCTATACGCTCATGCTCCGCAAATTCTTTTGATTTCTCACGAATCTTTTTCATATACTTACGATTGGATTCTCGTTTTCTGCGAAGTCGTTCCGCCTCTTTTTCAGCAGCAATCCTTTCTTCCTCGGTTGGTTCATGCTGCTCCACAGGTACTTGAAATTGCCCGACATAGTTAAGATATATCTCCACCTCTGTGGTGCGGTCTGCACCTTTTCCTTGTGGCTCGTGAACCAGTATTTTGTCGATAAATTCATTTATCATGGCAGGAGTAAGTTCTGTAATGTTCTCATACTTTTTAACCAGCTTTAGAAAACGCTCCACATTATTTTGACCGCCTATAATCCGTTGCATATCAGCGGTGTCAGTCTCAATAATCTTGTTCAGCTCGTTCTGCTCATTTTCATAATCAGTAAGCATACTCTGAAAAAGTCTGTCCGGCAATCTTCCAATCACATTATCTTCATAGATTTTCCTGATAAGCATATCCAGTTCGTGAACTCGCTTCTGATTTCTTTCAATGCGGTTTTTTACAGTTTCAGAAACAGCAATATCTTTCATCGCCGATTCTTCTTGCAGAGAATAAACAAACTCCCGCTCATTCAAAGAAACATAATGGCAAGTCTCCTGTATGGTTTTCAGAATGATGCTTTTAAGTGCTTTTGTTGAAATATGGTGGCAAGTACAATGTCGGTCATACTTCTGATAAGCAAGATTATATGTGGAACATTCATAACAATCTGCCGGATTGGAATAACTTGTCCTTTTTTCGCCTTTGGCAGTATAGTATATTCTTTCTCGCCCTTTCCGCTGCCTGTGATTATACATCGGCGCACCACAATCAGCACAGTAAATCTTTCCGGTCAGAACATTAGGCTCGCCCATAGGATCTGCTTTTCTTACATTCTGTCTTAACTTTTGAGCAAGCAGCCATGTTTCTTCATCGACAATAGGCTCTTGTGTATCATCAAAAACCACCCAATCTTCCTTATCTGCCCTTTTCGTCTTTTTGTCCTTATAGGAATTTTTGAATGTCCTGAAATTGACAGTCTTTCCGATATACTCTGGTCGGGCAATCAGAGTAGTAACCTGATTTCCTCGCCACATATACGGATTTTCTTTGTCATAGTTGCTTGCATGATTTCCAAGTCCCTTTTTGCCAAGATAATAAGATGGTCTTTCAATTTTTTCTTCTGAAAGTTCTCTTGCTATCTGATAAGGTCCTTTTCCCTCAATAGTCATGCGATAAATTCTGCGGACTACTTCAGCAGCTTCTTCATCAATAATCCAATGGTCGGGGTTTTCGGGGTCTTTCAAATAGCCGTATGGTGGGATATTACTTGTATGAGCGTTGCCGGAAGAACCTCTGGATTTCAGTACAGCTTTAATTTTCTTACTTGTGTCCCTGACAAACCACTCATTCATGATATTCAGAAAAGGGGCAAACTCACTGGTTTCTTGACGGTCACTGTCAATACCATTATTGATTGCTATAAATCGAACTTCCTTTTCTCTAAACAGAATGTCAGTGAAAAAACCTACTTGCAGATGATCTCTGCCGATTCTGGACATATCTTTGCAGATACAGGCAGTGATTTCTCCGTTTTTAACACCTTCAACAAGTCTGTTCCATGAAGGTCTGTCAAAAGTCGCTCCACTCCAACCATCATCGGTAAAATGAACAAGATTCGTAAAACCATGTTTCATAGCATAATCTTCAAGCATTTGCTTTTGATGAACTATACTGTTACTCTCTCCAGCATTATCATCATCACGAGACAGTCTTTCATACAAAGCAGTAATGCCATTGCTTCTATCTTTTTTTCTTCTCATGCTGAACTCCTTTCTTCAATTCCTATCCACTCCTTACGCTCACAAAATATCACATCGGTAAAGTGTTTAGGGGGAGATGTTTTCCCTTCCTTGATTTCCGTGCCGCTGACGGTCATTTCGTCACCAACGGAAACAGAAGGGAGTGTCTGCACGTTTTCGTCGGATTTTGTCGAATCATTTTTCTGAACCAGAGCTTTCCATCCATCCTGCACAACAGTTTTGCCTTTGGTGGAAAACACGGTACCGCCACAGTCCAGCTCAATAACTGTCTCTGCGTATCGGTGCGGATCGCCAACAGCTACGCACAACCGATTCGAGATCAGTTGCAAAATTGCAAGTTCACCCTTGGGAAGTTCGCTCAGATTGCATTTCTGCAATTCTCTGGTCGGAATGATGGCATGGTGATCTGTGACCTTTTTGTTATTCACAACCTGCTCTGCATGAACTGGTATGTTATCCACATCCTCCACGGGGAATGTGTGGAAAGCCAGCTTTACGAGGTCGGTCAGGCTATGTGCCATATCTTCCGTCAGAAACCTGCTGTCGGTACGGGGATAAGTGACCAGTTTCTTTTCATAGAGGTTCTGCGTGTAGTCCAAGGTCTGCTGTGCCGTGTAGCCAAGCACACGGTTGGCTTCTCTCTGTAAACTGGTCAGGTCATAGAGCGCAGGCGGCTTTTCTGTTTTCTCCTTACATTCAGCTTTCTGAACGATTGCCACCGAACAGCTTTGTTTGACAGCTTCGGCTGCTGCCTTGGTTTTGAAGCGTTCGCTTGCAGCCGTAAAACCATCCAATCCAATCTGAACTGTGTAGAACAGTTCAGGCTTGAATGCGGAAATGGCAGCTTCTCGCATAACAGCCATAGCAAGGGTAGGGGTCATAACACGACCAACATTCAGGGTCTGCCCGTAAAGGGTCGAAAAAAGTCGAGTAGCGTTAATACCAACAATCCAGTCGGCTCGTTCTCGACACAGTGCTGCTTCATACAAAGCATCATATTCCGTTCCAGACCTGAGATTTTCAAAGCCCTCCTTGATTGCTACATCTTCCATCGAGGAAATCCAAAGCCGCTCAAACGGCTTTCTGCACCCGGCTTTGTGGTACACCAACCGAAAGATCAGCTCGCCCTCACGACCGGCATCTGTTGCACACACAAGACTCGCAACATCTTCTCTGGCCATGAGCTTTTTCAGAATCCCAAACTGTTTTTTCGTACCGGCAGAAACCTCATACTGCCAGTCCATCGGGAAGATAGGAAGGTCTGCATAAGCCCATTTGCTGTACTTCGCATCATAGACTTCCGGCTGTGCCAGCTCCACCAAATGCCCTACACACCAGCTGACCACATATCCGTTTCCCTCTAAGTAGCCATCCTCACGCTTGGCAGCACCTAACACTTTGGCAATACTCTGTGCAACCGAAGGCTTTTCAGCCAAAACTAATTTCATTTGCATCTGCTCCTTTCACAAAAAAATAAGCAGCCACACACCGTAGTGCATGACTGCTATGTAAAAAGTTCGGAAAGGATTTTTGCAACCTGATACAATTTTCTGTTCTACAATCTCCGTCATAATAAAAATATCTCCATCATTTCAAAAGAGAATGACGGAGATATTTCACCTTGCTTATTCTTGTAGCAACCAATCGGCTATATCGTGAATTTCGATTCCTTCATAGCTATATTGGGGATGTTTGGTTCTGGCAATAATCATTTTCGGATAAGCGTCTCGAATCTGAAGCAGAGGAGAGCATTCTCTCTCAAATGTTTCCTGCCCGGAAATGTTGTCGCTGACCTGAATATAAATCTTTTCGCTACCTCTCTGAGCAACAAAGTCGATTTCCTTTTGATAGAGCTTGCCGACATAGACATCATATCCACGGCGAAGAAGCTCGATACAAACAACGTTTTCATATACTCTGCCATAGTCTATATTTCTGCTTCCCAGTATTGCATATCGAATACCGCTGTCACACAAATAGAACTTTTCAGAGCTTTCAAGGTATTTCTTACCTCGGATGTCATATCTCTTAATATCATAAAATACAAAAGCATTGCACAAATACTTAATGTACTTGCCGACGGTTACATGATTGGTTGGAGTCTCATTTGCTGTCAGTAGCTGACTGACCTTATTCGGAGAAGTCAGGTTGCTGATATTATCCATAAGGAACTCGCTCAGACGTTGTAAAACCAAAGTGTCCGGGAGAGTATATTTCTGTACCAAATCCCTTGTAACAATCGTTTCGTAGACCTCTTTGATATAGTTTGTTCTGTCTTTTTCGGTTCTATAAGCATAGGAACCTGCTAAACCGCCCTTGATAGCGTACTCATCAAAGAGCTTATCTTTGTCACTAATATCATCATAATACTGGCAATATTCCTGGAAGCTGAAAGGAAACACATGAATTTCAATATAGCGTCCGGTAAACAGAGTTGCCAGATCTGCACTCAACAGGAAAGCATTAGAGCCTGTTACATAGATGTCGTATTTTCCCTTAGAGTACAGGCTATTGATTGCCAACTCAAACTTGGGACACATCTGAACCTCGTCTACAAACAGGTAGTTCGTTTTTCCTTCCTGATAATGTTCTTCCACATAGGCGTGTAAGGCATGGTATTCCTTGATTTCTTCATACGCCAAATCCATGAAGTCGATGAAGATAATATTGATGTTTTCAAAATTGCTTTTCAGATACGCAATATACGCCTGCATCAATTTGGACTTACCAGATCGACGAATGCCCGTGATGATCTTGATGTCAGGAGTACCATTCAGTTCAATGATTCTATCGAGATATTTTGCTCTCGTGATTGTTTTCATATAGTCACCCGCTTTCAAAAATTGAAGTTTTTTCATTTCTCGAAACCGCTTCGCTGTACTTATTATACTGTCTGCTAATAGTATATGCAAGATGTCACTTTCAAAAACGCAAATTTTTTTATTTTTTGAAAGCGGAAACTATGTAAAGGCAACCCGAAGGCTGCCCCAGGCATCAAGCCTATCCTGTTTACACAGGTTCATTATCATCTTCATCGACGGAGCTATCTTCATCGTCGTCCTCAAACTCCGGATCGTACCCATAGTCCTCGTCATCGTCCACATAATCAGCATCTGGGTCAGGCTTTGCCGCTTCCTGTGCCTTCTTCTTTTCCTGGACTTTCTTAAATACGAAGAATCCACCACCACAGGCAAGCACAATCAGAGTAAGAATCGCCGGGAGCATATTTGTGGATTTCGGCTTTTCCTCCGGTGTCGGTTCTGTAATTTCAGGAACTGTTTCAACTACTTCCGGCTTTGTTTCCTCAACCGGCTTGGTGAACTCTGCAACTTCTTCCTCGTCCATCAGCTTGAGCAGGTCGGCTTCATCCACCTGATTCAGAAAATGCACGGTTTCCTCGCCCTTATCATCACGGTCAATGATGATATAGAAGTAGTTTCCGTTTTTGGTTACAGCGGTAATGAACTGCTTTCCGCTTTTCGTAGGCGAGCCAGCGTCATCAACCAAAGTCAGATTGCCGTCGGGAGTAAGCGGTAGCATCGGCTCCTCCGGCTCTGTTTCGGGAACTTTTTCTTCGACCGCAGGTTCTTCAGTCGCTACGCTTTCATCTACATAGGCAAATGCCGTTGTAGAAAACACGCCAAAACACATTGCACACGCCAGCAATGCGGCTCCAATTTTCTTAAATCTCATTCTGCGTTTCCTCCTCATTCATAGTATTGATCGTATCAGGCTTCGGAGCCATATCCGCAGCAAACATACGGAGCAGCTCGGAAAGCTGTTCGGGATTCAGGTTCGCAGCATGAACCATCTCATGGATTTCGGAATTTTCCTCCTCACGGTATCTGCGTTCCAGGTCTTTCACCTTAGCATCCCATTCTGCCCGTTTCTTACGGGCTTTTTCAAGGTCTGCACCTATTCTGTCTAACTTGGCACTCAATCGCCATCCCTCCTTTAGTTTCTGATTCTGCCGAAGCAGTAAAAATGCTGTTGCCAGTAATTCGATTCGATAGAAGCGTAGGAAATGGGGTTTCCGCAGTGGATCATCATACCATTGCCAACATAGATACCAACGTGTGATGCACCGGAGGTATCATAAGTGCCTTGGAAGAAAATCAAATCTCCCGGTTTGGCAGAGCTTTTCGGGATAATGTCGCATACGCCCATCAAACCGTTTGCGGTCAAACGACCAACACTCCAACCGTTTCCGCAGTGATTGATTACATAGGAAACAAATCCGGAGCAGTCAAAGGAGGTAGACGGGCTGCTGCCGCCCCACACATACGGGTATCCCAGATATTTTTCAGCTTCCCGAATCATATTGGCAAATCTTGTGTCTGTCAGCGCTTCGCCCGGAATATCATAATCGGTGTACTCGCCGCCAGGGGTGGCGTAAATGTCATTTCCGAAAATATCCGGTCTGTTGCCCCTTGTCTGAAGCAAAATTCTATATCGCTCCATATCATCTTCCGACAAGCCGGAATTTGAAATCACACTGTTCAAGCCCTTATTTCTGAGCTTCACATTCAGAATATAATATTCGTAATCTTCTTCCTCTGTTGTTGTCTCTCCCGTTTCGGGATCAGTAGAAGATGTTGTTCGTGTACGAATCTCTACTACTTCCGTCAGGGTCAGCTCATATTGTTGCTCAAATAGCCATTGCAGGGTAGCCTGCACCTCATCTCTGGTGTAATCCTCAAACTTCACCGTCAAATACGCCGCCAGCTCATAAGGATTGTGGTTGATTTCATCAAGGTCATACCGGTACTCGTCATATCCGCTATGAGTACGCTCGATATTATTGATTTTATTGCGGAGCGCAGCTTCCAAAGCCTTGTAATCATTGTCCGCACCAATAATATCTTCCTCTTTTGCAGTAAAAGAAGTTCCCAGAATGATCTGTGTGCCGCCTTGGAACATAGCCGAACAAGACGAGAACATCCCTGAGAGTATCATAAAAAGCAGTCCGGCAATCAAAACAAACAGAATCGTTTTAGAGTGTGTGGTGCAGAACTCCGTTACTCTTTCTGTGATGTTCTTGGCTCCCTGAGCTGCTTTGCCCGTTGCCTTGCCTGCACCCTTAGATGCAGAAGCCGTTGTCGAAGCGGTATTCTTACCGGCTTTGGCGGCAGCATATTCTTTCTTGATTGCCCTTTTCTGTTGCCAACGGGAAAAGGGATTGGAACCGGCATCGGGGTTGTCCTTTTTGAACTTCTCATACAGGGCATTTACATTTGCTTTATCTGACTTCTCAACCAGCTTTTCCGCCTTGTCGTAGGCTTTCAGCTTGTGACTGTAAACGGCATGATCGACGGTATAGACAGTGGATTCAACAGCCTTGGTCGTTTCCTGCACAGCCTGAACGCCGATATTATCATCCTCATATTCTGACACCGCCCGATGTGCTTTGGATGTGAGCGTGACTGCGGCACCACGGCTTGCCATGTGCTTTGCCACAGATGGGCGCTCGATTTCCGTAAACTCCGCTTTTTCAAAACGGAGCTTTGCTTTACGGGAACCGGCTGCATCTGTTTCCAGCTTTAGCTTCGGCTTTGCCTTTTTAGAAGCCAATTTGTCTGCCGCTTTTTCAGCCCTATCAACCGCCTTATCTGCACGGTCGGCAGCTTTCTTCACATGAGAATCTGCAAGGTCATCTTCGGTAAAACGGAGTCGTGTAGGTCTTTTCGCCATACATTACGCCTCCTTTTCCTGTGCCACCTCGTTTAACTTCGTGGTCATAATGCGATACAGTTCCAGATCTGTCGGGAATCGGTCAATGAACGGCAGAATCACATTGCCATAGAACAGAAGTCCTTCGCCCTCACCGGAGTTGGTTACATAGGACAGCTGATGCGGCGAAATGTTCAACCGCTGTGCCAGAATACTTCGGTCATCGCTTGCCTGATTCAGCATATAGATGAAATCAGAGTTTTCGAGGATGTTGGCAATCTCCGGGGAACGAAGCAGGTCTTTGACATTCTGAGTAATACCGGTCGGCAAGCCGCCCCATTTACGGAATCGCTTCCAGATTTCTACGGAATAGGTTGCCGTCTGTTCTTCCTTCAGAAGCAGATGGAACTCGTCAATATAATATCTGGTCGATTTACCGGCAGAACGGTTGGCAGTTACACGCCCCCAGACCTGATCCTGAACGATCAGCATACCGATTTTTTTCAGCTGATTGCCCAGCTCCTTAATGTCGAAGCACACCAGACGATTCTGAATATCCACATTGGTTCTGTTGTTAAACAGTTTCAGAGAACCCTTAACATAGATTTCCAAGGCGGTCGCTACATGGTGGGCTTCCTTTTCGTCCTGTTTCAGAAGGGCATCATACAAATCCTCAAGGATCGGCATATTCTCAGGGGCAGGATTGTCGAAATATCTCTGGTAAATCTGATGCACACAACGGTCGATAACCGTCTTTTCGATAGGCTGCAAGCCATCCTTACTGCCCATAATCAACTCACAGAGGGACAGGATAAAATCAGCTTTCAGTGCTACCGGGTTGTCATCCTCAGAGTAGTTCAGGTTGATGTCCATAGGGTTGATATAGTTGGTACTGGAGGAGCTGATTTTTACCACCTGACCATTGAACTTGTGAACCAGAGCCGCATATTCCGCTTCGGGGTCGCAGATGATAATATCGTCATCCGTAACCAGGAACGCATTGGTGATTTCACGCTTTGCGGAAAAGGATTTACCGGAACCGGGAGTACCCAGAATCAGTCCGTTGGGGTTCTTGAGCTTCTTTCTGTCCACCATGATAAGGTTGTTCGACAGAGCATTCAGCCCGTAATAGAGCGTTTCTCCACCATTCTGGAACAGCTCCTGCGTGGTGAAAGGCACAAAAATAGCCGTGGAACTGGTAGTCAGGCCACGACGAATCTCAATCAGGTTTTGTGCCAAAGGCAGGCTGCTCATCAGTCCGGATTCCTGCTGAAAATCCAAACGACGCAGATTGCAGTTATGCTTCTGGGCGATGCTCTGTGCCTGGAACACATTGTTCTCCAGTTCCTGCTCGGTGCGCCCGGTGTTCAGCACCAGAAATGTCACCATGAACATTCGCTCATTCTGGCTCTGCAATTCTTTCAGAAGTGACTTCGCATCTTTACCATAGGTAGCAAGGTCAGATGGGATAATGTCCATGTCATAGCCAGAACGCACAGCCTTTTTCTGTTCCTCGATTTTGGAACGGTCAAGCTCGGTGATGATTCTCTTGATGGTCTTAATCGCCGCAGTCTGGTCAACCGACTGGATGTGCATGGTCACGATCTGCGTGGATTCCATATCCAGAAAATCCGCCAGCATACGATCAGACAGGTCTGATGCCGTAATTGCCAGATAAGACATCGAACCGAAGATACTGCCCATCTGGAAGGTGCGGTTGGTCTTAAAGGCAAACGCCGTCGGAGCAATGAAGTCCTTTACGGACAGCCCGGATTCCACAAGATACTTCCAATCGAAGAAGAACTTATCATTATCACCCATGTGGAACATAGAGTGCATCAGATGCAGCCGCTCTTTGCCGTTCATGGTAGTGGCAATGACACCCAAACGCCGAAAGTTATTGAGCAGATCGTTTTCGATATGGTTGAGTCTCGGCTTTGCCTGCCGCATGGATTCGGCTTCAATGCCGAATGTCAGGTACTTGGTTTTGGTCAAGCCGTTGTTGCCCTGCGCCAACTGCTTTTTCAGCATCTGGCTATACTCGGCACGGACGGGATTGAAGCTGTCCTTCTTGAACGGGATACGGATACTCTTTTCAAAGCTTTCAGCATCGGTACTCAGGTTCATAAAGGAAAGCTCAAAGTGAATGGAGCTGTCAAAGAAATTCAGGAAACTGCACCACTCATCGAAGATGGCAGTCTTATCTTCCTGCTGTGCCAGCTGATAGTTGATGTCCTGAAACTGAATGGTCTTGGTGTAATAACTGTCAGTGACACGGCAGATGCCATCCGGGAACATTCTCTGAAAGGGAATGGACTGCTGTGCAGTCTGCGGAATACCGTTGTCCTTCTTTGCCCGTTCCACAACAGCTTTAATTTCTCGCTGCTGCTTCCGATTCAGATTTGCAGGCATTTTGATGTTTCTTGCCTGTGGCTTCTTTTTGAAAAACAATTCGTTCAACCTCCTTTTCCAGTTTGTACTGACGCATCAAAGCGTCATAATAGTTGTCCGTCTGATAAGGGCGAACCTTGGGACGAACGAATTTGGTCTGAATGAAGTGTTCTACAACCACTTCCAACGGCTGACTATCCTTTTCATACATTGCCAGAAAGAACAACGGTAACATGACGATCATCATGGACAGTGCTGCAAGGCTCACATTTCCGGTTGCTTTGACCAGAAAGAAAATCGGCACTCCGATGAGCGCCGCCGCACCAAAGCAAAGTAACTGCCGTTTCGTCAGATTGAAGAACACTTTTGTTTTTACCCTCGTCAGGTCACGAGGTACGGGAATATACGCTGCCAAACAATTTCCTCCTTCCCTTAGTGAGCGCTGAATACACCCTTCGCAAGCGAACCAGTCTTAAACAGGGTGAAGCACAAAAGGACGGTGTAGCCCATAACACCCCAGATAGAACCGATGATGTCATCACTGAATGCGATAGACTGAATCAGCACCGCATAAATGCCCACGCAGATCATAATCAGGAATCCCTGGAATCCGATTGCAAACAGCGAACGCAGATAATTCTGTCCGATATTGCTCTGTTCTCTGTTTCCAAAAGTGGAAAGCGGAATCGGGGCAAGGCTGACCATCAGATAAATTTCAATCATTCGACCGTAGACGATCACAAAGATGATGATTGCCAAAGCGGACATCGTGACCTGCACGATAAAGGATTGCAGGAACAAGCCGAGCAAAGGACCCAAATCCATTGCCATCAGCGTTTCTTCCATTGTTTCCAATGCCGAAGCATCTATGGCAGTATTTCCGGATATGATACCGGCGCTTGCGTTTATAACGTGCTGTGTCACATCAAACACAGCCATCGTGATATTGAATGTGTTTGTGATTAACATGACCGCAACAAAAGTCTTGAACACCCATTTGAAGAAGATCCAGGTTTCAAAATTTGCCAGATTGTTGTGGTCAATAATCATCTGAATTAGCTCATAACAGGCAATGAAGGTCAGAATCAAGCCTGCGATTGGGATAATCACTGACTCGGAGATGTTTCGTACCATGGCAAAGACACCCGGCGAAAAATTCGCCGGGGTCATGCCAACGGAGGTTGCTATCTCGCCAACCTGGTTGTTGACGGACTCAAACATCCCCGACAGATTTCCCATAATAGCTGAAACGAGCATTTCTTTCAGCCAGTCTGTGATCTGTTGGAGTATGCTGTCCAAAGGCGATTACCTCCTTGTTTTGTGATTAACCGAACAGTCCGGAGAGCAGAGGTACAAGGGTGGTGCCGATGAGGGCAACACCGCCGCCAGCCATGAGCTGCTTCATGCCCTGGGACTTTGCGCCGGGGTTATCGTTGCCGTAGCCCTCAAGCAGATTGATTGCACCCCAGATGCCAAGACCTGCGCCCAGAGCGATAACGAGAGTCTGAAGAACGGTTACTGCGCTATTGAAAAATGCCATAATATTTTCCTCCTAAAATTTGAAATTGTTTTGAGAATAGAAAAAGCCCTCCGTACTACCGGCATCAAAACCGGACGGAAGGCTTAGTTTACGAGAATCTTTTCAAGGAACTCCTCGACGGTTATCACGCCAAGTTTCTGTTCCATTCTGCTTCTTGCATATTCAGTTTCACAATCATATATATCACCACCACCTTTCATAAGAAACAGCCAATACATTGACTGCAACAAATCTTCACGAGAAGCACAGATTGTCGGTGAAAAAACGACAGGTGAAACCTTCAGAACCTCTGCGAGTTTCGCTGTGGTTTCTGCATTAGGGGTTCGAGCGTTTTTCTCATACTGAGCAATACGGACATCCGCTGTTTTCTCGGAATACCCCATCAGGAGTCCAAGCTCTTTCTGGGTAAGGCGGCGAAATCGTCTAACGAACTTCAATCGCTGCCCAATAGAGGTATCCGTGATCCACCAAGTCATTTTTTTTACACCTCGCTTTCTGCAAATTCTCGATATACAACCTCATTTTTTGCTCTGCGCTTGCCTACGGCTTCACTGGGAGCAAGGTCAGGGTAGGTTGCCTGCACTTTCTGTCTGCTTCTGCGGACAGTTTCAAACCCCGGAAAGCTGCGTCTATCCAGTTCCTTCAAAAACACAGGAACCGTCATGGCATGAATGTCGATGCCACGCAGACCGGAATAGTGTTCCAGTACCATCAGGTACAAATGATTGTCGGTATTTCTTGCCTTGTGGTCGTGTTCCAAGATGTTCTTAACCAGGGCAGATACCGTTTTCAGATTTTCCAAACAGAAACCTCCTTAATCCGCATCGACTACCACAAACTCATCACCTGCCTTGAGCTTCAACCTTCGACTCAGAAACTGCTCAATGTTGAACTCATTTCTCTTATCAAAGTCTGATGTGTACTTATAATTGGGGTGCTGCGTCAGATCGTACTTGTCAGAAAGAAACGGTCTGACACCACGCAACTGCAAAATACACTTGCTGCCATCCAGAACCGCAAGCTCATCTACGCTCGCAAGGTCTTTGCCTAACTTCTGATAATTCAAGCCGTAAGACGGGCTGTTACCTCTGGTGTTGGAGGTGTTGTAGGTGTCGATAGTTTCTTTTCCCAATGCCTGATTCAGTTCTTTGAGCGTGGTTGGCTCAGAACCACCCAGGAAAATTCGGGAATCCATGTTGCCGATGATGGTATCGGCATTGTCTTTATAAATGGCTTTCAGCTGTGATTGTGCCTGGAGAACAAGGCAAGCCGATATTTCACGGCTTCGGATTGTCGCTACCAGTTTTTCCAGATTGGGAATCTGACCGATGTTTGCCATCTCATCAATCAAGCAGCGCACATGAACCGGCAGTCTGCCGCCGTACACATCATCTGCTTTCTCGCACAACAAGTTGAACAGCTGTGTGTAAATCATGGAGATCAAAAAATTAAACGTCGCATCCGTATCTGACATAATCAGAAAGAGCGCCGTTTTCTTATCTCCGAGAGTATCCAACTGCAACTCGTCATAGGCAGTCACATCTCTGACCTCCTGAATATCAAAAGGAGCCAGACGAGCGCCGCAGGAAATCAAAATCGACTTAGCGGTCTTGCCAGAGACGAAAAGTCAAGGACTTTTTCATCAAATTCACAAAGAAGTCACATTTTGCGGACTTCCTCACGGAGCAGACGCTTGATTTTGTCCTCCATTGTCTCTTTTGCGGTCTGGCTGAAATGCACACGGACGATATAGGTTGTTTTGCCGATCTGCTTTCTGACAGTCGGGCAAGTGGCGGTGTTGGTTGCGGTATTGTTCATTCAAAATCCTCCTGTAAATGAAAAATGCCCGGTGACTGTTCATCATCGGGCGGTGTCGGTATGAGGGAACAAGGCAAGGCGGCAACATTAAGGTATCTATAAAAACCTTGCCGTCTTTGCCACGCTTGCCGTGTTCCTGTTGTCAGTCTCGGAGATAGCAGACCCATACTGTGCCGTCTTTCTCGGTCACAAGCCTGTCTCCAATACGGCTTTTAGCTGTCCTCATCGTGCGTGAGGATATGCCCCTGTCATTGACCGCTTTTTCCAGCTCTGCACTCGGCATTTTCTTTCCGTCTGCCAGCAATTCCAGTATCAGCATTTCTGCCTGTGCGGTCTTGCTTTCGGTCTTGGCGGTGTCTGTCCCGGCAAGAAGCTCGTCAGCGGTAATGTCATAAGCCCCTATCCACTCAAAACCTTTCTCATCTCCCAGAGAAAAGGCAAGGGACTGTCCGGGCGGCGCAAGGGAGCTTTTCTCATGGATCAGCACCCTCGTTGTGGGGCTGTCCTTCAGCTTGCCGATAAAGAGCAGACTGCGGACTGCCGCCGTAATGTCGATAGACCCTAATCCCCGGTAGGTGCTTTGCGTTCCTGCGGCTTTGTTGAGGTGTCCGATCAGCACGATAGCGCACCCGGTAGCCTGTGCAATGTCTCCCAGACTGCGGAATATCGGGCGCACCTCGTTTGCTCTGTTCATGTCCACATCTGCACCCAGAAAAGCCTGTACCGGGTCAATGATAACCAGCCTTGCGCTGTTTTCCCGGATTGCCCTTGCTATGCGTTCATCGGCAAGGGTCAGCGGCGTGTCTCTATCGTCAATGACAAGCACTCGTTCAAGGTCTGCGTCTGCTTCTATCAGTCGGGGCTTGACGGTATCACCCAGACCGTCCTCGGCGGTCTGATAGATGATATTGAAAGGTTCAAGTGTCTCCATACCGGGCAAAGGCTTTCGATTGGTGCAAGCCGCCGCAAGGCGCATGGCAAAGTAGGTCTTGCCCTCGCCGGGATTGCCCTGGATAATTGTCAGCTTTCCAAAGGGGATATAGGGAAACCATAGCCATTCCACGCTCGTCAGCTCCACATCAGCCATACGGAGCATGGGGACAGGCTGGGCGGTTGGCAGCTCTCGCAGCGTGATTGTCTCGGCTATGAATTTGCGGCTCGGAATGTCCCCTTGCTGACGGAGAACATCGTTCCAGTCTTTCCTTGCCGGGACAAGGCGAATGACGGCGATCTCGCTGGGAATGGATTGTGCCAGTCGGGTACAGGCTTCGCTTCCTGCGGTGTCGCTGTCAAGGCAGAGGAACACTTTTTGGGTGTCCTTGCGTTCAGAAAGAAAACGGTCAAGAGCCTTGCCCGAAACGCCGCCCAGGGCAAGATAGCTTCGATTTTTCCAGTCCTGCGGGTAAAGGCAGATAAAGGACAAAAGGTCTATCGGTGCTTCAAAGACAAAGAGCTGATTGCCGTTTCCCCCATAGCGGAACGGATAGGACTTGTCAGACCCGGCAATGTCCTGTCTGAATGGGTCTGCCGTTCCTCGCACATGGGCGTATCTCGGCGTACCGCTTCGGTCTCTGCCAACAAAGACAACATTGTGCCGCTTTGCGTCCTCGTAAATATCCCCGGAAAGAAGAAAAGCCTCAACCAGTTTCGGGTTGAGACCTCGGCTTTCGCAAAGATATTGAATTGCTCTGTCGGCTGTTCTGTTGTGCAAGGGCAAGTGGAACGCTGTGTGCGGTGCTGTGGTGGCTTCGGTCTGCCCCTCGCCGTTTTCGCCTGTCAACATCTGGACGGCTTCGGGAAAGGACTTGCCGTAAAACTCCATGACAAAATCAATGGGATAGCCGCCCTTGCTCTGGCTATGGCGAAACCACTTGTTTCCCCGGACGGTCAAGCTGTCATGTTCTTTCCAGCGGTATTCCCGTCCGCTTTTGATTAGTGTCTCTCCCTGTGTACGGAGAAAATCTTCCAGACTGACGGCATTTGCCCGGTCAATCTGCGCTTGGGTGTACTGCATGAGCGTCCTCCTTACTTCTTGAAAACATCGCATCGTCTGCAAACGCCATGCTCACGCTCGTCCAACGTGTAGGGGCAGTTTGCACATTCCTCGCCGTACTGTCTTGTGGTAACAGGCAGATAGCCCAGCTCCTGCAACATATCAATCTGGCGGTCGGTGAGGGTGGCTTCAAAGGCAAGGCATTTCCGGGTACGCTCGTCCAACTCAATCAGGTCGGAAAGCGGTCTGCCATCGGTCAAAGCTTCTCCGCTCAAAAGGCGTTTTGCCGTTCTGCGGATGGGATTGTACTCGTTCTTCCAGTCGTATTTTTTCATCGTGTCATATCCTCCTTTTTGTGTCGTGTTTGGGGTCGATTTTGGAGCTTTTGTTCCTCTGTACGCTCGTTAAATCGGGCGGCAGTATCTACGCATGACCTGACCTTCCAAAGGCGGTGCAAATCGTCTCTGACAGCCTTAAACTCGCCATAGGTGGTTTCGTGCGCCTGTTCCAGCTCGTCATACTTGTCGGACAGCTTTTTCATATCCACCTTGCCGTCCGGGAACTCCTCGGTCAGCTTTCGTCTGGCGGCGTAGAACTGTATCAGTTCCGCTTCATGCTCTGCCTTGTACTTGGCTCTGGGCTTCTCAAACTTGATTTTCTGCAAGCCGTCATAGATAGGCTTCAAGCTCTGGAAAGCGGCGGAGCTGTCATAGAGCTGCTTGATTGCTTTCATTCGGGCGTTCTGTTCGTCCAGCGTTTTCTTCAAGCTCTCTGTGGTAGCACTGTGTTCGCTGACACGGTGTTCCAAATCCTCAAGGGAGTAAATGCCGTTTGCCCGGAGATAATTGAAAGTCTCATTCATCTCCTTTAGATTGCTGACCTTGCCTTTCTGCGAATACGCCCCGGCTCTGCGCTGGGTGTAATAGGCGTTCAGCAGAGAAACAAGGTCGGGTGCCTGCGGCTTGGCAAGCTCTGCTTTTGCTTCGGCAATCCAATCGAACAGGAGAGCGATTTTCTTCTTGATGTCCCGGATAACGGCATTGGTTGCCTTGATCCAGCGGTTGAACTCGCCCTTCTCGGTGCGTATGCCTTTCTTCTCCATTGCCCGGACGGTTGCGCCCTCGTGGACGGTGGGAAGAAGCTCCACGCCCTGACGCTCATAGCTTCGGTGGTCGATACGAACGTCAAGCCCCTTTTCCGCAAACTTGGCGTTGCATAGCTCCGCCCATGTCTGCCGCCAGTATTCCAGCGTTTCGGGACTGCCCCAGTCGGTAGTGGGAACGGCGTTGAACACAAACTTTCCGTCTGCGTCCCGGATACGGTTGCCGTCCTCGTCCAGCTCATACACCCGGCGTTGCTTTAGTCCCCATTTGCCGTTCTGCTCGATGGGGCGGATGGGGCAAAGCACATGAAAATGCGGGTTTGGTATGCCGCCGTCCTCCCGGTCTGGCTGGTGTACGGCGAAGTCAACCACCATGCCACGGCTCACAAAGTTCTCCAGCAAAAATTGCCTTGCAAGAGCGATGTTTTCCTCAAGGGAAAATTCATTCTGCAAGGCAATGTCAAAGCTGTATGCAAGCTGGGCGTTCTTTCCACGCTCGGCTTTTTCCACGGCGTTCCATAGGGTCTGGCGGTCTGCGTATTCTGGCGGTGCATGGGACGGCAGGAGAATGTCAGAGCAGATCACGCCGCCCTTTCTGGTGTAGTCGCTGTATTCGCCGTAATACTCGCTATACAGCTTTTCGCCGGAACGGTAGGCGGCAGAAGCAATAGCGGACTGTCCTGCGCTTCGCTTAGTCTGCGTGACGCTCAGATGAAATAGTGCCATCGGCTTTCTGCTCCTTTCCTCTGCTCGCTTGGTTGATGTGGGTAATCGCCATGTGACGGACGGCTCGCTGGACTTCGGGCAGAGAAAAGATGTGTTCCATCAGCTCCGTCATTTCGGTGCGTGTGAGATCTTTGAACTCCGGGGCAAGGCTCTCAATCGTGCCGCCCAGATTGCAAAGACGGTGGGTGCGCTTTTGTCTCTCGCCTTTCTCCAGATACTTCTTTCTGTTCTCCAGACGCTCCAGCTTGTGCTGTTCCTGTGCAAGCTGTGTCTCGACCTGTTCCTTTTCGGCTCGGAGCTGTTCAAGGTTTTTCGGTTTTGCCATTTTTCGTGACCTCCTTTTTTGAAAATGGGGATAAAAAAAGACCGTCAACTTTTCGCAGATTGCGACCAGTCAACGGTCAGTTTTTCGGTATTCAGTTGTTGTGTTCAGTTCGGTAAATTGAAGTTGGTCAAAGTTGTTGGCGAAGATATTCCACAACATTTCCATTCGTATCATAGAAACAGATGTTTCCTACATTGAGGGGCAGGACAATGGCGAAAGGCTTGCCACTATCAATATCAATCACCTGAATGCCGTTGCCATCATCTACTTCAAGTCGAACAATATTTTGGGTATTCATTGAGATAAATGCCCTTTCGTTATTTCCCTCAACAACAAACTCTGCAATGTAATCATCAACCTCAACTATATCTCCACCACCACGGAAGAAATATCCAAAAGACAAGCCAGGGCGATTTACATAGACAGAAAAAGTGTGGTCTGTCTTGTCCTGTGGGTAAGAAATAAATGCAGCCATTCTGTCGGAAATGCTTCCATCAACAATCCAATCATCCAAAATTTTTTGAGATTGGCGAATGTCTGCTTCTAAACTGTTTGCGGTTTTACCAATGTCATTGTTTGCATAAAGGAAACCGAAAACCAACACACAAGCCAAAATAACACCCAAGAGGATTATGGGTAATTTCTTTTTCATAGAATCACACTCCTTTATCAAATTAAGATTCTTGATTTTCAAACTTGCTGGCGGCGAACGGTTTGTCAAAACCGTTTGCGGACGGCAAGTCCACAGGGGATAGCCGCTTTAGCGGTGCAAGGGGGTGTAGCCACCTTGACGGAACGAAGTGACGCAACATTCGCAGGCAAGCAGTTTTCTTCTGCTGACAGAGAATGAAGCTCCGCAGGACGCACTACTCTCGATAGAGAGTATAGAAGTGCGCCCTTAGAGTTCTAAGGGTATTTTTAGATAATTGGGAATGTTTCTTTGTCAAACTGCGTAACATTGAACAAGATACGCCACTCGACATCATCACCAACCGGTTCAAAGTGCAGAGCAGAACAAGCAGCATGAAGTTTTTCTTGTGAATTTGTTCCATATATAACTGCTGTCGGACCATCTGCACCACCAATAACACCAACAACAAAACAGGAACTACTGCCAACTGGACGGAACGAATGATCGTCTGGTGTAACTTCTATCGGTCTATCGCCTTCATCACAGTCAAAAACCGAAATGTTCTCCATCGGTTCAGGGGGTAAGTGTATAACTCATGGCAATATAATGTGTCGGATAAATCCAGCGATCAGAACCAAAACTATTTTGAGGAACTGTCTGCTGTTCTATTTCCTGCACGGTCAGTGTATGGGTTATTCCGCTAACAGGATGGGAAAACATAAATGAATCTCCGGGTGCGTGAACTTTGAAATGTGAGCCTGGAACTTGTCCTGGTTGCTGCTCCATTGTAAGAAAAAGTTTATTGATTTCAGGGTGATGCTTGGTTCCCCAAGGAAATACGTCTCTGCATATGACCCAGCCATAAGTACTATCCAGCCCATAATGGTCGATTGCCCATTTTGCTTCCAACTCATTGATAACGCCATCTGGCAGACAAGGATTAAAGCTCACAGCGCAGCCATGGGTTGTCTGTAATATTTTCTCGTTTAACTTCAAGCAAGGTTTGAAGTTAAAACAAAGTGGGTTTTCCCATTCCATCTGCATCTGTTGCTCACGGGTAAAATTTTCACATGAGTCATTTTTCCCAGTCCAGATTCCATTTTTTTCATGAAGTCACGGATGCTTTCTGAATCAACTCGCATACAAAAATCAACGACAAGTCCTTTGCTACATGAATAAGCTGCCGGAATTACCCAATGATATCCAGCCCAATCGAATTGTTTATCCAGCTTGATCTCTTTTCCGGCACGGTCTTTACCTCGATGTCCCCAGAAATCTCCATCAAAATAGACCTTCCATTCAGGGGCAACCAATTCTGCTTCTGAAGTCATATCATTATCGTAATAATCTTCTGTGTATTTAATCTGACTGTAATCAAAGGAAGATTGCAGGTTTTTGATATATGTCCACGGTTGTTCCATAGGCAACAAATTCATCTTCTCTGAAATTTCCGATAAAGTTTGCTGTTGTTCCTGGGTTGTAGGGTTTTCATTGAGAAAGGCTTCAAACTGTGCTTCGTTCCACATCCACGCTTGTTCCACTGCCGCCACATCACCACAAGCCAGTATAAGCCGCAGAAAGTCGGTAAAATTTTCAGCTACTGGATGAACATAATCAGGAGAAGTATTCATGGGGCTGACAGAGAAAACCATCTCTCCAAATCCACGAATGAAACAGAAGTGGATACCATCTATCCCTGCCCATCCAAAAACCGATGCCCCCTTTTGGGGTACAAAAAATAATTTGTATTATCCTCACGGAGTTCAACTCCCACAGGACTTAAATCGACACCCCGCTGTAAAAATTTTTTTCAAAATTCTATTCATTAAGCATCCCCCCCCCCATAAAATTAGTGCTATCACGCTCTTTATTGTAGTAAATTTTATCACAAGAGTGTGAATAAATCTACTGGCGAATGCTGAAACCGCCCGAACAGTTTCTTTCTGCTCAGGCGGCTTTCTTCATCTATTTTTTCTTTCTTCTGCTGCACTTGTTCATGGGCTTCCTGCTGAACATCAGCCCAGCGGAAAAGCCATACTTGAAGTGACTTTCACTTTCTTCACATTGGGCGATTGCTGTCTGCGCCCGGAGTTCCTGCACCAGCTCATAGTCCTCTTTGCTGAGCCGCTGGGACAACTGCTCCATGAGCTTTTCACAGGCTATGACTGCCTTTCGGTATTCCGGTGATGTAGGTACAACTGTCTCGCAGGGATAAAACTCCCCATTATACATGGCTTCCAAAATCATAGCTTTACCTCTCTCAACAGTAGATTAGTTCCGTCTTGATGATTTCCTCTGCCCGGCAGCGGATGGAGTTCATTGACTGCACCCATAACATCTGATTTTCCGCTTTCATGGCTTCGGTCACGCCCTCGGCTTTCATCATCTGCCGGATAATCAAGTCCAGCCTGTCTGCCGCCTGCTCGTTCAGATCGGCAACGACGGTGTGGAGGCTGCCGGACAAAATTAGCTCGTTGTAAAGCATGGGACGGTGCAATTTCAGATAGGACTGGTGCAAGCGTCCCCAATGCCCAATAGGTCGGCGTTCCTCCGGCAGCTTCAAGTCCGGCACATAGTAGTCGCCCACCAACACATAGTCCATACCGTTCTCATGGATTCTCGGTTTCAACTCTTTCATAAAATCACGCTCCCTTTCTCGGTCCCAGCTGCGGCAAACTGCTCACCGGGATAAATACCCCTCTGGCAATATCCTCGGTGCGGATTGCCTGTTTTCTGGCTTCAATCTCCGCTTTTTTCTTGGCTTTCGTGCGCTCCTCATACTCTTTCTGTTTACCATTGGCTTTCCGCTTCAAGTAGTTCTGGTGGAGCCTGTCCTCGCGTTCCTCACGCTTGCGGATTTCCTCTAATTCCTCCGGGGTAAGCTCCACTTCGCCAAACGCAGGGGGAACGAAACGACCCACGAAATTGAAGTAAATCTCGACCTCCTGTGTGGTCTGAATACTGCCCTTGCGGTCACGCTCATGCACAAGGATTTTCTCAATAAACTCATTGAGCATGGCAATCGTCAGCTTGTCGAAGTTCTCATACTTGTCAATCAGAGCGATAAAACGGTCAGCGTCCTTTTCGTGCTTCTCGTAGCTCTTGATAGCCTTTTCCAGATCGGAGATTTCAACGGTAAGCTCGGACTGTTCCTTTTCGTATTGAGCGTCCAGAGTGGCGTATCTGCTGTCGGACAGCTTTCCTAAAATGTTGTCCTCATAGATTTTGCAGAGCAGGACTTCCAGCTCGGAAACTCTCTGCTTTGCGGTGGCAAGGCGTGTCCGCTGTTTCTTGACCTCTGCCGTCTGCTGGCTGGACTGCGCTTCCTGCACCACACGGACAAACTCGGCTCGGTCATGCTTCGCATACTCGGCAATGGCTTTCAGCATTTCAGAGACAAGGGACAGTACCACATCTTCATTGATACGGTGCTGTGTCGTGCAGAGCTTTCCAACTGGGACTTTGCTGTATTGGGAACAGGTATATTGAGAAATACGCTTGCCGTTGTTGGTACGGTGGACATACATCTTGCCGCCGCAATCGGCGCAATAGAGCAAACCCGTGAGGGGAGCTGCTTCGCCCCAGCCGTCCGGGTAGCGTCTGACATTCCCACGGATTTTCTGCACAAGGTCAAAGGTCTGCTGGTCAATAATGGCTTCGTGCGTATTCTCAAAAATCGTCCATTCGTCCTCCGGGACATAATGGCTTTTCTTGTCCTTGAAGTGCTTTCGGGTCTTGAAATTGATGGTATGTCCCAGATATTCACGCTTTTCAAGAAGGTTGCAGATGGTGGAAGAACCCCAGCCGTACACATCTTTGAAAGTCTTATTCTTGTTCACGCCCTCGCCGTGCTGGGCAAGGTAAGCGGACGGAATGAGGACTTTTTCTTCTTTCAGCTTGCTGGCGATCTGATACGGACCGTAGCCGTCAATCGTCATGGCAAAGATGCGCTTGACCACATCAGCGGCTTCGGGGTCAACCAACCATTGGTCTCTGGCTTCGTTCCAGAGATAGCCGTAAATGACCGTGCCTGTGAGGTGCTTGCCGGACTTGCCTTTGGACTGGAAAGTGGAACGGATTTTACGGCTGGTGTCTCTGGCGTAATACTCGTTCATAATGTTGCGGAAAGGGGTAAAATCATCGTCCCCTCTGGCACTGTCCACGCCGTCATTGATGGCGATAAGGCGAACGCCACGCTGACGCAGAATTTCCATAATCTGACCGACTTTCAGATAGTCACGACCCATGCGGCTCATGTCCTTGATACACAGATACTCCACATTCCCGGCTTCAACCTCTTTCATCATTGCTAAAAATCCGGGACGGTCAAAGCAGGTGCCGCTAATGCCATCGTCCGTGAAATGGACAATGTTTGTAAAGCCCTGCCGGGCGGCGAACTCCTCCAACATAGCCTTTTGATTGGAAATTGAATTGCTCTCACGCTGTTGGTCATCATCTTTGCCAAAGTCATCACGGCTCAGTCGTTCGTACAGAGCTGTGATTTTCTCATTTTTTCTCATAACTTGCGCTCCTTTCTTCGGTTTTAGGTTGTGTGTTCTAAGAGACTTCCCAACCGCTTGATTAAGAAGTCTTTTAGAGCATACAACACCGGCAGCCAGCTTGTATTTTTTATACTGACGGACTGCAAAGTGATTCGGCTTTTTCTTTTCCAGGGCTTCAAACATCAGATCCACCGGGTTCTGGAACTCCTCATCATCTTCCCGCACCTCCATTGCGTTCAGGAACTCAATCAGGGTGGAGAAATTCTGTTCCTCAACCGGAGCTTCATAGTGGATATATCCGATCAAGGCACAGTAGAGCAGCGTTTCCGCCTTCGTCCAGAACTCATCACCGGCTTTTCCATCACCCTTTGTGTTGGCAATCAGCGTTGTCACCAGTTTCAGAATGTCTTTTTCTGAATGGATATAGGCAAATGGGTTATAGTGCATCGACTTCTGAAAGTTGATGGTGTTGAAAATCTCGATGGTGTAGCCATGCTTCAAAAGGGCGTTGCCGCACTCAATCACGATGCTGCCTTTCGGGTCAGTGACCACATAGGAACTGTGCATCTGGAGAAGGTTTGGCTTCAACCAAAAGCGAGTTTTACCGGAACCCGAACCGCCGATAATCAGAACATTCTTATTTCGGGCATTGGCAGGATTCTTCGGGCGATTGCTCATCATCAGCCGCTCCGTTTTCGTCAGGATCACATTGTCCTCGAACTTTGGTGCAATAAACGGCTCAATATCTTTTGCCGTTCCCCAACGAGCAGAACCGTACTCAACATTGTGTCGGTACTTCTTTGCGTTTTTGCCTTTTAGATAGACAGCCAGCCGAAGTCCTGCGCCGCAGAGAATACCAATCAGCAAATCCAACGGGTGAAAGCTGGGAAACGGATTGTTCAGGGCTATCGGAAGGGCATGAAAAAAGCTGAGGATTTTCGCAGATGAATCTGCCCCCTCAGCCAATCTCCATGCTTCTCCTAAATTCGTAGCGAACAACCCTACCAGAAAATACGGTAAATTCAGAATCAGGAGCTTTTTCATTTTTCTCTTATCCATCACAGATCACGCTCCTGTTTCTTCTCTCGAACCTTCTTCGGAATCGCTGCGACAATTTCCTTGAACTTCTTCAGCTGCGCCAGAACGCTCGGCTTTTCATTCTTGGTTAATGCCCTTGCCTGATGTTCCTTGCAGATTGCATCCAAAGCATCTGCATCTTTAGAACGGACAAAAACAAGAAACCGGGGAGGATCAACGGACTTATCTTTTCTTACGGCAAAGTCCACGCCATACTTCTTGGCGAGCTTTTCAAAATCACGGATACTCTCTTTGTCGATCTCAACATTCGTAGCACCCTGATTCTGTCCCAAAAGCTGTTTCACGGATTGCTTTCCATGAACGGCAGGGTCTCGTGCCTTTTTCATCTTCACTTTTTCCCGGTGCTGCAAATACTTGCGGATACCGGCAATGATAGTGCGCCCCGTCAGCTTGGTTGTGCTGATCGCCAGGTTTACTGTTCTGTTTTCAACTTCTTCCTGCATGATTCATCACCTCCTGCAAGCAGTAGAGTGAACAGATTATCGTGCCATATCTCTGTGGTCGTAATACAGATTGCCCTTGGCAACTGCGGCATGGCTGATAATCTTGATATTGCCAGCTTTCTGGTTATCCAGAGCCTTCTGATAACCCACATCGCTCAAATACAGGCGATTTCTTTCGCCTTTCCAACCGACAGGCGATTCATCGGTCAGCACATCGAAAATAATCATGTGCTTGGTGGCGTCATCAAATCGTGCCAAGTCCATATAGGTATGTCCCTGGTACTCCTTGGCACCATCCTGAATCCGCTTTCGCTCCATCAGCTCTCCAATCGTCGAATTTCTTTGCATAAGAACCTCCTTACAGAACATCTCGGTCAGGGTTACTTTTGTGGGGAACCGAATCAGCTTTGACAGGTGCATCTTCTTTCTTCACCATGTCATCCGGCAGGGGAAGCGCCATAATGCTGCGCCCCATGCGTACAAAAGTCTCAGGCTGATGAAAGTGTTCCTCAAACTGCTTCATCAGTTCCGGGGACAGAGAACAAAAATCATCCTCGCCCAATCCCACAACCAGAAAATCACCGGCGATAATGTCATAAATATCGCCGTCATCATCACGCAGCGCACGGTTCAGTTCTTTGCCTACGAGTTTACCTTCGTCGTGCATCACCAGTGCAACCGGCTCATTGAACGGATAAGTTGCCTCAATATCGCCACCTACGGCTTTCTGCAAATCCTCCAGCTCACAGCCGATCTGCACAGCCTGCGGATACATGAACGGCTTTACCAGCAACACATTCATGGTATCTGCCTGTTCTTTCTGAACCTCCCGTTCCTCGGTCGTGCCGAACGCAACACCGGTAAAGTTTTCGGAGTCCAGAATGTACTCCGAATTGTAATAAGCGGCTCTAACCTGTTCCTCTGCCGCATCGTGAGATTCTGCTTGCACCGTAACCGTTTTCTCCAAGGTTTCGGTGATCTTCACATCGTATTCTTTCAAGTTTCGATACCTCCGTTTCTTTGGAAATAAGAAAAGCGACCATCCATGAACCTGTTACAGTTCATAAATAGTCGCATCCACATCGGCTAAAAGCTCGAACAAGCAAATATCGTCCAGTTCGCAAATCAGGGAACCCATGTCGAAGAAAATATCGTCCTCGCATTCCACCGTAGTAACCACGCTGCGGTGTTCGTTAAGACAAATGGCTTCTTCCTTGTCCATCGTGATCGTAGACATACAGGACACCACATAGAATGTCATATCTTCTGCTAACCACAGCTCCTTGCTCTGAATCGTGCGAACTTTTTCATCGCCGCTCATATCTTCTACATAGGACAGAAGCCGCACGGCTCTGCTGTTCAGAAGTACCTTTCCCTGATAGTCGATACCCTCACCAGCAGAGGACAATACTCGATACTCGCTAATCATCTCGGCATTTTTCTGAAACGACTTTGCCAGAAGCGCAGGAGAAATATCATCGAACTCCTCACTGTAGTTTACGAGCATATCTACCATATAATCAGGATCGCAAAGGTCGTAGAGTTCTTCCAAAGCGCCCTGAATGTTTTTGGGTGTAAACATTTTTTACCTTACCTTTCCATTGATTTTTCTCTTTTTTTCTGCCATTGCTCCAAAAGCTGAATGATTTTATCCTCCATCTGCTTGTTGGTATAGGACTTCGGGAAGTATTTTCGCAACGAATCCGTTTTGAAGGTTACTCTGTCCAGCTCTCCCTTCTTGATTTCATTCATAATCTCGCACATCGCATCCAGCGTACACTCGCCCTCCTGTGCGAGCTTTTTAATTCGCTGTGCTTGCGAAAGGGAAGGAGCTGCTTGAGCATAATCCATTGCAGAAAGAAAATCCTTCTGTTCTTCACTTGCCAGATAGGAAAGCTCCACCGCAGGATTGAATTTGATCTGACCCGTATCTACCATATCCAGCAGTTCCGGAATCAGTTCGGTCAGACGGATATAACGGTGTACCTGATTTCTGCTTTCTCCTGCCTCCTGACCGACTATATCCATTGCCTGCAACTTCATCCCAACTTGGGATGAAGTTAAATCGGTGCGTTGACCTTGATGTTTAATCGCATCCAGCTTCATCTTATAAGCAAATGCTCTTTCACTCGGCAGGATACTCTCCCTCTGCAAATTCGCATCAACCATCAAAATAATGGCTGCATCATCGTCCAGGTCACGAACAATCGCAGGCATGGTTTCCTTACCCGCAAGCTCCGATGCCCGGTGCCGCCTGTGACCAGAAACGATTTCATAACCACCGTCGGGGTCAGGACGGACAATCGCAGGAGTGAGAACTCCGAAATCTCGGACGCTCTCTGCCGTTTTCATCATTTCTTCATCATCAACCACACGGAAGGGGTGTCCCTCAAAGGGGTGTAGCTCAGAAAGCGGAATTTCCTGCACACGCTCCTGCTGGGCTTCAGCTCTGGATTGATCGGTGGAGAAAATATCATCGTACCCCTTCAAGCTGATGTTTGCGCCTTTTTTCTGCATTGTTTAACACCTCCTTCGTCAGAATTTTATAGGCTTCGGCAACTTTGCCTTTGGGATCATGCTTGAAGATACTGGTTCCCTCTGCGCTGATTTCCTCTGCACGGACAGAGCGGGGAATGTCGGTCTTGTAAACCTTCAGCTTTCCGCCGTAGCTCTCCCGAATCAGATTGCTGATGTCTTTGGAGTAGTTGGTGCGGCTGTCCACCATCGTCAGAAGAATCCCTTCAATCCTCAGTTTCGGGTTGATTTGCCTCTTGACCTTGTTGATGGTTCCAAGCAGCTGTTCCAGACCCTTTGCAGGAAGGTATGCTGCCTGAACCGGTATCAGCACATTGTCGGCAGCTGCCAACGCATTGACGGTCAGCATACCCAAAGACGGCATACAGTCAAGAAGAATGTAATCATAATTCTGTTTGACTGTATCCAGGTATTGCCGGAGAATGGTTTCCCGGCTCATGGCATTGACCAGTGCTACCTCCATACCTGAGAGTTCGATGTTGGACGGCACCAAATCAACGCCCTCCGGATGATGAAGAATCCCTTCATCGGGAGTAATAGGGTTTTCCATCATAATCTTTCCCATCAGATCGGAAAGTGTCGGAGACAGATCATCCGGGCAGGGATTGCCCAAACTGACCGTCAGGGAAGCCTGGGGATCGGTGTCTACCAGAAGCACCTTTTTTCCTTCAAGAGCCAAGCCAACGCCCAGATTCTCGGTGGTGGTGGTCTTTCCAGTGCCTCCTTTCTGATTGACCACCGCAATGATGGTTGCTTTTTTCGACATTTATCGTCACTCTCCTTCCTCTCGCTTCATTTTCAATTTCTTAAATCCTCCTTCCAAATATCCGTGTGACATATCGTGCCGAACAAGAGCATCGTAGTAGGTGTCTATTGTCGTCGGCGCATTGTATATCGTAGTCAGCATATACTGACGGATATTTCTAATCTTTGTGGTGTTCTCCTTGAAGCAGTCCATAACATATCGAATGTGTTCGGCATTCAGTTTCATAAACCGACTGCGGACAATTTCTGCCGGACGCTCCTCTGCACCAATGCGAATCAACGGTCGCTTCGTGCAAACTGTTTCAACGATCAACTCCAGAATGTTATCCAGCATTTCGGAATCGTAAGGGTAATCCTTCTTCAACAAATCCATACTGAGCTGATCCGAGAAATAATCAAAGTATTCTTGATACCGGTCATTCTCGTCCATCATTCCACCATTTCCGGAAGGAAAGATAGAATCAGTATCACTAAATTCAGTATTTTTAATATCAGTATTATTACATTGTGATTTCGGAAGTTCTTGAGTTGTGATTTCCATTGTTCCAGAATTGTGATTTTCACAATTCAAGAGTTGTGAATCCACAGCAGAGATAAAGTTCTTCACATAGATCAGGTTGGGCTTTCCCAAACCCTGGCGCTTACGTTCAATCAATCCTGCTTTCTTCTCAAGTTCACTGAGCAGCTTGATAGCCTTTTGTTCAGCACAGTTCAGAGCCATCTTCGCTTCGTCGATTGTAAAAATGATATACACTCTACCGTTTTTATCTATCCAACCATTCTTGGCAGACAGGCTCATGCGGTCAAGCAAAATGCCATACAGCATCTTGGCATCGGCAGAAATATTCCAGAACCTCTCGTTCGTGAACAACACCTTCGGAACTCGATAGAATGTGAATAGATCGGATTGCTGACCGTAAAAATAATCAAAACTCACACGGCTTCACCACCTTCTTTCTGCGGAAAACTTTCTGTTGTCAGCGGAATGCTGCGGAAAGTCGTATCCGTCTTTTCGTAAGGACATCGGGCAAAATAGTAGAAGCGGTATTCCTGTTCATACACATCCATATCAACGAAGCCCCACTTCACGCATAACCTTCTTCGTACACCAACCAATGCACGGGTGATCTCGCCCATAGGGACAGCCATCACATTCCGACTTGGGTTTCGGCGGCAAAGAGATTAAGTAGTAGCAATTATTTCTACCCAGACGGCAGCCCTTTCTGCCATTCGTCCAGAAGTAGCAGTAATGACAGTCGCTCGGCTTGTCTGCGGTATAAACAGGCTTGCTCAAATAAAACACCTCCAATCTCTTGTATTTGCCCATGGGTTTGGGCATAAAAAAAGAGCGCCTATCCATCCCCAATGCGGGGCAAATAGACGCTCTATGTACATAACGATATTTAATTTTATCTGCTATAACTGCATGGTATTCAAAACATCCGCCTTTTTTGATTAGCTGGATTTTTGGCACGATTTTGGGGCTGATTAGCAGGAAGGGCATTTTCATTAGCAAGAACAGCCCGTTTTCTGCTAAAAATTAGCTGGCGATTTTGTCTTATAACAACCGTTCGATTCTGGAGGGGTTGTCAAAAATCAAATTTTGGAGTAGAATTTTATCTCATACAGTGAAAGAGCTTTTTCGTAGCTTTTTATATAAGAAAAGCCGAAAACCCTTGAAAACAAAGGCTTTCGGCGTTGTTCACTGGCGTCCATAAGAGGATTTGAACCTCCGACCCCACGCTTAGGAGTATGGCTTACCATGTGATACACGGTTCGGATGTAACTTCCAATATCATCCCTTACGCAGAATGACTTGTAGTAAACGAACTTTATGGTGCAAAACACCTATTCTGACGCAGTTTTATGTGTCCGTTGGGTGGTCCTATTAGCAAATTCTTAGCAAGAGGACACCCAGCCAAAGCCGATTGCTACTGCCATTCTCCACTCCCTTAGTCAAAATGACAAGGCAAATACATGGAGGTTACTATGGACAAGAAAGAGAAAAAGTCACTGCCGGAACCGCGCACATATACCGTGGAACAGATTGCGGCCATGCTCAACATCGGTCGCACAACCGCATATCAGCTCGTCAAGCAGGAGGAGTTCAGAATCGTCCGCATAGGAAATGCGATCCGCGTCTCCAAGAAATCTTTTGACGAGTGGCTGGAAAGTTTGGAATTGTGAATATCGCAAGAAACGCCGTAGGCTCAAAAAACCTATGGCGTTTTTTTATACCCATTTTGAAGGAGGCTGGCAATGAAATTGACAGAAGCAGAAATGAGGATGGTGTTTCAGATTGAAAGTACCAATCAGAACGCTGCCCTGAATGAGATTTACATGACATGGCGCTATGCGCCGAACCCGGTAACGAAAGAAACGGCGGAAGGCCTTCTGGACAAGCTCCGCCCTCTGTCGGATCAGGAGTGTATGGATTTGATCCGCAAGGTGCAGACCGAATATCGTCTGCCGGAGAAGGCCCGCACCATCGGGGAAATGCTGGCAGAAGCCAGGCAACGATCCGGGGCGCAGAAGTTATCCGGCCATGACATTATGGCTTTGGAGCGTTTCGACCCGGCAACCAGACACATGATCGTCTTTGATGTTCTTACCCATGACTCGCCTGTTGGCTGGAAGGGTGAGAAAATGCGCCTGTTCCTGACCGACGCCGGATACAGCAAGGCTTTGGAGAATCAGGAAAACGGGCATATCAAAATCCGCAACCATGCGAAGGTGCTTTCCGGCGACCTCCACTATGACCATAAAGGCCGTGAGAGGTAGCGCCCCCAAAATGTATCAAAATCAGTGGGATATCTTCTGTTTCTTCCTCTGTAGCTTGCGTTCTGAACAGGGCGTGGATGTTTTCCCATGTGGGAGGCTATGGAGGCATACGGACGGGTAAACCACTCAAAATCAACACTTTTTATTTTCACAGGAAGGAGGTGCGAAGATGGCTGTTTTTCGTATTGAAAAGACCCGTGATTATACGGTCATGTCGAACCATCACTTGAAAGATCGAACGCTGACCCTGAAATCCAAAGGGCTGCTGTCCATGATGTTGTCGCTCCCTGACGAGTGGAATTACACCACCAGAGGTCTTGCGGCGATCTGTCGGGAAGGTGTGGACAGTATCGGTGCGGCATTGAAGGAGCTGGAAAACCACGGGTATATCCGGCGCACCCAGCTTCGGGACGAAAAAGGCAAGATTACGGATACTGAGTATGTCATTTACGAAATGCCTCAGTGCGAGCCGCCGTCAAGCCCAGATACGCCTTTACCGGGTACGGCAAAGCCATATACGGAAAACCCGGATATGGGTATCCCGGATACGGCGGAACCGTGTACGGAAAACCCCGCACAATTAAATACTAAGAAATCAAGTAAAGAAACATCAAAGACTGATTTATCAAGTACAGAACTATCAAATCCTATCCAATCAAATCCCCCTACCCCCGCAGGGGCAAGGATGGGAACGGATCGGATGGGAGCCAGAGAATGTTATCGTGAAGTGATTTTGGATAACATCGAGTACAGCTATCTGGTGCAGGACAGCCATATCGACCGTGAGCAGCTTGACGAGATTGTTGACTTGATTGTGGATACCGTATGTTCTGCCCGCAAAGTCATCCGCATTGCCGGAGATGATTATCCGGCGGAGGTAGTAAAGTCCCGGTTTATGAAGCTGGACAGTTCCCATGTTCAGTATGTCATGGACTGCATGAAGGACAATACCTCCTATGTTCGCAACATCAAGAAATATCTGCTGGCGGCGCTGTATAACGCCCCGACCACCATCAACAGCTACTATTCTTCCCTGGTGCAGCACGATATGTACGGGGACGGGCAAAGGGGGCGAGGCTAAATGCAGGAGGAAGTAACGCGGGGCGCCGTGACGCTCATTGTTGACGGAGCCAAGCTAAGTGAGCGGGTCTTTGAAAAGGCCGTCAAAAAGTTCCTGGAGGAAATCCAGAAAAGCCAGAAGCCCAAAATCTACCGCGGCAGGCAGAGCCTTAAACAGCTTGCCAGCCAGAACGCCGGTCTTGCCAATATCGAGATCAGCGACAAGAATATCAAGGCTTTCTCCCGTGTGGCGAAGAAATACCATGTGGATTTTGCATTGAAGAAGGACACCGCCGCAGAGCAGCCCCGTTACCTGGTCTTTTTCAAAAGCCGGGACACGGATGCCATCACAGCGGCATTTCAGGAGTTTGCCAGCCGCAAAATGAGCCGTGAGAAAAAGCCCTCCATCCGGGAACGGCTGACCCAGGCGAAGGAACAGGCGGCGGAGAAAGTGGAACACCGCACCATTGACCGGGAGAAAGTAAAGGTCAAAGATCGGAGCGTGCAGAGATGAATATGAAAAAAATGTTTTTGCTGAACCTTCCGTATCTTCTGTTCGTGTATCCCTTCGATAAGCTGGCACAGGCTTTCCGGCTTGCGCCCGGTGCTGACCTTTCCGGCAAGCTGCTCTCCATTGGGGACGGCTTCACGGCAGCCCTTTCCTCCCCGTGGCTCAGTTTCCATCCCACGGACCTTCTGATCGGTATAGCTGGTGCGGTGGTCCTTCGCATGGCGGTCTACCTGAAAGGCAAAAACGCCAAGAAATACCGCCACGGAATCGAGTATGGTTCTGCCCGCTGGGGTACGGCGGCAGATATCGCTCCCTACATGGACAAGGACTTTTTCCAGAACATCCCTATGACGCAGACGGAGCGAATCACAATGGCGAGCCGTCCAAAGCAGCCGAAGTATGCCAGAAACAAAAACATTCTGGTGATCGGCGGTTCCGGCAGCGGCAAGACACGGTTCTTCTGTAAGCCGTCGCTGCTGCAAGCCCATTCGTCCTATGTCTGCACCGATCCGAAAGGAACCTTGCTGCCGGAGATCGGCACTTTCCTGGAACGGAAGAAATACCGTATCAAGTGCCTCAACCTGATAAACTTCCGAAAATCTATGAGATACAACCCACTGGCCTACATTCGGTCAGAGAAGGATATCTTAAAGCTGGTGAACGCCCTGATTATGAACACGAAGGGCGAAGGCGAAAAATCTTCGGAAGATTTCTGGGTCAAAGCGGAACGCCTCTATTATTCCGCGCTGATTGGCTACATCTGGTACGAGGCCACGGAGGAAGAAAAGAACTTCATCACACTTCTGGACCTTATCAATGCCAGTGAAGCCAGAGAGGACGACGAAACCTATCAAAGCCCGGTGGACTTGCTCTTTTCTCAGTTGGAGGGACGGGAGCCGGACCACTTCGCCGTGAAGCAGTACCGCAAATTCAAAATGGCGGCGGGCAAAACCTTAAAATCCATTCTCATTTCCTGCGGTGCCCGGCTTGCTCCCTTTGACATCAAGGAGCTGCGGGACCTGATGGAGTATGACGAACTGGAACTGGATACCCTGGGCGACCAAAAGACGGTGCTGTTTGTGATCCTGTCGGATACGGACAGCACTTTCAATTTCGTGGCCGCCCTCATGTATAGTCAGCTTTTCAATCTGCTCTGCGACAAGGCGGATGACTTCTACGGCGGTCGTCTGCCCGTCCATGTTCGTCTGATCCTGGACGAGTTTGCCAACATCGGCCAGATACCGAACTTTGATAAGCTGATCGCCACCATCCGAAGCCGTGAAATATCGGCTTCTATTATTTTGCAGTCGCAGAGTCAGTTAAAGACCATCTACAAGGACGCGGCAGATACCATCGTCGGTAACTGTGACAGCACCTTGTTTTTGGGAGGCAAAGAGAAATCCACGCTCAAGGAAATTTCGGAGCTGCTGGGGAAAGAGACCATTGATCTCTATAACCAGTCCGAAAACCGGGGCAGTCAGGTTTCCCATGGCCTCAGTTATCAGAAATTAGGAAAGGAGTTGATGACCCAGGACGAATTAGCAGTGATGGACGGCGGCAAGTGTATCTTCATGCTGCGGGGCGTGCGCCCGTTCCTTTCGGACAAGTACGACCTCACCCGGCACCCGAATTACAGATACACGGCCGACGCCGACCCTAAAAATGTCTTTGACATGGAACGGTACATGAAGAAGCAGCGTGCCGTGGTAAAACCCACGGACACCTTCGATGTGTACGAGATTGACGCAACAACTTAACCCAAAATCAAAAACATTTTTTAGGAGGATTATTTTATGGAATTTTTCAACAGCGCAGTTGGTGTTTTGCAGACTCTCGTAGTGGCCCTGGGCGCAGGTCTTGGTATCTGGGGCGTTATCAACCTTCTGGAAGGTTACGGTCAGGACAACCCTGCTTCCAAAAGCCAGGGTATGAAACAGTTGATGGCCGGCGGCGGTGTCGCCCTCATCGGCATCACCCTTGTACCTCTGCTCTCCGGCCTGTTCGGTTGATCGTCCGGCGGTGATCGCTTATGGGCGGCATACTCGACAAACTCGATGAATGGCTCCGAGGGCTGCTCATCGAGGGAATCACGGGAAACCTGTCGGGCATGTTCGATACGGTCAATACCAAAGTAGGCGAGATCGCCGGTGAAGTGGGACAGACGCCGCTGGCATGGAACAGCGGCGTCTTTTCTATGATCCGAAACCTCTCTGAAACGGTGATCGTTCCAATCGCCGGGGTTATCCTGACATTCGTAATGTGTTATGAGCTGATCCAGCTTGTGACAGAGAAAAACAATCTGCACGATGTAGATACCTGGATGTTCTTCAAGTGGATTTTCAAGACCTTCTGTGCCGTTCTCATTGTGACGAACACATGGAATATCGTCATGGGTATCTTCGATGTCGGGCAAAGCGTTGTGAACAGCAGCGCAGGCGTCATCATCGGGAATACCTCCATTGATATCAGCAGCGTTATCACGGATATGGAGGCGCAGCTTGAAGCCCTGGGCACGGGAGAATTGTTCGGGCTGTGGTTCCAGTCCCTTTTCGTGGGGCTTACCATGAACGCCCTTTCCATCTGTATCATGCTTGTCATTTACGGCCGCATGATCGAGGTGTATTTGACAACTTCCGTTGGACCAATCCCGCTTGCCGCTATGACGAACCGGGATTGGAGCCATACGGGGCAAAACTACTTGAAATCCCTGTTTGCATTGGCGTTCCAGGCATTTCTAATCATGGTGTGCGTGGGAATCTACTCTGTTTTGGTACAGAGTATCGCCACGGACGGAAATATTTCAGGCGCGATATGGGCCTGCATGGGCTACACGGTCCTGCTGTGCTTCGCCCTGTTCAAGACCGGCAGCCTCTCTAAGAGCCTGTTCGGAGCGCATTAAGGAGGCTTGATAAATTGGCGTATGTAACCATTCCAAAGGATTTGACGAAAGTAAAATCCAAAGTGCTGTTTGGGCTTACCAAACGGCAGCTTATATGTTTCGGAGCGGCGGCACTCATCGGAGTACCGCTTTTCTTTTTGCTCAGACGCACGGCCAGCAACAGCGCCGCCGCGTTCTGCATGATTATCGTCATGCTCCCGTTCTTTCTACTCGCCATGTATGAGCGGCACGGCCAATCCCTGGAAGTGGTGACCGGACAGGTCATCCGCTGTATGTTCCTGCGGACGAAAGAGCGGCCTTACCAGACAAACAATTTCTACGCAGCCTTGGAGCGGCAGGCCCAGGCGGAAAAGGAGGTGAAAGCCATTGTTCAGAAAGCAAAAGCCAGAGCCGCAGGCACGACAGGCGGCAAAACCAGCGGTAAAGCTGACCGCCGCAGAAAAGCGTGAGATCAGCCGTATCTTGGAAACTGCCAGAGGCGACGGCAAGGTACATTCCGCACAGGATACCTTACCGTTCCGCCAGATGTACCCGGACGGCCTGTGCAAGCTGGACGACCACACCTGGTCGAAGTGTATCGAGTTCGAGGATGTGAATTATCAGCTTGCAAAGCCTGACGACCAGACGGCGATCTTTGAAGCTCTCTGCGATATGTATAACGCCCATGACGCTTCTATCGGAATGCAGCTCTCCCTTGTGAGCCGCCGCATGAACCGGGAGGATTTTGTGAAGCGTATCGAGATCGCAGCGCAGGGAGATCACTTCGACCATATCCGTGAGCTTTACACGCAAATGCTCCGCAAGCAGCTTGAACGGGGCAACAACGGTCTTATCAAAACAAAGTATCTGACCCTCACCATCGAGGCACGGGACAGCAAAACCGCACGGGCACGATTTTCCCGAATCGTCATGGATGCCCTCAACCATTTCAAGGTCATGGGTGCTCTGGCAAAGGAGCTTGGCGGCAAGGAGTGGCTGGAAACGCTCCACGGCATCCTGCACCCGGACGGGGAACGGTTTGCCTTTGAATGGAGCTGGCTTGCCCCTTCCGGCCTGTCGGTTCAGGATTTTATCGCACCATCTTCCTTCCGCTTCGGTGAAGCACGGAAGTTCACGATGGCGGATAAATTCTGTGCCGTGTCCTTTCTGCAGATCAGCGCACCGGAAATGGATGACCGTATGCTCACCGAGCTGCTGGATACGGACAGCGGGCTGCTTGTCAGCCTCCATATCCGCAGCATGGACCAGAACGAGGCAATCAAAACGGTCAAGCGGAAAATCACTGACATTGACAGTATGAAGATCGACGCACAGAAAAAGGCAGTGCGGGAAGGTTTCGATATGGATATCATCCCCACCGATCTTGCCACCTACGCAGGCGAGGCAAAGAACATCCTCCGTGACCTGCAAAGCAGAAATGAGCGAATGTTCCTGATGACCTTCCTGGTGGTGAACTTTGCGGACAGCAAGCAAAAGCTGGAGAATGATCTTCTCCGTGCGGCAAGCGTGGCACAGAAATATAACTGCTCCCTGGTGCGGCTGGACTTCCAGCAGGAGGACGGCTTCGTGTCGGCTCTGCCCCTGGGTGTCAACCGTATTAAGATACAGCGCGGGCTTACCACTTCGGCAGTGGCGGTGTTCGTTCCCTTCACCACACAGGAGATTTTCCACGGCGGCGAGGCCCTCTACTATGGACTCAATGCCACTTCCGGCAACATGATCCTTGCTGACCGCAAAAAGCTGAAAACGCCCAACGGCATGATCTTAGGCACGCCCGGCAGCGGCAAGAGTTTTTCCGCAAAGCGTTCCATCGTGGGTGTGTTCCTGAATACAAAGGACGATATCTTGATCTGCGACCCGGAGGCTGAATATTTTCCGTTGGTGAACCGTCTGGAAGGACAGGTCATCAAAATCTCACCTACCAGCACGCAGTATGTGAATCCTATGGATATCAACCTCAATTATAGCGAGGACGATAACCCGCTGGCGCTGAAATCCGACTTTATCCTGTCATTCTGCGAACTGGCGGCAGGCGGACGGAACGGTCTGGAGCCGGTGGAGAAAACGGTCATTGACCGTGCTGTGCGGATCGTGTACCGCCCCTATATTGCAGACCCCCGCCCGGAGAATATGCCGCTGCTGGAAGATTTGTATGACGAGATCAAACGGCAGCCGGAGCCGGAGGCACAGCGGATCGCGGCGGCACTGGAACTGTATGTGCATGGCAGCCTGAATGTTTTTAACCACCGTACCAACGTGGATATCAACAACCGCATTGTCTGCTTCGATATCAAGGAGCTGGGAAAGCAGCTCAAAAGCCTGGGTATGCTGGCGATCCAGGACCAGGTATGGAACCGTGTTTCCCAAAACCGGGATCAGGGTAAATCCACCTGGTACTTCGTGGACGAGTTCCACCTTCTGCTGCGCGGCGAGGTCGGTACCTGGAGCGTGGAGATTTGGAAACGCTTTCGCAAATGGGGCGGTATCCCCACGGGGATCACGCAGAACATTAAGGACCTGCTTTCCTCCCCGGAGATCGAGAACATCTTTGAAAACAGCGATTTTGTGTACCTTCTGAACCAGGCCAGCGGAGACAGGAAAATCCTCTGCGAGCGCCTGAATATCTCCAACCAGCAGGCGGCGCATATCAGCAACGCAGGCCCCGGCGAGGGGCTGATCTTCTTCGGCAATGTGATCCTGCCTTTTGTGGATGACTTCCCGAAGGACAACGAGCTTTACAGCATTATGACAACAAAACTTGGTGAAACCGGGAAAGGAGAAAACGAATATGAATGATCCCCGCTATTTGCATACAGAAGAAAAACAGGAAGGTGAAACCTTCTTTGATGTGATGAACCGGCTGATTGCCAGAAGCAAGGCGGTCACGGCGGATATTGAGGCGGTCCTTGCGGAGCTGGAAAGTGAGATCGAACCGTTCCGTGCGCCGAAGGACCATGAATAAACTGACCCATGTGAGCCTGTTTTCCGGCATTGGCGGTCTGGACCTGGCGGCGGAGGCTGCCGGGTTTGAAACCGTCTGCCAGTGTGAGTGGGCGGATTTTCCGCACGCCGTCCTCTCCGCACGATGGCCGGATGTTCCCAGGTTCCGGGATATTACTACTTTCACGAAGGAGGCGTTTTTTGAAAAAACAGGACTTGAAACAGTTACCGTTATCTCAGGCGGCTTTCCCTGTCAGCCCTTCTCCACCGCCGGAAAACGGAAGGGCTTTGCGGATGAACGCTACCTGTGGCCGGAAATGTGCCGCGTTATTACCGAGCTGCGGCCCCGTTGGGTGCTTGGGGAAAATGTTGCTGGCTTCATCAATATGGGGCTCGACAAAACGATCTTTGACCTGGCAAAAGCGGGATACGCTGTTCTCCCATTCGTATTTCCGGCTTGCGGCGTCGGCGCATGGCATGAGCGCCAGCGAACTTTTATCGTCGCGGCTGATGTTTCCCACACCCCTTGCCTCCGACAACAACACCGCCAGGGATGCGGCAAGCCTGGATGTGTTCCTGTCGGACAATGGGATATTCCGCAAGCGGAACCGAAACGGGGCGATTTGGAGCCTCAGTCTGTCGGCGGCGGTGTTCTATCTGACCCCGGTGGCGTCGGACGGTTTCCGCTCGACCTTGAAGCCGTCGGCCTTCGATCCGGCGAAGAAGGACGGGAACCTTTCAGCGCAGATCATCTCCCAGGAACGGCCGGTGTCCGAAACATCGGCGCTGAACCCGGATTGGGTGGAATGGCTCATGGGCTTCCCGAAAGGATGGACGGACGTAAACTCTGGGCCGCTGAACCGGAAGGAATCCCCCGCATGACTGAGCGCATGGATGACCGGGCACTGCGGCTGAAAACTTTGGGAAATGCGGTCTGCCCGCCCCAGGCCTATCCCATTTTTCGCTATATCGCCATGATCGAGAATGGAACCTGCGGCGACTTCTGCCCCTATGGAAAGGAAGGTGACTGCCTATGAGGGAACTGAAAGCAACCGATAAGATCACGCAGAAAATGACCCGTGACGGTGCGGTATCCGAAAATCTTGCCACGGGAGAGGTGGAACATATCAGCAGCCGGGAGCCGGAAACGGAGTTGTCCGCTTCTTCGGAAGAATCTGCTGGCGCGGCTGCTGACCTTGCCCTGCGTGCAGCGGAGCACCATGAGAAGAAAACCGCACGAAAGGCGGAAAAGGCTGACGCCCAGGCGGTGCGGGACGGCTCTGCCGCAAGGCGGCGCCCGTCCTCCCGTCTGCAATTCACCGAGGAAGAACGTGCCGATCCCGCACTTGGAAAGTACATCGACCATTCCGACCGTGCGGCGGACAGGCTGGACGCGGCAAAGGCCGCTATCCCCACAAAGAAAGCTCTCCGTACCGAGCGTGTTTTTGACGAGACAGCCGGAAAAGGCAAAACGCAGCTTCACTTTGAAGAAGTGGAGAAACGCCCCAACGGACGCCTGCGGCACAATCCGCTTTCTCGGCCGGTCCATGAGATTGTCCACGCTGCCCACGCGAAGGTGCATGAGGTAGAGCAGGAAAATGTGGGTGTAGAGGCCGGACACAAAGGCGAGGTGTTGACGGAACGCGGGTTTGCCTATGGAAAGGGCAAAGTCCGTGCCGCCGTCCACCATCACCGCACAAAGCCCTGGCGTGACGCGGCGAAGGCAGAGCAGGCTTCTTTTAAGGCAAACGCCGACTACCTTTACCAAAAGGCACTGCATGATGATCCTGCATTGGCAGCTTCTAACCCGGTATCCCGCTTTCTGCAGAAACAGCGGATCAAGCGGAACTATGCAAAGGAGCTGCGGCAGGCGGAGAAAACCGCAAAGAACACCGCAGCTACGGCGAAAAGTGCGGCGCAGAAAGCAAAGGACGCCTTCAAGGAAACATTCCTCTACATCAAACACCATAGCCGGGCGGTTCTGCTGGTGATCGGCATTGGTGCCTGTGTTGCCCTGCTGTTTGGCGGGATATCTTCCTGTTCCATGATGGCGGGCTCCGGCGTGGGCGGTGTATTCACTTCCTCTTATCTCTCCGAAGACACGGATATGCTGGCTGCGGAGGCGGCCTACTGCGAATTGGAGCAGGAGCTTCAATATGAGCTGGACCACTATGAGGCTCTGCACCCCGGATATGACGAATACCGTTTTGATCTGGACGAGATCGAGCATGACCCTTATGTGCTGATCTCCATTCTCACGGCGTTCCATGAAGGGGTGTTCACCATCGACGAGGTTCAGGCGGAGCTGCAAATGCTCTTTGAAAAACAGTACATCCTGACGCAGACCGTGGAAGTGGAAGTGCGCTATCGGACGGAAACACGGACAGACAGCGAGGGAAATGACTATGACGTGGAAGTACCGTATAACTACTATATCTGCAATGTGAAGCTGGAAAACTTCGATCTTTCCCATGTGCCGGTCTACATCATGGACGAAGAAACGCTTTCCCTGTATGCGGTCTATATGGCAACGCTGGGGAACCGGGAAGATTTGTTCCCCGGCTCCGGCTATGTAGACAAGTACACCAAACCACCCACCACCTATGATATTCCGCCTTCCGCACTGGAAGATGAAACCTTTGCGGCGCTCATTACCGAGGCGGAGAAGTACATCGGCTATCCCTATGTATGGGGCGGCAGCAATCCGAACACTTCTTTTGATTGCTCCGGCTTCGTATCCTGGGTGCTGACGCAAAGCGGTGTCTGCAATACGGGCAGGCTGGGAGCCCAGGGGCTCTACAACATTTCCACCCCGGTATCCTCTGCCAACGCAAGGCCCGGCGACTTGATCTTTTTCGTCGGCACTTACGATACGCCGGGTGTTTCCCATGTGGGTATCTATGTGGGCGGTGGAAAAATGCTGCACTGCGGCGACCCCATCCAGTATGCAGATATCAACACAAGCTACTGGCAATCCCACTTTTACGCTTTCGGGCGACCACCCTACAACTAAAAAACGATATGGAGGTAATTTGATTTATGGCAACGACACAGAAGATCCGCAATGACATTGCGAAAACCAAAGAAAAGATTGCAGAGCAGCAGAAACGCCTTCGTGCGCTGGAGGCGCAGCTTGCGGAGGAAGAAAATCTGGAAATCGTCCGCATGGTGAAAGCCGTGAAGATGGACAACAAGGAGCTGACCGCTTTCCTGAAAGCCTATGCCAGCGGCATGATTTCCCTGCCGGAAGGTATGCTGCAGGAGGGCAACACCGAGAATGAGGAAACGGAGGGATACGAGGATGAAGCATAACTTTATGACAAAAATGGTATCGGCTCTTTTGGCGGTGGTGCTCAGCACTGCCGCTTTTTCTGTCACCGCCTTTGCCAGCGGCGGCGAGGAAAGCACGGAGTCCGTGGCTGAACAGGAAACGGCTGGGGATGTCTCTGATCTGCTTTCCGCTCTGGCAGGCAGCCAGGTCACGGTATCCGTCACCGAGGATGGTATCCAGTTCAGTTCCGGCGAAAATGGCTCCGGGCAGACCGGTACTGTCACCACGGGCGGCGGCAATCTGAATGTCCGCACAGGTGCGGGAATGGACTACACCGCCTTCACTCAGCTTCCCAACGGAACGACCGTGAAGGTGATCGGCACGGACGGCGACTGGCTGAAGGTCATCCTGCCGGAGAAAGTCGGCTATGTCTATTCCGGCTATATGACGGTAAGTGACGGCGAGGCAGGCTCCGGGGAAGGTTCTTTCTCTCTGGATGCGGAAACGCTGGAAAATCTGCTGGGGATGCTGGGCGGCGGCTTGAATGGCGGTGCCGCCTTGACTCCGGACGGGAACCTTTCGCTGATTGACGATATTGGCAGCCCGACCGCCAGCGGCAAGCAGTTTATTACAGTGGAAACGAAGAACGGCAATGCGTTCTATCTCATTATCGACCGTGACGATGAGGGCGAGGAAACCGTGCATTTTCTGAACCAGGTGGATGAAGCCGACCTCATGGCGCTTACGGAGGATGGAGAAAAGGCGGAAACACCTATTGTCTGCACCTGTACGGAGAAGTGCCAGGCCGGAGCGGTCAATACCGCTTGCCCGGTCTGCGTAAAAAACCTTAGTGAATGTGTTGGCACAGAACAGAAAGCTGCGGAGCCCACCGAACCGCAGAATCCGGAACCCGAAAAGAAAAGCAATACCGGGGCGATCCTGGCGGTGCTGCTGATCCTTGCAGCCGGAGGCGGCGCGGCGGTCTATTTCCTGGTGCTGAAACCGAAGCAGGGCAAGAAAGTTCCCGCTGATCTGGATGATTTCGACCTGGAGGATGAAGAAGAATACCTGACCGAGGACGAGGAAACGGAGGAAAAGAATGAGTAAACTGATTATTGCGGAAAAACCGAGTGTGGCAAAATCTATCGCATCGGCCCTGGGTGCTTCATCCAGGGCCGATGGCTTTTATGAGGGCAACGGCCTTCTCGTATCCTGGTGTGTGGGGCACTTGGTATCCCCGATGGATGCGGGCGGCTATGACGAACGTTTCAAGAAATGGCGCTATGATGATCTTCCCATTCTGCCGGAGTCGTTCCGCTATGTGCTGGCACCGGGCAAGGAGGATGCTTTTGAAAATCTCCGTGCCCTGATGGACCGCCCCGATGTGGATACCATCGTCAATGCCTGTGATGCCGGGCGTGAAGGGGAACTGATCTTCCGTCTGGTGTATCAAATGGCGGATTGCCACAAACCGATCCTTCGCCTTTGGATTTCCTCGATGGAGGACAGCGCCATTCGGGAGGGATTTTCTGATCTGCGCCCCGGCGCCGATTATGAAGCCCTGTATCAATCTGCCCTCTGCCGCCAGAAAGCGGATTGGCTGGTGGGAATCAACGCCACGCGCCTTTTCTCCGTTCTCTATCACCGTACCCTGAATGTGGGCCGTGTTCAGACCCCCACACTGGCAATGCTGGCGGAGCGTGACGCGAAGATCACGCTGTTCCACAAGGAAAAATATCATCTGCTGCGCCTGATGCTGGACGGAGCCGAGGCAGTGTCGGAGAAATTCACCGATCCGGCGGAGGCGGAACAGGCAGCGGCTATGTGCAAGGGTGTGACCGTCACCTGTACTTCCGTCACGAAGGAGCAGAAAAAGGAGCAGCCGCCGAAGCTCTATGATCTTACCACCTTGCAGCGTGAAGCAAACCGCCTGTTCGGATACACGGCGAAGCAGACCCTTGACTACGCCCAGAGCCTCTACGAAAAGAAGCTGCTGACCTATCCCCGCACGGACAGCCGGTATCTGACCTCCGACATGGCGGAAACAGCCTCCTGTGTGATCCACCTGGCGGCGAAGCTGCCGCCCTTTGATGGCTGCTCCAACTTCTTCCCGCTGGTGGAGGCCATGATTTCCGACAAGGACGTATCCGACCATCACGCCATTATTCCCACGATGGAGATTGAAAAAGCGGATATCAAGGCTCTGCCCCTGGGCGAGCGCAATTTGTTCCTGCTGGTCTGCTGCAAGCTGCTGTGTGCGTCGGCGGAGCCGTATATGTATGAGGCGGTCACGGCAACTTTCAACTGCTGCGGCCATTCCTTCACCGCAAAGGGCAAGCGCGTCCTTGCCGAAGGCTGGCGGGAGATCGACCGCATTTTCCGTGTCTTTCTGAAAGAAAAGCCTGCGGATGGGGACGGCGATACGCTCCCAGACTTCACCGAAGGGCAGATTTTTGATGGTGCGGAGGTTGCTGTTACCGAGCATTTCACCCAGCCGCCGAAGCCCTACACCGAAGATACCCTCCTGTCCGCTATGGAGAACGCAGGAAAGGATGATATCCCCGATGAGGCGGAGCGAAAAGGTCTTGGCACGCCTGCGACCAGGGCGGCTATCATCGAAAAGCTGGTGGCAGCCGGATTTGTGGAGCGCAAGGGCAAGAGCCTGATCCCCACGAAAGCAGGTATCAACCTTGTTACGGTCCTGCCGGAGCCGCTGACCTCTCCCATGCTGACAGCGGAATGGGAACAGAAATTGACGGAGATCGCAAAGGGCGGCGCTGACCCGGATACCTTCATGGACGGTATCCGCACGATGGTCCAGGAGATCGTGTCCACCTATTCCTGCATTTCCGAGGATGGCAAAAAGCTGTTTGTCCCGGAGAAGGAAGTGATCGGTACCTGCCCCCGCTGCGGTCAGCCGGTCTATGAGGGCAAGAAGAACTTTGCGTGTTCGGATCGGTCCTGCGGTTTCGTCCTCTGGAAAAATGATCGCTTCTGGACGAGCCGCAAGAAGGAGCTGACAAAGAAAATGGCAGCGGACCTTCTGAAAAAGGGACGTACCAATGTCAAGGGAATGTGGTCTGAAAAGAAACAGACCACTTATGACGCTGCGGTGATCCTGAACGACACGGGCGGCAAGTACATCAATTTCAAGCTGGAATTTCCAAAAAGAAAGGTTGGTGCTGATGGCAGAAAATAAGACTTTGGAACATTTACCCGAAGTGAGGGCGGCGGTGGCTGCCCTCTCCCCGGAGGACCGGGAGGTGCTGGCGGCGGTGCGGACCTCGCCCTTCAAGCTGACAGCGCCGGAGCAGTTCAAGGAGTTTGCGGCCAACATCGACTATTTCGTATTTGAGCCCAATATCCACGATCTGAATGATCTGGGGTGGCGGTATCTGGCACAGCACATGGATATGCTGCTGCCCCCGGAACTTCTGAAAGCGATCGACCCTGTTCCGTTTGGCAAGTACGCCATGCAGGAGGAACAGGGCCATTTTACGAAACACGGATATATTTCTCTCTCCGGCGACGAGTGGAACCATGAACGCCCTGCGGAGCCGGAGAAAAAGCCCTCCATCCGGGAACGGCTGGAACAGGGCAAGAAGGAATGTGCGGAGAAAAACAAGGCGCAGCCCCATAAGGAAAAATCTGCGCCGGAACTGTAAGGAGGTGCTGATATGCCATATTACGATCACGACAAGGATTATCCCTTTGCCGCCTTTATCACCAATCTTGGGAAGTACAATGAGGGCGAGCTTGTGGGCGAGTGGGTGAAGTTTCCCACCACCGCCGAGGAATTGAAGGAAGTGTTTAAGCGGATCGGGATCGGCCAGAAGGATAACTTCGGCAATCCCTATGAGGAATGGTTCATCACGGACTATGACTGTTATGTGGACGGCCTCTATGACAAGCTGGGCGAATACGAAAATCTGGACGAGCTGAATTATCTGGCATCGAAGCTGGATGAAATGGACCAGAGCAACTATGCGAAATTCCAGGCCGCTATGGAGATCGGTGACTATACCAGCAGCCTGCAGGAAATCATCAACCTCACGGAGAATCTGGATTGTTATGAGATTTACCCCAATATCGAGGATTATGACGATCTGGGGCGTTATTATCTCGAAGAACTGGAGGTTTCAAAAGTTCCCGCCCACCTGCAGAACTATATCGACTATGAAGCCTATGGCCGGGATGTGGCGTTGGAGGAAAACGGCACTTTCACCGATCAGGGCTATGTGTGGGATACCAGAGAAGCCTTCCATGAGTATCATGACGGCGAGCGCGGCAGTATCCCCGACGAGTACCGGGTGATGACTTTTCAGGACGATCTTCCCGAAGAAGAAAAATCTGAATGGGCTATGGATATCGCCTTTGACATGGACGAGTTTTTCCGTCAGAACGATCCGCAGTATGCGGCAGAGCACCCGGAGGCGCACGCCGCAAAGGAAGAACTTTACGAAAACCTGATGGCCGGACGCATTTCCGCTTTGGATGAAAAGCTGGCGGCGTTGGGGCAAACGCAGGAGGACTATCTCCCTTCGGAGATTGAAAAATTCAAGGACGCCACGGGCTATGAGGAATTTCTGGATTTTGACCCGGCGGAGGTCAAAGCCGCTTTGGATGACCCGGAGAAGTCCCATGCAGATGAAATGCTGGACGCCGCGGAGAGGCCTGCCTCGGAAAAGATGACTGTGCTTGTAGTGGAGCCTATGAAGGAACCCTATGTGAAGGAAATCGCCCCCGACCTTCATTCCCTGCAGGCAGAGGTTGGCGGTGATATTGGAGCGACTTATCCCTATTCTGACCCGGTAGCGCTGGTCTGTAATGATGAAGGCAAACTCATTGGGCTTGACCTGAACCGTGGGCTGCGGGATGAAAATGGAGAAATTTATGATATCGTAGCAGGAACTTTCCTGGTGGTTGGACTTGGTGAGGAAGATTTTGCGTCCCTGTCCCCGGAACTGATCCAGAAATACACGGAACAGTTCAAAACGCCGGAACGATTTATGCAGATCAATGGCAATATCGTCGTTCTCCCTGTCCCGGCAGAGAAACAAGACCTCGCTTTTCTTCCAGACCGTTTTGAGACCGGCGAGCGTGTGCAGACACCGAGGGGCAGCTTTCAGGTGACGGCTATGAGCCGGGAGCAGATGGAGGTAGCCGGTTACGGTGTCCACCATATTTCCGATGATGGAAAGTATCTTATCATGGGGAATGGCACACGGGCCTTTGCCGTGGCAGCGGAGCAGCCGGAAAAGGACAATCCTCTCCGCACAGCGGAAATGACGCTGGAGGATGACTACGGCATGATCGACGGCGTTATCAACAACGGCAGACGCGGCGAAGAATTGGGAAAAGCCCAGGAGTACGCAGAGCGGACAACGCCGGAGAAGCCTTCCATCCGTGAGCGGTTGGAGGATGCCAAACGGGAGTGTGCCGAGCACAAGTCCCCAGAAGGAAAGAAGCCCGTCCGTGATGTGCCGGAGCATGATTGCCTATGAGCCGAAGCAAGAAGTGGCGGCTGGAATGGGCGTTCTTCCTGGGCGAGAACGGCAGGCGGCAGTATAACCATATCTGTAAAAAATGTGTTCATGGCTGCAAGCAGAGTTTCCGGGCGTGTCTGGTCGCTTGTCCGTATTACAATTCCAAACGATCTAAAATCTGTGAAGATAAGGGTGGAAAAACCGCAGAATAATTCCCTGTATCCGTATTTTCAAAGGGAGCCTTTATGATTTCTCATGTGTCGGTCTGCTTGCTGACACATGAAGAAAAAGGCTTGATTTCAGACACTTTCTGTCACGCAAAACGGGAGTACAGCTTTTCGGTTCGTCCGATCTGCTGTACTCCCGCTTTTTTTATTTATTTTCGTCATTATCAGGCTTTTCCGTTTCCGCTACGCTTTCTATCATGTCAACGACTACGGCATTAAGCTGTGCGGCGTTCTGCGATGTAATGACCGGTCGCCCGGTATCTTTTTCAATATCCTGTCGAACCTGACCGGCATAGCTGCCGCCACGACGGGCAATTTTCTGACTTTCAGAAAATCCTTCCGGCTGATGTGCTTTTGACAGTTCTGTGGTTGTTGCCTCTGCCAGCATATTCAGAACAATTTCCATCGTGCTCATGTTATCACGAAGGTTTTCTTTTTTCAGACCTTTCAGCTTCTTATATTGCCGAGTAGTCATGCCGGACCATGCTTTCGTGATCTCATCGGTGAGAATGGCATATTCTTTGCCCTGCTGTACGCCGCGCTCCTGCCATTCCGCGGTAAGCTCATTACGGACACGGATAGAAAGAAGCCGCTGATGAATCCAGTCTGTATCATAGCCTTTTTTCTGATAAGTCTCTAACGCACGGTCGATTGCCTGCTCCGGGTCAATCGTTTCTTCGATGCGTTCACGGCCGACCTGAGCAAGCCAGAGTTTGAATGGTTCAGCCTTAGGTGATGGGATGGACTGAATAATGCGTAAAATCTGTTCAGCCGTTGCCGCCAGCACTTTGCGCTTTTTGCCTGTTGCGCCCATCATTGTTACCTGGGGACAATTTGTCCCCAGGTAGCTTGCAAGCTGTTCATCACGCTTACGCATTTTTTTGAGGTAGTCTGTTGGATTGGAGCTATCTGTCAGAACAGCGATAACATCCACAACGGAGAAATACCATTCTTCCTGTTCTTCGTCCCATGCGGTGCGTATTTTTCTATCTTCAAAAAGCTGGATGGAATTATTTTCGTCCATGCGCTTCAACCTCCTTAGAGTATGTATTTTAATTTTAACATGAAAGGTTTTCTATTTCTATAAGAGAAGCAAATTTCGCCGTAGTAGGTGTTGTGGGAATGTGCGTAAACTGCCAGGATTGTGAGGCTGTGGGAAAGCTGTTTGCAGACTTGTGGGAAAAGGCTTGTCTTTTTCCATCAGGTTGTGAATGGCTTTTCCATCGGCACGAGCGGCAGTTTTCCATATTTCCATGACGCAAGAAAATCATCCAACGATCAGCCGGTACACCGTCAGCGGCACATACCACACCGCCACAATAAGCCGCCAGGCCAGAACGAAACCGCCGATTACACCGCCGATAATAAAGTTCAATGCAAACAAGGCGATCCCTCCACCAAGGGAGCCGCCGCTCGGCACGATCCAGAGGCACATCCGATGGAGGCCAAACGGCAACCCGCAGAGTATCCAGATCCATACATAGTCAATCTCTCCGTTCTTCATGCAGACGGATTTGAAGATACAATATAGGATCAGTGCCACGGTCACGGGCAGTACACTTTTGAAGAAAAATGCTTTGATCGCTTCGCTTCTTGTCATCGGTAAAACCTCCTTCCGCAGTTCCATTATACAGGATGCCGGGAGCTGCGCCCAGCGTCTTTTAAAGAAAATTATTCAAGCTCATGCCGCCGCTGTTGTTCCTGTTCCTTTGCAACGGTCAGCAGCGCATCCACATTTTGCTTGACGGTCTCGTATTCCTGGGCTTCGGCTCTTGTGGCTTTATATTCAGCAAGGAGCCGTTCCTTTTCTGCGTTGAGATTGGCAAGCTCCGTTTTCATGCTTTCCGTTGTTGGCAGCGGCACAGCCCCCATCCGTTTCAATTCTCTGGTGGCCGCTTCAAAAAGGATGATCTCGCCCTCATGCCCCCGCAGGAACTTTTCTTTATCATTCGATCTGCGGTATCGGTCATAAAGCGGCTTTAGCTGACGGTAAGTTCCGGCGTGCTTCATCACAAGGGCAAGTTCGGCACTTCTACTTTCTATCCGCTTGATTTCTGCATGAGCGGTATCTCTCCGTGCGGATAATGCGGTCAATTTGCTTTCCAGTTCTCCATAGCTGCCGATTCCGTGTTCGGTCAGGAAATTCATGGTCTTGGCGGCCTGTTTCAGATTGTTCAGCTTCGCCCAATGGGTGAAGCCTGCACTCTGCTGTGCTTTGATGTTATTCTGGATATCAATGAGCAGGCTGATCTTTCCGTCCTGCCGTTTCGGTTGGCGGGAAGGTCTGGATCGTCCGGCGATCCGGGCGGTAAGGGCTTCTTCGGTGTAGTCAACCCCCAGCGTTTTCAGACGGGTGAACCGTTCCTGATCCGGTGCTCTGGCAGAGATATACTTGCCGCGCTTGATCTCATAACCTTCTCTCTGCAGGCGGCGAAGCAGTTCTTCCAGATTGGAACAGGCTGGCAGGAGCCGGTCGATGGCCGCTTTCAGCTTTGCCTTATAGCTAGTGCCGTTCTGCGTGGCCTGATGTTCAATATAGCTCTTGCCCTTGTCCTGTCCAGGAATAATGACAGACAGACCATGTTCCTTGCAAAGCCGGTCGGAGGTGCGGCGGATATAGTGATAACTCCGCTTGTTGGAATGATAATGCTTGTGATCCGCAAAGCTGACCGCATTGAAAATCAGGTGGTTATGAACATGATCTTTGTCTATGTGGGTGGTAAGGACAAACTCATACTTGCCGCCCAGGATTTCTTTTGCGAGTTCCATGCCGATCTCATGGGCCTGTTCCGGCGTGACCTCCCCAGGCTGAAAGGCTTGGATCAGGTGGCGGCCCAGGTTTGTTCCCTTGTCGATGGCGTGGCGGCGGGTCCAGGAAAATTCGATATCCGCAGTTTCGGCGGCGCAGCCATAGGCGGATACCAGGAGCTTCCCGTCTGTTTTCTCCGGGTTGCAGATATAGTCAATGGCTGCTTTCAGCGTTGACTTGATAGGATGTGTCTTTGTAACTGCCATATCTGATCCAGCCTTTCCCGTATCTCGTCCATGTCGGCCTGATACGCAGGACCTCCGGCGTTGATCCGCTTGGCGATCTGGTTGATGTTCCGACCGATGGCGGAAAGCTCTTTGGTAAATGCCTTGATATCTGCGGTGTCAGTATAGATGATATACCCGTCAATCGCCATCTTGCGGAGGTAGGCGCCATATCTGCGTGTGGGTAGCTGGCTCATTTTTTCGTCTATGAGCCGTTTTTCATCCTCCGTGACATAGAATTTCATTTGGATATTCCGCTTTCGGTTTGCCATGCGTCGCCTCCGTTCTTTATAAGGGTTTGGGACTATCCCAACAAGCAATTTTGAATTTTCGGGTAGAGGGCCTGAAAATCTCAAAATTCGCAAGCGGGTACTCGCTTGCTGTGCTTGCTACCGTAACCCTACCCTCGTATTCTCTCCCTACTAATACTACAATTTGAAACGGAGATTTTGGCTGACTTACTGAAAAAATCTAAAGAAAGACGGTATTGTTGCCTTTAACAGGTGATAATACCGCCTCTACATTTATATATTTCCCAAATTCTTTGACCGCCGGTATTCCAGCGGAGAAAGACCAAACTGCTTTTTGAACACGGCTGCAAATTTTCCTTGATTAGAGTAGCCGACCTGTTCGGATATTTCGGCAATCAGACGCTTTGTGTCCGAAAGAAGCCTTGCGGCTTCGTTCATACGGAGTTCCCGCAGCCAGGTGGATATATTCTGTCCATATACGCCTCTAAAATAATTTTTCAGGCTGGTTTCACTGACCGAAAATCGTTCTGCAATCTGTCTTACAGGGATGTGCTGGCGAAGGTCATCAGAAAGGATTTGTGCCGCCCTTTTTGCAATTTCAACCTGTGTTTCCGTGTAGAAGCCGCAAGTTTTCGGAGGCCGGATTTCCATGTTAAGAAGCCGGTGGAGAAGTTCAAGAGTATAGATTTGCAAATGGAAGGCAGAGGGTCTTTCGGATAGCCGCCAGAGGTTTTGAAATATATTTTCCAGTTCACTATCCGCTTCGTTGATATATGTCTTATGATTGCCACAATAATTTTCTTCCAGCGTAGGGAGGTCAAGTGAAAAAGATTTCAAAAGTTCACCGCAGGACTGTAAAAGAAGTGGCAGGTCAAAGTATATTTTTATGCCCTGATATTGCCGTGTGGGAAAGATATATTCTTTCTGTGCGGTCTGTTCACTGACACAAAAATCATTTTCCTTCAGGTAAATGTAGGAGCCGTCATCCAGAAGCAATTCACTTCTGCCCGAAACGCAATAGTTAATCAGCAAAGGCTTTAGATCTGAATTTTCATCCGGCTCCGGCCATACGGGAGCGTTTACAAAAATAAAAGCCAAAGTCAGCCCCGGAAAGAGCGTATGGAATGTCATGCGTCCCTTGCCATCTGCCCGATCCAAAAGCAATGTGCTGCTATTTGGACTGTTTTTCAAGGTCACACCAGAAACAGCATCGCTGTTTTCTAAAATGTTGTATATCATGTTACGCAACTGCTTCGCCCCTTTCATCACGCAAAATCGCTGATAGTATTATACCTGCGAGAAAACTCCTGGTCAATGGATATTCTGGTAGAGCGAAAAAGCTCCTTGCTATACGGGCTTAAAATACCGATATGTGCATAGAAGCACAGCTGAATTTATGCTATCATTAGGGTCGGTTAGCAAGAACTAATCAAGACGAAAGTAATCATGTTAGGAGGTTTCGCAATGAACAACAAATTGCAAGGAAAGGATCTCATCAATATCGGTATTTTCACGGCGATTTATTTTATCGTCATTTTCGCTGCGGCGTCCATCGGTTTTATCCCGATTTTCATTCCGCTTATCAGCGTGATCGTGCCGCTTGTGGGCGGTATTCCGATGATGTTGTTCTTCTCCAAAATCAAAAAATTCGGTATGCTTACCATCTGCGGGGTGCTGCTCGGTATCATTATGTTGCTGACCGGCATGGGCTGGTGGTGCATCCCTACCGGGCTGATTTTCGGGCTGATTTCCGATTTTATGATGAAAGCCTGTGACTACAAGAACGCCAAGCGTGAAGTGCTGATCCACGGCGTTTTTTCCATGTGGGTAATCGGGGCGTTTATTCCCATCGTTGTGACGCGTGACGCTTACTACCAGAGCCTGCTCCCCGGCTACGGTCAGGAATATGCCGACACGCTCATGGCTTATATGCCCGACTGGATTTTGCCTGTACTGCTTATTGCTGCTTTCGTCAGTGGTCTTGTCGGCGGCCTGATCGGACGGAAGATTTTCAAAAAGCACTTTGAGCGGGCGGGAATTGTGTAATGAGCCGCGAACTTCTTGCAAGTCAAAAAAACAATAGCGGAATTTTATTAGACCCCCGGACAAAACTGGCGGTACTGATTACCATAGCTGTCTTTATTTTAGGCGGTTCGTATGAAGGTATCATGCAGTATTACATCATCGTGTTGGCAGCGATCCCGCTGTTACTTTTGTCAGCGGCCAGAAAATGGAAAGGCGCTGTTCTCTATATCCTGATTTTTGGAGGCAGTCTGTGCCTGGAAATGTTCGGCCTGTCCCGACTGACCGGCGTAGCAAACTACATCGCGGTAGCCGTCGTTGGTATTCTTCTGCGGTTCACCCCCAGCGTGGTCATGGGATATTTCGTGGTAACTACAACCACGGTCAGCGAATTTGTTGCGGCGATGGAACGGCTCCACCTGCCGCAGCAGATCACCATTCCTATGTCTGTGATGTTTCGCTTCTTTCCCACGGTTGCGGAAGAATGGAGCGCCATTGGGGACGCCATGCGGATGCGTGGCGTCCGCTTTGGCGGTGGTAAAGCTGGTACGATTTTAGAGTATCGGATTGTTCCCATGATGATCTGCTCCGTCAAAATCGGGGAGGAACTGTCCCAGGCAGCCCTTACGCGGGGATTGGGAGGCCCGGTAAAACGGACGAATATCTGTAAGCTGGGTTTTCATGTGCAGGATGTTATTTTCCTGCTGATCTGTCTGGGAGCATTTGCAGCGCAAATCTATGTGCTTGCCGCAAGGGGGTGAAGGAAATGATTGAATGTCAAGATGTGTCCTTTTCTTATCCTGCCAGTACCCTTCCCGACAGTGAGAGGCAGGCCGGTGGCGCTTTGAAACATATTTCCTGCACTATTGAGGACGGTTCTTTTGTCCTGCTCTGCGGGACTTCCGGCTGTGGGAAAACAACCATGACCCGGTTGTTTAACGGCTTGATCCCCCATTATCATGAGGGGACTTATACCGGCTCCGTCTATCTGGATGGAAAGGATACCCGTGACCTGTCACTGTTTGATATTTCTCTGAAAGTCGGTTCTGTATTTCAAAATCCGCGTTCTCAGTTTTTCAATGTGGACACGACCAGCGAACTGGCTTTCGGCCCAGAGAATCACGGCATAGCGGAAGATCTTGTGCGTGACCGTGTAAAGCGTGTAGCTGCACAGCTAAAGTTGGAGCCGCTGCTTGATAGAAGTATTTTTTCTTTGTCCGGCGGTGAAAAGCAAAAAATCGCCTGCGGATCGGCAGCGGCGATTGACCCGGATATTTATGTGCTTGATGAGCCATCATCCAACCTTGACGCATACGCTATCGCTGATTTCCGGCAGCTTCTCTTTACTTTGAAATCGCAGGGAAAGACCATCATCATCTCTGAACACCGGCTGTATTATCTGTCCGGCCTCTTTGACCGTGTCCTGTACCTGAAAGATGGAGAAATTGACGGTGATTATACAGCAGAGGAATTTTGCGGCCTGTCGGCAAAACAGCGCGACGATATGGGATTGCGTCCTCTTGACCTTGCGGGGCTTTCAGAAGTTGAAGGCCCGCCGCAGAGAACGAATGAGGCGGTTTGGACGATAAAGAATGTATCTTTCGCCTATAAGCATGAGCCGGAAACCTTGCATATAACGGAAACCTCTTTCCCATCCGGCAGCGCCACGGCCATCATCGGACATAATGGTGCTGGAAAATCCACATTTGCCCGGTGTCTATGCGGATTGGAAAAGCACTTCAAAGGAACGGTGCAGGATCAGAGCAAGAACTATTCCAGAAAAGAACGATTGAAACTCTGCTATATGGTCATGCAGGATGTAAACCACCAGCTCTTTACTGAAAGTGTTCTGGATGAAATTCTGCTCAGTATGAGAACTGAGGATAAGCAGAGGGCAAGAGAAATCTTGCAGGAGATGGATCTGCTGCCTTATGAGGACTGCCACCCGATGGGACTGTCCGGCGGCCAAAAGCAGCGCGTGGCGGTTGCCTCTGCGATTGCTTCGGAGCGCCCTCTGATTTTATTCGATGAACCGACCAGCGGTCTTGACCTGTTTCACATGAGGCAGGTTGCCAATGTTGTTAATCAGGTGGCGAATACTGGAAGAACTGCGCTTGTGGTAACGCATGACCCGGAATTTATTCTACGCTGCTGCAATTATGTCCTTCACTTAGAAAACGGGCAAATTCAGGAAAGTTATTCCATAGAGGACAGCGATGGCCGAAAACGCCTGCTAAAGTTTTTTCTGAGTGATATGAAGAAGGAGGTGTCCACAGAATGAAGGAGGAAAAGAAAGACTCACCCATAGGAACTTTATGGGGATGGGGCAAACCCTATCACGGGAAATTCATCGGCAGTATTATCCTTGCAGTATTAGGCGTGGCCTGCCAGATGGTGCCCTATTTCTGCGTGGCGCATATTGTCACAATGATGTTGTCTGGGGAACAGAATTTTTCCCGCTATGTGACCGCTGGTATTATTGCACTGTGCGGCTACTTTGGGAAGGTGCTGTTTTCCTGTCTTTCTACAACGATTTCCCACACAGCGACCTATTACACGCTGCGTGATCTGCGGGAGAATATCACCGCAAAGCTGGCTCGCGTCCCGATGGGGACGATTTTAGATACTCCGTCCGGCCAGTATAAAACGACGATTGTTGACCGGGTTGAAGGCATGGAATCGACCTTCGCACACCTGCTCCCGGAAATGACCGCAAATGTGCTGGTGCCTTTGGTGATTGTCGTATATCTGTTCGTTATGGACTGGCGCATGGCGCTCCTGTCCCTTGTTACGCTGGTGGTGGGCCTTGCTGTCATGTCCGCCGGTATGAAGAATTATCCCGTCAAATGGGAGGGCGCGGTTAAAGCGGGAAAGCAGATGGCAAACGCCATTGTAGAATACATCGGCGGGATTGAGGTGGTAAAGGCGTTCAGCCAATCCGCCGGTTCCTACAAAAAATATTCTGACGCGGTGAATTATAACGCCAACTACTATGTGGACTGGATGCGGGAAAACCAGAAAACCATGAGCGCCTACAACGCCATCCTGCCCTCAGTGCTGATTTGCGTGCTGCCCTGCGGTTTTGCATTCTGGCTCTCCGGCAGTCTGGAGCTTTCCACCTTCCTGTCCATTGTGATTTTCTCGCTGGGGCTGATTGGGCCGATTATTGCGGCCTTTACCTTTACGGACGATTTGGCTGTACTGGGGACAAATGTGGAAGAAATCAGCCAGCTTCTGAACGCCGAAGAACTAAACCATAAAGAAACGCCGATCAAGCTGGAAAATACCGGCATTTCTCTTAGGTCTGTGTCGTTTTCCTATGACGGGACAACAGAGGTTTTGCATGATGTGAATCTCGCCATCCACCCCGGAACCATGACCGCTCTTGTAGGGCCGTCCGGCTCCGGCAAGTCTACGGTGGCGAAGCTGATTGCCGGGTATTGGGATGTTACATCCGGCAGCATTACCCTCGGCGGCCATGAGCTGAAGGATATGCCGCTGTCTGAAATTGCAGACCAGATTTCCTATGTATCTCAGGACAACTACCTGTTTAACCGCAGTATCCGGGAGAATATCCGCATGGGAAGACCCAGTGCCACGGACGCAGAGGTGGAGCAGGCAGCCAAACAAAGCGGCTGCGACGCCTTTATCCGCAAGCTGGATAATGGCTATGATACGGTTGTCGGCAGCGCCGGTTCCCATCTTTCCGGCGGTGAACGCCAGCGGATTGCCATCGCCCGCGCCATGCTGAAAAATGCGCCGGTTGTCATTTTGGACGAGGCAACTGCCTATATCGACCCAGAGAATGAGGCGCTGGTGCAGAAAGCCATTTCCACTTTGACTGTCGGCAAGACCCTGATTGTGATCGCACACCGGCTGTCTACCATTGTTGGCGCAGATAACATCGTTGTGGTGAAGGATGGAAACATCCACGCACAGGGTACGCATGAGAAGCTGCTGGAAACCTGCCCCCTCTACCGGGATATGTGGCAGGCGCACATCGGCGCGAAAGACCAGATGTAAGGGGGTGTTGTCGGATGTATGGAACATTGAAAAAAATCTTTGCTTTTGCAGGCAGCAAAAAGGGGCTTCTAAAAAAATCCCTGTTATTCTCATTCCTGTCCGGGCTGTTTTCAGCCATGCAGTTTGCCGCCCTCTTTGTAGTGATCGGCGCGCTGGTATCTGACAACCGGGACGGAAAGTTTATCTGGCTTTCGCTGGGGATTATGGCCGTTTCCCTCATTGGGCGTATTATTACGACCTATTTCTCCACGATGGAGCAAACGGAAACCGGCTATTGCATGGTGGCGGAAAAGCGTATCCACATCGGAGATCGGCTGCGCTACATCCCGATGGGCTACTTCAACAAGAATAGTATCGGGAACATTACCGCCATTGTCACAACAACTTTGGGCGATGTAGAGAACTCAGCAGCCCGTGTCCTGGTGTCAGTGCTGGGCGGTTTTTTCAACTCGGTTGCCCTTGTCATCGTCCTGTTGGTATTTGACTGGCGGATCGGTCTTGTGGCCGTTGCTGGTGTCCTGATTTACCTTGCGGCGGCGGAACTGGCGCTTCGCAAATCTGCCGCGCTCAGCGGGGTACGCCAGCACACACAGGAGTCCCTTGTGGAGTCTGTGTTGGAGTACATTCAGGGGATGGGGATTGTCAAAGCATTTGGACTGGAACGGGACAGCACGCAGTCTATCGGCAGTGCAATTAAGGCGAGCTGCCGAGATAACCTGAAATTGACAAAGGCCAGCGTTCCCTATGACGCCATCAAACAGGCCGTTGTCCGGGTGTTTAGCGTCCTGTTGCTTTTGGCCTCGGTCTGGTTCTGGCTGGACGGCTCCCTGTCGCTGGCCTACGGCTTGATTTTGGTGATTGCTTCTTTCATGGTGTTCAACGATTTGGAGAACGCCGGGAATATGGCCTCTCTGCTACAAATGCTGGCGGCCTCGATGGATACGGCAAACTCCATTGATGACACGCCGGTGATGGACGAGAAAGGCGCTGACATTACGCCGAAGTCCAGCGAGATCGTGTTTGACAAGGTGGATTTTTCCTACGCAGACCGCAAGATATTAGATCAGGTCAGCTTTACCATTCCCGAAAAAACGACTACGGCCATTGTCGGCCCTTCCGGGGCAGGAAAGACAACGATGTGCAACCTGATTGCCCGTTTTTGGGATGTGAATGCCGGGAAGATTACCATAGGCGGTACGGATGTACGGGATTTTAAGCTGGACAGCCTGATGAAGAATATCTCGATGGTGTTCCAGAGCGTATACCTCTTTGCAGATACGATTGAGAACAATATCAAGTTTGGCTGCCCGGACGCCACCCATGAGCAGGTGGTTGAGGCGGCGAAGAAGGCTTGCTGCCATGACTTTATTTCTGCCCTGCCGGATGGCTATGACACTGTGATTGGCGAGGGCGGCGGCACTCTGTCTGGCGGCGAGAAACAGCGGATTTCCATCGCCCGCGCCATACTGAAGGACGCACCCATCATCATTTTGGACGAGGCGACAAGCAGTGTTGACCCGGAAAATGAGGATGAATTGCAGCGGGCTATTGAGGCGCTGACCCATGACAAGACTATCATCATGATTGCCCACCGGCTGAAAACCGTCCGCAACGCCGATCAGATCCTTGTACTGGACAACGCTCATATCGTCCAGCGCGGCACTCATGCGGAGCTGATCCAGCAGAAGGGCCTGTATGCCGACTTTGTATCGGCCAGACAGGAGGCCATCGGCTGGAAGTTGGCTCAGTAAAGGAGGTTCAGATGAAACTTCATGCGTCCGGGGAGGACTACCTGGAAACCATCCTTGTTCTCCAAAAGAAACTCGGTATGGTGCGCTCCGTGGATGTCGCCCGGCACTTGGAGGTCACAAAGCCCAGCGTGTGCCATGCGGTGGCGACCCTGCGTGAAGGTGGCTTCCTGACAATGGACAGCGGCTATTTCCTTCACCTGACCGATGTGGGCCGTGAAGTGGCGGAGCAGATCTACGAAAAGCACCGCTTCTTTACCGACCGGCTGATCGAGGCTGGCGTAGACCCGGTAACGGCGGAAAAGGACGCCTGCCGGATGGAGCATATCATCAGCCAGGAGTCCTTCGAGCATCTGAAAAATGCTTACAAAACAAAAAAAGAATAAACTGCCCGCATAGCAAACGGGTGAAACAGTAACGCGGCCGGGCACATCGAACCCGACCGCGTTACTCGTCTTTCTGGAAGGCTTCCGCCTGTTTGCAGAGCGCGATAAATTTTTCGATCTCTGCTTCGCTTTTCCCGGCAAAGAAGTCCACGACTGTTTTCGAGACTGTCTGATTTACCATTTCCGGGAAAATGGCGGCGTCTACGCTGATATTCAGTTCTTTGGCGACAAGGACCACCGTTTCAAATTTCGGATTACTCTGGCAGGTCTCCAAATCTATGATCGTGCGGGGGTTCATACCGAGGCGTTCAGCTAACTGCTTCTGCGTCAGATGCTGGCGCTTCCGTTCTGACCGCACCTTCCATGCAAATAGATCCAGCGGATTGTTCACTACACATCACCTCTACATCATTGTAGGGTGTGCTTCCGCTCATATAAATAACCATACAGCTCATGCAAAGTGAGTTATAACTCATATTTCGGAGTAAAGGGGGATATGGATGAGAGCGCCAACACAAAGGAGGTCAAAATAAGGCGGGGTTTACCGTTTGTACGGCGGATGCCCATGCCACTACGAAAAATATTCCAATAACGCAGCCGCGAGCCATGCTCATGAAAGTGAGTTATGGCTCGCTTTTTATATACTGTGGCTCATATCTCACAAAACCCGTTTCTTTGAGCGCCTGGGCGTGGGCTGCCGCTCCCCGCCCCGTTTCGTTCCGGCCTGTCAACCCGAACGAAACGAAAGGAGCCAATTATGAGCGGCAAAAAATTTTTTCAGATAGATCCCGAAAACCGGCCAAACCAGACCACTCGTGAACGAGTAGTGAGCGAAAGGGGAAGAAAAGAACTGCCTCCCGGCACGAAGGGAGGTGAGAACTTGAAACCTGACCGCCACTACGAGCACAAGCAGTACGCCTTTGATAGCTACTGCAAGAAGGTGCTGAAATGCGAGGCGTGCAACGGCTATCGCCAGATCAGCCGGCACCAGAAGCGTTTCACATCTTTGGAAGAACTGTCCGAGGCAGAAATGGCCCAGCTTGCGGTATATGACCGCTACCCGTGGGAATACACGACCTTCCCTGTGGGAGGGGGCGTGATTCTGATCGAGGATGACGGGCTGGCCGAGGCGCTTCTGGGGCTGTCCCAGGAGGACCGGGAAATCTTTATGATGCACTGGTTCCTGCGGATGACCGACGCACAGATCGCCAGGTACATAAACATGCCCCGCCGGACGGTCAATACCCGCAGGCATAAAGCCTATCGGCTGCTGACAGAGCTGATGGGAGGTGAAGCGGATGACTAAATCTGCGTGCACGCGGGCATCGCTGATCCCTTACCCGGTGATTGCCGCCGCTGTCGGAGGCGACCCCGAAGCGGTGAACCGGGTAGTCCGGCATTACTCCGGCTACATTGCCGCGCTGTCTACACGGACGAGCTATGGCCCTGACGGCTATCCCCGTCCCCAGGTGGACGAAGATCTGCGCGGTCGGCTGGAAGCAAAGCTGATTATTTCCATTCTGGATTTTGACCTGAGCTGATCCAGGACCGGGCGCTGCGTGTTCCCCTTTCCACGCGGCGTCCCGTTATAGCTCCTTGACAAAGAAAGCCCGTTGGGAGGCCAACGCCGCAGTATAAGGCAAACGGATACATTCCTGTTTGTGCCGAGCCATACGGCCGGTGCGCCATGACCTCGTTTCAAGTCCGCAGGACGGGACCACTGTAACGGGCGAGCGAACAACGCCAGACCGCAAAGCAAGCGTGGCAGCTTGTGGGCGATGACACACGGGCAGGGTTAAAGATACTCGCGCATTGAACGCCCACAAAGCATTGTGCGCCGCACCCATCAGCATGGGCCGGGGTGAAACTCCCGTGGAGCTGTGCCAACAGCCGTCCGTAAGCCTACTTTTCTTTTTTGAAAGTTTATGGATAGATCGTAAACTTTTCAATTAGCAGCAGACAAACACGGAGCAGCACGGTAAAATGATGGTGGAAGTTATATTACCCACACATATTCGTGCTGTTCCTTTTCATAACTGAAAGGGGGTTCTCATGTCTCAAACATGGAACGGCACGAAGAAAGAAACCCCTGAAAGAAGGACATATACGGTTGACGATATTGCTCAAATTCTGGGCATCGGAAGAACTTCCGCATATATCCTTGTAAAAGAAGGACACTTCAAAATCGTGCGAATTGGTAACGCCATACGCATTTCCAAGCGGTCATTTGACGAGTGGCTTGACTCCCTCGACCTGTGATCCAAGAAAGGAAGAACGATATGGCATCTATAATCAAGCGAAAGAAAAACTATTCCGTTGTTTACAACTATGTGGACGAAAACGGAGAAACCAAACAGAAGTGGGAAACCTGGCATACCCACAAAGAGGCCTTAAAGCGCAAGGCGGAAATCGAAAATCAGCAGCACACGGGAACTTTTCTCCCGCCAAGCAATCAGACGATCACCGAGTTCCTTTATGACTTCGTATCTCTTTACGGGGAAAAGAAATGGGGCGTGTCTATGTATGACGGCCAAACGGCACTGATTGCGAACTATATCAATCCAATCATCGGTGATATGGAGGTACAGGCGGTTACTCCCCGTGCGGTTGACGGTTATATCCAGACCTTGCAGAAAACCAAGTCGGTGTCTACCAAGACCCGAAAGGCCGTTACCACCTATGTCAGCGACAAGACCATTGAAAAGATCATCAAGCTCCTGCGGTGTGCGTTTAAGCAGGCGGTACGATGGGAAATCATTGCAAGAAATCCCTTTGACAATGTGATCCTCCCGAAAACGGAGTATGCGAAACGGGATATCTGGACAGCGGATATGATCCGTCTTGCTCTGGACAAATGCACGGACAGCAAGCTCTATGTGGCAATGAACCTTTCCTTTGCCTGCTCTCTGCGTATGGGTGAAATCCTGGGGCTGACCTGGGAGAACGTCCATATTTCCGATGAAGATATTGCGGCGGATAATGCCTATGTCTACATCGACAAGGAGCTGACGAGGGCATCCAAACGGGCGATTGAAACGCTGGGTGAGAAGGATATCTATTACATCTTCACTCCGCTCATGCCGAACACCAGCACAAGAATTGTTCTAAAAAAGCCGAAAACCGATTCCAGCATCCGTAAGGTGTGGCTACCGAAAACGCTGGCCTACATTCTGCGGGAATGGAAGAAGTCCCAGGACGAGCTGAAAGGTTTCCTGGGCGACGAGTATCAGGACTTCGATCTGGTGGTGGCACTTCCCAATGGACGGCCCTGCGAGGATCGTATCATCCTCAAAGAATTTGCAAAGCTCCGTGAGGACGCAGGGCTACCGAAGGTGGTCTTTCATTCTCTCCGTCATTCCAGTACCACCTACAAACTGAAACTGAACCACGGCGATCTGAAAGCCACCCAGGGCGATACGGGCCATGCCGAGATCGACATGATAACCAGTATCTATGCTCACATTCTGGACGAGGATAGAAAGGTCAATGCTCAGAAATTCGAGACAGCCTTCTATGCCAAGCCTGATCTTCGCAATGTCCGTCCGCCGGAGGAACCGGCAAAATCGGAGCCTGCGACCCTGGACCTTGAAAGCCTTGTGGAGCAGCTTCAGAAGTCGCCGGAACTGGCAAGTGCGCTCGCAGCCCTGATAGCGGCGCAAGCCCCGGCAAAGTGATCCGAAAAATCGAATTAGCAAAATGCAGAATTTTCTTAGCAAATTTCTGAAAAGCGTTCGAGTCCAATTAGCAAATATACATCATGCGGCGCATAAAAATCTCCCGGTAACGGAAGTGAAATTACCGGGAGAAGGAGGAAGAAAAAAACGCTGCAAACCCCGAAAAAGGCTTGCAGCGGTGCTTTCTGGCGTCCCAGAGAGGATTTGAACCTCCGACCTCACGCTTAGGAGGCGTGTGCTCTATCCAACTGAGCTACTGAGACATTTATAAGTTTTATGCAATTTTCAAGGCTCGAAGGAATCGAACCATCTGCCGCTTAGGAGGCGTGTGCTCTATCCAACTGAGCTACTGAGACATTTATAAGTTTTATGCAATTTTCAAGGCTCGAAGGAATCGAACAATCTGCCGCTTAGGAGGCGTGTGCTCTATCCAGCTGAGCTATATGGACGTGTCTGATATATGATTATAGCCCGATCAAAGTCGAACTGCAATCCCTTATTTAGTTTTTTTGAGGTGGCCGTTGTAACGCAACCTTAGGAGGCGGTCGCTCTATACAGCTGAGCTACGGAGGCGGATACCCCGTTATTTTACCCCATAAGCAAGGCGCTGTCAATGCCTCACTCCGTCCGGAATACCTTCTCGAACTCCTCTGCCGTCATAGTCTCGTTGGCCAGCAGATACTCCGCCACCTCCACCAGCTGGGGCCGGTACTGCTCCAGAATGGCGGTGCAGCGGGCGTAGGCGTCGTCCATGATGCGGCGGATCTCGCCGTCCATCTCCGCCGCCGTTTTCTCGGAGTAGGGCCGGGTCTGGGCCATGGACTTGCCGATGAACACCTCGTCGTGTCCGGCGTCGAAGGCCACGTTGCCCAGCTGCTCCGACATTCCGTAGGTGCCCACCATCTTCCGGGCCAGCTGCGTGGCACGGCTGATGTCGTTGGAGGCCCCGGTGGAGATATCCCCCAGCACCAGCTGCTCCGCCGCCCGGCCGCCCAGCAGCCCGGCGATGCGGTCCAGCATATAGCTGCGGGAGAGGTACGACCGGTCCTCGTCCGGCAGATAGATGGTCATGCCGCCCGCCTCGCCTCTGGGAACGATGGTGATCTGATGCACCGGGTCCAGATCCGGCAGTGCGTGCATCACCACGGCGTGTCCCGCCTCGTGATAGGCCGTCAGCCGCCGCTCCTTCTCCGGGATGACCCGGCTGTGCTTCTCCGGCCCGGCGATGACCTTGATGATGGACTCCTGCAGATCCTTCATGGTGATGAAGGACTCGCTGCGCCGTCCCGCCAGCAGGGCCGCCTCATTGAGGAGGTTCTCCAGATCGGCGCCGGTAAAGCCTGCGGTACCACGGGCGATCTGTCTCAGATCCACGTCCTCCGCCAGCGGCTTGTTCTTGGCGTGTACCTGCAAGATCTCCTCCCGGCCCTTGATGTCCGGCAGCCCCACATAGACCTGCCGGTCGAACCGTCCCGGACGCAGCAGCGCCGGATCCAGAATATCCACACGGTTGGTGGCGGCCAGCACCACCACGCCCTCGTTGGAGCCGAAGCCGTCCATCTCCACCAGCAGCTGGTTCAGGGTCTGCTCCCGCTCGTCGTGTCCGCCGCCCAGACCGCTGCCGCGCTGGCGGCCCACGGCGTCGATCTCGTCGATGAAGATGATGGCCGGGGCGCTCTTCTTGGCCTGCTGGAACAGATCCCGCACACGGGAGGCGCCTACGCCCACATACATCTCCACAAAGTCCGAGCCGGAGATGGACAGAAACTGTACTCCCGCCTCTCCGGCCACCGCCTTGGCCAGCAGTGTCTTACCGGTACCCGGAGGGCCTACCAGCAGCACGCCCTTGGGGATATGCGCCCCCAGATCCAGATACTTCTGGGGCTCCCGGAGAAACTCCACGATCTCCCGCAGCTCCTCCTTCTCCTCGTCGGCCCCGGCCACATCCTGAAACGTGACCTTTTTCTCTCCCGGCGTACTGACCTTGGCCTCTCCAAACCGGGACAGCTTGTCCTGCGCCCCGGCTCCGCCGCCGGCCATGCGGTTCATGAGATTCATCAGCAAAATGAAGCCCAAAAACGCCAGCACATACGGCAGCAGCAGCTGCAGCCAGTTGGTGGAGTGGTCTGCGTGATAGTTATAGGCGGTGATAATGCCACTGTCATACTGCTTCTGCACCAGATCATTGAGATCCTGATAGAACAGGTCGAAGTCGTACAGGTCGGAGGTAACGGTGCTGCCCCCCTTCAGCTTGGCCGTGATCCGGGTGTCGCTGATGGAGAACTCCTGCACCTTCTCCTCTAAAAAGTATTGCCGCAGCTCAGAGTAGGGGATGTCCCCGGCGGTCCGCATGGTGGACACCACATAGGCCACCACGCATACCGCCAAAATCACCATCAAAATGGTGCCGAAACCGATCTTTCTTCGTTCTGCCAAATGCTTTCCTCCTCTCAGCCGATGGCCCGCACGCCCTGCCAGCTGCTGCCCCCGGTCAGGGAAATAGCCAGCAGCACACGGGCCTTCACATTGCCCACCGGGATATAGCTTTCCTCCCAGTACCGGGCATCATTCGAGCCGGAGCGATTATCACCTAAGAAAAACAGGCACCCCTCCGGCACGGTAAAGGAGGTCTGGTTGGGGCTGATCGTCCCGCCCTGCTGGTCCAGGTAGTCCTCCTCCAGCCGCTGGCCGTTGATGTAGACATAGCCGCCGGAGAAGGACACCGTGTCTCCCGGCAGGCCGATGACCCGCTTCACCAGCAGCTTATCCAGCTCGTCGCTCCAGAAAGTGACGATGTTCCCCCGCTCCGGCACCGGGTCGCCCATCACATAGGGCAGCTGCCACGAGATCAGCAGCGTCTTTTTGGGGATGGTGGTCTCCATGGAGCCGGAGGGTACCCAACTCAGCTGTAAAAGTACCCGGAACACCAGCACCACCACCACCGCCGTGACGATGAGATAGCCGAAATCCGACCAGAAGGCGGCAAAGCCGCTCTTTTTCTTCTTGACCGCCGTCCCGCCGGAGCCGCTTCCCTCACCGGGCCCGGCTGCATCATCGGGACCCGCCGCACCGGCTGCATAGTCGGCGCTCGTCCCATCGGCAGAACCGCTCATGCTGTCAAAGTCCGCCGCCGGTGCCGCTTTACCTCCGGCCACCGAAGCGGCTCTCCGGCCGGCCGAGACGGACTCGCCGTCTCCCGGCGTTACCGGAGCAGTCTCCTCCGAGGTCATCTCCCACGGGTCCCGCTCCCGGCAGGCCTTATCCTCCGCCTGCCGGACAGACTGCTCCTGCGGCTCTGCCTGAGCCTCCTCTACCGACGTGGCCTCTACCGGAGATACCTTCTCCTCCGGGGTCATCTCCCACGGGTCCCGCTCCCGGCGGGCCTTATCCACCGCCCGCCGGGAACCGTTCTCCGTCCGCTGGGGTTTGCGCTCCCGCTCCTGCTTAGGGGTCGCACCGGCCAACCTCCGGCCCTGATAACCCCGCTTACGTTCCTCCACAGGTTTTCCTCCTTCCCACTGTCGGCGGGCGCTGTCCGCCGATGCGGCACCCGATACGCCGCTTACTTACTGTATACCTCCGGCTTCAGCACGCCGATGTAGGGCATATTGCGATACTGCTGGCAGTAGTCCAGCCCGAAGCCCACCACGAACTCGTCCGGCACCTCAAAGCCCGCCAGATCGGGGTAAATGGGCTTTTCCCGGCGGGAGGGCTTGTCCAGCAGGGTGACGATGGTGATGCTATTGGCTCCCTTGGCCAGCATATAGTCCTTCAAAAAGTACAGGGTATTGCCGGAGTCCAGAATATCCTCCACCACAATGATATCCCGGCCGGAGATATCCCGCTGCAGATCACGGGTGATCTGCACCACGCCGGAGGACTTGGTGGCGTTCTGATAGGAGGACAGGCCGATGAACTCCACCTCGCTCTTGCACTGGGTGGCCCGCACCAGATCCGCCATAAACAGGAAGCACCCATTCAAAACGCCCACAAACAGCGGGTTCCTGTCGTGGAACTCATCGTAGAGCTGATTGCCCATCTCCTGAATGCGGTCATGGATCTCCTGCTCACTGAACAGGACCTTCAGGATGTCCTGATCCATATTGCTCTTAGCCATTACTTTCTTCCTCCTGATCTTTCTCAATCATTAAAATATTTATATTGCTGCCGTCTTTTCCCGGCAAAAATCTCTGATCCGTTCCCACGCCGTATACGGCGGCGGGTTCTCCGTTTATACACACCACCGGGGTGGTTCGCCGTCGCCGGGGCGGCATCCCCCGCTCCGTCAGCAGTCGTTTGATGCTGCGGCGGCCTCTGGCCCCCGGCAGGGTCAGACCGTCTCCCCTTTGCGGACAGCGGAGTGTCCATTCGGACATTTTCCCACCGTCCGAAAGCGTCAGGATATGGTCCGAAAACCGGCCCGTTTTGGACAGCCCTTCTCCGTCAGGGGGCGGGGTATTTTTTTCGCTTCTCCACACCCGGACGAGATAGTCTCCCCAGACCTGCTCCCCCTCTGACAGAGTCAGGGGTAGGGGCAGGGGCGGCGTCATCTCCAGATGCAGCACATCCTTCTCCCGCCATGCCGTGACACCCTCCGGCAGATCCAGCATCCCGCCCTCCCGAAGGGACAGCAGGGCCTCTATGTGGGCGGCGGATACATCCTTCTTCCCGACGGGGAGCCGCTCCAGCAGCAGCCGGAGCATCCGGGGCCGCAGCTCCTCCGGTGCCGATCGCAGCACGGCTTCGGACACCGATACGGCGGTGGGTGCCGATGTGAAATCAGGCGAAATATCGCCCGTGCGTGTACATTCTGAGGGCTTATCCGACTTTGACGACTCCTCCGGCAACGTGCCGGGAAGCGGTGCAGGGCTGGGTGCAGCGGGGGCCCGGCGGCCAAAGATCTCCGGGGCATTGGGCTCACCGGCTGACGGGCAATCGGATACGGCTGTCTCCAGATAGGAGCGGGCCAGCCGATCCATGAAATCGTTTTCCCGCCGTAGGATAGCGGCGGCCCGTGCTATGCTCCGTTCCGGAGCGGGGTGGAGCTGTGCCAGCAGGGGCCACGCCTCCTGCCGCAAGCGGTTGCGGGTGAAATCCATGCTGTCGTTAGTCTCGTCCTCCACATGGCCCAGGCCGTGGGCCGTGAGATATGCCTCGATCTCCTGCCGAGGGGTCTGGAGCAGAGGGCGGATCAGCCGTCCCCGCACCGGGGGAATGCCCGCCAGCCCCTCCGGGCCGGTGCCGCGCAGCAGGTTCAGCACCACCGTCTCCGCCTGATCCGACAGGTGGTGGGCGGTGGCGATGCGGGAGGCTCCGATGGCGTCGGCCGTGCGCTCCAGAAAGTCGTAGCGCAGGCGGCGGCCTGCCTCCTCCACGCCCCAGCCCTCCTGCCGGGCGATGGCCCGGACGTCGCCCCGCTCCACATAGAGCGGCACGCTCAGCTCCCGGCAGAGCCCGGCCACGAAAGCCTCGTCCCGTCCCGCCGTGGGGCGCATCAGATGGTTATAGTGGGCGGCGGCCACGGCAAAGCCCCGGCGGCGGCCCAGCGACGCCAGATAGTGCAGCAGGCACACGGAGTCCCGGCCCCCGGACACGGCGCACAGCACCGTCTCCCCGGCGGCGGGCAGCATCCCCTGCTGCTGCATCCACGGCATCAGATCCATGACTCGTTACTCCTCGTCGTAGCGGTTTTCCAAGGTGCCGAAGATGGTATACTCCGGCATCCAGCGCAGCTCCACCTTGCCGGTCTCGCCGTGGCGGTTCTTGGCCACGATGCACTCGGCGATGTTGCGCTTTTCCGAATCCTCTTTATAGTAATCGTCACGATACAGGAACATGACGATATCGGCATCCTGCTCAATGGCGCCGGACTCACGCAGGTCCGACAGCATGGGGCGCTTGTCCTCACGCTTTTCGTTGGCACGGGACAGCTGGGACAGGCACAGCACCGGCACCTGCAGCTCCTTGGCCATGATCTTCAGCATACGGCTGATATCCGACACCGCCTGTTGGCGGTTCTCGCCGCTATACCCCTTTCCGCCGGCGGAGGTCATCAGCTGGAGGTAGTCAATGACCACCAGACCCAGATTCTCGATGCGGCGGCACTTGGCGTTCATGTCCGCCACCGTCAGCAGGGGATTATCGTCGATGCGGATATCCAGACGGCTCAGGGAGGAGGCGCCCTCGGCGATCTTCACCCAGTCGCTCTCCCGGAGGTCGCCGCTGATGAGGCGGGTATTTTCGATGAGGCCCTCGCTGGCCAGCAGGCGGGTCACCAGCTGGTCACGGGACATCTCCAGCGAGAAGACGGCCACCGTCTGGCCGGACTCCTTGGCGGCGTTCAGGGCCACGTTCAGAGCCATACTGGTCTTGCCCATGCCGGGACGGGCGGCCAGCAACAGAAGATCCGACTTGTTCAAGCCGTTGATCTTACCGTCCACCGCCGAAAAGCCGGTGGACAGACCCGGCAGGGTCTTGCCCCCCTGAGCGCTGAGCTCCGCCAGATGCTCCATGACCTCCTGCAGCACCACCTGAATGGTGGCCATGCTCTGGGCGCTGCGGCCCCGGCGGATGGCGTAGATCTTCTGCTCCGCCGCCTCCAGCACGTCGCCGGGGGCGCCGGTCCCCTCCTGCACCATGGCGGTGATCTCCGCCGCCGCTGCGGCCACCGACCGCAGCAGGGCCTTCTCCCGCACCAGACGTACATACTCCAGCACGTTGGCAGAGGTGGGCGTCACCTCCATCAGCTGGGCCAGATACGCCCGTGTGCCATCGTTGGCGAGGCCCGCCTTCTCCAGCTCCCCGGCCACGGTGAGGCCGTCGATGGGGCGGGAGTAGACGAACATGGTGTAGATGGTTTCGAAAATTTCCCGGTTCTGGCGGAGGTAGAAATCGTCCGGCTGAAGCTGGTCCATCACGTCCTTGACGCAGGCGGCGTCAATGAGCATGGAACCCAGCACGGCCTGCTCTGCCTCTGTGGAGTGCGGCATTTGCCGCAGAAGCAATTCATCCATGGGGGAACTCCTTTCGGGGATTTTTCTGAAGGGGGTGGGGTGTGCTTTTCTTTTTGCCTCCGGCGGTTCACTTTTCCCAGCAGCTGGAAAAGTGGGCAAAAGCACACACCGTCGTGTCAGCCGGTTTCCAGCCACATTGTGGCGTGGAAACCGGGGCACTTCCTCGAAACCGCCTCGCTGCATCCGCCACCGGCGGCACTTCGGCGGTTTTTCCGGAATGACAGGTCTTACTATTGATAAATGTTCTTGCAATCCGTTCTCCACGGTAGAACAGCAATCCCCTTCAACTGTCCAATGCAGCGGCAGCGATAGTAGACGAAAGTCAATTCCCTGCTTCGGCGGGGTCTATGCCGCAACTCTTGCACGCCAAAAGAGGAAGTCTTGAAACCTTAGGTTTCAAGTGGCATTCTTTGGTAACTTTCTGCTGCTATTGGCAGAAAGTTACCCGCCGGAGGCATAAAAAAGGAGTTACTACTGGGAACAGTGGGCCGTCAGAGGCATGGAAGAGCTACTGCCGGGAAAAGTTACCTGCCGGGGCAAAAGGAAACTCGTCTTAGTCTCTGCTTCGTACTCGCAAGGCTCCAAGAAGCCCTACTTCTCCTCGCAGACCAGCACATAGACGGTTCCGGTGATCTCGAAGCCCAGCTTGGCCTTGACCTCAAAGCTGCCGAAGGTCTTGATGGGCTCCGCCAGCACCAGCTTCTTGCTGTCCAGCTCCATATCGTGCTGGGCCTTCAGCTGCTCGGAGATCTCCTTGGCGGTGACGGCACCGAAGAGCTTGCCGCCGGCGCCGCCCTTGGCGGCGATCTTCACCTGACAGCCCTTCAGCTTCCCGGCAAGCTCCTGTGCGGCGGCCTTGGCCTCCGCGTCGGCCTTTGCCTTGGCCTTGGCCTGCAGCTTCATGGTGTTCATGGCATCGGCGGTAGCCAGCACCGCCAGATTTTTAGGAAGCAGGAAGTTGCGGGCGTAGCCCTCGGCCACCTCGATCATCTGGCCCTTCTTGCCCTTACCCCGGACATCCTGCTGCAAAATCACTTTCATGGAATTATTCCTCCTTATTCTTCAAAATACTTATCAATGGCACGCAGCAGCGTGGCCTTCGCCTCCGCCACCGTCATGCCGGAGCACTGGCCGCCGGCGGTGGTGGAGTTGCCTCCGCCCCCCAGCGTCTCTACCAGCACCTGTACGTTGATCTCGCCCAGAGAGCGGGCGGAGATGTAAATGCCGTCGTCCTTGCGGTACAGCACGAAGGAAGCACGGACCCCCTGCAGGGTCAGCATCTCATCGGCGGCCTTGGCGGCAATGACCCGGTCGCACTCCTGATCCAGCGCCGCAATGGCGATGTCGCCGTGGTACAGCTCTGCCCGGCGGATGATATCGTAGCGGGAGATCATGGACTGGAGGTCGCTCTGGAACATCCGCTGTACGTCCGCCGTATCCGCCCCGGCCCGGCGCAGGTACGCTGCCGCCTCGAAGGTGCGGCCGCCGGTGCGGTTGGTGAAATTCTTGGTGTCCAGCACGATGCCGGCCAGCAGCGCCTCGGACTCCGCCTTCAACAGGTCGCCCGGCTCGATGAGGTACTGGAGCAGCTCCGTCACCAGCTCCGACGCTGAGGAGGCGTAGGGTTCGTGGTAGTTCAGGGCCATCTTGTCGATGTAGCCGCTGCCCCGGCGGTGGTGGTCGATGACCGCCACCCGGTTGCAGGCATCCAGCAGAGGTTCGGACTCCACGCTGCCGGGGCGGTTGGTATCCACCACCACCAGCAGCGTCTCCGGCTGGACCCGCAGGAAGGCATCATCGCCGCTGAGGAAGGCCCCCTGATACTCCGGCAGGGCCTGCAGGCGGCGCAGCACCGGATGGGCGGCGTTATTCTCCGTATCGATGACGATGCGGCACTTCTTGCCACGCTTGCGGACGATGGCGCACACGCCTGCGGCGGCGCCCAGTGCGTCCATATCCGCATAGCTGTGGCCCATGACGTAGACCTGCTTGGCCTCGTCGATGAGCTCCGCCAGCGCATTGGCCATGACCCGTGACTTCACCTTGGTGCGCTTCTCCGTAGCCTTGGAGCGGCCGCCGTAGAACTCGAAATTCAGCTTGTCCTTCACCACTGCCTGATCGCCGCCACGGCTCAGGGCCATTTCCAGCGCCACGGAGGCATTTTTGAACAGGGCCTCGAAGCTGTCGGCATCCCGGCCCACGCCGATGGACAGGGTGGCTGCCACGCCCTCTCCGGCCACCACCTCACGGACGGCATCCAGCACGTCGAAGCGCTTGGCGGCAAAGTCGGAGAAGCTCTTCTCCTCGAACACAAAGAGGTAGCGGTCCCGGTCATATTTCAGCATCATCCCCTCGGCGCCGGCAGACCACTGGCTCAGCTTTTCCTCCAGCATGGCCCGCACCGCAGAGCGCTTGCCCTCCGGGGTGGCCTTCATCAGGTCCTCGTAGTTATCCACCATGAGGATGGCCACCACCGGCCGGGTCAGCTCCAGCGTCCGGCGCATCTCCTCGGTGTCGGTAACGTCCATCCAGTAGGTGGTGGCCAGTGCGCTCTGGCCGCCCTCCGGGTGGCTGACGCCGCCGAACACCCGATAGGTGCGGTGGTTCCACACCACGGTCTCCGGGGCCTCGGTCTTGCCCTCCAGCAGCCAGTGGAAGGAGATATTGGGGAACACCGTCTCCAGATGGGCATCGAAGATGCCCTCCCGCTGCTCCGTCAGCTGGAGGAAGCTCTCGCTGCTCCAGAGGATATCCTCCGTGGCCAGATCAAAGACCATCATGGGCAGGGGGGTGAAGAGCATATTGCTGGAGCGGGCGGAGTCCATGCCGCCGTAAAACCGCTGGATATACTGGCGCAGACTCTGCTGGGTAGCCTTGCTGCGGCGGCGGCCCAGCAGGAAGAAGGCCACGGCGGCCACGCCCTCGCCAATGGCGAGGCGCACGTCAAAGGGGATCGCTGCCAGGGCAAACAGCACCAGGCACAGCGAGAAGATCGTGATATTCGTCCGGAGGAGTCGGGCGATCCGTTTATTCAAGGCGCATCCCTCCCTGTTTTGGCGGACTGCGCTGTTCCGCCATTTTGAATTACATTATTATAGCATAGTTTTTCCTCTGCTACAACGTCTTTCTTATCGGTTTGAAAAAGTCTTTTCCGGGGTACTTTTTCGGCGGAGGGATCGGAGAAATGCGGGTTTTGCGAGGGGCGGCGAAAAAAGGGGGAAAGAAAGGCTGTACAAATGCGGAGAAATATGATATACTTTGTGTAAATCGTTGAAAAGCGATGGCCTTTTTTGTATTTTTTGCGGAGGCGGCGGGCCTTCGTGATCAAATAAACGAGGGGATTCCCCTCACCACTTTTGCACAGGACAGTCGGGCGGGCCGCCGGACTTCTCCGGCGATACAGCGCCGCAGAGAAACGTCGGGAGCCGCCTCTATTTTGCCGTGTCCGTTTGCGGAGCAGCTGCGTCCGCCGACGGGCAGTCTGTCTGTGCGCTACTTATCTTGTAAAGGAGAATATTCAACACATATGGCAGAAAAATTGAAGATCATTCCTCTGGGCGGTCTCAACGAGATCGGCAAGAACATGACCGCCTATGAGTACGGCGGGGAGATCATTGTGGTGGACTGCGGCATGGCATTCCCCGGCGATGATATGTACGGCATCGACTGCGTCATCCCCGACGTCACCTATCTCATCAAGAACAGATCCCGGCTGCGGGGCCTGTTCATCACCCATGGCCATGAGGACCATATCGGGGCCATCCCCTACGTCCTCAAGCAGGTAAATATGCCCATCTACTGCACCCGCTTTACCGCCGGACTCATCAAGCTGAAGCTGCAGGAGCACCGGCTGCTGGACAGCACCAAGCTGGTGACGGTGGAGGCCGGGCAGACGGTGAAGGCGGGGAAGTTTCAGGTGGAATTCATCCATGTGAACCACTCCATTGCCGACTCCGTGGCCTTCGCCATCCACACCCGCATGGGCGTGGTGGTCCACACCGGCGACTTCAAGATCGACTCCACCCCCATTGACGGGGAGGTCATCGATCTGGCCCGGTTCGGGGCTCTGGGCAAGGAGGGGGTGCTGGCGCTGCTGGCGGACTCCACCAACGTGGAGCGCCCCGGCTACACCATGAGCGAGCGGATGGTGGGCAAGACCTTCCAGCGGCAGTTCACCGGCTGCAAGCAGCGCATCATCGTTACCACCTTCGCCAGCAACGTCCACCGCATCCAGCAGATCATTGACGCTGCCGCCGCCTGCGGGCGGAAGGTGGCCGTTACCGGCCGCAGCATGGAGAACATCATGAAGGTCTCCACGGAGCTGGGGTATATGAAGATCCCCAAGGGGGTGCTGATGGACATCAACCGCATCAAGGGCCTGCCGCCCCAGCAGCAGGTCATCATCACCACCGGCTCCCAGGGCGAGGAGATGAGCGCCCTGTACCGGATGGCGTTTTCCACCCACAAGCAGATCGACATCGGGCCGCAGGACAAGGTCATTATCTCCGCCTCCGCCATCCCCGGCAACGAGGTAACGGTGGGCCGGGTCATCAATGAGCTGTTCCGCAAGGGCGCCGACGTGGTGTACGACAAGGCGGATATGCTGCACGTGTCGGGCCACGCCTGTCAGGAGGAGCTGAAGATCATCCACGCTTTGACCAAGCCCAAGTTCTTCATTCCCCTGCATGGTGAGCAGCGGATGCTGCAGATCCACAAGCGGGTGGCGGAAGCCATGGGCATGGACCCCCGGAACATCTGCGTGGCCGAAAACGGCTCCGTCATCGAGCTGACCACCAAGCACATGAAGTGCGAGGCCTCCGTACCCGCCGGGGAGGTCTTTGTGGACGGCTCCGGCGTGGGTGAAGTGGGTGCTGTGGTACTCAATGACCGGAAGCTGCTGGCCGAGGACGGCATGGTGGTGGTGGTACTGAGTATGTCCTCCCACGACCACCGGCTGCTGTGTGAGCCGGAGATCGTCACCCGCGGCTTCGTGTATGTGAAGGAATCCGAGGAGCTTTTGCAGGAGCTGCGGGAGCTGGCCATGTCCACAGTGGACGGAATGGCCGCCCGGCGGCGCAAGGACGACAACGAGGTGTGCCGTGCCGTGCGCTCGGCGGTGAGCAGCTACCTCTATAAGCACACCAAGCGCAGCCCCATGATCATCCCCATGGTCACAAAGCTGTAAGAAGGGAATATAGGAAAACCGCTGGCCGTTACGGCCAGCGGTTTTTTAATGTCAGCGGCGGTCCCGATAAACCGGACATCTCTGATACTCTTCGCCGTAATCGGGGTTGCCGGTGTACTTCACCTGCGGGTCATTGGTGGCAAAGCGCTTGCCGCAGAGCTTGCAGACATACTCGTCATTGTCGTAGCTACTGAGGCAGCCCTTGCTGATGTAGTCCAGATAATAACAGCGAGCCATGATGTGTTCCTCCTTGTTAAAATTAAAAGTGTTTGGTTGGCTTCAGCCGCATGACGACGATTCGACCGTCATCCTTATATTCAACAGAATAATCCTCTCCCAGAATTTCCCTAATGGCTTCCGCCAGTGCGGCTTGTTGACGAACAAACACACAATCGGTAACGCCAAGATTCTGAATCGGATGATATTCATAGGAAAACGCTTTACTATCGGTGAGTTCAGGGACACGATGCGCTAAAAAATCATAGCTGCGCACCATCCCGTCTGTACGTCCGGAGGCACCGCTTTTGTCGATGACGATCTCCTCCGGATTGCGCTCCGTCCCGTCGCAAATGGTCTTTAGGATTTCCCTTGTCAACGGGCTATTTTTATACCGCTTTACCAGAGACGTTCGGTATCGCTCCGCTTCTTCTTCCGCCTGCTGTTTTCGCTTGCGATCCTGCATTTGCACGGCCTGCCACTGTTGTTCCTTTTCCGTCTTTTTTGTAAAATCCCACAGAGCCGAAAGTAGGAAACACAGCACTGCCACACCAACGATTCCAATCAGCGCTTCCACTCTTCATCACCATCTACTTTCCACAGTATTTTTTCTCATTATATCTATTTAAAATAGTTATGTCAAGAAAATATCCTAAATAACCGGATAAGATTCAGCAGACTATATAGTACAATTATCAAAAAGCGTGGAGGTGGGTCATGGAGAAGAAGCAGTTTGCCCGACGGATGTCACAGCTGCGGCAGGCCAAGGGCGTATCGGCTCGTGATATGAGTCTTTCGCTGGGACAGAGCGCCGGGTACATCAACAACATCGAAAACGGCGTGAATCTGCCGTCCATGTCCACGTTCTTCTACATCTGTGAGTATCTGGGCGTGACGCCGGAGGAATTTTTTGCAGCAGAACTCGCAGACCCGGTACGTCTGTTGTCGCTGAGCAAATCCCTGCGGCGGCTCAGCAGCCGCCAGTTGGAATTGTTGGAGCAGCTGGTACAGGAAATGAAATAAATCGCTCTCCTCAAGGGGGAGGGCGATTTATTCTGTCTCGGATATTGCTGTAAGCGGACAAGGCCACCCTTTAGCAGGGTGGCCTTGCTCGTTATCAGCTCTCTGCGCTTACTGCACCTTGGTGCCGTCGATGGTGACGGTGAGGTGAGCGGCGTCCATGCTGTTCTTGTTGGCCCACAGGGTGGAGCCCGTATTCTTGCCGGCTGCGAAGCCGTTGACCGTGGCGTTGTTGACGGTCAGGGTGTAGGTGGCATTGTAGTCGTTGCCCACCTCGATGGCAGCCTTACCGGCAGCGCCGCTCTTGCGGTCGTTGAAGGTGCAGTTGTTCACCACCAGATCGGTGGGCTTCTCGGCGGTGGCCTGACCGTAGAGGAGGATGGCCTTGCCGTTGGTGTTGAAAGTGCAGCCCTCGAAGGTCACGTCCGTGCCGCCCCAGGTCCAGATGGAGTACTGGTTGGCCATCGTGTTATCGAAGGTGCAGTTGATGAAGGTGGCCTTGCCGTACAGAGTCAGCTTGCCCTTGATGGTGCAGTTGCGATAGACCAGCTCGTCGCAGACGATGCCGTCGAAGCTGCCCTCACCGGCCTGAACGGTCACATTCTCAAAGGTGAAGGTGGAGCCGCGCTGATAGTTCAGCTGACCGCCCTCGGCACCGGTGGCATTCGTGATGACGTCCACGGTCTGAGTGCCGTCACCCACGAAGGTGATGTTGCGGGCCTTGGCACCCTCGTTGGCGATGCCGTTGTCCAGCGTCAGGGTCTGGTCGGCGGGCATGACGACCGTGATGTCCTTGTTTGTAGAATCGGTGATGGCGTTGTTCAGGTCTTCCTGCGTGCCGGGGATCACGCCGGTACCCTTGACCACGGTGTACCAGGTGTCATCGCCGTGCTTCTCGGAGACCACGGAATAGCCGTCAGCTACGAAGCTGCCGCCCAGATTGTCGTCACCCTTGGAGGGATCGTAGTTCACAAAGGTGCCGCCCTTGACGGTGATGGTGCCGGGGTTGTTGTTCTTCTGGTTCAGCACATAGTAGAAGCCGCTCCAGTTGTAGTTGGTATAGAAGAAGCCGCCCTCGATGACGATGTTGCCGCCGTTGCTCTCCACGACGGAGTTGCCCTCGCCGTTGGCATCGCTGCCCACGGTGAAGGTGCCGCCCTGAATGGTCACGGTGGCACCGTTCATGGCATAGACGCAGATGTTATTGCCGCCATTGCCGCCGTCATAATAGCCGCCGGTGATGGTGACACTGGTGTCCTGCCCGCTGGCCTTTACGGCGATGTCATTGGGGTTCAGAGCCACGACACCGTTGCTGAGGGTGTGGGTACCTTCGGTGAATTCCTGCGTACCCTTATAGGCAGCGTTCTTGTCATACTGGTTGTTGAAGCTGTCGCTCTCCACGGTGTCCTGCGTGGCGTAGACGGTGATGGAAATGCCGCTGATGGTCAGATCCATGTAATCGTTGCCGGCAGACTCCTTCATGTGGCCCTTGATGGTGAACTCGTTGCTCTCACCGGCCTTCAGGTGCTGTTCGGCACCCATCGCCACATCCCCGATGGTCCACTCGATAGCCTCGTTCAGCTTGGCATCCCCCTTGATGCCGGTGATCTTGATCATGTACTTCAGAGCCAGATTGCCGTTGTTGACGACACGCAGCTCCGGCAGGGTATAGGTGCAGCCCGGCTCCCACAGGATGGCTTCGCCCTTGGCATCAGCAGCCTTGACGAAGTCCAGCGTCTTGCCCTCGGCGGAGACCCAGTTGCCGCTGGCATCCTTCATCTCCAGAGCAACATCCAGTTTGCCGGCCTGGATCTTGTTGACGCCGGTGGATGCGGTGTCGGTGAACCATGCGAAGGTAGCGCCTACCAGCATAGCCAGGCACAGGACCATGGCCATAACGCTGCCCAGCAAGGCCCGTTTGGTACTCTTGCGGTTTGTCATAGTATCTTCCTCCTATTTTTTTGTGTGTGGGGCGATGGGGCGCTGCAAGGAGAATGCGGACTCTCACGTCGGGGCTGCGCCCCTCCTCAGAATGGCAACCTCTTTGACCTCTCCTTATCGTTTCTAAGAAACGATAAAAGCCCATGGGCTTTTCGCCGCACACTTGATAGTTGTATCATAGCACCATGATCGACAGAGTGCAAGGGGTATTTGTCCTATTTCGTCATTTTTTACAGACCTTTCACCCGTTGTCCGTGGAGAATAGACAGGAGAGGGTTTCTATTCTTCGGCGGGTGGACGGACAGAAATCGCCCCGAAGGGTTCCGTGGAACACTCCGGGGCGATAATATCTTGTATTATCGTTACGAGAAATTACAATTCGTATATCTCCGTGAACTTCTTTTCCAGATACGCCACGTACTCCTCCGGACGGAAGGGGCCGCAGACGGACTCGAAGAGGGCCACAGGGTCCTTCATGCAGCCGTACTTCCAGATCTTCTCCTCCAGCCAGCGGTTGATGGCGGTGAGCTTGCCGGAGCGGACGGCGGCCTCCACGTCCAGATCCTTCTGCATCTCCAGCAGGTACTGGGCGCCGTAGGCGGAGCCGATGGCGTAGGAGGGGAAATAGCCGATGTTGCCGTTGGCCCAGTGGGAATCCTGCAGGACGCCCTCCCGATCGGAGGGGACATCCACGCCCAGATACTCCTTATATAACCGGTTCCATGCGGCGGGCAGGTCGTGGGCGGTGATGGTGCCGGCGAACATCTGCTTCTCCAGCTCATAGCGGACCATGATGTGCAGGCAGTAGGTAAGCTCATCGGCCTCGGTGCGGATCAGAGAGGGCCGGGAGCGGTTCACCATGCGGTAGAACTGCTCCTCCGTCACGTCCACCAGCTGGGCGGGGAAGTGCTCCTTCAGCCACGGCAGCAGGACGGAGCAGAAGGCCCGGCTGCGGCCGATGATGTTCTCGTAGAACCGGGACTGGCTCTCGTGGATGCCCATGGAGACGCCGTTTCCAAGGCAGGTGCGAGCCAACTCCCGGCCGGTGTGGAGCTCATAGAGGGCGTGGCCGCCCTCATGGACCACGGAGTACAGGGAAGAGGCCACCTGATCGGCGAAGTAGTGGGTGGTGATGCGGACGTCGTCACGGGAGAAGTTGGTGGTGAAGGGGTGCTCCGTCTCGCCGATGATACAGTGGTCCCGGTCGATGTCCATGACGTCCATGATGAAGTCGGAGAACTGGCGCTGGATAGCCACGGGGTAGTTCCGGTGCAGAGGGGCATCGTCCACCCGGTCGGCGTGGGCGGTGGCCTGTTGGATCAGCGGCACCAGCTTCTCCCGCAGGGAGGCGAAGAAAGCGTCGCACTGGGCCACCGTCAGGCCACGCTCAAAGGTGGAGAGCATGGTCTCGTAGGGGGCCTTCTCCGGCTCCCAGTAGCCGGCCATGCGGCGGCTGGCATCGAACATCTGCTGGAGATAGGGCTCGAAGAGGGCAAAGTCATTCTTCTCCTTGGCCTCGTGCCACACGGCGTCGGACTTGGCGGACAGCTCCTGATAGGCTACGTACTCCTCCACCGGAACACGGTGGGTGCGGTCGTAGTCACGCCACAGCTCCTCCGCCTTCCGGCGGGTGATGGGGTCCAGCTCCTCACGGTTTTCCATAAGGGTGCGGAGCATCTCCACCGTCTCCGGGGCGGTGGTGAGCTCATAGCCCATGCGGGAGAGCTCACCCAGAGTGCTGCCCCGCAGCTCCGCCGTCCCCTTGGGGGCAATGGTGGCGCCATCGTAGTACATAAGGCCCGTTGCGTGGTTCAGGGCAAAGGTGGCTTTCTCATAGCCTTGCAGCTTTTCCAGTGCTTCTTGGATGGTCATTGCGGTTCCTCCTTTTTCGTTGTGGATTCATCGGCGGGCATACGGGCCTCCGCCCAGTCGGACAGCTGCTCCAGAATGGGCAGCAGGCGGCGGCAGTCCTCGGTGGGGGCATACTCCACCCGCACCGGCACCTCCAGATACTCCCGGCGCAGGATCAATCCGTCCCGCTCCAGCTCCCGCAGAGCCGAGGACAGCGCGGTGTTGCTGATACCATCCAGCTTGCCCCGCAGGGCATTGTAGCGGATGGTCCCGGCGTTGGTGACGGAGCACAGGATCTGCACCTTCCACTTGCCGCCAATGAGGGACATGGCGTAGTGCAGGGGGCATTTCTCCATACAGGGGCAGTCATAATGGGACACGGTCAGTTCCTCCTTACCTGCTCAGCTTTATCTGCGCTCTTGCGCTTCGGGGAGAATGTGTTATCATTATAGCAGGTAGCAAAACCGGAGTAAATAACCAATAAGGAGAAAATCACCGCTATGAACATTTATTTGCAGGGACTGACCATGGGACTGGCGTATGTGGCCCCCATTGGCTTGCAGAATCTGTTTGTCATCAACAGCGCCCTGACCCAGAAGCGCAGCCGGGTCTATCTGACGGCGCTGATCGTGATTCTATGGGACGTCTCGCTGGGTGTCTCCTGCTTTTTAGGGGCAGGCGCTCTGATGCAGGCTTTGCCGTGGTTGCAGAAGGTCATTCTGGGGCTGGGCAGTCTCATCGTCATCTGGATCGGTATCGGGCTGCTGCGGTCCAAGGCATCGCTGGAGGGCGGTAAGGATGTAAACGTGCCGGTATGGAAGCTGTTCACCACCGCCTTCGTGGTGACGTGGTTCAATCCGCAGGCCATCATCGACGGCACCATGATGCTGGGGGCCTTCCGGGCCAGCCTGCCCACCGGGGGCGATCTACCCTTTATCTTCGGCTTCGGCAGTGCGTCGGTGATCTGGTTTCTGACTCTCTCCACCATTGTGTCGCTGCTGGGCAGCAAATTCAACGAGAAGGCGCTGAACATCATCAATAAGGTGTGCGGCGGTGTGATCATTTTCTATGGCTGCAAGCTCATCTGGAACTTCGTGCAGCTGATGGGCTGGGTGAAGTAAAATCGAAACCGCAAAAGAGGCTGGGTGGACACCCAGCCTCTTTTGCTTTGAGGAGTATGGAAAAGATAGGAAGATATCAGAACAGAAGACCCCAGGCCAGGAAGCCCAAGCAGGCTACCAGACCCACGAACAGCAGGACCACCACCAGATAGCCCATGATGTCACGGGCAGACAGCTTGGCGATACCCAGCGCAGGCAAGGCCCAGAAGGGCTGGATCATGTTGGTCCACTGGTCGCCCCATGCAATGGCCATAGCAGTACGGCCAGCGCCGATGCCCAGTTCTGCGCCGGCAGGCATCATGATGGGACCCTGCACGGCCCACTGGCCGCCGCCGGAGGGAACGAAGAAGTTCACGATACCGGCTGCCAGGAAGGACAGCATGGGGAAGGTGACGTTGTTGGAGATGTTCACGAAGAACTGGGAGATGACGCCTGCCAGAGACACACCGGCCTCATTCTGCACCACCATCATACCCATGATACCGGCATAGAAGGGGAACTGCAGCAGCACACCGGAGGCGCTGCCGGCGGCTTCCGCCACAGCGTCCACATAGCGGCGCAGGTCGCCGTGGAGCAGGATACCGAGGAACATGAAGATCATGTTGACGATGTTCAGGCCCAGCGTAAAGCCGTTGGTGACGAAGTAGTAGATGATATACACCAGAAAGGCCAGGCACAGGATGCCCCACAGGATCTTGGAATGCTCCAGCTTCTCAGCGGGGGTGTTGATCTCGTAGGTCTTATCCTCGTCCTCCACCAGCAGGGTGGGATCGATGGTGACGGCACGCTCCCGGTCAGGGTGCATGGCGTAGTTGATGAAGGGCATGGCCAGCAGCACCACGGCGCACATGATGATGTTCATGGGGTGGAAGATGGTCTCGGTGATGGCGGCCTGATAGGTGACCTCACCGAACTTGGCGCCGGTGACCAGCGTCAGGGGAATGGATCCGGAGAGACCGGCGTGCCAGATGACGAAGCCGGAATAGGCAGAGGCGATCAGCAGGGGATAGTCCACGGTGGGGACCCGCTTGGCCACCTCCTTGGCCAGCAGCGCACCGGCCACCAGGCCGAAGCCCCAGTTGAGCCAGCAGCACACGGTGGAGACCATGGTGGTGATGACGATGGCCTGCATATTATTGTGGCACAGACCAGCGGCCTTCCGCAGCACCTTCTTACAGGGCTTGGCGGAAGCCATGGCGGAACCCAGCACCAGCACCAGAGCCATCTGCATGGAAAAGGCCAGCAGACCCCAGAAGCCGTCGGAATTGCCCCATGCAGCCAGCACCTTGATGGGACCCATGCCGGTGGCGAACATGGCTGCCACATAGACCACGAAGGTCAGGATGACGGCAAACAGGAATGCATCCGGCAGCCAGCGGTTCACAACACGCACGCAAGCGTTGGTGAATCTCTTGAACATACTTTTTCTCCTTACATCTTGAATGCCGCCCGTGGCGGAACAACACACACATTGGTTGTTGATATTATTCTATCTCTGTAATAAAAAAATTGCAACCGTAAAGTTGACTAAAGTTTAACAATCAAAAAACTTATCTCGTCGTATATATTAACTATTATTTAACAAAGTTCGTCCGTTTATGCTGCTTGTAGTCCTGTATTGTAGAATGATTCTGCAGACTTTTTCGTGGAAACTGCGCAGAGCAGCGGAGTGTCGGTCAGGTCACGTGGGCAAATGGTACAATTTGGCAGTTTTTTCGGGTGTGATACAAAATTCTCACGGGGCGGAGGTACTTCGGCAGGCAGGGTGCGAAAATTTTCTCACGATGGGTTTTTCCAGCCCTTCGGGGATAAAAAGGGCACCGGGTGATCTGAACTGCACCCCATTTGTTGGACTGCATACAATTACATTTTATATAATTATTCTAACCATCACACATCCAGCGAACACGGCATAGAGCGCAAGGCCCCACACGCCACACATACGCATCCCGTGCGGTAAAAGAGGGATTGCCACCGGAAATGCTGCAAAAAACACTCGGACACGCCGATTATTCCACCACCGCAAACATATATACGCACATAGACGCACAGACACTTGTGGACGCTGTTACTAACACGTTACTAATAAATAAGAAATGAGCAAAAAAAAGAAAAGCCCCGGAATCGTAGTGATTCCGGGACTTTGACGTGTGGTGCACGGTACAGGACTCGAACCTGTGACCCCATGCACGTCAAGCATGTGCTCTACCAGCTGAGCTAACCGTGCGAACAAAAGTATTCTACCGGAAAGTCTCCCGTTTGTCAACACTTTTCTTGCCAATCTGAAAAGTTTTTGTTATACTGCTGTCAAAGAACATCGTAGGCGCACAAGGAGGAACACTTCATGGAGAAAATCGCACTGGTCACGGGCTCCTCCCGTGGCATCGGCCGGGCCGTGGCCACGGAACTGGCCCGGCAGGGCTGGGCCGTATGTATCAACTATCGGGAGAGGGAGGACTGCGCCCGGTCACTGGTGGAACAGCTCACCGGGGAGGGCTGCCGGGTGATGGCGGTGCAGGCGGATGTGGCCTGCCGGGAACAGGTGAATACCATGGTCCGGCAGGTGGAGGATGCCTTCGGCCCGGTAGCGCTGCTGGTGAACAACGCCGGTGTGGCGGGACAGGCCCTATTTCAGGACATCACCGATGAGCTGTGGCACCGCTACTTCTCCGTCAACGTAGACGGCGCCTACCACGCCATTCAGGCGGTGCTGCCTGCCATGCTGCACCACCACCAGGGGTGCATCATCAACACCTCCTCCATCTGGGGGCTGCGGGGCGCCAGCTGCGAGGTCACCTACTCCTGCACCAAGGCGGCCCTCATCGGCCTGACCCGATCTCTGGCGGCGGAGCTGGCCCCCACCCACATCCGGGTGAACTGCGTGGCGCCGGGTGTCATCCGCACAGATATGCTGGATGCCCTGCCCGCCGAGGTACTGCCCCAGCTGGCGCAGGAGACTCCCATGGGCCGCTTGGGAACGCCGGAGGACATCGCCCACGCCGTGGCGTTTCTGGCCTCGGACAAGGCGGACTTCATCACCGGGCAGGTGCTGACCTGCGACGGCGGCTTTATTTTGTGAGAGCGGGAAAAAAGTACCCGTCGGAAAGCCATTGGTTTTCCGACGGGTCTTTTTTATTCCGGTATAGGCAAGCCGTGGAGCATCACCCGGCCGAAGCAGGTGAGGCTGCGGCCGCTGCTGGAGGGCAGGATCACGTCCGCATCCGCCCGGCGGCGGTTGAGGCTGAACAGATACACCACCCCCAGCAGGTCCCGGTAGTACTGCTTACAGAGCATATCGCCGTCCACGCAGAAGATGCCCACGTCTCCCGCCCGCAGGGGGTCATGGTTCACGTACACCACCGAGCCGTCGTGGATATAGGGCTCCATGGAGTCGCCCTGGATCCGCACCGCCAACTCCGCCCCTGTGGGGACCTCACCGGTGACGGGCAAGGGCTCATAATCCTCCCCGAATACCGGGGCGGCATAGCCCGCTGCAGCCGGGGAGCAATACAGCGGGATGACACGGGGCGCAGGCTCCGGGGCGGCGGCCTGCAGCTCCTGCTGCATGGTCCCCAGCGCATCCGCCACGGTGTGGAGGGTCTGGCGCCCGGAGAGGCCCAGCCGACGGTACTTTTCCAGCAGGCTCCGCTCCTCGTCGCTGACCCCCTCTCCCCCGCCCCGGTAGGCATCCCGATACAGATAGTTGGGCTCCACATGAAGGGCATCGAACAGCCGCAGCAGCACCTCCTCCTTGGGAGCGCTGACGCCGGTCTCATAATTGCCCACCGCCGACCGGGATACCCCCAGCCGGTCCGCCAGCTCCGAGCGGGACAGGCCCAGCTCTTCCCGGCGCTTCTTCAGCTGATCGCCAAAGCTCATGGTCACGCCCTCCTTCGACTTCCTTCGACGGTTTCACTGTGATGCTACCATATTTCTTGTTTTCTGTCAAGGCATTTTAACAAGAAACTTGTTAATTCCCTCTTGACATAACAAGATTCTTGTGATAGTCTTAATTCACTCACAAGAATACTGGCATCACAAGGGTATCATATCCAAAGCTACTGGTATTTAGAACCGCTGGGCCGGAGGATCGTTCCTGCGCCCCGTCAGGAGACGGCATCGGCTCTCGGACAAAAAGAAAACCGACGAGTCTCGTAAAAGACTCGTCGGTTTGGTGGGGGATGGTGGATTCGAACCACCGAAGGCGTTGCCAGCAGATTTACAGTCTGTCCCCTTTGGCCACTCGGGAAATCCCCCATATCAAATTGGAGCTGGTGGACGGATTCGAACCCCCGACCTGCTGATTACAAATCAGCTGCTCTACCAGCTGAGCTACACCAGCATTTGACCAGCGAATCTATACTACCAGATGAAGGCCCGTTTGTCAACAGTATTTTTGCGTTCCCGGCGAATTTTTTCGCCGTACATAGGAGGAACATGGGGAGATCGGAAGGAGGAAGTTCTATGACCTTGCAGGAAATGTCCCACGACTATGCCGCCAGCGCCGACGCTATCGGCGAGCGCATCCGGCAGCTGCATCAGCGGGCCCTGACGGCCCAGGACCCGGAGGAGGTGCTGTGTCTGCAGCGGCGCATCCGGGAGCTGATGCCCCTGCGGCGGCAGGCCCGTGAGCTGGCGTATCACACCGCCCACTACTATGACAGGGGGTGCCACCGCTATGCGGCATACCGTATCTGACGGCTCCGGCCGCTATGACCCGCTGGATATCGCCAGCCTGCAGCTGTGGCAGCAGGGACAGCAGGAGGACAACCGCCAGCAGATCCGGCGTCTGCTGGTGAATCTGCCCTTGGCGGTGGAGGAGGAGCTGACGCCCCGGCAGCGGCAGCTGCTGAGGATGCACTTCACCCAGGGCAAGCGGGTCACGGACATCGCACAGGAGCTGGGGATCAGCAAGTCCACGGTATCCCGGACGCTGGCACGGTGTACCCAGCGGCTGTACCGCACGCTGCGGTATAGTCTGTAACAGGAAGCCCTTCGGGGCGGCACAAAGGAACAGGGCCTGCCGCATAGCGGCAGGCCCTGTTCCTATATACTTCTATATCCCGTTATCAATAGCCCTTGCGGCGGTCCACCAGCCGCTTCAGGGGCCGGCCGGCGATGTAGTTCTCGAAATCCTCGCAGAAGAGGGCCACCGCTGTATCCCGTGTGATGCCCAGCGACATGAAGCCGGAGAGATGAGGCGTCAACAGGAGGTTTTTGGTGTTCCACAGGGGATGCTCCGGGGGCAGAGGCTCCGGGCGCACCACATCCAGCGCCGCACCGGCCAGCCGTCCGGCGTTCAGGGCCTCCATCAGGGCGTCCTGATCGATGGCGGTGCCACGGCCCACGTTCACCACCACCGCCTCCTTGGGCAGCAGGGCAATGCGGCTGCGGGAGAGGATGCCCTCCGTCTCCGCCGTGCCGGGCAGGGCCATGGCCAGAATTTCCGTCTCCGGCAGCACCTGATCCAGCTGCGCCGTGGTGTACATGGCGTCGTAGGCATCGTCCACACGGCGGCCGCTGCGGGAGACACCCACCACGGTCTTGGCTCCCATGGCCTTCACCCGGCGGGCAAAGGAGGTGCCGATATCGCCGGTGCCCAGCACCGTGACGCGGCTGCCGCAGACGGAGCGCATGGGGGGCTTCTCGTTGCTCCAATCGTGGCGGCGCATCCACTCCTGCACGGTGGGCATCTGCCGCAGCAGCATCAGCGTCACCATGACCATGTGCTCGCTGATGGTCACGCCGTAGGCCCCGGAGGAGTTAGAGAGCATCACCTCCGGGCTGTGATACAGGGCGTCGTCCTTCCACTGATCCATACCGGCATAGGAGCAGCAGAACCACCGCAGGGCCGTGGCGGCCTTCAGCTCCTTGGGGGGGACGGTGCCGTAGATCACCTCATACTCCCCTGCCCGATCCTGAGGCAGGTGGCCCTCGGTGAAATAATCCACGGTGAAACCGGCGTCCCCGGCCATCTTTTCGATATGGGTACGGTGGCTGTCGTCCAGATAATCCGCCACCACTGCAAGCTTTCTCATCATGAATATACCTCCCAGATTTTTTCTGCGCAGCGCATACCGTCCGCTGCGGCGGACAGGATGCCGCCGGCATAGCCCGCCCCTTCGCCGCAGGGATACAGTCCCCGCAGCGCACTTTGTCCGCTCTCATCCCGCAGGATGCGTACCGGTGAGGAGGAGCGGGTCTCCACCGCCGTCAAAAGGGCATCCGGCTGGGCGTAGCCCCGGAGCTTCCGCTCCAGCAGGGGCAGCGCCTCCTCCATAGCCCCCGTGAGAAACGGCGGCAGGCAGTCATGGAGGTCACACCACGTGACGCCGGGACGATAGCTGGGCAGCACCGCTCCCGGCCCCGTGGAGGGACGGTGGGCCAGAAAGTCCTCCACCCGTTGGCAGGGGGCCAGAAATCCGCCGCCTCCCAGTCGGAAGGCCGCCGCCTCCAACTGCCGCTGCCACGCCACCCCCGCCAGAGGGTGATCCGTGCCGAAATCCTCCGGTGTGACGCCCACCAGCATCCCGCCGTTGATGTTCTCGCCGCTGCGGGCGTAGTGGCTCATGCCGTTGGTCACCACACGCCCCGGCTCCGAGGCCGCCGCCACCACCTGTCCGCCGGGGCAGACGCAGAAGGAGAACACGCCCCGGCCCGCCGCTGTATGGCACGACAATTTATAGGTGGAGGCCGGCAGGCACGGATGACCCGCATACTGCCGGTACTGGGCGGCGTCCATGTCCCGCTGGCGGTGCTCGATGCGGACCCCCACGGCAAAGGGCTTGGCCTCCATGGGGATCCCGGCGTCGTACAGCATCTGGAATGTATCCCGTGCGCTATGGCCCGGCGCCAGCACCACCGCCCGCACCGGCAGACGGTACGTCCCCTCCCCTGTCCGGACGTGCAGCCCCGTCAGGACGCCATCCCGGCTCTCCAGTCCCTCCAGCCGGTGGCCGAAGCGCACCTGCGCCCCCAGCGACAGCAACTCCTGCCGCAGGTTTTGCAGAGCGATGTGCAGCATATCCGTCCCCACATGGGGCTTGGCATCCGTCAGAATACTCTCCGGCGCACCGCATCGCACCAGTTCCTCTAAGATCCACCGGTGGCGCAGATCCTTAGTGCCGGTGTTCAGCTTCCCGTCGGAGAAGGCCCCGGCTCCCCCCTCTCCGAATTGTACGTTGGACTCCGGGTCCAGCACGCCGGTGCGCCAGAAGGTCTCCACGTCCCGCTGGCGGGTAACGGTATCCTGTCCCCGTTCCAGCAGAATGGGGCGCAGGCCGCATCGGGCCAGCACCAGCGCCGCAAACAGGCCGCCCGGCCCGGCGCCCACCACCACCGGCGGCACCTCCGGCGGAGACAATATCTCCGGCAAAGCGTACCGCTCCGGGGCGTACCGGCTGACCCGCCGGTCCCGGCAGCGGCGCAGCACCTGCTTCTCCTGCCGCACCTCCGCCGCCACGGTGTACACCAGATGCAGCTCCTCCCGTGCATCGATGGAACGGCGCAGCACCTGCACCGACAGCACATCCTCCTCCGGGATGCGCAGCAGCCGGGCTGCCTTCCGGTGCAGGGCCGCCTCCTTCTCCTCCGGGGTCAGCTTCAAGCCCTCCAGCTTCAGCACGGCGGCACCTCCTTTACAAAATGTTCAAAGAAAAATCCGTTTCTTAAAGCTTACATTAAGCTTTCCGGGTATGATAATAGACAAAGAAACGGAACGGCGCTAAACATCATAGCACAGTTCCCCGCCGTGGGCAATATCCCAAAAGGAGGTTTTTCATATGTCCAACGAGTTTCATGACGAGAACAACCTGTATCACTTCAGCTATCGTGATCCCAACGCAGAATCTCATACAGAGTCTGCGGCCGGGTCCACCGTGGAGCCCGCCGCCGAGCCGGTGGTGACAGACACCCCGGTGCAGCCCAAGAAGCACCACGGCGGTGTAGGTCGTGTGGTGGCCCTGATCCTCAGCTGTGCCGTTATCAGCGCAGCCTGCGGCTTCGGCGGCGCCATTCTGGCCCAGAACAGCAGCCGCACCGGCAAGACCACTGTGCAGCAGAGCAACCGTACCGCCGCTACCGTCAGCGTGAAAAAGGTAGACGGGCAAACCCTGATGACTCCCTCCGAGGTGTACGCCTCCACGGTCAACAGTGTGGTGTCCATCAATTGCTCCGCCGTCTCCACCAACATCTTCGGCCAGCAGACCGAGTCCGCTTCCTCCGGCAGCGGCTTCATCTACACCGCCGACGGCTATATCGTCACCAATCAGCACGTGGTAGCCAACGCCAGCTCCATCAACGTCACCCTCTATAACGGCGACACCTATCCTGCCACGCTGGTGGGCAGCGACAGCGACTACGATGTGGCTGTGCTGAAAATCGATGCCAAGGATCTGCCGGCTGTAACGCTGGGCAGCTCCACCGATGTCAACGTGGGTGACACGGTGCTGGCCATCGGCAACCCTCTGGGTGAGCTGACCTTCTCCATGAGTCAGGGCATCGTATCCTGCGTGAACCGTGCCATCAACGTGGAGGGTACCCCCTTCAACATGATCCAGGTGGACGCCTCCATTAACCCCGGCAACTCCGGCGGCCCCCTGATGAACCTGTACGGCGAGGTGGTGGGCATCGTGTCCGCCAAGTACTCCAGCTACGCCGATACCACGGTGGAGGGGTTGGGCTTCGCCATTCCCATCAACGATGTGCAGTCCATCATCAAGGACATCATAGAGAACGGCTCCGTCGGCAATAAGGCCTACATGGCCATCACCGCCGGCACCATGACCCAGCAGATGGCGGCACAGTATAAGATCAACGCCACCGAGGGCGTGTTCGTCTACTCCGTGGAGGACGGCGGCGCCGGGGATAAGGCAGGGCTGAAGCTGGGCGACGTCATCACCAAGCTCAACGACACTCAGATCACCTCCATGGAGGATCTGTCCGCCGCCAAGAAGGGCTTCAAGGCCGGGGATACCGTGACCCTCACCGTTCTGCGTGACGGCAAGGAGATCACCACCCAGTTGACCTTCGACGCACAGCCCCAAACCACCGACGACACCACGGACAGCAGCCAGAGCGGCGACAACAGCTACAATAACGGCAATAACGGCTACAGCGGAAATGGGTACAGCGACCTGTACGACTACTTCTTCGGCCGTCATTGATCGATGAAATAACGAAGCTTTCTTCGAGTCTCTCTCTTTCTCATATGCAGCGGGGGCGTGTACCGTTTGGTACACGCCCCCGCTGCGCCGTTTTATGTACGAGGCTTCCGCAGGCCATTCAGCAGCAGGGCTGCCGCACCGACGCCGGCGCAGCCGGTGAGCCACACGCTGGCGCCGTCCACTGCCTCCGCCGGGTCCAGCAGCACCACGACCCCCACCACAAAGAGGAAGGCCAGCACGGCCCCTAAAACCGTCAGGGCGATCCGCCCGATCCTACTCAGCGGCGGTGCAAGACGGCGACCGTAGTGCAGGCAGCACCCTCCGGCCACCGCCGGAAGGGCCGCCGCCGCCAGCCAGATGATCCGGTCACCGGCGCTGCCCTCCCAGAGCCCGGCTCCCATGAGTATGGCGTAGGTCACCAGCGCCCAGCCGGCGATCCGTTGGGTTCTGCCGGTCTTTTCCAGCCGCCGGACCGCCTGACGGGCCTCCGGGACCTCCTGTGCCGCCTGACGGTACAGCTCCAGTGCCTTTCTCCGATCCCGTGGAACGCCCTGTCCCGCCTCATACAGGCAGCCCAGATCGTACTGTCCCAGCGGCAGGCCCCGGCGGGCCGCCTCCTCGTACCAGTGAGCCGCTTGGGCGGCATCCGCCGGGCAGCCGCCGCCCTTTTGGTAGCAGTATCCCAGCGCCACCGCCGCCGGGCCGTCTCCGCCCTCGGCGCTGCGCCGGAAGCAGTCGAAGGCCTTGGCCTCGTCCTTCTGACAGCCCTTCCCCTTCTGATAGCACCGGCCCGCCTGCCGCAGAGCGCCCATGTGCCCGGCCTGTGCCGCCTGCTGGTACAGCTCCAGCGCACGGGCCGGATCCTGCCCGATGGCGTCGCCGGAGAGCAGCATATTCCCCAGGGCATAGGCCGCCCTCACATGGCCCCGGCGGGCCGCCCGGTCATAGAGATCCGCCGCCAGATAGGGGTTGCGCTCCAGCCCGACGCCGTGCTCATAGCACCGGGCCAGCGCCGCCATGCCATTGGGATAGTTCTGTCCCGCCGCACGGCGGTACTCCTGCGCCGCCTGCTTTTCATCCCGGTCGATGCCCCGGCCGTCCTCCAAGTGCAGCCCCAGCAGGAACTGTCCACGGGCAAAGCCCTGTCCCGCCGAGGCCCGGAACAGGGCCGCCGCCTTGCGGTCGTCCTGCTCTACGCCGAGGCCCTCCCGGTACAGTACGCCCAGATTACACTGAGCCGCCGCCATACCGGACTGCGCCGCCTGACGGTACAGCTCCACTGCACGGTGGATATCCTTCTCCACGCCACGGCCCGCCTCATAGCACAGCCCCAGCTCGTTCATGGCCCGGATGTTCCCCGCCGAGGCGGCCTGCTGAAAGAGCTCCGCCGCCTGCTTCTCGTCGGTCGCTGTCCCGTGACCGTACAGATAGCACAGCCCCAGCTGCATCACGGCGTCGGGATAGCCCGTCTGCGCCGCCTGACGGAACCACTCCACCGCCTGAGGCGGCGACTGATCCACCCCCATGCCGTCGTCGTAGCAGTGACCCAGGAACAGCTGCGCTCTGGGCAGGCCCAGCTCCGCTGCCTGACGAAACAGCTCCGCCGCACGGCGATCGTCCTTCTCCACGCCCTTTCCGGCGTGGTGCAGCACGCCCAGAGCACACAGGCCCTCAGCGCTGCCGCCCTTCCCGGCCTCCTGATACAGAAGCGCCGCCTTTTTGGCATCCTGCTCCACGCCGTTGCCGAACTCATAGCACAGACCCAGCAGGAACTGCGCCCGTGGATGTTGCTGCTCCGCCGCTTGGGTAAAGAGCCGGGCCGCCTGCCCATAGTCCTTCTCCACTCCCACGCCGAAGTAGTACATGGCCCCCAGATTGCACTGTCCCTGAGCGTAGCCCTCCTCCGCCGCATGGCGGTAGCACTGGATGGCCCGGTCCAGATCTTTCTCCGTTCCCTGCCCGTTTTCGTAGCACACGCCCAGATCGCACACCGCCGGCAGATAGCCCAGCTTGGCACTCTCCCGAAACAGCTCAAAGGCCCGCACCGGGTCACGCTCCACGCCGGTGCCGTTGTCATGGCACACCGCCAGCCAGTAAAGAGCCGTGGGGTCGTCCGGTTCCGTGCGGCTGAACCATGCAAAGGCCTTGTCCGGATCCTTCTTCACGCCGCCGGTGCCGTAAAAATAATGCAGTCCCATCTGCACCGCTGCGGCGCAGTCACCATTCCGGGCCGCCTGGCGGCAGTTCTCCAGCCGCTCCTGCTGCTCCCGCCGGTGCTGATCCGCCAGCCGCAGCATCTCCGGGGAAAAGAACACCACATCTGCCTTTTCCGGCTGCCGGTTCTGCTCCATCCGTTCATCGCTCATATAGATACGCCTCCTTCCGAGGGATTTGTCATAATAGATGATTGTACCACACTTTCCGCCGCCACGCAAATTCCCGCAGAAAGAAAAACGCCGGGCGGTGACCCGGCATTTTATAGGATTCTGACAGAGCGCCGGGGCGGCAAAAGCCGCCCCGGCGGATGCGATTCGACAGGCTTAAAGCTGTTTCTTTCTCCGGCCATGGGCCCGCTGGCAGGCTTTTACGATCTCCACCACGGGGATCACCAGCACCGCCAGACCCAGCGCAATACCGTACTCCGTCCAGCTCACCGGCGTAAATCCGAAGGCGTTGGCGATGAAGGGCACCTCCAGCACCACGGTGGTCAGCAGCAGACTGCCGATCATGGCCAACCACAGCACCTTGTTGTGACTGGATAGGCTGAACACGCTGCGCCGCTGAGAGCGCATATTGAAGCTGTGGAAGATCTCGCACATACTCATGGTCAGGAAGGCCATGGTCATACCGTCGTCGGAGACGCCCTTGGGCATTTCGAAATACCCCACCTCCATACAGTGGCCGATGATGTAGGAGACCAATGTGATAACGGTAATGAGGATGCCCTGATAGGCGATGTCCCAGCCCAGACCACCGGCGAAAATGCCGTCATCAGAGGGGCGGGGCGGCCGCTCCATCACGTCCGGCTCCTCCCGCTCCAGGCCCAGTGCCAGCGCCGGGAAGCAGTCGGTGATGAGGTTGATGAACAGCAGATGCACCGGGTTCATCAGGGTAAAGCCCAGCAGTGTAGCCACGAACACGCCCAGCACCTCGCTCATATTGGAGGCCAGCAGGAACTGGATGGCCTTGCGGATATTGTCGTAGATACGGCGGCCCTCGCCTACGGCGCCCACGATGGTGGCAAAGTTGTCGTCGGCCAGCACCATATCCGCCACGTTCTTGGTGACGTCGGTGCCGGTGATGCCCATGCCCACGCCGATGTCGGCGGACTTGATAGACGGGGCGTCGTTGACGCCGTCGCCGGTCATAGCCGTCACGGCCCCCCGCTTGCGCCATGCGTTAACGATGCGGACCTTATGCTCCGGCTGTACACGGGCGTACACGCTGTACTTCTCCACCTCCTTGGCCAGCTCCTCGTCGCTGAGGCTGTCCAGAGCGCTGCCGGTAACGGCCTGCGAGGGATCGTCCAATATCCCCAACTCCTTGGCGATGGCCACGGCGGTATCCTTGTGGTCGCCGGTGATCATCACCGGCCGGATGCCTGCCGTGCGGCACTGCTGGATGGCGGCCTTCACCTCCGGACGCACCGGGTCGATCATGCCCGCCAGACCCACGAAGCACAAATCTTGCTCCAGATACTCCGGGCTGTCGTCCTTGGGCAGGCCGCCCTCCCACAGGCGGATGGCCGCCGCCAGCACACGCAGAGCCTTATCCGCCATGGCCTTGTTCTGAGCCAGAATTTCCTGACGCTTCTCCTCGGTCATGGGCAGCATTTGGCCGTTCTCCTCATACCGGGAGCAGCGGCGCAGCACCTCATCCGGTGCGCCCTTGGTGTACTGAATGAAGCCGTTATCCATGCGGTGGATGGTGGACATCATCTTCCGGGAGGAGTCGAAGGGAGCCTCCGCCGCACGGGGCTGCTCCTGCTCCAGCCGGTTCTTATCCAGCCCGCTGTCCACGCCGAAGCGCACCAGCGCCGCCTCCGTGGGCTCGCCCTGCACCGTGCCGTCGGGATTCTCCACGGCGTCGTTGCAGAGGGTCATAGCGGTACCCAGCAGTCCCTCCGGGCCGGTGTGCTCCACCACCGTCATTTTATTCTGTGTGAGGGTACCGGTCTTGTCGGAGCAGATGACCTGCGTGCAGCCCAGCGTCTCCACCGCCGTCAGACGGCGGATCACAGCGTTGTGCTGGCTCATCTTGGTGACGCCGATGGAGAGCACCACCGTCACCACCGTGGCAAGGCCCTCCGGAATGGCGGCCACCGCCAGCGACACCGCCACCATGAAGGTCTCCAGCACGCTCTCCAGCGTCAGGGAACCCGCCACCAGCAGGTCAAATACAAAGATGAACACGCAAATGGCCAGCACCATCTTGGACAGGGTGCTGCCCAGCTGGGTCAGCTTACGCTGCAGGGGTGTCTCCTCCTGCTCCGTCTGGGCCAGCACACCGGCGATCTTGCCCATCTCCGTATCCATGCCCGTGGCGGTGACCACCATGCGGCCCCGGCCGTATACCACCGCCGAGCCCATGTAGGCCATGTTCTTCCGGTCGCCCAGCGACACTTGTTCCCCGGCGAGGGGCTCCGTAAACTTGCTGACGGGGACGCTCTCGCCGGTGAGGGCTGCCTCCTCGATCTTCATGGAGGCGCTCTCTAAAATGCGCCCGTCCGCCGGGACGGCGTCGCCCGCCTCCAGCAGCACCACGTCGCCGGGTACCAGCAGGCGGCTCTCCATAGTCACCTGCTGCCCGTCCCGCAGCACCTTGCAGGTGGCGGCGGTCATGGTCTGGAGAGCCTCAATGGCGGCCTCCGCCTTGCTCTCCTGCACCACACCCAGAATGGCGTTCAGCAGCACCACCATCAGGATGATGATGACCTCCGTAAAGCTCTCATGGGACAGGATATTGGTCACGGCGGATACCGCTGCCGCCGCCAGCAGGATCAGCAGCATGGGATCCTTCAGCTGCTGCACGAACCGCTGAAACAAGGTCAGCTTCTCCGCCTCCTTCAGGCGATTCTCCCCGTGCTCCCGAAGGCGCTTCTCCGCCTCCTGCGCCGAAAGGCCCTGCCGGTCTGTCCGCAGGCCCTCCAGCACCTGTTCCTTTGTTTGGGTGTATTCCTTTTGCATCCAACCACTCCTTCTTCGGGGGTCCTCCCCCCATCTCCATTTTACCCACCCGGCGTAACAAAAAAACTCATGCGCAGGCCGAAGCCCACGCATGAGTCTCATTCTTTCAAAGCAGTCCGGGCGCCTGAACGCCGGTTTGACGAAACTGCCTCACTCCGCAGGCTGCGAAGTGGAATTACTCCCCCAAGGTGGAAGATGTTCACTTGACTGGTACATAATATACCCATTTTGGGACCATTTGTCAAGTGGATATCCGTCCTGCCTCTGTCCACTTTGGTCGGATGTTGACAAGCTTCCCCTTTCGTGATACGATACTCCCGCACTTCGACAGCTTTCGACGAAGGGCAACAGAGAAAATCATATGAAACGAAAGGATGGTAGCTATGAACTATCTGAACATCAACCTGGGTGCTTTCGGCATCATCGCCACGATCCTCGCTATCGCCGCTACGGTGGTAGCTTTTGTGATGATCGTACCGGAGAGCAAGCGGGAGAAGCTGGGCCGCTTCGGCAAGTTCCTCCACGACGCTGTGAACTTTAAGTTCCTGATCGTGGAGAAGATCCTGCAGGCTCTGTACATCTTCGTGACGGCCTACGTCATTCTGTGCGGCTTCTTCATGCTGTTCATGGCTCCGGAGACTTGGACCGGCCGTCACTGGCTGGGCGGCTACGGCATCCTGCTGATGGTGCTGGGCCCCATTGCGGTACGTCTGTGCTATGAGCTGCTGATGATGGCGGTCCTGCTGCTGAAGAACGTCATCTCCATCAACCGCAAGCCGAAAAACCAGAACGAGCGCAGCGCCGACGCCGACCTGTTCGCCGTGCCGGAGCTGCACCGTACCCAGCCCGCTAAGCCCGCTGCTCCGGTAACGCCCGTGGCTCCTGCGGCTCCCGCCCAGCGGTCGACTCCCTTCCAGCCCGCTGAGCAGGCGGCTCCCGTGGCGCCCAGCTTCTGCACCCGCTGCGGCGCTCATCTGGATGAGAATGGCCACTGCCCCAACTGCGATCAGGAGTAAGCTTTTCTTGGAAAGCAGCTTATGAAATTACAGCCCCTCCACCGCAAGGCGGAGGGGCTGCTATTTTATTGGGGTGTTTTTGTGTTTTGCCTCCGGAGGGCAGCTTTCTGCCAATAGCGGCAGAAAGTCTGCACCGTCGTGTCAGCCGATCTCCAGCCACGTTGCGGCATGGAAACCGGGACACTTCCCCGAAACCACCTCGCTGTATCCGCCTGTGGCGGATACAGCGAGGTGGTTTCCAAAGAACGCCGGCAGAAACCCATGGTTTCTGCACCTCCTTTGCTGCGTGCTTCGCCCGGTGGAGGAAGACGGGGTACACCTTCATTACATTGCGCTCAGTTTTCGATGGAATTTGTATAGGCAATCAAAAGGCATATTCATCCGGGGTCCCCGACAAAACAAGCAAAGCGGTTTTGTTGGGGAGAGGAGACACAGCACCGTGATTGACGCCTGCCGCTTACGGCGGGCGGAAAGATACAAAGCTTGTGTCGACGATATGCCCTTTGATTGCCTCTCACTCCGAGGAGTGAGAGGACTTGGAAAGGGGTTTGGACTTATACAATAATCAATCCTTGCTTACGACAACCATACCGTCTTTAAGCGTAGCTGTATAGCCTTCAGGACAATAATTCCGCATAAACTCCACTGTCTCATTCCCATAGCTACCGCCCATTACGACTGTACCCTGCGCATAATTCTGCACATAAAGGCTTCCCTGAGGGCCGGTAAATGTACCACCGTTGATCTCCATCTTTGCACCGCCGTTGGAAATGGCAACGTAATTGTCAGAAATGATTTTGCCGCCGTTAATCGTTGCAACACCGGTTGAGTCATTGGACAATCCCCAGAAACCGGTACAATGCAATGTGCCACCGTTCATTGTCAGAGTGCCACCAGCGCAGTTTTTAAAACCGTTTGGACCGGCCTCCATTTCGATGTTGTTGATCGTCATGGTAGCTTTTTGTTCGCCGGGATTTATATAATTCCAACCGTTGACAATGGCAAATGATTGACCGTCTTCAGCAATCACTTTACCGCCGTTGAAGGTCATGGTACCAAAGTTTTCCACAGTGTGCCACTTGTTGTCCACCCCAGCCGCGCGGGTGAAGGTACCGCCGTCTATCACGCAAACAGCAGCGTTACGAAGCGCAGATGTATTGGCTTTTGACGCAACGATCTTTCCATTGCCACTGCTGTCCTTTATGCACAGCGTACCATGGTTCAAAATCGCATGGGAGTCGCCGCCGGTCAGCGTAAAACCATTAAGATCCAGCGTGACATCTTTACCCTGGGGAACCGTAAGACTTCCGGCAATATTGCCTTCCAGCTTCGCAGACACAGGTTCAGTGGCGTTATTAATCAGCTCCTGGAGAGTATCCATGGCAACAATCGGATACTCCGCATCCTCATCGTAGGTGTTGCCGAAGCTGTCGTTCTCCACGGTGTCCTGCGTAGCCGCAACGGTGATGGCGATGCCGTCGATGGACTCGTTCATGTACTCGTTGCCGGCAGACTCCTTCATGTGGCCCTTGATGGTGAACTCGTTGCTCTCACCGGCCTTCAGGTGCTGTTCGGCACCCATCGCCACATCCCCGATGGTCCACTCGATGGCCTCGTTCAGCTTGGCGCTGCCGTTGATGCCGGTGATGGTCACCTTGTACTTCAGGGCCAGATTGCCGTTGTTGATGACACGCAGCTCCGGCAGGGTATAGGTGCAGCCCGGCTCCCACAGAACCTGCTCGCCCGCAGCGGCCTTGACGAAGTCCAGCGTTTTGCCCTCAGCGGGAACCCACTGGCCAGCGGCATCCTTCATTTCCAGCGCCACTTTCAGATTACCGGCTTGGATCTTGTTGACACCGGTGGATGCGGTGTCGGTGAACCATGCAAAGGTAGCGCCTATCAGCATGGCCAGGCACAGAACCATGGCCATGACGCTGCCCAGCAAGGCCCGTTTGGTACTCTTGCGGTTTGTCATAAGTATCTCCTCCTATTTTTTGCGTGTGGGGCTCTTGGCTGGCAGGCTTTTGTAGCGGGACGCCGCAAAAGGGATACGGATCCTCCTGTCGGGGCTGCGCCTCTCCTCAGGATGACACTCCCTTTGAACACCCCTTATCGTTTCTTAGAAACGATAAAAAGCCCACGGGCTTTTGGCCGCACGCTTGATAGTTGTATCATAGCACCGTGCTTGACAGAATTCAAGTACTTTCTGCAAATTCCGGGGGTTTTTACTGCATTTTACCGCTCCGCAAAAAACCCGGCAGACCGAAGGTCTGCCGGGCTTTTATTCATTCGTCCTTCCCCTCCTGACGGGACAGAGCGGCGCAGAGATCTGTAAAGTAGCGGTAGAAGGGCAGCAGCTCCCGGAAACTCTCCAGAATCTCCTGCGGCAGCTGGGGGCTGAAAATACGCTCGTCCAGCGGGGCCTCGCATTGCAGGGACAGGGATTTTTTCTGATACCACGGGCGCAGGAGGTCGGACACCTGTCCCTTGCTGCGGGCATACTCCGGGCCGGTGAGCCGGAAGGTCTGCTGGCGGTCAAAGCGGCGCACCAGCTTCTCCAGCGGCTTGGGGTCGGCGTCGATGCGCTGGCGGTACAGGGCCATGAGGGCCGGGGCGGCACACCAGAAGCCCATGCCGTAGCTGTAATAGTCCGGGGCAATTTCAAAGTAGAAGGTGGGGCGGCCGGTCCAGTCCTGATCGCCGGTGCGGACACAGAGCCACAGGTGATCCTTATAGGGTCCCTGCCCATGGAGGCGGCGGGCATCCCGGTAGATGCGGCTGACCTTCAGTATCAGCGGCTCATGGGGCAGCATGGCATGGAGGCCGTCGTAGAGCTGCTCCCCCAGCGCACGGGTGGGGGCCAGCAGGTGGGTCCGGTACTGCTCTTTATGCTCCTGAAACCAGCTGCGGTCGTTATTGAAGCGGATGCCCCAGAGAAAATCCACCGTCTGCTGGTCATAGCCTTGAAACATCATCATATCCTCGCTTTCCTGACGGAAGGGCAGCCGGAGCGAAACGCTCCGGCTGTGGTTCTTTATCGCTGCTGATAGGCACGGATACCCAGCGCCAGCAGATCCATGGCACGCTCCAGATCCTGCTGCTTCAGGACGTAGGCAATGCGGATCTCGTTTTTGCCCTTGCCGGGAGTGCCGTAGAAGGGCTCGCCGGGGGCGAACATGACGGTATCGCCGTGATCCTCGAACTCCTCCAGCAGCCACTGCTGGAAGGTGTCGGCATCGTCCACCGGCAGAGCGGCCATCAGATAAAAGGCGCCCTTGGGACACTTGCAGACCACGCCGGGAATCTGCTGGAGCTTGCGGACCACCGTGTCACGGCGGCGCTTATACTCCTCACGGGCGGCGGCGAAATACTCCGGCCCCACCTGATACAATGCGGCGGAGGCCAACTGATCCAGCGTCGGCACCGCCAGACGGCACTGAGCATACTTCATAGCGTGGGCCATGAGCTCCCGGTTGCGGGAGATGAGGCAGCCGATGCGGGCGCCGCAGGCGGAGAAGCGCTTGGACACCGTGTCGATGAGAATGACGTTCTCCGCTGCATCGGTGAACTCACCGAAGGACTGGAGAGGCTCCCCGGCGTAGACAAACTCCCGGTATGCCTCATCACCGATGAGGAACAGGTCGTGCTGCCGGGCCACATCCACCAGCATCTCCATCTCCTCATGGGTCAGGACGGTGCCGGTGGGGTTGCCGGGGTTGGTCACCAGAATGGCACGGGTGCGGGGGGTGATCTCCGCCTCGATGCGGCGGCGGTCGGCGTAGAAGTACCCCTCCTCCGGGGAGGTGGACACCGGGTGGATCACGGCGCCGCAGGTGCGGGCCATGGTGTTGTAGTTGGGGTAGAAGGGCTCCGGGATGAGGATCTCGTCGCCGTCGTCGAGAATGCAGTTCATGGCGATCTGGAGAGCCTCGGAGCCGCCGTTGGTGATGAGGATATCCTCGGCGGCGAAGTGCATATCCAGCGCAGCATAGTAGTCCCGGATGGCCTCAATGAGGGCGGGGACGCCGGGAGAGGGTGCGTACTCCAGCACCGGCTGGTCAAAGCTGCGGACGGCATCAAAGAACGCCTTGGGCGTCTCGATATCCGGCTGACCGATGTTCAGGTGATAGATGTTCCGGCCCTTGGCCTCGGCGGCCACCGCATAGGGGTGGAATTTACGCATGGGCGACAGGCCGCATTTCTGCACTTTGCTGGAAAACTTCATGGGGACTCCTCCTTTTCTGATGCTGCGGGACAGGGATTCCGCTCCCGGCCCGGTTACAGGAAAAGCAGAGCCGAAGCTCTGCTTTTCGGTGCAAAGTCAATGCTTCTCAGTTCATCTGTCTTCTGCGGGACAGATTCACCGTTCCGTCCTGCATATCGCCCAGAGAGTCCAGACTCTTGCCGGTACCCTCCGCCACGCAGGAGATGGCGTCCTCCGCCACCACCGTATGGATGCCGGTGCGGGCGGTGATCAGCTTGTCGAAGCCGTCCACCAGACTGCCGCCGCCGGTCATGACGATGCCGTTATTGGAGATATCCGCCACCAGCTCCGGGGGCGTGCGCTCCAGCACGTTGTGAACCGCCTCCAGAATACGCTCCACCGGCTCCTCGAAGGCCTCCATCATCTCGGTGGAGTTGACGGTGATGGTCTTGGGCAGGCCCGTCATCAGGCAGCGGCCCTTGATCTCGATGGTGGCCTCCTCCTCCTTGGGATAGACGCAGCCGATCTCCATTTTCATCTGCTCTGCCGTGCGCTCGCCGATGAGGATATTGTGCTTGCGGCGCATATATTTGACGATGGACTCGTTGAACTGGTCGCCGGCCACCTTGATGGAGGCAGACTCCACCACGCCGGAGAGGCTGATGACGGCAATGTCGCTGGTGCCGCCGCCGATATCCACCACCATATGGCCGTCGGGCTTGGTGATGTCGATGCCGGCGCCGATGGCTGCCGCCACGGGCTCCTCGATGAGGTAGACACGGCGGGCGCCTGCCTGACGGCCGGCGTCGATGACGGCACGCTCTTCCACCTCCGTGATGCCGGAGGGGACGCACACCATGATCCGGGGCGGGAACAGGTGGAAGCCGCCGGTGACCTTGCGGATGAACTCCTTGAGCATCCGCTCCGTCATATCGTAGTCGGAAATGACGCCGTCCCGCAGGGGGCGGATGGCCACGATGTTGCCGGGGGTACGGCCCAGCATAGCCTGAGCCTCGGCGCCCACCTTCAGCAGGCGGCCGGTATTCTTGTCGATGGCCACCACAGACGGCTCGTTGAGCACGACGCCCTTACCCTTAATATAGACCAGTACCGATGCGGTACCCAGATCGATCCCGATATCCTTTGCCAATGAACACATACGCTGCACCTCGTTTTCTTCTGTTATGGGACACGGCTGCAGGCAGCCGATTCTTCTCTAAGCTACAATTATAAAGGCGCTTTCCGCATTTTGCAAGAGTGTTTTCCCGGTTTTATGGCTTCGTAAACAAATGTTCACAGTTTTTTAGGAAATCACGTCCCGCCGCAGACAAGTCCCGGTGCTATTGTGCGCCGTTTGCGGCATTTCCATACCGGCGGTGTCTCGCCGCATGCCGCATTCCCCTTAATCAGTGCTCCTCCTCGGTGCGGGCCAGCGTCAGGCACACCACGTCGGCGGCCCCGGCCGCCCGCAGCACCCGGACGCACTCGGTGAGGGTGGAGCCGGTGGTGACGATATCGTCGATGAGCAGGAGACGCTTGTCCCGGACGTTCTCCGGCAGGGCCTCGTAGACTCCCAGCACGTTGGCCCGGCGATGCTCAGCGTCGGTAAGCCCCGACTGGGCGGGGTTGTCCACCGCCTTGCGGAGGGTCTCCACCGGGGCCACGTGCCAATCCACGCACAGGCTGGCCGCCAGCAGACGGGACTGGTCAAAGCCCCGCTGCCGCAGGCGCTTGCGGCTCACCGGCACCCACGTCACGGTGTCAAACTCGCCGGGATACCACCGGGCGGCGCAGTCGGCCATCAATCGGCCGAAGCAGTCCAGTCCGCCGGTGCGGCCCTGAAACTTGAAGCGGAGGATAGCCTCCCGGACGGGGCCGGTATAGTACAGCGGCGAGGCGCACCGCCCGAAGGTCCCCTGACACAGGGCGTTCTCCCCGGTATAGGGCAGAGTCCTTTCGCAGCTGCCGCACAGCAGGCGGCCGCCGGTGACGGTCCCGCAGAAGGGACATTTCCGGGGAAAGAGAAAATTCCCCAGCTGCTTTTGCAGCCGGTTCAGATCATCCTGAAGCGCCATCGCTGCCACCTCCCTGCATGAGTCTGCGGCGCAGGCCGCTGTATCGCCGGGCCTGCCGGTCGTTTTCTGCCATTTTTCCGGGGATCACATCGTCCCCCACCATTACCAGCAGCTCTCTGGCCCGTGTGATGGCAGTATACAGCACCCCCCGCACCATGAGAGATGCGGCGGCAGGTGCGCTGACCAGCACCACGGCCCGGTACTCGCTGCCCTGCGCCTTATGTACCGTCATGGCATAGGCCATGTCCAGCTGGCCCAGCAGATCCGGGGTATAGACACTGGTGCGGTCATCGAAGCGGATGGTCACCAGCTCGCCGCCGGGGTCGATCTCCTGAATGACCCCCACGTCGCCGTTGAAGATGCCGGTACCCATCTCGCCGTCGTCCTTCTGCCAGAGAACGTCGTAGTTGTTGCGGGTCTGCATGACCCGATCCCCCTCCCGGAAGGTCAGCTCCCCCCACGTCTTCTGGTGCTTGTCCGGGGCAGGGGGGTTCAAAGCTGCCTGCAGCGCCCGGTTCAGGCTCACGGTGCCGGTAAGGCCCCGGCGGGTGGGAGACAGCACCTGAATCTGATCGGCGGGGATGCCCATGTTGTCCGGCAGGCGGGTGCGGCACAGGTCCACCACCGTCTGCACCAGACGGTCCGGGGCCCGGCGGCACAGGAAAAAGAAGTCGTTCTGGCCGCTGCCAAGCTCCGGGGGACGGCCGCTGTTGACGGCGTGGGCATTGCGGATGATGGCGGAACGCTCCGCCTGACGGAACACCTCCGTCAGGGACACGGCGGCCACTGCGTGGGAGCGCAGCAGATCCCCCAGCACGTTGCCGGGGCCAACGGAGGGCAGCTGGTCGGGGTCCCCCACCATCACCAGACGGCAGCCGGGCTTCACAGCCTCCAGCAATGCCTGCATCAACGGCAGGTCCACCATGCTCATCTCGTCTACAATGACGGCATCGGCCTCCAGCGGCTCTTTGCCGTTTTTCTTAAACACCGTCTCGCCGGTGAGCTCGTTATAGGTCATACCCAGCGCCCGGTGGATGGTCTGGGCCTCCCGGCGGCACAGCTCGCTCATGCGCTTGGCGGCACGGCCTGTGGGGGCCAGCAGCAGCACCTGAAGGCCCATGCCCTCGAAAAGGGCCACGATGCCCCGTGTGGAGGTGGTCTTGCCGGTGCCGGGGCCGCCGGTCAACAGCAGCACGCCGGTGCGGGCCGCCAACTCCACCGCCTGACGCTGCTGAGGGGCATAGGCGATGCCCTGCTGCTCCTCCATCTCCCGGATCAGCTTCTCCACGCCCCGGCCCTGTGACCGGGGGGCATCCCGCAGCGCCAGCAGCCGCCGGGCCGTCTCGCTCTCTGCCAGATACATCCGGCGCAGGTAGCAGGCATCCACCCGTGCGATCTGTTCCTCCACCACGGCGCCACGGCTCTCCAGCGTATCCAGCGCCTGCTCCACCAGCTCCGGCGGGGCGCCGATGAGCTGTTCCGTGGCCGCCAGCAGCTTGGGGCGGGGCAGGAACACATGGCCGTTGCCCAGATTGTGCTCCAGCTCGTACAGCACTGCCGCCTCCGTGCGGCAGGGACTGTCGCCGCCGAAGCCCATACTCAGAGCGATCTCGTCCACATCGGCAAAGGCTACGCCGTAGCGCTCCCCCGCCAGCAGATAGGGGTCCGCCCGGAGGCGGGGCAGCGCATCGGCTCCGTAGGTGCGGTACAGCCGCATGGCCAGTTCCACCGGCAGCTCGTACCGGGCCAGAAACTCCATGACCCGACGCAGTCCCGTCAGCTCCCGGAAGGCGGCGGAGATCTCCATGGCCCGCTTGGAGGTGATGCCCTTGACGGTGCTCAGCCGCTCCGGCTCCTCCTCGATAACAGCCAGCGTCTCGCCGCCGAACCGCTCCACCAGCCGCTCCGCCGTGGCAGGGCCGACGCCCTTGATGATGCCGGAGGAGAGGTAGCTGATGAGTTCCTCCTCCGTCTCCGGCATCAGACGCTCCACCGTCTCGGCGGCGAACTGCTGACCGTAGGAGGGGTGGCTGACCCACAGGCCGTCGGCGGTGAGCTTTTCACCGGGGGCCACGCAGGGGATACATCCCACCACTGTCACCAGCTCACCCTCCTCCGTCAGCAGGCCCAGCACCGTATAGCCGTTCTCCTCATTCTGGAAGATCACGTGTTGGACGGTTCCCTCCACCGTGCAGCGCTCACCCATAGCTCGTTCCTCACTTCAGATAATTTTCCAATTCCTCCGCCGGGCAAAGCTGCACCCGGCTGTATCGCTGCGTCAGGCCCTGCGCCAGACGCAGTCCCGTCTCGTCCAGCCCGCAGTCCGCCAGCAGAATGGGGGTCTCCCCCGTCGTGCGCTGCTCCATGGTCAGGCGCAGAGCCCGCTCCAGCGTGGCCCCGTCGCCCCGGACCGGCAGCACCAATATAGCCTCCGCCACCGGCCTATGACGGCGCAGCAGCGTCTCTGCCAGCAGCCAGAGGATGGTGCTCACGCCCACCGCCGCCAAAAAGGCGATGAGGCCGTCTCCCATCAGTTCCATGCCATCACCTCATGCCATTGTATGCAGAAGGCGGGAGGGCAGGTGTCTCGATGCCAGCTTATCACATTTTCTCCGCCGCCGCAACCGGCGCAGACAGTCAGAACAGATACTTCTTCAGATACTGGCCGGTGTACGAGGCCTCGCAGGCCGCCACCGTCTCCGGAGTACCGGCGCAGACGAGGGTTCCTCCCCCGGCGCCGCCCTCCGGGCCCAGATCGATGAGCCAGTCGGCGGACTTGATGACATCCAGATTGTGCTCGATGACCAGCACCGTGTTCCCGGCGTCCACCAGCCGCTGCAGCACCTCCAGCAGCTTTTTCACATCGTCGGAGTGCAGGCCCGTGGTGGGCTCGTCCAGAATATAGAAGGTGCGGCCCGTGGCACGGCGGGACAGCTCCGTGGCCAGCTTCACCCGCTGGGCCTCACCGCCGGAGAGAGTGGTGGAGGACTGGCCCAGCTTCACATAGCCCAGTCCCACATCGCAGAGGGTTCGAAGCTTTTCAGCGATCCTCGGCACCGGGGCAAAGAAGGCCAGCGCCTCCTCCGCCGTCATATCCAGCACGTCAGCGATGCTCTTGCCCTTGTACTTCACCTCCAGCGTCTCCCGGTTATAGCGCTTGCCGTGGCACACCTCACAGGGGACGTACACGTCCGCCAGAAAGTGCATCTCGATCTTCAGCAGACCGTCGCCGGAGCAGGCCTCGCACCGGCCGCCACGGGTGTTGAAGGAAAAGCGCCCCGGCCCGTAGCCACGGGCCTTGGCCTCCTGCGTGGCGGCAAAGAGATTGCGTATGTCGTTGAAGAGATTGGTGTAGGTGGCGGGGTTGGAGCGGGGCGTGCGGCCGATGGGGCTCTGGTCGATGCCTACCACTTTGTCCAGATGCTCCAGTCCCTCCATGGCGGTGTGCTTGCCGGGGTGGGTCTTCATGCGGTTCAGCTCGGCGCCCAGCCGCTTATAGATGATCTCGTTGACCAGAGAGGACTTGCCGCTGCCGGAGACACCGGTGACGCAGGTGAAGGTCCCCAGCGGCACGGAGATGTCGATGTTTTTCAGGTTATTCTCCCGTGCGCCCCGCACCGTCAGGAGCTTCCCATTGCCGGGGCGGCGGGCGGCCGGCACCTCGATGCGCTTTTTCCCACTGAGATACTGGCCCGTCAGGCTGTCGGGATCGGCCATGACCTCCTCCGGCGTGCCGGCGGCCACCACCTGCCCGCCGTGGGCTCCGGCGCCGGGGCCGATGTCGATGAGATAGTCGGCGGCCCGCATGGTGTCCTCGTCGTGCTCCACCACGATGAGGGTGTTGCCCAGATCCCGCAGGCGGCAGAGGGTGGCCAGCAGCTTGTCGTTGTCCCGCTGGTGCAGGCCGATGGAGGGCTCGTCCAGAATATACAGCACTCCCATCAGGCTGCTGCCGATCTGCGTGGCCAGCCGGATACGCTGGCTCTCGCCGCCGGACAGGGTACCGCTGGAGCGGGACAGGGTCAGGTAGCTGAGGCCCACGGACTGCAAAAAGCCCAGCCGGGAGCGGATCTCCTTCAAAATCTGTGCGGCGATGAGCTGCTGCGTCTCCGTCAGGGTCAGGCCGTTGAAGAAGGCCAGCTCCTCATCCACCGGCAGCTCCGTGGCCTGCCAGATGGACAGGCCGCCCACCGTCACCGCCAGTGCCTCCGGCTTCAGACGGCGGCCCCGGCAGGCCGGGCAGGGGCATTGGGACATGAACTCCTCGATCTCCCGCTTGCTGGCGTCGGACTGAGTCTCCTGATACCGACGTTCCAGATTGTTGGCCACCCCCTCGAAGGGCTGATATAATACGCCCTTGCCACGGGGCTGGTCATAGTGCAGCTCCAGCTTCTCGCCGCCGGTGCCGTAGAGGATGATCTGCCGCACGGACTCCGGCAGCTCCCGCACCGGGGTTCGGAGGGAGAACTGATATTTCTTGGACAAGGCCTCGAAGTACATCCGGCTGATGCCGTCGGAGCGGATGGAGTTCCAGCCGCTGGCAGTGATGGCTCCGTCCAGAATGGAGAGGCTGTCGTCGGGGATGATGAGGGCGGGGTCCGCCTTCAGCTGCATCCCCAGCCCCGTGCAGGTGGGGCAGGCGCCGTAGGGGTTGTTGAAGGAGAACATCCGGGGCGTCAGCTCCTCGATGCTGATGCCGCAGTCGTCGCAGGCGTAGTTCTGGGAAAAGACCAGATCCTGCTCCTCCCGCAGCAGATTCACGATGACGATGCCGCCGGAGAGGTGGGACGCCGTTTCCACGGAGTCCGTCAGCCGCTGGCCAAGATCGGGCCGGACGATGAGCCGGTCCACCACGATCTCGATGTGGTGCTTCTTGTTTTTCTCCAGCGGGATATCCTCCGACAGGTCATAGAGGTTCCCGTCAGCCCGCACCCGGACATAGCCGGAGCGGCGGGCATCCTCCAGCACCTTGGCGTGCTCGCCCTTGCGGCCCCGGACCACCGGGGCCAGCACCTGAATCCGAGTCCCCTCCGGCAGGGCCAGGATCTGGTCGATGATCTGGTCGATGGTCTGCTGGCGGATCTCCTTGCCGCACTTAGGGCAGTGGGGGGTGCCGATGCGGGCCCACAGCAGGCGGAGATAGTCGTAGATCTCCGTCACCGTGCCCACCGTGGAGCGGGGGTTCTTGCTGGTGGTCTTTTGGTCGATGGAAATGGCCGGGGACAGGCCGTCGATATAGTCCACATCGGGCTTATCCATCTGGCCCAGAAACATCCGGGCGTAGCTGGACAGGCTCTCCACATACCGGCGCTGGCCCTCGGCGTAGATGGTGTCAAAGGCCAGAGAGGACTTGCCGCTGCCGGAGAGCCCCGTCAGCACCACCAGCTTGTCCCGCGGGATGGTGACGTCGATGTTCTTGAGGTTATTCTCCCGTGCACCCTTGATATAAATATGATCCTGCATGGTGTTTTTCTCCTGTTGATCTCCGATTTATGCGAAGCGATAGGGGTCGGCCACCCGGCGGCTGCCGCAGAGGGCGCAGGCCATGCGCCACATGGCCCGGCCATGGATGCGGTCATGCCACACAAAGCGGCGCAGCACCTTCCGCAGCGTCCAGTCCTCGTCATAGCTGCCGTGAAACACGGCATTGTGAAGGTACCGGGGCTGTCGCTCCAGTGCGGCGAAGCCCGCCCGGCGGCAGATGAGGATATCCGGCTCGTTGCCGATCTCTACCCCGATCTCTCCGAAGTAGTAGGCGTTGACGTTTTTCGTATGCCGGTACATCTCCTCCGCCGTCAGGGGGACGTCCCCGTAGAAGGTCTCCCGCTGGGGGAGGGTGGTGTGTGTCTTGTCGGGGATGGAGCGGTACAGCGTCAGGAAGTCCTCCGCCGACCGCAGGGCCAGTGCCTTCCGTGCTTCATACTCCTCCGCCGTCAGGGGGCGGTGCTCGGAGGGCAGCAGGATGTCGCTGTCGGCATCGTGGACGTTGAGAGGGCTGGCCGCCTCCTGCGTGACAACTCCCACCGCCGGCACCGGCGGCAGACCCAGCCAGCGGCGATAGGCCGTCAGCTCCGCCGGGAGCTTGGAGAGCGCCGTCTGCTGCGTCTCGCCCCGCAGGGCCAACCCCACCGGCTCCTCCGCCCACAGCAGGTGGCCCCGGTCATTGTGCTCGTCGATAAAACGCAGCTGCATCCGTCATTCCTCCGTGATGATGTCCGCCGTATCGGCCCTCACCAGCGCCAACAGTGCCTTGGGGTCGCAGGCGATCTGGTACCCCAGCTTCCCCGCCGACACCATGATGACAGGCAGGCTCGCCGCCGTCTCATGAAACACCGTGGGGAACAGCTTTTTCATGCCCACGGGGCTGCACCCGCCGTGGACGTAGCCCGTCAGGGGCAGCAGTTCCTTCTGAGGCAGCATGGCCACGGACTTCTCCCCCACGGCATGGGCGGCTTTTTTCAGGTCCAGCGTGGCAGCCACGGGAATGTCGAACACATAGTAACCGCCGCTGGCCCCACGGGCCACCAGCGTTTTGAACACCGATGCCGGATCCTGCCCCAGCGAACGGGCCACGGACACGCCGTCGATGCCGCTCTCCGGGTCGTAGGTGTGGGCGGTATAGGGGATCTTCTTCTGATCCAGCACCCGCATGACGTTGGTCTTTTCCTCTTTATGCTTTGCCATGATGTATCTCCTTATGTCAAATACCATATGCCGTCCACCGTCCGGGCATAGAGCCACAGGAGCAGCAGGTGAACGGGATAAAATGCGTAGCACAACCACTGGATGGGGCGGCTGCAATAGCCCCGCCGCCCGTCATAGAGCCAGATGAAGGCAAGGCTCACCAGTGCGTACAGTTCGATGCTGACGCCGCCTACGCTGGCGACACAGAACACCGCCAGTCCCGCCAGCTGGATCAGCCGGTTCCCACGGGACAGGTGAAACAACAAAATCAGGGCCATGCCCCAGCCGCCGTAGTCCGTATGGCAGACCTCCAGCAGCCAGAAGGCTCCGGCAAACGCCGCCGTGGCCGCCAGAAGGTGCAGGGCGTCCGGGGTCCTCTGCGCCCAGTCCGCCGCCCAGCACACCAGCGCCCCGGCCAGCAGCGTCCACAGGACATTCTGGTAGCCGAGGTACAGCACTTGGCCGTTGAAGGCCAGATCGAAGGGTACCTCCGTCAGCACCGCAAACAGCAGCAGCCGCAGGGCGTACCGCCGCCTGTCATGGGTGCGGATGCAGCCCTCAGCGATCTGAAAGGCGAAGATGGGAAAGGCGATGCGCCCCACGCACCGCAGCCACAGGATCCACGGGAACAGGACGTAGCCCATATGGTCCACCAGCATGGTGGCCATGGCGATGTATTTCAGGGTCATGGCGCTGAGCCCGGCACGCTTCTCCGTCATAGCGCTCCCCTCCTCATATCCGGCGGCGACGGCCACGGGCCGCAGCGGCAGCACGGGTCTCCCCCGCAGCGGCGTAGGCCGCCACGTCGAAGGGCTCCGGCACGGCGTCTGCCCGGAGGTACAGGGGATGATGGGGATGCCCCGCCGCAGAGCGCTTGCCGCAGGTGACCCACCGGGCGCCGGCGGCCTCTCCCAAGGCGATCATATCCCGCAGGCAGGGCCACAGGTAGTCCCGCTTCTCGATGATGGTCCCCCAGGCCGCCCACACCACCGGATCCGGTGTGCGGGAGAGAATGTAGGCAAAGGCCCGCATATTCTCCCGGTGCAACTCCGGGTTGCAGGTGCGCTCCATATCGTCGGGGGAGGTGGCCCGCTGGGCATAGACGTTGAACATGATGAAGGAGTCAAAGCCGCTGTTGCGGGCGATGCGTTCCACGCTTTTCAGGGTGGGATCCAGCGCACCGGGCCGGGCGGTGGAGGGGTTGATGCCCACGCAGATCAGAGGCTTTTCCCCCCGTGTACCCAGAATGTACCGGTACTCGGTGTAGGTGTTGGGGACGAACAGCCACCGGTCCACGTCGTAATCCCGGTTGGGCTGCCGGGCCAGCTCCAGTTGGCGGTCAAAGGAGATATCCCCCAGTTGGCGGATATCCACGGTGGGTATATGGGCCATAGCGCCTCCTGTTACTTCTGGCCCCGCAGCTCGATGATCTGGTCACGCAGCAGGGCGGCGTATTCGAATTCCAGCATTTTGCTGGCTTCCTTCATTTCCTTTTCCAGCCGGCGGATGGTGGCCTCCCGCTCGGCGTCCGTCAGCTTGCGGCGGGCGGTGGTCTTTTCCTCCTCCGCCGAATGGGAGATCTCCAGCACCTTCCGCACGCTCTTGCGGATGGTCTGAGGGACGATGCCGTGGGCCTTGTTGTAAGCGTCCTGCTTCTTCCGGCGACGCTCTGTCTCGGTAATGGCCGCCTTCATGGAGGGGGTGACAGTATCGGCGTACAGCACCACCAGTCCCTCTGCGTTGCGGGCGGCCCGGCCGATGGTCTGGATGAGGCTGGTCTCGCTGCGGAGGAAGCCCTCCTTATCGGCGTCCAGAATGGCCACCATGGACACCTCCGGCAGGTCCAGTCCCTCACGCAGCAGGTTGATGCCCACCAGCACGTCGAACTCCCCCAGCCGCAGGTCCCGGATCAGCTCCATCCGCTGGATGGTGGCGATGTCGGAGTGCATATACCGCACCCGCAGGCCAAGGCCCTTCATGTGGTCCGTCAGATCCTCCGCCATGCGCTTGGTGAGGGTGGTTACCAGCACCCGCTCGTCCCGTGCGGCACGGATCCGGATCTCCTCCACCAGATCGTCGATCTGGCCGGTGACGGGCCGCACCTCCACACGGGGATCCAGCAGGCCCGTGGGGCGGATCACCTGCTCCACGATCTGGTCGGCTCCCTCCCGCTCGTACTCCCCCGGCGTGGCGGAGACGAACACCGCCTGACGGAAGCGCTCCTCAAACTCCGGGAACTTCAGGGGGCGGTTATCATAGGCGCAGGGCAGGCGGAAGCCGTACTCCACCAGGCTCTCCTTCCTGGCCCGGTCGCCGTTATACATGGCCCGCACCTGAGGTAGGGTCACATGGCTCTCGTCCACAAAGAGGACAAAGTCCTCCGGGAAGTAGTCCAGCAGCGTGGTGGGCGGAGAGCCCGGCTCCCGGCCGGAGATGACCCGGCTGTAATTCTCGATGCCGGTGCAGTAGCCCAGCTCCCGCATCATCTCCACATCGTAGCGGGTGCGCTGGTCGATGCGTTGGGCCTCGATGAGCTTGCCGTGATCCTCAAAGTAGGCCTTGCGCTCCGCCAGCTCCCGCTCGATCTCCTGCACCGCCCGCTCCATCTTCTCCTTGGTGGTGACGTAGTGGCTGGCGGGGTAAATGGCCACGTGCTGCAGCACCCGCTGGGCCTGACCGGTGACGGGGTTGATCTCCGAGATGCGGTCGATCTCGTCCCCAAAGAACTCCACCCGAATGGCGTAGCCGTTGGCGTACACCGGGTAAATCTCCACCGTGTCCCCCCGGACCCGGAACATATTGCGCTCAAAGGCCACGTCGTTGCGGTCGTAGCGGATCTCCACCAGCTTCCGCAGCAGCTGCTCCCGTGGGTACTCCTTCCCCTGCCGCAGGGAGATGACCATGTTGGCGTAGTCGATGGGATCCCCCAAGCCGTAGATGCAGGACACCGACGCCACCACGATGACGTCTCGCCGCTCAAAGAGGGCTGCCGTGGCGCTGTGGCGCAGGCGCTCGATCTCGGCGTTGATGGCGGCGTCCTTCTCGATGAAGGTATCCGTGTGGGGGATGTACGCCTCCGGCTGATAGTAGTCGTAGTAGGAGACGAAGTACTCCACGGCGTTTTCCGGGAAGAACTCCCGGAACTCCTCGCACAGCTGGGCCGCCAGCGTCTTGTTGTGGGCCAGCACCAGCGTGGGGCGCTGCACCTTCTCGATGACCTTGGCCATGGTGTAGGTCTTGCCGCTGCCAGTGACGCCCAGCAGCACCTGCTGGCGCAGGCCGTTCTCCAGTCCCTCCGCCAGCTTTTCGATGGCCTGCGGCTGGTCGCCGGAGGGGGTATATTCCGAAATAACTTTGAACTGGGGCATGGAATGGGCCTCCTGCAATTTCAGTGTATATCACTTTATTTTACCACAAAAATCTCATATGTAAATATGAATTTTGAAACAAATGTTCTGATTTTGTGGAGGGAAAACATGGCAGCGCCCCGCTCCATCCGGAGCGGGGCGCTGGGGGAATTTCCTTTCGAGTGGGTCAGCCGTACAGAAGGCCGCTGGCCTCCATGGAGACGAAATCACCGTCGGCCACGATGATGTGGTCCAGCAGGCGGATATCCATGGTGGCCAGAGCGTCCCGCACCTGCAGGGTGGCGGCCCGGTCCTCCGCCGACGGCAGAGCCACACCGCTGGGGTGATTGTGGCCCAGCACCACGCCTGCGGCGCCGGACAGCAGGGCATTCTCCACCACCTGCCGGATGCTGAGGGAGGTCATATCGGCGCTGCCTTGGGACAGGCATTTGCAGGAAAGCACCTTTCCCTTGCCGTCCAGACACACCTGATACAGCAGCTCCCGGCGCTGAGCATCCAGCAGGTCCATGAAGTAGGCACCGCAGCGCTCCACGGAGTTGAGGATGCGTTCGGCAGAGACGCTGCGCCGGGCGCACCGCTGGGCCGCCGGCACCAGATTCAACAGCACGGCGGCATTCTCCCCGATGCCGGACACCTGCATCAGTGCCTCCGGCGGGGCCTGGAACACGGCGTCCAGCGTACCGAAGTGCTGGATCAGCCGGTGGGCCAGCTCGTTGGTGTCCCGGCGGGGGATGGCATAGTACAGCAGCAGCTCCAGCACCTCATGATCCGCCAGACCGTCGGCTCCCTGCTTCAGGAAGCGCTCCCGCTTGCGCTGGCGATGTCCGTCGTGCAGTCCCATGTGTGCTCCCCCCTTCCGGCTTCCTTGGAAAATTATAGCATGACGGCCGCCGGTTGACAAGCGGGATGCCGCAAATCTCCACGGGAGGCATCCGGGGCTTTGGAGCAAAAAACAGCGCCCGTGCAGAGCACGGGCGCTGTGGAGTTCGACACGCAGAGGCTTAGCCGACGATGTTCAGAGTGACATTCTCGGTGCTGGCCAGATTGTCGTAGTTGTTGTCGATGGCGATCTTGCCGTCCTTGATGTCCTGCAGCATGACCTTGTAAGAATCAACGCTCCACTTGGTCAGGGACCAAGTAGCAGTGGGCAGACCCACGGCGTTCTCATTGGCACCCAGAGAGGTCTGGACACCGCCGATGGAGGCGAACTCACCGGCATAGAACTTGCCCAGAGCCCACTGAGCAGAGTCAGCCAGGCCCTTCATGGCGGAGGTGATCACGGTGGGGGACTCACCAGACTGGTCCACGTCCACGCCGACGACCTTGCCCTCCTCAGCGCCGGCAGCAGCGGCGACAGAGGCGAACATGGAACCGCCGCAGGCGAAGATGACCTCAGTGCCAGCCTGATACCAGCCGGCGGCCATGGTCTGCAGCTCGGGGGAAGCGGAGAAGCTGGCACCATACTGCCAGGAGTAGTTGATCTCTACCTTCTCGTTCAGCTCCTTGGCAGCGGCGTCAGCGCCCTGCACGAAGCCATAGCCGTAACGGCAGCAGGCGGGGTTGTTGCCGCCGCCGCCACCGGTGAAGCCCAGCTTGGTGTAGCCTTCCTTGACAACAGCGTAACCGGCCAGATAGCCGCACTGCTCTTCCTTAAAGGCAACGCCGGCAATGTTCTTCAGAGCGGGGGAATCTTTCACATCGGCTTCCTCACCGACGGGATAACCATCAATGAAGACAAAGGACACATCGGTGAACTGCTTGGCCGCCATACGCAGAGCAGCCTCCTGCAGATAACCGGCGCAGACAACCACCTTGGCGCCGTTGTCCACGGCGGCCTTCATAGCGGCGAAGCGGTCATCATCGGTGACCTCACTGCCGTTGGCGGGCTGATAGTACTTGTAGGACAGGTTGTTGTTGGCGGCGTACAGCTTCACGCCGTCGTAAGTACCCTGGTTGAAGGACTTATCCTTCAGCTGACCCACGTCGGTGACGAAAGCCACCTCGTACTTGCCGTCGGAGGAGGTCATCTCATCCTGAACCTCATCGGGGTTGGTGATGACGGTGGGGGTGTCTTTCTTGTCATCGTCTTTCTTGCCATCGTCCGTGTTCTTGTTGCCGCAGGCAACCAGAGCCAGAGCCATGACAAGCGCAAGGATCATAGCGAGAACTCTTTTCATGATTGTTCTACCTTCCTTCATTTATTCGGGCAAAGCTTGCCCGTTCAGGTGCATTATAACAGATACGGCAGGAAAGGGCAAGCCCTATTTGCAGGGTCTGCTGCATTTTTCACCATGGCAGGGTTCGAAAAAACGGGTGCTTTGTGGGCAAAACGGCTTTATTTTGTCATTTTTACCGCTACCTCCAGGCCGATCTTCATCATGTTGGTGAAGGTAGTCTGGCGCTCGTCGGCGGTGAGCTCGGTACCCAGCACCAGATTGTCGCTGATGGAGCAGATAGCCAGCGCACGCTTGCCCAGATAGGCGGCGGTGCAGTACAGAGCAGCGGCCTCCATCTCCACGGCCATGACGCCCATCTTCTGCATCCGGGCGTTGCGGCCGGCGGCGTCATAGAAGGTATCGGAGGAGTAGAGGTTGCCCACGGGCATCTTCACGCCCAGCTCACGGGCCGACTCCACGGCGGCCATCAGCAGATCGAAGTCGGCAATGGGGGCATAGTGGACACCCAGCTCGTACTGGTCGGCGAAGCTGGAGTTGGTGCAGGCACCCTGTCCGGCCACCACACTGCCCAGCTCCAGATCGGCCCGCATGGCTCCGGCAGAGCCCACACGGATGATGTTTTCCACGCCGTACTGGGTGTACAGCTCGTGGGCGTAGATGCCGATGGAGGGCATTCCCATGCCGGAGGCCATGACGGACACCGGCACGCCCTTGTACGTACCGGTATAGCCCTGCACGCCACGGACGTTGTTCACCAGCACGGGGTTTTCCAGAAACGTCTCGGCAATGAACTTGGAGCGCAGGGGATCGCCGGGCATGAGCACGGTCTTGGCGAAGGCGCCGGGGGCGGCGTTATTATGGGGGGTAGGCATAGATGGTTCCTCCTTTTATTCCTGTTCCATGGCCTTCACGGCCTTGACAATGCGGCTGGTGCCCAGACGGTCGGCCCCAAGGGCCACGAAGTCACGGGCGTCGTTGAGGTCGGCGATGCCGCCGGCAGCCTTGATCTTCACATGGGGAGCCACATGGGCCTTGAAGAGGGCCACATCCTCACGGGTGGCGCCGCCTCCGCCGAAGCCGGTGGAGGTCTTGATGTACTCGGCGCCGGAGTCGGACACCACACGGCACATCTCGATCTTCTCGGCATCGGTGAGCATACAGGTCTCGATGATGACCTTCAGCAGCTTGCCGTGGCAGGCGGCCTTCACGGCCCGGATCTCCTCCAGCACCTGATCGTACAGGCCGTCCTTCACCCAGCCGATGTTGATGACCATATCCACCTCGGAAGCGCCGTTGTTCACGGCGTCCTCCGCCTCGAAGCACTTGGCGGCGGTGGTGTCATAGCCGTTGGGGAAGCCGATGACGGTGCAGATGGCAACCTTGCCGTCCACGTACTCCGCCGCCTGCTTCACATAGGAGGCGGGGATGCACACGCTGGCGCAGCCGTACTTGACGCCGTCGTCGCAAATGGCCTTGATCTCGTTCCAAGTGGCGCTCTGGGCCAGCAGGGTGTGGTCTACCCTGGCCAGAATAGACTGGATCTCTTGGTTCATAACAGTTGTCTCCTTTCATAAAAAAGGCACGCTCTATCCGCACAGGGAGGATGTTCTCCCTTTGTTTTGTGCGTAGATAGTCCATAGATATGCATTATCATATCAGAAAAACCGTCCTTTGTAAACGGCGGAATTGGCCGGGGATGAAAAAGGGACACGGCAAACCGTGTCCCTTGCAGGTCATGCTTATACGTTGAAGCGGAAGTAGATCATGTCGCCGTCCTTGACCACATAATCCTTGCCCTCGGACCGCAGCAGCCCCTTCTCCTTGGCGGCGGCCACGCTGCCGCCGCAGGCCATCATCTCGTCGAAGTTGATGGTCTCCGCCCGGATGAAGCCCCGCTCGATATCGGAGTGGATCTTGCCCGCCGCCTGCGGGGCCTTGGTACCCTTGCGGATGGTCCACGCCCGGCACTCGTCCTTGCCGTAGGTCAGGAAGGAGATCAGGCCCAGCAGATCATAGCTGCACTGGATCAGGCGATCCAGACCGGACTTTTCGATGCCCAGATCCTCCAGGAACATGGCCCGCTCCTCCGGATCGTCCAGCTCGGCGATGTCCTGCTCCAGCTTGGCGCAGATGGGCAGCACCTGTGCGCCCTCCTTCTGTGCCAGATCACGCACCAGCCGGAAGTAGCGGTTGTTCTCATAATCGGCAAAGCCCGCCTCGTCCATGTTGGCGGCGTAGATGATGGGCTTCAGGCTCAGCAGGTCGCAGGTCTCCACCAGCGCCCGGTCGTCATCGCCGCAGGAGAAGGTGCGGGCGGACTTCCCGGCGTCCAGATGCTCCGCCAGTGCCTTGAACACCTCCGCCTCGTGGAGGAACTTCTTGTCGCCCTTGGCGGCCTTGGCGGCCTTCTCCACCCGGCGGTTCACCATCTCCAGATCCGCCAGGATCAGCTCCATGTCGATGGTCTCGATGTCCCCCAGCGGGTCCACCGGTACGTTGGTACCGGCATCGGCTACCACGTGCATGATATTCTCGTCATCGAAGCAGCGCACCACATGGACGATGGCGTCGGTACGGCGGATGTTCTCCAAAAACTTGTTGCCGAGGCCCGCTCCCTGACTGGCTCCCTTCACCAGACCGGCGATGTCCACAAATTCGATGACGGCGGGGGTCTTTTTATCGGGCTGGTACATCTCCGCCAGCTTGTCCAGCCGCTCATCCGGCACGGCCACCACGCCCACATTGGGCTCGATGGTGCAGAAGGGGTAGTTGGCGCTCTCGGCACCGGCGTTGGTGATGGCGTTGAACAGAGTGGACTTTCCCACATTGGGCAGCCCCACGATTCCTAATTTCATTTGTACTCATTCTCCTTCAATTTTCCTTGATTTTCAAGGGGTTTCAGCGTTTGGCGTCTTGGCTGTTACACCATTTTTACACCATTTCCGCATTTGGCTTTATTGGATTTTATCAGACTACACCATTTTGCTGAAATTGCTTGATGGCATAATCCAGCGATTCGGCAGTCACATGAACATACCGATCCATTGTTGTTTTGATGCTGGCATGACCCAGCAACTTTTGCAGCACCTTCGGCTGCATACCGCTTTCAATCGCTCTCGTGGCATAAGTATGGCGTAAAGCGTGCATACAAAAGTGTTTGATCCCTGCTTCGTCGCAGAGCTTATATAAGTGGGTATCATAGGAACTGTTCTTCGCTGGCTCTCCTGTTCGCCAGTTGATAAAGACAAGATCGCGCATGACAAGCCGAGAAGAAACGCCTGTACGTCTGTCTATGTACTCAAGCGTTTTGTCCAGCGTCGGTGACTCCTTTTGCTCCGGGCGGCTGTTCCAAATACCTTTGAGGATTTCATAAGCCCGATCCGTCAACGGTATTGTGCGGTAGCTGTGCTGTGTTTTCGGAGGACCCGCACGCCAATACTGTTCACCGTGTCGAAACTCCAATGTTTTGTTGACCGTGAGCGTGCGCTTTTCAAAGTCAATCGCGTCCCACGTCAGTCCGATCATCTCTCCGGTACGCAAGCCGGTTTCAAGAATCAGTGCGTACTGATTGTAGTTGCGGGAGCGTTTCGCTGTTTCAAGAAACACGCGCTGCTCGTCACGGGTGAGGAACTTAATATCGTCTGTCGCACGAACCGGCTTTGTAAACCGCACACCGTCCATTGGGTGCTTGGCAATCAGGTCATTCATCTTCGCAGCCTTGAACATCGTACCCATTGTGATATAGGCTTGACGGATGGTGGAACCCGCATAGTCAGCATCCATCTGTATGAACACCTTTTTGCAGTGCATCGGCTTGACGTTGGCAATCATCATTTTGCCCATAACAGGCTGAATATTGTGAACATACCGCTCCCGATAGTTGCGAAGCGTATTGGGGGCTAAATCACCCACAATGTTCTCAATCCAAAAATCAAACCATTGATCCACCGTCGTATCGGTGGCTACGAAAACATCCTCGTGCGCATCGGCGTATTTTGATTCTTCAATCCAGTTGCGAGCTTCGGGGAGCGTCGGAAGATACTTCTCATGCCGCTTTCCTGTTTTATCTACGAACCGTGCGTAATATAAACCGTCCTTTCTCTGGCAGATACCCTTACCACATTCTTTGCCTTTCAGATTCTTACCCATAGATTGTATCCTTTCCGCGCTTGCGAAAAAGGACGCACTACTACACATAAATTATAGCATATAACGTCCTTTTTCTCAAGCCGTTGCGTGAAAAAACTCTCCTCTTATTTACAAATCTTCCGAAGCCACTTATATCACCAGTTTTTCACTGATGAACTGTTCAAACTCCTTTCGCTTGACCAGCTTCTTTGTGCCGACGAAAAGCACGAACGGGCAGTTGGGCGTTCTCAGCATACTGTCAATCTTGTTGATACCGATATTGCTGTATTCTGCTGCCTCTCTGGCGGTCAGCGTCATTTTCAGATGGATCGGAACGGTGCCGATGCAATTCTCCATGTAAAAGCTCCTTTCTTGGGTTTATCAGCCGAGCAGACGAGCCGCCGTTTTCAGATTGTCGGCAGCGGTGCTTTTGCGGAAGCTGTCTCCATCGAACATGATCGGGACGCAGACCTCCAAGATGCGGTCATAAATTCGGCGGTCATCCAGATCGACAGCTTGCTTCATAACGGAAAGCGGGATATTCGTGGTGACGATCATGGGCTTGCCGGTCAGCAGCCGTTTGTCAACCACATCGAACACTCGCTCCTTACCGAAGCTGGTGTTACGTTCTGCCCCCAAATCATCCAGAATGAGGAGGTCGGGGCGCATAAGCGATTTCATGTAATGGTCGCGGTCCGAACCGAAGTTACCCTGCATACGGTTGACTACATCAGACATTCCCACAAAGAGGACGGACTCCAGACGGTCAATCAGAGCGTTGGCAATGCATCCAGCGGCATAGGATTTTCCTGTGCCAACGTTCCCGAACAGGAGAAGCCCGATCCCCGCTTTTTTGAACTCGTCCCAGTTCTGCGCGTAACCCCTCGCCTTTTCAAGCTGGGGTGTCGTAACTGCGGCTGCCTCAAACCGCCAGCCAGCGGCGGGCATATCACGGAACGCTTCGCTGCGGAGCATTGTCATATAGGACATTCGCTCGTATTCCCGGCGCTCCGCTTCTTCCTGTTCTCGGCGTTCGGCAGCGCACTTGCACATAACCGGGTGCTTGGTAAAGCCCTGTGCCTGAAGTTCTGCGGGATAAAAGGCTTCTTTCGGCGTGTGGCCCTTGCCGCAGTATTTCAGCCCATCAGCGGAATTGATGTAATCGTCAGGTGCGGCATTAGCCGCTTCAACGGCATCAACCATTTTCGTAAAAATCGGATTCATAGACATTCTCCCTCGTTATCATCGTAGGTATAGTTTTTCGCACTCCTGCCCTTGCTGTCCTCGTCCAGCCACTTCTTGATGGTGGCATAGTGATTGGCATAGTGCCTGTCATTGGAAGCCATGTACCGGGACAGCCGCTCAATGTATTCGGCAGCTTTGCCGGGATAAGCCGCTTCCAGCCAGGTACATTCCTCGCCTGACAGGAAAACATTTTGAAACTCTCCATATCGGCGGCGCGTACTCTCTACTTTTTCAGTCTTACTATGTTCTTTATATTCTGTATCAGTATTACTTGTAGGCAATTTTTGTCCCATGCAAGGGGAAGAATCCTGCACATCCATTGGGCAGATATTGCCCTCTGGACGGGAAGAAACCTGCACCCTGTCCGGGATTTGCAGAAAGATGCGGTTTGCCTGATTCCAGCCCTGACGGATGCGGGTAATCAATCCGGCATTTTCCAGCTCCCGCAGGGCGGTCTTGACCGTCCGCTCACTCCGGTCAAGATCGTTTGCCATCTGCTTGATCGTATAGATCACATACACATTCCCATCCTCGGACACCCAACCGCTTTTCTGGGAAAGCATGGTGCGGTTGAGCAGAAGCCCATATAGCAGCTTGGCGTTGATGGAGTATTCGCCCGCCAGCATGAAGCGCGGCAAGGGAATGAATGGCGGCAATGCAGTATTCAGTTTGAAATAGATTTTTCATCACATCCTCTCTGGTCTGGTGTGATACGGCTGCTATGGCGGTTTTCTGTCAGGTCCACGAGGGGAGTACGCAGATGTGCCACCCTTTTTTGCCCTCTTTGACCGATAATGTGGGCAAATAACGACAACCGCCCGGAAACTCTGCTTGCAGTCATGGACGCAGCGGCGGCAGAGGGTGTTGTACGCCTTGCGTCCCCGGTCATTCAGGAAGAACGACCATTCCAGCTTTTTTGATTTGCTCATGCGCGGCATATCTGTACTCCTTTCCCGAATCACAATTCGTTTCTCTGCTGTGCTTTCAGCATCTCCCATACGTCAGCCATCCGTTCTTTCAGTTCGGCAACATCGGCATCGTAGAAATGCCCGGTACTGTTGATGCGGTGGCAGACGTGGTTGATGTTTGTGGCAATCCTGCTGACAGCGGCAGCCAGCTTCTTCTGCTCGGTGTAATCGACCTTGATGATGTACCCGTTGATCAGCATTTTCCGGGCATACGCGCCGAAGTTGCGGGTGCCGAGTTGGTTCATCTTGTGGCGAATCAGACTCAATTCCTGCTCATTCAGGCAGATTTCTTTGCGGATGGGTCGTGTACGGTCTGGCATATCAAAGAACTCCTTTCACTTTACAACGGACACCTTTTTGCCGTTTGTTGAGTATGGCGGCAAAAAATTTTTTCCTTTCACTTTACAACGGACATTTTTAAGTCAAAACGCAGGTATCGAAATGAGAAATTTTCAAAAAATATGCGCCCCTGCTTTTGCAAAAGCGGGAGCGCGTTGTATCTGCGGATATGAGATTTGAGAGAGTAGCAAGCACATCCGGTGTCCGTACACACCGAAAAAATGAGCGGTTCAGCTTTGCAGCCGATACGCCCATTTTGATTTTTGGGGAAGCCCCACACCCCTTTCATGTCTGAATTGAAAATACTTCCTGAACTTTTCAGGAAGCCATTGCTTTTATTCGCTTTGACGATTATAATTATACTGTGATTTTGTAAGCAGACGCAGGAATGAACTGCAACAGGAGTACTGCCCATGAAGTATTTATCTATCACGCAAACCGCCGAACGCTGGGGTATCTCCACCCGCCGTATTCAGATTTTGTGCAGCGAGGGGCGCGTCCCCGGTGCTATCCGCATTGGCTCGGTCTGGGGGATTCCAGAGGACGCAGAGAAGCCAGCGGACGCGAGAATCAAGAACGGCAAGTATATCAAGAAGCCCGTCGAAAATGAAAAATGAGCCGCAGATTATATCAGCGACTCTAACTCGAAATAATGGGGTCTATTCCATCTCGCGGGTGCGAATGGGCGCACTGACCCCTTGTCACGAATCTACCCAAATTGTCGATTCGACAAACGATGACAGCGTTGGACAAGGATTTAGTCCTTCCAAGACAGGATAGGTCTTTCACCACAATAACCGCTATACAGACATAGCCAGAAGTGACCCTCATTACTGCTGAGGGTCAGGGAAGAAATACCCTCATTTGAAATGAGGATAACACGATTACGGAGGAAATCAGCCATGCCGACACTTGAATGGATTGGAAAAAGCAAGGTGATCAATCACCATCAGGACGTGCCGTTTCGGGTGTTGGAGCGCAAGTATAGCTTTGATGAAAACGGACAGCACGATGAGGATAACGGCAGCGAAAACATGATTATCCGGGGCGATAATCTGGAAGCCCTGAAAGCGCTGCTGCCCCGGTACGAGGGGCGCGTCAAGTGCATCTATATCGATCCGCCCTACAACACCGGCAACGAGGGCTGGGTCTATAACGATAACGTCAACGACCCGAAGATCAAAAAGTGGCTGGGCGAGGTTGTCGGCAAAGAGGGCGAGGACCTGACCCGCCATGACAAGTGGCTGTGCATGATGTACCCGCGGTTGAAGCTGCTGCAAAAGCTGTTAGCGGATGATGGGGCAATCTTTATCAGTATTGATGACGCAGAATTCTTCAATCTCCGTTCTATTTGCAATGAAGTATTCGGTGAGCAAAACTTTATAGCCACTGTAATATGGCGTAAAAACTATGCGCCTAAAAGTACAGCGAAACACTTTTCAGAGGATCATGACTATATTCTGGTATTTGGAAAAAATGCAGATATGTGGACACCTCATAAAATGCCAAGAACTGAAAAGCAGAATAAGGCATATAAAAACCCGGATAATGATCCTCGTGGTTTATGGCGTCCCAACAATTTAGCTGCAAGAAATTATTATAGTAAAGGTACATACTCCATCACATGCCCAAGTGGACGTGTAATTAATGGGCCACCATCTGGCTCGTATTGGCGCGTTTCAGAAGAGAAGTTCCACGAACTGGATAAAGATGGCCGAATTTGGTGGGGGAAAGACGGAAATAACGTTCCTGCTCCCAAAATCTTTCTCACAGAAGTTTCTGATGGTATCGTTCCGCAGACCTTATGGTCATATGAAGAAGTTGGCCATACTCAGGATGCAAAAAAGGAGATTAAGTCTATTTTTAGTGGGGAAATGCCATTTGACACCCCAAAACCTTATCACTTAATAGAACGTATCTTACAGATTGCTTCTGATTCCAATTCTATTATCCTTGATTCTTTTGCCGGTTCCGGCACTACCGCCCATGCTGTCCTGAACATGAACAAGGCGGACGGCGGACACCGCAAGTTCATTCTTGTCGAGATGATGGACTACGCCGACAGCATCACCGCCGAGCGCGTCAAGCGCGTGATCCGTGGCTACGGCGAGGGCAAGAACGCCGTGGAGGGTACGGGTGGCAGTTTCAGCTTCTATGATCTTGGTGAACCGCTGCTTGTGGGTGATTGCCTGAATGAAGCCGTTGCCCCGGAGAAAATCCGCGAATACATCTGGTTCATGGAAACCAAGCAGCCCTACGCCCCGCCCAGCGGCGGCAATCCGTATTACCTCGGCAAGCACAACAGCACGGGCTATTACTTCTACTACGAGCCGCAGCGCGTGACGGTGCTGGACTATGCGTTCCTCTCCACCATTATGGAAAAAGCCGATGGAACGGTGATCTATGCCGACCGCTGCTCCATCAGCGAGGACAAGCTGGCAAAAATGGGCGTTACATTCAAGAAGATTCCGAGAGACATTAGCAGACTGTAAGGGGGTGTTCGCTGTATGGAACTGAAAACATATCAGAAAAAGGTCATAGCGGACTTGACCCGCTATCTGGAACTGCTGAACGAAACAAAGAATGACGCAGCGGCGTTTCGCCTGTTCTGGCAGGAGAAATCAGCCCCGGCTTTAGGGCTATACCAAAACGTGATACCCGGCGTCCCGAACCTTTGCTTCAAGGTGCCGACGGGCGGCGGCAAGACCTTTATTGCCTGCAACGCCGTTCGCCCTATCTTTGACGCACTCCCCGCTACCAAGACAAAGGCGGTCGTGTGGCTTGTTCCGTCGGATGCGATTCTGACGCAGACAGCAAAAGCTCTGAAAGACACATCCCATCCCTACCGTCAGAAAATCGACGTGGATTTCGGTGGGCGTGTGGAGGTTTACACCAAGCAGGAGCTTTTGAACGGTCAAAACTTCAACCCCACCGCCGTAACGGAGCAGTTGTCGGTTATGGTGCTGTCCTACGATTCGTTCCGTGGTCGCGGCAAGGAGGTCTTGAAAGCCTATCAGGAGAACAGCAACCTTGCCGAGTTTGCAAAAGTGCTGGGCAAACCCGACAGCCCCATTGAAAAAGCGGACGAAACCGCCCTGTTCCAGATTATCAACCAGCTTAACCCGCTTGTCATCGTGGACGAGAGCCACCATGCCCGGTCGGAATTGAGCCTTGAAATGCTGGAAAACTTCAATCCCTGCTTTGTGCTGGATTTGACCGCCACACCGAAAAAGGAGAGCAATATTATCTCCTATGTGGACGCGGTGCAGCTGAAAAACGAACACATGGTAAAGCTGCCCGTGATCGTCTATAACCGGGACAGCCAATCTGAGGTGCTGATTGATGCAATCGACCTGCGGAACAAACTGGAAGAAATCGCAAATGCAGAGTACGCCAAAACAGGTAAATATATCCGTCCTATCGCGCTGTTTCAGGCACAGCCGAAGGGCAAAGAGGACGCGACCACCTTTGAAAAACTGCGGGACAAGCTGGTGGACGCCGGGATTCCCGCCGAGCAAATTGCCATTCGAACCGCCGATGTGAACGAACTGAAAAACACCGATTTGATGTCCCCAAGCTGCCCGATTCGGTATATCATCACGGTCAATGCGCTGAAAGAGGGCTGGGATTGCCCCTTTGCCTATATCCTTGCGTCCCTTGCCAATAAGACAAGTCAGGTTGACGTGGAGCAGATTTTGGGCCGGATTCTCCGTCTTCCACATACGAGCCAACACACGCAGAGTGCGCTCAATATGTCCTATGTGCTGACTTCTTCCAACGACTTCAACAATACTGTGGCGCATATCGTCAAGGGCTTGAACAGCGCAGGATTCAGCGATAAGGACTATCGGATCGGTGAGTCCGCAAAACCGCAGATTCCCGAACAGGCAGCAGAGCAAATCACGCTGCCTGACCCGCAAGGAACTTCCAAACCGGAAAGCGCCGAGGACGATTTTTCGGGGCTGGATGGGAAATTGATCGGGGCAGAGTTGGAGCGGCGCAGAGAACAAGTGCAAACGCCTGAAATCGCCCCGAAAGCCGACACCATGCTGGATGCTGCCGCAGAGGTCGAAAAGGCGTACACAGACGCAATTCAGCAGACCGGCAATGATCCGGTGATGGACAATCTTCCGTGGGAGGTGCGGGATAAAGTGAAATCGTTTGGGGTAAACCCGCAGTTCCGGGAAGATATTGAAACGCTGCAAATCCCGCAGTTTTTCCTGAAAGTTGAGCAATCTTTGTTTACGGACGGTTCTTTTGAACTGCTGGACAAGGAAATGCTGGCAGAGGGCTTTACCCTCAAGGGCAAGGCATACGACGTTGATTTTGCCGCCGCAGACGATGAAATCCGCGAAATCGACGTGCGGGAGCAGGACGGCGGTTTGCCGAAGGTGTTCAAGATGGAGAGTGCCGAGCAGCGGTACTTCAAGGAGTGGTTCAACAATCTGCCACCGGAAAGCCGGGTGCGTCAATGCAAGGAAATGATGTTCAATCAGCTTAACAAGCTGAATATGGTGGACGCTGCCGAGCTGCGTGCCTACATAAACCGTATCGTGGACGATATGGACAAGGCGCAGCTTGCCGCCATGGAGAAAGCCCCGCTGGGCTATGCGGCGAAGATCCGTGACAAGATTGAAACGTTGCTGGAAGTCCACTATCGGGAAACTTTTGAAAAGTGGCTGGAAACGGAGCGCATCGTCTGCAAGCCCTATTTCCGTCTGCGCCCCTCTATCCATCCTGCCACATATACCGACATATATGCCCGTTCGCTGTACACGGCGGAGAACGGCGATATGAACAAGCTGGAAGAAAAGCTGATTGTGGAGTTGACCGCCCTGCCGAATGTCCGCTGGTGGCACAGGAATATTGCAAAGCAGGATTTTGCAATCAATGGCTTTATCAAGCATTATCCCGATATTCTGATTATGACCCAAAGCGGCAAGCTCATCTGCGCGGAAACCAAGGGCGAACATCTGAAAAATGATGGTAGCCGGGAGAGGATTGCTCTCGGTCAAGCGTGGCGTACAGCAGCGGGCAAGGATTATCGCTATTATATGGTGTTTGAGAATGACGAAAACCTCTTGCCGGGTGCAATGAGCATGAGTCAGTTTATCGACACGGTAAAGGCGCTGTAAGGGAGGTGCGTGTTTTGAAACTGCCGTATGAAAACGAACTGTATGAGCTGCGAAAATGGATAGACAATACAAATACGCCCTTAAATATGCAGTTTCTCCATACGCCTCAGAAAATTCAGCGCATTCACCAGTGGATCGGCGTAATAGCAAAAGAAACACAAACGGAGTATCCTTTCTACGCTGCTATGCTGCCTGGTATTGCAAACATTCTTTTTCAAGGAAACGGTATGAGCCCCGCACTTGTGAATCCTGTTGCCTTTGGTGAGCTGATGGTAATTATTTGCCATATCGGAGCAGAACCTTCCATTGCCCGGTTCTGGTCTGCAATTCATCCGCGGATTGTGAATGTCTCCCATGAGTTATATGTAGATGGTCACTACTCAACCGCAGCAGAAAAGGCGGTCAAAGAAGTAGAATCTCGTCTGCGTGAAAAGTTTTTGGAGTTAAAAACCGGCGCAGCAGTTCCCGCGAAGATTGGTGATGTGATTGGCGCACTTATGAGCGAGAACGGCGCTTTCAAATTCTGTGACACAACTACCACCAGCGGCAGGGACTACCGACGCGGAATCCAATCTCTGTTTGAAGGAATCGTGGCAGCCTATCGCAATCCTGCGGCTCATGCCAATCTTCAATATGAAAAACGTGAGGCTATGGAGCAGATTATGCTGGCAAGTCAGTTGATGTATGTGTTGGACAAACCACAATTATGAGGAGAATCTATGGATTTTAGAAAACTTCCATCTAATTCTGAAGGGTTACTGTTAAAGCTGGTCTGTTCAGAAAACCCTACGCAGGTATTGCGGGAACAATACAACGGGCTTTCTATGCAACAAGAGCAAGAACTTGACGGTATCATAAGAGAGCTAAAAGGACTCGGCTATATTGATGTTAAATGGGCTGATAATGAGCCATACTTTGTCATTCTAAATAATTCTGCAAGAACATATAGTGAACGATTGGCTGAGTATAACGCGCATAACCCCATCAATGCAACACAAGGGAAAAAGGTGAGAAATACAATTTTCATAAGCCACCGATCAACTGATAAAGGTATTGCGGATATGCTTGTTGACTTTTTTGCAGGAACCGGAATTTCTAAGGAAACGGTTTTCTGCTCTTCTCTGCCGGGCAACGACATAAATGAACGCATTTCTGATGAAGTCAGATCTGCGCTGAAAAGCAGCGCAGTTAGCATTGCGATTCTTTCGCATGATTACTATCAGAGTGCCTATTGCCTGAATGAAGCGGGGGTGCTCTGGTATGAGGACGTTCCTGTAATTCCAGTTGCCTTGCCGGAAATTAATTCGGGCAACATGTACGGATTCCTAAATAACGAATATAAGTTAAGACGGTTGGATTCCGATACAGATATTTCATACATTTATGATACTGTGAGCGAAGCGGTATCGGCTCCGCACACAAAAGCGAGTCTTATCACGTACGAGAATAATAAACTTAGAACAAGGTATGCAGAATATTTGAAAGCGAGAGAATTGCCCCCGGGTGGTTCTGATAATTCCATCGCAGATACTATTGCAGAAATAACCACTGACGATGAACGAATCGTGCTATACTACATACTTCATGAAAATGTTCGAAAAGTCTCTAAATCTACTATTTCAAGCTGGTTAAACAAATGCGAAATCCGTGGCGTAAATGTCGATAACGCGTTTGATCTGCTGTCATCTTTTGATAACGGGGCTTTGAATAACGATACTCTGGAATTTGGCATCGACACTTTTCGCAAATACTCTGCAAACGCAGCACAGATACTTCCACCACTTAAAAAATGCGTAGATCAGCATATTGAATTAGCCGTCAACATATTCAAAAAAATCTGGTCAGATGACACGCTTGACATTAATATACGGCTGTTTATTGCTTATATCGTGGAAGAGAGAATGCGCGCGTTTGGTGACCGTTGGATGGCAGAAGGAGAAATCGAAAATATAAGGCAGTGGGAGAGCAAAAACACACTTGATTCCACACTTTCAAACAACTATGGAAGTTGCCTTGAATTTTTTGTTCAAAATGAGCTTGTATATGCAAGCAGTTGGACAAGCTATGGAAATCCGCGAGAGTATACTTTATTCCCTTCTCTACAGGAACTCCTTTTTAATTGTCCCCATAAGATTATGGAGGAATTGCAAAAAGTCAAAGATGCCTATCATTTGGATTTGCCATTTTGAGTTTTAAGAAGTCCAGCATCACGTCAAACGGCGCGATGCTGGGCTTCTTACTTAATTCCATTCCTCAGCTAAGAGAAAATCGCGGATATTTCGGTGTTTGATCCCATTTCGGCTCATATCGAACTCATCGAGAGAAACAACGTACTTTGGGAAGTTATCACGGATGCTATCATACGCGCCAAACTCGCGGTTAACCGTTTCATCGGAGGCGAGCAGATAGCACACCTGAACATACAGCTTTTCGCCGCGCTTGTCGCATACAAAATCAATTTCCTTATCTCCCGTTCTGCCGACAGTCACTTCGTAACCCCGGCGTAGCAATTCCAGATACACGATATTCTCCAAAATGAGATTGATGTCCCGCATATTGCCGCCGAAAACAGCCTCGCGGATGCCGTGATCGGCAATATAGTACTTCTCATTGGAGGCAAGGATCTGTTTGCCCTGCAAGTCCTCCCGCTTCACCTGATAGAACAGGTACGCCTCGCAGCAGTATTTGATATAGTTCAGAATTGTTTCCGGGGCGACGGTGCGCTGCTCGTTTTTCAGGAACTTTGCAAGAGAGGTCGCCGAGAAGGTCGTTCCCACATTGGCGATCACATAGGCAATGATCCGTTCCAGCAAATCTACATCCCGGATTTTATTCCGCTTCACGATGTCCTTGAGCTGGACAGAGTTGAACAGATCGTGAAGATATTGCTTGGACGGCGAATCCGCATATCGGAGATTTGCGAGATAGGGCATCCCTCCGGCGAGCAAATACTTTTGGAAACACTGCTGGATGGAGGTATCGGGCGCAATTGAGCGATATAGCTCCATGAACTCTGCGAAGGAGAACGGATAGATCACAAACTCCACATACCGTCCGCCCAAATAGGTCGCAAGCTCACCGGACAGCAGCTTTGCATTGGAGCCGGTGATATAGATGTCGCAATCCAGCGAGACGCGGAGAGAGTTGATGCACTTCTCCCAGCCCTTGACCTCCTGAATCTCATCGAAAAAGAGGTAGATCTTGCCGCCGATCTCCTTGGCGCGTTTGGTGATCTCGTCGTGCAGCGCCTGCGCGGTTTGCAGGTGGGAATAGCTCATATCTTCAAAATTGATGGAGATAAACTGCGTCGGGCTGACGCCGGACTCCGCAAGCTCCTGCTGGATCAGCTCCAACATGACCGACTTTCCGCAGCGGCGGATACCGGTCATGACCTTGACCAGCTCCGTTCCGATGAACGGACGGATACGGCTCATATACAGTTCGCGTTTAATCATAAAACTTCACCCTCCTTCCGTGGCTGACCACAGTATATCACATTTACGATTGAAACTCAATGGAGAAATTGCAAAAATATAAGTTATAACTGACAAAATACAAAATTCGACAAATGATTTTAGATAAGGCTTTGCTATTCAAGCAAAGCCCTGCAAAGGTAAGATTCCACCCTTTATTGGCACACGAAATGCCGTTATCACAAGGCGGAGTGGCAAGATGGGCAGGAAATTCAAGCGACGTACTGGCGATATTTTTCTCCATATTCGCCCCGAAATGCAGCAGAAAATGAAACAACCATCGGCATATCCGTTGGACGGTCATGCCGATGGCTGTGTGTTTCATCAGAGCTTTCATTCGATTTTTGAGGGCGGTAGTAGTGTGTCATTTTCGCGCCTGCAATCCGATTTTCCATACACCATTTTTACACCATTTCGGCGTGGAGTAGTATGGAATTGCATGAAGTTATATAGTGGAAATTTGTGCAGAAAATACGCTGAAATCAAGAATTATCGGCATTTATGGAGTACTATTGAGATATAGAATCAGGTGAATCGCCCTCGATACCTAATTTCATAGTTTTTCGCTCTCCTTAAAAAGTCTTGATTTTCAAGGGTTTCCGGAATCCGGCGTGTTTGGCTTACGCCATTTTTACGCCATTTTCGCATGGACTTATATGCCAAGAAACCCTGCCTGATTCAAATTGCCGTACAGCCTGATCCAAGGATTCAGATGTGACATGGACGTATCTGTCCATCGTTGTTTTTATACTTGCGTGACCCAGCAGCTTTTGCAGCACTTTGGGCTGTACGCCGCATTCAATCGCTCTTGTGGCGTAGGTATGGCGTAAAGCGTGCATACAGAATTTTTCGATTCCTACTTCGTCGCATAGAGAAAAGAGCCTACTGCAACGACATAATTATAGCAGATAGGTTCTTTTCTCTCAAGCTGTTTTTACAAATTATCTTTTGCCGTCAGATCACCAGCTTTTGGCTGATGTACTCTTCAAACTCCCGGCGCTTGACCAGCTTTTTCGTCCTGACGAGCAAAACGAAGGGGCAGTTGGGCGCTCTCAGCATACTGTCGATCTTGTTGATGCCGATGTTGCTGTACTCCGCTGCTTCTCTGGCGGTCAGCGTCATTTTGTGGTGGATGGGGACGGTGAGGATGTTGTCCATGGAAATGTCTCCTTTCGTGGTGCTTAACCAACGGACACATTTTCCGGTTTTGTCCGAAAAATTTTTTAGGTCGAAGGAGCGAGGTCTGCGCTTTTGCTCCAAAAGGTCCTTTCACTATTCAACGGGCAGAATGAATCGAGGTGTCACGGTTTTGCCTCACGAGTGTTTGCCTCTCACTTTACAACGGACAAAATTCTTGCAAATTAGGGGGTAGCGCAAAAAATTTTCCTTCCATAGCGAAAGCGGCAGATATGGCGATTCGAAAAGCCACAAAGCATATTGCAAAAACTCCTGGAGGGGTTGTGTTACAGTGCACAGGATCCATCAATACCGATGAGCTTATACGCATTGTAGATGATAGAGCAGTTCGCAGCGTGGTTAGCACTGGGTTCGGTTTTGATGTGATTGCATTGGAAGAAAACGGTTCTCTCCTATTCGCACGAAGGTATAAAAAATGAGCCGCCCCCCCTCCAGTAACGGGAAGAGGTTCGGCTCGAAAAACGGAAACACGAGTTTCCTCACTGTCAGTATATGCAATTCCCGAAAAAAGTCAAGAGGGATTTTGTGATGAATGTTGAAATCGCCGAATAACACACGGACATGTTTTTGCCTTTTGTCCGGAAAAAGATGCGCAATATTTTCAAAAAGCCCTCTACTACACAGCGGACATTTTCTGCCGTTTTTTAAGTATCGGAGAAGAAAAAATGTCCCCGCTTTCGAAAAAGCGGGGACATCACGATCTGCGAATATTGAGATTTGAGAGAACGGCAAGCACAGCCGCTGTCCGGACACACGGCGATTTTGGGAGTATCCCAAGCCCTTTGCATTTGGCATACAGCCCGATGCTCAGAAGGTATCCGATTATGAATCATTCAGTGCCGGGCGCTTGCTTTCTTCATGAACTCCAGATAAAGACTGTACAGCACGGCGCAGACGGGAACGCTGAACAGCATCCCTAAGATGCCGAATGCTTCGCCGCCGATCGTAACAGCCATCAACACCAACAGTCCGGGAAGCCCAACGGACTTACCGACCACCTTGGGATAAATCAGGTTGCCCTCCACCTGCTGCAAAACGAGCAAAAAGAGAATGAACCACAGAGCCTTGCCGGGTTCTGCCAGCAGGATCAAAAACGCACCAAGACCGCCGCCGAGCCATGCGCCGAAAATCGGCACCAGCGCAGTAACAGCCACAAACGCCGAGACCGCACCGGCATACGGGATCCCAAGGATCAGCATTCCAAAGAAGCACAGAACGCCGATGATGACCGCTTCGGTAAGCTGACCGCTGACAAAATTTGTGAAGGTCTGGTTGGTCAGAGAGGCGATACTCAGCAGCCGCTGCGCCTTCTTTTGCGGAAGGACTGTCACAACGAGCTTTTTCAAATGTGCTGCGACGACTTCCTTCTTTGCAAGCAGATACAGCGCAAAGACAAGTCCCAAGAGAACGTCCACCAAAACGGATAGGACGGAGGTTGCCGCACCCCACGTCACGGTGAGGATGCCGCTTCCCTCGTCGCTGATCAAGGCGGTGAGCTTCTCGATCAACAGGTCAGAGTCTATGGTGTATTCGGGCAGGACAATCTTATATTTTGCGGCAAACTGGACAACGCCTGTCCACCACCGCCCGATCTCCTCCACATAGAGCGGAATGTTTTGGACAAACTCTTCGCCGGATTCCCGCAGGCTGGGGATCATCATAAACACCACGGCAAACAGAATTCCAAAGACAAGTACGGTGCTTGCTGTCAGGCACACAGGGCGGACCAGCTTTGCAGGAGCTTTGCGGCACACCTTGTTCCAGCAGCACTCCAACGGTCGAAGGACTACGTTGATCAAAAAAGCAATCGCGCCGCCGATCAGAAACGGAGTGAACAGCGCAAGCACCTTGCCGAGAAACCGCAAAACAGCGTCAAGGTTTACCAGCGCCCATGCGAATACGATCAGCAGCACCAGCGTGCGGGCAATATAGCGAATGATCGTCTGCCACTTGCTTCCCTGCGGTGCGGGATTCTCGTTTCTGTCACTGGCTGTGTTTTGTGGTTTTTTCTCCATGTATTTCCTTTCCGTTGGTATGGGGAGTCCCGTCAAATCCGGAAGCACTTTTGCAGGGCTTTATACTCACCCAACGCCAAAATCGTAATGTCATCGGACAATATAGTGTCCGGCGTAACGGAAACATCCGTTTTTCCGGCTCGTTTGATGCCAAGAATGTTGATGCCAAACTTTCTGCGGATATCCAGCTCACCAACGCTTTTCCCGATCCACGCCTCCGGCACCTGCACTTCAAAGATGGCGTGCTGCTCGTCGATCTCTATGTAGTCGAAAATATGGTCGGCAGTGAATCGGATCGCCGCCCATTTTGCCACCTGTTTTTCCGGGTAGACTATATGGTCTGCACCGTTGCGAAGCAGAAACTTTGCCTGCACATCACGCTCGGCACGGGATACCACGCATTTGGCACCCAGTTCCTTCAGCAGCGAGGTGGTTTCCAGCGAGTTCTGAAAATTACCGCTGATGGTCACAAAACAAACATCAAAATTTCCGATACCCAGCGAACGCAGAAACTCCGCATTGGTGCTGTCGCCGATCTGTGCGTTGGTGACAAACGGAAGCACATCGTTGACCCGTTCCTCATTGGTATCGACTGCCATGACCTGATGCCCCAGTTGAGAGAGCTGCATGGCGATATGCCGCCCGAAGCGGCCTGCTCCGATCAATAAAACATTTTTCATGGGATAGATGCTCCTTTACTTATCCAATCATGATTCTTTCCTGCGGCAGCTTTGCGTTGCCGGTTTTTTTGCTGGACACCGCTGCATAAATGAGTGTAAGCCCGCCGACCCTGCCCAGATACATCAGCGCGATCAATACCACCTGCGAGGGAATATGCAGCTGCGGCGTAATACCCAATGTCAGTCCAACCGTGCCTACCGCCGACGCTGCTTCATACAGGCAGGAGGACAGCGGGAGATTTTCATACACGCTGATAAAAACGCCTCCGCCAAAGAACAGCGCAAGGTACATCGTCAGGACGGTTGCGGCGGTTTTGACGGCGCTGCCATCGACTCTGCGCCCAAAGAATTGGGCGCTGTCCCGCTGGCGGAAGGTTGCGGCAGCATTGGAAAGCAGAACTGCCAGCGTGGTGGTTTTCATGCCGCCTGCCGTAGACCCAGGAGAGCCACCAATGAGCATCAGAAGGATCATCACGCCCAGCGATGCACCGGACATGGCGGGTAGATCGACTGTGTTGAAGCCCGCCGTTCTCGGCGTGACCGATTGGAACAGGGCTGCCTGAACCCGCGCTCCGAGGGGAAGGGCATCAAAGTCCACAAAGAAGAAAAACAGCGCCGGAAGGACGATCAGCGTGAGTGTCGTAACGAGAATGACCTTACTTTGCATTCGATAACGGTGAAACCGCCACTTGTTTTCAAAGATGTCATCCCACGTCAGAAATCCGATGCCGCCGGTTATGATCAGCAGCATGACCGTGATATTGATCACCGGATTTTGGACATAACCGGTGAGAGAGGGATACAGGTTATGGTTCGTTCCCAGAATGTCAAACCCTGCGTTGCAAAAGGCGGAGATGGAATGGAATACCGCTATCCAGACGCCACGCCATCCGTAGTCCCGGCAAAACACCGGCAGCATGGCGAGCGCACCGATCAGTTCGATCAGAAATGTCCCTCGCAGGATGAACCGTGTCAGCCGGACGATCCCTCCGACCTTTGGCGCTGAGATGGCGTCCTGCATGGTGCTGCGCTGCATCAGAGAGATCCTTCGCCCGGACAGCAGCGCAAACGATGCCGCCACAGTGACAACACCGAGCCCGCCTATCTGAATCAGCGTCAGGATCACCGTCTGGCCAAAGACCGACCAATAGCTGCCGGTATCCTGCACCACAAGACCCGTCACGCAGACGGCAGAGGTTGCAGTGAAAAGCGCTTCATGAAATGGCGTTACGCACCCGGCTGTTGTGGAAAGCGGCAGCATCAGCAGCAGCGCTCCGAGCAGAATGACCCCAGCAAAGCCCAATATGATAATTTGAAAAGACGAAAGGCGGCGCTTTCTGCAAACCATTTCTTCCGACATCATCCTCACCCCTTATGAATCGTGCGATCGCTTTATTGTTCGCAGGCCAAACAGACGCCACATTGCCTGACTGTGATGAAGGATACCCTGTACGCACTTAGATCGGAGACCGTGATCTCCAAATTCTGAGCGGTAAAGGAATCGCCCTTACTGGGGACTCTATTCAGCTGCTCCATGACCCAGCCGCCGACGGAAACACTGTCCGATTCCAGCTTGACGCCAAAGAATTCCATAAAATCCTCCAAGCTGACGGAGCAGTCCACACGGTAGGTATTCTCGTCCAGCTTTTCAAAATCTTCTTCCACCTCGTCGTGTTCGTCCCAAATTTCACCGACCAGTTCTTCCAGAATATCCTCCATCGTAACAATACCAAGCGTTCCGCCAAAATCATCTACGACTACGGCGACATGGGACTTCTGATGCTGGAGCATTTTCAAAATATCCCGGATCTTCGTGTGCTGATAGACAAACAGCGGCTCCGTCATGATCTCCGCAATAGGCTGATCCGTCATCTTGCCGCTGATATAGAAGTCCTTCTGATGAAGAACACCAACGATCTGATCGATGGTATCCCGGTAGACCAGCAGACGGGAAAAGCGGGACTGCGTAAAGGCTCTGGCAATTTCCTCATGGCTTTCGCCGATGTCCACGGCCTCCAAGTCGATTCGATGGGTCAAAATTTCTGCCGCCGTCAGGTCACGGAACTCAAGAGCATTGCGCAGCAGCTCGCCCTCGTTTTCGTCAATGCCGCCGTCCTGCGCCATATCCTCCATGAAAAGAAGCAGTTCCTCGTGGGACATTTTGGTGTTGTCGTCCGTCTTGAAGAAACGGGAAACCAGCTTTTTCCACAGGGAGAACAGGAAGTTCAGTGGCGTCAGCACCCATATCCAGAGCCGGATAAAGGGCGCACTGAACATGGCAAAGCGTTCCGGCGTGTCCTTTGCAACGCTTTTGGGGGTGATCTCACCGAAAATCAAAACAACGATCGTTACGACGACCGTAGAAACCGTCGCACCCATGTCGCCGTAAAGTCCGACGAACAGAAGTGTGCCGATAGACGCCACCATGATATTGACGATATTGTTGCCGATCAGGATGGTGGAGATCAGCTTGTCATAATCTTCGGACAGCTTGAGCGCCAGCGCTGCCCGCTTGTTTCCATTGTCCGCCAACACCTTGAGGCGGGTCTTATTCAGAGACGAGAATGCCGTTTCTGTGGCGCTGAAATAGGCGGACATGGCGATGCAGGCCACCATTGCGAAAATGCTTCCAAAATAATTCATTTCAGACTCCTTTATGTTCTGTTCATACGATCATTTCATGCAAAAAGACACACCTATACCCGATACCGCAGCAAAGGGCGTAGATATGCCACATACGAACAGACCATATAAGAGCAGTTACCGTTATCGTCGCTACTGTCATTTTCCACGGATTTCTTTCTCCTTTTCGCTGTGTGCTTATATGATAGCATTTTCCCGGTGTAGATTCGGTAAAGAAACGAGTGCGGCGCAATATCCTCCTGTGAGAAATCTTGAAGCGCTTCCGCTTATGCGATATAATAACTGCTGGCAGTTATTTATACCACTGGATTTAAGCCGTTTTTCTCCCGGGCTTCGCCCGAAACCGAAAAGCATGGCGTATGATACCGCAATAAATTTCAGGAGAAGCATGATGAAGAATCGACAGCGACAAAAGGACACTCTATTTTCGATCCTTATTTTTTGCAGTGCCTTTGCCGTCAATTTGCTGATTCAGAAGCTCTTTACCATGCAGACGCTGGTACCCATGATCTTTGTGTTCGGCGTGTTTTTGATCTCGCTGAAAACCCACGGGTATTGCTATGGCATCACTTCGGCAATTGTCAGCGTATTTGCGGTGAATTTTGCCTTTACCTATCCCTATTATGTCTTCGACTTTTTCGTGGGGGAAAGCATCTTATCTGCCGTCATTATGCTGGCAGTTGCCGTTTTCACCAGTACGCTGAACAGCCGCATTCGGGATCAGGAAAAGCTGCGGACGGAGAATGAAAAAGAGAGAATGCGGGGCAATCTGCTGCGGGCGATTTCCCATGATCTGCGCACACCACTCACCTCTATATACGGGTCCTCCTCCACGCTGATCTCCAAGTATGATGCGCTGCCAAAGGAGCAGCAGCTCAAGCTGTTGGGAGAAATTCAGGAGGACAGCGAATGGCTCATCCGCATGGTTGAAAATCTTCTGTCGGTTACAAGAATCGACGGTGCGAAAGTGGAAGTCGTGAAGACACCCACGGTTCTGGATGAGCTGATCGACTCGGTTCTCATGAAGTTTTCCAAAAAGTATCCGAATCAGAAGGTCATCACACAGATACCGGAGGAATTTGTGGACATTCCCATGGATTCGCTCCTTATTGAGCAGGTACTGCTGAATCTTCTGGAAAATGCCGTATTCCACGCAAAAGGCATGACGGAGCTGACGCTTTCCGTTTCTCTTGTGGGGGATAAGGCGGTATTTGAGGTTGCCGACAACGGCTGCGGCATCCCGGATGATGCACTTCAAAAGATTTTCACCGGAAGTTATGAAAAGTCCGCCGCACCGGTGGACGGAACCCGCAGCAATATGGGGATCGGACTATCCGTGTGCGCCGCCATCGTCAAGGCGCACGGCAGCGAGATCACTGCGGAAAATAGGAAGGGCGGCGGTGCGGTATTCCGCTTTGCTCTGGAAAGAGGGGGTGAGGACGATGGGCAATAACAAGTACAAAATTCTGATCGTAGAGGACGAGGCCAACATCCGAAGCTTTATCAAAGCCAATCTGGAAACCAGCGACTATCAGGTGCTCTGTGCGGAAACCTGCGAGCTTGGCATGATGATGTATGCCTCCCATCATCCGGACCTCATCGTTCTGGATCTCGGTCTGCCGGACAGAGATGGTATGAGTCTGATTCAAGAGGTGCGAAAGACGGACACTGTACCCATCATTGTGCTCTCCGCCCGTTCCAACGAGAGGGACAAGGTGGAGGCGTTGGATCTGGGGGCGAATGATTATATCACCAAGCCCTTTGGCACGGAGGAATTGCTGGCTCGCATCCGTGCCGTTCTCCGCAGCCATCGGCACAGCGAAGAGAAGGAAAGTTCCCCCGGCGGAAAATTCCAACTTCAGGACCTGCTGATCGACTATGATACGCGGCAGGTCTTTGTTGGCAAAGAGGAGATCGACCTGACCCAGACGGAATACAACATCATGGCGTTTCTCTCCGTTCACGCCGGAAAGGTGCTGACGTATGCCGCCATCATTCGGGCGGTCTGGGGGTATTCGGACTATGGCAGCGTCAAGAAGCTGCAAGTCAATATGAAGAACATCCGTAAGAAAATGGGCGTGACGCCCGGTGAAAAGCGCTACATCATCAATGAGCTTGGCGTCGGATACCGTATGCTGGCGGAGGATGAGGCATAGCGCTGCCAAAGTTCTGCGCCGCTTGACAGGCGTGTACAATGCAAATGAGCTTTTTCCGTTTCTATATCAAACGGAGAAGGCTCATTTGTGTTTGGGGGATCAAAGGAGTGAAACGCCTTGTATCTCTCTGCGCCGGTGCGCAGGGCAACTTGAATATTCTTAGTAATGTTGCAGCAGGCGATTTTCGCAACTGCGTACCGCCGGTTCCTCTACGCCATTTTTACGCCATTTCTGCGTGGGGATGCGTAGGGAAATAGGAACTTTTATGTTTTGACTTCATCCGAAAATGCCTGTCCTATCAAACCTTATCGGCATTTGTGCGTTTGCGGAGAGTTTCAGAAACAGGCTCGCTTTCGACAATACCTAATTTCATAGTTTTTCGCTCTCCTTATGCTTTAGAGGCGGCAGAGCCGCCAGTTTTACCGGATAGAGGCGCCCCGGCAGGCCGATGCCCACCGAGACGAAGCGTAAAATCGCCGGAAGGACAAGCTGTCAGGCGTGTTTACCCTTGCTCATTACTGACATTATCATACCATGTCGGCGGCAGATGCACAATAGGAAAAAGGCTCCGGCGGCGCAAAATCTCCTCCCCTTCGGCACAGACGGGGGCAGGAAAGCCCTGCAGCCCACACGGGCCGCAGGGCTTTCTCCCGATGAAGCTTAGTCCTTCTTATTCTTGCGCTTAGTGACAAGCAGCACCACCAGCACGATGATGCCCACGCCAGCCGCAGCCAACACAACCCACAGGGCGGTCACATTGCTGCTGTCGCCGGTGGCGGGGTATCGGGCGTAGTGGGTTTCTCCGGCGGGGTGGGCTGGGAAGGCTCACCAGGGCTTGCCGGGCTCCACATACCGCAGCAGGGAGATGTCCGCCCCCAGGCGGATGGTCTTGCCGGCGAAGTCGGCGGCATTGCTGTTCACCAGCTCTGCCACACCCGCCAGCTGCCGGGCGGTGGTGATGGTGAACTCGGTATCCGTCCCATTATACCACGAGAGATCCACTGCCCCGTCCCAGCGGATGGTGGAGAAGTATTCCACCATGACCTGCTCTTCCGTTACGCCCTCCGGCAGGGTATCGGCGTAGCCGGAAGCCGTCTCGGTAAAGGCCGCTCATTGCCTTCGCCGTCCGTATAGTGGATGGCGGCAACGTCATAGCCTTCCCGCCGCTCTGCCTGCACCTGCCCGTCCAGAGCCGAGACCGGCATCACCAGACTCAGCACCATGCACAAAGTCAGCAGCAGCGCCGATACACGCTTCCTGTGCTGCTTTATGTGCAGGTCCCTTCCTCTCTGAAAATTTTGATATGCAGCCCCACAGGACATGATATACAGCTTCACGGCTTGGCCGGGTCATAGACGCAGCTGCGGACCGTGCCACCGGTGACCGGCACCTGCGCCACCGTCAGAGGGATACGGTACAGGGTGTGCAGCAGCTCCTCCGTCAGCATCTCCTCCACCGGGCCGCAGGCCGCCACCGTGCCGCCGTGGAGGGCCAGCACATGGGTGGCGAAGCGAAGGGCGTGCTCCGGATTATGGGTGGACAGCAGCACCGTGTAGCCCTGCTCCGTCAGGCGGCGCACCTGCTGCAGGAGCCTAAACTGGTTGCCGTAATCCAGATTGGCGGCGGGCTCGTCCATCAGAAGGATCCTCGCCTGCTGGGCCAAGGCCCGTGCAATGAGGGTCAGCTGCCGCTCGCCGCCGGAAATGCGGCGGATGCCCCGGTCTGCCAGCGGGGCGATGCCTACCAGCTCCATCATGCGCTGCGCCGTCTCCAGCTGCTGCCGTCCCGGCTGCCGCAGAGGCTCCAGCCCTCCGGCGGCGCCCATAAGCACCGTGTCCCGGACGGTGTAGTCGAACAACGGCTGGCTGGACTGGGGGATATACGCCGCCAGATGGGCCAGCTCCCGCCGGGGCAGATGCCGCACGTCCCGCCCGCACAGGGAGATGCTCCCCTGATAGTGAGGCAGAAAGCCCAGCATACAGCGGAACAGGGTACTCTTCCCCGCCCCGTTTGGCCCCAGCACTGCCACCAGCTGTCCGGGCTCGGCCCGGAAGCTGACATCCCGCAGCACCGGGTGAGTGCCGTAGGAAAAGGAGAGTCTCTCCACGTCAATGCTCATGCCGTCGCCCTCCCGTGATGATGAGATACAGAAACAGCGGCGCTCCCACGAAGGCTGTCAGGATACCCAGAGGCAGCTCACCGGTGGTCACCAGCCGAGCGATGTCATCCACCGCCAGCAGGAAAGCCGCCCCGAACAGGGCCGCCGCCGGGATCAGCCGCCGGTAGTCGTAGCCGAACAACATACGACAGAAGTGGGGGATCACCAGACCCACCCAGCCGATCATACCGGACACCGCCACGCTGGCGGCGGTCAGCAGCGTGGCGCACAGGATCACCACCAGACGCAGTGCCCCCGTCCGCACGCCCATGGACTGGGCCTCCTCCTCCCCCACCGTCAGCAGGTTCATCCGCCAGCGCAGGAAAAACAGCGGCAGCAGTCCCACCGCCACCGGCAGCACCAGAAAGCGCACGTCCTCGGCCTTGATGGAGCTGAGGCTGCCCATGAGCCAATAGGTGATGGCGGGCAGCTGCTGCTGGGTATCCGCCACCAGCTTGATAAAGGACGTCCCGGCGGAAAACAGGGAGGAGATCATCATACCCGCCAGGATCAGCGCCACCGTGGGGTCTGAGCGGGACAGACGGCTCACCAGCCACGCCGCCGCCACGGCCAGCAGGCCGAAGCAGAAGGCGGACAGGGAGATGCCGAAATACCCGGCCCCCAGCAGGATAGCCAACGCTGCGCCGAAGCCTGCGCCGGTGGAGGCTCCCAGAATATCCGGCGACACCATGGGGTTGCGGAACATCCCCTGATAGGCCGTACCGGAGACGGCCAGCGCTGCGCCCACCAGCGCCGCCGCCGCAATGCGGGGCAGGCGGATGGCAAACACCACCTTCTCGTCGCTGACGGACCAGTCCGCAGCGCCGCCGGTGAGCCTTGTCCACAGCATATGCAGGAGCTTACCCGCAGACAGACCGTAGCGCCCCACCAGCATGGAGCCCAGCAGAAGCAGCAGGCACACCCCGCCCAGCAGGAGAAAGCGCCGCCGGTAGGTCCTCCCGGTCATCAGCTTCTCCATGGGTCAGTTCCCCGCCGCATTGGGGACGATGTAATCGGTGCCGGTCTTGGCATCATAGTACACCTCACCCCGCTTTTCCAGATCCGCCATATAGCCGTTATACCACCGGCGGCGCACCGTGGATACACACACAGGCACACCGCAGCGGCGATGCAGTCCGGCAGGGGCTTTTCGCCGCTTCGCATGGTCTCCAGCAGCCGGGGCAGACTGGCGTTCATATGCCGCCGCTCTCCCAGAAGCTCCGCCAGCCACCAACCCAGTGAAAACACGGAAAACGCCAACAGCAGCAGGCAGATCACCACCGGGATCTCCATGGCGCTGGCTACTGCCCGCAGGATATTGTGAAACAAGGTGCTCATTTATTCGTCCCTCTCTTTTTTGAAATACAGCACCCGTGCGCCGCCGGGTTCGCCGGTAATGCGGCCCTTCTGGCCGGTCTGTCCATTGGATTGACTGCCGCCGGGGGGCAGAGGGGTCTGTCCCTCCGGCGGAGGGCTTGCCGCCGGCCTCCGTCCTTCCCGGCAGCAGGCATACCGCCGTCAGGCAGGCCAGCATCCACCGGCTCAGCCGCCGCAGGCGGATATTGCACTTCTTCCTCGCAGGTTCTCCTCCCCGTATGGGGTCACGTCCGCAGGGTGGATCGGCTCAGCATCCCGGCCGCCTCCTCCGCCGACAGGTCATAGTGCCAGAACAGCCGGTAGTACTCCTGTGCCACAGCCGTCATGTCGTAGTCATACAGCTGGGGGTACAGCAGATTCCCCAGCCACCAGATGCCCAGCACCCGGTTCACCGACGGCGGGGAACTCATCCAGTCGTAGGGCAGGCCCGGTATCTCGTAGTACCGCCCCTGCTGCACGGCGGTGAGGCCCGCCCAGTCCCCTTCCGTCAGGGTATCGTAGGGGCCGCCGGAGGCCAGCAGAATAACATCCGGCTCCACGGCGTATACCTCCTCCAGACTGACGGTGGTACCGCCGCCCCGGTTGGTAATTTCTTCCGGGATGATGGCGTTCACCGCCCCCACAAGGTCGATGACGTCCGCCTGTGCGGACCCGGCTGCGTTGCAGGCAAGGCCCGTGGAGCCGGTGCCGAAGAGCACCTTGAGTCGCTGAGACTCCGGGATTTTTGCGGCGTTGGTCTGGGCCATGGTGACAGTGCGGTCAATGAACTGCGCCAGTTCCTCCGCCTGCTCCTGCCGCCCCAGAATGTCCCCCAGCGTCCGGTAGGCCGCCGCCATATCATCCAGATCCGCTTCGATGAAGATGGTGGGGATGCCCGTCTGCTTCTGAATGGTGTCCATGTCCTTGGCGATGCTGTCCTTGGCGTCGCCCAAGTCGATAATGAGCTGGGGCTGGGCGGCGATGAGGGACTCCATATTCAGGCTGGCCTTGCTGCCGTAGAATTGGCCGAAGGTGGGCAGATACCGCATCTCCTCCGGAAAATAGGACATCTGTGCCGTGCTGGGGCTGCTGCTGAGCCCCACAAGCAGGTCATAGGCCACCGGCATCAGGATCATCTGGGCTGTGGAGCCGCTGGGTGCGATGCGGGTGATCTCGGCAGGGATCTCCACCTGCCGTCCGGCGGAGTCGGTGATCATCCGGGTCTCCACCCCTTTCAGGGGGTCGTAGCCCGTCTGCTTGCCGCCGCAGCCAACCAGCAGGCACAGGCACACTGCCAGTACCAGCGATATCCACCGCTTTCCACTCGTTCTCTTCACTGCTTTTCCTCCGTTATCCTCATTTGCATATCACGCTCGTCGAAAAGAGCGCCGCACCATGGCGGCAGTCTTTTCTATCGTAAGTCTATTTTACCATCTGCCCCGGCAAAAGAAAATATCCTTTTCGCAAAGCAGAACATAATTCCGTATGGCGGAACGCCCTACGCATGATAGCCCAGCTCCCGGCTGAGACTCCCGGCGGCGGCGCAGACCATGTCCACCGCCTCCTCGAACTCCCCGGAGGCAACATGGCGAAACAGGCCCACCACCGTCAGGGTGTAGCGCATCTGCCCCTCCCGGTCGAACACCGGAGCCGACACGGACCGCAAGCCGATCTTGTACTCGCCGTTTTCGATGGCATATCCCCACTGGCGGATACGCTCCAGTTCCTCCGTCAGCGTCGCCAGGTCCACGATGGTATGGGGGGTAAAGGGATCCATGCCCTGACCGTTCATCAGATAGCGCACCGTGGCATCCGGCAGCTGGGACAGCAGCAGTTTCCCCTGCGATGTGGCGTGAAGGGGCGTACGGCCGCCGATCTCCGAGGCCACCTGGATCCCCGTGCCGCTGACCCGCTGGTCGATGACCACGATGTCGCTGCCCTCCACGCAGGAGAGCAGAGCCGTATACTGAGTCTGTTGGGCCAGCCGCTCCAAATGGGGACGGGCGCAGCGGGTGATCTCCCACGCAGCGGACACGCCGCAGCCCCACTCGAACAGCTTTGTCCCCAGATAGTACCGGCCATCCGACTCCTGCCGGATGCAGCCGTAGCTCCGCAGGGTGGCCAGCAGCGAGTGGATGGTGCTCTTGGGATAGCCGGAGGCCTGACTCAGCGCCTGAAGGGTCATGGGGACCCGGCTCCGGTTCAGCAGCTCCAGCAGCTCCAGTGCCTTGCCCAGCGACCGCACGCTTCCTTTTTCCTGCGGCATCATACGTCCTCCTTCCGCCGGGGGATAGGCCGGAAGTCCGGCTTTCCCGGCAGACTTCCGGGCAGCCCTCGCTCCATAGGCGGCGGTGGTGGCACCTCGTCGTCCCGCTCCCCGGCATAGAAGGCCCGGTTGTTCTCCACCAGCTCCGCCAGCGTCACCGGACGATAGCGGTTCACGTCCACCCCGGCATTCAGCACACGGGGCAGCTGCCGCAGCAGCTCATAGTCCCGGCCCCGCCCGTGGTGGAGGTGTCCGTGGATCATGTAGCCCCGCTTGCGGTACAGCATGGGATAGTGGCACAGGAGGATGTGGGTCTCTCCGTCGTCGATCTCGTTGAAGTCCGTCACCGTCTCGAACCAGCGGTACAGCCGCCCGGCGTCCTCATAGCCGGTGTCGTGGTTGCCACGGATCAGGTGCTTATGGCCCGACAGCCGCTCCAGCAGCTCTCCCGGCACCCGGCCGCCGTTCCAGCCGATGTCTCCCACCAGATAGACGGTGTCCTCCGACCCCACGGTGTCGTTCCAGTTTTTCACCAGTGCCTCGTCCATCTCCTCCACGGTGGCAAAGGGCCGGGAGGGAAGCAGCGGTGCATAGTGAAAGTGCAGATCGGCGGTATAGTAGATCATGGTGCTCTCCCTTCTCCGACGGATATTTTTCTCTATCATACCGTCTCCACCGGTCTGCGTCAAGCGTTCATTCCGTATGGCGGAATTTTTCTACGTTTTTCCGGCCTCAGATTCCGCTATGCCGTCGAAATGACCAATTCCCCGGAAATGGACCAACGCAGCCCATCGGGAAAATCCTCCGTTTCCGGGCAGAAAAAAGAGCGCCCCGCGGGTAGTGGCGCATAAGACAGGTTTATAAGGTTTAGAGAGAACAGCGTGGCGGAAGTCACGCTGTTCTGCTTTTTGCTGCGTGCGTGAGCATTTCGGCAATGATGCTCTCCGGCAGGAAACCAATGCAGGCAAGGCTGATATGCACATCCTGCACTCGCTGCCCGCTGCTCTTATCCGGCGCGGAAACATAGACCCTGTTCACAAGATCATGCAGCACAGCGGGCGTCAGTTCCTGCAAGTTGGGATATTTCTTCGCCCGGAGGATGAACTGCTCAATGCTGTCGGCTTCTTCCTCCTGCTGGGTAATTTCCTGCTCCAAAAGCTGCATCTTCTCCGTCAGCTCTGCTTGCTCATTTTCATAGTCGGCGGACAGCTTTTCAAATCGGCTATCATTGATTTTGCCGGAGATCTTGTCCTCATAGAGCCGTTTGAACAGACGGTCAAGCTCTTCCATCCTGCGCTGTGCCTGCGTGAGCTGTCTGCGCTTTGCGGCGAGTTCTTTCTTGAAGTCCTCCTTACGCTTTGCACCCAGCTTATCGCGGAACAGATCCTCGCAATCGGAGATATACCAAAGCAGGATTTGCAGAAATTTCAGCACACCCTTTTCCAGAACGACCGCGCGGATGAAGTGCGTCCCGCACACGTCTTTTCCCTTCTTGCGAGAGGTAGAGCAGACGAAATGATCCTGTCGTTCTTCAAAGTTCCGCGAGGTGCAGTAGTACATTTTTTCCTCACAATCGGCACAGTAGGCAGCGCCGGAAAAGAGATTGCTCTTGCCCGTTCTTGCCGGTCTGCGTTTGTTGCGGCGCAGCTCCTGTACCCGCTGAAAGGTGTCCTCATCCACAATGGCTTCATGGGTGTTTCGGAATATCTTCCATTGCTCCGGTGGATTCTCGATGATCTTCTTGATTTTGTAGGACTGCCGGTGCGTTTTGAAGTTCACGGTATGCCCGCAATACTCCATCCGTTCCAGAATTGCAGCAACGGTACTGCCGTTCCAGTTGTATGGATTCTCCGGCAAAGCGCAGCGGACTTTTCGTTTTTGCCTGTCCTGATAAACGGTGGGCGTCAACACATGATCCTCTTTCAGCATCCGGGCAGTCTGCGTCGGACCGTACGGGACAGGCGGCAATACAGCGCGGTAATTTTGTCAGACTGCTTCATAGTAGATTCCTCCATCATCAGAGGACAGTCTGCCAAGACAAGGTTGCTGTTGGTCACGATCACACACTCCCCTCGGAGTCGATCAGCTTCACCGCTTTTTCGGGAAGGGTGTGCATTCCGTCAAAGCTGGCAGGAAAGCGGTAGATGGTGTTTCCTTCTTTCAGGCGTACCGTGATCTGCGGTAACTCCTGCCAGAGAGGAACGAGGGCACTGCGGCTGCCGTCCGATTCCACTTGGACGTTACGTTTCTTGTTATCCATTTGCACCTTCCTTTTCATTCAGATTTCCGAGCATTGCCGCATGAATCTCCCGGAGCAAAGTGCGTGATATGACCTATTGCTATTCAGTATATCGCGACAATTTCCGGGATTCCATTGGGCAATGTACAGGGATTCACAGGAGACTTACAGGCAGTTCGCCGGGTCGCACAGCCGCCCGTGCCAGTCAAGGAATCGGCTTCGCCTCGCTGCGTGTCCTTAACAGGCTCGTTCGCCTGTGCAAGCCGGTAATCAAGGCGGCGATGCCACCATTTTCCAATGAAAATCAGCTGCGTTCCAAGACTTTTTTAATCTCTCAGCCTAATTATAACGAGAACAAACGTTCGAGTCAATGCGATTATGAGAGGAAGAACAAGCTCAGCAAGTGTAGCTACACTTGCGAAAAACGGCGTGGGTTGACCGGGATTTCCTTGCAGAGCAGCAAGCAAATCCGGTGAGTACCCACACCGAAAAAACAGGGCGTTCCGGCTAACCGCCGAAACGCCCTGTTTTCATTTTTGGAATAGTCCCAAGCCCTTATGTTTGTGAAAAATTACGAAAGCTCACCAGCTATACTCTGATAACTGGAATGTGTAGGATTCGCCGGGAGTAATGCCATAGATCACAACAGAGTCATCCTTGAATTTATCTCCGGCGCTCAGAGAAGATAGGTATATATTGCCGGAGTCTACCAGATAACCCGCACTGTCATACAGCTTATAACTAATCATATCATACCCGGAATCACTGCTCCCGCTCTTCTTTTCTCCGGTAATCGTAATGGTCAGCTGCGGAGAATAGTCTTTGTCAAACGTAAACTCGGCTCCTTGAATTTGGATCACGGATGCCGTACTCCCCATGAAGTCTTTCACCTTCAGATCCAGCGGAAATGAATCAAACGTCACTTGAACATCTTCAATAGGCAAGCAATACAGAGCATCGCAGTTTGCTTCGTCAAACTGAACTGCGTTTTCCTTGTACACGGTGAAATAAACCTTCCCGCTTGCGGATTTTCCGGCTTTGATCTCAGAGGCAGGGATTCTCACATTGGCAAGATATTGCTCTCCGGCAGCTTGGCTGGAATAATAACTGAAATCATCAGTAGAAACGGACTTTGTACCAGCATAAACCTCTTCATCCGCATCATTTACGATTCGAATATCCACATCAACATCGGCTGACAGGGACTTATCATTTTTATCAGCCAAACCAAAGAAAAGGCTGTAATCGCTTGTTCCCTCGTTATACTGGAAAGACCAGCTTTTCAGTGTTTCAACACGGGATGCTGACGATCCGCACCCACTCAGCAACAATGCAATTACAAGTCCCCACATAAGAAAGGATCGTTTCATTTCTGCGTCTCCTTATCTGTCTGTGCCTTTATTGCATGGAACATTTCTTGTTCGAGCAAATGCTTTTGCTTTGGATCCATCATGCAGTAATTGCGATTGCACCGCTCGCTTAGAAAGCAAGTCTCGCAGATAAGCTGTTTAACTTCCTGCATAATCAGTTCATCATCGCTGGGAAGCTCGTAGGCTTCGATCTTTTGGATGCCTGTCGGGTTACGCAGTCCGTAATCAATCAGTTTTCCATTTCCGGTTTTTACATAGCGGTAGACCTCGGCGCAGAACGAAACACTGTCACCAACGGCGCACTCTTCAAAGCCGGATTTGTCCATCCAGACGTGATCCTCTTTATCATCAAACATTGTCCCATCGGTGTACATTCCACTAATGAAGATCCGCTTGAAGCAAATATGTTTTGGATTGACTTTCTCAATCTGTCCTTTGAATTCAAGCAGATAATTAAATATGCCGTTTGCAAATCCGGAACGATAAGCGTGCCCTAAAGAAGCAAGCTGGACATCCAGATATTCATCATAGGACATCTTTTCTGCGCCAACGACATCCTTACGAGAATCCGGATTGAAAAATACGAGGCCGTCTTCTTCATCTACGCATGTATCTTCTCCATAATTGATTGCCAAAAGCGATTCTTCATCTGGATACTTGGCAATCAGAGCAGCGGCTTTTTTGAGCCGATCCTGCCGCTTTTGCCTTTCGCAGCGTTCGCACTCATGCTGCTCCGCAAGAATGCGATCCTCTATGTGTCTGCTTTCGGCTTTTGTCAGCAACGGCGATAAATGGTCAACGCAATCGTAATCTCTATTTTCCATGCGTGTTTTGAAGCGGACAAGAATCTCTTTCAGTTCCTGAGCAGACAGATACCTCGCTTTGTCAATAGAACAGCTATGGTAACACCCTGTGTTTATGTTGCCATGCCCATCGCCGTACATAATGGCGGTATTCCATGGGCAAAAATAATGCTCTTTCTGGACGAGCCTTCCTCGCTTCAAGCCCTCCTCAAATTCCGGAAAGACCGCTGGATTGCCGCAGCCTTCGTGATCCTCCACCCAAAATCCGGAAGGACCCTTGTCCGCGTGGCGGATCATCACATTGATTGCATCGACCATAGCCTTTTTCGTTTGTTTGTCATTCATAACCCAAACCTCCGTTAATAAGTGCCGCCAGACAGCGACCTGACATGTTAACGTGGCCTTTTAGAGCTTTTATGGAAATTATAGCATGTTTCTTTGTGCTTGTCTATCCTACTTACTCGGCAGGACAGGCGAAAACAGTTTTCAAATTCAGAGGTTTCTATCGCTGTAAATGATGTGCTGCTTATGGAAAGGGATCCCACTGTTCATTGGATGGTGAATAACTAATTGTAACCATGCAATAGCGAATGGAACGGTGAGCGCAGTACACAGATTGCAGAAGCGCGGAATAAGGGACAAAATTATCGTTTCCGCAAACTTCTTTCCTATCCTCACAAGGATTGGTTTGAGTGAGAGATTTCTGACTACTTTTCTGAAAGATGATATCAGAAGTACCCTTATGAAACAGGTTGGAAATCGGCATTTAACTGACCTATGAGCTGTACTTGTGCAAGGGCATGGACGCATCGTTGCCCATGATTTTTGCGTTGCTCACAGGGAAGCTAATTCCGGATTATCGACCTTAAATCGTACAAAATCCATCCTATCCATCTACCATCAACAAAGGCAACTGCAAAAGCAAAGGGGCATGTGCCTTAATGACACATACCCCTTTTGTCAGCAACCCTTGTCCGGCAACTGCCATAGTATTTGTTTCTCAAAACCTGTTTTATGGACAGCTACCCCAGGGAACGCTCTTTTCAGTACGTTATGATAGGGATCGCTTACTCCTCCGTCTCGTCGGCAGGTTCTTCCGCAGGCATGTTCTCCTCCATGGATACGCTGTCGGCAGCGCCCTCCTCAGGCACCAGCTCCTCAGCGAAGTGCCGATAGGCGTTCAGGCCGGCGCCGGCGGGGATCAGCTTACCGATGATGACGTTCTCCTTCAGGCCCACCAGATGGTCCACCTTGCCCTTGATGGCGGCCTCGGTCAGAACCTTGGTAGTCTCCTGGAAGGAGGCAGCGGACAGGAAGGAATCGGTGGCCAGAGATGCCTTGGTGATACCCATCAGCAGTTGGGTATAGGTGGCCTCCTGCAGCGGCTCACCGGTCTCGGCGTTGACCTCACCGGCGGCGATGCGGGCCCGCACCTTGGCGTTCTCGTCCTCCACCTCCAGCACGTCGGCCATGGCGCCGGACAGCAGGCCGGTGGCGTCATTGGCGTCCTCCACCCGGACCTTGCGCATCATCTGGCGGACAATGACCTCGATGTGCTTATCGTTGATGTCCACGCCCTGCTGACGGTACACCTTCAGGACCTCCTGAATGAGGTAGTTATGCACCGCCGAAGCGCCACGGATCCGCAGCACATCGTGGGGATTCAGTGCGCCGTCCTGCAGCTGGCGGCCCTTCTCGATGACCTCGCCGTCCCGCACCTGCAGACCGGTGTGGGGCATGGAGTAGGTCCGGGTATCGCCGTCGTCGGCGGTGACGATGATGTTCAGCAGGCTGCCCTTGGTGGCATCCTCGAAGCGGACCTTACCGGCGATCTCCGACAGGGTGGCCATCTTCTTGGGCTTGCGGGCCTCGAACAGCTCCTCCACTCGGGGAAGACCCTGGGTGATATCGCCGCCGGCCACGCCGCCGGTATGGAAGGTACGCATGGTCAGCTGGGTACCGGGCTCACCGATGGACTGTGCGGCGATGATGCCGACGGCCTCGCCGGGTCCCACCGGCTTGGAGGTGGCCAGGTTCATGCCGTAGCACTTGGCGCAGATACCGCTGTGGGCCTTGCAGGTCAGCACGGTGCGGATCTCGGCGGAGTGGATATCGAACTTCTCCATCAGGGCGGCGTCGTCCTCGGTCATCATGTGATCCTTGGAGATCAGCACCTCGTCGGTGCCGGGCTTCAGGATGTCCCGCACCGGGAAGCGGCCCTTGACACGCTCGGAGAACTTCTCGATGACCTGGCCGTTCTCGCTGATCTCGGACACCACGATGCCCTTGTCCACGCCGCAGTCATCCTCACGGATGATGACATCCTGGCACACGTCCACCATGCGGCGGGTCAGATAACCGGAGTCTGCGGTGCGCAGAGCCGTATCGGCCAGACCCTTACGGGCGCCACGGGAGGAGGTGAAGTAGTCCAGCACGGACATACCCTCACGGAAGTTTGCCTTGATGGGGATCTCGATGGTCTTACCGGCGGTGTTGGCCATCAGGCCACGCATACCGGTCAGCTGACGGATCTGCTTCATGGAGCCACGGGCGCCGGAGTCGGCCATCATGAAGATGGGATTATACTTATCCAGACTGGCGGTCAGTGCGTCGGTAACATCGTTGGTGGTCTTTTCCCACTCACGCACCACCAGCTTGTAGCGCTCCTCGTCGGTGATGAAGCCCATGTTGTACTGGTCCTCGATATCCACCACTCGCTGCTCCGTCTCGGCAATGAGGGAATACTTCTTCTCAGGCACCGTCATATCCGCAATGGAGATGGTGATGGAGCCACGGGTGGAGTACTTATAGCCGGTGGCCTTGATGTTGTCCAGCACCTCGGCGGCGATGGTAAAGCCATACTGCTTGATGGTGCGGTCCACGATCTTGCCCAGCAGCTTCTTGCCGCAGGTCTCGGTGATCTCATAGTCAAAGAACTTATCGGAGGGCGTACCGTCCTCGTTGAAGCGCTTGACAAAGCCCAGATCCTGGGGGATGTTGCGGTTGAAGATGATCCGGCCGGGAGTAGCCCGCACCACATGGCGCAGCGTCTCGTCGCCCAGTTTCTTCTCCACCCGCACCCACACGGGCTGGTGGATGCCGATGATGTGCTCGTTGTAGGCCATCAGCACCTCGTCCTCGTCCCGGTAGACGTTGAGGCGGTTCTGCTCCTTCTCCTCGTCGGTGAGCTCGTCGTAGCTCTTACCGGCCAGCGCAAAGTCGATGCCCTCGGGCCAGAACTCGTCATTAGTCATCTGGCACATACCGTTTTCAAACCGCTCGAAGGTCAGGTAGTAGGAGCCCAGCACCATATCCTGCGTAGGCACGGTGACGGGGCCGCCGTCCTGGGGACGCAGCAGGTTGTTGGCCGACAGCATCAGCAGACGAGCCTCGGCCTGAGCCTCGGCGGACAGGGGGACGTGGATCGCCATCTGGTCGCCGTCGAAGTCGGCGTTGAAGGCGGTGCAGTTCAGGGGGTGCAGCTTCAGAGCACGGCCTTCCACCAGCACCGGCTCGAAGGCCTGAATGCCCAGACGGTGCAGCGTAGGCGCACGGTTGAGCATCACGGGGTGATCCTTGATGATCTCGTCCAGAGCGTCCCACACCTCGGTGCGGCCCTTATCCACCATCTTCTTGGCGGACTTGATGTTGTTGGCGGAGCCGTCCTCCACCAGCTTCTTCATGATGAAGGGGCGGAACAGCTCCACGGCCATCTCCTTGGGCACACCGCACTGGTAGATCTTCAGCTCAGGGCCGACCACGATAACGCTTCGGCCGGAGTAGTCCACACGCTTGCCCAGCAAGTTCTGGCGGAAGCGGCCCTGCTTGCCCTTGAGCATATCGCTCAGAGACTTGAGGGCACGGTTATTGGCGCCGGTGACGGGACGGCCACGGCGGCCGTTGTCGATGAGGGCATCCACGGCCTCCTGCAGCATCCGCTTTTCGTTGCGGACGATGATATCGGGGGCGTTGAGCTCCATCAGGCGCTTGAGACGGTTATTGCGGTTGATGACCCGGCGATACAGGTCGTTGAGGTCAGAGGTAGCGAACCGGCCGCCGTCCAGCTGCACCATGGGGCGCAGCTCCGGGGGGATCACCGGCAGCACGTCGATGACCATCCACTCCGGCTTGTTGCCGGACAGGCGGAAGGCGTCCACCACCTCCAGCCGCTTCACCACACGGGCCTTCTTCTGGCCGGAGACGGTTTTCAGCTCGGCGTGGAGCTGCTGGCTCAGGCCCTCCAGATCCACCTGCTGCAAAAGCTTCTTCACGGCCTCGGCACCCATACCGGCATCGAAGTCATCCTCATACTTCTCCCGCATATCCCGGTATTCCTTCTCGGAGAGGATCTGGTTCTTCACCAGCGGCGTCTCGCCGGGATCGGTGACGATATAGGCGGCGAAGTACAGCACCTTCTCCAGAATGCGGGGGCTGATGTCCAGCAGCAGGCCCATCCGGGAGGGGATACCCTTGAAGTACCAGATATGGCTGACGGGGGTGGCCAGCTCGATGTGGCCCATGCGCTCACGGCGCACCTTGGCCCGTGTGACCTCCACGCCGCAGCGGTCGCAGATCTTGCCCTTATAGCGGATCTTCTTATACTTGCCGCAGTGGCACTCCCAGTCCTTGGTGGGCCCGAAGATGCGCTCACAGAACAGGCCGTCCCGCTCCGGCTTCAGGGTGCGGTAGTTGATGGTCTCCGGCTTCTTCACCTCGCCGTAGGACCACTCACGGATCATTTCCGGAGAAGCGATTCCGATTTTAATGGCGTCAAATGTTGCGTAACTCATAGTATGCTGCTCCTCCTGTCCTTAAAATTCTTCCCCGTCGCCGTCGTAGGAAGCGTCCACTTCCTCGTCGGCCACGTAGTCAAAGCCCGCATCCGCCAGCTCGTTGTCGTCGGCATAGCGGTTCTGGCGCTCGTCGTCGGCATCCATCCGGGCCAGATTGAAGGTATCCAGAGCGTCCTCGTCCTCCTTCAGCTCGATCTGGTTGCCGTCCTCGTCCAGCACCTGAATATCCAGGCACAGGGACTGCAGCTCCTTCACCAGCACCTTGAAGGACTCCGGCACGCCGGGGGTCGGCACGTTGTGGCCCTTGACGATGGCCTCATAGGTCCGGACACGGCCCGTCACATCGTCGGACTTGACGGTGAGGATCTCCTGCAGGGTGTAGCTGGCGCCGTAGGCCTCCAGCGCCCACACCTCCATCTCACCGAAGCGCTGGCCGCCGAACTGGGCCTTGCCGCCCAGGGGCTGCTGGGTCACCAGAGAGTAGGGGCCGGTGGAACGGGCGTGGATCTTATCATCCACCAGATGGTGCAGCTTCAGGAAGTACACATAGCCCACCGTGACCTTGTTGTCAAAGCGCTCGCCGGTGCGGCCGTCGTACAGCCAGCTCTTGCCCTCCGGGTCCAGACCCGCCAGCTGCAGGGCCTCGGAAATATCCTTATCGGTGGCGCCGTCGAAAATGGGGGTGGCCACCTTCCAGCCCAGCGTCTTGGCGGCATAGCCCAGATGGACCTCCAGCACCTGACCGATGTTCATACGGGAGGGAACGCCCAGAGGATTCAGCACGATATCCAGCGGCGTGCCGTCGGGCAGGAAGGGCATATCCTCCTGAGGCAGCACACGGGACACGACGCCCTTGTTGCCGTGACGGCCGGCCATCTTGTCGCCCACCTGGATCTTGCGGCGCTGAGCGATGTAGACACGGACCACCTGATTCACGCCCGGCCCCAGCTCGTCGCCGTTTTCACGGGTAAATACCTTGGCATCCACGATGATGCCGCTCTCGCCGTGAGGCACCTTCAGGGAGGTATCACGCACCTCACGGGCCTTCTCACCGAAGATGGCCCGCAGCAGGCGCTCCTCAGCGGTGAGGTCGGTCTCACCCTTGGGGGTGACCTTACCCACCAGAATGTCCCCGGCGTGGACCTCGGCGCCCACCCGGATGATGCCCCGCTCGTCCAGATCCTTCAGAGCATCCTCGCCCACGTTGGGGATGTCACGGGTGATCTCCTCAGGCCCCAGCTTGGTGTCACGGGCGTCGATCTCATATTCCTCGATATGAATGGAGGTATACACATCCTCCTTCACCAGCCGCTCGTTGAGCAGCACGGCGTCCTCGTAGTTGTAGCCTTCCCACGTCATGAAGCCCACCAGAATGTTGCGGCCCAGAGCGATCTCGCCCTCCTGCGTGGCAGGGCCGTCAGCCAGCACCGTGGGATCGTCGCCGCCGTGGACCCGCTCGCCCACGGAAACGATGGGCTTCTGGTTGATGCAGGTGCCGTGGTTGGAGCGCAGGAACTTGATGAGCTTATAGTCCTTGGTCTCGCCGGCGTCATACTTGACGGACACGTTGGTAGCGTCCACCTTGGTGACGATACCGTCGCCCTCGGCCAGCACCGCCACAGCGGAGTCCAGGCAGATCTTGTGCTCCATACCGGTGCCCACGATGGGGGCCTCCGGCCGCAGCAGAGGCACGGCCTGCCGCTGCATATTGGCACCCATCAGCGCACGGTTGGCGTCGTCGTTGGGCAGGAAGGGGATCATGGCCGTAGCGATGGACACCATCATACGGGGGGAGATGTCCATATAGTCCACGTACTCCGGCTCCACCTGAATGGTCTCGTCCTGATGGCGGCAGGTGATACGGGGCCCGATGAGGCAGCCGTTCTCGTCCACCGGCTCGGCGGCCTGGCAGACGATGTACTGATCCTCCACGTCGGCGGTCATATAGGTGATCTCGTCGGTGACACGGCCGGAGGGATGCTCTACCCGGCGGAAGGGGGCCTCGATAAAACCGTACTCGTTGACCCGTGCATAGGTGGCCAGATAGGAGATCAGGCCGATGTTGGGGCCTTCAGGCGTCTCGATGGGGCACATACGGCCATAGTGGCTGTAATGCACGTCACGGACCTCCATGTTGGCACGCTCACGGGACAGGCCGCCGGGGCCCAGAGCGGACAGACGCCGCTTGTGGGTCAGCTCCGCCAAGGGGTTGGTCTGATCCATGAACTGGCTCAGGGGGCTGGAGCCGAAGAACTCCTTGATGGCCGCCGTAACGGGCCGGATGTTGATGAGGCTCTGGGGCGTGACGATATCCAGATCCTGAATGGTCATGCGCTCCCGGATGACACGCTCCATGCGGCTAAAGCCGATGCGGAACTGGTTTTGCAGCAGCTCGCCCACGCAGCGCAGGCGGCGGTTGCCCAGATGGTCGATATCATCCTTGTTGACCAGTCCGTGGGCCAGAGCGTTCATATAGTTGATGGAGGCCAGAATGTCGTCCACGATGATGTGCTTGGGCACCAGATCGTCGGCGTGGAGCCTGCACTGCTCCATCAGCTCCTCGCCGCTGTACTGGCCCAGCAGCTCCTGCAGCACGTCGAAGCGCACCCGCTCCTTGATGCCGCAGCACTCCTTGGGATCGAAATCCACGTAGCGGCTCATGTCGCACATCCGGTTGGTGAACACCCGGATCACATCGCCGCTGTCCAGCTTCACGGAGACCTCCGCCACGCCGATGGCGTCCAGCTCCCGGCACTCTGCGCCGGTGAGGACGTGGCCCTCGTCGAAGAGGATCTCGCCGGTGGCGGGATCGGCCACAGGCATAGCCAGCTGCTGGCCCTTGGCCAGCGTCCACAGGGTCAGCTTCTTATTGAATTTATACCGGCCCACGATGCTCAGATCGTACCGCCGGGGATCGAAGAACAGGTTCTGCATCAGGGTCTCGGCGGAGTCCAGCGTGGGGGGCTCGCCGGGACGCAGCTTGCGGTAGATCTCCAGCATGGCGTCCTCATACGTCTTGCAGGCGTCCTTCTCCAGAGTCACCACGATGCGGGGATCGTCACCGAAGCGGTCCATGATCTCGCTGTCAGTCTTGAGGCCCAGCGCACGGATCAGGCAGGTGATGGGCAGCTTCCGGTTCTTATCGATGCGGACCCAGAACACCTCGCTGGTGTCGGTCTCGTACTCCAGCCATGCGCCACGGTAGGGAATGACGGTGGAGGTCAGCAGGGGCAGATCGGTCTTGAGGTCGATCTCCTTGCCGTAGTAGATGCCGGGGGAGCGGACGATCTGGCTGACCACCACACGCTCGGCGCCGTTGATGACAAAGGTGCCGGAGTGGGTCATCAGGGGGAAATCACCCATGAAGATCTCCTGCTCCTTGATTTCGCCCGTCTCCTTGTTCCGCAGCCGCACGCTGACCTTCATGGGGGCGGCATACGTGGCGTCACGGGCCTTGCACTCCTCCACGTCATACTTGGGCTTCTCGTCCATGCTGTAATCGATAAAGCTCAGCTCCAGATTACCGGCATAGTCCGTGATGGAGGCTACGTCCGCAAACACCTCCCGCAGGCCGGTGTCCAGAAACCACTTGTAGGATTTCTTCTGGATCTCCAGCAGGTCGGGCATCGCCATGACTTCCTCGTGTCTGGCAAAATTCTTTCGCAGGGTCTTGCCATAGTACTTGTCCTTGGCCATCTTCAACACTCACGCCTTTCTTTTAGCTTTTTAACATCCTCTTACACATCCACGCCGCCTGTCCCGGCCTCCGCAGGGGCCGTCTCCGGCACAGGCTCTCCCTCGCCGTGAGGGCGCCGCCTTCGTCGTGATACGCACGGGTCAGTTGTCCGTTTTCTGCCGTTCCCGCTTGTAATTTCCGCCGAAAGCTGGTATCATACACTTACGGATGAGATGGGAATATGGCCCCACTATCCGAATATAAGCGTCTTATTGTACCAAATGTGTCTGCGTTTGTCAACCCCTTCCGACCCGATTTTTCTTCGGGCCGGTTTTTTTGCTGCCGCAGACCGGAAAATGCCCCGCACAAGCACATATAAATAACAGGCGGGCAGCCCGATGGGCCGCCCGCCTGTTTGTTATTTATTATGATATCATATGGCGTCTCAGCACAGCTTGGCGCCGGCGGGGATAGCGTCGTCCAGCAGCAGCAGGTGCAGCTTCTCCTCCCCCCGCTCCTTGTGGACAGCGGAGATCAGCATCCCGCAGCTGGGGATGCCCATCATCTTCCGGGGCGGCAGGTTCAGAATGGCCACGGCGGTCTTACCAATGAGCTGCTCCGGCTCATAGTAGTGCCGGATGCCGGAGAGGATGACCCGATCCGTGCCGGAGCCGTCATCCAGCGTGAACTTCAGCAGCTTGTCGCTCTTTTTCACCGGCTCGCAGTTCTTGATCTTCACCGCCCGCAGATCGGACTTGCAGAAGGTGTCGAAGTCCACCTTCTCCTCCGTGTAGGGCTCCACCTCCAGCGCCGGCAGCGCCGCCTTGCGCTGCTGAGCCTCCAGCTCCTCCAGCTCTGCCAGCGCCTTTTCGGCGTCGATACGGGGGAACAGAGCCTCGCCCTTATGGACCGTGGCGTCCGGGCGCAGGGAGCCCCATACGTTGGCCTTCTCCCATGTCCGGCAGCCCTCACAGGCGCCGATCTGGTCGAAGATCTTCTCGGCGCTCTCCGGCATAAAGGGCGTCAGCAGCGTAGCGCAGATGCGGATGGTCTCCAGCAGATGATACATCACCGTAGCCAGCCGCACCCGGTTGGCGGGATCCTTGGCCAGCGCCCACGGGGCGTTCTCGTCGATATACTTGTTGGCCCGCTGGATGGTCTTGAACACCTGCTCCAGCGCATTCTGGAACTGGAAGCGCTCCATCTCCGCCTCATAGCGATCCCGGAGGGTAGAGGCCATGGCCCTCAGCTCCGTATCCGGCTCGCCCTCCTGCCGCTCCGTGGGCAGGGTGCCGCCGAAGTACTTCTCCACCATGGCGGTGGTGCGGCTCACCAGATTGCCCAGATCGTTAGCCAGATCGATGTTGATGGTCTGGATCAGCAGCTCATTGGAGAAATTGCCGTCGCTGCCGAAGGGGAAGGTCCGCAGCAGGAAGAACCGCAGGGCATCCACGCCGAACTTCTCCGCCAGCAGATAGGGATCCACCACATTGCCCTTGGACTTGGACATCTTGCCGCCGTCCAGCAGCAGCCAGCCGTGGCCGTAGACCTTCTTGGGCAGGGGCATCTCCATGCTCATGAGCATGGCCGGCCAGATGATGGAGTGGAAGCGCACGATCTCCTTGCCCACGAAGTGGACATCGGCGGGCCAGTACTTCTCGTAGTCGTCATACTTGTCATTCAGGAAGCCCAGCGCCGTGGTGTAGTTGAACAGAGCGTCCACCCACACATAGACCACGTGGCCGGGGTCGAAGTCCACCGGGATGCCCCAGGAGAAGCTGGTGCGGCTGACGCACAGATCCTCCAGACCGGGCTTGATGAAGTTGTTGACCATCTCGTTGACACGGCTCCGGGGCTCCAGAAAATCCGTGTCCTCCAGCAGATGGCGCACCCGGTCGGCGTACTTGCTCAGCCGGAAGAAGTAGGCCTCCTCCTCGGCATCTGTCACCTCACGGCCGCAGTCGGGGCATTTGCCGTCCACCAGCTGGCTCTCGGTCCAGAAGCTCTCGCAGGGCTTGCAGTACTTGCCCCGGTAGGTCCCCTTATAGATATCCCCCTTGTCATACATCCTCCGGAAGATCTTCTGGATGGAGGCCACATGATAGTCGTCGGTGGTGCGGATGAACCGGTCGTTGGAGATGTTCATCAGCTTCCATAGGTCGAGGATCCCTCTGGGGCCCTCCACGATCTCATCCAGAAACTCCTTGGGCGTCTTGCCTGCAGCCTTGGCCTTGTCCTCGATCTTCTGGCCATGCTCATCGGTGCCGGTGAGGAACATGACATCGCAGCCGGTGAGCCGCTTATAGCGGGCCATGGCGTCGGTGGCCACGGTGCAGTAGGTGTGTCCGATGTGGAGCTTGTCGGAGGGGTAGTAAATAGGGGTAGTGATATAGAACTTCTTCTTTTCCATGGGTGGATATCTCCTTTTCCGCCGTCCCGAATGGAAGGACGGCTTAAAATTGCAGGCATAGAACCGCCATCGTCCGGGCAAAGAAAAAGCGCCGCAGCGGCGCACGGAGCCACGGGCCGGGACGATAGACACGTTCAGTTTATCCCATGCCGCCCGGTCTGTCAACCGCTTTGTTGCTTTTCCCGCGGAAACACGGTATAATATCAGAAAATCCCGCCGAAAACAGGAGGAATCCCCCATGAAGCTGGTAAGCTGGAACGTCAATGGCCTGCGGTCGTGCCTGACCAAGGGCTTTCTGGAATATGTGAAAAACGAGGACCCGGACATTCTCTGCCTGCAGGAGACCAAGCTCCAGCCGGAGCAGGCGGTGTTCGATCTGGAGGGCTATCACCGCTACTTCCACTCCGCCGATAAAAAAGGCTACTCCGGCACGGCGGTGCTGACCAAGGAGGAGCCCCTGTCCGTCACCTACGGCTTCGGAGCGGATATCCACCGCCACGAGGGCCGGGTCATCACGGCGGAGTACCCGGACTTCTATCTGGTGTGCTGCTATACCCCCAACAGTCAGGACGGGCTGAAGCGGCTCCCCTACCGGATGCAGTGGGAGGACGATCTGCGGGCGTATCTTCTGGAGCTGGACGGGAAAAAGCCCGTGGTGTACTGCGGCGACCTGAACGTGGCCCATCAGGAGATGGACCTGAAAAATCCCAAGACCAACCGCCAAAACCCCGGCTTCTCCGACCAGGAGCGAGCGAAAATGACCCGGCTGCTGGAAAGCGGCTTTGCCGACACCTTCCGCACCCTGCACCCGGAGGAGGTCACCTACTCCTGGTGGAGCTACCGCTTCCATGCACGGGAGAAGAACGCCGGCTGGCGCATCGACTACTTCATCGTGTCCCGGCGGCTGCTGCCCCGTGTGACGGACGCCGCCATCCGCACGGAGGTCTACGGCAGCGACCACTGCCCCGTGGTCCTGCAGCTGGACACCTCCTCCGGGCAGGCGTAAGTGCCGCTCGGCCTCCCGCCTGTCAATGCAGGCAAAAAATAAACAGGATTTCCTGCAAAAAAGTGCTGCAAAATGGTGAAAAATGCCATTTACGGAGGTTTTGGCCGGTGTTATAATCGATTCGTTAAAAAAAGAGCAAACGATACACGCATACAGGAGGTATGTCTTATGTCTTACAGAATTCTGACCATCGATCCCGGCTCCACGTCCACCAAGATCGGCGTGTTTGACGACGAGAAGATGCTGTTTGAGGAGAACCTGCACCACTCTGCCGAGGAGCTGGCCCAGTTCGAAACCATTCCCCAGCAGGAGGCCTTCCGCCGCCGGCTGGTCCTGAAGGCGCTGGAGGAGCACCGTATCCCGCTGGAGAGCCTCAGCGCCGTGTGCGGCCGGGGCGGCGTTCTCAAGCCTGTCCACGGCGGTACTTACCTCACCACCGATGCCATGATCGACACCCTGAAAAAGGGTCCCTACGGCCACCATGCCAGCAATCTGGGCGGCCTGCTGGCCCGTGAGATCGGTTCGGCGCTGCACATCCCCTCCTACATCGTGGATCCCCCCGTGGTGGATGAGCTGGCGCCTCTGGCCCGCTACTCCGGCCACCCCCTCATCACCCGCCGCAGCATTTTCCATGCCCTGAACCAGAAGGCCGTGGCCAAGCGCTACGCCAAGGAGATCGGCAAGCCCTATGAGTCCCTGAACCTCATCGTCTGCCACATGGGCGGCGGCGTGTCCGTGGGCGCTCACGTCAAGGGCGAGGTGGTGGACACCGGCAATGCTCTGGAGGGCGAGGGTCCCTTCTCCCCGGAGCGGTCCGGGACACTGCCCAGCGGCGCACTGGTGGATCTGTGCTTCAGCGGCAAGTATACCCAGCAGGAGATTCGCCGCATGATCACCGGCAACGGCGGTCTGCTGGCCTACACCGGCTCCACGGATATGCAGGAGCTGATGCGCCGGGCCGCCACCGACGCCAAGGTGCGGGAGGTCATCGGCGCCTTCCACTACCGGGTCGCCAAGGAGATCGGTGCTATGGCCGCCGCCATGAAAGGGCAGGTGGATCAGATCATCCTTACCGGCGGCATTGCCCACGGTCAGGAGACAGTGGACGCCCTGAAGGGCTACGTCAGCTGGATCGCACCGGTGACGGTGTACCCCGGCGAGGGCGAGCTGCTGGCGCTGGCAGAGGGCGCTCTGCGGGTGCTGCGAGGCGAGGAGACCGCCAAAATCTACGAATAAGCCTTCTCATTCCGGACACGGGGTCTGCGGCGCTGCCGCAGACCCCGTGTTTTTATATGCATTCCGATGGTCTGTCCATCGCCCTCTTTATCACAAATCAACCGTTTGTGTCAAATTCTGACCGTTTGTGCCAAAGCCGTTGCGGCGGCGGAGGCATCCCGATAGAATGTAGATGTTGTAATATGCCCTGCCGATACCGGCAGGCAGGCAAATGGAATTGATAAGGAGATGATCGAATGCACTTGCGCAGTAAGACCGTGCAGCAGCTCCTGTCGGTGATCCTGTCGGTAGTCATGGTCCTATCCATGCTGCCGATGGAGGTCCTGGCTCAGGAGACGCCGCCGGTGACCACTCCCATGGACCTGACCGCCATCACGGAGGATACCTCCGGCGACGGCTGGTCGTGGACACAAAGCACCAAGACCCTGACCCTCACGGGCCTGACCCTGACGGTCAGCGACGACAGCACCCATGCGCTGATCCTGCCCGACGGGGCCACCATCGATCTGGCCGACGGTACCACCAGCACCCTCACCGGCGGCAGCAGATCCACCGTATACAGCAGCGGCGAGGTGAAGCTGCGCGGCAGCGGCAGCCTGACGGTCTATGGCCGGGGCTGGCGCAGCGCCACGCTGGATATGTTCATCCCCGGCACGCTGACGGTGGAGTATGACGACCCCGACGGCGGTGCCGTGCTCAAGACCGACGAGGGTACCGAGGGCGCAGCCATCTGCGCCAACGTCACGCTGGATAACGGCATCCTCCGGGCCACCGGTCCGGACTTTGCCTCCGCCGACGACGGCAGCAGCGTCGGCCTCCGGGGCCGCCTCACCACCCACGGCAGCTCCGTGGAGGCCCAGCTCACCGCCCGCACCGGCTATGCCAGCTATGGTCTGTACTTCGACAAGCAGGGCAGTGGCCGGGGCGACACCTGGACCATGGGACTGGGCAAGGTGACCGCCGCCGCAGGTCACGCCCTGAGTCGATACAGCTACGGCCTGTACGTGGATTACAGCTCCGTCAATGCGCTGGAGCTGGACGGCACTCAGCTGACGGCCATGGGCGGCGAGAGTGACCAGTACGGCAGCCAGGGCGTGTTCGCCGGCGAGGAGGTCATCGTCAAGAACGGCGCCGCCGTCACCGCCACCGGCGGACAGGTCAACAGCTCCTATGAGAGCGTCGGCTTCAATGCCGTCAGCTGGCTCACCGTGTCCGGAGAGAACTCCAAGGTGCTGGGCTACGGCGGCACCTCCGTCAAGGGCGATTCCAAGGGTATCCGATGCGACAGCCGCTTCACTCTCACCGACGGCTGCGTCTTCGGTCAGGGCGGCGTGTCCTGCACCAGCTCCAGAAATGTGGGCGTCGAGTTCAAGCGTCTCATTATGGAAAGCGGCAAGCTGGAGGGCATCTCCGGCAGCCCCGACTCGTCGTACCAGACCTGGGGCGGCCAGTTTAACGCCTACGGCCTTTACTGCACCGGCACCGCCAAGATCACCGGCGGTGAGCTGATCGGCACCGCCAACGGCACGGACCGGGAACTGGACTACAGCGCCTACGGCTTCTACGGAAGCGATGAGCTGACCATGAGCGGCGGCACCCTCCGGGCCACCACCGGCGACACCCCTAACGCCAGTTCCGGGACACTGGCGGCCCTCAGCGTGGTCTCCAACAAGTCCAAGACCCAGCTCAGCGGCGGCACCATCTACGCCAGAGCCGGTGTCTCCAACGATGACCGCAGCTACGGTATGCGGATCCTCGGCACCGGCTCTACCCTCACCATGACCAATACCGAGGACGCCGCCCAGCCCCTGAGTCTCTACGTCACCGGCCGGAACATGGCCCTTTACGCCACCGCTCTGGCAGACGGCAGCCTCCTGCCGGAGATCACCGCCTCCTCCGCCTACGATGCCGAGGCCGACACCCTCACCGATGGCTACACCTTCTCCAACAAGCAATACCGGAAGGACGGCACGGCAGCCCTGTCCCTGTCCGCAGCCGCCTGCCTCCACAGCGCCAGCGATGATACCGGCCTGTGTACCAAGTGCGGCAAGCGGGTATACGAGGCTGTGCTCCTGACGGACGGTGCCGTCACCCAGCGCTATGCCGCCGCCGGCGAAGCCTTCACCGCCGCCCAGACGGAGGAGCATCAGGGCTGCACCCTGCGGCTGCTGACAGATCTCATCGACGACGGCCAGCCTCTGGTCCACGACCCGGTGGTGACCATCACCGGCGGTCGCTTCACGCTGGACCTCCACAACCACACCATAGCGGGCAAGACCTCCGACGATAAGGAGGGCGTCGTCACCGTCACCGGCGGCCAGCTCCGCATCGAAAACGGCACGCTGGAGAACCTCTGCACCGGCAACGGCAGCAAGGCCCAGGCCCTGACCCTTCTGGGTACCGACACCCATGTGACGCTGGCCAATGTCACCGCCATCGGGGCCACGCCCCCCAACGGCGACACCAGCGCCTCCGTCTATGCCCCCGACGGTGCCCGTCTCACCATCGAAAGCGGCGAGTTCACCGGCCGGGTTGCCGGCACCTACGCCTCTGCTCCGGCGGAGACACCCCACGTCTCCATCGCCGGAGGCACCTTCCACAACGGCCTGTCCTACTCCATCCACGAGACGGAGGCCAACGCCGCCACCCTTCTGGCCATTCTGAAGGAGGGCTATTCGCTGGCCCACGCCGACGGCACGCCGGTGGATCTGGGTACCGAGCCCTCCTTCAGCCGCTTCTCCGGCACCTATACGCTCAGCGGCGAGGTGCAGGTGGTGGCCCACACCCACAACGTCCGCAGCGGACGGCCGGGCTACTGCGGCTGCGGCTATGCCTGCCCCCACGACGGCCAGATACCGGACAGCTACTTTACGCTGCCGGTTTGCTCCCTGTGCGGCGTCTCCTACGGCACTCCCCTCAAGGACCTGCGCACGCCCACCGGCAAGATCATCATCGATGAAAACAACTGGTGGCAGGACTTCCTGAACACCGTCACCTTCGGCCTGTTCTTCCCCACCGGCGCCCGGTTCACCATCGAGGCTGCCGATGACAGCGTTGACCACGCCGGCTATGACCCCGAGCTCTACCCCGTGACGGTGGAGTATCTGGTGACGGATCAGCGCTATACCTCCGACAAGATGGGCGATCTTGCCCATCAGTTCCGGCCCTATCCCGGCAAGGCCGTGGCCCTGCCGGACGATCAGACCAGCATCGTCTATGCCAAGATCACCGACTGGGCGGGCAATGTCACCTACCTCAGCACCGATGACCTGACGGTGGACGCCACCGCCCCGGAGATCTCCTCCGATGTGGCCGAGAACCAAATTTACTGCCAGGACGGTCTCCGCATCGCCTTCCGGGATGACCATCTCAAGAGCGTCACCCTCAACGGCACGGAGATGACCTACGCCGCCGAGGACGGCTGGTATGTTCTCCGCCTCAGCGCCGTCTCCGGCTCTCAGGAGGGACAGCAGACCCTGACCGTCACCGACGAGGCCGGCAACGGCACCACCGTTCACTTCCAGTGGTACGCCGGTCACGGCTTTGACGATACCGGCCTGTGCAGTCACTGCGGCCTTCAGGCAGAGGCCCGGTGGAACGACGCCTTCTTTCCGCATCTGGAGGATGCGCTGACCTCCGCCGATGCCGACGAGGACGGCGCCCGTTTCACGGCGGTGGTCATGCTGACCAATGCCTCTCTGCCTGCCGATGCCTTCTCTCTGGACGGCATAAGAGCCGTGCTGGCGCTGGAGGGCCACACCCTGACCCTGTCGGCTCCCATGACGCTGGAGCAGAGCTCCGGCAACCTCACCATCCGTGACAGCACCAGCTCCGGCAAGATCACCGGTCAGGCACTGACGGTAAAGGGCGGCCGCCTGACGGTGGAGGCCGGCTGCTTTGAAAACACGCTGAACCTTCAGGCCTACAACGTGACCCTCTTCGGCGGCACCTTCGCCCGCATTACGTCGGAGGATGCCGTATATCCCCGTGCGGCTCTGCCCTTCCGCACTGCCTATCAGCAGGCGGACGGCCAGCTGATCCGCCGCAGTGACATCACGCCCACGCTGGAAAATGTCGCCGTGGTCTCCTGCCCCCACGATGAGATCGACGGCATCACCTGCCGCATCTGCGGCACCAAGATGGTGGCCAAGGTGGCTAAGGATGATACCCTCCGCTACTTCGCCGTCTTTGAGGACGCTGCCCAGTATGCCGCAGCGCTGGAGGGCTCCGCCATCACCCTGCTGAGGGATGCCCTCTGGGGCAGCATGGGCCTCCCCACCGGCACCTATACGCTGGATCTCAACGGCAAGACCCTCTCCGGCTCCAACGACCTGATGATCGACGCCAGTCTCACCATCTGCGACAGTCAGGGTGGCGGTAAGCTGTGGCGGGACGGCACCATTTTGGTGCTGGGCGGCCATGTCGCCATCACCGGCGGCCAGTTCAACCGGGTGTATCTGGCCTCCGACAGCGCTGATCTGTCCGTCACCGGCGGCACCTTCGCCCGCATCGCTTACAGCGGCGAGGATACCTCCCGCACGCCTCTGTTCTTCCCGGCGGAGGGCTATACCTTCCAAAAGGCCGACGGCAGCTACGCCAATACCGGTGACGTGGTCATGGAGGAAAATCTCCGCTATCTGGAGGACGTCACCGTCACCACACCTCCCTTCACCATCACCCGTTACCCTGTGGACACGGACCTCTATCCCACCACCCCCGTCGGCTATCGGCCGGACTTCGTCACGGAGGTCACCTTCCACATCCCCGAGAGCAGCCCCACCATCGAGTTCCAGTGGTATCAGGTGGGCGATCCCGACCGGATCAAGAGCTACGGCAGTGCAGTGGCCTGGCAGAACCCCTTCACCATCTACACCTTCATCGACGGGCCGGCCCAGTACTACGGCATCTTCTCCTACAAGGGCTATTCCGTCCGCACCGACGTTCTGACAGTACGGGAGCTGACCTGTGACCACCCCGGCGTGGATGCCGACAATCGGTGCAGCCAGTGCCGTGCGGAGGTAGCCGCCTCCGTGGAGCTGAACGGCTCCACCGGCTACTATCTGTCCCTGTCGGAGGCTCTGGCGTTGGCCCGGACCGATGCCTACCGTGGCTGCACCCTCACGGTTCTCCGCAGCAGCACCGATCCCATCTCCGTCAATAGCGGCTCCTTCACGCTGACGGCGGCGCAGGGCGTGATGCTGGGCGGCAAGGTGACGCTGGCCAAGGATGCCGCCGTCACCCTCTCCGGCGGCAGCTACACCAGCTCCGCCAGCATCTTCGGGTCCAACCGCATCGAAGGCGGCACCTTCTACGGTGCCGTGGCCTTGCAGGACGGCTCCTCCGTCTCCGGCGGCAGCTTCCTCGGTGCCGTCACCATCTCCGACACCGTGACCGTCACCGGCGGTACCTTCACCGGTGATGTCACCATCAACCATGGCGGCAAGCTGGTCGCCAGCGCCGGCACCTTCGGCAGCGTCAACGTCCAGTCCGGCGGAGGCGGCGCTCTCACCGGCGGCCACTTCGGCGAGATCACGCAGATCGATGGCAGCCCCTGCGCCGCCCTTCTGGCGGAGGGCTACGCCTATTCCGACGGCGGCATCATCAACGGCTATGTCCCCATCGTCGGTGGCGTGGACGTGGTTCCCCATGCCCAGCACCAGTACGTCTGGCTGAACCAGAAGCTGCTGTGCGGCTGCGGCCATGTGGCAGATGAGGACGCCGACGCCCCGGTCATCACCGGCATCACCGACGGTGAGACCTATTACGACGACGTGACCTTCACCGTCACCGACGCCCATGACTTCACCGTCACGGTGGACGGCCAGCCCGCCACCGCCGAGGGCAGCCTGTACACCCTCCCTGCCGACAACGTCTCCCACGAGATCGTGGCCGTAGACGTGGCCGGCAACCGCACCACTGTCACGGTGTCGGTGTATCGGACCTATACCGTGACACCGCCCACCGGCACAGGCTTCACCTTCACCGGCGAGACCACCGTCCGCCACGGGCAGGATTACCGGTTCCGGGTGGATATCGCCCCCGGCTACTCCAAGCTGCCGGATTACTCCCTGCTGGTCAACGGCCAGACCCCCGGCGGCATGGGCGATGTGGACTTCGACGAGTGCCTGATCCCCAGCGTGGAGGGCGACCTGACCATCACCGTCACCGGCGTGGCGGATATCACCCCGCCGGAGGCGGAGCTGACCATCGCCGGGAATCCCTTCCGCCAGTTCCTGAACACCGTCACCTTCGGCCTGTTCTTCAAGAGCACCCAGACCGTGACGGTAACGGCCTCCGACCTGGGCAGCGGCGTGGACACGGCGGCATGGATGCTGTCTGACACCGTCTTTGCCAGTCAGGACGCCATCACCGGCAGCTGGACGGACCTATCCCTCACCGACGGCAGCGGCAGCTTCTCCATCCAGCCCGGCCAGAAGGGCTATGCGTACCTGCGGGTCACGGACCGGGCCGGGAACATCACCGTTCTGAACTCCGACGGCGTGGTGGTCTACACCGACGCTCAGGCGGATACCCGGCAGATCACCTATGTTAAGCGCAGCGGACAGGATGTCTCCTTCCACGTCGCCCTCAACGGCAACACCGTCACCGGCGTGCAGCTGGCGGACGGCACGCCTCTGGCGGGCTTCACCGCCGCCGAGGACGGCACCGTGACCCTGCCTGCCGCCACGCTGCAGGCGCTGGCCGCCGGGGACTACACCCTGTACGTCACCTACGCCCCCTTGGACGTGGCCTACAACGCCCGCTACGAGGCCAGCGAGGCACCGGCCATGACCTCCGTGGCCCTGTCCGTCCAGAAGGCCGAAGGCAGCGTCGCCATTCTGGATGACGTGAGCCGTGACTACAACGGCCAGCCGGTGGAAACTCCCGCCATCACCTCTCTCGGAACCGGCGCTCTCACGGTGGAATACCGGGCGCAGGGCGGCGAGTTCACCACGCAGGCCCCCAAGGCTGTGGGCAGCTACACCGTCCGGGTCACGGCGGCGGCCGACGACGATTACGCCTCCGCCAGCGCCCAGCGGAACTTCCGCATCACCGCCAAGAGTGTCACCATCGACGGCGTCACCGTGGAGCCCTCCAAGACCTATGACGGCACCACCGACGCCACCATCGTGACGGGCGGCACCCTCAGCGCCAACTTCGACGGCAATGACCTCCGCATCGTCACCGGCTCTGCCGCCTACGACGGCAAGAACGTCGGCACCGGCAAGACCGTCTCCTTCTCCGGCTTCTCGCTGGAGGGCGACGCCGCCGAAAACTACACCCTGGCTTCCCAGCCTGCCGGCACCACGGCGGACATCACCGTCCGGCCGGTAACGGTGGAGGACCTGCACATTCAGGATAAGCTCTACGACGGCACGGATCGGGCGGAGTACGACGGTGAGCCCACTCTGGGCAACGCCGTGTCCGGCGACCATGTGGCGCTGGTGAAGGGGGCTCCCTCCTTCACCTCCATCCGGACGGCAGAGGACATCGCCATTCGTTTCACCGAGTTCTCCCTCACCGGCGCTGACGCCGGGAACTACGCCCTGACCCAGCCCACCGGCATTACTGCCTCCATCCTCCCCTACGCCCTCACCGGCGGCGAGTATGCCGTCAACTCCAACGACTGGATCAACCACGACTTCGTGGTGACGGCGGCGGAGGGCTATCTCCTGTCCCTGACGGACACCGCCGACGGCGTGTGGCAGCAGACCCTGCGGGCCGCCGACGAGACGGCGGAGGGCCGGCTGACCTTCTATGTGAAGGATCTGGCCACCGGTGCCATCTCCCTTCAGGTGACGGAGCAGTACCGCATCGACCGCACCCAGCCCACCGGCGAGATCCGGGTGGACGAGCGGACGGCCTGGCAGTCCTTCCTGTCCAGGATCACCTTCGACCTCTTCTATCGGGAGGAGCAGACTGTGGTCATCACCTCTGCCGACGAGACCAGCGGCGTGGCGGCCACGGAGTATCTGCTGAGCGCCGAGGATCTGGACATCCCGGCGCTGGAGCAGGAGACCTTCCTGCCCTATGAAAAGGCGCTGGCGCTGGCTCCGGACGGCGCGTATGTGGTCTATGCCCGCATCACCGACCGGGCGGGCAACGTCACCTGCCTCCGCTCCGACGGCATGGTGCTGGACGCCACGGCCCCCGCCATCACCGGGGCTGAAAACGGCGGCGTGTACTGCGCCGCAGTGACCCTGACCATCACCGACGCATACCCCGTCACCGTCACCGTAAACGGCACTCCCGTGGAGCTGACAGAGGGCCGGCTGGTGCTCCGGCCCGCCGAGGGGACGCAGCTGGTGACGGCCACTGATCCCGCCGGCAACGAGTCCCGGCTGGAGATCACCGTCAACGACGGCCATACCTGGGGCGACTGGAGCTCCAACGGCGACGACACCCACACCCGCACCTGCACCATCTCCGGCTGCGGCGCTCTGGAGACCGAGAGCTGCACCGGCGGCGAGGCCACCTGCGTGGACCGGGCCGTGTGTGAGGTCTGCGGCGGGGCCTACGGCGACGTGGACGCCCATCGTCACGCCGATCTGCGCCATGTGGAGGCCAAGGCCGCCACCACGGAGGCCCCCGGCAACATCGAGTACTGGTACTGCGCCGCCTGCGGCAAGTATTTTGCCGACGCTCAGGCCAGCCGTGAGCTCCGGCAGGCGGACACCGTCACCGAGAAGCTGCCCGCCGCCCCCACCGGGGACGAGGCACCCCTGACGCTGTGGGTGATCGTGCTGGCAGCCTGCGCCGGTCTGGCGCTCCTGCTGCTGGTGCTCCGGCGGAGAAACAGCCACCGCACCGCATAATGGCGGCAGCCTCCTCGCTGCCATATATCTGCGGACCAAAAAACAGAGAGGCGGCCCATAGCTGGGTGTATGTAAGACAGTATTGCGCTAAGATTGACGAAGCGGCACGAAACCGCATGAAGCTGATCGTGCGGTCACTGGCAGAGCAAAACGGCGTGACCGAGCAACTGAAAGCCGATAATCAAATGGAATGGGTGCGGCAGATGAACGCTTGCAAGGCACAGGCAGAGGAGATTGTGAAAGCGGAATTGATTTATGATTGAGCGAGGAAGTCCGGGCAGAAAACTGTTCGGACTTTTCTCATATAGTCCAAAGTTGCGGTAGAACTGTTCACAAGTTTTATGGTATAATTTGAATACGAAAAGTGAGCAACAAATCGGAATTTGATGAGGTGATTGGGTGAAAACTTATACAATTTGTGGAAGCATGAAATTTGCCGAAGATATGAAAAAAATTGCTTATGACCTTGAAATAAGCAAAGGATATAAGATATAATATATTACAATGTGTTTATTGTGAAGATAATATTGTTCCAACTGAAGATGAACTTTTAAAACTTGAAGATGCTCATTACAGAAAAATAGATTTAAGTGATGGAATATATGTTGTAAATATGGATGGTTATATTGGAACATCTGTGAAAAAAGAAATTGAGTATGCTGAAAGGCATGGAAAAGAAGTGTTGTATCATTACAATCAGTAGATTTTAATTCATAAAACAGTTAGATAAATTTGAATTTGACGAGGTATTGATAGAATGGTAGAAGTAAAATTTTATGACAATGTCGCAGATGAATTTTTGAAGTTTGCAGTGATAATATCCAAAACAGATAACAAGTGGGTATTCTGTAAACACAAAGAAAGAGAGACTTATGAAATACCAGGAGGTCACAGAGAACCTGGAGAAAGTATTTTAGAAACAGCTAAAAGAGAATTACAAGAAGAAACAGGAGCAGTTGATTTTAGAATTGAACCAATATGTGTGTATTCTGTTAAAGGAAAGACACGAGTAAATGAAAATATTGATGATGAAACTTTCGGAATGTTATTTATTGCAGACATTAACTCATTTGAGGAATTACATAGTGAGATTGAGAAGATATTGATTTCAGATAAGTTAGTTGAAAATTGGACATATCCTTTAATTCAACCTATATTGATTGAAGAAGCAAAAAAAGAGGCTTTATATAAATAGACAAGCAACGGAAACTTCCGATTTGTCGAACTGATAAAATCCCTTTAGGAACTAAAGGGCGCACTTCTATACTCTCCTATCGGGAGTATGTGCGTCCTGGGTCGCTTCATTCCCGGTCAGCAGAAGAAAACTGCCCGACCGAACATGTTTCGTCACGACCTTCCGTCAAGGTGGCTACACCCCCTTGCGCTGCTAAAGCGGCTATCCCCTGTGGACTTGCCGTCCGCAAACGGTTTTGACAAACCGTTTGCCGCCAGCAAGTTTGAAGATTAGACATAAACAAATCCTCCGCATGGTCTAAGCCATACGGAGGATCAACTGTTTTACGGACACCCGTCTATGCCGGGCCGTCTCCCTGTTTTTTCTGTTCAGAATACCATAGATGGACGAGGGCAAGCATGGCTTTGCCGGGCAGAGATCTGCCCATCCTGCGTCAAATCCCTTGACCATCTCCCATGCAGAGCAAAACACTGTCCCGCTCAGCCGTTTTTGCGCTTGTCGCTGAGCCGCAGCGCAAAATAAAACACTGCGATCAGCTCCGCCTCCATCAGCATCTCCGGATTGACGGAGGCAGACGTCCGCATCGTATATGCGCTGGTGGAGCATCTGCGCCGGTCCCATACGGGCTCCTGACAAAAAGCAGGCACATGGCCGGATGGCCATGTGCCTGCTTTTTGTCTATTTGCCTATCAGAGAAAGTCTCCGAAGAGTCCTCTATCTCATCAGATATCCAGCGTCTGCAGGTCCGTCTCCTCCACCTTCCGCAGCTCCCGGCGGCTGAGGAGGTCATACATACACGGCACCACCAGCAGCGTCATGAGGGTGGCGTACAGCAGGCCGCCGATGCACACCAGCGCCACCGGCTGCATCAGAGCCGTACCGGCGTCGCCGCCGAAGGCCATGACCACAAGGCCCAGAACGGTGGTCATGGACGTCATGAGAATGGGCCGCAGACGGGTGACACCGGCCTCCACAATGGCCTCCCGCCGCTCCATCCCCGACAGGCGCAGCTGGTTGATGTAGTCCACCAGCACGATGCCGTTGTTGACGATGACGCCCACCAGCATCACAAAGCCGATGAGGGACACCACGCTCAGCTCGATGCCGGAGATCAGCAGGGCCAGAAAGCCGCCGGTAAAGGCCAGCGGGATGGTGAACATGACGATCAGCGGGGAGCGCAGCGACTGGAACTGCGCCACCATCACCAGATACACCAGCAGCACCCCCAGCCCCAGCATCAGCAGCAGCTGGCCCATGGCATCCATGATGGCCTCGTTCTCGCCGCTGAACCGGGCGGTGATGCCCTGCGGCAGGTCTACCCCGGCCACCGCCGTCTGGGCGGCGGCTGTGACCTTGGTGACGTTGTAGCCCTCGGCTACCTCCGCCGTGACGGTAACGCAGCGGCGCTGCTGCTCCCGCTGGATGCTGCCGAGGCTGACGGTCTCCTCAATGGTGGCCACGTCGCCCAGACGGAAGCTGGACACTTCCTGACCGGCAGCGTCCGTCAGGGCGCTGCCGCCGGAGAACGTGCTGCCGCCCGCCAGCGCAGACATTCCGCCCATGGAGGAGGTGCTGCCGCTCATACCACTTATGTTACTCATACTGTCTAGATTCGTACCACTGGACGGGGTGATCTCCAGATCCATGAGCTTTTCACGGGTCATGCGGCTCTCCTCCGGGGACTGGACGGAAACCTCCATCTCCAGCCCATCCAGCGTCAGGCCGGAGGAGGCGGAGGTGTTGGTCAGGGCAGAGGCCACCGCCATATACACCTGCGCCACGGTGACGCCCTTTTCCATGGCGGCGTTGCGGTCCACGGAGATGTGGAGAACCGTGGTGGCCTCCTCCAGACCGTCGGACACCTCGCCGGTACCCTCCACGGTTTTCAGGGCCGCCGCCAGCGCCTTGGCGGAGGTCTGGAGGTCCTCCATGTCATCGCCGTAGACCTTCAGAGAGACGCCGCTGCCCGCCAGATAGGTGGACATACTGTCCATGGAGCCGGAGGCCGTCACCTGACAGGGCAGGTCGGCGCACAGCTCCTTGATGGCCTTGCCTGCCTTGGCGCCGGAGGCCCCCTCCGGCATGGTGACGTAGGCGGTGACATCATAGGCACCGCCGGAGCCGCCCATCATGCTGCTCATATCCATGCCGCTGCCGGAGGACATCATGGCACCCACGGCATCCACATTTTCCACCGTACCGGCCCGGCGCACCACCTCGTCCGCCAGTGCCACCGCCTCCTCCCGGCTGATGCCCTCCGGCATGGTAACGGTGAGGCTGATGTTATTCATATCGATCTGGGGCATGAACACGAAGCCCCGGCTGACGGCACCCCACGCAGAGCCAGCCAGCAGCACCACCGCCAGCAGCAGTACCACGGTCTTATGGCCCAGCGACCAGCCCACCGCCCTGCGGTAGGCGGGATAGACCCGCTCCAGCAGGCCGGCCTTCACGGCCTTTTCCTTTTTCAGCATCCCGGAGGCCATGGCCGGCACCAGTGTCAGGGCCACGATGAGGCTGGCCAGAAGAGAATACGTCATGGTCAAGGCCAGATCGGTGAACAGCTGCTTGGTGATGCCCTCCACGAACACAATGGGCAGGAACACGCACACCGTGGTCAGGGTGGAGGCGGTGATGGCCCCCACCACCTGCGCCGCACCGGACACCGCCGCCTGAATGACGGTGGCTCCCTTGGAGCGCAGCCGGTAGATATTCTCGATGACCACCACGGAGTTATCCACCAGCATACCCACTGCCACCGCCAGACCCGAAAGGGAGATCATATTGATGGTGACGCCGGAGAAGTACATCAGCACCACGGCGAAGATCACGCTGACGGGGATGGAGCAGAGGGTGATGAGGGTGGGCCGCAGGTCCTTCAGGAACAGGTACAGGATCAGCACCGCAAACAGAGCGCCCCAGCCCAAGGAGGACAGGATGGAGTTAATGATGATATAGATGTAGTCCCCCTGATCCATCAGCGGCACGAAGTGCAGGCCGTCGTACTCTTTCTCCAGCGTGTCGCAGCGGGCCTGAATGTTGTCGGACACCTCCGCCGTGGCGTAGGCAGACTGCTTGTTGAAGGAGACGATGACGCCGTTGTCGCCGTTGAGCTTGGCGTAGATCTCATCGGAGTTATCCGTCACCACGATCTCCGCCACGTCGGAGAGCTTCACCGGCTCCACGCCCTCCAGACCCAGATCAAAGAGCACCATGTCCGACAGCTCCTGACGGGAGGAGATGCTGTCGCCCACGGAAACCATGTAGTTCACACCGTTCTCCTGCAGATACCCGGCAGGCATGGAGAAGTTCTGAGCCGTCAGCAGGGCGGTGATGGTCTGGATGTTCAGAGCCCCGGAGAGGTCCGCCTGCTCCAGCGCCGAGGCACGGGAGGACTCCAGCGTCCGGAGACCCTGCTCCAGCTGGGTCAAGGCGCTGTCCAGCTGCACATTGGCAGAGAGGAGCTGGGTGACGCCATCGGCCATGGTGATGACTCCCGATGTTACCTCATCGGCAATGGAGGCCACCTCGGAATCATCCTCCAGCCGGCGGATCTGCTCTTTTAGCTGCTCCAGCGTCTCCCGCCACCGTCTGGCGTCCTCCGCCGCCTGCTCCCACGAGGTGTTCAGTGCGGCGATTCGCAGCTCCAGCTCCGCAAGGTCCGCCTGCAGCTGGATGTACTCCGGGTCGTTTTCGATGGCGGCCAGCTGCTCCGCCTTCTCCTCCTCCGTCAGGGAATCGTCCTGCCGGATGGCCTCCATCCGGGCCTGATAGACGGCGTTTTTGGCATCCAGCTGCACCTTCAGTGCCTGAATCTCCGCCAGCTCCTTCAGGTTCGCCTCCAGCCGGCTCTCGCTGCTGCGGAGGGTGGTCAGAGACTGCTGCACGGCGGTCAGGGCCTGCATGGCGGCCTCCCGGACGGCGGACTCCTCCGTCGAGCGGATGGCCCCCTTGGCGCTCTCCAGCTGGCTGCGGGTCCCCTCCAGCTGGCTGGCCGTCTCGTCCAGTGTCTTGCCGATGGCCTCCCGCAGCGTGGCGGTGAGGGCGTCCAGCTTCTCCTGACTGAGGATGATATGGGCCTGCCGCTGCACCGTGCCGCTGACGGTGACGCTGGCTACGCCGGAGATGCCCTCCAGCTTCTGGGTGAGGGTGTTTTCCACAAAATCCGACAGCTCCGTCACATCCTTGCCGCTGTACGACACCGCCGCCACCTGCACCGGCAGCATGGAGGGGTTGATCTTCAGCACATAGGGGGTGCCGACGCCGTCGTCCCAAGAGCCTTGCAGGATGTTGATCTTCTGCTGGATATCCACACTGACGGTGTCCATGTTCACGCCGTCCTCAAACTCCAGCACCACCATGGAGACGCTGTCCTGCGAGGTAGAGGTCACGGACTTGATTTGATCCAGCGTGGACATGGACTGCTCCATGGGCCGGGTGACGGCGGACTCCACCGCCTCCGGGCTGGCACCGGGGTCGGTGGTGACGATGACCACATAGGGGAAATCCATGTTGGGCAGCAGGTCCGGCGTCATTTTCAGATACGCCACCACGCCCAGCACCAACACAGCCAGCACCGCCACAAAGACAGTCAGCGGCTTTTTCACGCTGAATTTGACCATAGAACGCTCCTCCTTGGGAACTGCACCGCATAATAGATAAAGTGTAGCACCCGGTCCCGGCGAAAGCAAGCGCCCTGCCGCAGGATTCACGGAATCGTTACAAACCGAAGGGAGCTTCCCCGTGAGACAGAGCGTCGGGACCGTCAGGATGTACGGCGCAGCCGTCACCGGTATGGCGCCCCGTCGGCGGAGACGGCGGTTCTGAATCTGATACCCTTCTTTTCCCCCCTTATAGGGCAAGGCCCCTCAGCCAAATGACTGAGGGGCCTTGCCTGTCGATGGAGCGCAGAAGGCCGGGAGCGGGGCCGAAACGGCTCCGCTCCCGGTTTTGTATGGTTTGGGTGAAAAAAGAAGCTTACTGGGCAGCCTGATCCTGCTCGTACATATGCCGCAGCATACGAACCACCATGTTGCTGTAGCCCCACTCGTTATCGTACCAGGCGATGAGCTTGACGAAGTCGTGGTCCAGCATGATGCCGGCAGTCTCGTCGAAGATGCAGGGGCAGGGGTTGCCGATGAGGTCGGTGGACACCACCTGATCGGTGGTGTAGCCGATGATATCCTTCATGTACGTCTCCGAGGCGTGGCGGATAGCGTAGCAGATCTCGGCATAGGTGGTGGTGCGGGACAGGCGGGCCGTCAGGTCCACCACGGACACGTCCGCCGTTGGCACACGGAAGGCCATGCCGGTCATCTTGCCCTTCAGGGAGGGAATGACCCGGCCCACGGCCTTGGCGGCACCGGTGGAGGTGGGGATGATGTTGTTGAGGATGGAGCGGCCGGTGCGCCAGTCACTGCCGCCACGGGAGTCCACGGCCTTCTGCTTGGCGGTGGAGGCGTGGATGGTGGACATGAGGCTCTGCTCGATGCCGAACTCCTGATGCACCACCTTGGCCAGCGGGGCCAGACAGTTGGTGGTGCAGCTGGCATTGGAGACCACCTTCATATCCGGGCGGTACAGGCTGTCGTTGACGCCGAACACGAAGGTGGGTGTCACCTCGTCCTTGGCAGGGGCCGTCAGAAGCACCTTTTTGGCACCGCCCTTGAAGTGGCGGGAGGCCTTCTCGGTGGTGTTGTTGGCGCCGGTGGACTCGATGATGTACTCGGCGCCGCACTCATGCCAGGGGGATCATGGCGGCGTCAGACTGGCTGAACACCTTGATCTTATGGCCGTTGACCACCAGGTCGCCGCCCTCGTGCTCCACCGTGCCGTTGAAGTTGCGGAATACGGAGTCGTATTTCAGCAGATACACCATGTAGTCCACGTCCGCCTTGCGGAGGTTGATGCCGCAGATCTCGTACTGCTCCGGATCCTCCGCCAGAATCCGCAGCACCACACGGCCGATACGGCCGAAGCCGTTGATACCAATTTTGATGGCCATAATCCTTTTCCTTTCACCCTGTTGCGTTTTCGCCGTCCGGGACGGCTCTTTTTGTTCCGGGTATATTATACCAAACCGGCGGCGGGACTGTCTGCGGCTTTTGGGCAAAATGGTACACGAATTTTCTGTGCGTTTTCCATAAAAATTGAACATATGAGCCAAAAATATTGAAATTTTTAGCCAAATATTCCATACATTTCAAACGTTTTTGGCAGGTTTTGCGGCTCTCGCAAAAGGCCCCGCTGCGGCGATGCCGCAGCGGGGCCTTTTATGGGTGCGTGGTTGGTCGGGGGACGATGCCCGCGCTGCACGGCTTAGCCGATATACTCCGACGGGTCAATGATGACGCCGTCCTTGGCCACGGAGAAGTGCAGATGGGGGCCCATGCTGCTCTCGGCGGCAGCGGTGCTGCCCACCAGACCGATGATATCCCCCGCCGCCACCTGCTGGCCCTCCGTTACCGGGGGTTCAGCCTGCAGGCAGCTATACTGGGTGGTGTAGCCGCCGGCGTGCTCGATGACCACGGTGGTTCCCATAAGCTCGTCGCTCTTGATCGACACCACCATGCCGCTGGCGGCGGTTTTGACGGCGTCACCCTCGGCGGCTTGGATATCCAGCCCGTTGTGGGTGCGCCAGTCCGCCATGGTTTCGTCATACATCAGTTCCGTGGTGCTGAACACCGTGACGGTGGTGCCGTCCAGCGGAGACACTACCTGCGGCAGCAGGTCCTCCGGCTCCGGGGCGGGCTCCTCCTCCACGGCCGGGACCTCTATGGGCTCCGGCTGGAGCACCGGGGCCGTCCACTGGGCGTCATTGCGCTCGGTTTGCCGGGTGGGCGGGGTGGGGTCGTCGATGGTGACGTTGGCGGGGCGGATCAGGGTGAAATAGCCGATGGCTCCCACTGCCGCAAGGCAGAGAGCAAGGGCTATGTAGAAGCCCTTGCCGCCGGCGGAGCGGGACTTGGAACGGTCGATTCTGCTCATAGCTGCCTTTCCGTTCCGGCGCAGAGCGCCGGAAGCCGCATGGTTGACGGTGTGCGGCACGCCGAAATGGGACGCAAAAAAGTCTCTGCCCTCAGTATGCACAGGCAGAGACTTTTTTAATCATTTTTTCGGCGGAAGGGCATTTTTCTCACCGGACGATGAGGCTCTTACCGTCCATCTCCGGCGGGCAGGCCAGACCCATCACATCCAGAATGGTGGGGGCGATATCCGCCAGACGGCCGGTCCGCAGCTCCGTGCCGGCACCGCAGAGAATGAAGGGCACGGGGTTGGTGGTATGGGCGGTCATGGGACTGCCGTCGGGCTGGCGCATCACCTCGGCGTTGCCGTGGTCGGCGGTGATCATGGCGATGCCTCCCATTTTCAGGGTGGCCTCCACCACACGGCCCACACAGGTATCCACCGTCTCCACCGCCTTCACGGCGGCCTCCAGTACCCCGGTATGGCCCACCATATCGCAGTTGGCGAAGTTCAGGATCACCACGTCGTAGGCCCCGGAGTTGATGCGCTCGACGCACTTGTCGCACACCTCATAGGCGCTCATCTCCGGCTGGAGGTCATAGGTGGCCACCTTGGGGGACGGCACCAGCACCCGGTCCTCGCCGGGATACTGCTTCTCGACACCGCCGTTGAAGAAGAAGGTGACGTGGGCATACTTCTCCGTCTCAGCGATCCGCAGCTGGGTCAGGCTCAGTGAGCTGAGGTACTCGCCCAGCCCGTTCTTCACCGCCACACGGGGCCACGCCACCAGCACGTTGGGCATGGAGGCGTCGTACTCCGTATTGCAGACGTAGGTGGTGGGGAAAAACTCCCGCTGAAAGCCGGTGAAGTCCGGGTCCACGATGGCCCGTGTGATCTCTCTGGCCCGGTCGGGACGGAAGTTGAAGAAAATGACGCTGTCGTTATCGGAGACGGTGCCGTCGCTGTCGCAGACCACCGGCTCCATGAACTCGTCGGTGACGCCTGCCACATAGGACTGGGCCACGGCGTCCACCGGGTCGGGGTTCTGGTTGCCCTCGCCGTAGACCATGGCGTCATAGGCCAGCTGCACCCGCTCCCAGCGGTTGTCCCGGTCCATGGCATAGTAGCGGCCCATGACGGTGGCAATTTTGCCTACCCCCAGACGGCGGCAGGTCTCGGCGCAGTCCGCTACAAAGCCCTTGCCGCTGGTGGGGGACACGTCACGTCCGTCCAGAAAGGCGTGGATATACACCCGGTCCAGCCCCTTGCGGCGGGCCAGCTCCAGCAGGGCGTACAGATGCTGAATATGGGAGTGGACGCCGCCGTCGGACAGCAGGCCGCACAGGTGCAGCCGGGTCCCCTTTTGCAGGCAGTCGTCCACCGCCTTGTTATAGGCTTCGTTGGCAAAGAACGTGCCGTCCTCGATGGCACGGCTGATGCGGGGCAGATCCTGAAACACCACCCGGCCGCCGCCGATGTTGGTGTGGCCCACCTCACTGTTGCCCATCTGCCCCTCCGGCAGGCCCACGTCCAGTCCGCTGGCGGACAGGGTGGTGTGAGCATGATCCGCCCACAGGCGATCCAGCACCGGGGTATTGGCCAGACTGACGGCGTTGCCGGGGCCGGGCTGGGTCAGGCCGAAGCCGTCCATGATGATGAGAGTAGTAGGCGTTTTACCCATAGCAGTTCCTCCCGCAGGCTTATTCCTGATTGGCGGCGTTGACGATCTCCACAAAGTCCGCCGCCTTCAGGGAGGCCCCGCCGATAAGGCCGCCGTCGATATCCGGCTGGCTCAGCAGCTCCGCTGCGTTGGCGGGCTTCATGGAGCCGCCGTACTGCACGGTGACGGAGCGGGCGATGCGGGCGCCGTACAGGTGGCGCACGGTGGTGCGGATGAAGGTGCAGACCTCCGCCGCCTGCTCGGCGGTAGCGGTCTTGCCGGTGCCGATAGCCCAGATGGGTTCATAGGCGATGACGCACTTGCGGACCTTTTCCGCCGGTACGCCGGCCAGAGCGGACTTCACCTGCAGAGCGATGAGCTCCATGGTGATGCCCAGCTCCCGCTGCTCCAGGCTCTCGCCCACGCAGATGATGGGATGCAGGCCCGCCTCCAGCGCCGCCAGCACCTTCTTATTGACGGTGAAGTCCGTCTCACCGAAGTACTGCCGCCGTTCGGAGTGGCCGATGATGACGTACTTGACGCCCAGATCCTTCAGCATATCGGCGGACACCTCGCCGGTGTAGGCGCCGGACTTCTCATAAAATACGTTCTGAGCGCCCACGGACACCCGAACGTCCTTGAAGGCCTTCATGGCGGCGGGGATATTCACGGCGGGGACGCACACCACCACGTCGCACCACTTGGCCTTGGGCAGGATGGCCTTCAGCTCCTCGGCAAATTTCTTAGTCTCGCTGGCAGTCTTATTCATCTTCCAGTTGCCGGCGATAATGGTCTTACGGTATCTGCGATTCATAATTTCTCTTGCTCCTCTTTCCTTACATATCTTTCCCTATATATCATAGAACACACAACGCTCTGTGTTTACTTATCCAGCAGGCACGCCACGCCCGGCAGCTCCTTGCCCTCCAGAAATTCCAGAGAGGCGCCGCCGCCGGTGGAGATGTGGGTGATCCGATCGGCAAAGCCCATCTGCTCCACAGCCGCCGCACTGTCACCGCCGCCCACGATGGTCACGGCGCCGCTGTCGGCCAGCGCCTGCGCCATGGCACGGGTGCCGGCGGCGAACTTCTCGAACTCGAACACGCCCATGGGGCCGTTCCACACCACGGTGCCGGCGCCACGGACGGCGTCGCAGAACAGCTGCACCGTCTCCGGGCCGATGTCCAGCCCCTCCATATCGTCGGGGATGGCGTCGGTGGGGACCACAAGGCTCTCGGCATCGGCGGCAAACTCCGTGGCGGCCACGGTGTCCGTAGGCAGCAGCAGCTTCACGCCCTTCTCCTGCGCCTTGGTGATCATCTGGCGGGCGTAGTCCAGCTTATCGTCCTCGCACAGGCTCTTGCCGATGGAGCCGCCCTGCGCCTTGGCGAAGGTATAGGCCATGCCGCCGCCGATGATGACGGTATCAGCCTTATCCAGCAGATTGTTGATGACATTGATCTTGTCGGAGACTTTGGCGCCGCCCAGCACCGCCACGAAGGGACGCTTGGGGTTATCCAATGCACCGCCCATGACCTCCAGCTCACGGGCCACCAGCAGGCCGGAGACGGCGGGCAGGAAAGCCGCCACACCGGCGGTGGAGGCGTGGGCCCGGTGGACCGTGCCGAAAGCATCGGAGACATACAGCTCCGCCATGGAGGCCAGCTCCTTGGCGAAGGAGGGGTCGTTCTTCTCCTCACGGGGATCGAAGCGCAGATTCTCCAGCAGCATGATCTGGCCGCCTTGCAGGGCCGCCGCCTTGCTCTTGGCGTCCTCGCCCACGATGTCCTTGGCGAAGATGACCTCCTGACCCAGCAGCCGGCTCAGCCGCTCCGCCACAGGAGCCAGCGTCAGGCTCTCCTTCCACTGGCCCTTGGGCTTGCCTAAATGGGAGCAGGCGATGACCGCCGCCCCACGCTCCAGCAGGTACCGGATGGTGGGCAGGGCTGCCACAATGCGCTTGTCGCTGGTGATGGCACCGGTGGCCTTATCCTGTGGGACGTTGAAGTCGCAGCGCAGCAGGATCTTCTTCCCCACCACGTCTACATCCATGATGGTCTTTTTATTGTAGTTCATATCGGTAGACTCCTTTATGAAAAATAGTACTTATTCCGCCATCTCCCCCGTGCCGGTAAGGCCGGGGAAGCCGTTTTGGCGCAGGGCCTCGTAGGTGAGGATGGCCACGGAGTTGCTGAGATTCAGGCTGCGGGCCTCCCGCCGCATGGGCAGACGGATACAGCGCTCCCGGTGGGCCGTGCGGAACCACTCCGGCAGCCCTGCCGTTTCCTTGCCGAAGAAGAGCCAACTGTCCGGCGTGAAGTGGGCCTGCGTATAGTCCTGCGGGGCCTTGGTGGTGGCCAGCCACAGTTCCTCCCCCGCCTCCGGGTGTTGGGCAAAGAGGTCCGGCAGGCTCTGGTAGTCCTGCACCTGCACCAGATGCCAGTAGTCCAACCCCGCCCGCTTCACGGCCCGGTCGGAGATATCAAAGCCCAGCGGGCGGATCAGGTGCAGGCGGCTGCCGGTAGCGGCGCAGGTGCGGGCGATATTGCCGCAGTTCTGGGGGATCTCCGGCTCCACCAATACGATATTCAGCACGGAGCCGCTCCCTCCCTTCCCGCCCCCGCGGGCGCATCGTTTCATCGATTCATGTATTGTAATGCAATCCGCAAAAAAATGCAACTATAACTTGCAGAATCCACATATTTTTTCTTAAAAATATAAAATTTTCCTTCGCTTCACCGCAAAAACCGTCGCTTTTTGCGGCTCCCTCTCCTCCGTGGGAGAGATTTCCTGCCCTGAGAAAAATTATTGCCGGGAAAATATGTGAAAATACTGGATTTCTTTGTAAAGTCTGTTATAATAGAGGCAGTATGCAGAGAGGGGGAGGATTCCCATGGATCGTAGTGTGGTATTTTTGGATCTGAAGGGCGGCTGCGCCCCCTGTGACAAACCGCTGATGCTGCGGCCGATCCTGTTTTGCCCGGTACTGACCTGGGTGGCACAGGAGTTGACGGTCTGCGGCGCTCAGCGGTTTTTTATTGTGTGTGACGAGGCGTGGCAGGATGAGGTACGGGAGGTCATGGAGGGCTTCGACACCCGGCTGTTCGCCTCCGCTCAGGAGGCGCTGGCCGATGCAGAGGGTGAGGTCATCGTGGTCCCCGGCCCCGTGGTGCCGGTGTACGGCCCGGAGGACAGCCGCAGCGTATACGCCGCCGAGGTCGGGACGCTGAAGGCCCGGCTGGAGAGCGGCATCCCTCTGACGGACTGCCCGGCGGAGGCCTGCGGTATCCGCAGTTTGTGGCAGACGCAGACGCTGCCGCCGGTATTCCGCCCGGTGGCGGATGAGGCGGCGCTGAACGCCGCTATGCCGGATGCCCGTGAGCTGCTGCTGCGGCGCATGACGGGCGTCACCGTCGTAGACCCCGCCACCACCTATATCGACCCCCGCTGCTCCATTGCTCCCGGCGTGACGCTGCTGCCGGGCACCATCCTCCGGGGCCATACCGCCATCGGCTCCGGCTGTGAGATCGGCCCCAACGCCATGGTGCGGGACTGCATCGTGGGAAAGGACACCACCATCAACGCCTCGCAGGTCAATGAGAGCACCATCGGCAGTCACACCACCGTGGGGCCCTTCACCTATGTCCGGCCCAACTGCCGTATCGGTGACCACTGCCGGGTAGGGGACTTCGTGGAGGTGAAGAACTCCGTCATCGGAGACGGCACCAAGATCAGCCATCTGACCTATGTGGGCGACAGCGACGTGGGACAGCGGGTGAACTTCGGCTGCGGCACCGTCACCACCAACTATGACGGCCACAAAAAGCACCGCTGCACCATTGGCGACGACGTGTTTCTGGGCTGCAACACCAATCTCATCGCCCCCGTCACCGTGGAGGACCGGGCCTACACCGCCGCCGGATCCACCGTTACCGACGATGTGCCGGAGGGCGCTCTGGCCATCGCCCGTCAGCGCCAGACCAACATCCGGGGCTGGGCGGACCGGCTGCGGAAAACGTGGAAGAAATAACGTGAGTTACGACGGCAGTCGTCTCAATATATCTGCACCAAGAGAGAGAAATTTTTGGAATATGATAGAAAGCGAGTGTGTAAAACAATGATTTCTCATGGCAAGGACATCAAGCTCTTCACCGGCAACTCCAATCCGGCGCTGGCGGAGGAGATCTGCAAGCTTATCGGCACCAAGCTGGGTGAGGCCGAGGTCAAGTCGTTCGCTGACGGCGAGGCCTCCGTCTCCCTGTACGAGTCCGTTCGAGGCAGCGATGTGTTCCTCATCAACTCCACCTGCAAGCCCGTCAACGACAGTCTCATGGAGCTGCTCATTATGATCGATGCCTGCAAGCGGGCCTCCGCCGGTCGTGTCACCGCTGTGATCCCCTACTTCGGCTATGCCCGTCAGGATCGCAAGGCCAAGAGCCGTGATCCCATCTCCGCCAAGCTGGTGGCCAATATGCTCACCGCCGCCGGAGCGGACCGTGTGCTGACCATGGACCTCCACGCCAGCCAGATCCAGGGCTTCTTTGACATCCCTGTGGACAACCTGCTGGGCAACCCGGTTTTCGTGGACTACTATGCCAAGAAGTTCGGCTCCAAGGCCGAGGATATGGTGGTGGTGTCCCCGGATGTGGGTTCTGTGGCCCGTGCCCGGACCTTCGCCCAGAAGCTGCATATGAACCTTGCCATCGTGGATAAGCGCCGCCAGAAGGCCAACCAGTGCGAGGTGATGAACGTCATCGGCGACGTGGCCGGTAAGGACTGCATCCTCTTTGACGACATGGTGGATACCGCCGGTTCCCTCTGCAACGCCGCCAAGGCCATCGTGGAGGTGGGCGGCGCCAACCGCGTGTTCGCCTGCGCCAGCCACGGTGTGCTGTCCGGCCCCGCTCTGGAGCGGCTGGAGGCCAGCTGCATCGAGGAGCTGGCGCTGCTGAATACCATTCCGGAGTCCATGGGCGAGGGGTGCAGCAAGATCAAGTATCTGTCTGTGGCCCCCATGTTTGCCGAGGCCATCGAGCGCATCTATCAGGAGATCTCCATTGCCAAGCTGTTCAACTGAGCGAGCTTGTGAGAAACAGGCGGGTGAGGATCACCCGCCTGTTTTTTTGCGGGGAGGCAAAGCAGGGAAATACTCTTCTCCACTTGAGATGCTCCCCATGCAAAAAGGAACGTGCCATGGCACGTTCCTTTTTGCTAATCATTTTCTTGCTTCAGCTGTTATTCTCCCGTTTCGGCTGCTTCCCTGTTTCAGCCACTGCCCCTTGCTTTGTCCGTCAGGGACGAGGCTGCTGCTGGGTGATGCAATGGATATTGCCGCCGCCGAAGGCCACCTCACGGGTCTGCACGCCCACCACCTCACGGTCCGGGAACATCTCCTGCACCTGCCGCACTGCCAGAGCGTCGTTCTCGTCGCCGTACTGGGGCAGGATCACGCCGCCGTTGACAATGAGGAAGTTCATATAGGAGGCGATGCTCACCTCGCCGTTTTCACGGGGGACGGTACCCTCCACGGCGTCGATGGTCTCGGCGCCCTCCAGCCGGCAGGGCTCACGGGTCAGGCACAGCTTATGCACCTTCAGCCGCCGGCCCTTGGCGTCGGTGGCCTGAGACAGGGTGCGGTAGGCGTCCTGCGCCGCCTGATAGAAGGGGTTGTCCTTGTCCTCCGTCCAGATACAGGCCACCTCCCCCGGCGCCACGAAGCAGGCCACATCGTCGATATGGCCGTTGGTCTCGTCGGGATCGATGCCGTCCCGGAGCCACAGCACCTTCTCGCAGCCCAGATACTGGCACAGCTTCTCCTCGATCTCCGCCCTGGACAGATCGGGATTCCGGCCGGGGGACAGCAGGCACATCTCCGTGGTCAGCACGGTACCCTCGCCGTCCACATGGATGGAGCCGCCCTCCAGCACGAAGCCCTCCGTGCGGTAGGAGTCCACGTCCGCCATCTCACAGATCTTCTGCGCCACCTGATCGTCCCTGTCCCACGGGAAGTACAGGCCGTCGTACAGGCCGCCCCATGCGTTGAAGGTCCAGTCCACCGCCCGCAGGCCGCCCTGTCCGTTTACCAGAAAGGTGGGGCCGCAGTCCCGGACCCATGCGTCGTTGGAGGACACCTCCACCACCCGGATCTCCTCCGGAAGGCGGGCCCGTGCATTCTGATACTGTCCGGCGCTGACGCACATGGTGACCTTTTCAAACCGGGCAATGGCACGGGCCACCTGACAGAAGGTCTCCTGTGTGGGCTTGGCCCCGCTGCGCCAGTTGTCGTTGCGCTCCGGCCAGAGCATCCACACCCCGTCCTGGGGTTCAAATTCCGCAGGCATCCGATAGCCGTCCGCCTTGGGGGTAGAGCCGATGATACGTTTTGCCATATAATGCTTCCTCCTGCAATCAGTGTTGGGGCCGCCGGGCTGCAATGAGCACCTCGCCCAGCAGCACGCTCAGCACGGAGCCGACGGTGATGGGCAGCACGCCGGTGAGAGTCTCCCGATCCCACGACAGCGGCACGGCGGTAAAGATGATGGATAGAATGATCAGGGCCATAGGCACATAGGCCAGCCACTTCAGAAAGCCGCTGCGGCCCGGCACCCGGAAGGGACGTTCCCGATCCGGGAATTTCCGCCGCAGGGTCAGAAACGCCGGGAACACCGGCAGATAGCTCAGCAGCAGCATCACCAGATTCAAGGCGAAGAAGCTCCAGAACAGGGACGAGTCGGGGCTGAGCCGCTCCATCACCGCCCCCAGCAGGCACACGGCAGAGGCCACGATGCCGCTGGTGACGGCGGAACCCACGGGCATATCGTTGCGCTTCCAGCGCCGGGCGAACACCGCCGGCATATCGCCCCGATCGGCGGCGTAGGCGGCGGTGGAGTTGACGCCCATGGACCATGAGATCATATTACCAAAAAGCGTCACCAAAAACAAGAGAGCCACCACCCGCACCAGCGTACCGCCGGCCCCGCCGGTCATCAGGGACACGGCATCGATGAGACCGGAATCCGGACTGATGTCCCGTACCGGCACGGCGGCGCCGATGCCGAAGGCGGAGAACAGGTAGATGGCGGCAATGACGATGCCGCCGGTGACGATGGCCTGCGGGATCTGCCGCCGGGGGGCCTGCATATTGTCGGCGTAGGTGCAGACCACCTCGAAGCCCAGAAAGTTAAAGAGAATGACGGAGATATAGGACAGGCTGTTCAGATCGAAGGACGGCAGGAAGGTCCGGGCCTCCATGCTGTTGACGAAGCCGTTTTTCGACACGTACACGATGCCCAGCACCCCCACCGTCAGCGCCAGCAGGATCTTGATGGCGGCACTGAGGTTCAGGATCAGGATGCTGTCACACACCGGATAGGCGGCGATCCATGTGACGATCCAGATGAAGGCCAGCTGGATCACCAGTGACCACACCGGGCCGATGCGCCCGCCGAAGATCACCTCCAGCAGCTCCGGGCATACCACCGCCAGAGATGCCATCCACAGCGGGAAATTGATCCAGTAGTACCATGAGGCCCGTGCGCCCCAGCAGGTGCCGGGATAGGCGGTCTGGATCCAGTCGTACAGGCCGCCGTCACCGGGAAAGGCCGTCCCCAGCTCCGAGGCGATGAGGCCGTAGGGCAGCAGGAACGCTGCGATCATGAACAGCCACCAGAAGTACTGGCTGTTGCCGATGGAGGCCACCGGCGCCGCCGCCTCCGCCACGAATACCACGCAGATGACGGACAGGATCACATCCGCCAAGCGGAATTTTCTGCGGTTTTCCATAGGCCGTCAGCAGTAGATGCGGTCCTGCAGGAACCGCTCCAGCGTGTCCCGTGCGGCGGCGATCTCCAGCTCCGTGTGCTCCGGGCGGCAGCGGGTGAAGTACACCAGCAGGCCCCGCATGGCCGTCAGGCGGTTGCCGGCCTGCTCCCAGCACAGGGAGGAGGCGGAGTCCGCCACCTCGTCCGTCACATCCTCGCCACGGGTGGCCGGCAGACAGTGGAGGAACTTGCAGCCGATGGCTCCCAGCGCCATCAGCTCCCGGTTCACCTGATAGTCGTGGAACACCTGCACCCGCTCCTCCTTGGGCATCTCATTTTCGTACAGGCCGTACCACACGTCGGTGTAGATGAAATCGGCGTCCCGGACGGCGGAGCGGTCATCCGTCACCAGCCAGCTGCCGCCGGAGAGCTGGCAGTTGCGCTCTAAAATGGTCTGATGCTTCTCCGTCAGCTGGTGGCCCGCCGGGCCGTAGTGGACGAAGTGCATCCCCAGCTTGGTGGTGATGAAGCCCAGCGAGGCACAGACCTGCGTGCCGTCCCCCACGAACACCACCTTCACGTCCTTCAGGCGCTTGCCCTGGGGGCAGATGCTCGAAGATGGTACACATATCCCCGATCTCCTGCGTGGGGTGGTTGTAGTCGGACATTCCGTTGAGCACCGGGATGGTGCAGGACTGGGCCAGCTCCACGACGGTCCGATGCTCGATGACACGGGCCATCACCACATCCACCAGACGGGACAGCACCTTGCCGGTATCCCCGATGGTCTCGTGGCCGCCCAGCTGGATCATTCCCGGTCCCAGATACTGGGCGTGGCCGCCCATCTGGCTCATGGCTGTCTCGAAGGAGACACGGGTACGGGTGGAGGACTGCTGGAAGATCATGCCCAGTGTCATGTCCTGCATCAGGGGCGGATAATACCCGCTGCGGATGGCCCGCTTGATGGCAAGGCTCAGCTCGATCATATCCACCAGCTGCTCCCGTGTGAACTCATTTGTGTCGATGAAATCTTTCACCATAGCTTGCGCTACCTCCTGCGTCATAAAATGGAAACGCCCATAGTTTGCGCCGCAGGAAGCGGAATATGTACGCCATGATGCCCTCTTTTGCAATTTCCCCTTGTTATCTGCGGATAAATGCGATATAATGCTCTGTATTAGTATCAATCGTATCATCGGGCAGTCTGCCCTTTATCCTGAACGGAAAGGAAGAATACTATGATTAAGGTCCAGTCCCAGCGGGGCGAGATCAGTATCAGCAGCGCCGTATTCACCAGCATCACCGGCGCCGCCGCTACCAACTGCTTCGGCGTCAAGGGCATGGCCTACCGCAGCATGACGGACGGCTTGGTCCATCTGCTGCGCCGGGAAGCCATGAGCAAGGGCGTAAAGGTCACCTATAACGAGGACGGCACGGTGTCCATCGAACTGCACATCATCGTGGAGAACGGTGTGAATATCGCCACGGTATGCCGCTCCATTATGGGCGAGGTCAAATATGTGGTCACCAAAAATACCGGCGTGGAGGTCCGTGAAGTGAATGTCTTTGTGGACTCCATCACCGTTTGATGAACGTCGGTAGGAGGAGAAGCAAGAGCATGACAGAAAAAATCAGCGGCGGCGCCTTCAAGCAGATGGTCGCCTTCGGCGCCGCCTGTATCACCCGTGAAAAGCAGGCCATCAACGACCTGAACGTATTCCCCGTGCCGGACGGCGATACCGGCACCAATATGAGCCTTACCATCCAGACCGCTGCGGCGGAGCTGAAAAAGTGCGAGCCCGCCACGGTGGGCGAGGCCGCCAAGATCACCGCCAGCGCCCTGCTGCGGGGCGCCCGCGGAAACTCCGGTGTTATCCTGTCCCTGCTGTTCCGGGGACTCTCCAAGTCCGTGAAGGGACTGGAGGAGATGGACGGCGTACAGCTGGCGGCGGCCATGTCCGAGGGCGTGACCACAGCCTACGGCGCCGTGATGAAGCCCGCCGAGGGCACGGTGCTGACGGTATCCCGTCTGGCGGCGGCCAGAGCTGAGGAGGCGGCGCAGGAGCAGAACTGCGCCGAATATGTGCTGGCGGAGGCCATTGCCACGGGCTATGAGACGCTGGCCGAGACCACGGAGATGAACCCGGTGCTGAAAAAGGCCGGTGTAGTGGATGCCGGCGGCAAGGGCTACCTCATCATTCTGGAGGGGATGCTCAGCAGTCTGCGGGGCGAGCCCATGCCGGAGGTGGAGGAGGAGCCGGAGCACGACAAGGCGGACTTTGCCGCCATCGGAGACGAGGACATCACCTTCGCCTTCGACACGGTGTTCATCGTCCGCAAGAACGATCCCAACGTGGATCTGGCCCCCTTCCGGGCCTATCTGGACAGCATCGGTGACAGTCTGGTCATCGGCGAGGACGACGAGTCCTTCAAGGTCCATGTTCACACCGACACCCCCGGTGAGGCCCTGACGGCGGCCCAGCGATACGGTACGCTGGAGTTGGCCAAGATCGAGAATATGCGGACCCAGGCCGCCGATCTGGCAGCGGGCCGCAAGGCCCAGAGCACCGACGATCTGGACGCCATCGAGGCGGAGCTGGAGCAGGCCGAGCAGGCTGTGGCCCCTGCCGAGAAGTGCTACGGCTTTTTGGCGGTATGCGCCGGAGACGGACTGGCGGCGGCCTTCCGGGATCTGGGCGTGGACCGGGTGGTATCCGGCGGCCAGACCATGAACCCCTCTACGGAGGCCATTCTGCGGGAGGTGAACCACACCCCCAGCGAAATCGTGTTCGTGCTGCCCAACAACAAGAACATCGTCATGGCGGCCCAGCAGTGCGTGGGGCTGACAGAGAAGCAGGTCATCGTGGTACCCACCCACAGCATCCCTCAGGGCATCAGCGCCATGATGAGCGTGGACACGGCGGAGGAGGATCCGCAGGCCATTCTTGCGGCCATGACCGAGGCGGCCGCCGCTGTCACCACGGCCCAGATCACCTATGCCGCCCGCAACTCCGACTTCGACGGCTTCGCCATCAACGAGGGCGACTATCTGGCCCTGCTGGACGGCAAGCTCTTCGGCACGGAGCGGGACATCACCTCCCTGCTGACCCGACTGGCGGCGCTGGCGGCGGAGCGGGAGGCGGCCTTCGTCACCCTGTTCTACGGCGAGGGCGTGTCGCAGGAGGAGGCCGAGGCGGCGCAGGCCCTGTTCACCAAGGCCTGCCCGGAGACGGAGATCTCCCTCCTCAGCGGCGGTCAGCCGGTGTACTACTACACCATCTCCATCGAGTAAAGCCGAGTCTATCGCACCGAAGCATTCCCCGGACAGTGTCCTGTCCGGGGAATTTTTTCTGCCGGGCGGGGTTCGGGTTTCCCCGGCAGTGGCCGGCCTTTTTCCGGCAAATGATTTTTCGGTATGATATTGCAAAACGGTCGCCCTTGTGTTATGATGAGGAGGATAACGTTCCAGCCATTGAACTGGACTCCGTTTCTTTTTCAGCAGACGGTCCCGTCCCTGTGAGGGGACAGGTGGAATAGGGTGCAAATCCCTGCGAGTGGGTCACTGTGAAGCCCTCCCGGCGGCAAGTCCGACGGGACGGATAAGTCAGATACACCGGGCCGTCCGCTGCGGTACCTGCCTGCACCGGGACTGCCTGCACAAAGAGAACGCCCTTGATGCGTCCGTGCTGCCGAACCGGCGGCACGGACGCTTTTGCTTTGTGCCATCAGCAAAAGCCGCCCCCGGCCACGGGGGTCCGTACGGCAGACAAGAAAATCCCATCGGAGAGGAGGTGAGGGCTGCGGCCTGCACGCAGGGCCGCCGATCCCACTGACACCACGACATATTTGAGAAAAGGAGAAACGAAATGCAGACAAAGAGCACGTCGTACGGAAAGAAGCTCCTTGCGCTGATGCTGTCCCTGCTGATGCTGGTGAGCGTCCTGCCGGTCTCGGCCTGGGCCGCCGCCGATGCAAAGCCCGAGAAGATCACTCTGGTGGGCAGCAGCGATGCGCTGGAGTATGAATTTGTAGACTATCTGACCTTTGCGTGGGAGGATATCCCCCACTATAAGGTCACTGTCCCCGCCGGGACCAAGACGGTCCAGCTCTACGGCACCGTCTATCTGGATAAGGCCAGCAGCTCCGGCAGCGGCTACACACAGAAGGACGGTCTGAATGATTGGCCGGCTCCCGTGGACTACTGGTCAGCAGATGAGGTAGGCTCCTCCGCCCCCTATACCATCGAGACCCGCACCGGCGGCTACGAGAAGAACCTGTCTCTGGTCAAGACCCGGAGCTATGCAGACACCAGCTCCGCCTATATTCTGGAGTTCGTGGAGAAGGACGACTCCCCCGCCGCCCCGGCTCCCGTTCTGACGGCGGACCTGTCCACGACGGCTGTCACCTACACCTGCGGCGATAGGGCCAACGCTCTGGCGGTGCAGGCCACCGGCAGCGGCACCCTGAGCTATCAGTGGCAGGTGAGCACCACCTCCGCCGCCGACGGCTTCGAGGACATCACCGACGCCACCCAGAGCAGCTACACCCCCTCCACCGAGGCGCCGGGCAGCTTCTGGTACCGTGTGGTGGTCACCAACACCGTGGCGGGCAACAAGCCCACCAGTGTCACCAGCGCCGTGGCTCCCGTGACGGTCAACGTTCCGGAGGGGATGCGGCAGGTGAAGATCATCACCTCCCAGGGCCGGGGTACCGGCATGACCCTGACCCTGAAGGATGCTGCGGGCCAGCCCGTATCCATCCCCGCAGACACCAGCGGCGACTACAACGTATATGAGTTTCTGACGGCTCCCGGCGTCTATACCTATGAGGCACGGGACACTGTGCGGGGCAGCGAATATCTCCTTGGCACAGGCACCCTCACCGTCACCGAAGGCAGCGGTGAGCAGACCTTCGAGCTGTATCTGGTCTATGTCTACGCCATCGAGATCGGCTGGACGGCAGATGACTTCACCACCGAGGTCAAGGCCGCCGACGGCACCGTCATGACCCCCGGCGAGCCCCATCAGTCCGGCAGCTATGTAGGCTACCCCTACCTCATGGCCCCCGGTACCTACACCTGGTCCGTCCAGCCCTCCGAGGCCAGAGCGGCCGAGGGCTATCAGGCCTCCCAGCCCACCAGCCAGAAGCTGACGGGCTCTGCTACGTGGAGCGTCACTCTGCCCCAGATCGTGAGCACCGGCTTCGTGGTGCCTAAGGGCGGCCGTGTCGTCATGCACAGCATTCCCTCCACCACCTATGGGCAGGGTACGCTGATTCCCGGCGATGCCGATCTCACCGGCGATGACAGCGACGTCTACACCTTCCGGCTGGCGGCCGGCAGCAGCTACATCTATCAGGCCGCCGGCGACGGGCTTGTCACCGCCACCGGTATGTTCAAATCCACCGGCGCCACCACCCGATATGACCTGACGAAAACCATGACCGGCAATCCCAAGGCCATTCTCCGGGACGAGGAGAGTGATGCGGCGGATATCCGCCTCAACGGTGTGGACTACACCGGCAGCGTCGCCCTGACCGTGGGCGGCATGAAGCAGCTGCGCCCCTGCGTATGTTCCAGATCTCCAACAGCTACGCCGCCGGCAGCAGAGGCTCCACGCTGGAGCCCGTGTTCCACTACACGGCACTGGATGTGGACGGCACCAATGTGGTCAGCGTGGATGACAGCGGCCGCATCACCGCCAACAGCGCCGGTACGGCCGTCGTTCTGGTGACCTATGACGCCATGTATGTGACGGACTGCGGCTGGGACATCAACAAGAACAAGACCTTTGGCGCCATCTGGCCGGAGAACACCGGTGTGGTGGTGGTGGAGGTAGGCGAGAACGCCGCCAACGGCCCGGATGCCAACATGACCATCAACAACGGTGACCGGAAGGTGGCCGGTAACAAGCTGGATGCTGAGGCAGACGTGCTGTACTACACCGGCGATGACGGCTGCCAGTACACCTTCCGGCCCGCCGCCGGCAGCACCGTCACCCTGCTGCGCCCCACGCTCACCGAGACGGCCATGACCTACACCGGCGGCTTCGGCACCGACGGTGTGACCACCAAGGGCGGCGACGTGACTCTGACTCTCACCGAGGGCAAAAACATCGTCAAGATCAGCAAGGATGGCGCCGACACCTATCAGGTCATCACCGTGAAGAAGGCCGGGGTAGTCATCACCAACAAGACCGACCCCACCCGTGATATCCTGCCCGGCGACACCGTCACCGTGCAGCTCACCGGCGTGTATCACCCCGCCAACACCATGGCGAACCTGTATAGCCTCTACGCCTACGTCTCCTACACCGATCCCGGCAGCGGCGATACCGTCACCGGCGATAAGTATTTCTACCAGCGTCACCTCTTCGACCGGGCGGACGGCGACAGCTGCCGCACCGTGGAGGTAAAGATCCCCGCCGACTGGGATGCTGATGAGCCCTATGTCCTGACGAACGGCGTTCTCAGCTTCTACGGCAACTGCAAGGATATCGGCTCGCACCGCAATTCCCTGCCCAATCTCTCCATCAGTGTTCCCCATAGCTACAGCAGCTTCAAGCTGGGCGCCCTGCCGGATATCACCATCCCTGTGGTCAAGCCCAATACGGCGGACGTCACCTTCTCCGTGAAGGATGACTCCGGAAACGCCGTCAACAGCTGCACCATCCAGCTGACCAACAGCAGCAACGATACCGTCACCATCAACGCCACCGCTGCCTCCGCCACCCGCACGCTGGCCAGCGGCAAGTGGAGCTATGTAGTCACCAAGGAGGGCTATCTGCCCGCTAAGGGTACACTGACCGTGGTGGGCGGTGAGGATCAGGCCGTGAATGTGGAGCTGCCTCTGGTCACTGCCATTCAGGTCAAGACTCTGCCCAAGAAAACCGTTTATACCGAGGGCGACACGCTGAATACCGCCGGTCTGGTGGTGCAGGCTGTCACCAAAAACGGCGCTTCCACCCTGTCCGCCGACCAGTACACCCTCTCCCCCACCCTGCTGAAAACCGTGGGGCAGCAGGCCATCACCGTGACCTTCGGTCAGCTCACCACCACCTTTGAGGTGACGGTACGGGAGGATATCGTCACGCTGGAGACCACGCTGGAGGATGGCATCACCCAGCGCAACTCCCGCATGACCTTCGACGTCTTTGCCAAGGACGGCGACGGCAACAAGCTGCCTGCCAGCGAGGTCACCGTGCTCCTCAACGGTGATCCGGTGTCCGTCAACTGGGACGATGACACCAAGACCAGCTATACCCTGCACTTTACCAAGGAGGGCGTCAACACCGTCGTTGTCAAGGCCCACAAGGCCTCTGTAACCTATACCATCACCTATGTGAAGGCCGAGCCCGGTGATGTGGTGGGCAAGGCCGTGTTCACCGTGGAGGCCCTGTCTCTGGGCGGCGGCTACATCATTGAGCCCTGCTATGTGGACATCATCGAGGGCGAGAACGCTGCTCAGGCGCTGGCCCGTCTGCTGGAGGAAAGAGGCTTTACCTACAGCAACACCGGCTCTCTGGAGAGCGGCTTCTATCTGTCCCACATCCAGGGCGATGCGCTGGCGGGCATTGATCCCACCGGCGACAGCATCCCCCAGGCCCTGCGGGAGAAGCTGGAGGAGAAGAACTTCGATATCCAGACCCGGACGGACGAGACCAGTCTGGGTGAATTCGACTACACCAGCGCCTCCGGCTGGATGTACTGCCTGAAGAACGTATTCCCCAACGTGGGCTTTGCCGATTCCTATCTGTCCGAGGGCGACGTGGTGCGTGTGCAGTTCACGGTGGCCTACGGCTCCGACATCGGCGGCGGCTTTGCCATGGGCTCCGGCGACAGTGCCGGTTACTTTGACATGGCCAACAAAGACGCTTTGACCCGCCGTGTAGCGGCCATCAACGCCGAGATTGAGGCGAACCCCTACTATCTGGAGCAGAACTGCCTGACCAAGGCCTATGACGCCGCTATGGACGTGCTGACCACTCTGTACGTCTCTCAGGCCGACGTGGATGCCGCTTTGGCGGATCTGCCCGATCCCCCTGTGGGCCACCAGCTGACCGCTGTGGAGAAGGTTCCTGCCACCTGCGAGACCGCCGGCGTGGAGGCTTACTGGAAGTGCTCCGTCTGCGGCAAGCTGTTCAGCGATGCCGAGGGCAAGACCGAGACGACGCTGGAGAAGCTGGCTATCCCCGCTACCGGTCATGCCTATGGCGCCCCGGTGTGGAAGTGGAACGATGATTTCACCGCTTCTGCCACCTTTACTTGCGGCAATGATACCTCCCATGTGGAAAACGTCACGGCAGAGGTGACCAGCGCTGTCACCACGCCCGCCGCTTGCGAGACGGACGGCGTTCGCACCTACACCGCCAAGGTCACCTTCGATGGTAAGGACTACACCGACACCAAGACGGAGGTCATCCCCGCTACCGATCATGCTTACGGTGAGCCGGTGTGGAAGTGGAACGATGATTTCAAGGCCACTGCCACCTTCACCTGCACCAACGATGCCACCCATGTGGAAAACGTCACGGCAGAGGTGACCAGCGCTGTCACCACGCCCGCCGCTTGCGAGACCACCGGCGTCCGCACCTATACCGCTAAGGTCACCTTCGATGGTAAGGACTACACCGATACCAAGACCGAGGTCATCCCCGCTACCGGTCATGCCTATGGCGCCCCGGTGTGGAAGTGGAACGATGATTTCACCGCTTCTGCCACATTCACCTGCGGCAATGATACTTCCCATGTGAAAAACGTCACGGCAGAGGTGACCAGCGCTGTCACCACGCCCGCCGCTTGCGAGACCACCGGCGTCCGCACCTATACCGCTAAGGTCACCTTCGAGGATAAGGAGTATACCTCCAGCAAGACCGAGGTCATTCCCGCCAAGAGCCACGACACGGAACTGGTGGGTGCCAAGGATGCCACCTGCACCGAGGATGGCTACACCGGCAACGAGGTCTGCAAGGTCTGCCAGACTGTCGTGAAGCAGGGCGAGGTGATTCCCGCTCTGGGCCACGACTACAAGGATGGCAAGTGCAGCCGCTGCGGCGCTGAGGAGCCTACCACTCCCGTGGAGCCCGGCAAGCCCACCACCGGCGACAGCAGCACTCTGGTGCTGTGGCTGGCCCTGCTGGCCATCTCCGGTATGGCTGTGACGGTCATTCCCTCCCGCAAAAAGCGCAGCCGGTAACAAACAATCACTGGCTGACTCATTCACCGGGGAAGCTGCCTGCGGGCAGCTTCCTCGGCTTTTTATCCCCTTGTATACGCCGGGCAGTTGTGCATCCCAGCGCACAAGGCCCAAAATTTCCGAGTGACAAGCGGTTTGAATTGTGATATAGTGATCGTACCACCGATGGACAAGGACGGATGCGGATCCGCCCTTGTTCCTCCATGATATGATCGCAGCGTGGGGCCGGGACAGAGCACCGCACCCCTATAGAGGAGGCTGATTATGAGAGAGATCGCACACATCCGGGCCACGATGCTGGGGTGGTTTGCCCTGCAGCAGACCGGCATGAAGGAGCCCCGGATGGTCAGTCTCGCCGGCCGTTCCGGACGGCTGTGGACGCTGGTGGCCTACCTGATCCTGCACCGGGATCGGGGCATCCCCGCTCAGGAGCTCATCGACCTTCTGTGGCCCGACGGCAGCGGCAGCAATCCTGCCAGCACTCTGCAAAATAACGCCAGCCGGGCACGCAACGCCATGGCTACACTGGGCTTTTCCGACACCAAGGGCATGATTCGCTACGAAAACGGCCTGTACCGCTGGGTTCCCGGAACCGATACATGGCTGGACGTGGATGTCTTTGAGGATCTGGCCCGCCGGGCGCTGGAGACCCCCGACCCGGAGGAGCTCCGGACACTGGGCCGGGAGGCCGCCGATCTGTATCAGGGGGATTTTCTGCCGGATGCGGCCGACGAACTGTGGTGTACCGATCTTCACGCCTACTATCGCTCCCTGTTTGTGCGGCTGTTCCGCAGACTGGTGCAAGAGCTGATGAGGACTCAGGAGTACGCCGAGGCGGCGGCCCTGTGCGCCCAAGCGGTGCATCTGGACCCTCTGTCGGAGGAGTTCAATCTGCTGCTGATGCAGAATCTCACCCGGAGCCATCAGGCCCAGCAGGCGCTGGACCACTACGAGGCCCTGCAAAAGCTGTATCAGGAGAGTTACGGCCTGACCCCCTCCCCGGAGCTGGAGGCCGCCCGCCTCACCGCCTCGCAGGAACTGTACGGCGGCGGCATGGGGCCGGCGGCTCTGGAGACCTTCCTGCTGGCCGGCGACGGCGAGAGCAGGGCGCTGGCCTGCGACAACGGCACCTTTCGGGAGATCGTGCTGCTGTACCTGCGTTCCATGCGCCGTGACCCCGACCTGAAGGCCCAGCTGCTGATGCTGTGTCTGGAGGGCTGGGAGGCGCAGCCGGAGAAAAATGCCGTCTATATGCAGCAGATGAAGCTGATCCTGCAGGGCTGCCTGCGCTCCGGCGACCCCTTCACTCAGATTGGCGCCGGGCAATACTGGGTGCTGCTGCCGGGCGCCGGGTCGGAGACCCATAGCGCCATCGCTCAGCGGCTCCAGCAGGCGATGCACCAGCGTTTTGCCCAAAGCAGCGCCGTTTTTCAGACTCGGGCCATCGATCTGCGGGGCATGGTCCATCTGGCCGAACCCAAAGACTGACACCCCACCGGACGGCTCCGCCGCCGGTTTCAGAAAGGATGGATCACTCCATGCAAGAAAACCGAAGCATTACGCCGGGTCTGGGGGCCTTTCGCCTGACGCTCCAGAGCCGGGAGAACGGCTTTTGCGGCTATGTGTACAGCGCCGCTCTGGGCTGCCGGGCGGAGTTCACCAGTCTGGCCCGGCTCATCGTCCTGCTGGAGGAGTGGATGAACACCGCCACCGACAGTCCCGTGCCGGAAAAGCCCTCCGCTGCGGCGGCCCCCGCCGATGTGGAGCTGGAGGTCCGGCTGCGCCAGCATTACAGCTGGCAGGGGCAGCTCCGTGACCTGAAGGGCGGCGCCGTTTTCTCCTTCCACAGCGCGCTGGAGCTGCTTTTGCAGCTGGAGGCGCTGTTGGAGCAATAAGCACAATACAGGCACGCAGGTCCCGCATGGGCCTGCGTGCTTTGCAATTTGTGCGCTATTTGTGGACAAAGATTGACTTCCCGGCGGGGATACGGTAAGATGGATAAAAAAGAGCAGGAGGGATCGTATGGAACGACACGATGCGTGCTACCGGCAGTATGTGCAGATCCTCCGGGAGGAGCTGCGCCCCGCCACCGGCTGCACCGAGCCCATCGCCATCGCTTACGCCGCCGCCAAGGCCCGCAGCGTTCTGGGCGCACTGCCGGATCGGGTGCTGGTGGAGGTCAGCGGCAACATCATCAAGAACGTCAAAAGCGTGGTAGTCCCCCATACCGGCGGGCTGCGGGGCATCCCGGCAGCTGCGGCGGCGGGCATTGTGGCCGGAGACGCCGAGGCCCAGCTGGAGGTGCTCTCCGGCATGACGGAGGCGCAGAGCGCCGCCATCTCTCCCTTCCTGAAGGTCGTGCCGGTGGAGGTGCGCCATGCCGACACGCCCTATATCTTCGACATTCAGGTGACGGTTTTTCACGGCCCGGACAGCGCTCAGGTGCGCCTTGTGGGCCACCACACCAACGTGGTATCCGTCCGGAGGGACGGTCAGGTACTGCTGGAGCGGGAGATCTCCGAGGGCTCCGGCAGTCTCACAGACCGCAGCTGCCTGACGGTGGAGGGCATCGTGGCCTTTGCCGACTGTCTTTCCACGGAGGACGTGGAGGAGGTGCTGGAGCAGCAGATCCGGTGTAACATGGCCATCGCTGAGGAGGGCCTGCGCCACGATTACGGGGCCAACATCGGCAAGACCCTGCTGCGGGGGCATGAGGAGGATCTGTCCTATCGGATGCGGGCCTACGCCGCCGCAGCCAGCGATGCCCGGATGAACGGGTGCGAGATGCCGGTGGTCATCAACTCCGGCAGCGGCAATCAGGGCATTACCTCCAGTGTGCCGGTGATCGTCTGCGCCCGTGCCACGGGCCGCAGTCATGAGGAGCTGCTGCGGGCGCTGGCGGTGGCGAATCTGGTGACCATCCACCTGAAAACCGGCATCGGGCGGCTGTCCGCCTACTGCGGAGCCGTCAGCGCCGGATGCGGCGCCGCCGCAGGGCTGGCGTATCTGCAGGGCGGGGATTACGACACCGTGGCCCACACGGTGGTCAATACCGTAGCCATGGATTCCGGCATCATCTGCGACGGGGCCAAGGCCAGCTGCGCCGCCAAGATCGCCGCCGCCGTGGACGCCGGGCTGCTGGGGCTGGCCATGTATCGCAGCGGCAACCAGTTCTTTGGCGGAGACGGCATCGTGAAAAAGGGCGTGGAGAACACCATCGCCAACGTGGGCCGGCTGGCCCGACTGGGCATGGCGCAGACGGACAAGCAGATCATTCAGCTGATGATGGAGAGCTGACCACAGCGGTGGGACAGCCTTATGCGTATAGAGCAGGCACGCAGGGTGGTTCCTGCGTGCCTGCTGTTTGTCTCCGGCGGGATGCTTTTTGCCGGCAGTTTTTCTGTTTTGCCTCCGGCGGCGTGCAAACGCCGGAAATCTCCCCCTCACGGGCGAGCCATCCTCTTTCCCACCTACGTGGTAGGTAAAATTTGAAAAAAGGGTTGACAAGCGCAGTTAGAGATGTTAAACTACCACCAAGTTAGATGTATCTAACCAACCGGATCATTAGAGCATCAGAACATCGCAGAACCACGAATCAGGTAAGCGAAATCAACCAGCCATCTCCCCGCCGCATATTTGTCGGCCGGGAAGCCATGATAAGAAAGGAACACCTATGAGCATTGTCATTCTGGGCGGCAACGAGTGTATGGAGCGCCGCTATATGGATCTGTGTCAATCCTACCGCTGTCGGGCCAAGGTCTTTATCAAGCCTGTGGGCGGCCTGAAAAACAAGCTGGGCGACCCGGATCTGACCATTTTCTTCACCAGCACCATGTCCCACAAAATGGTCCAGAGCGCCCTGCGGGAGCTGAGGAGCTGCGACACGGTCATCGAGCGCTGTCACACCAGCTCCCTGTCCGCTCTACGGAACATTCTGGAAAAGCACGCCGGATAAGGAGGGCTTACATCATGTCTGAGGAGCTTGTGGTGCGTCAGTGCGCCCCTACTCTGGCCGGGATCAAGACCGGCAGCCTGTTCTCCTGTCCCTGCGACTCCCCGGAGGAGCTGCGGCAGGAGGTGCGCCGCATCAACCGTCTGCTGGCGGGCAAGGGCCTGTGTCTGCTGCCCCTTCGCTTTGACGGCGGCCGTGCGCTGCTGTACCTCTACCGGCCCAGCCGCCTGCGGCAGGATCTGGAGGATGCCGAGGCCGTGCGCCTGCTGGAGGAGTCCGGGTACCCATGTCACAGCGCCGGGCAGTGCGTGGCCTGTCTCATCCGTCGTCTGCGGGAAAATGACGAATTCCCCCACGAGATCGGGCTGTTCCTCAGCTATCCTCCGGAGGATGTACGGGGCTTCATCGAGAACAAGGCCTGCCGCTTCAAGTGTGCCGGACTGTGGAAGGTCTATGGCGACGAGGAGCGGGCCAAGGAGCTGTTCCGTCAGTATAAGCGCTGCACCGACCGGTGCTGCGCCCTGTGGCGGGCAGGCTCCGGACTGGCGCAGCTGGCCGTGTGACATATTTTTCAACAGAGAAAGGAACGAAACCATCATGAAAAAGACTGCGGTAGTGTATTGGAGCAGCACCGGGAACACGGAGGCCATGGCTCAGGCGGTGCTGGAGGGCATGAAGGAGGCCGGTGCCGAGGCGGTGCTGCTGACTCCCGACGCCGTGGATGCCGGCGCTCTGGCCGGTATGGATGCCATCGCCTTCGGCTGCCCCGCTATGGGCTCCGAGGTGCTGGAGGAGTGCGAGTTCGAGCCCATGTTCTCCGGCTGCAAGAACCGTCTGGGCGGCAAGAGTGTGGGCCTGTTCGGCTCCTACGGCTGGGGTGACGGTCAGTGGATGCGTGACTGGGAGAAGGACTGTGACGACGCAGGCATCAATCTGGTGTGCGAGAGTGTCATCTGCTGCGAGACGCCGGACGACGCCGCACTGGAGGCCTGCCGGGCCATGGGCAAGGTTCTGGCGGAGTGATTTTCTCCATGTCTCATCGGCTGAAAAACCGTCTGAGCACTCTGGCGCTGGCTCTGGGCCTGTGCCTGCTGGCGGCGGCGGTGAAGCTGCTGTGACCCCTACTTCTCCTCAAACGTAAGTGATCCCTCTCCTCAACATAAGTGACCTTTTTCCTCAGCGTTTTCTCCGGGGCCATGCCGCAAGGCATGGCCCTCAGCATGTCGAAAAGGCTTTTTCGACATGCTGAAGTATTTTTCAGAGCTTCAAAAAGCTCTGAAAAATGGGGATCATCCTCGTGTAGGACACCCTTCCGGGTTTCCCGCACACACCCTTCCGCCCCGTTGGCGAAAGTGTCCCCCTTGGGGGGGCGGGCATGGCCCCCTCTCTTTGCAAATTGCAAAACAGCTTGGTTTTTTCGGGCGTTCATGGTATAATGCCATACATCATACCATGAAACATCCCCCCAAAAGGAGTGACTCCCATGCCCGATACCATTGCCGCCATCGCCACACCGCAGCTGCCCTCCGCCATCGGCATCCTGCGTCTGTCCGGCCCGGACACCCGGCGTATCCTGGACGTCGTATTCTCCCCCGCCCACGGCGGCCCCATCAGCGGACAGGCCCCCCGGCGGATGGTACTGGGAGACCTACACGACCGGCAGGGACGCATCATAGACAGCGCTTTGGCGGTGCTGTTCCCCGGCCCCCACAGCTACACCGGGGAGGACTGCGCCGAGATCCACTGCCACGGCTCTCCGGTGGTGCTGAACGAGGGACTGGACGCCCTGTTCGCCCAAGGCGCCCGGCAGGCCAGAGGCGGTGAGTTCACCCAGCGGGCCTTCCTCAACGGGCGGATGGACCTCATTCAGGCAGAGGCCGTGGCGGACCTCATCGACGCCGAATCTCCCGCCGCCGCCCGCAACGCTGTGGGGCAGCTGGAGGGCCGTCTCAGCCGGGGCGTAGAGGAGATCTATGACGGGCTTATGGAGGTAGTATCCCGGTTCTATGCCGTGGTGGACTACCCCGACGAGGACATCGATCCCCTGACCCAAGGTCAGCTGTCCCAGACCCTCGCCCGCAGCGAGACGGCACTGGAGACGCTGCTGGCCACCTTCCGCCGGGGACAGCTGCTGCGGCAGGGCGTCCCGGCGGTGATTTTAGGCAAGCCCAACGCCGGAAAGTCCTCTCTGCTCAACGCCCTGCTGGGCTATGACCGGGCCATCGTCACCGACGTGGCCGGCACCACGCGGGATACCGTGGAGGAGAAGGTGCAGGTGGGCCATGTGCTGCTGCGTCTGTGCGACACCGCCGGCCTGCGGGACACCGGAGACGCCGTGGAGCGGCTGGGGGTGCAGCGCACCCGTGATGCCGCCCGACAGGCGGCGCTGGCCCTGCTGGTGCTGGACGGCTCCCGGCCCCTGACGGCGGAGGACGAGGACGCCATCGCCACCGCTGCCGCCGTTCCCCGGCAGCTGGTCATCGTCAACAAGACGGACCTCCCCGCCGGGGTGGAACCGGCGGCGCTGTCGCAGCGCTTCGGGCAGGTCTATCCCCTGTCCGCCGCCACAGGAGAGGGCGTGGACGCCCTGTGCCGGGCCGTGGAGGCCCTGTATCCCGCCGGGAGACAGGCCCAAGGGGAGCTTCTCACCAACGCCCGGCAGGCTGACGCCGTGGCCCGCAGTCTGGAGGCTGTCCGCTCCGCCCGCAGGGCGCTGGAGGACGGCATGACCCCCGACGTCGTTCTCACCGACGCCGAGGCGGCACTGGAGGCGCTGGGAGAGCTGAACGGTAAGCGCATCCGAGAAGATCTGGTGCAGACCATCTTCTCCCGCTTCTGCGTAGGAAAATAATTTATGAACAAGTTGTAAATTCTATTCCGACACTTTTTTCGTCTATCCTGATATGATATATTAGATTCATCCCATCATCCCATCCGGGGCGCTGCCCCGTTTCATCAACCACCCAAAGGAGGAGCTACCCATGCAGGATTACATCATCATGACCGACAGCTGCTGCGACCTCACCGACCAGATGGCCCGTGAGCTGGAGCTGGAGGTGCTGCCCCTGACCATGACCATGGACGGGGAGGAATACCCCAACACGCTGGACGGCCGCTACATTACCAATGAGGAGTTTTACAAGCGGCTGCGGGCTGGCAAGACCTCTACCACTGCCGCCGCCAACGTGGGCCAGTTCGAGGACGCCATGCGGACCGTGCTGGGCCGGGGACAGGATATTCTGTGCCTGTGCTTCTCGTCGGCGCTGTCCACCACCTATCAGTCCGCCGTGATCGCTGCGGAGAACGTGGCTCCGGACTTCCCGGAGCGCACCATCCGGGTCATCGACACCCTCAGCGCCTCCCGTGGGCAGGGACTGCTGGTGTATCTGGCGGCTCAGAAGAAGAAAGAGGGCTTGACCCTCAGCCAGCTGGGGGATTGGGTGGAGGACAACAAGCTCCACGTCTGCCACTGGTTCACCGTGGATGACCTGAACTTCCTGAAGCGTGGCGGCCGGGTCTCCGCCGCCACGGCGCTGGTGGGCACCATGCTCTCCATCAAGCCGGTGATGCACACGGATAACGAGGGCCGCCTGACCATGGTGGGTAAGGCCCGTGGCCGCAAGGCCAGTCTCAAGGCCCTGCTGGACGCCATCGAGCGGCTGGCTATCGAGCCGGAGAAGCAGACCATGTTCATCTGCCACGCCGACTGCCAGGAGGAGGCCAAGCAGGTGGCGGCGGAGATCCAGCGCCGCTTCGGCACCACGGATATCCGCATCCACTACATCGGGCCGGTCATCGGCAGCCACACCGGCCCCAACACCATGGGCCTGTTCTTCGTGGGAACGGAGCGGTAAGGCATGAAGTGGCTGGAATTGAAACTAGACACCTCCCCGGCGGGTCTGGACCCGGTGTCGCAGCTGCTGGAGGAGCAGGGCATCACGGGGCTGGTCATTGATGACGAGGGGGATTTCCGGGATTTTCTGGAGCACAATCACCAGTACTGGGATTATGTGGACGAGGAACTGATGCAGGAGAAGCAGGGCCTCTGCCGCATCACCTTCTACCTCTCAGACGACCCGGAGGGCTATCACCGGCTGGCGCAGGTGCGGATGGCCTTGTCGCAGCTGAAGGCGGCGCACCCGGAGTACGCTCCCCTGCTGCTGACCATGAACAATCTGGAGGACGCCGACTGGGAGAACAACTGGAAGCAGTTTTATAAGCCCATGGAGATCGGGGAACGTCTCATTGTGGTGCCGGAGTGGGAGCAGGCCAATACACAGGGCCGCATCCCTCTGATCCTGAATCCGGGGCTCACCTTCGGCACCGGCAGCCATGCCACCACCCGGCTGTGCCTGACGGCGCTGGAGGAAACCATCCACGGCGGTGAGCGGGTACTGGATCTGGGCTGCGGCAGCGGCATCCTCTCCATCGCCGCCCTGCGGCTGGGGGCGGAGCACGCCTTCGCCTGCGACATCGACGAGAAGTGCGTGGAGGTGGCCTATGAAAACGCCGCCCTCAACGGCATCGACCGCTCCCGATACACCGTCCGGTGGGGCGATGTGCTGTCGGATCAGCAGCTGAAGGCGGAGATCGGCGGGGGCTATGACATGGTGGTGGCCAACATCGTGGCGGACGTCATCATCGGCCTGTCCGGTCAGGTGCGTCCCTTCCTGAAGGAGGGCGGCCTGTTCCTGTGCTCCGGCATCATCGACGACCGGGCAGAGGAGGTGGCCCAGCGCCTGCGGGAAGCGGGATGGGACATCCTCCGCACCCGCCAGAGCGAGGGCTGGTTCTCCTATCTGTGCCGGTAATGTGGGGTTCGGGCGAAACGACCGCACCCCCTATGCTTTCCATAAGAAAAGAGCCGCACCTGTGGGTGCGGCTCTTTTGCTGCTTTTGAGGCAGTATGTATGGCTCTCAGGGCTTTGCCTTGCCGATGCGGATGATCTGATCCCGGCTCTCGTAGTTGCTGGTGGCCTCGAAGGTGCTGGAGAGGAGGCTCCCGTCCCCGGCATAGACATTGCGCCACGTCTGCACCACATAGCCGGTATAGGGGGTCTGGATCTCCTGCTTCTCCCCCGGCGCCAGCTCATCCGTCTCCTCATAGACGGTTTCCCACGGGATGACGTCCACCGTCTCGCTGACCATCTCCACATAGCTGTCATCCACCTTGGTGCCTAAGATCTCCACCGTCACGTTGTTGTCGTTCCAATAGGTGACGATCTTGATGGGGTAGTCGGTGTTGTTGGCGAAGATGAAATCCGGGAAGCCATCGTACACCGTGGCGTCGCACCCCCACTTGATGTAGCCGGGGGCGTACTGGTGGCAGTAACGCATGACGATCTCCAGATCAGCCTTCAGGGTGGCGTAGTACAGGGTCGAGGACACCTGACACACACCGCCGCCGTAGACATCCACCGTCTTGCCCCCCACGTAGCCGGGGGCGGCGTAGAAGCCGTAGTCCGCCGTGGTAGGGCCTATGGCGTCGTTATAGCTGAACTGGTCGCCGCAGTTGAGCACCGTGCCGGAGATGTTCTGGGCCGCCTTGCGGACGTTCTGGATGCGGCCCCATGCGCCGCTGACGTAGGTGGTGCAGCTGGCCAGCACGTCCCGGAACAGCACCTTCTCCAGCGCCGCCTTGCTGACCTTGGGCTGCTGGATCTGGGCGGGAACGGTGATTTCCTGTCCCGGCTGAGCCTGAGCCACCAGCTTTTGGGCGGCGGCGGCATCAAAGGTCACCTGCACCGTCCCCTCCTCCACCTGATCGGCGGCGGCGTTATAGGAGGCGTTTTTCGCCGTGGCGTAGGCCTCGGCAAAGGCGTCGAAGTCCACGGGCTTGGCCTCCACCACCTCATAGGCGCAGGTCACCGGCTCCAACGTCCCGGCGGCCAGCGCCGCCCGCAGGGCATCGGTTAACCGCGGGAGGTCTATCTTGCGGCCGTTCTTTGGCACCGTCACCAAAAAACCGTCCTCTTTTCCCTGCTCCAGCCGACAGGCCCCGTCAACAGCCGCCATATCCAGCTGCTCTGCCAGCTCCGCCGCTTTTTCCTGCAAGGCGGCGTCATCCGCCGTCCACGGCGGGGTCAGGGACGTCTCCCGGAACCAGCTGCGGAGAAGGCTCCAGCCGTTTTCCAGAAAATGGCCGCTGTGTCCGGCGTCATAGGCCAGCTGGGCCGCCGTCTCCGGGGTCACGGAGACCCCCAGCTCCCACAGGGACACCTGTCCCGCCGTCTCACCGTCCACCGTCAGGGGCAGCTGAGCCGTCTGGCATACGGCCTGTCCCTCCTGCTGCCAGCGCTCCTGCGCCTGCGGGACGGTCAGGCCGCTCATATCCACGCCCATCACGTCGGTGCGGCCGAGGATGGTGCCGTGGCTGGCGGAGACGATGCACAAAACCAGATAGAATATGCCCAGCACCGCCACGATGCCGCCGCCGATGAGGGCCGCCAGCTTCCCAGCGGTTTTTTTGGCCGGGGACTCCGGCGATGCGTCCATCTCCTCCGGGATGGGGTCCGCCTCCGGGTTCGCTGCCGGGGTACTCTCCGGCTGCGGGATGGTAGCCGTGGGGGCCTCCTGTGGGGTGGTCTCCGGCGTTTCCTGCTCCAAGGGCTTCTGTGCTTCCATACAGCCCCTCCTTTACTATACAGTGCAGCGCACACTGCGCTATCATGCAGTATACTACGGAAAGGGGCAAAATAGGTTACAATTTCATTACAGACGCCGTTTTTTATACACTTCGCCGCATTATGTCCGCACCCGCTTGGGAATACGGATGGTCAGAAGGATCTCCTCGTCGGTATCCTGACGGCCCCAGTCGGCGTTGACTCCCGCCTGACGCATCAGGTGCAGGCCCCGATCCACGCTGTTGAGGAACAGCCGGACATCCTTGATGATGTAGGTGGTGCGGCCCTTGGGGGGCGTCACCTGCTGGCGGTGCAGCAGATCCTCTATGTAGGCCTCGGCGGCGGCCACATTCATCCTGCGCCGGCAGAATACCTGCGCCGCCGATAGCTGCTGCTCCTCCGTCCCCAGCCGCAGCAGCGCCCGTGCATGGCGCTCCGTCAAGCCGTTTTCCTGCAAAAACTGCCGCACGGAGTCCGGCAGCCGCAGCAGCCGCAGCTTGTTGGCCACCGCCGGCTGGGAGCGGCCCAGACGACGGGCGGCCTCCTCCTGGCTGAGCCCGTAGCGGGCGATGAGCCGGGACAGGGCCTCCGCCTCCTCCCAGCAATCCAGATCCCGGCGCTGGAGGTTCTCCATCAGCGCCAGCAGCGCCGAGTCCTCCTCCCCTACCTGCGCCACCAGACACGGCACCTCCCGCAGTCCCGCCATGGCGGCGGCCCGCAGGCGCCGTTCTCCGGCCACCAGCTCATAGCCTGTCCCCTGACGGCGCACCGTCAGGGGCTGGAGGATGCCGTAGCTGCGGATGCTTTCCGCCAGCTCCGACAGGGAATCCTCGTCGAAGCTGCGGCGGGGCTGCTGGGGATTGGAGCGGATCTGGTTCAGGGAAATATAGCGGACACGGCTGGAAAAAAATTCGCCTTTGCGGGGATGCATCATGGCGGTTCCCTCCTTTTGCCCTCTATTTTAGCCGGGGAGGGATGAAAAATCCCCCGCAACGTGTCGGGAAATCAACTTTTTCACTTAGATGAGATTTTTCGGCAGCAGATCGCTGTGAAGGCTTGTTTTTTCTCCGGTGGGTGACTTTTTCCGGTAGCTTTTTTTGTCTCCGGCGGCATACTTTTTGTCAACAGCGGCAAAAAGTATGCAAAACCGCCGCCGGTGGCGGATGCAGCAAGGCGGTTTCGAGGAAGCGTCCCGGTTTTCACGCTGCGCAAACGGCTGGAAACCGGCTGACACGACGGTAAATCTTTCTTTCGCTATGGAAAGGAAGGCACCCGCCGTAGGCATAAAAAGCTGCTGGGAACCGTGCGCCGGAAAAATGAAAAACATCCCTCACCTTAGCCAAAGGGCAGGCATCATGTGATGCCTGCCCTTTGCAGTCTGTCCTATTCTGATGCACGACGGCAGATCCAAAGCTTATCCCCGTTCACGCTTCAGGCGGCGGATATCCGTCCCCACAAAGGGCAGCAGCTGGTACTCCCCCTCCAGACGGGACAGCAGCGGCGCTCCATAGCGGCGGCCCAGCTCCTCCGGGTCCAGATTGGTGCTGATGACGGTGCTTTTCCCCGCCAGCAGACGGCCATTGATGAGCTGATAGAGTGCGCTCTGAACGAAGCTGGTGGTCATCTCCGTTCCCAGATCGTCCAGAATCAGCAGATCGCAGTTCATGCACCGCTCCACGTCCTCCCCGGCGGTATCACCGTCGTCGTCCCGGCGGAACTTGGCGCTTTCAAACTGGCTGAACACATGGCCCGCCGTATCGTATACCACAGAGAAGCCATCCTCGCTGACCACCCGTGCGATGCAGGCCGAGAGGAAGGTCTTCCCCAGCCCCGGCGCACCGAACAGCAGCAGATTCTCCCGCCCCGGACGGAAGCGGGCAGCAAAGTCCCGGCACAGGTTCAGGTTCCGCTGGGCGTTTTCCCGTGGGGAGCGGGGCAGGCTGCCACGATCCGGGGAATACCAGTCCAGCTCGAAGGTATCAAAGCTCTGGCTGCCGATGTCCAGCATCCGGCTCAGCTCCCGGATCTGCTCCTGTGCATAGTATTTTTTCAGGCAGCTGCACAGGCCGTCGCCCCGGTAGCCGGTATCGCCGCACAGGGGGCAGCGGGGCTTTTCCGACAGATAATCCTCCGGATAGCCCAGCTGGGCCAGCAGCTCCGCCCGGCGCCTTTGCAGGGAGAGGTTCTTATCCCGGATCACCCGGATGGCGGGCAGAGGGTCCGTGCCACGCCGCAGGGCGGAGGCGATGATCTCGCCCATGGTGCCCCGGATCTCCCGCTGGATGCCCTCCAGCTCCGGACACTGCTGATAGACCTGCTGCTGCCGCTGGCGCTGCTGCTCCTGACGGCGCTGCTTGTCCTCGTCAAAGCGCAGGGTGGCCTGACGCAGCACCTTTCCATCGTATGCCATGGAGTTCCCTCCTTACCACTTCATGTATTTCTCCATACGGGAGTCGTCCTTCTTCTCCTCCCGCCGGGAGGGCTTGCGGCTATCGCTCTGGCGGACCTCCTCCTCCGTATGCCAGCCGTTTTCGTGCCAGCGGCGCAGGATCCCGTTAAGATATCGCCAGTTCAGCTCCTTCTTATAAAACACCGTCTTGTCGTAGGCCAGCGCCACCGTCTCCGGGGGAAAGCCCTTGTCCATCCAGTCGGTGATGTAGCGCTCCTCGCTCTCCACCGGGCGGCGGTCGCCCAGCCCCAGCACCTGCATATACCGGCTCATGGCGGAGCGGCGGACGTTCCAATCCCGCAGATACCGGGAAGCGCTCTCCTGATCGAAGAGGCCCCGCTGCGCCCAGTGATAGCCCTCCTTCTCGATCTGGCGGAGGGTGGGCCGCCGTCCGGGGCCGTAGCGCTCCTCGGAACGGGTGACACAGTGGCACACCAGCAGATAGATCACATCCGCCGGAAGGCCCAGATCATCATACAGTCCCGCCAGAATTTGCAGGTCCGCCGTTTTCAGGCGCTTGCCCAGCTTCTCCTCCGTCTGGGGCACCAGCATCCGAAAGCCGGCGTCGCCGGTGAGGAGATCCGTCAGGTCATCCGCCGTGTACACCGGGCGCTCCTGCGCCGGCTCCGGGGGCTTCTGCTCCGGGGGCCGGTCGATGAGTCCCAGTTCCTGAAGGGCCGTCTCCGCCGCATGAAGGCGCAGTTGGCTCCACTTCAGTCGACGCTGCAGCTCCTGCGCCGTGACACCACGGTCCGCCCGCAGCAGGCACAGATACAGCAGCGCCGCATCCCCGTCGCCCCGGCCGATGAGGCGGTCCGCCTGCTGGGCCGGGAGCACGATATTCGGTTGATCCTCCCGGAGGATATATCCCGCCACGGCGCTGCGCCCCCTCTCTTTTCGTCCCTCTATTCTACACGAAAACCCCGTCTGCGTAAAGCGTCCCGCCGGGATTTTTTGAAAAATCCCCGTTTGGGGAAGAAAAGTCTTTTCCCGGTGGGATTTTGTGCTATAATAGATTCTGTATAGCTATCCAGAAATACTCAGTTTACATAGAAAGCAGGAGGTCACTATGGCGAATCGTATCACAATGAGCATCTGCGGCGAGGATTACACCCTGGTCGCTGATGAGAGCGCCGCCTACATGGAGAAGGTAGGTGCTCTGGTGGATGAGAAGATGACGCAGCTGCAGGAGGGCGCCCATGTGAGCCGCATTGACGCCGCCGTGCTGACGGCGGTGAATCTGGCGGACGAGCTGTTGAAGGCTCAGGAGGCGGCGGAGAATCTGCGTCGTCAGCTGAAAACATATCTGGACGAGGCGTCTCAGGCCAAGGCGGAGGCCTCGGAGCTGAAGCGGCAGCTGTTCAAGGCGCAGCAGGGTCACAAGTAATGGCGGAGCTGCTCTCTCCCGCCGGAGGGTGGGATTCTCTGGTGGCCGCCGTGCAGAGCGGCGCCGATGCCGTGTATATGGGCTTCGGGGCCTACAACGCCCGGCGCAGCGCCAAAAACTTCACGGAGGAGGAGTTTGCGCAGGCGGTGCGGTACTGCCATCTCCGAGGGGTGAAGGTCTATCTGACCCTGAACACCCTGCTCACCGACCGGGAGCTTCCGGGGGCGGCGGAGCTGCTGCACAAGGCCTCCCGGCTGGAGGCAGATGCGGTGCTGATCCAGGATTGGGGGGTGTGGCAGCTGGCCCGTCAGGCGGCGCCGGAGCTGCCCCTCCACGCCAGCACCCAGATGAGCCTGCACACGCTGGGGGGCGCACGCCGGGCGGCAGAGCTGGGCCTTACCCGTGTGGTGCTGGCCCGTGAGCTGTCCCGCCGGGACATTGCCGCCATCTGCCGGGACTGTCCGGCGGAGGTGGAGGTCTTTGCCCACGGCGCTCTTTGTATGTGCTACTCCGGTCAGTGCGCCCTCAGCGCCGTTATCGGAGGACGCAGCGGCAACCGGGGTACCTGCGCTCAGCCCTGCCGCCTGCCCTATGGGGTCAATGCCCCGGCGGCGGGAGGCCATCCTCTGAGCCTGAAGGATGCCAACCTCTCCCCCTACCTACAGGAACTGGAGGACATGGGGGTGGCGTGCCTGAAGCTGGAAGGGCGCATGAAGCGGCCGGAGTACGTGGCGGTCATCACCTCCATTTACCGGCGGCTGCTGGACGAAAAGCGCCGCCCCACTCGTGAGGAGCAGCGGCAGCTGGAGCTGGCCTTCAGCCGCAGCGGCTTCACCGACGGATACTATCTGGGCCGGAAGGGGCCGCAGATGTTCGGCACCCGGCCGGAGAATGTCCCGGAGCCCAAGGAACTGTTTGCCCAGGCCCGGACACTGTACGAAAAGGGGGATCGCCGGACGGTGGCGGTGGACATGGACTGCGTCTGCCGGGCCGGTGAGCCGGTGCGCCTGACGGTGCGGGCCGGGGATCAGCGGGCGGAGGTGACAGGCCCCGTGCCGGAGACCGCCCGAAACCGGGCGCTGACGGCGGAGGAGCTGCAGGCCCGTCTGAAAAAGACCGGCGGCACCACCTTCCGCTGCCGGGAGGTGCGGGTGACGCTGGAGGAGGGGTTGATGCTCTCCGCCGGGGCGGTCAACGCCCTGCGGCGGGAGGGACTGGCGGCGCTGGAGGATACCCTGTGTGCCGTGCCGGAACGCCGGATCGCCCAGCCGGAACCGCTGCCGGATGCCCCGGTGGAGCCGGCGCAGCCGCTGCTGACCTGCTCCCTCCAGAAGCCGGCGCAGCTGACGCAGGCGCTGGCGGACTGCCGCCCGGAGATGATCTATCTGCCGGTGGAGTGGCTGGATACGCTGGATGTGACCCCGTATCTGGACCGGACGTCCTTCTGCGCCGTGCTGCCCCGCATTTTCCGGACGGAGGACGAGGCGGTGCTGCGGGAGATGCTGGTGCGGCACCGGCAGGTGCTGGCCGCCGTGGCCGTGAGCAATCTGGGTCATCTGCCCATTGCCGAGGGGCTGGAACTGCCGCTGCGGGGCGATCTGGGGATGAACGTATTCAACTCCCGTGCGCTGCTGTTTTTGCGGGAGCTGGGGCTCTCCACCGGCGCCGTATCCTTCGAGCTGCGGCATCAGCAGATCCGGGATCTGAAAAAGTATCTGCCCTGCGAGGCAGTGGTCTATGGCCGCCTGCCGCTGATGCTGATGGAGAACTGCGTCATTGCCAACAGCTTGGGCTGCTGCGATGTGAGCAGCGATTACCGGAAGCGCTCCGCCGCCTGCCGCTGCACCGGGGAGAACGTCCTCACCGACCGAACCGGGGCCCGATTCCCGCTGATGCCCGCATGGGGCCACCGCAACGAGCTGGAGAACAGCCGTACCCTCTTTCTGGCGGACAAGCCGGAGTGGCGGCGGCTGGGGCTCACCTATGCCCGGCTGCGGTTCACCACGGAATCCCCGGCGGAGTGCGTGGCGGCGCTGCAGCGGTATCAGGGGCAGGGGGACTATATCCCGGCCGATCTGACACGGGGTCTGTTCTACCGGGGGGTAGAGTGAATACATCTCGTTATTTTTAATGGAAAAATTCCTATAAGTTATCAATACATTGTCCCAAAACAGGAGGCTTCGGTGGAAAATACGTTGGCCGGCGTGGCCGGGAAGAAATTTATCCTGTCGTACAGCTGCGGCAAGGACAGCACCCTGTGCCTGCACAAAATGCTGGAGGCGGGAGCAGAGCCTATGGCGCTGCTGGTGATGTTCAATCCCGAAGCGGGACGCTCCTACTTCCACGGGGTGGACCCGGCACTGCTGGAGGAATACGGCAAGGCGCTGGAGCTGCCGCTGCTGGCGGTGCCTACCGGCGGCGAGGAGTACCATCTGTCCATGGAGGCGGCGCTGCGCCGGGCCAAGGAGCAGGGGGTGGAGCTGGTGTGCTTCGGGGATATTGACATTGAGAACAACCGGGCCTGGGGCGAGGAGCGCTGCCGAAACGTGGGGCTGGAGGCGGTATACCCCCTGTGGCACCACGACCGGCAGGAGAACGTCCGGGAGGTGCTGGAACTGGGGTATCGGTGTCTCATCAAGACGCTGGACCGCCGGGTGCTGCCCCGGCAGCTGCTGGGCCGGGTCATGGACCGGGCCATGGTGGAGGAGATGATCGCCTGCGGCGTGGACATCTGCGGCGAGAACGGAGAATTCCACACCATCGCCGTGGACGGGCCGGTGTTCCACCGGCCTATCCCCTACTGCGTCCGGCAGCTGCTGGATCTGGGGGATTACTCCGTGGCGGATATCACGGTGCCGGAAAAGGAATAACGGAAGATTTTAGGGGACGAAAATCGATTTTAACAATTCGTTTTTATATTTTAGGAGTAAATTTGCTATGATAGAGTTGAAGGTCAAGGCGGTATCGCCGCTGATGGGAACGAAATTCCCCCTGCCCGCCTACGCCACCGCCGGTGCGGCGGCCATGGATCTGTGCGCCTGCATGGAGGAGCCGGTGACGCTGGCTCCCGGCGGGCGGCAGGGTATCCCCACAGGCATCGCCATCGCCCTGCCGGGGCCGGAGTATGTGGCGCTGGTGTGCAGCCGCAGCGGCATGGGCGCCCGCCACGGCATCACCCTCTCCAACAGCGTGGGGGTCATTGACAGCGACTACCGGGGCGAGCTGACGGTAGGGCTGGTGAACCACGGGGACGTCCCCTACACCATCCAGCCCGGCGACCGTATCGCCCAGCTGATGGTGCTGCCCATTCTGCGGCCCACCCTGACGGTGGTGGAGGAGCTGGACGAGACGGAACGGGGCTCCGGCGGCTTCGGCTCCACCGGGAGGTAAGGGTCATGGCGAGGATCATACTGGCCTCCGGCTCCCCCCGGCGGCAGGAGCTGCTGCGGCGCATGGGGCTCCGTGAATTTGAAATCTCCGTGCCGGACGTGGAGGAGTGGTATCCCCCGGAGCTGGCGCCGGAGGATATCGTGGCCTACATCAGCCGGGAGAAGTCTCAGGCGGTGCAGGCGCCGGCGGATGCCATCGTCATCACCGCCGACACCATGGTCTTTCTGGACGACCAGCGGCTGGGGAAGCCCCATGACGAGGCGGAGGCCCTCTCCATGCTGACGGCGCTGTCCGGACGAAAGCACAAGGTCTGCACCGGCGTGACGGTGCGGCAGGGGGAAAAGGCCCTCACCCGCACCCAGTCCACCGACGTCTATTTCCGGGAGGCCTCCCGGCAGGAGCTGCTGGCCTATATCCGGGGCGGCGAGCCCATGGATAAGGCCGGGGCCTACGGCGTACAGGGGCAGGGAGCGCTGCTGGTGGAGCGCATCGACGGGGACTTTTTCAACGTCATGGGTCTGCCGGTGGTGCTGCTGAGCCGGATGCTGGCGGAATTCGGTGTGACGCTGCTGGCGTAATGGGCATTACTTTGTAATAAGGAATCAGGACTATGAAGAATTTTTTCCAGAAAAACGGCATCATGATGCTGGCGGCGGTGACGGTGGTGGCGGTGCTGCTGTGCGTGGCCTCCGCTCTCAGCTCCCAGACCGGCTTTCTCCAGAACGCCGGGGGCGTCATTGCCTCCCCCTTCCGGGCGGTAGGCTCCGCTGTCAGCGGGTGGTTCAGCTCCATAAGCCAGCGCTTCGAGGACGTAGAGGCGCTGCAGCAGGAGAATGCGGACCTGAAAAAGGAGAACGCCGAGCTGCAGCGGCAGCTGGATCAGACCAAGATCGACAGCGAGGAGAACCAGCGGCTGCGGAACCTGCTGAATCTGCGGCAGCAGCGGCGGGATTTCACCTTTGAATCCGCTATTATCGTGGACCGCAGCACCTCCAACTGGTCCCGTGTGATGACCCTCAACAAGGGCACCTCCAGCGGCATTGCCGTGGGCAACTGCGTGGTGGACGATCAGGGCAATCTGGTGGGGGTCATCCGGGAGGCCGGACTCAACTGGTCCACCATCACCACCATTCTGGACACGGACTCCTCCCTGGGCGCACGGGTATTCCGCACCGGCGAGGTGACGGTGGCCATGGGCGATCTGGCCCTGATGGAGACAGGGCGGCTGAAGCTGTCGTATCTGGAGGGGGAATCCAGTCTCATCAACGGCGACCTCATCGTCACCTCCGGGCTGGGGGGCTACTACCCCTCCCAGCTGGTCATCGGCTCTGTGGAGGAGATCCGCACCGATGACAACGGCCTGACCCGCTATGCGGTGCTGGCCCCTAAGACGGATCTGGATTCCCTGTCGGAGGTGTTTGTCATCACCTCCTTCGACACCGTGGACTGAGGGAGACACTATGAGCCGACGTGATACCATCTGGAAATGGGTGTTTTACACCGCAGGTGTTTTTCTGCTGCTTTTATTGCAGGGGCTGGCGCTGGATCACATCTCCCTGCTGCACGTGCATCCCTATCTGCCCCCGGTGATGGTGGCGGTCTTAGCTATGTTCGAGGGAGCCTACGGCGGCATGGGCGTGGCGCTGGCCATGGGTCTGCTGTTTGATCTGACCCAGCCGGGGCTGATCCCCTGCTTCCATATTCTGGCATTTTTTCTGGCGGCGCTGGCCGCCGCTGCCGTGGCCAACTACCTCATTACGCCGGGGCTTCTGTGCGCCGTGCTCATGGGGTTGGCGGCGCTGGTCATCACCGATGGGCTGCAAATTCTGCTGATGACGTATCAGCAGGGGGTGGCCTTCTCCGCCGCCTCGTCACTGGCAGGGCGGGAGATCCTGGTGACACTGCCGCTGACGGTGCTGGTCTATCTTCCCTTCCGCTGGGTGCGCCGGCGGATCTACTCCGAGTGAGTCCCCTGAAAGGAGTATGCTATGAAATCCTATCTGGCCAAATCCCGGCTGGTGCCGCTGGTATTGATCTTCGGGATGATCCTGCTGATCTTCTGCGGTGTACTGTACAATACACAGATCCTCAACGGATCGGACTATAAGGCTCGCTCGCTGGCCAGCAACGCCACCGCTCAGACGGTGGAGGCCTCCCGTGGCATCATCACCGACCGCAACGGCAAGGTGCTGATCTCCAACCGGCTGACCTATACGCTGGTGTTCTCCGACGAGGAATTTGAAAGCGACACGGACTGCAACGACGCCATCTTCCGGCTGCTGGAGCTGTGCCGCAGCAACAACGTCAAGTGGACGGACACCCTGCCGGTGAGCAAGGAGCCGCCCTTTACCTACACCACCCCCACCGACGAGGGTGCCTTCCGGAAATATCTGGAATCGGAGGATCTGCCCGCCATCACGGTGGGTACCCTGCGGCCCACGCAGGAGGCCCCGCTGTTCATGGCCCAACTGCGCAAGCTCTACGGCGTGGCGGACAGCTACTCCGACACTGACGCACGGGCTATCATCGGCGTGCGCTACCAACTGGCCCTGCGGGACATCGCGGGGGGTACCTACACCTTCGCCAGCGATGTGTCGGTGGAGCTCATCAATCAGGTGGTGGACGGCCGCTATGCCGGTGTCACCACCGGCACGGCCTCGGCCCGTGTGTATGACACTACCTACGCCGCCCATGTGCTGGGGCGGCTGAGTCCCATCTATCAGGAGGACTGGGTGGGCGATCCGGACAACGGCATCGTGGGATACCGGGACAAGGGGTATTCCATGGACGCTCTGGTGGGCGAGAGCGGCGTGGAGAAGGCCTTCGAGGAGTATCTCCACGGCGAGAACGGCACCAAACTCATTACCACCACCTCCGATGGCCAGATCACCGGTGAGTTCTACACCAAGGAACCCAAGCCCGGCAACACCGTGGCTCTGACGCTGGACATCGACCTGCAGGAGGACGTGGAAAAAGCCCTCAGCAAGACCATCGGTGATATGACCGAGAAGGACGGCATCCGCCGTGGCGGCGCCGCCGTGGTGGTGGGCGTGGGCAGCGGTGAGGTGCTGGCGCTGGCCTCCTACCCCACCTATGACATCAGCAAGTGGGACGAAATTTATGACACGCTGGCCTCCGACGACAAGGGAGCTCCCCTGTTCAACCGGGCCATTGGCGGCACCTACGCCCCCGGCTCCACCTTCAAGCCCTGCACGGCGGTGGCGGCGCTGGAATCCGGTGTCATCACCCCCTCTACCACCATTCTGGACCGGGGCATCTACGACTACTACTCCTCCCCCCAGCCCCGGTGCTGGATCTACAGCTCCTACGGCTCCACCCACGGGCGGGTGAACGTGTCGGAGGCCATCACCGTATCCTGCAACTACTTCTTCTATGAGGTGGGCCGTCTGACGGGCATTAAGACGCTGGACGACTATGCCACCCAGTTCGGTCTGGGGCAGTACACCGGCATCGAGATCGGCGGCCCCAACAGCGCCGAGGCCAAGGGCGCTCTGGCCTCCCCGGAGTACGCCGAGGCCAACGATCTGGAGTGGTCCGACGGTCAGACCCTGACCGCCGCCATCGGCCAGAGCTATAACCTGTTTACGCCGCTGCAGCTGGCCAACTACATCGCCACGCTGGTAGGCAACGGTGAGCACTATGCGGCCCACCTGCTGAAAAACGTCAAGACCTATAACAACTCCGCCGTGGTCTATGCCTACGACAAGGACCCCGTCAACGTGGTGGAGATGCAGGACAGCACGGTGGAGGCCATCAAGACCGGTATGCACGATCTGACCACCGGGAGCCTGTCCACCTACTTTTCCAAGTGCGTGGTGCCCGCCGGTGCCAAGACCGGTACGGCGGAGACCGGCGTCACCGATGCCAACAACGGTACCTTCGTGTGCTTTGCCCCCTATGACGATCCCCAGATCGCCGTGGCGGTGGTCATCGAAAAGGGCGGCGCCGGTGCGGCTCTGGCGGAGACGGCGGTGGATATCCTCAATGCTTATTTCAGCCGGGAGGAGATCGGCACCGCCATCATCGGCGAAAATACTCTGTTAAACTGAGAGGTCCCTGTTCATGTCTGTTTGGTTCGATTCTCGTGATGTTCGATATAAGGATCCCTTCGGCGCCGTGTCCTGCGGCGCCGAGGTACATTTTACTCTGGGGGCCGATGAGCCGCTGGAGGCGTGCTGCCTGCTGGTACGGCAGGAATTTGCCGGGCTGGAGCAGGAGGTTCCCTTCTCCCCCTCCGGCGATGGCTGGAAAGGCGTGCTGACGGCACCGGTGGAGCCGGAGCTGATCTGGTACGCCTTCCGGGTGCGGCGGCCCGACGGCTCCCTCCTCTGGCTGGGACGCAATGGCTGCGGCGGTGAGGCGGACCGTCAGCGATGGCAGCTGACGGTGTATGAGCCCACCCATACCCCCGACTGGTTCGGCCGGGGGGTGACGTATCAGATCTTTCCCGACCGGTTCTGCCGGTTGGCGGTGCCGGACGGCCACGGCATGGTGGGGCAGCGACTGGTGCATCAGCGTTGGGACGACACCCCCCAATGGCAGCCCGATAAAGCGGGCGAAATTCGCAACAACGACTACTTCGGCGGAAGCCTGCTGGGAATTATTTCCAAGCTGGACTATTTGCAGAGTCTCTCCGTCTCCACGCTGTATCTGTGTCCCATTTTCGAGGCGGACAGCAATCACCGCTACAACACCGCCGATTACCGCCGCATCGACCCCATGCTGGGGACGGAGGAGGACTTCCGCCAGCTGTGCCGGGAGGCCCACCGGCGGGGCATCCGGGTGCTGCTGGACGGTGTATTCAACCACACCGGCAGCAACAGCCGCTACTTCAACGCCGAAGGCTTCTACCCAGAGCTGGGGGCGGCGCAGAGTCAGGATTCTCTCTATTTCGACTGGTACAGCTTCCATCCGTGGCCCACGGACTACGATGCGTGGTGGGGGGTAAGGACCCTGCCAGCGGTGAACGAGGAGGCGCCCACCTATCGGGACTTCATCGTGCGGAGTCAGGACTCCGTGGTGCGGCACTGGCTGCGGCAAGGGGCCGACGGCTGGCGACTGGATGTGGCGGACGAGCTGCCCGATGACTTCATCGCTGAAATTCGACAGGCCATGGAGTCCGAGAAGCCAGACAGCTTCCTGCTGGGCGAGGTGTGGGAGGACGGCAGCAACAAGATCGCCTACTCCCATCGGCGGAGGTATCTGCTGGGCCGGGAGACCCACGGGCTTATGAACTACCCCTTCCGTACGGCGGCGCTGGCTTGGCTGCGGGGCGGTGATGCGTCGGCTTTCCGCCGGGACATGGAGGAGGTCCGGGAGAACTATCCGCCTGCGGCCTTTCACAGCGGTCTGAACATCTTGGGTACCCATGACACGCCCCGGCTGTTGACCATGCTGGGAGCGGCCCGGACACCGGAGAGCAAAGACGACCGGGCAGCGTACCGCCTCAGTCCGGAGGAGCTGGACATGGGGCTGGCCCGGCTGCGGCTGGGCGCTTTGCTGCTGTACAGCTTCCCCGGCTCCCCCACGGTGTTTTACGGCGACGAGGCCGGAATGCAGGGCTTCGAGGATCCCCTGAACCGTGGCACCTACCCGTGGGGGCAGGAGGACTCGTCGCTGCTGGCGTATTTCCGTCAGCTGGGTACTCTGCGGAAGCAGCGGTTATCCCTGCAGTGCGGAGATATCGGCTATCTCTACGCCGTGGGCGGTGGGCTGGTGCTGCGGCGGCAGTCCGAGGACGAGGTGACGGTGGCGGCCATGAACGCCGGGATGCAGCCGCTGGAGCTGTCCATCCCCTGGGCGGGAGCGCTGGCTAAGGATGCCTTGACTGGACAGCACTTCTTCGCCCGGAATGGGATGCTGCGGCTGACCCTCCCCCCCGTGGGCGGCGTTCTGTTGGTGTAATTGTTTCACGTGAAACAATTACCGGAGACAAGTGCATAGGAAAAAAGAGATGTTTCACGTGAAACATCTCTTTTTTTGCAAAGTATGCTCCTTCCCTATTGAAAAAAATTGTGACAGTTGATATAATATTCTCATATTAGAGAACTCTAAGAGTGACGGGGGTTGCGTATGGCGAAAATCGTTGCGATCGTGAATCAGAAGGGCGGTGTGGGCAAGACCACCTCCTGCGTGAATCTGGCGGCTGCCCTGAAGGCCGCCGGGCAGCGCATCCTGCTGTGCGACTTTGACCCGCAGGCCAACGCCACCTCCGGTATGGGCGTGGACAAGACCGTATCCAACGGCATCTATGACGTGCTCATCAACAGCGTGGAGACGGAAAAGGCCATCGTCCGCACCTCCTATGGTGACGTGCTGCCCAGCAGCAAGGCACTGGCCGGAGCCAGTGTGGAGATGATCGACCTGCCGGAGCGGCAGTTTCGGCTGCGGATGGCGCTGGAGCAGGTGCGGGACAACTACGACTATGTATTCATCGACTGCCCCCCGTCGCTGGAACTACTGACCTTGAACGCTCTGTGTGCGGCGGACTCCCTGCTGGTACCTTTGCAGGGGGAGTACTATGCGCTGGAGGGGCTGTCCGACCTGATGAACACCGTGCGGCTGGTGCGGCGGAGCCTGAACCCCAAGCTGGAGATCGAGGGTGTGCTGCTGACCATGTTCGACGGGCGCACCAATCTGGCCATTCAGGTAGCCCAAGAGGTGAAGCGCTTCTTCCCCGGCAAGGTCTACGCCACGGTGATTCCCCGGAATGTGCGGCTTTCGGAGGCGCCCAGCCACGGAAAGCCCATCACCTCCTATGACCGCAGCTGTCGCGGGGCTGAGGCCTATGTGCAGCTGGCACAGGAGTTTTTGAAGAGAAACAACGGATGAAAGGAGCGATCCCATGGCGAATGCATCCAAGGGCTTAGGTCGGGGACTGGCCGCCCTGCTGGGGGACGATGTGATGACCCCCGAAGAGGAGAAAACCAGTCTGTACCTGCCCATTTCCCAAGTAGAGAGCTGCGCTTCCCAGCCACGGAAGCAATTTGACCCGGACGCTCTGGCCGATCTGGCGGACTCCATCCGGGAGCATGGCATCATTCAGCCCCTGACGGTGCGAAAGCTGCAGTCAGGGTACTATCAAATCATCGCCGGTGAACGGCGCTGGCGGGCCGCCCGGATGGCGGGTCTGTCGGAGGTGCCGGCCATCGTCATCGAGGCCGACGACCGCAAGGCCATGGAGCTGGCCATGATCGAGAACCTCCAGCGGGAGGATCTGAACCCCATGGAGGAGGCTGAGGGCTACCAGACGCTGATGCAGCAGTACAACATGACCCAGGAGGAGACGGCCCAGCGGGTGGGCAAATCCCGGTCCGCCGTAGCCAACGCCATGCGCCTGCTGAAGCTGTGTCCCCCGGTGCGGGCCATGGTGGAGGACGGGCGGCTCTCCAGCGGACACGCCAGAGCTATTCTCCCCCTCTCCCCTGCCATGCAGGAGTCGGCGGCTAACGCCATCATCAAGGACGAGCTGTCGGTGCGGCAGACAGAGCAGCTGGTGAAGAAGCTGACGGCTCCCCCCAAGCCGGAGCAGCCGGAACCGGATGGGCTCTCCGTCGATTATGCCAAGGAGGCCGCCAAGGAACTGGGTAGCCGTCTGGGCCGGGGCTGCCGCATTGTCACGGGCCGAAAAAAGGGCCGCATCGAACTGGAATACTACGGGGTGGAGGATCTGAATCAGCTGTTGGACGCCCTCCACGCCCTGAAAACCAAATAAGTGTTTCACGTGAAACACAGAAAGAGGTCAGACTATGCTTGATATCAAATTTATCCGGGAGAACCCAGATGCCGTAAAGGAGAACATCCGCAAGAAGTTCCAGAATGCCAAGCTGCCGCTGGTGGACGAGGTCATTGCGTTGGATGCCGAGAAGCGAGCCGCCGAGAACGAGGGCAATGATCTGCGGGCCCAGCGCAACAAGCTCTCCAAGCAGGTGGGGATGCTGATGGGACAGGCGAAGAAGGATCCCTCCAAGCTGGAGGAGGCCGAGGCGGTGAAGGCGCAAGTGAAGGCCGACGCCGACCGTCTGGCTCAGCTGGAGGAGATGGAGGAGAAGCTGAGCCAGCAGATCCACCACATCCTGCTGGTGATCCCTCAGATGATCGACCCTTCCGTGCCGATCGGCAAGGACGACAGCTGCAACGTGGAGGTAGAGCGCTTCGGCGAGGCTACGGTGCCTGCCTTCGACATCCCCTACCACACGGACATCATGGAGCGATTCGACGGCATCGATCTGGACGCTGCGGGCCGGGTGTCCGGCAACGGCTTTTACTATCTCATGGGCGACATCGCCCGGCTCCACGAGGCCGTGCTGGCCTATGGCCGGGACTTCATGATCAACAAGGGCTTCACCTACTGCATCCCCCCCTTCATGATCCACGGTAGCGTGGTGGAGGGCGTCATGAGCCAGACGGACATGGACGCCATGATGTATAAGATCGAGGGTGAGGACCTGTACCTCATCGGTACCAGTGAGCACTCCATGATCGGCAAGTTCATCGACCAGATCGTCCCGGTGGAGAGCCTGCCCCAGACCCTGACCTCCTACTCCCCCTGCTTCCGCAAGGAGAAGGGCGCCCACGGCATCGAGGAGCGGGGCATCTACCGCATCCACCAGTTTGAAAAGCAGGAGATGATCGTGGTCTGCAAGCCGGAGGACTCCAAGGCGTGGTACGAGAAGCTGTGGCGTTACAGCGTGGAGCTGTTCCGCTCTCTGGATATCCCCGTGCGGCAGCTGGAGTGCTGCTCCGGCGATCTGGCGGACCTGAAGTGCAAGTCCTGCGACATCGAGGCCTGGTCTCCCCGGCAGCAGAAGTACTTCGAGGTGTGCTCCTGCTCCAATCTGGGGGATGCACAGGCCCGCCGCCTGAAGATCCGCTACAAGGACGAGAACGGCCGGATGCAGCTGTGCCACACCCTGAATAACACCTGCGTGGCCCCTCCCCGGATGCTCATCGCCTTTCTGGAAAACAACCTCCAGCCCGACGGCACCGTGCTGATCCCCAAGGTGCTCCAGCCCTACATGGGCGGCTGCGAGAAGCTGGTTCCCAAACGCTGATTATGTAAACTCTCGGAGGATATCCATGAAGAAATTTCTGAGCGAGTTCAAGGAGTTCGCCCTGCGGGGCAACGTGCTGGACATGGCCATCGGCGTAGTCATCGGCGGCGCCTTCGGTAAGATCACCACCTCTCTGGTCAACGACGTCATCATGCCTCTGGTGGGGATGCTCATCGGCGGCATCGATCTGGGCCAGCTGGATATCGTACTGAAGCCCGCCGTTATGAACGGCGATAAAGTGGTTACAGAGGCCGTGACGCTGGGCATCGGCACCTTCCTCACCACCATCATCGACTTCATTCTGGTGGCGCTGGTGATCTTTCTTATGATCAAGGCCATCAACCGCTTCCACAAGAAGAAGGAAGAGGCCCCCGGCCCGGAGGAGCCCAAGGGTCCCACCAGCGAGGAGCTGCTGACGGAGATCCGTGACCTGCTGAAGGAGAAGAACCAGTGACCCCGGAGCAGCTGCTGCGGGAGGGGCTGGCGGCCTACGGGCTGCCGGCGGATGCAGCGGCCATCGAGGGACTGGAGGAGTTCTCCCGGCGGCTGCTGGAGAGGAATCAGGTGATGAACCTGACGGCCATCACCGATCCCTGCGACGTGGCGGCGCTGCACCTGCTGGATTGTGCGTACCTACTGACTGCTGCGGACTTCCAGGGGAAGTCCGTGGTGGATGTGGGGACCGGCGCCGGCTTTCCGGGGATGCCCCTGCGGATCCTGGAGCCGAACTTCGACCTGACGCTGCTGGACAGTCTGGGCAAGCGGGTGGATTTCCTCCGGGAGACCGCCGACGCCATGGGACTGCGGCGGGTGCGCTGCGTCCACGCACGGGCGGAGGAGTTCGCCCGGAAGCACCGGGAGCAGTTCGACATCGCCACGTCACGGGCGGTGGCCCAGCTGAATGTACTGTGCGAGCTGACGCTGCCGCTAGTGAAGGTGGGCGGCGTGTTTCTGGCCATGAAATCCGTGGAGAGCGACCCGGAGCTGCAAGAGGCCCGCAGCGCCATTGCCCAGCTGGGCGGCGCTGTGGAGGACGTGACGGACTACACCATTCCGGGAACGGAGGTGACCCACCGGGTCGTCCGCATCCGGAAGGAGCGTCCCACGCCGGCGGGCTTCCCCCGTGCCTTCGCCCGCATCAAGAAAGCACCCCTGCGATAAAGCCGGGACATAAATGTCCAGAAGTCTTGGATTTGAGAAAATTTTTCTGAAAATTTTCATTTTTTCCTTTTCAAATGACGCAAGGAGGTATAAAATTGGGTAAAATCATAGCAGTCGTCTCCGGCAAGGGCGGCACAGGCAAGACCTCCTTTACAGCCAATGTGGGGCTGGCGCTGGCGGCGCTGGGGTGCAGCACCCTGTGTCTGGACTGCGACATCACCCTGCGGAATCTGGATCTGGCACTGGGGCTCAGCGACCGGGCTCTGATGGACTTCACCGACGTCATCGCCGGGCGATGTACGCTGGAGGATGCCGTGGTGCAGCACCCCAAGTATCCCAAGCTGCACCTGCTGACAGCCCCCCTGTCGGCCCGGCCCATGCCCATTGCACCGGAGCAGATGAAAGCGCTGCTGGACCGCATCCGGCAGACCTACGACTACTGCCTGATCGACGCCCCGGCGGGGCTGGGGATGGGTTTCCATCTGGCCAGCGACTACGCCGACCGGGCGGTGGTGGTCACCAACACCGACGCCTCCTCCCTGCGGGACGCCCAGCGCACCGTCATGGAGCTGGATCGTCTGGGACGGGGCAACCTTCATCTGGTGGTGGGCCGGGTGGAGAAGAAGCTGCTGCGAAGCCTTCACACCACCATCGACGACGCCATGGACGCAGCGGGTCTGCCGCTGCTGGGCGTGGTACCGGAGGACCGGAACGTCCCCTATGCCCTAAACACCGGCATCCCCTTGCGGGAGTGCAGCAACTACGCCGCAAGGGCTTACGAGAATATTGCACGGCGCATCATGGGGCAGCGTATCCCCCTGATGCGTATCTGAATCCATAGAAGAGAGGAGCGAATAACATGAATATCGCCTTGATCGCCCATGATAACAAAAAGGAGCTGATGGCTCAGTTCTGCACCGCCTACTGCGGGATTCTGGCCCAGCATACCCTGTGCGCCACCGCCACCACCGGCCAGATCATCTCCGACGCCACGGGGCTGACCATCCACCGGTTCCTGTCCTTCTCCCACGGCGGCGGCCAGCAGATCGCTGCCCGCATCGCCTACAACGAGATCGATCTGGTGCTGTGCTTCGACGATCCCCGCAACAAGGCCCCCAACGAGGACATCGCCAACATCTATCGCCTGTGCGACCAGAACAACATCCCCTATGCCAGCAATCTGGCCTCTGCGGAGATGCTGGTGCTGGGTCTGGCCCGTGGCGATCTGGACTGGCGCAACATCGTCAATCCCAAAACCAAGCCCTTTACCGCTTGACATTTCCCTGCATATCCCCTACAATAGACTGCGTTCAAACCGCTATGACGGAGCATGAGTAGCCTGTCCCTGCCGGTGAAGAGAGGTGCGCCACGGCTGCAAGCGCACTGCGGCACACAGCGTGAAGGACGGCTTCACCAGCGGAGATGGAGACATCTGCGGCCGACTCCCCGCAACAGGAGTCTGAAAGGGCCTTACGGCCGAAATTGGGTGGCACCACGAAGCAATGCGCTCTCGTCCCAATCACGGGACGGGAGCGTTTTTTCGCATCTCCCCTCCCCTGCCGTCGGTGCGGCACGCTTTTCACAAATTCCCACATTTTTCCACAAAGGAGCATGACTATGGCAAAGATCACCCCCCGGACGCTGTCCGGCTTTATGGAGCTGCTGCCCGCCCCGCAGCAGCAGCTGGAGCGGATGATGGACATCCTCCGCAAGACCTACGCTCTCTACGGCTTCACGCCGCTGGATACCCCCGTCATCGAGGCCAGCGAGGTGCTGCTGGCCAAGGGCGGCGGCGAGACGGAGAAGCAAATTTACCGCTTCCAGAAGGGCGACGCCGATCTGGCCCTGCGGTTTGACCTGACGGTGCCGCTGGCCAAGTATGTGGCCCTCCACGGCGGCGACCTGTCCTTCCCCTTCCGCCGGTATCAGATCGGTAAGGTGTACCGGGGGGAGCGGGCCCAGCGGGGCCGGTTCCGGGAGTTCTATCAGGCGGACATCGACATCATCGGAGACGGCAAGCTGGATATCGCCAATGAGGCGGAGATCCCTTCCATCATCTACCAGACCTTCACCCGGCTGGGGCTGAAGCGGTTCCAGATCCGGGTCAACAACCGGAAGATCCTCAACGGCTTTTATGCCATGCTGGGGCTGACAGAGCAGTCCGGCGACATCATGCGCACCGTGGACAAGTTGGATAAGATCGGCCCCGACAAGGTCCGGGGGCTTCTCACCGGGGAGCTGGGTCTCACCGAGGAGGCCGCCGGGGATATCCTGCGTTTCATCGCCATCACCGGCTCCAATCAGGAGGTGCTGACGGCGCTGGAGGGCTATCGGGGCCGCAATGAGGTGTTCGACGCCGGCCTTACCGAGCTGGAGACGGTGGTGAAGTATCTGGCGGCCTTCGGCGTACCGGAGGAGAACTTCGCCGTGGACCTGACCATCGCCCGTGGGCTTGACTACTACACCGGCACGGTGTACGAAACCACCCTGTTGGATCATCCGGAGATCGGCTCCGTCTGCTCCGGTGGACGGTACGACAATCTGGCGGAGTACTACACCGACCGGCAGCTGCCCGGCGTGGGCATCTCCATCGGCCTGACGAGACTGTTCTACGTGCTGGGCGAGCAAGGGATGCTGAATCCCCAGCTGCCCACGGCCCCGGCGGACGTGCTGATCCTGCCCATGACGGCGGAGCTGACCCCCGCCATCCAGCTGTCCACCCGGCTGCGGGCAGCCGGAGTGCGGACCCAGCTCTACACCGAGCAGAAGAAGTTCAAGGCCAAGATGAACTATGCCGACAAGATCGGCGTCCCCTATGTGGTGTTTCTGGGAGACGACGAGGTCAGCGCCGGGGTGGTGGCCTGCAAGGATATGGTTTCCGGCGAGCAGACCACACTGCCCTTCGACGAGACCCTCCAGCGCATCCGGGAGGGGCTGGCCCTCCGGGAGCAGGGCAGCGTTATCGTGGAATAAGGACAAAAACCGATAACAGGAAGCAATATTCCATAGAAATATTACGATACATTATCAGAAACAGGAGTGAAAGCTATGATGCAGATGCGTACCCATACCTGCGGGGAGCTGCGGCTGGCCGATGCCGGGAAGTCCGTGAAGATCGTAGGTTGGATGGAAAATGTCCGGGAGGTGGGCAGCAACTTCGCCTTTGTGGTGCTGCGAGATTTCTACGGCACCACGCAGGTGGTCATCGAGTCCGAGGAGATGATGGCCATCATCCGGGACCTGAACAAGGAGTCCACCATCAGCGTGGAGGGCGTCGTCCGGGAGCGGGCCAGCAAAAACCCCAAGCTGCCCACCGGCGACATTGAGGTGGTCCCCAGCAAGATCGAGGTGCTGGGCCGCTGCCGCTACAACAGCCTGCCCTTTGAGATCAACCGCAGCCGGGAGGCCGACGAGACCCAGCGCCTGAAGTACCGGTATCTGGACCTGCGGAACCCCGCCGTGAAAAATAACATCGTCCTGCGCTGCCAGGTGGTGGCCGCTCTGCGGGCCGCCATGACGGAGCACGGCTTCCTGGAGATCACCACTCCCATCCTGACGGCCTCCTCCCCGGAGGGCGCACGGGACTATCTGGTGCCTGCCCGGAAGCATCCCGGCAAGTTCTATGCCCTGCCACAGGCTCCCCAGCAGTTCAAGCAGCTGCTGATGACCTCCGGCTTCGACCGGTACTTCCAGATCGCCCCCTGCTTCCGGGACGAGGACGCCCGTGGCGACCGTTCCCCCGGCGAGTTCTACCAGCTGGATATGGAGATGGCCTTCGCCACACAGGAGGACGTATTCGCCGTGCTGGAGGACGTGCTGCCCCCTATCTTCGCCAAGTTCGGCACCTATGACGTCGCCTCTGCCGCCCCCTTCCGCCGCATCCCCTATAACACGGCGCTGGAAACCTACGGCTCCGACAAGCCGGATCTGCGCATCGACCTGACCTGCAAGAACGTCACCCACCTCTTTGAAAACAGCGAGTTTGAGCCTCTGCGGGGCCAGACCGTGAAGATGGTAGATATCTCCGACTGCGCTCTGACCCGCAAGCAGGTAGAAAAGCTCCTGTCCGACTGCGAGGTGCAGTCCGGCAGCAAGGCCTACTGGTTCAAGGTGGATGAGAAGGGCGAGCTGGCCGGCGGTATCGCCAAGTTCGTCACTGGCCTGCGGTCCCAGCTGGAGCAGGTTCTGACGTTGGCACCCAATACGCTGGTGGTGGTGGCGGCCGGCGCAGCAGCCACCAAGTCCGCCGGTGTACTCATCAAGACCTTCGGCGCCGCCTGCGCCGGTCACATGGATCAGGAGCGCTACGAGTTCTGCTGGATCGTGGACTTCCCCATGTACGAGATCGGCGACGAAAGCGGTGAGCTGGAGTTCTGCCACAACCCCTTCTCCATGCCCAGCGGCGGGCTGGAGGTGCTGCTGAAGGCCGAGCGGGGCGAGATCGATCCCCTGACCATCACTGCCGACCAGTACGATCTGGTGTGCAACGGCGTGGAGCTCAGCAGCGGCGCCGTCCGGAACCACGACCCGGAGATCATGGTGAAAGCCTTCGAGCTGGTGCGGCTGGGCGAGGAGGACGTGAAGAAGAAGTTCCCCGCCATGTACAACGCCTTCTGCTACGGCGCACCTCCCCATGCCGGTATCGCTCCGGGCGTGGATCGCATGGTGATGCTGCTGGCGGGCGAGAGCTCCATCCGGGAGATCATCCCCTTCCCCATGAACAAGAACGCTCAGGACGTCATGATGGGCGCTCCCTCCACCGTGGAGCAAAAGCAGCTGGATGAGCTGCATATCCAGATCACGGCGCAGGAGGAGGAATAAGTTCATCAAAAAGGATGGCTGCCAGCGGCAGCCATCCTTTTTGATGGGACGTACTTCCGTCAAACAGGCTTTTCCTTGGGCGGGTAGCTTTCTTCTGTGCCTCCGTCGGCATCCTTTTTGCCAACAGCAGCAAAAAGGATGCTGCCGGAGGCACCCCCAACACACCAAGCACCGGGGAAATTCCCCCTTGACGGACGGGGGAAAACATGATACCCTTGAAGCGTTACAGGCGATGATGGGCGTGGCGGCCCGGAGCTGCGGGAGGAAATGCCCGCCGGAAGCCCCGTTAGCGGCACGAGAGTGTGGAGCAATCCAAATTCAGGTGGAACCACGGACTTTTTAGTTCGCCCTGAGCTGCGTCGGCAGTTCAGGGCGTTTTTTATTTTAACTGCGCTGAAAAATCATCATACAAAGGAGAATCGTCATGAAAAACACGGAAAAAACCATGGACAAGATCGTGGCCCTGTGCAAAAATCGGGGCTTCGTCTTTGCCGGCTCCGAAATTTACGGAGGTCTGGCCAACACCTGGGACTACGGCCCTCTGGGTGTGGAGCTGAAGAACAACGTCAAAAAGGCGTGGTGGAAGAAGTTCGTTCAGGAGAATCCCTACAACGTGGGGCAGGACGCCGCCATCCTCATGAACCCCCAGACCTGGGTGGCCAGCGGCCATCTGTCCGGCTTCTCCGATCCTCTGATGGACTGCCGGGAGTGCAAGGAGAGGTTCCGGGCGGACAAGCTCATTGAGGATTGGTGCGGCGAGAACAGCGTGGAGCTGCCCAAGCCCATCGATGCCTTCACCCAGCAGGAGATGAAGGACTTCATCGAGGAGCACAACATCCCCTGCCCCAGCTGTGGCAAGCACAATTTCACCGACATCCGGCAGTTCAACCTGATGTTCAAAACCTTCCAAGGCGTCACCGAGGACGCCAAGAACACGGTGTATCTGCGGCCTGAGACGGCGCAGGGCATCTTCACCAACTTCGTCAACACCCAGCGCACCACACGGCGCAAGCTGCCCTTCGGCGTGTGCCAGATCGGTAAGTCCTTCCGCAACGAGATCACCCCCGGCAACTTCATCTTCCGTGTCCGGGAGTTTGAGCAGATGGAGCTGGAGTTCTTCTGCAAGCCCGGCACCGATCTGGAGTGGTTCCAGTACTGGCGCACCTTCTGCCACAACTGGCTGCTGGGCATCGGTCTGAAGGACGAGAACCTGCGGCTGCGGGATCATGACCCGGAGGAGCTGTGCTTCTACTCCAAGGCCACCACGGACTTCGAGTTCCTGTTCCCCTTCGGCTGGGGCGAGCTGTGGGGCGTGGCGGACCGCACCGACTATGACCTGACCCAGCACCAGAACGTCTCCGGCAAGGATCTGACCTACTTCGACCCGGAGACCAACCAGCGCTACATCCCCTATGTGGTGGAGCCTTCTCTGGGCGTGGAGCGCAGTGTGCTGGCAGTGCTGTGCGACGCCTACGACGAGGAGGTCGTGGGACAGGATAAAAACGGCAAGGACGACGTGCGTGTGGTGCTGCGGCTGCACCCGGCGCTGGCCCCCTATAAGGCAGCCATCCTGCCTCTGAGCAAGAAACTCAGCGAGCCGGCCATGGAGATCTACAACGAGCTGTGCAAGGACTTCATGCTGGACTTCGACGAGACCGGCTCCATCGGCAAGCGCTATCGCCGGGAGGATGAGATCGGCACGCCCTTCTGCATCACCGTGGACTTCGATACCGTGGGCGACGGGGAGAATCCCGGCGACCAGTGCGTCACCGTCCGGGAGCGGGACAGCATGGAGCAGGTGCGTGTTCCCATCAGCCAGCTGAAAGCCTATCTGACGGAGAAGCTGGCCTATTAATCGCTCAAGCATCAGCCGTCCCGAACCTTCGGGGCGGCTGATGCTGCATCCTGATCGATCTTGCGGACGTGCCGGTGGATTTTTTACCACCGGTAAGGTGCGTTCTTTCAATGGCAGTTTTTTGTTTTCCCGCCGGAGGCATACTTTTTGTCAACAGCAGCGCTTTGCATAAGGAACGTGTCTCCGACGGGTAACTTTCTGCCAATAGCGGCAGAAAGTCACCCGTCGGAGACATGAGAGGATTGTCCCCATTAGGAAAAATATGCCGCCGGAGACAAAAGAGAAAGCTACCCGCCGGGGGTATAAAAGAGAAAACCACACATCACACATTTTCAAGGAGGTATCATCCCATGAAGGTTCTAATGCTCAACGGCAGCTGCAACCCCAAGGGCTGCACCTACACCGCCCTGACGGAGGTGGGCAAGACCCTGACCTCTGCGGGCATCGACTACGAGATCGTGCAGCTGGACGGCGGCCCCGTCCGGGACTGCATCGGCTGCAACCAGTGCAGCAAGAACGGCTGCGTATTCACCGATGACGGCGTCAACGACTTCATCGCCAAGTCCCGGCAGGCCGACGGCTTCGTATTCGGCACACCGGTCTATTACGCTCATCCCAGCGGACGGGTGCTGTCCTTCCTGGATCGGGTATTCTACGCCGGAGGCGGCGCCTTTGCCGGAAAGCCCGGCGCTGCGGTGGCCTCCGCCCGGCGGGCAGGCACCACCGCCAGTCTGGACGCTCTGGGCAAGTACTTCGGCATCTCCAACATGGTAACGGTGGGCTCCACCTACTGGAACATGGTCCACGGCCACTGTCCCGATGATGTGATGCTGGACGGCGAGGGACTCCAGACCATGCGGAATCTGGGCCGCAGCATGGCGTGGCTGCTGCACTGCATTCAGGCAGGCCGGGAGGCCGGGTACGACTTCCCTGCTCCGGAGCGCGGCCACCAGACGAACTTCATCCGCTGAAGGAGGCGGCAAAAAGGAGCGGCAGGCGCTATGCGCCTGCCGCTCCTTTTCATGGAAGAATTTTACTGCTCCTCCTCCAGCTCCTCCAGCGAGGGAGCGCCGTCCAGCGGCACCTTGGCGATGACGGTACGGTACACCCGCAGGAAGAATAGCATCGTCACGCCCAGCGAGGCGATCTCCGCAATGGGATAGCACCACCACACCAGATCGTCGTTGCCTATGGACTGGCCGTAGCGGGCCAGCACATAGGCGATGGGTACCAGAAACACCAGCTGGCGGATGATGGAGGTGATCATGGAGTACACCGACTTCCCCAGCGCCTGGAAGGAGCTGCCCAGAGCGATACAGGCCCCGGCCGTGCAGAAGCTCAGGGAGATGATCCGCAGGGCCGGAACGGCCACCTGCTTCATGGTCTCCGTGGCGTTAAAGATACTGACCAGCGTCCCCGGAATGGCCCAGAAGATGGCCATACCCAGCACCATGATGCAGGAGGCATAGATGGCGCTGCGCTTGATGGTCTCCATCATGCGGCGGCGATTCTGAGCGCCGTAGTTATAGGCCACGATGGGAACCACACCGTTGTTCAGGCCGAACACCGGCATAAAGACAAAGCTGTTGAGCTTGAAGTAGATGCCGAAGGCGGTAGCCGCCGTCTCCTTGGCGGAGTGGTAAGTGATGAGGATCTTGTTCATGCAGAAGGTCATCACCGAGCCGATGGCCACCATCACCACGGAGGGCAACCCGATGGCATAGATATTGCCCACGATCTTCCAGTCCGGCCGGAAGCCCCGGAACCGAAGGTGCAGATCGTGGTTCTTCCGCAGGTTCATATACAGAGCCAGACCGCAGCCGCAGAACTGGCCGATAACGGTGGCCACAGCGGCACCCGCCACGCCCATTTTGAACACGAAGATGAAGATGGGGTCCAGCACGATGTTGACGATGGCGCCCAGCCCCTGGGTGTACATGGAGAGGATGGAGCGGCCGGTACCCTGCAGCAGGCGCTCGAACATGATCTGGCAGAACATTCCCAGCGAGGCACAGCAGCAGATGCGCAGATAGGTGATGCCGTTATCCACAATGTAGTCGATGTCCGTCTGGGTGCGGAAGAAGGTCCCCCCAAAGCACAGGGCCAGCACGGCGGAGAGTACAAAGCCCACCACCGCCAGGAAAATGCCGTTGATGGCCACCTGATCGGCCCGCTTGCCGTCCCCGGCGCCCAGCGCCCGGCCCAGCAGGGCATTGACGCCCACGGCGGTGCCGGTGGCCAGACCGATCATCAGGTTCTGGGCCGGGAAGGCCAGCGTCACGGCGGTAAGGGCCTGCTCGCTGACCTGCGAGACGAACACGCTGTCCACGATATTATATAGGGCCTGCACCAGCATCGACACGATGATGGGCAGGGACATATTCCAAATGAGCTTGGAGATGGGCATGATACCCAGTTTGTTATCCTTCATAGAATTCCTCCTTGGGGTCGTTTTTTCTGATCTGTTCTATATTCTACCACGTCGTTTGCCAAAAGAAAATGCGGGAAAAGCCGGAAATCCGATCCTTTTCCGCCGGTTTTCTATGGAATACGGAAAATCCCTCCGCAGCCCCTAGCGGGCGGCAGTTGCATTTTGTGGAAAATGGGAGTACAATAAGCCATCAACGGGGACACCTCCCCCATCCATCAACCATTCACAGGAGGGATCACATGAGCGGATTCAACGTACAGCTCCAGCTTGCCGGGGTGCTGGAGTGGATGAGCCAGCAGATGGCCGGCTGCGGCGGCAAGACCGCCGTCATCGGCATCTCCGGCGGCAAGGACAGCTCCACCGTGGCGGCCATGGCGGTGGCGGCCTATGGCCGGAACCACGTCTATGGCGTGCTGATGCCCGACGGCATTCAGCCGGATATCGACTACTCTCAAGCGCTGGTGGAGCATCTGCAGATCCCCCACTGCACCTGCAACATCCACGATGCCGTGGCGGGGGTACTGTCCCAGCTGGAGCAGGCGGGCCTGACCCCCAGCCGCCAGACCGTGGTGAATCTCCCCTCCCGCATCCGTATGGCCACCCTCTATGCCGTGGCCCAGTCCGTGGAGGGAGGCATCGTCCTCAACACCTCCAACCTGTCGGAGGACTGGGTGGGCTACTGCACCATCTATGGCGACAGCGCCGGTGCCTTCTCCCCTCTGGGGATGTACACCACGGAGGAGGTCATTGCTCTGGGCCGGGCGCTGGGCCTGCCGGAGCGGTTCCTCATCAAGCCCCCCTCCGACGGTCTGACGGGCCTCACCGACGAGGACAATCTGGGCTTTTCCTATCACGCCGTCAACGAGTATATCCGCCGGGGCGTCTGCCCGGACGAGGCCGTCCGGGAGAAGATCGACCGGATGCACAGGGCCAGTCGCTTCAAGTTCCAGACCCTGCCGGTGTACCACAACGGCCTGCCCATGGTCATCGAGGACGGCACGGACTACTACAAATAAGCCGCAAAACGGCACTTGACCAACAACAGAGCGTAATTTTTCTTTGAAAAATTACGCTCTGTTGTGTCTTTTCCCCTGTTGGCCGCACTTTCCGACGGCCGGGCAAAAAAAAGGACACCCGGCAGGTGTCCTTTGGTTTGGATCAGCCAATCTGGTTGAGTTTCAGCGTCAGCGCACTCTTCTTGTGAGCAGCGTTGTTCTTGTGCAGCAGACCCTTGGCAGCAGCCTTGTCAATGGACTTCACTGCGACCTTGTAAGCGCCCTCGGCCTCGGTGCGATTGCCTTCCACGGCAGCAGCCTCGAACTTCTTGATAGCGGTCTTCAGTGCAGAGCGATTGGCCTTGTTGCGGGCATTACGAGCCTCGGACACCAGCACACGCTTCTTAGCAGACTTGATATTCGGCAAACCAAACACCTCCCCGACGATAAAGTAGCTGCGTTGGAATGAAACATCCACGCAGGATGATATTTTAACATCTTTATCTGAAAATTGCAAGCACTTTTTGAATTTTTGCCATTCTTTTTTGCATATTCCCTATTTTTTGCGGGAAACTACCCGTAATCTACCACATTTTGTGGCACAACGGGAGGGGGAAACACAAGTATGACGCAGATCCGGACGGACTTGGCGCTGGAGGCAGCGGAAAATTTGCAGGCAGGCGGCCCCGCAGCCGGAGAACTCTCCGGGGTAGTCACCCGGACGGAGCGGCGGCAGGGCGTCTCCGTGACGGAGGTACGGATCCTGGACGAGACGGGAGCCAGAGCGCTGGGAAAGCCCGTGGGACGCTATGTCACCATGGAGCTGGAGAGCCAGCCCTTTTCGCAGCAGGCGGCGTGTCTTGCCTCCCTGCTGGCGGAGCTCCTGCCCCGTGGACCGGTGCTGACGGCGGGCATCGGCAACCGGGACATGACCTGCGACGCCATCGGCCCCACGGCGGTGGATCATCTGCTGGTGACCCGGCATCTGGTCCGCAGCGGGCAGGAGCCGTTCCGGGGCATAGGGGAGCTCTCCGCCCTGTGTACGGAGGTGCTGGGCCGGACGGGGATGGAGACCTGTGAGTTGATCCGGGCGGCAGCGGGAGCGGTGCGCCCGGCAGCCGTCGTCGCCGTGGATGCGCTGGCGGCCCGCAGTCCCCGGCGGCTGTGCCGTACCGTCCAGCTGGCGGATACGGGGCTGATCCCCGGCTCCGGGGTGGGCAGCCACCGCACCGCCGTGGATCGGGAGACGGTAGGGGTGCCGGTCATCGCTGTGGGAGTGCCTACGGTCATCGACGGGGCGGCGCTGGGCAGCGGCACCGAAGCGGCACCGCAGGGGCTGTATGTGACCCCCAGAGACATCGATCGGCAGGTCCGACAACTGGGGCGGCTGCTGGGCTACGGCATCTCGCTGGCGGTGCAGCCGGGGCTGACGGCGGAGGAGCTGGCGGCGCTGGCGGAATAGGCGGCGTTGCAATGGGGCGGCGTTTGTGGCATAATGGAAAAAAACGCAAAGGAGACGCCTATGGAAACCACAAAGCTCTATTATGAGGACGCCTATCTCCGGGAGTTCGACGCTGCGGTGCTGTCGTGCCAAGAGGAGCAGGGCCGGTATCTGGTGGTGCTGGACCGCACCGCCTTCTATCCGGAGGGGGGCGGGCAGCCCGCCGACCACGGCGTCCTGGGCGGCGTGGCGGTCACAGACGTGCAGGAGCGGGACGGGGTCGTCTGCCACACCTGCGCCGGGCCGCTGGCGGTGGGCAGCACCGTCCACGGCGCCATTGACTGGCAGCGGCGTTTTGACCATATGCAGCTGCACTCCGGGGAGCATATCGTCAGCGGGATGCTGTGCGCCGCCTTCCACTGCGACAATGTGGGCTTCCACATGGGGACCGATGTCGTGACCATCGACTATAACGCCGACATCCGCTGGGAGCAGGTGCTGGAGGTGGAGCGGCAGGCCAACCGATACATCTGGGAGGATCACCCCTGCCGAGTGACATTCCCCTCCCCGGCAGAGCGGGAGGCCCTCCCCTACCGCAGCAAAAAGACCCTGACGGGGACGGTGCGGCTGACGGAGTTTCCGGGGGCCGATCTGTGCGCCTGCTGCGGCACCCATGTCTCCGGCAGCGGGCAGGTGGGGCTGGTGAAATTTCTCTCCTGCCAGAAGCTCCGGGAGGGGGTGCGGCTGGAGCTGGTGTGCGGCGGCCGGGCCATGGCCCACCTGTGCCGCAGCTGGCAGCAGAACCGATCCATCGGGCAGCAGCTGTCGGTGAAGCCCGGCGACACCTCCGCAGCTGTGGAACGGCAGGGCCGGGAGGTCCTCTCCCTGAAGGCCCGGTGCGCCGGACTGGAGGAGGAGCTGTTCCGGCTGCTGGCAGAGCAGTACCGGGACGCCGGAGAGGTGCTGCTGGTGCGGCACGATCTGGCGGGAGACGGCACCCGACGGCTGTGCGACGCCGTGAGCCGTACCTGCGGCGGGCGATGCGCCGTGTTCTCCGGAGAGGGGGAGCAGTATCAGTACGCCGTCATCCATCCGGGAGCAGACCTGCGGGAGTTCGTGAAGCATATGAACGACGCCCTCCACGGTCGGGGCGGCGGACGCAGCGGCTTCGCTCAGGGAAGCGTCGCCGCCGATGAGGCAGCCATCCGGGCCTTCTTCCGTGGCGTGTGACGTCCTGTCTGTCCGATCCGTCCAAAATCGTGCCGAGCCTGTCCGCATGGACAGGCTCGGCTGCCCCTTGAAAGGGAAAATCCATCCCCGCAATCAGGCGAAAAAATGACTCCGACAGGGAGACGAAAATTCTTCTCGGCAAGCAGAGCCAAACACTTTTTCATCAGGCAGCCGAAAAAATCACTTGGTCAGGCAGGCCAAAATATCCCCCTGAAAAACGGACGCAAAAAGTTCCCCGACAAGCAGGGAAAATCTTTCCTGAAACAGAAAAGCCTCTCCTTAAACAGAAAAACCTCTCCTTGCACAGAAAAATATTTTCTTGCAGGAGAGACGCAAAAACGCCAGCCCCAAGGGCTGGCGTTTTTGCTGTGTGTTTGTTAGGAGAGAGAGAAAATCACATAAGGAATGGTTCCTTTGTACGAGTAAGATAATACCCTGTAAAGATGGCAGAATCATGAAATCCACATGAACTTTCTGTGAATTTCTCAGAACCTCTTACTCTCCGCCACAGCCATCTGGTCGCAGCGGTTGTTTTTCTCATTGCTGGCGTGGCCCTTCACCCAGTGGTAGTGTACCTGATGGGTCTGGATCAGGGGCAGCAGCTGCTCCCACAGATCCACGTTCAAAGCGGGCTTTTTATCGCTTTTCACCCAGCCCCGCTTCTTCCAGCCCCAGACCCAGCCCTTCTCCAGTGCGTCAATAACGTACTTGGAGTCGGAGTACAGCTCCACGATGCACGGCTCCTTCAGCAGAGCCAGCGACCGGATCACCGCCGTCAGCTCCATGCGGTTGTTGGTGGTCTCCGGCTCGCCGCCGGAGAGTTCCTTCTCGATACCGTTCCACTCCAGAATGGCTCCCCAGCCGCCGGGACCGGGGTTGCCAGAACAGGCCCCGTCGGTGTAGATGGTTACAGTTTTCATAGGCGTTCTTGTGTTGCTCCCAATGGTTTTATCGGGCGGCCCTGACCCGGCGGGCCCGTCCGCCATATTCTGCGGTGGCCCCGCAAGGGGCGAGCAGAACGGCATCACCGGTAAAACCGCATAGCGGTTTTACCCCCGTCGGTGCAGATGGTTACAGCCTTCATCGTTGTTCCTTATGCCGTTCTATATTGGCGTTACTTCTCCAGCGGGTCAATGGAATGCACGGTGAGAGTCTCCCCGTCCACGGTGAATCGCACGTTCTGCCCCGCAAAGCCCATGCCGTATACCCGCTGGGGGTCCTCCTGATACCGGGGACGGGGATCCCCCGCCAGCACGCCCAGCAGGCCCTCCCGGCTGTCCGCCGGGATGCACTCCAGAAGCCGGGGCGGACACTCCACCCGCAGGCAGCGGCTCTCCAGTCCGTCGGTGAAGCCCCCCACGGCATCGGGATGGCTGTCGGTATAGGGGAGGTAGGGCTTGATGTCAAAAATGGGCGTGCCGTCCATCAGGTCTGCGCCGCAGACATGGAGCACCGGCCCCAGCGCCTCACTCTGCTCCACCCGCTCCAGCCGCACCGAGGACAGGCCCAGATGGTTGGGGCGGAAGGGAGAACGGGTGGCAAAGACCCCCATGCGGCGATTGCCCCCCAGACGGGGTGGCCGCACCGTAGGGGACCAGTCCTGCCGGATGGCTTCGGAGAACTGCCAGATGAGCCAGAGATGGGAGAAATCCTCCAGTCCCCGGACGGCGTCCGGATTCCGGTAGGCCGGTTCAAAGACGATGCGGCCCCGCAGCTGTGGCACCAGCCCGCTCTGGCGCGGCACGCCGAACTTCTCCGGCAGCTCCGTATGGATGCGGGCGATGACCTGTAATGATTCCATCACAGCTCCCTCCGTCCGGTGTCGGTAAGGTGGGACAGGATGTCCTTGGGCAGACGGCTCAGACGCAGAGCCTGCCCCGCCACGATCAGCAGGATGCCTGCCGCCAGCGGCATGGCGCTGCGGAAATAGGTAGCCAGCACAAAGGCCAGAAACATCAGGCCCACCAGCCCCATCTGGAGCCGGGAGTTTCGGCTCTCCACCGTCTGGAGGGCCTCGCTCTTGCGGTACACCACACCGTCATAGGTGAACTCCCCCGTGGAGGAGGGATCGTGGTACAGGGTCTTGGTGAAGTACTGCCACCGGGTCAGGGGGCAGTACTGCTCCTTTTTCTTCCCCATGGCTTATTCCTCTGCCGGGGCGGTTTCCTTCTCCGTCTCCCGGTCCGCCAGCGCCATGGAGATGACGTGGTCGCCCTCCTCCTTAAAGCGCATGACGATAACGCCCTGCGTGGCCCGGCCGGCGATGCGGATGCTGTCTACCGCCGTGCGGATCAGGATACCCGCCTGCGTCATCAGCAGCAGATCCTCCTGCCCGTCCACCACCTTGATGCCCACAATGGATCCGGTCTTTTCCGTGACCATATAGTTGCGGATACCGAGACCGCCACGGCTGGTGATGCGGTACTCCTCCACCGGGGTGCGCTTGCCGTAGCCACGCTCCGTGATGGAGAGCACCGTCTTGCCGGCCTCGGCTCTGGCGGCGCCCACCACATAGTCGCCCTCCCGCAGGCGGATGCCCCGGACGCCCACGGCGGTGCGGCCCATGGCACGCACGTCCGTCTCGTCGAAGCACACCGCCTGACCGTCGTGGGTGGCAATGAGGATGCGCTGGCTGCCGTCGGTCTCCTGCACGTTGATAAGCTCGTCGCCCTCGTCCAGCGTCAAGGCCCGGATGCCGTTGTTGCGGAGATTCTTCAGCGTCTCCACCGGCAGACGCTTCACCGTACCGTTGCGGGTGGTCATGAAGAGGTACAGCTGGCCCTCCCCGGCCTCCCGGTAGTGGAGCATGGTCTGGATCCTCTCCCCCTGCTCCACCTGCAGGATGTTGACGATGTTGGTGCCTCTGGCGGTCTTGCCGCTCTCCGGGATCTGGTAGCCCTTCTTGCGGTAGACCTTGCCGGTATCGGTAAAGAACAGGAGATAGTCGTGGGTGGAGGCGGTGAACACATCCACCACGGTGTCCTCGTCACGGGTGGTGATGCCCTTCTTACCCATGCCGCCCTTGCTCTGGGCGGCGTACTCACTGACGGCGGTGCGCTTGATGTAGCCGTTCTCCGTCAGGGTAAAGACGCACTCCTCCTCCTCAATGAGGTCCTCGATGTCGATCTCGTCCTCCACGTCCTGAATTTCCGTCTTGCGGTCGTCGCCGTACTTCTCGGCAATGGCGGACAGTTCCTCCTTCAGGATGGAGCGCACCAGAGCGTCGTCGGACAGCACCTTCAGGAAGTAGGCGATCTTCTCCTCCAGCTCCTTGTACTCCGCCTGCAGCTTCTCACGATCCAGCCCCTGCAGCGCCTTCAGGCGCATATCCAGAATGGCCTGTGCCTGCACATCGTCCAGCCCGAAGCGGGACATAAGGTTCTCCTTGGCGTTGTCGTAGCTGGTGCGGATGATGTGGATGACCTCGTCGATGTTGTCCTGTGCGATGAGCAGACCCTCCAGCAGGTGAGCACGGGCCTGTGCGTCCTTTAGGTCATAGCGGGTGCGGCGGACGATGATCTCCTCCTGAAAGGCCAGATATTCGTCGATGATGTGGCGCAGGGAGAGGATCTTCGGCTGGGACTGGTTATTCACCAGCGCCAGCATATTGATGGCGAAGGTGGTTTGCAGCTGGGTCTGTGCAAACAGGCGGTTGAGTACCACCTGCGGATTGGCGTCCCGCTTCAGCTCGATGACGATCCGCATACCGTTGCGGTCCGTCTCGTCCCGGATGTCGGAGATGCCCTCCAGACGCTTGTCCTCCACCTGATCGGCCATGCTCTTGATGAGCATCCGCTTATTCACCTGATACGGCAGCTCCGTGATGATGATACGGGTGCGGTCGTGGCCGAACCCCTCGAACTCGTGGCGGGCCCGCATCACCACCCGGCCACGGCCGGTGGCGTAGGCGGCACGGATGCCGCTGCGGCCCATGATGAGGCCACGGGTGGGGAAGTCGGGACCCTTGATATAGGTCATCAGATCCGCCAGCGTGGCATCGGGATCATCCAGCACGTGGATACAGGCTCCGATGACCTCCCGCAGGTTGTGGGGTGGGATATTGGTGGCCATACCCACGGCGATACCGGAGGAGCCGTTGACCAGCAGATTGGGGAAGCGGCTGGGCAGCACACGGGGTTCCTTGCGGCTCTCGTCAAAGTTGGGGTCCCAGTCCACGGTGTCCTTCCGGATATCCCGCAGCATTTCATTGGAAATTTTAGAAAGACGGGCCTCCGTGTAACGGTAGGCAGCGGGGGGATCGCCATCCACGGAACCGAAGTTGCCGTGGCCGTCCACCAGCATATAACGCATGGAGAAATCCTGTGCCAGACGCACCAGAGCGTCGTAGACGGAGGCGTCGCCGTGGGGGTGATACCGGCCCAGCACGTCGCCCACGCAGGTGGCGGACTTCTTAAAGGGGCGGTCGCTGGTGAGGTTGTCCTCGTACATGGCGTAGAGAATACGCCGGTGGACAGGCTTCAGGCCGTCCCGCACGTCGGGCAGCGCCCGGCCCACGATAACGGACATGGCGTATTCGATGTAGGACTTCTCCATCTCCGGCACCAGCGAGCGCTCGACGATGTGCTGGTCCGGGAAGCGGATCTCCTCAGGATCGTATTGGGGTTTCTTACTCATATATTGTTACTCCTTGTCAGAGGATTGGGGATCAATAATCCAGATTCACAGCGTACTTGGCGTTTTTCTCGATGAACTCCTTTCGGGGCTCCACCTTCTCGCCCATGAGGACGGTGAAGGTCTCGTCCGCCTTGACGGCGTCGTCCAGCGTGATGCGGCGCAGAGTGCGCTTCTCCGGGTCCATGGTGGTCTCCCACAGCTCGTGGGGGTTCATCTCGCCAAGGCCCTTATAGCGGTTGATGTCGATCTTCACATTGGGGTTGCCGTCCCGCATCTCGGAGGAGATGGCGTCCCGCTCCTCGTCGGTGTAGGCCACCCGCTGCTGCTTGCCACGGGTCAGCTTATACAGCGGCGGCACGGCGGAATAGACGTAGCCCTCCTCGATGAGGGGCCGCATGAACCGGAAGAAGAAGGTCAGCAGCAGCGTCCGGATATGGGCGCCGTCCACGTCGGCATCGGCCATGATGATGATCTTGTGGTACCGCAGCTTATTCAGGTCAAATTCCTCCCCGATGCCGGCGCCCAGCGCCGTGATCACCGGCTGGAGCTTGTCGTTGCCGTATACCTTGTCGGCTCTGGCCTTCTCCACGTTCAGCATCTTGCCCCACAGGGGGAGAATGGCCTGAAACCGGGAGTCACGGCCCTGGGTGGCGGAGCCGCCTGCGGAGTCGCCCTCCACGATATAAATTTCCGTCAGCTCCGGATTGTTCTCGTTGCAGTCCCGCAGCTTATCCGGCATGGCGGCGCCGCCCAGCGCCGTCTTGCGGCGGATGGACTCTCTGGCCTTGCGGGCGGCCTCTCTGGCCCGGTTGGCCGTCAGCGCCTTATCCAGAATGGTGCGGGCCACCACCGGATGCTCCTCCAGATACACCGACAGCTGGTCGGAGACAAGGCCGTCCACCAGCGTGCGGATATAGGCGTTGCCCAGCTTGGCCTTGGTCTGGCCCTCGAACTGGGCCTCCGTCAGCTTTACGGAGATCACGGCGGTGATGCCCTCCCGGACGTCCTCGCCGGAGACCTTGTCCCCCTCCTTGATCATGCCGTACTTGATGCCGTAGGCGTTGAGCACACGGGTCAGGGCCGCCTTGAAGCCCGTCTCGTGCATACCGCCCTCCGGGGTGTGGATGTCATTGGCAAAGGAGACCATGGTCTCGGCGTAGCTATCGTTATACTGCATGGCAATCTCCGCCGTGGAGTCTCCCTTGGCACCGGCCATGTAGATGACCTCCTCGTGCAGCGGGGTCTTGTTGCGGTTGATCCAGGTAACGAACTCCCGGATGCCGCCCTCGTAGCACATGGTGTCCTCCTGCTCCTGTCCGGGGCGGCGGTCAGCAATGGAGATCCGCAGACCGGCGTTCAAAAACGCCTGCTCCCGCATCCGGGTGTGGAGGGTCTCGTAGTCGTACTCCAGCGTGTCGAACATCTCGCCGTCGGGCTTGAAGCGGACGGTGGTGCCGGTGTGGTCGGTGTCACCGATGACGGTCATCTCCTGGGTGATGGCGCCACGGGAGAACTTCATCTGATAGATCTTTCCGCCCTTGTGTACCTCCACCTCCAGCCACTCGGAGAGGGCGTTGACCACGCTGGCGCCCACGCCGTGGAGACCGCCGGAGACCTTATAGCCTCCGCCGCCGAACTTGCCGCCGGCGTGCAGTACGGTATATACCACCTCCAGCGCCGGGCGGCCGGTCTGCTTCTGGATATCCACGGGGATACCACGTCCGTTATCGGTGACGGTGATGGTGTTGCCCTCGTTGATGGTAACGGTGATATCCGTGCAGTAGCCCGCCAGCGCTTCATCGATGGCGTTGTCCACGATCTCGTAGACCAGATGGTGCAATCCGGAGGCGGAGGTGGAGCCGATATACATACCGGGGCGCTTGCGCACCGCCTCCAGTCCCTCCAGCACCTGAATTTCCGAAGCGTCATACTCCGTGGTGACGGCGGTTACTTTTTCCAGTTCAGACATGGGTTCTTTCCTTTCCTTGCCCGCCGGTGACGGCAGGTTGATCGTTTTCCGTGCGCTTCTGAAGCGTCTGTGTGTTCAGCTGGGAGATATAGACCAGCTGCTTATGGTAAGGGTGGTCGCACACCAGAAATGACTTGGGGATATCGTCGCAGGCGTCCAGCACCACGCCGTCCTTCTCCGCCCGGTCCAGAAACTCTCTGGTCCGGGGGGACTGGGAGGTGATGTCCAGATCGAACACGCCGATGATGCGGCGGCGGCTGACCATGACGTTCTTGCCGATGTGCAGATAGCTCATGCCAGCACCTCCCCGCCACGGATATGGAACACCTTGCCGGAGAGCAGGGTGTCCAGCCGGTCGTTTTCGCAGCAGGTGATGAACACCTGCCCCCCGGCGATGCGGTTGAGGACATACTCCTGCCGCCGGGGATCCAGCTCCGACAGCACGTCGTCCAGCAGCATGATGGGGTATTCCCCCATGGTGTTTTTATGAATTTCCCGATCCGCCAGCTTCAGAGCCAGCGCCGCCGTGCGGACCTGTCCCTGTGAGCAGAACTGCCGGGCGCTGCGCCCGTTGACCAGCACCTCCAGATCGTCCTTATGGGGGCCGGAGAGGCACAGACGGGAGGCGATCTCCGCCTGCTCATGGCTCTGCTGATGCTCCATCAGGGCCGCAAACAGCTGCTCCTGCGGGAGAAAGGGGTCGTGAACGGTGCTGACCGTCTGATAGCGCAGCTCCAGTTCCTCCCGCTGGCCGGAGCACTCGTAGTGGGCCTGCGCCGCATACTCTGCCAGTGCCCGGCAATATCTGGCCCGGTAGTGGATCAGCACCGCTCCCACCTGACACAGCCGCCGGTTGAAGTCCGGCAGGGTGGCCAGCAGCTGGGGGTAGTCGCCGCTGTCCCGGAGAATGCGGGTCTTGTGCTCATAGAGCCGGTGGTATTCCGCCAGTGCCTCCCCGTACCGGGGCCGCAGCTGGCAGAGGGACAGGTCCATGAACCGCCGGCGGGCGGCAGCCCCCTCCCGGATGAGCATCAGATCCTCCGGGGAGAAGAACACGGTGTGCAGCACGTCGGAGAGGGCGGCGTTGTTCTTGGCGGGAACGCCGTTGACGCTGGCCTTGCGGCGGCGGCCACGGAACAGCTCCACCTCCGTGCGGAACTCCCGGTCCCGTGTAAACATCTGCCCCAGGATGCGGGCCTTGTCCCGGTCGAAGCCGATGAGCTCCCGGTCCGCTCTGGCCCGTGGCGACTTGCCGCAGGAGAGATAGACCATGGCCTCCAGCAGATTCGTCTTGCCCTGTGCGTTCTCGCCGTAGATGACGTTGCAGCTGTGGTGGAAGGTCAGGGCCTGCCGGTCGTAGTTGCGGAAGCCCTCCAGCGTCAGGGCGTCAATCCGCATAGCGCACGCCGTAGTGCAGGCCCTCGGCCTCCACGTCGTCGCCGGGGCGGATTTTCTTGCCCCGCTGGGTGCAGACCTCGCCGTTGACCAGCACTTGGCCCTCCTGAATGAGGAGCTTGGCTTCGCCGCCGGTGGCGGTGACGGCCGCCAGCTTCAACAGGTCCTGAAGCTTGATGTATTCTGTGGTGATGGTGATGGTTTCCATAGATGTCCTCCTGTGAGGTAATGAGGTGGGGTTTCTTTTTTTCCTCCGACGGGTGATCTTCTTTCAATAGACCCTTTTGCATAGGGAACGTGTCTCCGACGGCCCACTTTTCCCAGCAGTTTTTCTTTTGTTCCTCCGGCGGGTCACTTTCTGCCAATAGCGGCAGAAAGTACCCAAAGAACGCCAGCAGAAACCCATGGTTTCTGCACTTCCTTCTCGTTTGCAAGAGCTGTGGTCTAAGTCCTGCCGAAAAAGGGAATTGGCGTATTTCTACTCACGCTGCCGCTGCATTGGGAGTTTGAAGGAACGTGCTGTTCTACCGTGGGAAACGGATTGCCCCAGCGGTAAACGCAACATTTCCTCCACCAGAGTGGGAGCGGCAGCGGGTCTGTTGCTGAGTCAATTCCCACTATGTCCCATAACGAACGCAACTCTTGAGAGTAAAGGAAGTCTTGAAACCATCGGTTTCAAGCGGCGTTTTTTGCATACTTTTTGCTGCTGTTGGCAAAAAGTATGCCGCCGGAGGCATAAAAAGCTACTGGAAAAACAGGCTGCCGGAGACAAGCAAAACGCCCCGTTCAACAACTATCCGTATAATCCTCTCTCTATATTTCAGTTTGTTATCATGCCTTCAGCCGCACCGGCAGGACCATATAGAGGAAATTCTCCTCCCCTTCCACGGGGGTCATGATGCAGGGAGAGATGCCGGTGTTCAGCTCCATCTTCACCTTCTCCGCCGGGGCATAGCGCAGGGCGTCCATGAAGAAGCGGTTATTAAAGCCGATCTCCAGCCCCTGACCGTCGCCCTCCACGGGGCAGATGTCCTTAGCCTCGCCGTTGCCGGTCTTGGCGGACAGATACACCCGGCCGGCATCAAAGATGCAGTGGACGGGGCTTTTCAGTTTCTCACTGATGACCACGCTGACACGGTCCAGACTGTTGAGCATGGCCTTGGTATCCACCAGAATGGAGATGGGATTATTCCGGGGGATGGCGTTGCGGTAATCCAGAAATTCGCCCTCCAGACGGCGGCAGATCAGCTGGGTGGAGCCGGTCTCGAACATCAGATGGCGCTTGCCCTGAATGATGGTCATGAGGTTGTCGCTGTCCTCGCAGATCTTCTCCACCTCGTTGAGGGCGGAGCCGGGGGCCACGAACCGGAAAGCGCCGCCGTCGATGCGCTCCAGCGGCTCCCGCCGCAGAGCCAGACGGAAGCCGTCCACGGACACCATGGTCAGGCCCTGCTCGTTGATCTCGAAGAGGGAGCCGGTGTGGATGGGACGGGTCTCGTTGGTGGAGACGGCGAAGCTGGTCTGGTTGATCATGGCCTTCAGGGTCCCCTGTTGGATAGCCACAGAGTACTCGTCATCCACCTCCGGCAGCTCCGGGTAGTCCTCGGCGGACAGGCCCATGATCTCGAAGCTGGCGTCGCCGCAGGTCAGGCGCACCATATATTTCTCATCCGCCGCAAATACCACCAGATCGTCCGGCAGCTTCCGGATGATCTCACCGAACAGGCGGGCGTTGAGGACGATGCGGCCCTCCTCGTGAACTTCGGCCTCAAAGGCGGTGCGGATGCCGGTCTGCATATTGTAGCCCGACATGGTCAGCCGGTCGCTGCCCTCTACAAGGATCCCCTCCAGCGCAGGGATGGAGCTTTTGGCGGCCACGGCACGGGATACGGTATTGACGGCACTTTGCAGCAGCGCTTTTTCGCAGGAGAAACGGAGCATATTTTTCTTCCTTTCTTGTCGAACGATTTTTGTCATGCTTCTCAGAAAGAGAACATAAACTAATCTTTTATTCAGTAACAGCCGCAGTAGAGAATTTTCTTGTGGAAAACCGGCGCAAACCCTTGCTGCGACACGGTTTGTTCTCCACCGCTGTTTGTGGACGAAACCTCCCCTTTTTCCACAGGGAACGACGGTGTTTTCTTCTCCCCAGCTTTTCCCTGTGGAATCCACAGAGCCTTGTGGAAAAGTAGGGGTCAGCGCTTGGCGTTGATGTTGGTGGTGATCTCCTTCACCACCTCGGCAAAGGCGGGGTCGGTACGCATTTGCTTCTCCACCTTATCCAGCGAGTGCAGCACCGTGGTGTGGTCCCGGTCACCAAATTCCTTGCCGATGTCGTTGAGGGAGAGATTGGTCATGCGGCGGATGAGGTACATGGCGATCTGCCGGGCGTTGACCTCGTTGCGACCCCGGCGCTGGCCACGGAGCACATCCTCCTCCACGCTGAAATACTTGCAGATATAGCTGATGATCACCGACGGCGAGGGGATGTACTCGTTGCTCTTTTGCAGCATATCCCGGACGGCACGGCCCACGGACTGCTCGTCCACCTGATCCCCCAGCAGATCCCGGTAGGCCAGCAGCTTATTCAGGGTCCCCTCGATCTGCCGCACGTTGGCGGTGACGTTCTCGGCGATGTAGCCGTAGATCTCGTCGGGGAGCTTTACCCCCAGCATGGCGGCCTTGTTCTTGATGATGGCCAGTCTCGTCTCGAAGTCGGGAGGGGCCACATCCACCATAAGGCCCGACACGAAGCGGCTTTGCAGACGATCCTCCAGTTGGGTCATCTCACGGGGCGGACGGTCGGAGGTCAGCACGATCTGCCGCCCGGATTCATACAGGGTGTTGAAGGTGTGGAAGAACTCCTCCTGAGTCTGCTTCTTGCCGGCGATAAACTGGATATCGTCCACCAGCAGGATGCCCGCCTGCCGGTACTTCTCCCGGAACTCGGCGTTGCTGCCCTCCCGGATGGAGGCGATCAGCTCATTGGTGAAGTCGTCGCCCTTGATGTACACGATCCGCAGGTCCTCCCGCTTGCGCTTGACCTGATGGGCGATGGCGTAGAGCAGATGGGTCTTGCCCAGTCCGGAGTCGCCGTAGATGAACAGAGGGTTGAAGTTTTCCGCCGGCTTATCCGCCACGGCCCGTGCCGCCGCATAGGCCAGCTTGTTCTGCGGCCCCACTACATACGTCTCGAAGGTGAAGGCGTCGGAATCCAGCAGGGAACCGGGCTGATCCGGGGCCACACCGTGATAGGCAGCCAGCTGCTCGTCGTTGAGGATCTTCACCTCCAGATCGGAGGAGAAGATGTCCTTCAGCGCCGCCTTGATGTGCTTCATGAAACGGGTCTCGATGGTGCTTTTTTTGAAGGAGTTGCTGCAATGCAGCACGAAGGCGGAGTCCTCCATGGTGACCACGTCCACCTCGTCGAACCATGTGCGGATGGTGGTCTCGCTGAGCTGCTCCTGTAATCGGCTTAGTACGCTCTGCCATACGTCAGAAATGGAATTCAATGAAAGCGCCCCTTTCCCCCTGATGGATCTCTATCTCTGTATTTGAAAAAAATTTATCCGAGAATAGTATAGCAGAAACCCCCGGAAAAGTCTACACTTATTCTAATATAAGCTGCAAAAAATGACGCACCGGAAGGCACAAGATGTAGGGAGAAAAACCGGAGGAAAACCACCAGATTTCAGGCTTTTGCCGAAAAAACACACCGCTTTTCATAAGAACCCGCTCTTTTCCCCTTCAGATTTTTGTTGACAGGCGGAAAAAGCTCATGTATAATGACAAATGCGCTAATTTTAAGCGCCTGACGAATGTCAACTGCGGCCGTGGGAGAATGCTTCCCACCCGCCGTCGAGTATGTGCGGCAGAGGCTTTTTCTGCCGCCTGATCTTACAAAAGATGGAGGTGTCATGCAATGTTCCGTACCTATCAGCCCAAGAAGCGTCAGCGCTCCAAGGAGCACGGCTTCCGCAAGAGAATGGCCACCCGCAACGGCCGTAAGGTGCTGGCTCGCCGCCGTGCCAAGGGCCGTGCTCGCCTGACCCATTGAGGTCACGGAAAGTGCATCGGTCATAGATAATCAAACAGGGACGGTGGATGGGAAAAACCGCCGTCCCTATTGGTCTATGTAATTCAGATTGGTAAAAGAGGACGCTATGAAGGCAGCCGTCACGGTAAAAGAAAATTATGAGTTCCGCCGCATCTACCGCAAGGGCAAGAGTCTGGTGTCGCCGCAGATGGTGCTGTATTGGCAGAAAAACCGTCAGGGACAGTCCCGTCTGGGGATCACCGTCAGCACCAAGCTGGGCCACGCCGTGGTCCGCAATCGGGTGCGCCGCCGCTTCCGGGAGCTGTACCGGCTCCACAAGCCGGAGATGCAGCCGGGCTTCGACGTGATTTTAGTGGCCCGTGGGCGGGCCGTCCGCAGCACCTATCAGCAGCTGGACGAGACGTATCTCCGCCTGCTGCGGCAGGCGGGCCTCGTGCCGGAGGAGACGGCATGAAGCGGGCGCTTTTGAAGCTGTTCCGGTTCTACCAGACCTCCGTCTCCCCTCTTTTTCCGCCCCGGTGCCGCTATATCCCCACCTGCTCGGAGTATGCCGTGGAGGCGGTGGAGAAATACGGCGCCGCCAAGGGCGGCCTTCTGGCCCTGCGCCGTCTGATGCGATGCCATCCTTTCCACAAGGGCGGGTATGACCCTGTCCCCTGACGCAACAGCCTCGTTTTTCCCATCCCATTATAAAACGGAGGTATCTACCCCATGTTTGCACAAATCGGCTATTATATCTGCGTGCCGTTTGCGTGGCTGACCCGGCTGTTTTACAGTCTCACCGGGTCCTACGGTCTGGCTCTGATCCTCTTCACTCTGGTGGTGAAGCTGGTGATCCTGCCCTTCCAGCTCAAGAGCAAGAAGAGTATGCTCCGGATGAACCGGATGCAGGGCAAGGTGAAGGATATCCAGACCCGCTTCGCCAACAATCGGGAGCGCCAGCAGCAGGAGATGGCGGACCTGTACGCCCGTGAGGGCGTGAACCCCATGTCCGGCTGCCTGTGGTCCTTTATCCCCTTCCCCATCCTGATCGCCCTGTACGCCATCATCCGTACCCCCCTGCGGTACTTCATGAGCCTGTCCACCTCCGTCATCGAGGAGATCGGCACGCTGGCAGGTACGCTGGGCTATGAGGCCAGCAACAACACCTATGACCAGATCTATCTGGCCAAATTCATCCATGAGCACTGGGAGAGCTTCGCCGGGAAGTTCGATGGTCTGGTGGACCTGAACTACAGCTTCCTTGGGATGGATCTGGCGTCTCAGCCCTCCACGCTGCTGAGCCAGTTCCCCGGCGGCGGCTGGCCCGTGTGGGGCATCCTGCTGCTGCCTGTGATCTCGGCGGCGGCCCAGCTGGTGATGAGCATCATCACCATGCGCACCAACAGCACCGAGGGCGCAGGCTCCGCCAAGACCATGATGTACCTGATGCCCCTGATGACCCTGTGGATGGGCTATATGCTGCCCGCCGCACTGTGCATCTACTGGATCGCCAACACCGTGTTCTCCCTGATCCAGGAGGTGACTCTCAACAAGTACTTCAATAAGATCCTGGATCGTGAGGAGACCGAGAAGGAAAAGGCCGCCCGTGAAAAGCGCTACGCCAAGTACCAGAAGCAGAAGGAACTCATGGCCCAGCAGCAGATGAACGGCGGTGGCCGCAATGACCGTAAGCCCCAGCCCAAGAAGAAAAAGCAGGGCGGCGAGGAAAAGCACAGCGGCACCAATGAAAACGGACGTGTGGGCCAGCGGCCTTATGCACGTGGCCGTGCCTATGATGAAAAGCACTACGAATAAGGAGTTTTGTCTATGAGCTATATCGAAGTAACGGGCAAGACCGAGGAGGAAGCTGTCCGTAAGGCACTGACCCAGTTGGGTCTGGAGCGGGACGACGTGTCTCTGGAAATCTTGGAGCGTGCCAAGAGCGGCTTTCTGGGCATCGGCGGTTCGCCCGCCCGTATCCGTGTGACCTACGGCACCGACGAGCCGGAGGAGAAGAAGGCCGAACCCACCAAAAAGGTGGAAAAGAAGCCGGAACCCAAGGCAGAGGTGAAAAAAGCCGGAAGTAAGGCCCGAACCCAAGAAACAGGAGCCTAAAAAGCCGGAGACGAAGCCGGTGGAGAAGGCTCCGGAGCAGAAGACTGTGACGGTCGGGACCTGCGACGACGACAACGCCCGCCGTATCCGGGAGTTTCTGGAGGGTCTGCTGCAGCACATGAACAGCCCCGCTCAGGTGAATGTGGCGCTGGAGGAGAAGGGCCGGTATCAGGTGACGCTGGAGGGCGAGAAGCTGGGCCAGCTCATCGGCCGCCGCGGCGAGACGCTGGACGCCATCCAGCAGCTGACCAACTACGCCGTCAACTCCGGTGCGGATAAGCGCATCCGGGTCCACGTGGACGCCGAGAACTATCGGGCCAAGCGGGAGCAGAGTCTGGAGTCTCTGGCCCGGAAGGTGGCCGGCAAGGTCACCAAGTATCGCCGCAGCGTGACGCTGGAGCCCATGAACGCCTATGAGCGCCATGTGATCCATGCCGCCCTGCAGGACGAGCCGGGCATCACCACCTACTCCATCGGCAGCGAGCCGAACCGCCGTGTGGTGGTGAGCTACGACCGGGAGAAGCGCCAGTAAGGCAGCGCTGTTCCATAGGAAATATACCCCCGCCCCTACATAGGGGCGGGGGTGTTTTTGCTTTTGGGAGGGGGGATCCCAATGGGAGATGTATCATTTTCTCCATCCGGCAGAAAGCGATCCGTCGGAGGCATCAGGTAAAAACGAAAAAAGAGTTCCCCATGCACTGCATGGGGAACTCTTTATACACAGAATTGGCTGATCCGTCCCGGAGAATTACTGGATCTTCTCCCCGGCGGCCTCCTTGGCCCGGATCTCCTTCATGGCATCCTTGTGAGACAGGTTCCAGCGGCCCTTCTCGTCGATCTCCATGAACTTGACCCACATCATGTCGCCCACCTTGCAGGCGTCCTCCACCTTCTCGATGCGCTTGTCGGCCAGCTTGGAGATATGCACCAGACCATCCTTGCCGGGAGCGATCTCCACGAAGGCACCGAAGGTCATCAGGCGCACGACACGGCCGTAGTACAGCTTGCCCACCTCCGGTACAAAGACGATGTCATCGATGCACTTCTTGGCGATGGCGCAGCTCTCGGCGTCGGGAGAGGCAATGTGGATGGTGCCGTCGTCGTCGATGTCGATCTTGGCGCCGGACTCGGCCACGATCTTCTGAATGACGCTGCCGCCCTTGCCGATGACCTCACGGATGCGGTCAGGATCGATGTGCATGGTGAGCATCTTGGGGGCGTACTTGCTGACCTCAGGCCGGGGCTCGGCAATGCAGGGCAGCATGATCTGATCCAAGATCTGGCACCGGGCATCGTAGGTGATGTCCAGAGCGTTGCGGATGATCTCCATGGTCAGGCCGTCGTTCTTCAGGTCCATCTGAATGGCGGTGATGCCCTTCTTGGTGCCGGCCACCTTGAAGTCCATCTCGCCGTGGAAGTCCTCCACGCCCTGAATGTCGATGAAAGTGGTGAAGGAGCCGTCGTCGTCTTGGATCAGACCGCAGGAAATACCGGCCACAGGGGCGGAGATGGGTACACCGGCATCCATCAGAGCCAGCGTAGAGCCACAGATGGAGCCCTGAGAGGTGGAGCCGTTGGAGGATACCACCTCAGACACCACACGGATGGCATAGGGGAACTCCTCCACCGGGGGGATCACAGGCAGCAGGGCCCGCTCCGCCAGAGCGCCGTGGCCGATCTCACGACGGCCGGGGCTGCGGGCGGGCTTGGCCTCGCCCACGGAGTAGCCGGGGAAGTTGTAGTGGTGCATATACCGCTTCTCCGTCTCCTCCCAGATGGTATCCAGCTTCTGGCAGGCGGAAAGGGTGTCCAGCGTCGCCACGGACAGCACCTGCGTCTGGCCGCGGGTGAACAGGCCGGAGCCGTGGACACGGGGCAGCACGCCCACCTCGGCGGACAGGGGACGAATTTCGTTCTTCTGGCGGCCATCCACACGGTGGCCCTCCAGCAGCCATGCTTTGACGATCTTCTTCTGGAACTTGTAGGTGAACTCCTCCAGATACTGATCCATATCCGGATACTCCTCCAGATATTTCTCATGCCAGTGCTGGATCATCTCATTCCAGCGGGCCTCACGGACGTTCTTGTCGTCGGTGTCCATGGCAGCTTTGGCCTCGTCCATGAAGTCGTGGACGATCTTGTCGAACAGCTCCTGATTGAAGTCGGCGTGGGGATAGTCAAACTTGGGCTTGCCGATCTCGGAGACCATCTGGTTGATGAGGGCCACCTGCTTCTGGTTCTCCTGATGGGCCAGCTGGATGGCACGGTACATGGTGTCGTTATCCACCTGATTGGCGCCGGCCTCGATCATCACCACCTTCTTGCCGGTGGAGACCACGGTGACATCCAGATCGCTGACCTTGCGCTGCTCACTGTTGGGGTTGAGCACCAGCTCACCATCCACCAGACCCACCTTCAGAGCGCCCACAGGGCCGTTCCAGGGGATATCGGAGATGGCCAGAGCGGCGGAGGTGCCGATGAGGGCGGCGATCTCTGCGGAGCAGTCGTGGTCCATGCTCATGACGGTACACATGACGGACACGTCGTTGCGGAAATCGGAGGGGAACAGGGGTCGGATGGGCCGGTCGATGACACGGCTGGTGAGGATGCCCTTCTCGCCGGGGCGGCCCTCACGGCGGTTGAAGCTGCCGGGGATGCGGCCCACGGAGTACAGCTTCTCTTCGAAGTCCACGCTCAGGGGGAAGAAGTCGATGCCGTCACGGGGACGGGCGGCAGCGGTGACGCAGCACAGCACGCTGGTCTCGCCATAGGTGACCATGACGGCGGCGTTGGCCAGCTCGGCCAGCTTCCCGACCTCCAGCGTCAGAGGACGGCCCGCCAGCTCCATGGTATACTTGTGGTAGTTGGGGAATTGGCGCTTGGTGATAATGGTAGACATGGTATAGCTCCTTTTCATTGAATTTTTCCGTATGGGAGCCAAACCATTTAGCACTTGAAACCATGTCGGAGGAGGGATTTTCCAGCATCTTCCGACACATTTTCAACTGCTAAAGGCTGAAAGCGGCTCCGCATACGGGCGGGGAAATTGTGAAAGAAGGGTGGTGCGCCCTGCACACCACCCTGTTTTCAGCTTACTTACGCAGACCCAGCTTGGCGATGAGGGCACGATAACGCTCGATGTCCTTCTTGGCCAGATAGTCCAGCAGACGACGGCGCTTACCGATCATCATCTGCATACCACGACGGCTGTGGAAGTCGTGGGGATGGACCTTCAGATGGGCGGTGAGCTGGTTGATCCGCTCGGTGAGGATAGCCACCTGAACCTCGGGAGAACCGGTGTCGGTAGCGTGGGTGCGGTTGGCCTCGATGATAGAGGTCTTCTGATCCTTCTGCATCATAGTTGTGTTTCCACCTTTCTTTTAGTTGGCCCGCAGTCTGAGTGCCGGGACGGGTGAAGCGTCCACGGGACTAAGAACAGGGGCAAGTCCATACGCATCGCAGCGTACTCTGATAAAATACCATAAAATCCTCCGGATGTAAAGAATAAATTCCGAAAAACCGTGGGAAAATCGAAAAATTTTCCGCTGTGGAGGGGACTTTTGCCTCCGACGGCCCACTTTTCCAGCTGCTGGGAAAAGTGGGCCGTCGGAGACATAAAGAAAAAGCTGCTGGGAACAGCTACCCGCCGGAGACAAAACAGAAATCGCTGCCGGAAAGGATCAAACCGCCGTCACTTCAGTTCGATAGCCCCCACGGGGCAGCTGTCCGCCGCCTCTTGCGCCGCCGCCAGATACTCCTGCGGTATCGGCTCTGTGATGGCCTGCGCCGACTCCCCCGGCAGGATGCTGAACACCTCCGGGCATACGCCGGGACACAGACCGCACTGGATACAGGTCTCCCGATGGACATATGCGTGCATATTTCTCCCTCCCTTCGCCAAGCAGATCGGGAATATTATGCCCGCAAACCGTGGAAATTAGTAGGATTCTACGCAGTTCCCTATTGACACGGGGGTGGTTTCATGCTAACCTAAGTGTACTAACATGAATAGTACACGAGGAAGGAGTGTGCATCTTTGATCCGTCTGGATTATCGGGACGCCCGTCCCATTTATGAGCAGGTGAAGGACGGCCTGCGGCGGCTGATGGTCACCGGTGTGCTGGCACCGGGGGAAAAGCTGCCGTCGGTTCGGAGCCTTGCCATGGATCTGGCCATCAACCCCAACACCATCCAACGGGCCTATGCCCAGCTGGAGATGGAGGGCTACGTCTACTCCGTGGCAGGCCGGGGTACCTTCGTGGCGGAGGGACAGGAGCAGAATCTGGTCCGCCGCCGGGAGGTGGAGGCCAAGGTGCAGCCATTGGTGCAGGAGCTGCGGGAGCTGGGCATGACGGAGGGTGAGTGGATCGCCCTGTGGAGAGGAGGAAACGAGAATGCTTGAGGCAAAAGAGGTGGTCAAGAGCTTTGACGGCTTCCGGGCACTGGACAGCGCCACCCTCACCGTACCCAAGGGGACGGTATATGGGCTGGTTGGCCCCAACGGCGCCGGAAAGTCCACCATCATCCGCCACTTTACCGGCGTATACCGCCCCGACAGCGGCAAACTTCTGCTGGAGGGCGCTCCCATTTGGGAGAACACCGACGCCAAGCGGCGCATGGTGGTGATCCCCGATGACTGGTACTATTTCCCGCAGGCGTCCATTGCCGAGATGGCGAAGCTGTACGCCGGGGCGTACCCCTCCTTCTCCTGGGAGCGATACGAGAAGATGAAGCAGGTGTTCCCCCTGAATGACCGCCAGATGCTGCGGCGCATGAGCAAGGGGATGCAGAAGCAGGCGGCCTTCTGGCTGACCATGTGTTGTATGCCGGAGTACCTCATTCTGGATGAGCCGGTGGACGGTCTGGACCCGGTGATGCGGCGGCAGGTGTGGTCCCTGCTGCTGGGGGACGTGGCGGAGCGTGGTACCACGGTGCTGGTGTCCAGCCATAACCTGCGGGAGCTGGAGGATGTCTGCGACCATGTGGGCATCATGAATCAGGGTAAGGTGCTGCTGGAGCGGAGCCTGTCGGAGCTGCAGGATACCACGGTGAAGCTGCAGGTGGTGTACCCCGGCGACGAGCCCCGCCTGCCGGCGGAGCTGAATATCCTGCACCACTCCACCGTGGGCCGGGTGCATACCTACATCCTCCGGGGCGACCGGGAGAGTATCCTGAACCGGATGCAGATCACCGCTCCCCTGCTGCTGGAGGCTATTCCACTGACGCTGGAGGAGATCTTTATCTATGAGCTGGGAGGTGCTGACTATGCGGTCCGTGACATCGTTCTTTAATCCGGCACTGGCCCGCAGCGATCTGCGCCGCCACTGGCCCATTCCGTTTCTGTATACCGCCATCTGGCTGGTGGCGCTGCCGGTGCAGCTGTATCTGCGGCACATAGCCGAGGGCGCAAGCTACGGGACCCGGACGGTTTCGGAGGTGTGCCAGGGTACCTACAGCATGGGTGTCATCATGGCCTTTGTGTTCGGCGGTGTGCTGGCCATGGCCCTGTATTCCTACCTGATGAACGGCCGGTCCGTGGGATTGATACACAGCCTGCCCCTGAAGCGGCAGACCCTGTTTTTCACCCAGCTGCTGACGGGCTTTGCCATGCTCACCGCCGGGAATCTGCTGGTGGTACTGGTGAGCCTGCTGGTGTGCGGCGAGCCGGGTCCGCTGCTGGTATGGCTGGCGGTAGTGACGCTGGCGGAGATCTTCTTTCTGGCTCTTGGCACGCTGTGCGCCATGCTCACCGGCTGGCTGCTGGCGGTGCCTGTGCTGTATGTGGGGATAAACTTTCTGGTGATGGCAGTCATGCAGCTGATCCACTGGCTGGCTGAGCTGTTCATCTTCGGCTATCAGGAGGATGGCTTCGGCAGCTTCACCCTGTGGTGTACTCCGGTGGTGCAGCTGGTCCGCCGGCTGACGGATCCTCAGGGCGTCGTCGCTGAGTATGTGGGCTATCCCGTCGTCAGCGCTGATGTGAGCCCGCTGGAAAACGGCGGCTGGCAGGCACTGGGGATCTATGCCGCCGCTGCGGTGGCGATCCTTGCACTGGCCTGTATGCTGTGTATCCGGCGGCGCAGCGAGCTCTCCGGCGATGTGGCGGCCTTCCCGTGGATGCGGCCGGTGCTGCGCTACGGTGTGGGCTGCATAGGCGGTCTGGCGCTGGGCATGATCCTGTACAGCGTGACCTTCGGTCTGGCCCGTTCCAATGATATCCGGGCCTACCTGCCGGGAATGCTGCTGTGCGTGGTGCTGATGACGCTGGTGTGCAGCTTCGGAATGTCCATGCTGCTGGGGAAATCCCTGAAAATTTTCCGCCGCACCTGGAAGGGTACGGTGCTGCTGGCGGCGCTGCTGGCAGCGGTGTGCGTGTGCGTGCGGATGGATGTGGCCGGTGTGGAGCGCCGGGTGCCAAAGGCCGACGAGATCGAGAGTGTCACCGCTCAGTGCAGAAACATTCAGCCCTTTACGGCCACCTCCGGGGATACCGAGACCATCGAGGCCATCCGGGCCATCCACCGGGCCATACTGGAGCAGGCGGAGGACGGCGACGTCGATCTGGACGGCACGCCGCTTATAGAGGACGGCCAGTACATCTGGATCCGCCTGAAGTATACCCTCACCGACGGCTCCACGCTGGAGCGGGGCTATAACGTGCCGGTGCGGCGGGCTTCCGCCCTCTATACGGCCATCAACCGCATGATGTCCACGCCGCTGGCGCGGCAGGAGTTGGTGATCTCCGGCACGGCGGATGCGGATTCCGCTCCGCTGGGCGGCAGCATCTACTCCGTGGATACCGGCGACGTCCGGAACCTCACGGCGGTGGAGGCCCAGATGCTGTATCAGGCGGCTCAGCAGGACGTGGCCCAGGGCCGGGTGATCAGCGACATCCTGTCGGATACCGGCTATAGCCCCCTGCAGGTGGACATCACCGGCAACGACTGGGATTGTGTGCTGAATCTGGACAATTTCACCGACGATGCCCACACGCTGGAGCTGGTGAACCGCTTCCTGAGCGGCGGCGACGGAGAGAGCGGCGAATAAGCCTTTGGATCGTGAACGCACCCCTGCCGGCAGCGGCAGGGGTGCGTTTTTCGGAGCCACATTAAAACAACTTATGTTGCTTATTAGAAAATTGCATTTTACTTATTGTTTTTTAGGCGTATAATAAGAATGTTGTGCAATGGTACGACCGAACGAATCCAATACAAAGGAGTTTTTCATATGAGCAGAACACTGGGTACGGTGGCACGGGGCGTTCGCACCCCCATTTTCCGTGAGGGTGACAATGTGGTGGAGGGCGTGGTCTCCTCCGTCCTGACGGCACTGAAGGAGAACGGCATCCAGCCCCATGACAAGGATGTGGCGGCTGTCACCGAGTCCGTGGTGGCCCGCTGCCAGGGCAACTATGCCACGGTGGAGCAGATCGCCGCCGACGTGAAGGCCAAGACCGGCGGCAAGACGATGGGCGTCACCTTCCCCATCCTCAGCCGCAACCGCTTCTCCCTGCTGCTCAGCGGCATCGCCGCCGGTGTGGAGAAGGTGGTGCTGATGCTCAGCTATCCCTCCGACGAGGTGGGCAACCATCTGGTGTCGCTGGATCAGCTGGACGAGGCGGGCATCGACCCGTGGCACGACGTGCTGGATCTGGAGCAGTTCCGGGCCGCCTTCGGCAAGGTGATCCATCCCTTCACCGGTGTGGATTATGTGGATTTCTATAAGGGCATCATCGAGGATGCCGGGGCTCAGGCGGAGATCGTATTCGCCAACCGGGTGCAGACGGTGCTGGACTATACCGATACCGTCATCTGCTGCGATATCCACACCCGCCAGCGCAGCAAGCGCCTGCTGAAGAAGGCCGGCGCCCGTGTGGTGCTGGGTCTGGACGATCTGCTGACCGCTCCCGTCAACGGCAGCGGCTATAATCCGCAGTACGGCCTGCTGGGCAGCAATAAGGCCGACGACACCCGTGTCAAGCTCTTCCCCCGTGATGCCGACGTGGTGGCCGAGGCCATCGGCCAGCGGCTCAGCGAGGCCACCGGCAAGCGCATCGAGGCCATGGTCTACGGCGACGGTGCCTTCAAGGATCCTGTCGGTAAGATCTGGGAGCTGGCGGATCCCGTGGTCTCCCCCGGCTATACCGCCGGTCTGGAGGGTACACCCAACGAGCTGAAGCTGAAGTATCTGGCGGACCACGATTTCGGTGACCTGTCCGGCGAGGCGCTGCAGCAGGCGGTGGCCCAGAAGATCCGGGAAAAGGATGCCTCCGTCAGTCTGGTGGGCAACATGGTGTCCGAGGGGACGACCCCCCGGCACCTGACGGATCTTATCGGCTCCCTGTGCGACCTGACCAGCGGCTCCGGCGACAAGGGTACCCCTGTCATCTATATTCAGGGCTACTTCGATAACTATACCAACGACTGATATTACCCGACGTCCCCCGGCAGGATATCCTGCCGGGGGACGTTTCTTTATTATGCAGGCGTCCACCAAACAAAAGGGAGCGCTGCGGCATTGCCGCAGCGCTCCCTTTATTTTATCTTGCGAACCGAGATTACTTGTCGTACATCTCAATGAGCTTCAGCAGATGCTCATAGCGGTTCTTGGCCTCCTCCTCGTTCCGGGCAAACAGTGCCTCGGCACGATCGGGGAACTCACGGGTCAGACGGCTGTAACGGGCCTCGTTCATCAGGAACTCCTGATAGCCGCCGGCGGGCGCCTTGGAATCCATGGAGAAGCGCTGGCCTGCCGGAGCAGCAGGATTGAAGCGGAACAGGTTCCAGTAGCCGCAGTCCACGGCACGCTTCATTTCCTTCTGGCAGTTCATCATGCCGCCCTTGATGCTGTGCATCTCGCAGGGGCTGTAGCCGATGATCAGGGACGGGCCGTGATAGGCCTCGGCCTCGGCGATGGCCTTGATGGTCTGAGCGGGATTGGCGCCCATAGCCACCTGAGCCACGTACACGTAGCCGTACTGCATGGCGATCTCGGCAAGGCTCTTCTTCTTGACCTCCTTACCGGCTGCGGCAAACTGGCAGACCTGGCCAATGTTGGAGGCCTTGGAGGCCTGTCCACCGGTGTTGGAGTACACCTCGGTATCGAACACGAAGATGTTCACATCCTGCTTGGAGGCGATGACGTGGTCCAGACCGCCGTAGCCGATGTCGTAGGCCCAGCCGTCGCCGCCGAAGATCCACATGGACTTCTTGGCCAGATACTCCTTCTTGCTCAGCAGGTCAGCGGCGATGGTGCAGGCGGCGCAGTCGCAGAACAGAGCGCCCTTAGCCTTCAGCTGGGCGGCGTGCTCAGCGAACTGAGGCACGGCAGCCAGCTCCTCTACGGTGCAGATGCTGTCCTCCAGAGCCTTGACGAAGGCACGGGCAGCCTCTGCATTGGCCTCGCCGTCCTCCATGGTGTCCAGCCATGCCTGAGCGGCGGCCTTCAGCTCGGGACGAGCCCACTCCACGGCGATCAGCTGGCGGGTCTCCTCGGCCAGATCCTGACGGATCTTGTTCTGGCCGATGTACATACCCAGACCGTGCTCGGCGTTATCCTCAAACAGGGAGTTGCACCATGCGGGGCCGTGGCCCTCCTTGTTGGCGCAGTAGGGAGAGGTAGCCGCAGGACCGCCCCAGATGGAGGAGCAGCCGGTGGCGTTGGAGATATACATATGGTCACCGAACAGCTGGGTGACGAGACGGGCATAGCTGGTCTCGGCGCAGCCGGCGCAGGAGCCGGAGAACTCCAGCATGGGCTGCTTGAACTGGCTGCCCTTGACGGTGTTGTCCTGCATATCCTTCTTCTCGGACACCTCGGCCACGCAGTAGTTGAACACATCCTGCTGCGCAAGCTCACCCTCCTGAGGAACCATAGACAGGGCGTTCACCGGGCAGACGCCGATGCAGACGCCGCAGCCCATGCAGTCCAGAGGACTGATGGCCATGGTGAACTGATAGGTACCCTTGCCCTTGCCGGCCTTCACATCCACGATCTTGGCGGCCTCCGGGGCGTTCTTGGCCTCCTCGGCGGTCAGAGCGAAGGGACGGATGGTGGCGTGGGGGCAGACATAGGCGCACTGGTTGCACTGGATGCACTTGTTGGCGTCCCAGGTGGGGACGGACACGGCCACACCACGCTTCTCGTAAGCGGAGGCGCCCAGCTCGAACTGACCGTCCACGTGCTCGGCGAAGGCGGAGACGGGCAGGCTGTCGCCGTCCATCTTGCCCACAGGCTCCAGGATCTCCTTGACCATCTTCACCAGCTCCGGCTTACCCTTCAGCTCGCGGGTATCCGGCTCGTCCACGGCGTCGGCCCACTCGGCGGGCACGTCGATCTTCTTATAGGCGGTGGCACCCAGGTCGATGGCCTTGTAGTTCATATCCACCACGTCCTGACCCTTCTTCAGGTAGGAGGCCTTGGCCTTCTCCTTCATGAAGCGGATGGCGTCCTCCTCCGGCAGCACCTTGGCCAGAGAGAAGAAAGCGGACTGCAGGATGGTGTTGTTGCGCTTGCCCATACCGATCTCGATGGCCAGATCAATGGCGTTGATGGTATACAGCTGGATGTTATTGCGGGCGATGTAGCGCTTGGCGTCGGCCTTCAGGTGGTGGTTCAGCTCCTCGAAATCCCACTGGCAGTTGATCATGAACACGCCGCCGGGCTTGACGTCGTTGACCATCTTATAGCCCTTGGTGATGTAGGAGGGGTTGTGGCAGGCCACGAAGTCGGCCTTGTTGATATAGTACGGAGAGCGGATGGGGTGATCGCCGAAGCGCAGATGGCTGATGGTCACGCCGCCGGTCTTTTTGGAGTCATACTGGAAGTAGGCCTGCACGTACTTGTCGGTGTGGTCGCCGATGATCTTGATGGAGTTCTTGTTGGCGCCCACGGTACCGTCGCCGCCCAGACCCCAGAACTTGCACTCGATGGTGCCGGGGGCGGCGGTGTTGGGACAGTTCTTATCCTCCGGCAGGGACAGGTTGGTCACGTCGTCCACGATGCCGATGGTGAACTGGCGCTTCATCTCGTCACGCTTCAGCTCCTCATACACGGCGAACACGGAGGCGGGAGGCGTATCCTTGCTGCCCAGACCGTAGCGGCCGCCGATGACCTGCACGTCGTTCTTGCCGGCGTTGGCCAGAGCGGTGACTACATCCTGATACAGGGGCTCGCCCATAGCGCCGGGCTCCTTGGTGCGGTCCAGAACGGCCACACGCTTGGCGGTGGCGGGAATGGCGGCCACCAGCTTTTCCGGGGCGAAGGGACGGAACAGACGGACCTTCACCAGACCCACCTTCTCGCCGTGGGCGTTCAGGTAGTCAATGACCTCCTCCGCCACGTCGCAGATGGAGCCCATGGCCACGATGACCCGGTCGGCGTCGGGTGCGCCGTAGTAGTTGAACAGCTGGTAGTCGGTACCCAGCTTGGCATTGATCTTGTCCATGTACTTCTCCACCACGGCGGGCAGAGCGGCATAGTACTTGTTGCAGGCCTCACGGTGCTGGAAGTAGATATCTCCGTTCTCGTGGCTGCCCCGCATATGGGGATGCTCCGGGTTCAGGGCGTGAGCACGGAACTCCTTCACGGCGTCCATGTCGCACATATCCTTCAGATCCTCGTAATCCCACACGGCGATCTTCTGGATCTCATGGCTGGTGCGGAAGCCGTCGAAGAAGTTGATGAAGGGGACCTTGCCCTCCAGAGCGGCCAGATGGGCCACGGGAGACAGGTCCATGACCTCCTGCACGTTGCCCTCGCACAGCATGGCAAAGCCGGTCTGGCGGCAGGCCATGACGTCGGAGTGGTCACCGAAGATGTTCAGCGCCTGAGTGGACACAGTACGGGCGGAGACGTGGAACACGGCGGGCAGCTGCTCGGCTGCGATCTTGTACATATTGGGGATCATCAGCAGCAGACCCTGAGAGGCGGTGTAGGTGGTGGTCAGCGCACCTGCGCCCAGAGAGCCGTGAACTGCACCGGCGGCACCGGCTTCAGACTGCATCTCCACCACCTTGACCTTCGTGCCGAAGATGTTCTTCAGGCCGTTGGCGGACCACTGGTCCACGAAGTCCGCCATGGGGGACGACGGGGTGATGGGATAGATGGCCGCAACCTCAGAGAACGCATAGGAAACGTGCGCCGCTGCGTTGTTGCCATCCATGGATTTCATTTTTCTTTCCATAAATGAACCTCCTTTTTTTGTCAACGTGTTACCGTTTTTTAAGAGAGACCAAACATACCATACATTGTGATTGTAGCACAGTCTTTCCGGGATGTAAATGTCAAAAATGAAAAATTTCCTCGAAATAACACTTTTTTTTCATGGTGCGTGAAAATTATCACGGTGGTTCAGACATTTTTCCGGAAATCTTGCCGCCGGGGAGCGATAAAGGGTTTCCTGCCGGAGAAAACTGTGATAAAATAAAGAGAAAACTGCGGAACTTCCGGGAAAGGGTGACGGAGCAATGGTGGTGTCGGTGCGCTCGTTGGGGCTGTCGGGCATCAGTGGATATGAGGTAACGGTGGAGTGCTTCCTGTCGGGAGGGCTCCCGGCCTTCGATGTGGTGGGTCTGCCGGATGCCGCCGTGCGGGAATCCCGTGAGCGGGTCCGGGCGGCGGTCAAGACCTGCGGCGCCCGGTTCCCTGTCAGCCGCATCACGGTGAATCTGGCCCCGGCGGGCCAGCGGAAGGAGGGGACGGTCTACGACCTGCCCATCTTGCTGGGGCTGCTGACGGCCTCGGAGGAGCTGCCGCCCCTGCCGGAGGACGCCGCCTTTCTGGGGGAACTGAGCCTCACCGGCGCCCTGCGCCCGGTGGCGGGGGTGCTGCCCATGGCCCTGTGCGCCGCCCGGTGCGGCATCCGCAAGCTCTATGTCCCGGCCCGGAACGCCGCCGAGGCCACGCTGGCCGACGGTGTCACCGTGTACCCGGTGGAAACCGTCGCCCAGCTGCTGGAGCACCTCCGGGGCGAGACGCCTATCCCGCCGGCGGAGCGGTGGCAGCCCACCGGCGAGACGCTGCCTATGCCGGACTTCTCCGAGGTCATGGGACAGGAGAACGTGAAGCGTGCGCTGGAGATCGCTGCCGCCGGCGGACACAATGTGCTGCTGGTGGGCTCCCCCGGCTCCGGCAAGTCCATGCTGGCCCGGCGGCTGCCCTCCATCCTGCCGGATATGACCCGGCAGGAGTCCCTCCAGACCACGGAGATCTACTCCGTGGCGGGGCTGACGGAGCCCAGCCACCCGCTGGTGACCCATCGTCCCTTCCGCAGCCCCCATCATACCGCCTCCCCGGTGTCCCTGTCCGGCGGCGGCACGGTACCCCGGCCGGGGGAGATCTCTCTGGCCCACAACGGGATCCTGTTTCTGGACGAGCTGCCGGAGTTTGACAAGGCGGCGCTGGAGACCCTGCGCCAGCCGCTGGAGGACGGTGTGGTGACTATCACCCGTGCCTCCGGTTCCCTGACCCTGCCCAGCCGGTTCATGCTGGTGTGCGCCATGAATCCCTGCCGGTGCGGCTGGTTCGGCCATCCCTCCGGCCGCTGCACCTGCACGGACAGTCAGGTGCAAAGCTACCTGCGCCGCATCTCCGGCCCCCTGCTGGACCGCATCGATATGCACGTAGAGGTGCCGTCGGTGGAGTACGAGGCCATGCGCCGCAAGGAGCAGCCGGAGAGCTCTCAGCAGGTCCGCAGCCGGGTCAACGCCGCCCGACAGGCGCAGCAGCGGCGCTACGAGGGTACCGGCGTCACCTGCAACGCCTATATGACCCCCGCCATGATCGGGCAGTATTGTCAGCTGGATACCGCCGGGGAGAAGCTGATGCAGGGGGCCTTCGACCGGCTGGGCCTGACGGGCCGCAGCCACGACCGCATCCTCCGCATGGCCCGCACCATCGCCGATCTGGAGGGCGAGGAGCAGATCCTCCCGGCCCATCTGGCGGAGGCCATCCAGTACCGCAGCAGCGCCATGCTGAAGTGATACCGTTTACCTGTTATGGATAACCTGAAGATACAAGGAGAAACACCTATGAATGAGATCATTCTGTGTAAGCTGGGCGAGGTGGTCCTGAAGGGCCTGAACCGCCGCAGCTTTGAGATGAAGCTTATGAGCAACATCCGCCGCCGTACCGCCCGCTTCGGCAAGTTCCGCATCTACTCCAAGCAGAGTACCATCTATGTGGAGCCGGCGGAGGAGACCTGCGATCTGTCCGGGGCCTATGCCGCCTGCAAGCAGGTGTTCGGCATCATCGCCATTGCACGGGCCGTTCCCTGCCCCAAGGAGAAGGAGGCCATTCTGGCCACCGCCAAGACGTATCTGGGGGAGGCCCTGACGGCGGCCCGCAGCTTCAAGGTGGAGAGCAAGCGTGCCGACAAGTCCTTCCCCATGAGCTCTATTCAGCTGAGCCAGTGGGTGGGCGGCGAGCTTCACGAGGCCTATCCCCACCTGAAGGTGGATGTACACCATCCGGAGTTGACGGTGTATGTGGAGGTGCGGGAGGATGCCGCCTACGTCCACGCCCCCGCCGAGCCCGCTGCCGGCGGCCTGCCCATCGGCATGGGGGGCCGGGCGGTGAGCCTGCTCTCCGGCGGCATCGACTCCCCGGTGGCCAGCTACATGATGGCCAAGCGTGGTGTTCAGCTGGAGATGATCCACTTCGCCTCTCCTCCCTATACCAGCGAGCAGGCACGGGAAAAGGTGCTGCAGCTGGCCCGTGAGCTGGTGCCGTGGTGCGGCCGCCTGACGGTCCATGTGGTACCCTTTGCGGAGATCCAGGAGGAGATCCGCCGCAGCTGCCCGGAGGATCACTTCACCCTCATCATGCGCCGGTTCATGATGCGTCTGGCGGATGCGCTGGCCCACGAGCTGGGCTGCGGCGCACTGGTCACCGGCGAGTGTCTGGGGCAGGTGGCCAGCCAGACCATGGCGGCGCTGGCCGTCAGTGAGGACGCTGCCACCCTCCCGGTGCTGCGTCCCCTCATCGGCATGGATAAGGAGGAGATCGTCCGCATCGCCCGCCATATTGGCACCTTCGATACCTCCATCCTGCCCTATGAGGACTGCTGCACGGTGTTCACCCCTCGCCATCCCAAGACGAAGCCCCATGTGGAGGAGGTCCGGGAGATGGAGCAGGCGCTGGACGTGGCGGGTCTGGTCCAGCGGGCCATGGAGAACCGGGACATCGTGAAGATCAAGTGAGAAAGAGAACCTGCTGACAAAAAGTATGCCGCCGGAGGCACGTTCCTTCGGAGACACCTCCTAAAAGCAAATCATCAAAGGAAGTGAGCCTATGACCTATCACGCAGAGATCATCGCCGTGGGTACCGAGCTGCTGCTGGGCAACATCGCCAACACCGATGCACAGGAGCTGTCGCAGGCGCTGGCCTCCGTAGGTGTGGACGTGCTGTACCATACCGTGGTGGGCGACAACCCCCAACGGCTGGAGGAGGCGATCGCCATCGCCCGGAAGCGGGCGGACCTGCTGATCTTCACCGGCGGCCTTGGCCCCACCTATGATGACCTCACCAAGGAGACGGTCTGCCGGGTACTGGATGTTCCCCTGACCTTCCACCCGGAGGCGGCGGCAGACATCCGCCGCAACTTCGACATCATCTTCCACCGAGAGATGCCGCCCGGCACCCTGCATCAGGCGGAGCTGCCGGAGGGCTGTGAGGTGTTCTGCAATCGGGTCGGCACCGCACCGGGCTGCGTGTTCTGCGCCGGTGACGTGACGGCGGTGCTGCTGCCCGGCGTGCCGTCGGAGTGCCGCTACCTGACGGAGACGGCGCTGCTGCCGTGGCTGCGCCGCCAGAGCAGCGGGACCATCCTCTCCCACGACCTGAGGATCTTCGGCCTGTCGGAGCCGCAGGTGCAGGAGCTGCTGGGGGATCTGATGGATCAGGCGGTGAACCCGTCGCTGGCCCCCTATGCCAAGACCGGCGAGGTGATGCTGCGGCTCACCGCCAAGGGCGACAGTCCTGCCGCCTGCGAGGAGCGTATGGCGCCGCTGCTGGAGCAGGTGCGTGGACGGCTGGGCGCCTACCTCTACGGCATCGATGTCTCCGGATTGGAGGAGACAGTGCTGCACCTGCTGCACCAGCACGGCAAGACCTTCTCGGCGGCGGAGAGCTGCACCGGCGGCCTTATCGCAAAACGCATCACCGATCTGCCGGGTGCCTCTTGCGTGTTCCGGGGAGGTGTGGTATCCTATACCAATGAGGTGAAGGCCTCTGTGCTGGGCGTGCCGCAGGAGACGCTGGACCGCTATGGCGCCGTGTCCGAGCCGGTGGCAAGAGCCATGGCGGAGGGCGTGCGGCGCATCACCGGCAGCGACCTGTCCGTGGCCACCACGGGGCTGGCCGGCCCCGACGGCGACGACCGGGGAAACCCTGTGGGCACGGTGTTCGTGGCCCTGAGCACCCCGGAGCGCACGGCGGTGCGGCACATGAACTGCGGCAGCGGACGGGACCGGGTGCGGATGCTGGCATCCCACTGTGCCTTTGACCTGCTCCGCAGAGAGCTGGAACATTTACCGATCGAAGGAGAATGAACATGGCGAAGAAAGAACCCTATGATATGACCAACAACTACGCCCGTATGGAGCGGGACAAGCGCAAGGCCATCGGCAACCCCAACAAGAACATCCACCACAAGAAGAACGGCTCCAACTACCAGAAGGATACCGGCTCTATGGTCCGCAGCACCTCCGCCCGGCAGGAGCCGGAGAAGATGTCCACCACCATGAAGGTGCTCATCGGCGTGGTATTCGTGGTGCTGGTGGCGGCGCTGGTGCTGCGCAGCACCGTATGGAAGGATAACGTGGTGGCCGGTGCATGGATGATGGTGCTGGTGGGGGCCGTGTGCGGCCTCATGTACTACGTCCGCAAGCGCTATCCCGGCAAGCGCAAGGTGGGCGGCACCATGGATACCGTGATCTCCGCCCTGCTGATCCTGTTCTGCGTGGTGTATGTGGGCATGGGCGCCATGGCGCTGGTGGCCATGAATAAGTAAACTTTTCCCGTTGACAAACCCCGCAAAAGTGGGTATAGTAAAGGGAGAATATGCATATCTGCGAGGATGGGGACAGTAGCCCGTCCCTCCGATGCCAAGAGAGCCGCCGTATGGTGCAAGGCGGACACGGAGGACAGCGGTGAAGATCACCCCGGAGCATCCGGCTGAACCGGCAGTAAGCCCGGACGGCAGAGGGCCGTTATCTTCCCTTCCCCCCACGGCTCGTGGGGCAGAGCGGCCGCACCCGGTGCGGCAACAAGAGTGGTACCGCAGAGGTTTCTTAGTGGCCTTTGTCTCTTACGGAGACAAGGGCCATTTTTTTGTTTTCAAATATATTTTCATACACGGAGGTAACACATGGAGTACAAAAAGACGCTGAACATGACCAAGAGCGGCTTTCCCATGCGGGCGGGCCTGCCCAAGCGGGAGCCGGAGATGCTCAAGCACTGGGAGGAGCTGGACCTGTATCACGAGCTGCTGAAGAAGAACGAGGGCAAGCCCCGCTTCGCCCTGCACGACGGCCCTCCCTTCTCCAACGGCGCTCTGCACATGGGCCACGCCCTGAACAAGTCCATCAAGGACTTCATTACCCGCAGCTATGCCATGCGGGGCTACTACACCCCCTATATCCCCGGCTGGGACAATCACGGTATGCCCATCGAGAGCGCCATCATCAAGCAGAACAAGCTCAATCGCAAGGCCATGGGCGTGGCGGAGTTCCGCTCCGCCTGCCATGAGTTTGCCGACCACTATATCGACGTCCAGCGTCAGGGCTTCAAGCGCATGGGCGTGGTGGGCGATTGGGATCACCCCTATAAGACCATGGACCCCGCCTTCGAGGCGCAGGAGGTTCGTGTGTTTGGCAAGATGTATGAAAAGGGCTACATCTACAAGGGCCTCAAGCCCGTGTACTGGTGCCCCCACGACGAGACGGCGCTGGCCGAGGCGGAGATCGAGTATCAGGACGACCCCTGCACCACGGTGTATGTGAAGTTCCCCATGTACGACGATCTGGGCAAGCTCTCCCATCTGGATAAGAGCAAGCTGAACTTCGTCATCTGGACCACCACCATCTGGACCCTGCCCGGCAACCTGGCCATTGCCCTGCACCCGCAGGAGGAGTACGCCGTGGTCCGTGCCGACGGCGGCGAGATGTATATCATGGCCCGGCCGCTGGTGGAAAAGGTCATGAAGATCGGCGGCGTGGAACACTACGAGATCGTGGAGACCCACCCCGGCGCCTTCTTCGAGAATATGCTGGCCAGCCACCCCTTCCTGCCTAAGACCAGCCGTCTGGTGCTGGCGGATTACGTCACCATGGACTCCGGTACCGGCTGCGTCCACACCGCCCCCGGCTTCGGTGCCGACGACTATCAGACCTGCCTGCGCTACGGTATGGATATGGTGGTGCCGGTGGACGATCAGGGCCGCCACACCGACTATGCCGGCAAGTACGCCGGGATGAAGACCGAGGAGTCTAACCCCGTCATTCTGGCGGATATGAAGGAGAGCGGCGCTCTCTTTGCCAGCGAGGAGATCGTCCACAGCTATCCCCACTGCTGGCGCTGCAAGAAGCCCATCATCTTCCGGGCCACTCCCCAGTGGTTCTGCTCCGTGGAGTCCTTCAAGGACGAGGCCTGCGCTGCCTGTGAGGACGTGCGCTGGGTGCCCACCTGGGGCAAGGACCGGATGCGCTCCATGATCCTGGAGCGCACCGACTGGTGCATCAGCCGCCAGCGCCGCTGGGGTCTGCCCATTCCCGTGTTCTACTGCAAGGACTGCGGCAAGCCCATCTGCACGCCGGAGACCATCGACGCCGTCTCCCGCCTGTTCGAGGAGAAGGGCTCCAACGCATGGTTCGAGATGACGGCGGAGGAGATTTTGCCGGAGGGCTTCACCTGCCCCCACTGCGGCAAGTCCGCCGGCTTTGAGCAGGAGAGCGACACGCTGGACGGCTGGTTCGACTCCGGCTCCACCCACTTCGCCTCCATGGAGCGCACGCAGGGCTTCTGGCCCGCCACCATGTATCTGGAGGGCCTTGACCAGTACCGTGGTTGGTTCCAGTCCTCCCTGCTGACCGCCGTGGGCGCTCTGGGCCGTGGCGCTCCCTTCAAGGAGTGCGTCACCCATGGCTGGACCGTGGACGGTCAGGGCCGTGCCATGCACAAGTCCCTCGGCAACGGCGTGGACCCGGCAGAGGTGTTCAACAAGTACGGCGCCGATCTGCTGCGCCTGTGGGCCGGCTCCTCCGACTACCATGTGGATGTCCGCTGCTCCGACGAGATCTTTAAGCAGCTGTCCCAGAACTATCTGAAGTTCCGCAACACCGCCAAGTTCTGCCTGGATAACCTGACGGACTTTGACCCCAACACGCTGGTGGCCCCGGCGGATATGCTGGAGCTGGACAAGTGGGCCATGACCCGTCTCAACGCCCTCATCGCCAAGGTGTTCACCGCCTATGACAACTATGAGTTCCATGTGGTGTCCCACGCCGTCAACGACTTCTGCGTGGTGGAGCTCAGTTCCTTCTATTTCGACATCATCAAGGATCGCCTGTACTGCGACGGGGCCGAGAGCCTCAGCCGCCGCAGCGCCCAGACGGCCCTGTACCTGATCCTGGATGCCATGACCCGGATGTTCGCCCCCATTCTGGCCTTCACCTGCGACGAGATCTGGCTGGCCATGCCCCACCGTACCGGCGACGATGAGCGCAATGTGCTCCTCAATGAGATGGTGCAGCCCTACACCCAGTACGCTCTCTCCCCGGAGGAGATGGCCCGCTGGGACCGCATCGCCGCCGTCCGCACCGCCGTCAACGGCGCACTGGAGCAGGCCCGTGCCGACAAGACCATCGGCAAGAGTCTGGAGGCCGAGGTGGACCTCACCGTTCCCGCCGAGGATGCCTTCCTGGGCCAGATGGAGGAGGGTGCTCTGGCGGACCTGCTGATCGTGTCTCAGGTCCGTGTGGAGACTGGCGACAGCCTGTCCGTTACCGTTCGTCCTGCCGCCGGAACCAAGTGCCAGCGCTGCTGGAAGATGCTCACCAGCGTGGGTACCGTGGCCGGTCACGAGGACCTCTGCCCCCGCTGCGCCGCCGTGGTGAAGAGTCTCCCCGTGGTGGAGTGAGCCGACAGGGAACGCCGCCTGTGGAAAAATAACCGAAAACCAGGGAGGGCCGGAGCGTATGCTCCGGCCCTCCCTGTTTACTTGTGGGAAAGCACACCTATCATCTCATCCGGTGTCCTCGGCGTATAGTCCATATCATAGAGCATCTGCTTCTGCATCTTTTCTTTCTCGGTCATCATAGCGCCGCCATACTGAGTTGATCTCATCGCTCTGCACATTCTGTCCTGTCAAAGCGGCATCGGCGTCCGGGCGATCAGAATGACCGCCAGAATCGCACCCACAAATGCCGCTGCTCCTATGGCGGCCAACACCTTTTTGCTGAGTTTCTTCTTCGCTGCCTTGCAGATCAGTGCGGCGCAAGCTATGCAGACAGCCGCAGCCGCAAGCGCAATGCCCAGCGTTTCCCACAACCAAGATAATTCAGATAGGATTCTCATACGATCATCTCCTAACTAACTGTTTTGATATTTCTCAATGATTCACCTTGGAAAACGGACAGCGCTTGCCGATGCACTGGTTGTTTTGCGCGGAGTAATGGCATACGATCTCCGGCTTTTCCATCTCAACGCCGAAATGCTCCCTTACAAAGTCAATGGCAGCAAGGATGGAGAGGAAGGAATCCCGCTTGCAGCAGCGTGGACCTCCGATCTCGCCGATCGCTTGAAGCGATTTTGCCGTCATTTTGTGGGACAGTGCAAACGGCTCATTGGTCAGGGGCGTAGACTGCGAAATGATGGACACAAACATCCCTGTGCTGATTCCCGCACCGCAAGCACCCCAAAAGCCGCAAGCGCCGCCGGGAACGCTCCGTCCTCGATTCATCATCTCCGTCAATGCGCTGCGAAGATCAAGGTCTCCGCCTGCGTTGTGGTACGCCGTCAGCAGCGCCGCTCCGACCATCACGTGATGCTCCGGACCGTGCATATGACAGGTGGGCAGCGCCATCATCTGTTCAATGATGGCGATAGGATCTCTCGATGCGCTCGCCATGCACAACGAAATTATGCGATCAAGCCCTCGGGTATGGCATTCGCTGCATACATAGTGTCCGTTCACGCAGCGCGTCTTGCTGTTTTCTTTCTTATGGCAAATCTCACATTCCATCAGAATATCGGCTTCGAGATAGGTAAGTGGGGCTTTGCAGATCAAGCATTCTTCATTCATAATTTCCTCCGCACGATCCCGTTTTTTCTTTTCTACAAACTGGAATTTGTTATTATCTTATATATCTTTTATTTACATTTAAAATTAGTATTGATACTATTATTGTTACAATTAAAGTTATACAACAACTTAACAAACTATAATTAAATACAAATATTGCAGATAAGCCATTTATTAAACAGTGAGTTAATATACAAGGAAATACACCTTTCGATACCTTTCTTATTGTTGCCAAAGCATAGCATAAGGTTAAACACATTATTCCAAAAAGAAAATAGTTCATATTTGCATTTGCTGTTCCTATTATGAAAAATATTGGTAAATGCCATAACCACCAAATAATAGAAGTAAAGATTGTTGCTATATGAAATCCAAATTTCTTTTCCAATTCAGGTTGTAAAATCATTCTCCATCCAACTTCTTCATTTCCACCACCAAATAACATCATTGGTAAAATTACTATAAGCATAAATATAGGAGCACCAAATTCAAATCCATTTATTGCACACCCCAAAACATAATAAATCAATACAAATAAAATTACTAAAACATAAGTCCAAATATTATGTTTTATATCAAATATCTTTTTTAACCATTCTTTTAAATTCTTAACTTTGTTATTTCTCTTTAGTGATATATAAGAGGCAATAGTTGGAGAAAATCCCCCAATAATGTGCATAATCCTTAAAAATATATTATTTATTGTCAAGATAAATATTTGACTAATTAAAGCACAACCACCCCAAAATATTAGCATTATAACAAATGTTATTATTAAAAATTCTTTCACTAATTTTTTATTCATAAATACTCCTATCATCTCCACAAATTCCGATTTGTCACCCCCATTATATCACACGCTCGGCGTATTTTCCAACTTGCAAATCACAGCGGCAACGCAGATGTCCCGCATTGCCGCTGTGATTTGCCTTCTTATTAGATTTGGATCGGCTGATCCACCAAAACACAGGAAGCGAGTCCTGCGCTTTGGTGGTCGCATTTAACTCGATCTCATCCCCCAAATGCGTAAAAGGAAATCAACAGGCGTTCGGTTGCTGACCGAACTCATAGGAATCTTACCTCTGCCGGGTACTCCGCCAGCCCCATAGGGAAGTATCATTGTCCCTGAATCGTTTCATCGCCTTATCCGTAGCAAGCGGATATTTCAGAATGGTTCGGAATCGCTACCAACCTTGCTTTCCGTGATGACCCTTTCGGGCAGGAAGTTCGTGGCGCACCTTCATTCGGCTGGGGCTTTCACCCCCGATCAGGAATGTACCTGTTGAATGTGTATTCTGTTTTCAAGGTTCGTGAGGTTTTTGTCCCTCAATACTTAATTGGGAAAATTTCGAGCCAAAATAAAAAGATTTTTCAAAATATTCTTTTGAAAATTTTCTCGCCTCCTCACAAGAACAAAAAAGCCCCTATCACATCACAAAGATGTAATAGGGGCAGAAACAGAAAAAGCCCGCTGACCGAAATCAGCGGGCTTAAATCATATGAACTTAACTTATGCTATCGGAACTTGCCTGCAATCGCAAAATTTCAATCGCATTTTTGGCGTAAGTGAGGCGTAAATTGGCGTAAGTTGTGGCGTAAGCACCGACAATTTAAGGTCAATCAATAGAGCTTTGCGCCGGCGGGGATGTGGGGATCAACCATCAGCAAATGGAGCTTTTCCTCGCCGTTTTCGTGATGCACGGCGGAGATCAGCATACCGCAAGAGTCAATGCCCATCATCGCTCTCGGAGGCAGATTGGTGATTGCAATGCAGGTCTTACCGACCAGTTCTTCCGGCTCATAATATTCGTGAATACCACTCAAAATGACCCTATCTACGCCGGTTCCGTCGTCCAGAACGAACTTTAAGAGCTTTTTGGACTTCTTCACGGCTTCGCATTCCTTAACCTTCACGGCACGGAAATCGCTCTTGGAGAAGGTGTCAAAATCCACCTGATCCTGGAACAACGGCTCGATCTCCACATTGGAAAAATCGATTTTTTCCTCCACAACCGGAGCCGCCTGAGCAGCCTCCGCAGGAGCCGAAACTTCCTTGGAACCCTTCTTGTCAGCGTCCAACGGCTTCATTGTCGGGAACAGGATCACGTCCCGGATAGAGTCGGTGCCGCAGAGCATCATGGCGCAGCGGTCGATGCCGAAGCCCAGACCGCCGGTGGGGGGCATACCGTACTCCAGCGCCAGCACGAAGTCCTCGTCCATCATGTCGGCCTCCTCGTCGCCATTGGCCCGCTTCTCCGCCTGAGCCTTGAAGCGCTGGTGCTGGTCGATGGGGTCGTTGAGCTCGGAGAAGGCATTGCCCATCTCGCAGCCGCAGACGAACATCTCATACCGCTCCGTCAGATGGGGATCCTCCGGGCTGCGCTTGGCCAGCGGACTCACCTCCACCGGGTACATGGTGATGAAGGTGGGCTGAATGAGCGTCTCCTCCACCTTCTGGTCGAAGGTCTCGTACAGGGCGTTGCCCCACTTCCGGGCCACGCCCTCCATGTCCACGCCTACGCTCTTGGCCAGCTCCACGGCGGCGTCATCATCGCCCTCAATGGCCATGAAGTCGGCGCCGGTGACATTCTGCACGGCATCGGCCATGGTGATGCGCTTCCAGCTGGGGGTCAGATCCACGTCGTGGCCCAGCCACTGGATGTGGTAGGTGCCGAGGATCTCCTTGGCGGCTCCGGTGAGGATGCCCTCCAGGATATCCATCATGCCGTCCAGATTGGTGTAGGCCTGATACAGCTCACAGGTGGTGAACTCCGGGTTGTGCTTGGTGTCCATGCCCTCGTTGCGGAAGATGCGGCCCACCTCGTATACCCGCTCCAGACCGCCCACGATGAGCCGCTTCAGGTGCAGCTCCGTGGCGATCCGCATATACATATCGATATCCTGAGCATTGTGGTGGGTGATGAAGGGCCGGGCGTTGGCGCCGCCGGCAATGGGGCTGAGCACGGGGGTCTCCACCTCCATGAAGCCCATATTGTCCAGATACCGGCGCAGATACGCTACGAACTTGCTGCGGATCTCAAAGTTCCGCTGGGATTCGGGATTCATAATGAGATCCACATACCGCTGGCGGTAGCGCAGCTCCTTGTCCGTCAGACCGTGGAACTTCTCCGGCAGGGGCTGGAGGGACTTCGACAGCAGGGTGATCTCATGGGCCCGGATGCTCATCTCGCCCTTCTGGGTGCGGAACACGTCGCCCTTGACGCCTACGATATCACCGATGTCATATTTCCTGAAGCGGTCATAGGCCTCCTCGTCCATCTCATCCTTCCGGGCGTAGATCTGGATGCGGCCGGACTTATCCTTCAGATCGCAGAAGGACACCTTGCCCATGCCCCGCTTGCTCATAAGACGGCCCGCCAGAGAGACGGTCTGTCCCTCCAGCTGGTCGAACTGATCCTTGACCTCCTGTGCGTGATGGGTCACGTCATAGCGGGTGATCTCGAAGGGGTTCATACCCGCCTCCTGCAGGGCTGCCAGCTTATCCCGGCGGATCTGGAGAATTTCCCGCAGGTCCTGTTGATTCTGATTCTGCTGTGCCATAGATATGGTCTCCTTATCGTTCGATCTTGTCCACCCGGTAGCGGATAACGCCCTTGGGGGCCTCCACGGTGATCTCGCTGCCGGCCTTGCTGCCCATCAGGGCCTTGCCGAAGGGGGAATCCTCCGACACCTTCCGCTCCATGACGTTGGCCTCCTGAGAGCCCACGATGGTATACTCCGGCAGGGTCTTGCCGTTATCCAGGTTGGTCACGGTGACACGGCAGCCGATGGATACCTTGTCGGAATCCATGTCCGTCTCGTCCACGATGACGGCGTGGAGCAGGATGTTCTCCAGCTCGGCAATGCGGGAGTAGAGCTTGCCCTGCTCGTTTTTGGCCTCGTCATACTCGCTGTTTTCCGACAGGTCACCGAAGCCTCTGGCCTCCTTGATGAGCTCTGCGATCTCGTCGGCACGGGTGGTCTTGCTGTAATCCAGCTCCTTTTTCAGCTCGTCGTACCGCTCCTGACTCATTTTGAATTCTTTTACCATGGAATCCATTCCTTTCTGTTGACAAATACGGCATGGCCGCACGAGATTAGTATAAACACTATAACAAAAATAGTACAGACACTATATCACTCTGCATTATAAGTTCTTTCCCCGCCGGTGTCAAGTCCTACCCACACCGGGACAGCCGCACCCGGCGGAAGGCTTCCCTCCGCCAGCAGCGCCGCCAGCAGTGGTTCCTCCGCTGCCCACGGCTTCATTTTTTCCCGCCACGGCTCGGCCCATACATACCGTACCTCCTGATGGCTCTCCCCTATCAGCAGGGAGGGAAGCCCCTCCGCCGCTGCGCCGAAGCACACCGCCAGCTGCGCCGCCGGGGAGCCTTCCCCCAGCCCGTACCGGTGCCGCAGGGATCGCTGCAGCTCCTCCTGCCCCCGGCCCAGCTGCGGCGACAGATATCGCACCCGCCGGGCCAGCAGATCCGCCGCCTCCGTAACGGCTCCGTCGGGCCGGGAGGCCCGCAGCACCACACTGGCCTGTGACCGGCAGAGTCCCAGCTGCCTGCAGGCGCAGTCCACCAGCTGCCCCAGCATGGCCCGCCGCAGTGCCACCGGGGCCGGGAGCCGAAGGGGAAGCAGCAGCGCCGCCCACTCCGGCGGTGCCGCCGCATACCGCACCCCGGCGTCAGCCATGGCCTGTGCCGCCTGCCGCACCCGGCGCTGTACCCGCCGATTCAGCCGTCCGCCGCCCTCCAGCAGGCACACCTCCCCGTCTCCCAGCGGACAGCGCCGCAGGGTGAGCTTTTTCCGCTTCTCCTCCCATCGCACATATCCCACCATAACACAGCGCCCCCTTTCCACCAGTCTATGGCCCGGCGGCGGGAGAAAGACGGCATAAAAAATTCCCCACCTGCACCAAGCGGTGCAGGTGGGGAAAAGGCCGCTTACCACCAATAGGGGATGTACCCCGGCAGACGGTTCAGCGGATTGATGCGGCTGTAGTTCTCCCAGATCTCGTAGTGGACGTGGGGGCCGGTAGAGATGCCCGTGGAGCCGCACAGGCCGATGACCTCGCCCTGCTCCACATGCTCGCCCACCTCCACCAGACGCTCACTCATGTGGGCGTACAGGGTGAAGTTGCCGTTTCCGTGGTCGATCTCCACATAGTTGCCGTAGCCGCCCCAGCTGTACTTAGAACCCACTACGGTGCCGGATTTCACAGCGTAGATGTAGCTGCCGTAGGAGGCGCCGATGTCCACGCCCATGTGGTTGGTGCTGGCGCCGGGGGTGGGCTGGTCACGCCCGCCGTAGCCGGAGGTAATGAGCCGGCAGTCCGAGGGCCAGATGTACCCGTCGGAGGAGGGCGTCTCGTCGGAGCCGCTGCCACCGCCACCGCCGCCGCCTCCACTGTTATCGCCGCCGTTGTTCCGGTTTTCCTCCTCCCTCCGGGCCTGGATCTGAGCGTCCAGTTCATCGGCGGCTGCCTTCTCCTGAGCGGCCAGATCGTTCAGGCCGTCCGCCGTTTCGTTGTACTTGGCAATGAGCTGGGTGGCTGCCTCCAGCTGGCTGTCCAGCTCCGTCTGGCGGCTCTCCAGCTGGGAGCGCTGCTCCTCCAGCGCCTGCCGGTCGGCCTGCATCTGCTGGCGCAGCTGCCGCAGGTCGTTGATGACGCTCTGGTCGTGCTCGGCCACCTCGTTGATGAAGTCGATGCGGCCCAAAAGATCGCTGAAGCTGGTGGCCTTGAAGATCACCGACCAGAAGGAGGCGGTACCCCGCTCCTCCTCATCCCGCACCTGACGGCAGAACAGGTCGTACTGGGACTCCTCCTTCTGCTGGTTGTCCGCCAGCTCCGCCTCCAGCGCATCGATCTGCTGCTGGGCGTTGGAGATCTGGCTGCGGAGGACGTCCGCCTGCTGATCCAGCAGGTTTTTCTGCTCCAGCGCATCGGCCTTGTTGGCCTCGGCCTCCTCGATCTGCTGGTTGATCTCCTCCAGCTTCTTCTGGTGCTCCTCCGACTGCTCCTGCAGGTCTGCGATGGTCTCGGCATAGACGTTCACCGGGCGCAGAGCGCCGCTGGTGAACACGATGCTCACCGCCATGAGAATGGCCAGCAGGCCGCACCATTTTTTCTTACTCATGCTGCACTCCTCCTTATACTCTCAGGAACTTCCGGATGGCGGTCAGGCTGCCGCCCACGCCCACCAGAATCCCTACCAGACCGAACACACCGGCCACCGGCCCCCAAATTTTCCGGAAGGACACCACCCGCAGCAGCTGCAGGGTATCAGACCCGGCGATGCCCTTGGAAATGGCCTCGTATAGCAGCCACTGCAGCCCAAAGGCGATGACGGCGCCCATCAGACCGATGAGCAGACCCTCGTAGACGAAGGGCCATCGAATGAAGCCGTCGGTGGCGCCCACCATCTTCATGATGGCGATCTCATCCCGCCGGTCAAAGGTGGTGAGCTTGATGGTGTTGGAGATAATGAATACCGAGATCACCAGCAGCACCGCAATGAGGGCGATGCTGATGAGGCTTGCCACATTCCGCACCGTCAAAAACCCGTTGGAGATGGCCTCGTCCGCCCGGACCTTTACGATGCCGGGGGTGGCCTCCAGATTGGATACCACCTGCTGCATCTGTGCGGCGTCCGTCAGATGGATAACGTACCGATGGCGAAAAATGGAGGGGTCCAGGTTGCTGTACAGGTCGTCCTCGTCGTACTGCTCCACGTAGCTGTCCCGTGCCTCCTGCCGGGAGACGAAGGTGCAGTCCGCCGCACCGGGGATCTTCTCCAGCGTGGATTGCAGGGCCTTGGCCTCGTTGTCAGAGAGGTTCTCATCCACGAAGGCCAGCACAGCGTTTTCCTTCTGCAGATCCTTCAGGTTCTCGTTGGCGTTATAGGCCACCAGCGAAAAGGTCCCCATGATCACCAGACACGCCACCGTCACGCCGATGGCGGCGAAGGACATGAATCCGTGGGAGAACATATTGCGGATGCCCTCCCGGAAAAAATATCGAAAATCGTGCTTCATCTGTTATACCTCATACGTTCCCACGCCGTCGCCGTTGACCTGCCCGTGATCGATCATGATGACCCGCTTGTCGAAGTGGTTCACCAGATCCCGCTCGTGGGTCACCACCACCACGGTGGTGCCAAGGGCGTTGATGCGCTCCAGCAGGGTCATGATCTCCAGCGAGCGGTTGGGGTCCAGATTGCCGGTAGGCTCGTCGGCTACGATGGTGCTGGGGTTGTTCACCAGCGCCCGTGCAATGGCCACACGCTGCTGCTCACCGCCGGACAGCTCGTCGGGGTACCGGTCCTCCATACCCTTCAACCCCACCAGCTCCAGCACATAGGGGATGCGGGTGCGGATGTCACGGGGCGTGGCCCCCACCGCCCGCATGGCAAGGCTCAGGTTGTCGAACACCGTCTTTTTGGGGATCAGCCGGAAGTCCTGAAAGATCACGCCGATGGTGCGGCGCATATAGGGGATCTGCCGGTCGGAGATGCGGCTCATGGAGAAGCCGTTGACCATGACCCGCCCCGCCGTGGGGATGACCTCGCCGGTCAGGAGCTTGATGATGGTAGACTTACCGGAGCCGGAGGGTCCCACCAGAAACACAAATTCCCCGTCCTCAATGGTAAAGGAGATGCCCTGCAGGGCCTCCGTCCCGTTTTCGTATGTTTTTTCAACGTCCTTCAATCGAATCATATCATATCCCTCGTTGCCGGAGACCCGGCCCGCTGCATTTGAAACGACGAACCCTGTCGGGCTGCGCCGTATTATGTCACCATAAGGTATTATATAAAAAAAGTTACAAAATGGCAACAGGAATAATATGAAAATTTTATGAACAGATAGGGAGGCCCTCCGGCAAAATCCCGGTAGACAGCCGCCGGGATTTATATTACAATAGCCCCGTAAAAAGTAGCCCCATAAAAACCGGCGTCCACTCAGGACACCTTTCTGACAGAAACGGAGGGATCTCTGTGGCCAATCCACTGCTCATGGCCGAAATTTTCGACAACATCAATGAGGGGATCTACATCCTCAACCGCAAGGGAGATTACATCTACTGCAACAATGCCTTTTTGAAGATGGTGGGCGCCACACGGGAGGAGGCGCTGCGCCTCAACGCTTTCCAGCTGATTCCGGAGGGACAGGTGTCGGTGAGCGTGGCCGTCACAGCCTTTACCGAGAAGAAAAAGGTCTCCGTGGTGAACAACGTCCTCACCCCCAAGGGGTATCACTACCGCCAGCTGGCCACGGCCACCCCCATCTTCGGCAGCGGCGGCGAGGTGGAGTATATGTTGGTGGAGACCGTTCGGCTGGATCTGCTGGCCAAGCGGTATCAGCAGGCTATCCTCTATGAGGACGACAGCACCATCGAGGTGCCGGCCCTCTCCCCGGAACGCACACGGGCTAAGGAGACCATCATCGCAGACAGTCCCGCCATGCAGGCCATCCTCCAGACTGCCGCTCAGGTGGCCCAGACGGACTCCACCGTCCTCATATCCGGCGAGACCGGCACCGGCAAGGAGGTGCTGGCCAAGTACATCCACCGCAACAGCAGCCGAGCCGATGCCCCCATCATCGAGATCAACTGCGCCGCCCTGCCGGAGAACCTGCTGGAGGCGGAGCTGTTCGGCTATACCAAGGGCGCTTTCACCGGAGCCCTGAATACCGGCAAGCCCGGGCTTATTGAGGCGGCCCACGGCGGCACGCTGTTCCTCGACGAGATCAACTCCCTGCCGCTGGCGCTGCAGGGCAAGTTCCTCCGGGTGCTGGAGAGTCACAAGAGCAAGCGGTTGGGAGCTGTGGAGGAGCAGGAGATCGACTTCCGCCTGCTGGCCGCCACCAACCAGAACCTCAAGGAGGGCGTGCTGGCCGGGACCTTCCGGGCGGACCTTTACTACCGCCTCAACGTCATTCCGCTGGAGCTGCCCCCGCTGCGGGAGCGCCGGGAGGATATCGCCCCACTGGCCACCTTTTTTCTGGACTACTACTGCAAGCGCTACAGCCGCACCAAGGTCCTCTCCCGCCGAGTCATCGAACAGCTGAAGGCCTACGACTGGCCCGGCAACATCCGGGAGCTGAAAAACGTGGTGGAGCGGCTGCTGGTCACCAGCGCCGCCGGGACGCTGGAGATCTATCAGGATCTGGCCCCGCTGCTGGGGGAGGATGCCGTCCGCTCCACCTCACCGGAGATCTATCCCGCCGACTGGGAGGCATTCTATCAGTTTGACCCGGAGCATTTCTCCCTGAAGGCCTACATGGAGTTCTGCGAAAAGCACGTGCTGGCCGACGCCCTGAAGCGCTGCCCCAGCAGCTATAAAGCAGCGGCTCTGCTGAAAACAGATCAATCCACCATTGTCCGCAAGCGTAAAAAATACGGGCTTTGATCTGTCAAATGGCCCGTTTTTAGCGCAGAAGCGCAGTCAATGCAATGTTGCATCGGCTGCGTTTTTGCATTATCCGAATCACTGGGGGGATGATGCGTTTTCGCATCATCTGTTTTTTGGAAGCCGGATGGTGGAGAAGTCAACAAAAAAATTTTCCCCGTAATGCCGACATTTTCCGACATCACCAAATAAATTGGCACGCCCTTTGCTAAAAAGCTATGCCGTGAGCCGGTGCTGTTCCGGGCAGCGCCGGGTGGGTTCTACGGAGGGCGGCCCTGCAACCCGCCTCCCCGGCCCCGTCGTTTTCCCCATGTGTTTGAGAAGTAACCTACATTCCTGCTTCTTAAAAAGAAAGGAGATCAGAGATCTGTGTCCACTACCACCCTTATTTCCCTGATCGTCGTCGTGGTTGCCTTTGCCTTGTTCTTCTATCTGAGCTTCAAGGGCGTCAACCTGTTTCTGACGGTCTTTGCCTGCACCCTGTTGGTGTCTTTCTGCACGCCGGATGGCATCACCTCGATTTTTACAGCCTTCCTCCCCTCCGTAGGCACCATGTTCCAGCAGTTCCTGCTGCTGTATACCATCGGCGGCGCCTTCGGCTTCTGCCTGATGGAGAGCGGCCTCGGCTCCGCCATGGCGACGCACCTGATTAAAGTGTTCGGCGAGAAATGGATCGCCGTGGCCCTGTTTGTCATCACCTGCCTGATGATGGCGGCCGGTGTGGCCTCCTATCAGTACGCCATTCTGGCCATTGCCCTGCCGGTGCTGAAAAAGCTGAATATGTCCCGTAAGGTGGCGCTGGCCGCCATGTCCGCCGGTGCAGGCTCCGTGGCCTACGGCACACTGGTGGGCATGCCCAACGCCCTGAACATCGCACCCACCACCTATCTGGGCACCACCACCATGGCCGGTGTGGGCATCAGCCTGGTCTGCACCGCCTTCTCTGTGGTGTTCATCGTGGTCTACCTCATCATGCTCACCAACCGCCTGAAGAAGAAGGGCGAGGGCTTCGTCTCCTATACCGATGACCCCCAGAACGACGAGGACGAGTCCAAGCTGCCTCCGGCATGGAAGGGCTATCTCTGCGTGGCCGCCATCATCGGCCTGAGCCTGCTGTTCCAGAAGCTGGGCATCACCGCCCTGCAGGCCACCACCTATGCACAGGTGCTGTCCATCGTGCTGGTGTTCGTGCTGGTAGGCCCCAAGTACCTGCCCCATGTGTTCCAGACCTGCGTCCGTGGTATTCAGGGCTCCCTGATCCCCGTGGTGTTCATTTCCATCGTGGTGGGCTACGGCACCGTGGTACAGGCTACCCCTGTGTTCACCCTGCTGGTGGAGAAGGTGCTGTCCATGAATATGCACCCCTACCTGCTGACCTTCGTGGCGGTGAACCTGCTGTCCGGCCTGTGCGCCAACGGCACCGGCGGCGTCACCCTGTTCATGAAGAACTTTGGTGATTCCATCCTTGCCAACCCCTCCATCAATCTGGGCGCTCTGCACCGCATTGCCGCCATTTCCGGCGCAGGCTTCGACTCCCTGCCCCACAACGGCGCCATCGCCTTCCAGCTGTCTGTGTTCAAGCTGTCCTATAAGGAGGGCTATTTCCAGCAGTTCATGATGTCCGTGGTGGTGAACCTGCTGGCCGGTATCATCGCAGTGGTCATGGCAATGCTGCTCTATTGAGTGCCGCCTGCCTGATATAGTCCCATCTATCCGAAACCAACGAACAAAATAATTTTTTGGAGGTAAATGATTATGAGTAAGCCCCTGGCAGATTATGTGAAGCTCCCCCAGCTGGAAGAGTACAAGGAGTGGTTCAAGGATTTCGCCGACCTGTACCGTGAGGACGGCATCCTACAGGTCACCTGGAAGACGCTGGACGGCCCCATGCAGCACAGCGGTATGTCCCACCGGGCCATCGGCCAGCTGGTGCGTGTCCTGTCTCTGGACTTCAAGAACGAGATCATCATCTTCACCCACATCGGCGACAGTTGGATGACCGAGTCCGATCCCAACGGCTGGGAGACCTACTCCGAGCTGCCCACCCAGCGCTTCCAGCACCAGTATTTCGATGACACCAACCTCATCAAGAACATGATCTTCGATCTGGACGTACCCACCATCGGTGCCATTCCCGGCCCCGGCTTCCACTGGGATTCCGCCATGCTCAGCGATGTGACCATCTGCTCCGACGACACATGGATGGAGGTTCCCCACGCCCACGGCGGCCTGGTCCCCGGCGACGGCATGGGTCTCATGGCGCAGCATTACTTCGGCACCAAGCGTGGTAATTACTACATGATGACCGCCCGCCAGTGGACGGCCCAGCAGATGCTGGATTGGGGCATGGTCAGCGAGGTCGTGCCCAAGGACAAGGTCATGGAGCGTGCATGGGAGATCGCCCGCCTGTGGAAGACCATGCCCTATGAGAACCGCACCATCATGTCCAACCTTGCCAAGCGTCCTCTGAAGAAGCTGCTGGTGGACGACCTGAAGCTGCACACCGTCTCCGAGCAGTACGGCTCCCTGCTGCGGATCGCCGCCGGTGAGATGGGCGACACCCATGCCGGCCAGCAGGACGAGAAGTACATCAGCCAGACCAACGACTGGCGCTACTGCCACGACTGGATGCAGCAGCCTCCCACCCGTGAGAGCTGGGCGGGCTTCCGCACCAAGCCCTTCGAGTGGTTCAAGGAGGTGGAGGCCGGTAAGGAGGTCAACCCCTTCGACCCCAACAAGAAGGTCTCCCCCTATCGCCCGGAGAAGAAGGACTGATTTTCCTTTCTCTGTACCGCAGACCGGAGGCAGTACGCTGCCTCCGGCCCCGGTCAAACCTATTTCGAGGAGTTGTTTCCTATGGCAAAAACCATCATTACCGCTGCCCTCACCGGTGCTGTCACCCCTGCGGGCTATCATATTCCCGAAACGCCGGAGCAGATCGTGCAGGCCGCCTATGAGTGCTGGCAGCTGGGCGCTGCCGTGGTGCATATCCACACCCGTGCCGCCGACGGTAAGGGTGCTATGAACACGCAGGCCTTCCGTGAGATCGTGGAGGGCATCCGTGCCCACAAGGACTGCGACGTTATCATCAACTGCACCTCCTCCGGGGCCTCCCCGGAGCATCCCGCCACCGACGAGGAGCGCTTTCTGCACCACATGACCGTTCCCGGCATTGAAATGGGTTCCTACGATGCAGGCAGCTTCAACTGGATGCCCGGCGGCGTGTTCGTCAACAGCCCCCAGTTTTTGCAGAAGCTGGGCGATGCCTATCTGGAAAAGGGCATCAAGCCGGAGATCGAGATCTTTGATGCCGGTATGCTGGGCATCGCCGATTACTTCGTCAAGAAGGGCCACCTGTCCACCCCCTGTCACTACCAGTTCTGTCTGGGGGTGCTGGGCGGTATGCCCGCTACGGTGGAGAACCTGATCTATCTGAAGGACCGCATCCCCGCCGGCTCCACGTGGTCCGCCTTCGGCATCGGCGCCGCCCACCTGCCTATCCTGTACGCCGCTCTGGCGCTGGGCGGACACATCCGTGTGGGGATGGAGGATAACGTCATCTTCGGCAAGGACGAAAACGGCAAGAAGATCATGGCCACCAACCAGATGCTGGTGCAGCGGGCCGTGGAGGCCGTCAAGCTCTTCGGCAATCAGCCTGCCACCCCCGCCGAGGCCCGTGAAATTCTGGGCATCCCGCCGCTGGTTCGCTGAAGGAGGACGGTATGAACGTTTCTGATATCAAAAATGTCGCCTGTGTCGGCGGCGGCGTCATCGGCTCCAGCTGGGCCATCCAGTATGCCCTGAAGGGCCTGCACGTCACCCTCTACGACATCAACGACCAGCAGCTGGCCAAGAGCCACGACCAGATGCTCCGCAGTCTGGACACACTGGTGGCCCACAACGCCATCACCGCCGCCCGCAAGGACGAGATCATCGCCTGCGTGCGCCCCACCACCTCCATGGAGGAGGCGGTGCAGGACGCCCAGTTCATTCAGGAGAGCGGCCCGGAGCGCATCGAGATCAAGCGCTCCATTCTGGCGCAGGTGGAGCAGTATGCCGCCCCGGACGCCCTGTACGCCAGCAGCACCTCCGGCCTGCTGATCTCCGATATCGTGGCCGAGGCGCTTCACCCGGAGCGCTGCATCGGAGCTCACCCCTACAATCCCCCGCACCTGATTCCTCTGGTGGAGCTCACCCGCTGCGACAAGACGGACGATGACTGCGTCCAATTGGCCTATGATTTCTATCAGTCCATTGGCAAGGAGGCCGTTCTGCTGCGTAAGGAGTGCCCCGGCTTCATTGCCAACCGTCTGCAGCTGGCCCTGTATCGTGAGGTGCAGGATCTGGTGATGCGGGGCGTATGCTCCGTGGAGGATGTGGACAAGGCACTGGTGTACGGTCCCGGCATCCGTTGGGCCATCTTTGGCCACAACATGATCATGCAGATGGGCAACCCCGGCGGCCTCACCGGCATGGTGGAGATGCTGGGCAATTCCGGCGACCGCTGGCTGGAGGATATGGCCAGCTGGACCCACCAGCCGGACAACTGGGCGCAGGTGGCCCAGCCCGGCGTGAATCAGGAGATGGCCAACTTCCCCGACTACATCGGCCACACCAATGCCGAGTGTATCGCCTACCGGGATCAGATGCTCATCGACATCCTGAAGCTCCATAAGAAGCTGTGAGGCTCCCTATGAACGACATCAACGGATTCCTCAAGCGCCGCTGGCCGGCCATGATCGCCAGTCTCCTGATCTGCATCTGCGCCGGCTTCGGCTACGCATGGAGCGTGCTTCAGACCCCCATCATCGCCGCCCACGGCTGGCCGGATCAGCAGGTCTCCCTGACGTATACGGTGACGGTGCTGTGCTCCACCATGGCGCCGCTGTTCTTCGGCGGCCTGATCCGCCGTCTGGGGACCCGGCGCTGCGTGGTGGTGGGCGCCGTTCTGTTCGGGGCGGGCCTGATGGCCACCGGCTGGATCAGTGGCGGCGTGTGGCAGCTCTACCTGTTCTACGGCATTCTCTCCGGTCTGGGGACCGGCTTCGTCTACCCGGCCATGATGGCCTATGTGGTGCGCCTGTTCCCGGAAAAGTCCGGTATGGCCTCCGGCCTCGGCACAGCGGCCTACGGCTCCGGAGCCATTCTCTGGGCGCCGGTGGCAGCGGCCCTGATCCGCAGCGTGAATCTGCGGGGGACGTTCTGCATTCTGGGTGGTGCCTTTCTGGTGCTGATCCTGCTGGGCAGCACCCTGCTGGCAGAGCCCCCGCAGGATCTGCGGGAGGCCCTGTGCCCCCCCTCCGGCGACGCTCCCATTCAGGCGGAGGGACTGCGCCGGGGCCAGATGGTCAAAACGGCGGCCTTCTATGGGATGGTGGTCATCTTCACCTGCGGTCTGGTGGCCGGCGTCATCGTCATCAGCCAGGCTTCCCCCATTCTCCAGAACGCCTACGGCTTCACCAGCGCTACGGCGGCGGTGTTTGTCAGCGTATTTGCCGCCTGCAACATGGCGGGCCGCTTCCTGTGGGGCAGCCTGTCTGACCGACTGGGCCTGCGCCGTGTGGTGACGGCCGTGTCGGCGGTGTGCATCCTCGCCATGCTGCTGCTGACCCTCTGCCACGCCACCGTTCCCGCCGTGATCGCCATGGGTGTGGCGGCCAGCTGCTACGGCGGCTTTGCCTCCGTCCTGACGCCGCTGACGGCGCAGGTGTTCGGCAGCAAATATATCACCGAGAACTACGGCGTCATGTACATCGTGTTCGGCTTGGCCAGCCTCATCGGCCCGGTGCTGGCGGTGCGTCTGCGCACCCCGGACGGGGCCTATACGTGGGCCTTTGCCGCTGCGGCCGTGCTGGCTGCCGTGGGGCTCATTCTCAACTGTATCGTCCCGCTTACCGCCGGAAAGGAGGCCCCACATGGAAAGTAAAGTCACTACACGGGAGAAGATCATCTCCTGCTTCAAGGATGGCCAGACCATCGCCATCGGCGGCCAGACCGGCCACTGGATGCCGGAGCGGCTCATCGACTGCATTCTGGAGAGCGGCGCCCGGCATCTGACCGTCTATTCCATCGATACCAGCGACCCCGGTGTGGGCATTGGCCGCCTGATCCGGGCGAAGGTCATCGACCGCATCATCACCACCCATGTGGGTACCAACCCGGATACCAACGCACAGATCCAGGCTGGTACCCTTCAGGCGGAGTTCAGCCCCATCGGCAGCTGGATCGAGCGCATCCGCTGCGGCGGTATGGGACTGGGAGGCGTTCTCACCAAAACGGGACTTGGTACCGTGGTGGAGGAGGGCAAGCAGCTCATCACCGCCAACGGACAGCAGTACCTGCTGGAGACCGCCCTCCGGGCGGATATCGCCATCACACGGGCCCGCCGTGCCGACCCCATCGGCAATCTGGCCTACCGGGGCAGCACCGGCCGGGCCTCCCACCCTATCGTGGCCACCTGCGGGGACCTGTCCATTGTGGAGTGCGACCACTTCTGCGATCTGGGAGAGATCACACCCGACGAGGTGGAGGTTCCCGGTATGTTCGTGGATATGATCCTGGTGTAAGGAGGCACGACTATGGATAACAGACATTTTATCGCCCGTCGTGCGGCCCGGTATTTCCACAGCGGTGACGTGGTCAATCTGGGCATCGGCATCCCCAGCCTCTGCGGCAACTACGCCGAGAGCGGTGTCCTGTTCCAGACGGAGAACGGCTTCATCGGCGTAGGGGCCACGGCGCAGGGCATCGAGATCAGCGACCGGCTCTTTAACGCCGGCGGCATTCCCTATCTCCCGGCGCTGGGGGGCTGCGCCTTTGACGTGGCCAAGTCCTTCGGCATCATCCGCTCCGGCCGCATGGCTGCCACGGTGCTGGGAGCGCTTCAGGTCTCCCAGCACGGAGATCTGGCCAACTGGGCCACCCCCGACCGTGCCTTCGGCATGGGCGGGGCCATGGATCTGGTCAACGGGGCCAAGCAAGTCATCGTGGCCATGGAGCTGTGCGCCAAGGACGGCTCCCCCAAGCTCGTCAAGGAATGTACCCTGCCCTATACCGGGCGGCGGTGCGTGGATCATATCGTCACCGAGCGGTGCGTCATCGATGTGACGCCGGAGGGTCTGGTGCTCTCCGAGCTGCGCCGGGGCCACTCCGTGGAGGAGATCTGCTCCGCCGTGGAGCCGCCGCTCATTGTCTCTCCGGAGCTGAAAGAAATGGAGGAAGATTGCTAATGGGACAGTTTGACCATGTGGTGGTAGTGGGCTACGGCCGCTCCGCCGTTGCAAAATCAGGAAAAAAGGGCGCCCTGCGGAATATGCATCCGGTGACCATGGGCGGCCTCACCCTTAAGGGCGTGCTGGAGCGTGTCCCCCAGCTGCCCGCCGATCAGATCGACGACCTCATCGTTGGCTGCGCCATCCCGGAGCGCAAGCAGGGCTTCAACATGGCCCGGCTGGTGGCCGCCCGTGCGGGCCTGCCGGATAGCGTCTGCGGCATGACCATCAACCGCTTCTGCTCCTCCGGTCTACAGGCCATTGCATTGGCGGCGGGCCAGATCGCCTGCGGCGTGGCGGATGTAATGGTGGCCGGCGGCGTGGAGTCCATGACCGCCTGCCCGGTGAATCTGGATATCAGCGATACCTTCGATCCCGACCTGCTGCGCCAGCGGGAGGAGGAGTATATGCCCATGGGCCTGACGGCGGAGAATGTAGCCGCCCGCTACGGCATCACCCGTCAGGAGATGGACGAGCTGGCTCTCCAAAGCCACCGCCGTGCGGCGGCGGCACAGGACGCCGGTAAGTTCGACGATGAGATCATCCCCCTGCCCGGCGTGGATGCCGACGGGGATCCCATCGTCTTTGACAAGGATCAGGGGATCCGCCGCAGCACCACGCTGGAGGCGCTGGCAGGGCTGAAGCCCTGCTTCAAGGAGGGCGGCCTTGTGACCGCCGCCACCTCCTCCCAGACCAGCGATGCTGCCGCCTTTGTGGTGCTGATGCGGGACAGCAAGGCCAAGGAGTTGGGTATCCGGCCCGTTGCAGAGCTGCTGAGCTTCGCCGTGGCCGGCTGCGAGCCGGATTACATGGGCCTCGGCCCCATCTACGCCGCCCCCAAGGCGCTGGAAAAGGCGGGCCTCACCGTGGCCGATATGGACGTGGTGGAGCTGAACGAAGCCTTTGCGGCGCAGGCTATCCCCTGCATGAGAACGCTGGGGCTGGACCCCGCCAAGACCAATCCCAACGGCGGCGCTATGGCACTGGGTCATCCCCAGGGCGCTACCGGTGCCTTCCTGACCATCAAGGCCCTGAATGAGCTGCGCCGCACCGGCGGAAAATATGCCATGGTCACCATGTGCATCGGCGGCGGCATGGGCGCTGCCGGCATTTACAAGCTTATCTGACTCCGGCAAAACCTCCTCAAACTTCAGCCGAAAGTCATGCATTCCTGATAGATATCTCCGGTCTGCTTTGTGTTTCCTTTCCCGTCAAAGCCCCTCTCTGCCGGAAGGATATCAAAAGCAGCGGGCTGCCGGATATACCGGCGGCCCGCTGCTTTTTACCCTATATCCCGTGGCCGGGACATGACGGCGTACCCTCGCCGCCACGCAGAAAGCCCCAGCTCCGGCGCAGTGCTGCGCCGGAGCTGGGGCTGTTTGCTCTGATATGTGCTTTATTGGGCGCTGCCCTCGCCCAAGATGCGGGCGGCGCTCTCCTGAGTGAACTGCTTGCTGTACAGGTCGTGGTAGTACCCCTTGCGCCGCAGCAGCTCCTCATGCTTGCCTTGCTCCACGATGTGGCCGTCTTTCACCACCAGGATCACGTCCGCCTTGCGGATGGTGGAGAGACGATGGGCCACCAGAAAGGAGGTGCGGTTCGTCAGCAGATGGTCGATGGCGTTCTGGATCAGCTGCTCCGTCTGGGTGTCGATGGAGGAGGTGGCCTCATCCAGCACGAAGATGCGGGGGTCGGCCAGCACGGCACGGGCAAAGGAGATCAGCTGCTTCTCGCCGGTGGAGAGACGGTCGCCGCCCTCACCCACATCGCTGTCCCAGCCATTTTCCAGCTTGTCCACCACCGTATCCGCCGACACGGCCCGTGCGGCGGCCTCCACCTCCTCGTCGGTGGCGTCCAGCTTGCCGTAGCGGATGTTCTCCCGGACGCTGCCGGAGAACAGGTGGGGATTCTGCAGCACATAGCCGATGTTGGAGTGGAGCCACAGCTGGCTGCGCTGGCGGTAGTCCACGCCGTCAATGAGGATCTGTCCCTCCGTAGGCTCAAAGAACCGGCAGGCCAGATTGATGAGGGTGCTCTTGCCGGCCCCCGTCTCGCCTACGATGGCCACCGTGGTCCCCTGGGGGATGTGGAGGGAGAAATGCTCCAGCACGTTCTCGCCGCCGTCGGGATAGCGGAAGGTCACATCCCGGAATTCGATCTCGCCCCGCAGCGGCTCCCAGTTCTCCCGCTTGGGGTGGAAGGCATCGCCGTATTTCTCGATGACCTCCGGGGTGTCCTGAATTTGCGGCTGTTCGTCCATCAGGTCGGTTACCCGCTCGATGGAGGCTTGCAGAGAGATGAACTCCGCCAGATTGGCGGCGGTCATCTGGATGGGGTCAAAGATACTGACAGCATAGGTGGTAAAGGCCGACAGAGTGGCCAGCTCCAGCGCCTGATCCAGCACCATATAGCCGCCCCGCAGCAGCACGATAGACACCGCCATGGTGCCGAAGAACAGCACCAGCGGGATAAACACCGCATTAAGCCGGGCTGCCCGGATGCCGGAGTCGTGCATCTGTCGGGTGAGACTGCGGAAGGCGTCGGCGGTCTGCTCCTCCGTCACCAGCGTCTTGGTGGTGCGTGCGCCGGTGATGCCCTCGTTGAAGGCTCCGGTGATGCGGGAGTTCAGCTTACGCACCTTCCGGTTCCAGTGGAGGATGCGGTTCTGAAAATACCCAGTCAGAATGGCCATCACCGGCACAATGGCGATGACCGCCAGCGCCAGCTTCCAGTTCAGCGCCAGCATGGCGGCAAAGGTACCCAGCACATAGAACATTGCCCACAGGATATCCGTAAAGTTCCACGCCAGCATACTGGAGATGCGGTTGGTGTCGCTCATGACACGGGTCAGCAGATAGCCCACCGGTGTCACGTTATAAAAGGAGAAGGACAGGGTCTGCAAATGGTGAAACAATGCCCCACGCATATCCTTGCCCAGATTCATCTCGATGTGCATGGAGTTTCGGGCAAAGATCACCACCGACAGGGCCTGCACCAGAATGACCGCCAGATACGCCAGTGCATAGGGCAGCAGCCCTGTCAGGGTGTTCTTTTCGATGAAGTTCTGGATGGCGTACTTCTGGAACAGGGGCAGCACCACGTCCACCAGAGCGCAGATGCCGTTGAACACCAGCATGGACACGAAGGCCCCCCGATAGGGCCGCAGGAACGGCCCCAGCCGCTTCCAGATCCTCCAGTCGAAGGATTGGGTATATTCCTTTTCGTCAATGGCCGCCATGCTCGCTCCCCCCTTCCTCCAGCAGCGCCCGGTCGGCACTCTGCATCTGAATGTGATAGATATCCCGGTAGATGCCGGGCTTTTCCACCAGTTGGGCGTGAGTCCCCAGCTCCGCCACCCGGCCGCCGTCCAGCACCAGAATGCGGTCGGCCTGCATCAAGGTGGTGACCCGGTGGGAGATCAGCAGCACCGTGGCCTTGCCGGTAGACCGGCGCAGGGCGGTGCGGATCTTCTCGTCCGTCTCGGCGTCCACGGCGGACAGGGAGTCGTCGAAGATCATCACCGGGGCCTGCTGCATCAGCATCCGGGCGATGGCCACCCGCTGCTTCTGTCCGCCGGAGAGAGTCACGCCCCGCTCCCCCACGATGGTGTCATACCCCTCCGGGAAGGAGGTCACCGCCTCGTCCACGCAGGCGATGGCCGCCGCACGGCGCATGGCATCCTCCGGCGCATCGGGGCGCACAGCCCGGATGTTCTCCCCGATGGTCTGGGAGAACAGGAAGGGCTCCTGCAAAACAAGGCCAATGTGCCGCCGCAGGTCGCTGCGCCGGATGTGCCGCAGGTCCACACCGCCGATGGTGATGCGGCCGGAACCCTCCGGCACGTCGTACAGCCGGTCCAGCAGATGCACCAGCGTGCTCTTGCCGGAGCCGGTGCCGCCCAGCACGGCGAAGGTCTCCCCCTCCCGGATGGTGAAAGACACATCCTTCAGCACAGGCTGCCCCTCGTAGCCGAAGGTCACATGGTCAAATACGATGTCCCCGCCGGGGAAGGGAACGTCGTCGGGCTGCTCCTGCTCCTCCGGGGAGCGGAGGATGTAGCCCACACGGTCCATGGACACCCCGGCCTTGCTCATGTCCGACAGCACCCGGCCCAGAGAACGCACGGGCCACGCCAGGGACTCGTTGTAGCTGACGAAGGCCACGAAGGCGCCCAGAGTCATGGCTCCCGCCACGCTCTCATGGATGCCCGCCAGAATGATGACCATCACCTGCAGGCACGTCAGCAGCGTCCCCGACGCCCAGTATACCGACAGGAGCTTTCCCAGATGGATCCACAGTCCGGCATATCGCTCGCTCTTGGCCTGAAACTTGTCCTCCTCATACTTCTCCCGGCCAAAGGCCCGCACCACCCGCACGGCGGTGAGGTTCTCCTGAGCGCAGGCGGTCACCTCGCCCTCGGCCTCGTCGGCAGTCTTGAACCGGGAGGAAATCTTCCGGTAGAATACCCCCGACGACAGGCCCACAATGGGGATAAAGGCCAGAGCGATCAGGGACAGTTTCACGTTCATGCGGAACATGATCCACAGATACAGGATGATGAGGAACACCGTCCGCACCACCTCCACCAGCTGGTTGCACACGAAGGTGCGGATCACGTCCACATCGGAGGTGCAGCGCTGGATGATGTCGCCGGTGGGGTGCTGCTTGTGCCACGCAAAGGGCAGATACTGGATGCGCCGGTACAGGTCATCCCGCAGCCCCTTGACGTAGGCCTCGGACCCACGGGACAGCTGCGCCCGCTGCCCGAAGCTGCACAGGCCCCGCAGCAGCGCCGTCACCATGACGGCCCCCGCCGCCCACCACAGCGCCGTGACAGGCTCCTGCCGCAGCGTCTCCAGCGGCAGCACCCGCAGCACCAGCGCCGGCAGCTTGGCCTCCTCGGATCCCAGAATGGAGTCCACCGTGATACGGATGATCTGGGGCGTCAGGGCGTTGAGCGCCATGGACAGGCACGCACACAGCAGCGCCGCCGCAAAATGCCCCCAGCAGGGGCGCAGATAGTGCCAGATGAGCCCGGCCTTCTCCCGCCCCGACAGCTTGAATGTCGATCGATTCTCTTCCATAAGCCTCCTTCTCTCTCCCGGCGGCCCGCAGACCGCCTGTCCAAACGCCGCCGGCATCCGGCAGCGTACAAAAAATGCGCCCCCGGACGGGGACGCACACAGAGTACGGTCACATCGGCCCCTTTATCGGGCCGATCCGGCGGCGCACACGATGATCCCCTTACTGGTCAGCTTGATCTTCGTCATGGTGTACGCCTCCTTTCGTTTATAGTGAGTACAGTATAACGCCGTATGAGTATCCTGTCAAGAAAAGTTTTCCGCCCCGGCGGCGGAGAGTCGTCTCCCCCTCTTGCATTTTTGGAAAAATAGGGTATGATATAAGAGAAAAATTGTCCTCTGCCATGGTGGAGGAGAAAAGAAGGGTTGTTTTATGACAAAAATCGACATTGTATCGGGTTTTCTGGGCGCCGGTAAGACCACGCTCATCAAGAAGATGCTCAGCGAGGCCTATCAGGGCGAGAAGCTGGTACTCATTGAAAACGAGTTCGGGGAGATCAGCATCGACGGCGGTTTCCTGAAGGATTCCGGCGTGCAGATCAGCGAGATGTCCTCCGGCTGCATCTGCTGCTCTCTGGTGGGTGACTTCAACAAGGCTCTGCGCCAGGTCCATGAGCAGTTCGCCCCGGACCGCATCCTCATCGAGCCCTCCGGCGTAGGTAAGCTCTCCGACGTTATCGTGGCGGTGGAGAACACCGTTCGGGACGAGCCGGATATGAAGCTGAACTCCTTCGTCACCGTGGCCGACGCCACCAAGGTGAAGGTGTATATGAAGAACTTCGGTGAGTTCTACAACAATCAGATCGAGTCTGCCGGCACCATCATCCTCTCCCGGACCCAGAAGCTGTCTCAGGAAAAGCTGGAGGCCGCCGTGGCTCTGCTGCGGGAGAAGAATCCCACCGCCGCCATCCTCACGACCCCGTGGGACCAGCTGGACGGCAAGACTCTGCTGTCCGCTGTGGAAAAGGTCTCTCTGGCCGATGAGCTGCTGGCCAGGATGCAGGCCGAGCACGAGGCGGAGGAGGCGGAGCACCACCATCACCACCACGACCATGATGAGCATGATGACCATGACGAGCATCACCATCATCATGACCACGACGAGGACGAGGGCCACTGCTGCTGCGGCCATCACCACGACGATGATGACGATGACGACGAACATGAGCATCACCATCACGAGGGCTGCTGCCACCATGACCACGAGGAACATGACCACCATCATGACCACGACGAGCATGAGCATCACCATCACCATGACGGCGAGTGCGACGACCCGGAGTGCTCCTGCCACCACCATCACCACCACGCCGACGAGGTGTTCACCAGCTGGGGCGCCGAGACGGTCCACTCCTACACGGAGGAGGACATCCGCCGCATCCTGACGGCGCTGGATACCGGCGACTACGGCGCCATCCTCCGGGCCAAGGGCATCGTTCCCAGCGGCGGCAAGTGGCTGCACTTCGACTATGTCCCTGAGGAGCAGGACGTCCGCTACGGCAGCGCCGACTACACCGGCCGCCTGTGCGTCATCGGCGCCCAGCTGAAGGAGGACAAGCTCAAAGAGCTGTTCAGCCTGTAACACCTGTAAGGAGCGAGGAACTATGGATATTCCTGTCTATCTCATCGCCGGGTTTCTGGATTCCGGAAAAACCGGCTTCATCAACGGTATCCTCCGGGACGGCTTTGCCGAGGAGGACCGCACCCTGCTGATCTGCTGCGAGGAGGGGGAGCTGGAGTACGACCCCCGTGTGCTGGGCAATGTGTTCACCTACACGGTGGACGAGCAGAGTCAGCTGACTCCGGAGCTGTTCAAGAAGCTGGAGAAGCAGTACCGGCCCAAGCAGGTCATCATCGAGTATAACGGTATGTGGATGATCGAGCCTCTGTACCGGGACGGCCTGCCTGCCAACTGGATCCTCTACCAGATCATGTGTCTGGTGGACGCCAGAAGCTTCGAGATGTATGTGAAGAATATGGGCCAGCTGATGATGGAGAAGATCAGCAACGCCGATATGCTGATCTTCAACCACTGCAACGAGGAGCTGCGGGCCCAGCTCCGCAGCCGCAACCTGCGGATGGTGAACCGCCGGGCCGATATCTATCTGGAGAACGAGGACGGCACCAGTGAGGAGTACGTCACTCCGGAGATGTCCCCCTTCGATCTCTCCGACGGCCATCTGGATGTGCCGGACGACGACTACGGTGTCTGGTATGTGGATATGATGGACAACCCCGACCGCTATGACGGTGTCACCGTGCGGTATAAGGCCGTCATGTGCCACTCCAAGAAGTTCAAGGGTGTCCACTGCCCCGGCCGCTTCGCCATGGTCTGCTGCGAGAACGATATGCAGTTTTTGGCTCTGGTGGCCAAGGGCGAGGGGCTGGAGAGGTTCAAGAACCGCCAGTGGGTGGAGATCACCGCCACGGTGAAGAAAGAGGCCAATGACGCCTATCAGGGCGAGGGCCCGGTGCTGTATGTCACCGCCATCGCCCCCTGCGAAAAGCCCAAGGAGGAGGTCGTCTCCTTCTGACGATCCTCCGGCCTAGTTGTGTGTAAACCATGTGAAAGAGAGAAAAGGAGAACTACCCCATGACTCAAAAAGAAAAGACCTTTCTGGACCAGACCGCCCAGCGTCTGCATCTGACGGTGGACGGCGAGAGCAGCATCCTCTTCGGCAGCGTCGGCGGCTACCAGACCATGCTCTGGCGCAACGATCAGGGCCTTGCCGTTATGACCCTGTCCCTGCACAAGCTGGGGCAGGAGCCGGATCAGTCCGCCATCCGGCAATTCGTCAAGGGGACCCGTCTGGTGACGGGCGTCTCCGTCCGGCGCAGCCGGGTGGAGCTGACCCTGAATGTCCGCTTCGGCAATCCCAATCAGGTGGAGAAGCTGGCGGAGGCCGTAGCCGCCGTGGTGGAGTTCCTGCACGCCTCCGGCTATGATAACTGCTGCCAGAACTGCGGCAGCGCCGTGGAGACGGACCCCTGCATCATGACCGGGGTCCCCTCCCTGCTGTGTGACAGCTGCTACCAGCAGCTGGGCCATCTGCAGGAGCAGAACCAGCAGGCGGAGCTGGGCAAGAAGGAGAACGTGGTGGCCGGCACCGTGGGTGCGCTGCTGGGTTCTCTGCTGGGCGTGGCGTGCATCGTGCTGCTGGGCCAGCTGGGCTACGTGGCGGCAGTCAGCGGTATCGTCATGGCCATCTGCACCATGAAGGGCTATGAGCTGCTGGGCGGCCGGTTCTCCACCGTGGGTCTGGTGGTCAGCATCGTGCTGATGCTGGGCATGACCTACGTGGGCTACCAGCTGGATTGGTCCGTCGCCGTCTATAACGAGCTGAAGGACTACTACGAGCTGAGCCTGTTGGACTGCTTCCGCATGATCCCGGAGATGCTGCGTCAGGAGATCATCGATTCCTCCACCTACATCGGGGAGCTGGTGAAGCTGTATGCCTTCACGCTGCTGGGCGCCATCCCCACGGCCATCAGCTCCATGAGAAGCCGGAAGCTGAAGAAGGTCACTTACCGTCTGCGCTCCCAGCGCACCAACGCCGCCCCGGAGCTGTAATAAACCAAAAAAACAGGAGGCCGCAGGCATTGTCTGCGGCCTCCTGTTTATTTGTTTCGCCTTGGCTTACGCCTGATAGAACAGCTCCGCCAGATCGGCGGTGATATCCTCCGTCCAGCTGCACATGGTCACGCAGCACATATAGCCCTCCTGCTTGATGCACACCAGCGTCTCATACATGGGGACGCCGTCCATCTCGCCGGAGATAACAGCGCCCTCCCGAACCAGACCGGCGAACTGCACCGGAGTCTGCTCCACCTTCACGTTGGATAGCCCCATGGAGGCCAGAGCATCTTCCAGCTTGGGTACGGCGATCTCCAGATAGCCCGCCTCGTCCAGCAGCTTGCCGTACAGAGCGCCCAGATCCTCATACACCACGTTTATGGTCACAAGGCCCTCCATGGCGCTGGCGAACATATCATAGGTGCTCTTGCCATCCTCCATGGCCTTCTGCATCTCCTCGCTGCTCTCGGCCACCACGCCGGACAGCTCTGCCAGCTGCTCGTCGGTGTAGTAGGTCCAGTCATCGCTCAGCTGGCAGCCGATGCCCACGAAGGTGTTGGTGTAAATGCCGTTTTCAATCGTGCCACGCTGGAAGCCGGATTGGCTGTCGCCGCCGTCTCCGTCCTTCTTACCGCAGGCGGCCATGCTCAGCACCAGTACCAGCGCCAGCAGCAGACCTGCGGCCCGTTTCATCTGCTTCATCGCTTCTCTTTCCTCCGAATCATGTATTTGGGGGTCGCTATACCATATGGTATACATCCATCCTACCATATTTCGACACAGCCTGCAAGAGAAAAGCGCATCAGGGGCGGGCGCAAATGCGCCCGCCCCTGATGCGTCTGCCCCGCAGACTTCCGCTACAAGTCCTCCAGATCGTCCTTTCCCAGACGCATGGTGCGCCAGCGCTCCGGCAGCTCCGGCCCGATGAGAGGAAACAGATTCTCCGTGTGGGAGGTGGGCTGGATGTTGTAGGTGCCGTACTGGTTTACCAGATCGAAGGTGCTCTCCGGAACGCCGGGAAAGTCGTGGATATCCGGCGCCGGGTCGTGAAAGGGCTTTTTCTTTCGCATGGCATGGACCTCCTGTTCTTGGCTGCCGTCGGTCGTGACGGCAGGGATAGTATGCCCCATTTTGGGCGCTTTGGGAGGGTTGTCAGCCGGGGAAAAATCTGTTATAATCAATTTTCCGAGAGAGTATGTGCAGAAGAGACGGAGGTATGTATGGCAAATTTTACCAAGCAGGCCATTGAAACGGCGTTTTTGCAGCTGCTCAACGAAAAACCTCTGAACAAGATCAGCGTTCGGGATATTGTGGAAAAATGCGGCATCAACCGCAACTCCTTTTACTACCATTTTCAGGATATCCCCTCCCTCATCGCTGAGATCATCACCTCCTACACCGACCAGCTCATTGAGGAGTACCCCACCATCTCCACGCTGGACGAGTGCTGCGAGATGGCCTTCCGCTACGCTCTGCAAAACCGCAGCGCCGTGATGCACATCTACCACTCCGTGAACCGTGACCTCTTCGAGGAGAGCACCATGCGTCTGTGCGAGTACGCCGTCACCACCTACATCGATACCGCCTTCCCCCAGCACCAGCTGCCGGAGGCGGACCGCCGGGCGGTGATCCGCTTCATCAAGTGCCAACTCTTCGGAATGTGCATCGACTGGATCAGCGGCGGGATGCAGGATGAGGCGCTGGAGGAGCTGCGGCGTATCAGCCGCCTGTGCCACGGCCTGCCGGAGCTCATCATCGAGCGCAGCCGGGAGGACCATTGAAAATTTAGGCAAATACCCCCTGACTGCCTAAAAACTGGGCAATTTGCGTCCGGGTGTCTGACTTTCAGACACCCGGCATTTTTTGTCCATTTTCTCCCGCCGCCGAAAGCGGTAAACTCAGACCATCAAAAGTGAGGGAGATGCGTATCATGCGTTCTGTGACCCCTATGCGAGCGGCCAAAACAGGATACATCATCATGTCGGTGCTGCTGTGCGTGCTGGGCGTGGTGCTGTTTGTATGGCCCGGCGTGTCGGTGGCCGTCATCGGAGAGCTGCTGGGCATTGGGATGATCGTGTTTGGTGCCGTGAAGGTGGCGGGGTATCTGTCCCGTGACCTGTTTCGGCTGGCCTTCCAGTACGATCTGGCCTTCGGCGTGCTGCTGATGGCCTTGGGCATCGTAACACTGACCCATCCCGGCGAGACCATCGGCTTTCTGTGCGTGGTGTACGGCATTCTGGTGCTGTCGGACGGGCTGTTCAAGGTGCAGATCGCCGTGGACGCCAAGCGCTTCGGCATCGACCGCTGGTGGGCCATCCTGCTGGCGGCGGCGTGCGCCGGTGTGCTGGGCGTGCTGCTGGTGCTGCGGCCCGGCGAGGGGGCGCAGGCGCTGACCATGCTCCTGGGTGCGTCGCTGTTTCTGGACGGCGTGATGAATCTGCTGGTGGCTCTGCTGACGGTGAAGATCATCCGCCACCAGCAGCCGGACGTCATCGAGACAGACGAATTTGAGATCAAGTGAGAAAGGAACGAGATGCAATGGGATTGTCTAAAGCGGTGGTAAAAAACCGTGTTCTGATCCTGATGATCGCATTGATCCTGCTGGTGCCGGCGGTGTTTGGGATGCTGGGTACCCGGATCAACTACGATATGCTGGATTATCTGCCCAGCGACATGGATACCGTCATCGGGCAGGAGACGTTGAAGGAGGACTTCGGCAAGGGAGCCTTCTCCTTCATCGTGGTGCAGGATATGCCGGTGCAGGAGGTGGCCCAGCTGAAGGAGAAGATCCAGCAGGTGGACCACGTGGAGAGCGTGTTGTGGTACGATTCCGTGGCGGACCTCTCCATCCCCATGGAGCTGCTGCCGGATAAGCTGTATAACGAGTTCAATACCGATGACGCCACCATGCTGGCGGTGTTCTTCGACTCCGCCACCTCGGAGGACGTGACCATGGACGCCATCCGTGAGATCCGCTCCATCGCCGGCAAGCAGTGCTTCGTGTCGGGTATGTCGGCACTGGTGACGGATCTGAAGGACCTGTGCGAGCAGGAGGAGCCTATCTATGTGGCGCTGGCCGTGGCCTGTGCCTGCGCCGCCATGATGCTGCTGCTGGACGGCTGGCTGGTGCCCTTCGTGTTTCTGGCCAGCATCGGCATGGCCATCGTGTATAACCTTGGCAGCAACTTCTTTCTGGGAGAGATCTCCTACATCACCAAGGCCCTGTCTGCGGTGCTGCAGCTGGCTGTGACCATGGACTACTCCATCTTCCTGTGGCACAGCTACAACGAGCAGCTGACCCTGCAGAGCGACCACAAGGAGGCCATGGCGGTGGCCATCCACAACACCTTTACCTCCGTCATCGGCAGCTCTGCCACCACCATTGCCGGCTTCATCGCCCTGTGCTTCATGTCCTTCACGCTGGGCCGTGACCTGGGTATCGTCATGGCTAAGGGCGTGCTGCTGGGCGTGCTGGGCTGCGTGACCATCCTGCCGTCCCTGATCCTGGTGCTTGATAAGCCTCTGCAGCGGACACGGCATAAGTCCCTGATCCCCGATATGGGAGGCTTTGCCAAGGGCGTGTGCAAGATTTTCCCCGTGTTTTTGGTGATCTTCGCCCTGCTTGTTGCCCCGGCCTACATCAGCTATGATAAGACCAACGATGAGGTGTACTACGACATGGGCCAGTGCCTGCCGGAGGACATGGAGTACGTCATCGCCAACAAGAAGCTCTCCGAGGAGTTTGACATCGCCTCCACCCATATGCTGCTGGTGAACGCCGATCTGCCGGACAGCGACGTCCGGGCCATGATCGACGAGATGGAGCAGGTGCCGGGCGTGAAGTATGTGTTGGGCATGGAGAGCGTGGTAGGTCCCATGATCCCCATGGAGGTGCTGCCGGATTCCGTGCGCTCCATGCTGGAGAGCGACCAGTGGGAGCTGTTGCTCATCAACTCCGAGTATAAGGTGGCCTCCGATGATGTCAATCAGCAGATCGATCAGCTGAACGCCATCCTGAAAAAGTACGACGAGGGCGGAATGCTCATCGGTGAGGCCCCCTGCATGAAGGACATGATCGAGACGACGGACCACGACTTCAAGGTAGTCAACGCCATCTCCATCGCCGCCATCTTTATCATCATCACGCTGGTAGAGGGAAGCTTCTCCCTGCCCTTCATCCTGATCGCCGTCATCGAGCTGGCTATCTTCATCAATCTGGGCCTGCCCCATGTGCTGGGTCAGTCGCTGCCTTTCATCGCCCCCATCTGTATCAGTACCATCCAGCTGGGCGCTACGGTGGACTACGCCATCCTGATGACCACCCGCTACAAGGCGGAGCGGCTCAATGGCGAGGACAAGAAGAAGGCCGTCATGACCGCCCTGCGGACCTCGGCCCCTTCCATCATCGTCAGCGGCATGGGCCTGTTCGCCGCCACCTTCGGCGTGGCGCTGTATTCCAACATCGATATCGTGGGCTCCATGTGTATGCTGATGGCCCGTGGCGCTATCATCAGCGTGCTGCTGGTGCTGCTGGTGCTGTCGGCTCTGCTGATCCTGTGCGACGGCATCGTGTGCCGCACCACCCGTGGTATGACCCATCTCATTGGTAAACAGGAGGTTGTAAAATGAAAAAGAATAAATTTCTGGCTGTGATCTTAGCCATGGCGGTGGCCGTAGGCGCCGCCGGCGTCACCACCTACGCCGTGGGCAAGGACGCCAATGATACCGAGGCCCCGTCCGCCGTGGTGACGGCTGCCTCCGCCTCCGACACGGAGGCCGTCAAGGACGAGACGGTTTACGTCATGACCGCTGCCGACGGCAGCACCCAGAAAATTCTGGTCAGCGACTGGATCAAGAACGCCCTGCCTGCCGAGGCCCAGAAGGCCATCGAGAGCCTGAACGACGCCCAGCAGGTGAAGGACGACTGCTGGACCGGCACCATCCAGAAGGAGCTGCCGGTGAGCATGAGCATCCACTATACCTTGGACGGCAAGACCGTCACCCCCAGCGAGCTGGCGGGCAAGAGCGGCAAGGTGACCATCCGCTTCGAGTATGAAAACAACCAGTATGAGGTGCGTACCGTCAACGGCGTCAGCCAGAAGGTGTATGTCCCCTTCGTGGCCCTTACCGGTGCCCTGCTGGATACCTCCCACTTCTCCAATGTCACCGTCTCCAACGGTAAGCTCATCAACGACGGCGACCGCATCGCCGTCATGGGCATGGCCTTCCCCGGCCTGCAGGAGGATCTGGGCATCAGCAAGGAGCAGCTGGACCTGCCCGACTATGTAGAGATCAGTGCCGATGTGACGGACTTTACGCTGGAGACCACCCTCACCGTCGTCTCCAACAGCCTCCTCAACGAGGTGGATACCGACGACCTTACCTCCGGCGATCTGGGGAGCCTGTCCGATTCTCTGGGCAAGCTCACGGATGCCATGGATCAGCTGATGGACGGTTCCTCCCAGCTGTATGACGGACTCTGCACGCTGCTGGACAGCTGCGGACAGCTGTCTGACGGCGTGGATCAGCTGACGGACGGTCTGGATCAGCTCAGCTCCAACAGCAGCGCCCTGAACGCCGGGGCCAAGCAGGTCTTTACCTCCCTGCTGGCTATGGCCGATGAGCAGCTGCAGCCCCAGCTGGCGCAGGCGGGCATCACCATCCCCTCCCTGACCATTGACAACTACACCACCGTGCTGAGCGGCGTGCTGGCCCAGCTGGACGAGGCCGGTACGCTGGCCGAGCAGGCCGCCCGTGAGCAGGTGACTGCCGCCGTGGAGGCCGCACGGGATCAGATCCGTGCCGCTGTGACCGAGGCCGTGCAGCAGCAGGTAACGGCGCAGGTGACGGAGCAGGTGCGCCAGCAGGTGCTGGGGCAGGTGCTCAACGCCATGGGCTACACCATGGAGCAGTATCAGCAGAGTCCTGAACTGAAGGCGCAGGTGGATGCCGCCGTAGAGATGCAGGTGCAGACTCCGGCTATGCAGCAGACCATCTCCGAGAATGTGACGGCCCTTATGGGGACGGAGGAGATCCGGCAGAAGATCGACGCCGCCACGGAGCAGCAGGTGCAGCTGAAGATCGAGGAGACCATGGCCTCCGACGAGGTGCAGCAGAAGATCATGGCCGCTACGGAGCAGGCCTCCGCCGGTGCCGTGCAGATCCGCAGCCTGAAGCAGCAGCTGGACCAGTACAACGTGTTCTACATGGGCCTGAATAGCTACACCGCCGGTGTGGATCAGGCTGCCGCCGGTGCTCAGCGGCTCCAGAGCAATATGCCCGCCCTGCTGGATGGCGTGAAGCAGCTGCGGGACGGCGCCATGCAGCTCTCCGATGGATTGAAGCAGTTCAATGAGGAGGGCGTGGAGAAGCTGGTCAGCGTGCTGGGCGACGACGTGGAGGGTCTGGCGGAGCGCCTGACCGCCACGGTGGAGGTCTCCCGCAACTACCGCAGCTTCTCCGGTCTGACGGACGGCATGGACGGCGCTGTGCGCTTCATCTACCGCACCGAGGCTGTGGAAAAGGCCGAGTGATTCCGTTTCCCTACAGAGTAAGAAGGCGGCAGCCCATAGGGCTGCCGCCTCAGCGTATCGAAAAAGTCTTTTCGACACGCTGAGGCATTTTTCAGAACTTCAAAAAAGTTCTGAAAAATGGGGATCATCATCGTGCAGGACACCCTTCCCGGGTTTCCCGCACACACCCTTCCTCCCCGTTGACGAGAGGTTCTCACTTTTCTCGACAGACTCAGGCGGCAGCCCATAGGGCTGCCGCCTTTGGCGTCGGGAGGGCATTGCCCGCCATCCTCTCCGTCATCGCAAAAGCCCGCCGCTGGCGGGCTTTTGTGCGCTCTTGGAGGCCCTTCCGCACCCTCCCCGCACCCAACGGAGGTGGGCGGCATACAATGGTCTATCCTTAGGGAAGGGGGAGGCGTGGTGGAGCATACATATACCGTGGCGCTGGCGGGAAACCCCAATGTGGGAAAAAGCACCGTGTTCAACCGCCTGACAGGGCTGCGCCAGCACACGGGCAACTGGCCCGGCAAGACCGTGGAGCGGGCAGAGGGGTATTTTTCGCAGGCGGGGCAGCGGTTCCGGCTGGTGGATCTGCCGGGGACCTATTCTCTGGCGGCGGATTCGCCGGAGGAGGAAGTGGCCGGGGCGTTTTTGCAGAGCGGGCAGGCGGATGCCGTCATTGTGGTAGTGGACGCCTCCTGCCTGCGGCGGGGGCTGATCTTGGCCCTACAGCTCCGCCAGCAGACCCAGCGGCTGGTGCTGTGCGTGAATCTCATGGACGAGGCGGCCCGCCGGGGTGTCACGCCCCAGATCCGGCGCTTGGGGCAGCTGCTGGATGTGCCGGTGGTGGCCACCGCCGCCCGCAGCGGGAAGGGCTTGGCGGAGCTGCGGCATCAGGCGGCGGAGGTGTGCCGCCGGGAGCCATGGGAGGACGGCTGGAAGCTGACCTACGCCCCTCCGGTGGAGGCGGCGCTGGGACTGCTGGAGACGGGAATGTCCCGCCGCCGGGCCGTGGCGCTGCTGTGGGGAAGCCCGCCCACAGAGGGGGAACAGTCCCTGTGGCAGCGGGCGCAGCAACGGCTGGGAGCGCTCTCCGGGCAGGCCCTGCGGGACAGCCTGACAGCGTCGGTGGTGGCGCTGGCGGAGGAGATCGGGCGGCAGTGCGTCCGGTGCGCCGGGCCAGACCCCCACGCCCCGGACCGGCGGCTGGATCGGCTGCTGACCTCCCGGCTTACAGGCTTTCCGGTGATGCTTCTGCTGCTGGGGCTGGTGTTCTACCTGACCATACAGGGGGCCAATGCCCCCTCCCGGCTGCTGAGCCGGTGGCTGACGGCGCTGGAGGAACCACTGCGGGGTCTGCTGGCAGGAGCGCCGTGGTGGGTGCAGGGGGCTGTGGTGGACGGCATCTACCGGACGGTGGCGTGGGTGGTGGCGGTGATGCTGCCTCCCATGGCCATCTTCTTCCCCCTGTTCACGCTGCTGGAGGACGCCGGGTATCTGCCCAGAGTGGCCTTCTGCATGGATCGGTGCTTCCGGGCGGCGGGCGCCTGCGGGCGGCAGAGCCTCACCATGGCCATGGGCTTCGGCTGCAACGCCTGCGGCGTCACCGGCTGCCGCATCATTGCCAGCCCCAGAGAGCGGCTGGTGGCCATCCTCACCAACTGCTTCGTTCCATGCAACGGCCGCTTCCCTACGCTGATCGCCCTGATCGGCCTGTTCTTTCTGGGGGATGCCGCCGGGCCGGGGCGGTCGGCACTGGCAGCGGCGGTGTTTTTAGGGGTCATCGTGTTCTGCGTGGCCATGACGCTGGCCATGTCCAAGCTGCTGAGCGCCACGGTGCTGCGAGGACAGCCCTCCTTTTTTTCACTGGAGCTGCCGCCCTATCGCCTGCCCCAGGTGGGGCGGGTGCTGGTGCGCTCCCTGCTGGATCGGACGGTGTTTGTGCTGGGACGGGCGCTGACGGTGACGGCCCCGGCGGGGCTGCTGATCTGGGGGATGGGGAACATGGACGCCGGGGGCGTCTCTCTGCTGGAGCGGGCCGCCGGGGTACTGTCCCCGCTGGGACGGCTCATGGGGCTGGACGGCATGGTGCTGCTGGCCTTTCTGCTGGGCTTTCCCGCCAATGAGATCGTGCTGCCCATTCTGCTGATGGGCTATCTGCACACCGGGACGCTGACGGAGTGCGGCGGGCTGGAGGCGCTGCGGGCCATTTTGCTGCACAGCGGCTGGACCACGGAGACGGCCCTGTGTATGATGGCCCTGTGCCTGCTGCACTTCCCCTGCGGCACCACCTGCCTCACCATCCGCCGGGAGACCGGCGGCTGCCGGTGGACGCTGCTGGCCATGGTGCTGCCGACGGCGGTGGGGATGGCGGTCTGTATGCTGATCCATGGAGCCTTCGGGCTGCTGGGATAAACGGGCGAAGGGAGCCGGGAGAGCATCGCTCTCCCGGCTCCCTTTGCAGTCAGGTCTCCATGTGCTTGCCCAGAAAACCCGCCACGGCTTGGGCCAGCTTGTACTCCCCCTCGCCGGGGAGACGATCCTCCGCCGAGACAAAGAGTACCAGCCCCAACACGTCGCCGCCGCACAGGATGGGGGCGGCCACCGCCGCCGCATACTGCCCGGTGCTCTCGGAGACCGGCAGCCGCTCCTGCCCGGAGCGGTACTGATAGATGCTGCGCTGCTCCATGATCTGCTCCAGCTGCGGAGAAAGGTTCTTGCCCAGCAGCTCCCGCTTCCCGGCCCCGGCTACGGCCACGATGCCGTCCCGGTCGGTGACAGCGGCGGTGAAATCCGTGTTGCGGGACAGGGTGTCGCAGAATTGGGCGGCAAAGTCCTCCAGCCCGCCGATGAGGGAGTACTTCTTGAAAATGACTTCCCCGTCCCGTGTGGTGTAGATCTCCAACGGGTCGCCCTCACGGATACGCATGGTGCGGCGGATCTCCTTGGGGATCACGACCCGGCCCAGGTCATCGATGCGCCGCACGATCCCAGTTGCTTTCATCTATATACATCCTCCAGCTGTTGAGTTTTGTTACCGGCGATGGTGGGTGTGCTTGCCCTTCTTCATCGGCGGTATGCCTATTTTCTGCAATGGCGGCAAAAATATGTAGCCGCCGCTGTTGGGGGTTTCTGGAAAATGCAGGGGCTGCGGGATCGTGTGCGGGTTGGAGGGATGTGCTGTATCCGCTGAAAAGACCGGGAAAACCAGCGCAAAATTGAGATCATTCCCAAGCTACTGAAAACGCTTTATGAGGACAAGCTCAGCGGCAAGACCTCGGAGGATAACTACTGTGTTCTTTCGCAGGAATATTCCGATGAGCGTGAGCAGCTGCAAAAGAAGATTCTGAAGCTGCGCAGGAAGCTGACCGAAATGGGCGAAAAGGAAAACGAGCGGAAGAATTCATTCATGCGATACGCAAGTTCATGGAAATGCGGACGCTGACCAAACAGGTGTTGAACGAGCTGATCGACCACATCGATGTGTACGAAACGCAGGGGACGGGCAAAACCGGAGCAGGCGTAAACCTGCTCCGGACACAAAAACCTATTCATCACAATTCTCATTATAACAAGCATTGACCGCTTCGGCGAATAGTGAACGGGAATGCTTGTTTGGGTCATCATTGTTATTTTTCCTGCGGATGTATAGTGTGTACAGCGCACCTTTCAATCCATTATCTTTTATCCATTGAAAGCGTTCCGGAAGCATATAGAATCCTTGAGACTGTTCTGACCATGAATAAGCATTTTGTTTCTTGTTATAGTGAATGTACTCCTGACAATCGTATCCATCGTCGTCTTCATAGTCATTTACAAAAGCAAAATCAACGCTGTGAAGTATACGGGAATTTTTTCGGTCCTTAACTTTGATGGTTAAGACGCGAGTTGAGTCTTCGGCAAAGTCGTAGCCATACCGATGCGCAAATTTATCCAATGATTGTTTGAATAGTAATTTGATCTGTTTTGCAGTGAAGCGATTTTCTTCATCGTTGGGATAAATATTGATGTCAAAATCGAAACCGATATTTGATTTTGCATCATAGGTTATCATATTTCGAGAGTAACTGCCAACCGGCTTATGCTGAAAAGTGTATTGCTTCCGCAAGTCATCATGAACAAGACTGAGAATTTCCATAAGGTCAGAATAGGCAGACTTAACCTGTGGGGAATGTTTGGATATGAACTTGAAATCGTGTTTCATATTGTGAATCCTTTCTCTTCCCATGCCGCCCATTCAGCGTTTCTCGCTAAATCATTATAATATACTCACGAATGATGCCCGTGTCAATACTTTCAGGTAAAAAAGAAGTGGATGTAACTGAAATCAGTTACATCCACTCGATCTGGTTGCGGAGGGAGGACTTGAACCTCCGACCTCCGGGTTATGAGGCAGTCTCAAGGGCAAATCGGAGTCATTTCGGCTCCGATTTGTGCTTTTTACCACCGTCCGCTCGGCGGATCTTCCATTGTTTCCGTCCAGCCCTGCCCGCTCCAATTCTATTCTGGGTCAAAAATGGGTCAGAGAAAATTTTGAAATTACAAAACAAAAGTTGTCAAGCGTTTGTCCAATATAATTTTTATCACGTTGACACACGTAACTTAGAGTGTGGGTGTCGATTGTCCATACTACGTTTCAGAGCACCCTAAGATCATACTTTTTGAGTTCGCTTCCCGGTGTTCTCAGAGCCGCGTACTTCCTCGTGGTAAAAATAATCCACAATGACCGGATGTCCCGGCTCTGCCCGGCCGTAGGGGAGTTCGTTGTCCACAAAGGGACAACCGCATTCTCTTGCAAGGTGCTCCGCCTGTTCTTCCAGACCACGGAAGTAGCTTCTGTCTCCCTTGTTGTAGATGGTGTCGTACAGGGGGAGCAGGTGGGGATATTTCTCCTGGATATAGTCTAAGATGTCTTTTTTGAAACCGCCCCGCAGATTCAAATTTTCCAGCCACACCAGGTCGCACTGGTCCTTCACCCGGTGGAAGATGGCCTCGAAATCCGTGATACCGGGAAAAACCGGAGCGATAAAGCACACGGTGCGGATACCTGCGTCATAAACCTGTTTCATGGCATCCAGCCGCCGCTTGATGCTGACGGCATTGTCCATATCGTTTTTGAAATCCTCGTCCAGCGTATTGATCGACCAGGAAACCGTGACCTTTCCCAATTCTTTCAGAAGGTCGATATCACGGATTACCAAGTCTGACTTGGTACAGATGAGAATTTCCGCCTCGCTGCCCCGAAGCTGCTCAAGAAGCTTTCGGGTGTTCTGAAACTGAGCCTCCTGGGGCAGATAGCCATCGGTCACAGAACCGATGACTACGCGCTGCCCTTTGTACTTTTGCGGATTTTTGATTGCCGGCCAATGCTTCACATCCAGGAATGTACCCCACGGTTCGGTGTGCCCGGTAAATCGCTTCATGAACGAAGCGTAGCAGTATTTGCAGCCATGGGTACAGCCTACATAAGGATTGACCGAATAGCCGCCCACCGGCAGGGTGGATTTTGTCATGATATTTTTTGTCTCCACATCCCGGATCAGGATGCCGTTGTTGTTCACTTCCGCCATGTTTTTTGCACCTCCAATACCCGGTAAAAGGCCGGGGGAAATTCCTGTACCATTTGTGCCTCTCCCATGATAGGAAGTAGATCTTCCTTCATGAATACAGGGATGCCCAGTGTGTGAGCTTGATCGGTCAAATTCCGTACCCACTCCGGTTTGGATACGGTTTTACCCTTCCTGCGTCCGGTCTCAGTACCGATGACGATCCATTCGATGCCGGTAAGATCTACTGTGCCGATGTCGTCAAACATAGGTTCAAAGGTCACATGATAGTGTCCGCCATGGATATGCTCCCGTAAAGCCTGGATGCGGTCCTTTTCCTTGCTGGAGGCAACAGTTACACCAAACCAAGCGTTGTCTAATGAGGTGGAAAAGACGATGCCCTCCGGTCTCTTAGTCAAGAACAGATACTGATGCTGTGGGTTTTCAGTCATCTTGGCAAATATCTGTTCCCGCCACTCTGACTTCCAGTGGGAAAAATCGCTCATGCCGGTGAGTAGAAAATTCTGTGGGCGCTTTTTCTCCATCAGCCGCAGCTTATCGGGGAAGAACTCCGGCTTTTCAAAATCATCAATCATGTGGAACCGGCGGACATTGTTTCTGGCGTAGCAGTAGCTGCAACCAATAGTACAGCCAATCACCAGATTCATGTTCTGAATACAGTCTTTGATACAAACAGCCACCGCTGACACCTCCTTACCGTTTTAAGATTTAGCCTTCTGCCGCAGGTGCAACTTTCCCGAAGCCGTTCCAGGCATACAGGCCCTTCTTGTCCTCATTGCCCAGGAACTTGTCCACCTGACAGATGTGCAGGATATGGTCGCCCACCTCCACCGACTGCTGCAAGGTAGCCACCATCGCCAGCCGGGTGTCCGCCGGAATCTGGATGTCGCTGCCCCCTACAGCCATCATCTCGATGTTGTTGGCGGCCACCTTGTCGGTCTCGGCACCGGTAGATGCTCCGCAGGCCATTACTGCGCCTGCCAGACTCTCACAGGGAACAGTGACAATGACTTTGCCGGTCTCACGCACACGCTTGCCGGTGTGGGACTGTTTGCCAGTGGCGAAACCCACCATAGGCGGATTGAAGGAGAGGTAAGACACAAAGCAAATGGGAGCCAGGTTCGTAGAACCATCCTCCTTTTTAGAGCAGATCAATGTCAGCGGATTGGGGGAGGTCAGAACAGTAGCCTCCATAATGTTCAGTTCTTTCATATCATTCAGACCTTTCTGAGAAATTTCAGTCGTTGACTGCATGGCCAACCAGTGATATATTTATTATACCTGATAGCAATTTTTGTTCAAGTACGCAAATTATTTGTACCTGGTATCAAAAAATATACTACAAAAGACGAGGAAAGATCCAATCATGACTTATGAAGAATTCAAAGAAAAGGTTAGCAGTGTCATTCTAACCGATGATGGAAACTGCCCGGTCACGCCGGTGGTTCAAATGCTGCAGGGCAAATGGAAACTCCAAATTCTCTATGAACTATGCATCAAGTGTCCCATGCGGTTTGGGGAACTGAAAAAGATGCTAAAGCCAATTACAAATACGGCGCTGACAAATGCCCTCAAAGAGTTGGAAGCCGATGATTTGATACAACGAATCCAGTACAATGAGATGCCGTTGCGAGTAGAATACTCCCTAACACTGAAAGGGCAAGATTTGTTGCCGGTATTTTATGCCATTATGCAGTGGGGAATAAAATATATCCCTTGAATTTCTAAAACAAATGATTTCAATAAATTACTGGTGTAATTTACCCTTGACAAATCTCATCACAATGCTCCTTTGACTTCGACCACCAACTTTTTCATCAGTTTTGCTTTCCTTCTTCATCAGATGGGCAAAGTTGGTTGTAGTCATAACAAAGATCCTTTGTCCGAGCCAGATCATCTGATAGCTCTTTAGCGTCATTCGCGTCATGAAGCATTTGCTCAGCATTTTTTCCTTTTCTGTCATTCTGGCTCACCCTCATCTCCGAAAAGTCCGGATTTGTGGGACTTATCATACCATAACGCAAAAGCGTTTGCTACTGAAATTACCGACAGGGATATCTGTATATCAGCAGAAAAAGTGACCGCACAGGGAGTGCTGCTCGGCAACCTCAGAAAACGACAAATGAGCCGCTTTGACAAGCGGACGTCCGGCGTTTCGGCAGCACGCAAAGCACGCCGGGGGTAGTGATACCACCCCCACCTCGCACGTTCAGAAAGTACTGCGCACAGAGTGAAAAAACAGCGACATCACCAAGTTGCAAACAGATCACGCAGCCCAGCGGGGCCGCGGCGCCTCGGAACAGCGACGCACATGAGCGCATCGCTGTCCCGGAGGCTCTTTGCGTTCTTCGGGAGTACCCTCGACCCAGACCTCAAAGGGGCAAAGTACGCCGTTTTACCCCCTGACCACGCAGGGGTTCCAAAACGCATGAAACAGTCCGAGGGTAGTGATACCACCCCCATCCGAAATGCCCCATGTTTCGCCCTGTGAACGCCTGTGTGCGATCCTTTGAGCAAAGCCGAGCGTGTACCCACTTTTGCCCGTGAAAGCGAACGTGGGGCGTTTGTGCGAGAAGTTGAAAAGCGGAATGAAAAGCGGTTGGGAGATAAAATTTATGGTAGCAACTTTGCAGGATTTTCTCCCTCTGCTGATGGTGATGGGTCACAGAGAACCGGGAAATGTATGTATATAAAAGCGTGGCGGAATCAAGGGTTACAAATGCTTACCACATAATCCATGGCGCACTCACCGAATCACGCAGCCCGGCGGGGCCGCGACGCCTCGGAACAGCGACGCGCATGAGCGCATCGCTGTCCCGCAGGCTCTCTGCGTTCTTCGGGAGTACACCAGATCAAGACCCCAGAACCGGCAAAGTTTGCCGTTTTGACACCCGGCCCGGGGATGTTTGTGAACGTGCGGAACGCTCCGAGGGTAGTGATAGCACCCTCTGTCCGAAACGCCCCTGTTTCGGCGTGTAAGCCGCTGTGTGCGCGGTTAGGGGCTGGGGTGGCGTGTGTACCCGATTTCATCCGCGAAAGCGAATGTGGGCCATTTGTGCCAGAGGTGTTGAAGCCCGTATGGCCGATGCATTGGAAGCATTGATATGACTGCATTTCTTGCGCTTTTCGATCCTTTTTCGAGGACGAAAAAGAAAGCAGGATAAAGGGCTGGCGTCGGAACCGACGCTTTGCCCAATCACTTCTGCCCGCAGTGCGGGCAGTTGACGGGGGTTTCAGCGCAGTCGGTTGTGGCGCCTTTTGAAGAAAATTTCAGAGCGGCTGGCGTCTTGGTTCCCGCAAACGCAGATGTCCCAAGGATTTTGGTGGTGCCTTGTGGCCGTTTCGGAAGGAAATCGAGGTAATCACCTTCGCGTGATCAATGGTGCAGGGCAAGCGTGTTTTGAGTCACCGCAGTCAATGAAAAGAAACTTTCGACCGTTCAAAAATCGCACCGCTGTAACCAAAGAAGAGCGTCTCCGGCAGCGCAGAAATTGCGCCGCCATAGACAAAGATAGGGCGTCCCCTTCAAATGATAACTTTCTGATAACTGTTCCGTTTTCTGGTAGCTTTTCCCTCTTGGCTACGGTATTGTTCGTTGCGAAAGGGGCTGATACCATGCCAAAACGACGAGCAAACGGAGAAGGCAATATCCGAAAGCGCAAGGATGGACGATGGGAGGGCCGCTACACAGTCGGCCACGATCCGGAAACCGGCAAAGCCATCATCAAAAATGTCCTCGGCAAGACACAGGCAGAAGTCAAGGAAAAGCTGAAGAAAGCCATCGAGGAAAACGTGGGCATCGACTACGGGCGGGCCAAGACCTACACGGTGGGTAACTGGTTAGAAGTGTGGTACGAGAACTATGCCAAAATCAAAATGCGCCCATCCACCTACCTGACCTATCATGGCTACATCGAAAACCACATCAAGCCGCAGCTCGGAAAGATCCCGTTGAATAATCTGACGACGCTGCATCTGCAACAGTTCTACAAGAAATTGTTGGCGGAAGGGTGGGTAGAGCGAATCGAAGCACAGAAGCAGCCCGAGGGACTGAGCGCCAAAACAGTACGCAACATCCATCAAATCATTTCCGCTGCCCTGAAGTTGGCAAACGAGCAGCGGCTGATCGCCCGCAATCCGGCAGACGGCTGTGCCTTGCCGAAGGCGGAGCGCAAGGAAATGCAGACGCTTCCTGTTGAGCAGCTGACGTCCTTCCTCTGCGAGGCAAAAGACAGCGGCGTGTTCGCCCTGTACTACATCGACCTGACCACCGGCCTGCGGCGGGGCGAGTTGCTCGGATTAAAATGGCCGGACATTGATTTGGAAAAAGGAGACCTTCGGGTTCAACGGCAGATTGGGCGCATCGACGGCAAAATCATTGAGATGCCGCTGAAAACGAAAAACGCCTACCGCACACTGCCCCTGTCGACAGATGCGGTAGATGTTCTGATGCAACAAAGAAGAAAAACGGGTAACAGCGAGTGGGTGTTTCCCTCGCCCACCGGAGGCCCCATGTCCCCGGACAGCGTGTTGCACATGCTGCACCGCGTCCTGAAGCGGGCAGGGCTGCCGAAGGTGCGTTTCCATGACCTGCGCCACACCTTCGCAACGCTGGCACTGCAAAACGGTGTGGACATCAAAACCGTGTCCTCGATGCTCGGTCATTTTTCAGCAGGCTTCACGCTGGACACCTATGCGCATGTAACGACCTCAGCCAAGCGTGAAGCGGCAAAGACAATGGGTAACATTCTCTCTGGTGCGGTATAGTGCTTTCCGCTATCCGCTCCCGTTGGGGTCAGCGTTTGGGTCAGAAAAAACGGCAAGCAAGTTATCTGACAAAAAAGTGCGGAAAAAGTCCTGATTTCGCAAGAAATCAGGACTTTCTGGTTGCGGAGGCAGGACTTGAACCTGCGACCTCCGGGTTATGAGCCCGACGAGCTGCCAACTGCTCTACTCCGCGATATTCAGAAGAACCGGATGGTGCCGGTGACCGGACTCGAACCGGTACGGTATCGCTACCGGGAGATTTTAAGTCTCCTGTGTCTGCCATTCCACCACACCGGCGGATATCGGCAACACTTAATATACCACATCCCCGGCCCGGTGTCAACACTTTTTCCCGAAAACATCAAAAATCGTGGAGTGCCCCGGCTAAATATGCGGTCTGCCTCATTTTGCTGGATAAATAGATGTTGTATCCAACGGAGTTTGCGGAAAAAATCGTTGTATCTTATGTTAAAATGCTGTATAATATTTAGGGTTTTATGCGTTATGCACCGGAGAGGAGAAACACACGATGAACGATCGCAAGGGCTTCGGTTCAAACTTCGGTTTTCTGATGGCCGCTGTGGGCTCGGCTGTGGGGCTGGGCAATATATGGGGCTTCCCCAACAAAATGGGTGCCAACGGTGGCTTCCCCTTCCTGATCCTGTATCTGGCGCTGGCGCTGTGCTGCGGCGTTATCATCATGCTGGGTGAGCTGGCGCTGGGCCGCAAGACGGGCCATGGCGCTGTGGGCGCTTACCAGAGCATCTCCAAGCGCTTCAAGTGGCTGGGCTGGCTGGGCATTGCCGCTGCGGCGCTGATCTTCAGCTTTTACAGCGCTCTGGGCGGCTACTGTCTGCGCTATGTGGTGGTGAACTTTGGCAACCTCATCGGTGCCGAATTTGGCACTAACGGAGTGGGCGGCGCCGACGTGTTTCAGGGGCTGCTGAGCCAGCCCGACGTGTCCATCGCCTTTGCGCTGGCCTTCATGCTCATCACCATGCTGGTGGTCATGAGCGGCGTAGGCGGCGGCATCGAGCGGGTCTGCTCCGTGGGGATGCCGGCTCTGTTCTTCATCCTCATCATCTGCATCATCCGCTCCTGCACCCTGCCGGGTGCGGCGGACGGCCTGAAGTATATGTTCGTCCCCGGCTGGGCCGTGGCCAACGGCATCATCGACGAGGCCCCCGGCTTCTGGAGGGTCCTCACCGCCGCCGGCGGGCAGATGTTCTTCTCCCTGTCTCTGGGCGCCGGTGTCATGATTACCTACGGCTCCTATCTGGATAAGAAGCAGGATCTGGGCAAGAGCACCATGATCATCGTGGGCATGGACACCGTGGTGGCCCTGATGGCCGGTCTGTGTGTCATTCCCGGACGCTTTGCCCTAGACCCCAACGGAGCTTTGGGCGGCCCGGAGCTGCTGTTTATCACCATGCAGAACGTGTTCGATAAGATGGGACCCGCCGGTCCCGTGTTCGGCATCCTGTTCTACCTGCTGGTGTTCTTTGCCGCCATCTCCTCCTCCATCTCCATGCTGGAGGTCATCGTGGCCCATTTCTGCGATAAGGCACGGGAAAAGGGCAAGGGCGACCGCCGCAAGCTGTATTCCGCCATCGTGGTGGTGATCTGTGCGGCCCTGTGCGCTCTGGTCTGCGCCGACGGTATGGGCAACAATCACATCTCCCCGGCGGAGCTGCTGGGTCTGGCCGGCGCCAAGCTGCCCGGCTGGAGCACCAGCTGGCTGGGTCTGTTCGACAGCGTGGCCGAGGGCCTGCTGATGCCCTTGGGGGCGCTGCTCATGTGCCTGATGATCAGCTGGGAGCTGAAGCCGGATACCCTGCGGCAGGAGATCCTCCTCAACGGCGAGAACCGCCCTTGGGTCTATGATTTCTTCCGTCTCTGCGTGAAGTATATCACGCCGCTGTGTATGCTGATGATCCTGTACGGGCAGATCTCCGATTTCTTCATTGTCTGATAAATAAAACCAATAGGGGGACGCCATGCGTCCCCCTATTGGTTTTATGGGGCCGGGTCATCAGACCCCGGCGTGCTTTCCGACTGCGGACGCCCGTATCCTTCTTGTCATCCCCTCTGGTCAGACGCAATGTATTTTTCGTCTCCGTGGAGAAAAATTCCGGGAGTGCCGGTATCGAAACAGGCCCCGTCCATCGGACGGGCATACGGTACTGTGAGATATGCAGTATTTTCATTTGCATATCTCGCCAAATTATGATAATATTGCTTTCGTAACTTCTTTTTATCATAACGTGTTTTTGACAAGGGGAGACAGAATATGAATAAGCTGATGGGGACGAAATGGTTTACCTTCTATACAAAAGTGCGGCCTGTTCTAAGTGGCCTTTTTTTGCTTGTCGTTCTGGAAAGCTTCCGTCTAAACTTGGCTATATACACAAAAATATGGTGGTTAACACTCTTTTTCGCCGGTGCAGTGGCACAATTTGTTCTCTGCATACTCATCGCAGTTAAGTCTGGCGGCGATTATCCCCATTTTGTGCGTTTTACTCGCAAGGTTCTTCTTTTTGAAACAATCTATACCGCATACCAGCAGGGTGTTGAAACCTACGTGAGAAATTTTGATGTGATTTCCGCACTTATCGTATTTTTTGTTATCTCGATTGTATTATATTTTATATGGTATCGGCTAAATGTCAAATATTTTGAAAAGCGTCTGTTGCCACAGCGGGACGAGACTTCCGCCTCTTTGGGCGATGCCCCTTCGTCCGGCTTTCATGAAGGAGAGACTGGGACTGCTGGCGAAAGTGGACAAATTCTATTTTGCCGAAAATGCGGCGCAAAACTCATAGCCAACAGTAAATTTTGCAGCCGATGTGGCACACGAGTTTTGGAGGAGGAATCGTCATCATGATTTGCAGCAAATGCAACCACAATCTGCCTGATGATAGCGAATTTTGCCAGTACTGCGGAAGCAAAATCCAGAAAGTCACCAACATCACAGATAATATTCCCGCAGCATCTCCAGCCACCCATTCTGCCAATATGTCGGCTGATACAGAGACTGTGTCCGTGAGAAGTGAGACTGCGTCTGAAGGCGCATCCAATGAGCCCATCGAGGTGATGGCGCCCATAAATCCGACCTCCATATCTTCACAGACGCCGCATCAAACCTCCGCTAAGGAGCCTACTAAGCGGTTTGCCCTAAACAAGCACACGATCGTTTACATTGGCCTATCGCTGCTCATTGTGCTTGCTGTTGGATTTGGAATCCTCCAAACCGTAAGTGTGCAAAAGCTGAAAACCGAGGTGACTGATCTGGAGAAGCAGATAACCACGAAAGAATCTACTATGCTTCATCTGGAAAAACAGATTGTACGCCTGAATGCGGATATCCGCTCCTTGGATCGCGACATTGCCAGCTATGAGAAACTTGCATCCTTTATAGATGACTATGTGGTTTTTATTGAAGATGACGGCACAAACCTATATCACAAGTTCAGCTGCTACAAGTTTAGAGGGGATTCCTTTTGGGTATACAATACCGAAAATGCTGTACAGCAGGGCTTCTCGCCCTGCCCCATTTGCAATTGATAAGGAAGCAGGCCCCGTCCTATGGACGGGGGCCTGCTTTCTTATTACATTTTTTCGATTATTTTTGCGTGCAGTGATGCGGTATAATGTAATAAGAAAACAAATTCAAAGGAAAGGAGGCAACGGATGTGCAAAGATATCTCTGTAATGGACAGGTTCATTTACACAGCCCCTATGAACCGGATATGACTTTTGTACTTACACATAGAGTCATCGAAGCGTGGGACGATATGGATGCCGAGGACATTTACTTGAACCATCTTGTGGAAAGCGATATCGCTGACCACATTCGGTTTATCGAAACGAAAATCACACCGTTAGCTTAATGCCGGACAGGCCCCGTCCATCGGACGGGGCCTGTTCTTGCGCTTTTGGGGAATTTGCAGCTCCTCTTACCGCAACCTGACTTACCCGTAGTACGCCATGAGCATATCCACCACGGTGCCGTAGCTCTGGACGCCACGGCTCTCGCCGTTGCTTTTGAGGAAGGAGTCGTAGACCCTGCTGGCAGCGTCGTTCACCGGCCCCTCGAAGGCCGCCCAATAGGCGCTGTTCTGCCGCAGGTCTGCCACCACCGTATCCGGCAGTGTATCCCGGATGACCTGCCACCGGTCCGGGTCCGCCCGGTACAGGGCGTTGCCCAGATGCACATACCCCATCAGCAGCCCGGAATACCGGTACACCGGGTCGCCGCTGGCCAGAGACACCGCAATGGCAATGAAGTTGCACTCCTGCTCCGAGGCGATGCCCCGCTGATGGGCCATCTCATGGACGATGGTGGAGGGCAGAAAGCTGGCGGGGCAGTCCACATTGAGGTTGGCCTCCCCGGTGAAGGGGAAGTAGAAGCCCGTGAAGTCCATGGCGCTGAGCGCTGTGGAGCAGCTGATGGCCTTGGGCGTGTGATCCTTCATCCGCAGACAGGGGAACTCCTCATAGGAGGGGGCGTACACCGACGTGGCGGCGGCGAAGATCTCCTGCCGGGACACGGCAAAGCAGCCATTCTCATCCCGCTGCACATTGTCTGCCGCCTGTGCCAGCTGGCGGGCAAAGTCCGCCGTGACGGCCTCTAACTCCTCCACGGTGCAGGAGCGGGCATAGATGCCGGACTGCTGCTGGAAGGAGTCGGCATAGTAGTTGACGCCCCACAGCAGGCAGAAGCCCGCATAGATGCTCAGCCCGCTGCACACCACCGTCAGGAAGAAGCGGTACAGAGTCCGGCCCCGGTGGGGCTGAGTCACCATCCGTCGGAGGACATTGGCCACATAGAAGATACCCACCGATAGCAGCACGATATATGCCACCTCTGCCATAGAGGTGCGGAACAGATAGCAGACGCTGGCCACCGCCCGCTCCCAAGGCATGATGACGTGGCGGCTGAGCCAGTTCATCAGCCCCGGCACCGGCCGCAGGGCGAAATACACTGCCAGCAGGGCTACCACGGCCAAAAGCCACCGGTGCAGTCCCCGGTGGCGTCTGTAAAACTCCCTCATAGCGCTCACAGCTCCAGCGGGCGGCCCGTCAGATCCATCACCGTCCGCAGCGTCGCCAGCAGGCGGCCCGTTTCGTCGGTGATGTCCGTGTGGCAGAAGCAGAGGGACTTGCCCATGCGATCCACGTGGCCCACGGCGATGAGGGTGCTGCCCAGCCCCGCCGCATCCAGAAAGTCGATGGAGGCGTTGACGGTGAGGCACACTTCCTGCCGCAGGGTCAGGACCGCCGTTCCGGCGGCGATGTCCGCTAAGGCAAACAGGATGCCGCCGTGGGCCGTCCCCCAGCGGTTCAGGCTCTCCGGCTGAAGCGTCAGCTCCACACGGGCCTCGCCGTCCTGCAGGTCCGTCACCCGGATGTGATTGTGTACGGTAAATGGCTCGGCCTTGGTGCCGTAGGCCAGTAATTTCTCTTTCAGTTGGTTGGTCATATGCTCTCACTCCGCCGCTGCTAACAGCGCCTTGGTATAGTCCTCTCTGGGGTGGTCGTAAAGCTCCTCTACCGGCCCCTGCTCCACGATGCGTCCCCGGTGCATCACAAGGCACCGGTCGCAGATCTCATACACCACGTTCAGATCGTGGGAGATAAACAGGTACGACAGCCCGTACTCTCGGCGCAGCCGGGCGATGAGCTCCAATATCTGGGCCTGAATGGTGACGTCCAGCGCCGACACCGCCTCGTCAGCGATGATGAGCCCCGGCTTCTGGATCAGCGCCGTGCCGATGCACACCCGCTGCCGCTGGCCGCCGGACAGCTCCGACGGGTACATTTTGCTGCACTCCGGCGGCAGATCTACCAGCTCCATAATTTCCGCCACTCGCCGCCGTACCTCGGCGGCGTCGTATTTCCCGTAGATCCGCAGGGGTTCGGACAATATCCACTCCACCGTGCGGCTGGGGTTCATGGCGCTGGCCGGGTCCTGAAACACCATCTGAGGGCGCTTGCTGTGATGGATGATCTCCCCCTCACAGTCCGGCAGCATCCCCAAAATGGCACGGGCCAGCGTGGATTTGCCGGAACCGGACTCCCCCACCAGCCCCAGTATCTCGCCCTGGTACAGGTCAAAGCTCACGTCGTGGAGCACCTGCTGCCGTCCCCGGCGCAGCACGCCGGAGGGCCGATACCACACGTTCAGGTGCCGTACCTCCAGAATGGGTTCGCTGTTCATAGCTTCCTCCTTGTGGGAATGGCGGCAATGAGCCGCTGGGTATAGGGAGCCTGCGGGTGGAAGAAGATCTGGTCCACCGGCCCCGTCTCCACGATGCGGCCCTTTTCCATCACCGCCACACGGGTGCAGAGCTTACGCACCACATGGAGGTTGTGGGAGATGAAGAGAATGGACATTCCCATCTCCCGGTTCAGCCGCTTCAGCAGGGCCAGTATCTGGGCCTGAATGGTGACATCCAGCGCCGTGGTGGGCTCGTCCGCCAGCAGCAGACGGGGCCGGGCCACAATGGCGGCGGCGATCATCACCCGCTGGAGCATTCCGCCGGAGAGCTCGTGGGGGTACTTGCGGTAGACCCCCTCCGGGTCCGGCAGCTCCACGTCCCGCAGAGCCTGCAGGGCCCGCTGCCGCCGCTCCTGCGCCGACAGGTCCGTGTGGACCCGCAGGCACTCCTCCACCTGCTTACCGATCCGCATGGTGGGGTCCATGGCGCTCATAGGCTCCTGAAACACCACACAGATATCCTTGCCCTGAATGGCACGGATGCGCTGGCCGCCGGCGTGGAGCAGATCCTCGCCGTCCAGCAGGATGCGGCCCCGGAAATCCGCCTGCTCCGGCCGCAGCAGGCCAGACACCATCATGGCCGTTACGGTCTTGCCGGAGCCGGATTCGCCCACCAGCCCCATAATTTCACCGTCCTGCACCGTCAGGTCGATGCCCCGTACCGCCTCGTGGTCGGAGGTATGGAACTGCACATGAAGGTCCTTGATCTCCAGCATGGCGCTACCTCCCCCATTTCTTCTGCTGCAGGCCCTCGCCGATAAGGCTGACCCCTAAGATCAGCAGCACGATGACACTGCCGCAGGTGAGCATATACCACGGCGCACGAACCATGTAGCTCTGGGACTCGGACATCATGTAGCCCAGAGACACCTCCGGCGGCTTGACACCAATGCCCAGAAAGCTCATGCTGGCCTCCGCCAGAACGGCGTTGTTAAACCCGATGGCCAGCGTCGGCAGCAGCACCTGCCGGGTGTTGGGCAGGATGTGTACCAGCATGATCCGCAGGTGGCTGGCCCCCATGAGCCGAGCGTTTTTCACATAGTTCATCTCCCGCTGCCGGGCGAACTCCCCCCGGATGACACGGGCGTAGCTGGGGATGAAGGCGATGCCCAGCGCCAGAATGACGTTGTAGGTGCCGAAGCCCAGCAGGGAGATGAACACCAGCGCCAGCAGGATACTGGGAAAGGCGGTGACAGCGTCGTTGACCCGCATCAGCAGCTCGTCCACCAGCCCGCCGAAGTAGCCGGTGAGGGCGCCCACCAGCGTTCCCACCACGGCGCCGATGGTCACGGTGCAGGCGCTGATGAAGAAGGTGGTGCGGGCGCCCACCATGACCCGGCTGAAAATATCCCGGCCGAAATTGTCCGTACCGAACAGGTGCCGCAGGGAGGGCGCAGCGAATTTCTCGCTGCCGGACATGGCCGTGGGGGCATAGGGCGTCCAGAAGCAGCCCACCAGCGCCATGGCCGTGATGACCGCCGTGATGGCAAGGCCGATGCGGAGATAGTGATTCTTTTTCTGGTGCAGCAACACGGAGCCTACCCCCTTTCCATAGAAAATTTTCTTTACAAATGTGTGCGGCTCAATCCGTCAGCCGCAGACGAGGGTCCAGCCGCTGATTCAGCAGATCCCCCAGCAGGTTCACCAGCACCACCCAGAAGGCCACCAGTACCACGATGGCCTGCACCACCGGATAGTCCCGGTTGGAAATAGAGGTCAGCAGTAGCCGCCCCAGCCCCGGAATGGCAAAGACCTGCTCGATGACCACAGAGCCCGCCACGATATCTGCCACCGTCATGGCCAGAAAGCTCACCACCGGCGGCAGGGCGTTTCGCAGCACATGGAGGTACAGGGTGGCCCGTCGGTCGTTGCCCCGGCTGTACGAGGTGCGGACGTAGTCCTTGTTCATCTCCGCCAGCAGCGCCGAGCGCAGCATCTTCACCGTCATGGCGATGCGGGGGATGGCGATGGCGGCGGCGGGGAAGACCAGATAGCCGGCGCTCTGCCAGAAGCTCTCCGCCGGTGAGACGAAGCTCCCCGGCACGAACCACCGCAGCAGCAGGCCGAACAGGTACGTCAGCAGGATACCGGTAAAGAAGGCCGGTACCGCCATCAGTACCTGATTCACCACCGTCAGGGCCTTATCCAGCGCCCCGCCGCTGTGGCGGGCGGTGAAGAGTCCCAGCGGGATGGACAGCACCACGATCAGCAGAAACGACAGCAGGGTCAAAAGTCCCGTCACGGGAATTTTCCCCTGCAGCATCTGGCTCACCGGCATACTGTAATTGTACGACGAGCCCATGTCCCCCCGGACGAAATCCCCCAGCCAGCTGACGTACCGCTCCAGAAACGGGCGGTCCAGCCCCAGCTCCTGCCGCAGGGCCTCCACCCGCTCCGGAGTGGCCTGCTCGCCCAGCAGCTTGGCGGTGGGATCGCCGGGAATGATGCGAAAGGCCAGAAAGGCCAAAAATGAGACGATGACCATGGTCAGCAGCATCCACACGATCTTCTTTGCCGCATATTTCATGGTCATCGCCTCATTTCTATGGGGACGGTCTCGCCGTCCTTATTTCACAAAATGCACCGTGGACAGATCCAGCACATAGATGGGGTAGAACTCCAGCCCCGCCAGATTCTGACGCATGGCCACCAGATCCGCCAGATCCTGAATGTACAGGTTGGCGGCGGTGTCGGAGAGCATGGTCTCCATTTGCTTGTAGATCTCCGCCTGCTGCGTGTCGTCGGAGGCGTTCATGGCCTGCGTGAACAGCGCATCGTAGTCGGGATTGTTGTAGTTGACAAAGTTCTTGGCGTGATCCGAGGTAAAGCGCTCCAGCAGCGCACGGGCCGTCATGGCACTGGCATCCAGGCCCACCAGCGTGGCCTGGAAGTCCCGGCCCTTATAGACCTGCTCATGCCACACGCCCCACTCCATGGGCTGGATGGTGACGTTGACGCCCACAGCACGCAGCTGCTCGGCCACCACCTCCGCCGTGTCCATATGGGGCTGATAGTTGGAGGGAACGGAGATGGTCATGTCAAAGCCGTTGGGATAGCCGGCCTGTGCCAGCAGCTCCTTGGCCTTGGCGGGGTCATAGGGGTACTTCTGCACCAGCTCCGGCAGGAAGTACTTGGTGAAGGCCGGATAGATGCTGCTGCCCAGCGCCGTACCGTGGCCGTCAGCGATCATGTCCATGATGCTCTGGCGGTCAATGGCGCAGCACAGGGCCTGACGCACCTGCTGGTTGTCAAAGGGTGCCACGGCGTTGTTCAGATACACCGCCTGTACCAGATTCATGGTACCCTCCAGAATCTGGAAGTCGCTGTCCAGCTGCGCCGTCTGAGACGAGGTCAGATGGGCGCACAGGTCGATGGACTTGCCCTTCAGGGCCGTCACCAATGCATCGGCGCTCTCGTAAATTTTATAGGTCACCTTATCCAGATAGGCGGGGGTCCCCCAGTAATCGTCAAAGCGCTGGATGACGAAGTTCTCCTGCGGGGAGCGGGACACGTACATGAACGGGCCGGTACCCACGGGATGGGTCGCCTGATCGTCGTAGCCCTTGGGGATGATGGCGCTGGTGAGATAGCTGATGAACTCCAGATCCCGCTGGGCAATGGTGATGGTCACGGTCTTTTCGTCAACGGCCTTGACCTCCTGGATAACAGAAAACGCCGGCACCAGAGGCGTACCCTCCGATGTATCGGCGCAGCGTTCGATGGAATATACCACATCCTCCGCCGTTACCGTTGCGCCATTATGGAACTTCACACCCTCACGCAGGGTAAAGGTATAAGTCCTTCCGTCCTCAGACAGCTGGTAGCGCTCCGCAACAGCGGGGATCAATTCACCCTTGGAATTGGGCTTTACCAAGCCCTCAAACAGGTTGAACAAGACCTCTCTGGTTCCTGCGGTCACCATCCGGTGAGGGTCAAGACTGTCATCCAGGTCCTTGGCGATGCCAACGGTGATCTCTCCGCCGCTGACTGCTTCGCCGCCGTTATTTCCTTGTCCGCCCTGGCCTTTGCTGCCGTCTCCGCAAGCGGTGAGTACGGTGCAGACCAGTCCCAGCGTCAGGAAAAGAGCCAATAGTCTCTTCTTCATGTCTTCTCCTTCCTTGCCGCCCTTTCGGCGGCAGGCCAGAAATAATGGTCGCCCCCGGCCTGTGTGATCGTGTGGCATCACCCGGCGAGGGCCTGTCGATATGCAGTTGTCGAAGTGCAATGTACCACATTTCCCCACGGTTTGCAAGAGAAAGTTTCGTTTTTGCAAAAAAATGCGGGGAAAGCGCTCACACCTCCCCGGCAAAACCCGGCGGCCCGCAAAAAAGCACCGGCATCCCCTGAGGGGATGCCGGTACGGGAGCTGCGCTGTCAGTTGGTCTCCGTTGGCGGAGCGGGAGGCTCCTCCGGCGGCATGGGCTCCTGATCCCGGTGGACGTATTCGCAGGCCTCCAGCGGCATATGACGCTTTTCCAGCCGCCGGTCGGTGAGGTACTTTACCAGCGTCTGCAGGCAGGCGAAGATGGGGACGCCCAGGAACATTCCCAGCACCCCGGCAAAGCCGCCGCCCACGGTGATGGCCACCACCACCCAGAAACTGGAGATGCCGGTGGCATCGCCCAGGATCTTGGGGCCGATGATGTTGCCGTCGATCTGCTGCAGAACGATGATGAACACGATGAAGATCAGGCACTGCTTGGGGCTCACCAGCAGGATCAGGAACGCACTGGGCGCAGCACCCAGGAACGGCCCGAAGAAGGGGATCATGTTGGTGACGCCCACCACCACGCTTACCAGCGGCGTATAGGGCAGTGAGAAGATGGAGCAGCCGATGAAGCACAGAATGCCGATGATGAGGGAGTCCAGCATCTTGCCCCGGACGAAGCCGCTGAAGATCTGATCCGTCTTGCGGGTGGCCCGCACCACCCAGCGGGCCTGCTCCTCCTGCAGGAGGGCATACAGCAGCTTGCAGCACCGGGCCAGACTCTTCTCCTTCATGGCCAGCAGGTACACGGAGATGATGATGCCCACCAGGAAGTTGGTGGTGAAGGTCACAAGACCCCAGATGCCTGTCCAGATGCCGCCGGTGATGGTGGTGAGCATCTGTTGGGCGCCAGGCAGTACCTGCTCCGTCAGCACCTTCATGAGGTCATTGTAGTAGTTCTCCAGATTCGTCTCCATCCAGCCGGCGATCTCCGGGTTCTTCTCCAGCAGATTGGTGACCCAGACATATATCTTATTATAGTAGCTTTCGGCGTTGTTGATAAGCATGGCCACGCTGTCGATGAGCTGGGGGATCAGCACGCTCATCAGCAGATACAGCAGGTACGCCACCACGGCCCACGTCAGCAGGATACTGACACCCCGCAGCAGACCGCCCCTGATCTTTGGCTCCTGACCCTTGCTCAGCCGCTTCAGCCCCTTACGGATCAAGCCCTCGATCCAGTTGACGATGGGTGCCAGCAGATAGGCCATGGCGAAGCCGTACAGCACCGGGGCCAGCACCGTCACCAGCTTGCTCAGATAGCGCTGGAGGGTGCCGTTCATATAGAATGTATCGTAAAAAGCAAGGATGGCGCAAACGGTGAGAAACACCGTCAGGCCCCATTTGAAATAGTGGCTTTTTTGCTGCTTCATGGGTGGACTCCTTCCGCCGAAGTAGGTACGCACAACGTACCATAATATCTTATATCATACCGAAAGCCCGCCGCCAATGCAAGCCCGCCGGGCAAATTTTTCTTTAAGAATGTGTGCAGAAACCGTTCAGGACTTCTCCGGCGGCACCCATTGCTTTTTCCGGCAGAGAGGAGTATAATAAAAATGCTATGCTGTCTTCTGTGGAAACACAAAACCGAGAACCGTGTGCAAAAGAGGAGAACCGGTATGGATAAAAAGCTTCTGTTTATCGTCAATCCCCGTGCGGGGCGCACCAAATCCTTTGCGCCGCTGTTTGATGCGGTGGCCTGCTTTTCCAAGGCGGGCTATCTGGTGAAGGTATTCCTCACTGAGGGCCGTGGAGACGCCACCCGTGCGGCGGCAGAGCTGGGCGGAGCATACGATCTGGTGGTCTGCGCCGGCGGCGACGGCACCTTCAACGAGATGGTGTCCGGCCTGATGCAGCTGCCTGAGTGTCCGGAGGTGGGCTATCTCCCCAACGGCAGCACCAACGACTTTGCCGCCAGCCTGCACCTCCCCGCCACGCCGCTGAAGGCGGCGGAGAGCATCGTAAACGGCCACCCCTTCTATCTGGATGTGGGCCGCCACAACGACCGATACTTTGCCTATGTGGCTTCCTTCGGGGCCTTTACCCGCAGTTCCTACTCCGTGCCACAGGCCACCAAGAACGCTCTGGGTCACTTCGCCTATATTCTGGAGGGCATGAAGGATCTGGACTCCCTGCGGCCCTACCGCTGCCGGGTGGAGACGGGAGAGGAGACCTTCGAGGGGGAGTTCATCTTCGGAGCCGTGTGCAACTCCACCTCTCTGGGCGGCATCATGAAGCTGGACCCCAGCCGGGTGCAGATGGACGACGGAGCCTTTGAGCTGCTGCTGCTGCGGATGCCCAAGACGGCCATCGACCTGCAAAGCCTCATCGCCGCCATCAGCCGCATGGACTACAACGGCCCCGGCGTCATTTTCCGCCATGTACAGCAGGTGACCGTCACCACCGATGAGGACCTGCCCTGGTCGCTGGACGGGGAGTACGCCCCCAGCGCCCCCCGTGTAGAGCTGCGGAACCTCCCCGGTGCCATCCCCCTGATGCTGTGCCGGTGAGCGGACAGAGCGAGCCTGTGAAAAAGCCGAACAGACGCCGTCTGTTCGGCTTTTGTGCGGGGCGGAGGATACTCCTCTTGTGTTTCGGCAAAGTTTCGCTACCCTTTTTCAAGCTTCTATGTTAATATATAGTCGTATTTTTTGAGCGCCGGGCGTAGAACAACAAACCGGAAGAAATACCGCCGCCGATCGGACCTCTTCAACAAAGCGAAAGCGGCAGCGTGGCTGTTACTGAGTCAATTCCCGTCACGGCTGATAACAAGCGGGGCTCTTGAGAGTACAGGAAGCTTTGAAACCATCGGTTTCAAACGGCTCTTTTGCCCACTTTTCCAGCTGCTGGGAAAAGTGGGCCGCCGGAGGCACAAAATGCAGAGTTTTTCTTTTGGGAGCCGATCTCATAGAATGATCCCGGAAAATTTTATATAATTCACACGGCAAAGGATGTGGACCTATGATCTTTCAGCGCAAGGGCAGCGGCGTCAGCTGGCTGCTGGTGGGGCTGGGCAACCCCGGCTCCAAATACGAGAGTACCCGCCACAACATGGGCTTTCTGGCGGTGGACGGGCTGGCCCGGCGGAAGGGCTTCCGCTTCAATAAGCTGCGCTTCCGGGCGTGGACGGCGGAGTGGATGGTGAACGGGGAAAAGGTGCTGGTGATGAAGCCCCAGACCTATATGAATCTCTCCGGCGAATCCGTAGGCGAGGCGGCCCGGTTCTATAAGATCCCGGCGGACCATGTGGTGGTCATCTCCGACGATATCTCCCTGCCGGTGGGTAAGCTCCGCATCCGCACCGGCGGCAGTGCCGGCGGCCACAACGGCCTGAAGAACATCATCCAGCATCTGGGAACCGATCAGTTCCCCCGCATCAAGGTGGGGGTAGGCGCTCCGGGGCAGGCGGGCTATGACGTGGTGGACTGGGTCATCGGCCGCCCTCTGGGCGAGGATCAGAAGGTGCTGATGGAGGCGCTGGACCGTGCCGGTGACGCTGCGGAGGTATTGATCTCGCAGGGGCCTGACCGGGCCATGAACCGGTTCAACTGATTCATTTGCTTTACCTTTGAAGGGAAGTTTTCCGACAGCCTTTTCTGTTTTGCCTCCGGCGGCCCATCATCCTTTTTGTCTCCGACGGCATACTTTTTGCCAACAGCAGCAAAAAGTATGCAAAAAATGCCGCCAGAAACCGATGGTTTCTGGACTTCCTTTTGTGTGCAAGAGTTGCTTCCTAAATTCCGCCGAAGCAGGGAATCGGCGTTCTTCTACTCACGCTGCCGCTACATTGGGTGGTTGAAGGGGGTAGTTCTTCTACCGGGGGAATCCATACTCCCAAGCGGCAGAACCACCAGTTTCTTCATCTGGGCGGGAGCGGCAGCGGGGCTGCTGCTGAGTCAATTCCCACGACATCTCATATCGAACGAAACTCTTGAAGGTAAAGGAAATCCAAAAACCATTGGTTTCTGCTGGCGTTCTTTGGTGCCTTTCTGCCCGGAGGCAAACACACATCATTTTTCACGCATATTTCTCTGCTTTTTCAGGTAACTTACAGCATAGGGGCGTATACTGCCGTATACGCCCCCCGAAGGCGTTCCCGTCCCATGTGCGCCGGGAACGGACATTTCATCATCGGAAGGAGGCGGCAGGATGGAAGCTCTGCTGCGGGAGCTGTGGCAGCTCCGGGAGATACAGGAGCTGGCGCAGCTGATGGAGAGCGGCGGCGGACCGGCACTGGTGACGGGCCTGAGCCCGGTACACCGGGCCATGACGGCGGCAGCGCTGCGGTTGAAGTCCGGGCGTCCCCTGCTGATGCTCTGCGCCGACGAGGGGGAGGCCCGGCGGCAGGCGGCGGACCTGCGGTCCCTCACCGGCCGGGAGCCTGTCCTGCTGACGGGCCGGGAGCTCCACTGGCGGGAGCTGGCGGCGGTGAGCCGTCAATGGGAATACCGGCGGCTGGAGGCCCTGTACCGCATCCGGCAAGAGGAGTCCCCGGTGATCGTTACCACCGCCGATGCACTGGCCCTGCGATGCATTCCCCCGCAGGTGCTGGATCGGTGCAGCTTCACCCTCCGCTCTGACGGGCGGTATCAGGTGGAGGAGCTGGCCCGGCGGCTGACGGCGGCGGGCTATACCCGCACGGAGCAGGTGGAGGGGCCGGGACAGTTCGCCCTGCGGGGCGGTATTCTGGACGTCTACTCCCCCGGCGCCGAGGCCCCGGTGCGATGCGAATTTTTTGACGACGAGGTGGACTCGCTGGGCTTCTTCGACGTCGCCACCCAGCGGCGGACGGAGAACTGTCGGGAGGCGCTGCTGCTGCCGGCCGGCGAGGTACTTCCTCTGTGGCGGGACGGTGCGGCGGAGGAGACCGCCGAACGGCTGGAGACGCTGGCGGGACGGATGAAGGATAAGCCCGTGGCCCGGCAGCTGCTGTCGGATGCTGATCTGCTGTGTCAGGGCATCATCCCCAACGGCAGCGACCGGTTTCTGGCAGCGGTATACCCGGAGATGGTGACGGCCATGGACTATCTGCCCAAGGAGTGTCTGGTGTGCGTCAGCGAGAGCGGGCGCACAGCAGAGGCCCTGAAGGGCTGGCTGAGCCAGCTGAAGGCGGACGTCACCTCCGCCATGGAGAGCGGCATCCTGTGCGGCCCCATGGCAGAAGCAGCCCTGCCGGAGACGGACTTTGCCCGGCAGCTGGAGCGCTTCCCCGTGTGCCAACTGGAGAGCCTGCCCACCAGCCGGTATCTGCTGGCGCCCAAGGCCCTGCTGCAGATCGACGCACGGCAGCTGTCCGGCTACGGTGGATCGCTGGAGACGGCGGTGACGGACCTGACCCACTATCTCACCAGCGGCTGCCGGGTGATGGTGCTGTGCGGCGGACAGGTGCGGGCCAGAAATCTGCTGGAGCTGCTGGAGGCCCGGAGGATCCCGGCGGCACTGGATCTGGAGGGGGAGCGCTCCCCAGTGCGGAATGTGGTGCTCATTACGCTGGGTACTCTGTCCGCCGGGTGCGAGTACCCGGCCCTACAGCTGGCGGTGCTGACGGAGGGTCAGCTGACTACGCCGCTGGCAGGCAAGGCCAAAAAGGCCCGCCCCAAGCGGGACAGCAATCAGCAGAGACTGCAATCCTACGCCGACCTGACCCCCGGCGATCTGGTGGTGCATCAGCACCACGGCATCGGCCGCTTCGTGGGGATGATCCGGATGCCCACCGACGGAGTGGAGAAGGACTACATCAAGATCGCCTATGCCGGCAGCGACTGCCTGTATGTGCCGGCCACGGCGCTGGATCTGGTGAGCAAGTATATCGGGGCCGGGGAGGATACCGAGCACACCCGGCTCAATAAGCTGGGCGGCACGGAGTGGGCCAAGACCACCCACCGGGCCAAGGCGGCCGCCAAGGATCTGGCGGAGGGCCTCATCAAGCTCTATGCCCAGCGACAGCGGGAGGCGGGTCACGCCTTCTCCCCGGACTCCCCGTGGCAGCAGGAGTTCGAGGATGCCTTCGACTACACGGAGACCGACGATCAATTACAGGCCATCCGGGAGATCAAGGCGGATATGGAAAAGCCCGTACCCATGGACCGGCTGCTGTGCGGCGATGTGGGCTACGGCAAGACGGAGGTGGCCCTGCGGGCGGTGATGAAGTGCATCCTGGACGGCAAGCAGGCTGCCATTCTGGTACCCACCACGGTGCTGGCCCAGCAGCACTATGCCACCGCCATGAACCGCTTCCGCTCCTTCCCGGTGACGGTGGAGGTGCTGAGCCGGTTCCGCACCCCCAAGCAGACCAAGGAAATTCTGGAGCGGGCGGCGCAGGGAAAGATCGACCTGCTCATCGGCACCCATCGTCTGCTGGCGAAGAATCTGGTGTTCAAGGATCTGGGACTGCTGATCATCGACGAGGAGCAGCGCTTCGGCGTGACCCACAAGGAGAAGCTCCGGGAGCGGGTGCGTCAGGTGGACACCCTGACCCTGTCCGCCACCCCCATTCCCCGGACGCTGAACATGGCCCTGTCGGGCATCCGGGATATGTCCACCATCGAGGAGCCCCCCAGGGACCGCCAGCCGGTGCAGACCTACGTCATGGAGCACGAGTGGCCCGCCGTGGCGGAGGCCATCCGGCGGGAGCTGAACCGGGGCGGGCAGGTCTACTACCTGCACAACCGGGTGGAGAACATCGAGTCCACCGCCGGACGGCTGCGCCAGTGGCTGGGGGAGGATGTGCGCCTCGCCATGGCCCACGGCAAGATGTCCGAGCAGGAGCTGAGCCGGGTGATGCAGCAGATGGCCGACGGCGAGGTGCAGGTGCTGGTCTGCACCACCATCATCGAGACGGGCATCGACATCCCCAACGTGAACACCCTCATCATCGAGGACGCCGACCGGCTGGGGCTGGCGCAGCTGCACCAGATCCGGGGCCGCATCGGGCGCTCCTCCCGCCGGGCCTACGCCTATCTCACCTACCGCCCCGGCAAGGTGCTGACGGAGGTGGCCAGCAAGCGGCTGTCCGCCATCCGGGAATATGTGGACTTCGGCGCAGGTTTCCGCATCGCCATGCGGGATCTGGAGATCCGTGGTGCCGGGAATCTGCTGGGGCCTGAGCAGTCCGGCTACATGATGAGCGTGGGTTATGATATGTATCTGAAGCTGCTGAACGACGCCGTGCTGGAGCAGCAGGGGAAGGGCCGGGAGATCCGGCCGGAGTGCTCTGCCGATCTGACGGTGGCGGCGTACATCCCGGAGCGGTATGTCCCCTCCGACCGGCAGCGGATGGACCTGTACCGGCGCATTGCCGCCCTACGGGATAACGATGCGGCGGCGGACCTCATCGACGAGCTGACGGACCGCTACGGCGACCCGCCCCGACCGGTGACGGCGCTGCTGGATGTGGCGCTGCTGCGGGCGGCAGCCGCCGACACCGGGGTGACGGATATTACCCAGAAGGGCCAGACGCTGCTGCTGAGCCTGGGCCAGCGGATGGACGTCCCCAGTCTCATGGCGGTATGCACTCTGCCTGCCTACCGCAGCCGCCTGCTGCTGTCGGCGGGGGAGCATCCCAAGCTGACGCTGCACCTGAAGCCCGGCGAGGAGGCGCTGGACGCCGCCGGGCATCTGGTGGAGGCACTGTCTCTCAAACGCAAGGAAATTTCGGGCGAAACGCCCGCAGAAGGAGGAACCCTATGAAACGTTTTGCTGCGATGCTGGTGGTCTCGGTGCTGATGGTGCTGTGGATCGCCTCCGGCGACCGGATGAGCGCCGGCCAACGAACGGACGGCCTTTATTACGAGGTCACCGGCATCCATCCGGACGCCGTGCTGATGCGCATCAACGGCGAGGACATCTCGGCGGAGGAGTACCTGTACTGGCTGGCCTATGACTGTGAGTACCTGACCTCCTATGTGCCGAATCTGGATTTCAGCGCCGAGGTGTCGGACGGCATGACCTACGGCTCCTATGCCAAGGCCGACGCCGTGGAGACGGTGAAGCTCTATGCCCTGCTGCGGCAGTGGGCCAAGCAGTACAATGTATCGCTGACGGAGGAGGACGAGGCCCGGCTTCAGCAGCAGCGGCAGCAGTATGTCACCTACTACGGCGGTGAGGAGGGCTATCAGCAGCAGCTGCAGCTGCTGGGCATCAGCGAGGATACCTTCGACAGCATCAACCGGATGTACCTGCTGTATGCACGGATTCACGACCTGTATACCGCCGACGGCAGCGCCATGCACCCCACGCAGGAGGCCATCGACGCCTTCGCTCAGGAAAAGGGCTATGTGACGGTGAAGCTGCTGTACTGGCCCGCCTCCGGCGGTGAGAACTCTCAGGCGCAGGCACAGGACTTCGCCGCCCGGCTGTCCACCGCCGAGGATAAGGACGCCCTGTATGCGGAGATGGCCCAGCAGTTGGGCATCGAGGCCGGGGACACCGGCCGGACCTTCAGCGCCGAGACGCTGGGGGATACCCTGTCCGCCGCCTTCTCTGCGCTGGAGCCGGGACAGGTCAGCGATGTCATTGCCACCGACGAAGGCTGGTATGTGGCCATCGGCCAGACGCTGGACGAGGGTTCCGTGCTGGACGAGATGTTCACGGAAAACGTGACTCAGGCCCGCAGCGAGCTGACGGTGGAATACAACCAGGGTCTCTATGACAAGCTGGACGCCGGGGACTTTTACAGCCGCCTCACGGCCCGGCAGTCCGAGCTCAGCAGCCAGTTCAGCTCCGGCAGCGCCGATCCCGGCACGGACAGCGGTACGGGCAGCAGTACGGACAGCGATAACTCCGGCGAAAAGGAGGGCGGCAGCACCGGCTCCGGGGACTGATTTTCTCCCGAAACAAGGGAACTCTGGAATTATTTCCTATTTTTATGAGATTCTCCCCTTGACTATTTTGCTAAAAATGGTACGATAGATAAGGTAATGGAAACCAAGGCAAATCGGAAAGCCAAAAAGGGACCCAAAACAAATTAGGAGGAAAAGATACTATGAAAGACTTGTACGTCGTCAACTGCTGCAGAACCGCTATCGGTTCCTTCGGCGGTTCCCTGAAGAACACCCCCGCCACCGAGATGGGCGCCATCGTGGTGAAGGAGGCCCTGAAGCGGGCCAATGTTGCTCCCGAGAACGTGGATGAGCTGATGTTCGGCTGCATCCTGACCGCCGGTCTGGGCCAGAACGTGGCCCGTCAGGTCTCCGTCAAGGCCGGTATCCCCTACTCCGTTCCCGCCTACACCATCGGCATGGTCTGCGGCTCCGGCATGAAGTCCGTCATCGAGGGTGCCCGTGCCATTCTGTCCGGCGATGCCAACATCGTGGTCTGCGGCGGTACCGAGAACATGAGCGCTGCTCCCTTCGCCTCCCCCGATGCCCGCTGGGGCGCCCGCATGGGTGACAAGAAGATCGTGGACACCATGATCCGTGACGGTCTGTGGGATGCTTTCAATAACTATCACATGGGTACCACTGCCGAGAACATCAATGATATCTGGGGCATCACCCGCCGTGAGCAGGACGAGTTCGCCGCTGCCTCCCAGCAGAAGACCGAGGCCGCTCAGGCCGCCGGCCGCTTCGACGACGAGATCGTTCCCGTCCCTGTGAAGGTCAAGAAGGAGATCGTGGAGTTCAAGCGTGACGAGTTCCCCAAGGCCGGCGTCACCGCCGACGGCATCGCCAAGCTGCGTGGCGCTTTCCCCGTTGGTCCTGAGTCCCCCAACCCCGAGGTCGTTCACACCTTCGAGGTCACCGGCGCCAAGGAGACCGAGGACAAGGGTACCCAGCGTGTCACCGCTGCCAATGCCTCCGGCATCAATGACGGTGCTGCCGCCATCGTGCTGGCTTCCGCCGAGGCCGTGGAGAAGTACGGTCTGAAGCCCATGGCCAAGCTGATTGGCTGGGGCCAGGGCGGTGTGGATCCCAAGATCATGGGCGTTGGCCCCGTGCCTGCCTCCCGTGCCGCTATGGCTAAGGCTGGCCTGACCATCGACGACATCGACCTGGTTGAGGCCAATGAGGCCTTTGCCGCTCAGTCCATCGCCGTGGCCCGTGAGCTGCACTTCGATATGAGCAAGGTCAACGTCAACGGCGGTGCCATCTCTCTGGGCCACCCCGTGGGTGCTTCCGGCGCTCGTATCATCGTCACCCTGCTGCATGAGATGCAGAAGCGTCCCGAGGCCAAGCGTGGTCTGGCTACGCTGTGCATCGGCGGCGGCATGGGCGTTGCCACCATCTACGAGAAGTGCTGAAGCGCTGAGGCGTAACAAAAATCAAAATAGCCGGGGACGGAGCTTCCGTCCCCGGCTATTTCATCGACAGGCCTGCGCCGGTGCATAAAAAATCTGCCGGAAGTGCTCTCCCGGCAGATTTTTTATGCAGTGCGTTATTCCATGTCCACGGAGATGTGGTCGGTGCCGTGGGCCTCGAACTCCCCCAAATAGGCGTTCATGCGGTTCATGACCTCGTCGTAATTCTCCTCCGTGATGGGGGGATCATCCATGTCCCGCAGGGCCAGCTCCTGCGCCAGTATCTCGAAGAAGGTAGTGTCCTCATAGGCCATGATGGCCTCGTGGATGCCGCCCTCGGCAAAGGCCTGCGAGGGGATCAGCTGCCCCTGATACAGCTCCGTCAGCGGCGCCATCCCATGGGCCAGACACTGGGAGAACACCAGACTCTCCACCTCATCATACTGGCGGATGCGGTCATCGCCCCGAGTGGAATTGAGGATCCAGTTGCCGATATACACCAGATCCAGCAGACGCCGGAACTGCTTCTCTGTCATTTTGATCTCCATACGGATACACCTCCACGCCGCCGATAGGGCCTTTACTGTATGCAACAGTATAACAGACCCGGCGGGAAAATACCACTGAAAAAACCGGGGAAATCCGCCAAATTTTCACTTGAGAAAGGAGAGCTTCCATAGTATAATATGATTGTTTTATTATGCAGCGTGATACACTGCGGCGTCATAGGGACGCCGGAAAGGAGGCCCAGTCATGGACCAACGGCCCATCGGAGTGTTCGACTCCGGTCTGGGGGGACTGACCGCCGTGCGGGAAATGCGGCGGCTGATGCCCTCTGAAAACATTATATACTTCGGAGACACGTCCCGTGTCCCCTATGGCGGGCGCTCGCCGGAGATCCTGCTGAAATACGCCCGGCAGGACGTCCACTTCCTGCGCTCCTTCGATATTAAGGCAGTGCTGGTGGCCTGCGGCACCGTATCCACCACGGCCCTGCCCCAGCTGCAGGCGGAGAACGACCTGCCCATTCTGGGGGTGGTGGAGCCCGCCTGCCGGAAGGCGGCGGCCATGACCCGGAACCGGCGGGTGGGGCTCATCGCCACCGCTGCCTCCGTCCGCAGCGGCGCCTATGAGCGGACGCTGCACCGGCTGGATGAAACCATCCATGTGGTGAGCCGGGCCTGCCCGCTGCTGGTGCCGCTGGTGGAAAACGGCCGCTATCAGCCCGGCGACGTGGTCATCGAGACGGTGGCCCGTGAGTATCTGGAGCCTCTGCGGCAGGAGGGGCTGGACGTGCTGATCCTGGGCTGCACCCACTATCCCCTGCTGACGGATATCATCCGGGAGATCATGGGGCCGGAGGTGTCGCTGGTGAACGCCGGTGCAGAGTCCGTCCACACCCTGCATGATGCGCTGGCCCGGCGGCAGCTGCTGGCCCCAGAGGGGACCGGACAGGCGCTGCTGTGTACCAGCGACCGGCCGGAGGGCTTCGGCCAGATGGCCCGCCGCTTCCTGCAGGAGGAGCCTACGGCTCCCGTGCGGCTGGTGGACATCGAGGGATACTGAGGAGGCCGTTATGGAAGGAAATGTGAAGGTCCATGTGGAGAGCCGCACCCGGCTCCCGGACATGGAGGATGTGCTGCACTTCCGGGGCAGCGGCACGCTGGAGCGCACCCCGTCGGGGTGGCAGCTGCGGTATCAGGCCCGCAGCGATGAGGACGGCAGTCTCATGACCTCGGAGCTGTGGCTGGAGGACTGCGGCTGCGTGACTCTCCGCAGCGGCAACAGCTACCGGATGCGGCTGGACCCCGCCGCCCCCACCGCCCTGCACCTGCCCACGGAGGAGGGCGTGCTGGCGCTGGACGTAGCCGCCCATGAGCTGCTGTGGGAGTTGGAGCAGGAGGAACAAGGACACATTACGCTGGATTATTCCCTGCACATGGGACAGACGCCGGTGTCGGCGCTGACGGTCCGGCTGGAGCTATATCAAGAATGAAGGAGGACCCCGCAATGAATATGATCCAAAGCGCAAAGGACCAGGTGCTGGCCCTGACCACCGCCGCCTATCAGAAGGCGGCCGCCGCCGGCCTGCTGCCGGAGGGCGTGACGGTGACCCCCTCGGTGGAGATCCCCAAGGATACCGCCAACGGCGACTATACCACCACCTTCTGCCTGGCTGCCGCCAAGGCCATGAAGATGAACCCCCGGCAGGTGGCCCAGATCCTGACGGAGCAGATGGACCTGACGGACACCTATTTCACCTCCGTGGAGCTGGCCGGCCCCGGCTTTCTGAACTTCCGGCTGGGCAGCCGCTGGTTCGGCGATACCGTGGCCTGTGTGGAGGCGGAGGGCGCCGACTACGGGCGCAACGACACGCTGACCGGAAAGAAGTACATGGTGGAGTTCGTCTCCGCCAACCCCACCGGCCCCATGCACATGGGCAACGCCCGTGGCGGCGTGCTGGGCGACACGCTGGCCTCCGTGCTCCAGAAGTCCGGTGCCGACGTGTGGCGGGAATTCTACGTCAACGACGCCGGCAACCAGATCGATAAGTTTGCCCGGAGTCTGGATGCCCGGTATCAGCAGCTGATCCGCGGCGAGGACGCCGTGGAGTTCCCGGAGGACGGCTATCATGGCGACGATATCCGGGAGTTGGCCCGGCTGTTTTATCAGCAGGAGGGCGAGAAGTATCTGGACTGCGACGAAAAGACCCGGCACGATGCGCTGGCCAAATTCGGTCTGGATCACAACATCCCCAAGATGAAGACCGATCTGGCCCGGTACGGCATCCAGTACGACGCATGGTTCTTCGAGTCCACCCTCCACGAGAGCGGCTATGTGGCAGACTCCGTGAAGGCGCTGACCCAGCGGGGCTATACCTATGAGAAGGACGGCGCTCTGTGGTTGGCCACCAGCCGGATCCTGGCGGAGAACCTGAAAAAGGCCGGCAAGTCCGACGAGGACATCGAGAAGCTGGGCCTGAAGGACGACGTGCTGCGCCGTGCCAACGGGTTTTACACCTACTTCGCCGCCGATATTGCCTATCACCGCAACAAATTCGCCGTCCGGGGCTTCGATAAGGTCATCAACGTCTGGGGCGCCGACCACCACGGCCATGTGGCCCGCCTGAAGGGTGCCATGGACGCTTTGGGGCTGGACGGTGAGCACCGGCTGGATATCGTGCTGATGCAGCTGGTGAAGCTGGTGCGGGACGGCGAGGTGGTGCGGATGTCCAAGCGCACCGGCAAGGCCATCAGCCTGACGGACCTGCTGGACGAGATCCCCGTGGACGCCTGCCGCTACTTCTTCAACGCCAAGCCGGAGACGCAGATGGAGTTCGATCTGGGTCTGGCCGTCCGGGAGGACAGCGAGAACCCGGTGTACTATGTGCAGTACGCCCACGCCCGCATCTGCACCCTGCTGAAGAATCTGGAGGCCGAGGGCTATACCGTCCCGGCCGCCGATGCCGTGGACTTCAGCCTCCTGACCGACGAGACGGAGCAGGCCCTCATCAAGCAGATCGCCTCCTATGGTCAGGTGGTGCTGCTGGCGGCACGGGACTACGACCCCAGCCACATCAACCGCTACCTTACCGCTCTGGCGGCGGCGTTCCACAAATTCTACGCCGCCTGCCGCATCAAGGGCGAGGAAGAGCCGGTGCTGCTGGCCCGGCTGAAGCTGGCGGATACCACCCGTGCGGTGCTGAAAAACGCCATGACCCTCATTGGCTGCAGCGCCCCGGAGAAAATGTAAGAGGACCCTGCATCAGCAATTTCTGCAGATACGGTCGATCCCTGCATAGAAAAGGGACCCCTGCGGCCTCGCCGCAGGGGTCCCTTTTTAGGCTGCGAATGGACGCAGCGCCCGTCGCCGCATCGCACCCATCCGAAAAAATTTCCCCAAACGGGAGAAGCATCTTGTGTTTGCACGGAACTGGCAGTACGATCCATATAAATAAGACAGACAGCTTATGGGAAGGCCGCTGACGGCGGCCTTTTGAAAGCACGGAAGTTGGTCTATTCTAACCGAAGGGAGTTGACCGGATATGGAGGAACAAAGCTGCGTGCTGCTGGAAAACGGCAGACGGATCAGCGCATTTGCATCGCAGCTGCCATTTATGAGAGGAACCGCCCTGACCCCTGACCCGGGCATAAAAAACCGGCAGGCCCCCTGTGGCGCCTGCCGGTTTTTGGTGCGGGCGGCGGGACTCGAACCCGCACGCCGTATGGCAATGGAACCTAAATCCATCGAGTCTACCAATTCCACCACGCCCGCATACAGTGATCAGTATAGCACACCCGCCGCCGTTACTCAAGCAAAAATCCCCGCCGCCGCAGAAAAATCTCCCCCGGCGGCGAAAAAAGTCTCGTATTTTCCCGAAACTGTGATACAATACAAGGCAAAGAATACCGGTATCCTGCGGGATGCCTGATACAGGAGGAACCACCATGCAAGTGACCGAACGTTTTTTGAAATACGTCTCCTTTGACACCACCTCCAGCGAGACGTCCGACACCGTCCCCACCACCGCCCACCAGAAGGAGCTGGGCCGGTATCTGGCCGACGAGCTGGCCCGTCTGGGGCTGGAGAACGCCCATATGGATCAGCTGGGCTACGTCTACGCCGTCCTGCCCGCTACACCGGGTCAGGAGCACGTCCCGGCGCTGGGTCTCATCTCCCATATGGATACCTCCCCCGCCGTCAGCGGTGCCGATATCCACCCCCAGATCGTCACCTATCAGGGCGGCGACCTGCCGCTGGCCAAGACCGGATGCCTGCGGGTGAAGGACTTCCCCTTCCTCAGCCGCTACGTGGGGCAGCAGCTCATCGTCACCGACGGCACCACCCTGCTGGGTGCCGACGACAAGGCTGGCGTGGCGGAGATCGTCACCGCCTGCGAGTACCTGCTGGCCCACCCGGAGATTCCCCACCGCACCGTGGCCGTCTGCTTCACCCCCGACGAGGAGGTGGGCAAGGGCGCCGACCACTTTGACCCCGCCAAATTCCCCGCCAAGGCCGCCTATACCGTGGACGGCGGAGAGCTGGGCGAGATCGAGTATGAGAACTTCAACGCCGCCGCCGTGACCCTCACCGTCCACGGCGTCAACATCCACCCCGGCTCTGCCAAGGATAAGATGAAAAACGCCGTCCTCATGGCCCACCAGTTCATCTCCCTGCTGCCGGAGGCGGAGACTCCCGCCCACACCGAGGGCTACGAGGGCTTCTACCACGTCACCGACGTCTCCGGCAACGAGACGGAGGTGGTGCTCCACGCCATCATCCGTGACCACGACCGTGAGAAGTTCGAGGCCCGCAAGACCTTCGTGGAAAACGCCGTCCGCTACCTCAACGGCGTTTGGGGCGATGGGTCCTTCCAGCTGGAGCTGAAGGACAGCTACTATAATATGAAGGAAAAGCTGCTGCCCCACATGGAGCTCATCGACAACGCCTGCGCCGCCATGCGGGCCGTGGGCGTGGAGCCGGAGATCGTCCCCATCCGGGGTGGCACCGATGGAGCCCGCCTCTCTTGGGAGCGGGATATCCCCTGCCCCAACCTCTGCACCGGCGGCGCCAACTTCCACGGCGTCCATGAGTTCGTCCCCGTGGCCTCCATGGAGAAAATGGTGCAGGTGCTGGTGGAGCTGGTCCGCTGCTGATCCTGCCCATATACCGCCTGAGCGCCCCTCTCCCTGCGAGAGGGGCGCTTTATGTGAAATCGCTGTAAAATCGCTATGTAAAAAACGGCAAAAAAATGTCAACTCCTCTTGCAATTTGCCGTAAGGAGTGCTAACATGCGTGTATAGACAGTGTGACGAACCGCCCATGGGCGGTTATCGTTTCAGGCGAGACGATAAGGAGTTATTCCCCGTGCGAGCGCTCCATCGGTCACACGCAAAAAATAGGAGGCAGATACTATGACAAACCGCAAGAGTACCAAACGGGCCTTGCTGGGCAGCGTCATGGCCATGGTTCTGTGCCTGGCCATGCTGGTAGGCGCTACTTTCGCATGGTTCACCGACACCGCAAGCACGGGTGTCAACAAAATTCAGGCCGGTAATTTGGATATCGAGATTCAGGATGAGGCTGGCAAGGCGATCGACACTCTGGCATGGGCAACGAAAGACGGTACCGCTTTCGCCGAAGATGGAAAAACGCCCCTGTGGGAGCCGGGCTGCACCTACACCCTGACCCCCTTCCAGATCGTCAACAAGGGCAATCTGGCCCTGAAGTATAAGATCGTCGTCACCGGTCTGGAAGGCGACACTGGCCTGCTGAAGGTCATCAAGTTCACCTATAAGACTGGCGAGGAAACCTTTGACATGAACACCGAGGGCCATCTGACTGCCAACGGCGGTGCTTCCAAAGTGATCACCGTATCCGCCCATATGGACGAGGCCGCCGGCAACGAGTACATGAATAAGACGCTGGAGGGTGTCAAGTTCACCGTCTACGCCACGCAGGACACCGTGGAGAGCGACAGCTTCAATAACACCTATGACGCCAACGCCACTTACCCTGTGGTGAACGTTACGGAACTGAAGGAGGCTCTGACCAACGGCGGCGTTGTCAATGTTGCAACGGACATCCGCACCAACAATAGTGAGGACACCGCAGCTGCCCGCATCGTTATCTCCCAGCCCACCACGCTGAATCTGGAGAAGAAGATCATCACCCCCGATAACATGGGCAACAACAATACGAACTTCTGCGCCCTTATCGTCGATGCGGATACCACCATCAATGCGGGCGAGAACGGCGGCATTGATACCGGCGTCAACGGCGGCTATGGCATCAACGTCCGGAATGGCGCTACCCTCACCATCAACGGCGGCTACTATTACGGCGGCGGTACTGCTGTGCAGGTCCAGAAGGGTACCCTCATCATCAACGGCGGTACCTTCGCCTGCGAGCCGTACAGCAACCCGACTTACGGTTACAACTTCTTGATCAACTGCTTGGACAGCGCTTACAAGAATGGTACAGCTAAGGTCATCATCAACGGCGGTACCTTCGTGAACTTCGACCCGTCCAACTGCACGGCCGAGGGCGCACACACCAACTTCGTGGCCGATGGCTACAAGGTGGTGTCTGAGGCCCATGGTAACGACACTTGGTACACCGTGGTCAAGGGCTAAGCCTACCGCTGCAAGTTAGACTCTGATATTTTTCCATACAAAAGGGCGCTCTCCCCACCGGGGAGAGCGCCCTTTTCCAGCCTTGCCACCCCCTGTCATTCCGAGACCAGTCCGCAGACTGGTCGTGGGAATCCGTACTCCCCCAGCGGTAGACCCACACGCCCCTTCACCTGAGAGGGAGCGGAAGCGGGTTTGTTGCACAGTCGATTCCCTTTACGGCCCATAACGAACGCAACTCTTGAGAGGAAAGGAAGTCCAGAAACCATCGGTTTCTGGCGGCGTTTTTTGCATACTTTTTGTCGCTGTTGACAAAAAGTATGCCGCCGGAGACAAAAAGAAAGAACTGCTGGGAAAAGTATGCCACAGGCGGCGCTTCGGCGATTCGGAACACCGTCGTGTCAGCCGGTTTCCAGCCCCTTTGGGGCGTGAAAACCGGGACACTTCCTCGAAATCGCCTCGCTTTCTCCGCCACCGGCGGCGCTTCGGCGATTATCCTTGCATTTTCCCGCCGATGTGCTATACTAAACCCATCACACATACAAAGGCAGAGTAGGGATCTGCGTGTCGCCCCCATGGGGGCATAGTGCCGGCGGAACGGGGAGTTGTCCGCCGGACGAAATGGCATCGCCTTGCAGTGTAGGTCCCGCATCCCGCTGCCGCATAGCGGCTATCTCCGGGGCAGCACGCCCCGGCGCTCCTCTGTGCGGCTGTCCGGCCTGTCCGGTCTGCCCGAATCAGAGGAGGTTTTTTTATGCCACTTTATCCCCACCCCCTGTCCCCCGGCTATTGGCGCAGCGCCGCCGGGGAGCTGAAGGACCTGCGCCGTCTGGTGTTCATGGCCCTGATGATCGCCGCCTGCATCGTCCTGAGCCACTGCTCCATCCGTCTGGGCGAGAGCCTGTCCCTCAGCGTTACCTTCCTGGCCAGAGCCCTTTGCTCGCTGGTCTGCGGCCCGCTGGCGGTGATCGTGTTCGGCGCCGCCGAGGATACCCTCAGCTTCTTCCTGTCCTCCGGCGGCTACCCCTATTTCCCCGGCTATATGCTGACCACCATCACCGGCTGCATGATCTACGCCCTGTTTTTCTACCGGGCCAAGATCACGTGGCGGCGCATCATTCTGGCCAAGCTCCTCACCAATATCCAGAATGTGCTGCTGGGCGCCCTCTGGAGCGCCATCCTGTACAGCAAGGGCTACCTCTACTACCTGACCCAGAGCGCTGTGAAAAACGCCCTGTATCTGCCGCTGCAAATTCTGCTGCTGGGCTTTCTGTTTCAGGCGGTGCTGCCGGTGATGCAGCGGCAGCGCTGGCTCCCGGAGCAGCTGCCGGGCGGCCGCCTGCGCTGGTAAGCGACGTGTTTACAAATAATTAAAATTGCGGGTATTGACTTTACCTGCCCACGGTGGTAAACTCCATTTAGCACTCAGGAGATAGGAGTGCTAAATGGAGTTTTATCATGGAATTGACAGACCGGAAAAAGCAAATATTAAAGATCGTGGTGGACGGCTATGTGGCCACGGCGGAGCCGGTGAGCTCCAAGGCCATTGCCGAGAAGATGCCCGGCAGGATCAGCTCCGCCACCATCCGCAATGAACTGGCGGATCTGGTGGAGATGGGCTATCTGGAGCAGCCCCACACCTCCGCCGGGCGGGTCCCCTCCGCCAAGGGCTACCGGCTCTACGTCAACGAGCTTATGGAGCGCCGTGCGCTGCCGGAGGCGGAGGCCGAGAGCATCCGCCGCTCCCTCACCGGGAAAATGTCTCAGGTGGATCAGGTGATGGCTCAAGCGGGCCAGATGGTCTCCAGCATGGTGGGCTACCCCGCCTATGCCATGGCGGACCACACGCAGGCGGTGACGGTGCAGCGGTTCGACCTCATTGCCGTGGACGATGACAGCTTCATCGCCGTGGCCATGCTGTCGGACAGCCGGGTCAAGAGCCAGCTGCTTCGCTGGCAGCTGCCGGTGGAGCGGGAGGCCCTGACGGAGATAAGTCACCTGCTGAATACCCACTTTACCGGCCTTGGGCCGGAGGAGATGAACGCCCGGCTCATGAGCCTGTCGGATCAGGTGTCCGGCAAGTGGTTCCTGCTGCTGAATCAGGTGTGCGAATACGCCGGACAGCTGTTGAAGGACGCTGCCGGGCAGGAGGTCTATCTGGGCGGCACCACCCAGCTGCTGAAATTCCCGGAGTACCGGGACGCCGACAAGGCCCGTGACCTGATGACCTTCATGGTGGACAACAAGCAGAACCTTCCGGTGCCGTCAGGCAACGCCCCGGTGCAGATCCTCATCGGGCCGGAGAATGTGGATGCCGCTCTGAAGGAGAGCAGCGTGGTCATTGCCAGCTATGATATCGGTGACGGTATGCGTGGGCTGGTAGGGGTGGTAGGTCCCACCCGCATGGACTATGCATCCGTGGCGGCCCGGCTTACCTGCTTTGCCGAGAGCCTGAGTCATATGTTTGAAAAGCGGCAGCTGCCGCCTACCAAGGAGGAACAGTCATGAGCGAGAAGGAAAAGAAGAACGCCCCTCAGGAGGAGCAGCCGCAGGCCAATACCACTCCGGAAACGGAGCAGGCTGCGGAAAAGGCCGCCGAGGAGGAGACCTTTACCGTCACCCGTGAGCAGATGGAGCAGATGGAGCAGCTGGCCAAGATGGTCAGCGATGCCAGCGACAAGTATCTGCGTCTGGCGGCGGAATACGACAACTACCGCAAGCGCACCACCAAGGAAAAGGAAAATACCTACGCCGATGCCAAGGCGGACACCGTCAAGGAGTTTTTGGGGGTGCTGGATAACCTGGAGCGTGGCCTTGCCCAGTTTGACGAGGGCGACCCCCACCGTCAGGGCATGGAGCTGATCTGCCGGCAGTTTCTGGCAGTGCTGGAGAAGTTGGGCGTCACCCGCATTGAGGCGCAGGGCCAGCCCTTCGATCCTCAGAAGCACGATGCCGTGATGCACGTGGAGGACGAGAACGTCGGTGAGAACACCGTGGTGGAGGTGCTCCAGCAGGGCTACCAGCTGGGCGATAAGGTTCTCCGGTTCGCCATGGTCAAGGTAGCCAACTGAAAGGAGAAGCATCATGGAAAGAAAGAGACTGTATCGCAACGTCAACGATAAAATGCTGTGCGGCGTGTGCTCCGGCCTTGCCGACTACTTCAACATCGACCCCACGCTGGTGCGTCTGGCTTGGGTGGTGCTGGGCTTCATGGGTGGCAGCGGCCTGCTGGCCTATATCATCGCTTCCATCGTGATCCCCGTGAACCCGGACCAGCAGTAACGATCCGTAAAAAATCAATCTATATATATCTTATCAGGAGGCAATCATTATGTCTAAAGTTATCGGTATCGACCTTGGTACGACCAATTCCTGCGTCGCCGTCATGGAGGGCGGCGAGGCTGTTGTGATTCCCAACGCAGAGGGCAACCGCACCACCCCGTCCGTGGTGGCTTTCAGCAAGAGCGGTGAGCGTATGGTGGGCCAGACGGCAAAGCGTCAGGCCATCACCAATCCTGACCGCACCATCGCTTCCATCAAGCGTGAGATGGGCTCTGACCACCGTGTGAACATCGACGGCAAGAGCTACACCCCGCAGGAGATCAGCGCCATGATCCTGCAAAAGCTGAAGAGCGACGCCGAGGCCTATCTGGGCCAGCCCGTCACCGAAGCTGTCATCACCGTCCCCGCCTACTTCACCGACGCCCAGCGTCAGGCCACCAAGGACGCCGGCAAGATCGCCGGTCTCGATGTCAAGCGTATCATCAACGAGCCCACCGCCGCCGCTCTGGCCTACGGTGTGGATAAGGAGCAGACCCAGAAGATCATGGTCTACGATCTGGGCGGCGGCACCTTCGATGTCTCCATTCTGGAGATCGACGACGGCGTCATCGAGGTGCTGGCCACCGCCGGCAACAACCGTCTGGGCGGCGACGACTTCGACCAGTGCATCATGAAGTATCTGGTCAGCGAGTTCAAGCGCACCGACGGCATCGACCTGTCCGGCGACAAGGTGGCTATGCAGCGCCTGAAGGAGGCCGCTGAAAAGGCTAAGATCGAGCTGTCCGGCGTCACCAGCAGCAACATCAACCTGCCCTATATCACCGCCGACGCCACCGGCCCCAAGCATCTGGACGTGACCCTGACCCGTGCCAAGTTCAACGAGCTCACCGGCCATCTGGTGGATGCCACCATGGGCCCCGTGCGTCAGGCCATGTCCGACGCCGGTCTGAAGGCCAGCGACCTGTCTAAGGTGCTGATGGTGGGCGGCTCCAGCCGTATCCCCGCCGTGGTGGAGGCCGTGAAGAAATTCACCGGCAGCGAGCCCTTCAAGGGCATCAATCCCGATGAGTGCGTGGCCATGGGCGCCGCCCTGCAGGCCGGCGTGCTGACCGGCGACGTCAAGGGCCTGCTGCTGCTGGACGTCACCCCCCTGTCCCTGGGCATCGAGACCATGGGCGGCGTCTGCACCCGCCTCATCGAGCGCAACACCACCATCCCCGTGAAGAAGAGCCAGATCTTCTCCACCGCCGCCGATAACCAGACCTCCGTGGAGGTCAACGTCCTGCAGGGCGAGCGTGAAATGGCTGCCGCCAACAAGAGCCTGGGCCGCTTCCATCTGGACGGCATCGCTCCGGCCCGCCGTGGCGTGCCTCAGATCGAGGTGACCTTCGACATCGACGCCAACGGCATCGTCAACGTCTCCGCCAAGGATCTGGGTACCGGCAACGCCCAGCACATCACCATCACCTCCTCCTCCAACATGAGCAAGGACGATATCGAGCGTGCTGTGAAGGAAGCCGAGCAGTATGCCGCCGAGGACGCCAAGATCAAGGAGAAGGTGGAGGTCCGCAATCAGGCCGATCAGATGGTCTATCAGGCGGAAAAGACCCTCAGCGAAGTGGGCGACAAGGTGCCCGAGAGCGAGAAGGCCCCCATTCAGGCCGGCATCGAGAAGCTGAAGGAGACCCTGAAGGGCGAGGACACCGACGCCATCAAGGCCGCCACCGAGGAGCTGACGCAGGCCTTCTATAAGATGAGCGAGAAGCTGTACCAGCAGCAGGCGCCGCAGGGCGACGCTGCGGCCCAGCAGCCCGGCGGCGACACCGGCGCACAGGGCGGCCAGTATTACGACGCCGACTACAAGGTCGTGGATGATGACGACCAGAATAAGTAAGCATCCTGCGCCCCGCAGCGCAGCTTGACCACCGGAAAGGGGCAGGGCTTCCTGTCCCTTCCTGTGGCGTTTGGAACCAGATGATATCCGGCCGTCTTTCCGGCCGCCGGATATTCCCGGAGAAGGGAGAAACGCCGGTATGGCAGAAAAACGAGACTATTACGAGGTCCTTGGCGTAGACAAAAACGCCAGCGAGGACGAGATCAAACGGGCCTATAAGAAGCTGGCCCGCAAATATCACCCGGACATGAACCCCGGCGACAAGGAGGCCGAGGAGAAGTTCAAAGAGATCAACGAGGCCAACGAGGTCCTGTCCGACCCGGAGAAGAAGGCCCGCTATGACCAGTTTGGCTTTGCCGGCACCGATCCCAACTATGGCGCCGGTCAGGGCGGCGGCTTCGGCGGCTTCGACTTCGGTGATCTGGGGGACATCTTCGGCAGCTTCTTCGGCGGTGGCTTCGGCGGCCAACAGCAGCGCCGCAACGGCCCCCAACGGGGTGAGAGCATCCGGGTCAGCGTATCCCTGAGCTTTACGGAGGCCGCCTTCGGCTGCGAAAAGGAGCTGGCGGTGGAGCGCATGGAGCAGTGCACCACCTGTAAGGGCAGCGGCTGCGCCCCCGGCACCACGCCGGAGGTCTGCCCCGAGTGCCACGGCAGCGGCGTGGTGCAGACCCGCCGCCAGACGCCCATGGGGGTGTTCGCCTCCAGCAACCCCTGCCGCAAGTGCGGCGGCACGGGCCGCATCATCCACCAGCCCTGCCCCGACTGTCACGGCGGCGGCTTCACCCGCAAGCGCAAGACCATCAAGGTCTCCATTCCCGCCGGCATCGACCACGGTCAGACCATCTCCCTGCGGGGACAGGGCCATGCCGGGAAGAACGGCGGCCCCGCCGGCGACCTGCTGGTCACGGTGATGGTGCAGCCCCACGACGTGTTCCGCCGGGACGGCACCGCCGTGTTCTGCGAGGCCCCCATCACCTTCACGCAGGCGGTGCTGGGCGCCGAACTGGAGATCCCCACCATCGACGGTAAGGTGAAGTACACCATCCCGGAGGGGACGCAGACCGGCACCGTGTTCCGCCTGAAGGGCAAGGGCATCCCCGTCCTCAACGGCCGTGGCCGTGGCGACCAGTACGTCACCGTCACCATCGAGACGCCCCGGAACCTGAACCGGGAGCAGAAGGACGCCCTGCGGAAATTCAGCGAGACCTTGAGCGAGGGCAACTATGAGAAGCACCGCAGCTTCTTCAAGAAGAAGTAACGCCTATGTATCTGGCAGATTATCACGTACATTCTACCTGCTCACAGGACGGCCGGCAGACCATGGCACAGGCGGCACAGGCCGCCGTGGACGCCGGGCTGGATGAGCTGTGCCTGACGGATCACGTGGACACCGTCTACTGGGGCCCGGAGCAGAAGCCCCGCTGGGACTTCGACTGGGACGCCGTCCGCCGCCAGTTCCGTCAGGCGCAGGAGCAGTGGGGCCACCGCATTACCCTGCGGCTGGGAGCGGAGCTGGGAGAGGCCGCCATGAGCTTTCAGCGGGCGGAGCATTTGATGCAGAATGCCCCTCCGCTGGACTTTGTCATCGGCTCCGTCCACATGGCGGGAAAGAAATTTCACCACAAAGATCTCTATTATATTGAAAAAGCCGACGAAGCGTATTATGATAGTATCATCGACAGCTATCTGGAGGACGTGCTGGCGCTGGCCCGATGGGGCAAGTTTCAGGTGCTGGGCCACTTGACCCTGCCCCTGCGGTATATCAACGAAAACTACGGTGAGCACATGACCTTCGCCCACCACATGGATCAGGTGGAGGAGATCTTCCGTACCATCATCCCCAAGGGGCTGGGCATCGAGTGCAACACCAACCGTGGAAACGAGCCATTGCCCGGCGCCGATATCCTGCGGCTCTACCGCCGTCTGGGGGGCGAGATCATCACCTTGGGCAGCGATGCCCACCGTCCGGCGGACGTGGGCTGCTTCATCCGCCAGCGGCAGGAGCTGCTGCGGGAGTGCGGCTTCCGCTACTTCACCACCTTTACCGGCGGAAAGCCGGAGTTCAAAGAATTGTAAGAGGAGAATACACCATGAAAATTGCCATCGGCTGCGATCACGGCGGCTATCTGCTGAAGCAGGACATTCTCATCTGGCTGGAGGAGCACAACATCGACTTCGAGGATGTGGGCTGCTACTCCACCGAGAGCGTAGACTATCCCATGTACGGCGAGAAGGTAGGCCGTATGGTGGCCTCCGGCCAGTGCGATAAGGGCATCGTCATCTGCACCACCGGCATCGGCATCTCCATCGCCGCCAATAAGGTGGCTGGCATCCGCTGCGCCCACTGCACCGACCCTCTGTCCGCCGAGATGACCCGCCGCCACAACGATGCCAACGTGCTGGCGCTGGGCGCCGGCATCACCGGCCCCAATCTGGCCAAGCGCATGGTGGAGGTCTTTCTGAACACCGACTTCGAGGGCGGACGCCACGCCCGCCGGGTGGCACAGCTGGATGCCATCCGACCCTGAACCTGAGAAAAAGGAGGTATCGTCATGGCAACCAGAGGTTATCAGAGCTACCGTGGCCGAAACCACGGGAAACTGGCGCTGGTCATTGTGCTGGTGCTGATCCTGCTGGCCGCCGTGGGATATTTGGTGGCGCAGGAGTATATGGTCTACGATGACGAGGGCCACCGGCATCTGGAGCTGCCCTTCCTGAAAAAGGGACAGACGGAGCAGCCCCAGCAGCCGGAGGACACCACGCCGGATGACGTGAACCTCATCATCGACGAGCCGGAGCGCCCTCTGCTGAAGGAGCTTCACGCCCGCCAGCTGCCGGACACCGTGCTGACGGAGGATCCCTCCGCCGTGCTGGCGGAGCACCCGGAGGCGGTGGTGATCCCGGTGAAGCTGCGGGACGGCACCGTCACCTATGACACGCAGACCGCCGCCAGGGACACTGTCACCACCGGCGGCCCGGAGACGCTGACAAGCCTCAAGACCCTCCTCTCCGGAGACACATGGACTGTGGCCCGCATCGCCTGCTTTGCCGATATGGACTTTGCCAACGCCCAGCCCGACCAGGCGGGGCTGCTGCGGACCGGTGACGGCTGGCTGTGGTACGACGATGACGCCGCCTGCTGGCTGGACCCCGGCAAGGCTGCTGCACGGGAGTATCTGGTGCAGCTGTGTAAGGAGTGCGCCGAATTGGGCTTCGACGAAATTCTGCTGGACTACTGCACCTACCCTGTCCATGGCCGTCTGGACCGCATCGACTACGGCTCCGTCACCAACCTCACCGACACCCTCAGCGTGTTCGTGGAGGGGGTGCGGGAGGCCCTGCCCAAAACCACCGCCCTGTCGGTGCTGGTGCGGGATCAGGTGACGACGGATGCCAACGACGGCGGCGTCACCCTCGCCCTGCTGACGGAGCACTTCGACCGCATCTATGTGGACACAGACACCGTGGACGCAGCGGCCCTGCAAGGGCTGCTCCCGGCGGACTTTGACCCTGTGACCCGGCTGGTGCAGGTGGCGGCGGAGGCCGCCTCCTCCGGCAGCTATGTCACCCGTTGAATTTTCCTGTTGCCAAGCGGGAAAAGTTGTAGTAAAATAGTAGCCACGACCTCTCCTCCGCTGACAGCTGCGGAGCCGGTCTCACGCAATGGATACCCACGAATCATGTCAGGCGGGGAACCGAGCAGCATTAAGAGGGACCATCCATGTGCCGTGAGGGCGCCGGCTCCACAGCTGTCAACGGAGGAGAATTTTTTTCGGGAGGAGGAGATCCATGTATCAGGCGCTGTACCGCAAGTGGCGGCCCAAGGTGTTTTCCGAGGTCGTGGGACAGGAGCACATCACGGATACCCTCCGCCGTCAGGTGGCCGAGGGCCATACCGCCCATGCCTATCTCTTCACCGGCACACGGGGTACCGGCAAGACCACCTGCGCCCGGATACTGGCTAAGGCGGTGAACTGCCTGTCCCCGGTGGACGGCGAGCCCTGCGGCCGGTGCGAGGCCTGTCGGGCCGTGGATGCCGGCACCACGCTGGATATCACGGAGCTGGACGCCGCCAGCAACAACGGCGTGGATCAGGTCCGTGCGCTGCGGGAGGAGGCGGTATATACTCCCGCCGTGCTGAAAAAGCGGGTGTATATCATCGACGAGGTGCATATGCTCTCCACCCCGGCCTTCAACGCCCTGCTGAAGATCCTGGAGGAGCCGCCGGAGCATCTGATGTTCATTCTGGCCACCACGGAGCTGCACAAGGTCCCGGCCACCATTCTCTCCCGGTGCCAGCGCTTCTCCTTCAAGCGCATCCTGCCTCGTGACATGGAGCGCCAGCTGCTGCACATCGCTCAGGCCGAGAAGATCGACCTCACCCCTGACGGTGCAGAGATCCTCTCCCGCATGGCGGGGGGCGCCCTGCGGGATGCCCTGAGCCTGCTGGATCAGTGCCGTGTGGCGGAGGGCCAGCTTACCAGCCGTGCCGTGCTGGACGTGCTGGGCCTTGCCGGCAGCGTCCAGACCCAGCAAATGATGCGCTGTATTCTGGACCGCCGGACGCCGGATGCCCTGCTGCTGCTGGATCAGCTGTACCGCAGCGGCAAGGACGTCTCCGCCCTGCTGGGGGAACTCAGCGATCTGGCACGGGAGATGACCATTCTCAAAGCCGCGCCGGAGGGGGGCAGCGCCCTGCTCTCCGGGCTGTATGATACCAAGACACTGACGGGCCTCTCCGAAAACATCTCCATGCAGCGGCTGCTGTACCTGACGGAGACGCTGCAAGGGACCCGTGCTGCCCTGCCGGACAGCTTCCAGCCCCGGACGGATGTGGAACTGTGCCTGCTGCGGCTGTGTGACGAGAGCCTCTGCGGCGACCTGACGGCCCTCAGCGCCCGGCTGGACCGGGTGGAGGAGCTGCTGAAAAAGGGTGTCCCCGCCCGCCGGGAGCGCCCCGCCGCCCAACCGGCGGCAGAGCGTCCCGCTGCCCCGGAGTCCCGCACCTCAGCGGATTCAGAGTCCCGCCCCGCTGCGGCGGAGAAGCGTCCTCCCGCCCCGGAGGAGGTCCCGTGGGAGGAGCCGCCTCTGCCCGACGAACCGGCGGGCCGGGAGCGTGTCTTTGACATCCCGGAGGAGCCGCAGCGCTCCTCCGCCCCAAAGCCCACTCATAGAGTTCCCCGCAGGTCTGCCCCCGCAGACCCGGCCCCCTCGGCCCCCGTCGGCGACAGCCGCCTGTGGACCCAACTGCTGGATCAGTTCAAGGGCCGCCTGCCGGTGAACCACCGGGTCTTTCTCAACATGGCCTCCGGCACCGTGGAGGGTGACTGCCTCACCGTCCACTGCCGCAACGATTTCGTCCGGGACTCCCTGAATAACCGCACGGTGCTGGCGGTGCTGGAGGAGGTCACCTCCGCCGCCGTGGGAAGCCCCGTCCGGGTGATGCTGACGGTGGGCGGCGAAACGCCATCTGCCCCCCGCCCTGCCCCGAAGCCCCCCCGCCCCGCTCCGGAACCCGCTCCCGCACCGGAGAAGGAGCGCCCTCCCCTGCCGGAGGAGCCGCCCCTGCCTGCGGAGCCATCCCGCCCCCCGGAGCCGATCGCGGAGGAGGAACGTCCCCCTCTGCCGGAGGAGCCCTCGGCGCAGGAGGAGAACGCTCCACCTTGGGAGGGCGGCAGTAAGGACCGGCTGGAGGAGCTGATCGGCCCCGGCAGCCAGCTGGAGCACTTTAAGATCAAATAGTCCATCGGGCTGGACAAAAGCTGGACAAAAGCTGGACAAATACCGGACAAAAATAGTCCCCCGGAAGATCCCGGATCGGACAAAACGGACCCTTAAAACAGATCAATAAGGAGGATACTCAGCTATGGCAAAAGGATACAGCGCACGGGGAGGCTTCTCCGGCGGCGGAAGCGCCATGCGCCAGCAGCAGATGCAGCAGAAGCTGCTGAAGATGCAGCAGGATATGGCGGCGGCACAGGAAGCGGTGGAAAACGCCAGCTTCACCGCCTCAGTGGGCGGCGGTGTGGTGCAGGCCACCGTGTCCGGCAAGAAGGAGCTGACGGCCCTGACCGTCAAGCCGGAGGCCGTGGACCCGGAGGATGTGGAGATGCTGCAGGATCTGGTGATCTCTGCGGTGAACGAGGCCCTGCGCCAGGCGGACGAGGCCATGAACAGCTCCATGCAGAGCTTCACCGGCGGTCTGAATCTTCCCGGCTTCGGCCTGTGATCCCCGGAAGGAAGCGCAAAGGCTGGAATCGGCATACGATCAAAGAAGCAGCGGGCAGACACGCCGTTCGGCGTGTCTGCCCGCTGCTTTTGTCGTTGAAAACATATCTATTGGGTGCTTTTTGTCATTGGTAACACGCTTTTTCGGCGCTGTTTGCCATCGCCAATGCACTTTCCGGTACTATTTGTCATGGCCAGTACGTCGTTCCAACGTTCTTTGTCTTTGTTAACACGCCTTTTCGGCGCTGCTTGTCATGGCCGGTACGTATTTCCGGTGCTCCTTGTCATCGTCAATATGGCTTTTCGATGTTGTTTGTGATTTCCGGAACATTATTTCGTGTGCTTTCTGCCGATCGTGTGGATTTTTAGCACTTCTTCTATCTTCATCTTGACGAGCAAAACCGCAGCGGCCAAGGGATGTCCTTTGGGTACTGCGGTTCTTTTCACACCTTTTTCCGCATAGAGATGATATCGGAAAGTCATCTGAGGAGTGGTGCGCTATCAAAGGCAACATGGAGCAGCGGGCGTGCGATCTCGCCCTTTACGTCATAGAGAGCCGTGGAACCGTCCGTTCCGCCGCCAAAAAGTTCGGCATCAGCAAATCCACCGTCCACAAGGATCTGTCGGAGCGGCTCCCGGCCTTTAATCGGGGGCTGTATCTTCAGGTGAAGCAGGTTTTGGAGGAGAATAAAGCCCAGCGGCATATCCGGGGCGGTCTCGCCACCCGCCGGAAGTATAAGGGCGAATAGGAGTCTGCCAAACATACCGAGTACAGGACAGACGGCCACCAAACGTACCAAGTGCAGGACAGACGGTCGCCGGTTGGATCAAGAGAGTCGAAAGAACCGCCGGCCCCCGGAATTTTCTTCCGGAGGGCCGGCGGTGTTCTATGTCTGTAGGCCGTTCGACGCAGCTGCCGGGACGGCAGCTTACGACTGGGTGCGGCAGCTTACCGCCGAGTGCGGCAGCTTATGGCTGGGTACGGCGGTTTACCGTTGGATGCAGCCGCTTACCGCCGAGTGCGGCGATTTACCGCTGGATGCAGCAGCTTACGGCTGGGTACGGCGGTTTACCGTTGGGTGCGGCAGCTTACGGCTGGGTGCGGCGGTTTACCGTTGGGTGCGGCAGCTTATGGCTGGGTGCGGCGGTTTACCGCTGGATGCAGCCGCTTACCGCCGAGTGCGGCGGTTTACCGCTGGATGCAGCAGCTTACGGCTGGGTGCGGCAGCTTACGGCTGGGTGCGGCAGCTTACGGCTGGGTGCGGCAGCTTATGGCTGGGTGCGGTAGCTTACCGTTGGGTGCGGCGGGTCACCGCCGGGTGCGGCGGTTTACCGCTGGATGCAGCAGCTTACGGCTGGGTGCGGCGGTTTACCGTTGGGTGCGGCGGTTTACCGCTGGATGCAGCAGCTTACGGCTGGGTGCGGCGGTTTACCGTTGAGTGCGGCCGCTTATCGTCGGGTGATGCAGCTTACTTCTTTCCGGCGGCCTGACGCATGGAGAGGCTGATGCGGTGTTTCTTTTCATCCACCTCCAGCACCACTACCTTCACCACGTCGCCCACGGCCACGGCCTGAGAGGGGTGCTTGATGAAGCGGTCGCAGATCTGAGAGATATGCACCAGCCCGTCCTGATGGACGCCGATGTCCACGAACACGCCGAAGTCCACCACATTGCGGACCGTCCCCGTCAGCTCCATGCCGGGCCTTAAATCCTTGATGTCCAGCACGTCGGTCCGCAGGATGGGGGCCGGCAGATCGTCCCGCACGTCCCGTCCGGGCTTCACCAGCTCCTGCACCACATCCTGTAAAGTGGGAACGCCCACGCCGATCTGCCGGGCGGTGTTTTCCTCCCCTATGGCCCGCACCTTCTGGGGCAGCTGACTCATGGCGGCGGCGCCCACGTCCGCCGCCGTATAGCCGCACAGGGTCAGCAGCTGCTCCGCCGCCGGATAGCTCTCCGGGTGGACGCCGGTGTGATCCAGCACATTGCGGCTCTCCGGCACCCGCAGGAAGCCGGCGCACTGCTGGAAGGCCTTGGGGCCTACCTTGGGTACCTTCAGCAGCTGCCGCCGGGTGGTGAAGGCTCCGTTCTCCTCCCGGTATTTGACGATGTTTTTGGCGGTGGTGCCATTCAGGCCCGCCACCCGGCCCAGCAGGCTGGCGGAGGCGGTATTCACGTCCACGCCCACGGCGTTGACGCAATCCTCCACCACGCCGCCCAGCGTCTCATCCAGCCGCTTCTGGGGCATATCGTGCTGGTACTGCCCCACGCCAATGGCCTTGGGGTCGATCTTCACCAGCTCCGCCAGCGGGTCCTGCATCCGGCGGGCGATGGACACGGCACTGCGGAGGTTTACGTCATACTCCGGGAACTCCTCCGCCGCCAGCTTGCTGGCGGAGTACACGGAGGCCCCGGCCTCGCTGACCATCATATAGCTGACGCCGCCCCCTAAGGTATGGATCAGCTCCACCGCCATCTGCTCCGTCTCCCGGCTGGCGGTGCCGTTGCCGATGGCGATGTGCTCCACATGGTGCCGCTGGATCATGGCCCCCAGCCGGGCGATGGCCTCCTGCTTCTGCCGCTGGCCATAGGTGGGATACACCACCGTGGTATCCAGCACCTTGCCGGTGGCATCGATGACCGCCACCTTGCAGCCGTGGGCATAGCCGGGGTCCAGCCCCATGGTGACGTGGCCCTTCACCGGCGGCTGCATCAGCAGGGGCTTCAGGTTCAGGGCGAAGGTCTGGATGGCCCCCTCGCAGGCCCGCTCCGTCAGGTCGCTGCGGGCCTCCCGCTCCAGCGAGGGATAGATGAGCCGGTCATAGGCGTCCTCGCAGGCGCTCTTGATAAACTCCATGGCCGCAGAGCCGGGCCTGACCACCGCCCGGCGCAGGGCGGTGAGTCCTGTCTCCCGTTCCAGCAGCACGGTAACGGAGAGGAAGCCCTCCTTCTCACCCCGGTTGATAGCTAATATCTGATGTCCCGCCAGCTTGGGGAGGGGCTGCTCAAAGTCGTAGTACAGCCGGTAGACGGAGTCCTCCTCCCCGGTGGCCAGACTCCGCAGCCGCCCCTGACGGCGCAGCAGCTCCCGCAGGGTCTTGCGGATGGCGGCGTCATCCGACAGAAGCTCCGCCACGATGTCGTTGGCTCCCTGCAGGGCGTCGGCGGCCGTCTCCACCCCCTTCTCCGGGTCGATGAAGCCCTGCGCCGCCTGCATGGGGTCGGGGCAGTCCCGCCGCTGGGCCAGCAGCAGCTCCGCCAGCGGCGCCAGCCCTTTTTCACGGGCCACGGTGGCACGGGTGCGGCGCTTTTGCTTATAGGGGCGGTACAGATCCTCCACCTCCGCCAGCGTCCGGGCGTGGTCAATGGCCTCCGCCAGCTCCGGCGTCAGCTTCTCCTGTCCCTCGATGGCGGACTTTACCTCCTGCCGCCGCTGTTCCAGATTCCGAAGATAGTTCAGCCGGTCCTCCAGCTTTCGCAGGGCGGTGTCGTCCATGCTGCCGTGAAGCTCCTTCCGGTAGCGGGCGATGAAGGGAATGGTGTTGCCCTGATCCAGCAGGTCGATGACGTTCTGCACATGGACAGGAGAGGCTCCCAGCTCCTGAGCCAGAAGTTCTGCAATGGTCTGCATATATGCTCCTTTCGTAGGCGAAAACCGGGACGGAGGGCCGTCCCGGTCAGATGATTCGATTACTTGTGATACAGCTTCTTGATCTCGTACTTAGGCTCACAGCTGACGTGGATGCCCAGCCGGTTATACAGCTTCGTGTCCTCCTCCGACAGGATGATGGAGAAGTGGGCATCGCAGCCCCGCAGCTCGTCCAGCTTCTTCAGCACCAGCTCCGCCAGAGGGTTGGTGACGGCGGAGATGGACAGGGCGATGAGCACCTCGTCGGAGTGCAGCCGGGGGTTGTGGTGGCCCAGATGGGAGATCTTCATGTCGCTGATGGGGGCGATGATGGAGGCCGGCAGCAGGTCCAGATCCTTGTCGATGCCGGCAAGGGCCTTAATGGCGTTCATCAGAAGCGCCGCCGACGGCCCCAGCAGGGAGCTGTTTTTGCCGGTGACGATGCGACCGTCCGGCAGCACCATGGCCCCGGCGGGCATCCCCGTGGACTCCGCCACCTGCAAAGACGCCGCCACCGCCGGGCAGATGTCCGGCGTCACGTCCGCCTGCTGCATGACGATCTCCAGCTTCCGCACCACGCTGTCATCGGCCTTGCCCCGGACCCGGTCCACCATGCCGGCATAGTACCGGCGCAGGATCTCCATGCGGCTGGCCTCTCGGCACGCCTCGTCGTCTACGATGGCGAAGCCCGCCATGTTCACCCCCATGTCCGTGGGGGAGCGGTAGGGGGAGGAGCCCTGGATGCGCTGGAACATGGCGTTGAGCACCGGGAAGATCTCCACATCCCGGTTGTAGTTCACCGTGGTCTTGCCATAGGCCTCCAAATGGAAGGGGTCGATCATATTCACGTCGTTGAGGTCTGCCGTGGCGGCCTCGTAGGCCAGATTCACCGGGTGCTTCAGCGGCAGGTTCCAGATGGGGAAGGTCTCGTACTTGGCATAGCCCGCCCGGATGCCCCGCTTATGGTCGTGGTACAGCTGGCTCAGGCAGGTGGCCATCTTGCCGCTGCCGGGGCCGGGGGCCGTCACCACCACGATGGAGCGGCTGGTCTCGATGTAGTCGTTTTTACCCAAGCCCTCGTCGGAGACGATGTGGGCCACGTCCGAGGGATACCCGGCGATGGGATAGTGGCGGCAGCTGCGGACCCCCAGTGCCGTCAGCCGGTGGATGAAGGCATCCGCCGCAGGCTGGCCGGCGTACTGGGTGATGACCACGGAGCCCACATAGAACCCCAGCCCCCGGAACACGTCGATGAGCCGCAGCACGTCCTGATCGTAGCCGATGCCCAGATCACCACGGGTCTTGTTCTTTTCGATGTCTCCGGCACAGATGGCGATGACGATCTCCACGTCGTCCCGGATGGTCTCCAGCATCCGGATCTTACTGTCCGGCTGGAAGCCCGGCAGCACACGGGAGGCGTGGTAGTCATCAAAGAGCTTGCCGCCGAACTCCAGATACAGCTTGCCGCCGAACTGGCTCATGCGCTGGCGGATGTGCTCGGCCTGCAGGGCCAGATACTTTTCGTTGTCAAATCCGATCTTCACCATAATATCCCCCTTTTTACATAACCATATCATTATACACCGCTGCGCCCTCCGGGAAAAGCCTTTTCGGAGATTTCCCTTTTAGGATTTCTTCCGATTTTTGCGGTGGAATTTTGGTAAAACCCGCCGTTGCTTTTTTCCCGGCGGCGGGGTATACTAAACGATACACCCCATGAAGGAGGAACCCCACCATGCGTTTTCAGGTGATGTGGAAAAAGACCCACCTGCCGCCGGAGGCCTACCGGCCGTTCTTCGAGACGGACAGCATCGACGAGGCCAAGGACTTCGCCATGCGGCTGGCCTTCGACGAGACCAATCACGTCTACGTGCAGGATACCCGGCGGGATGAGATCGTCCGGGATTTCGACGCCCCGGTGTACCGGGACTGACCGCAGCCCCCTATCCGTCCGTTTGCCCCGTTCTCTCCGTGAGAACGGGGCTTTTCATCTGTGTTTAAGTTTGGTATAATAGAATAATTACAGGGACTTCTAAAAACACAAAAGGAGACTTTTTATGATGGATATACGGAGAGCAGCTGCACTGCTGCTGGCGCTGGTAATGATCGCTGCGCTGACGGTGGGCTGCGGCAAAAAGCAGAGTGACACCCCCACGGATACACCCGCTGCCGGTGCGGACGGCCGGACTCCCGCCCAGCAGCCGGCGAAGCTGGTGTGCTACAACGGGTCGGTGACGCTGCGGTTCGTGCGGGAGGAGGATACGTGGTACTGGGGTGACGACCGGGATTTCCCGCTGGAGCAGTCCATTGTGACGGAGCTGCTGGCCACGGTGCAGGGCTACGCCGCCCTGTCGCCGCTCCCCCATACCGATGATCTGTCCCAGTTCGGGCTTTCGGACACCAAGCGCTACATCAGTTTGACGGACACCGAGGGCAATACCCGCACCTACTGGCTGGGGACGCAGACCGACGAGGGACAGTACATCCAGCCGGAGGGCGAGACGGATGCCGTGTATCTCTCCCCCGCCGGAGTGGATGGGACGCTGAACATGGGCATTTATGACATGGCCCGGCTGCCCAAGCTGCCTCAGCTGACGGCGGACAATGTCAGCGCCCTGACTGTCACCGCCGCAGACGGCAAGAGCCTGAGCCTGACGGCGTCGGAGGGCGTATGGCTGCGGAGCGGGCAGGACGTGACCCAATGGAGCGGAACGCTGACGGAGGCACTGGGACAGCTGACGCTGCTGCGGTGCATCGACTATCGGCCCAGCACCGGAGTGGCGGAGCTGTGCGGACTGACGGAGCCGGCGGTGACGCTGACGGTCACTTACCGGGCTATTGCCGGAGAGACGGAGCTGACGCTGCGGGTGGGCGCCCAGTGGGACGGAGGGTATTATGCCACGGTGAATGATGACGACACCATTTATCTGCTGCCTGCGGCCCCGGCGGAGGCGCTGGCGGCACTGGCGGCCAACGGTTTGAACGGATAAGCTTATTTCAGCCCCTCCCGCCGGGAGGGGCTGCCTGACAGGAGAAACGGACGCAAGGAAAGGAAGTGATCCCATGCGGATACTGGTGGTGGAGGACGAGGCCCGGCTGGCCCAGACGCTGGCGGAGCTGCTGCACCGGCAGGGCTATACGGCGGACATCAGCGGCGACGGCCTGTCGGGGCTGGACAACGCCGCCTCGGATATTTACGATCTGGTGGTGCTGGACGCCATGCTGCCGGGGATGGACGGCTTCACCCTGCTGCAAAGGCTGCGGCAGGAGGGACATACCGTGCCGGTGCTGATGCTCACCGCCCGCAGCGGCGTGGAGGACAGGGTACGGGGACTGGACAGCGGGGCGGATTACTATCTCACCAAGCCCTTTGAGCCGCAGGAACTGCTGGCCTGCGTGCGGCTGCTGCTGCGGCGCACCGACGGTCAGCCCCGGCAGGAGGACGCCGTTAGCTGCGGCGATCTGCGGCTGGAGCCGGGGACCTTTCTGCTGCGCTGCGGCCAGCGGGAGGTGCGGCTGAGCCGGAGGGAGTACGACCTGATGGAGCTGCTGATCCGCAGCTATCCCCAGATCGTTACCAAGGAACAGCTGATCCTGAAGGTGTGGGGCTATGATTCCGATGCCGAGGACAACAACGTGGAGGTCTACATCTCCTTTCTGCGGCGGAAGCTGGAGCATTTGCATTCCGCCGTGAAGATCCGCACCCACCGGCTGGTGGGCTACTGCCTGGAGGTGGGGGCATGAGCGGCATGATCCGCAGGCTCCGGTGGAAGATCGTGGGCATCAGTATGCTGTTTGTGACGCTGGTGCTGGCGGCGGTATTCACCGGAGTGATGCTCACGGCCCGCAGCAGTCTGGAGCAGAGCAGCACCCGGCAGCTGGAGGAGGCCCTGCGGGGCGAGGGCTACGACGGCCAGAACGGCCAACCCTGCTTCGTGACGGAGGTCTATCCCAGCGGTACGGTGCGGGTCATGGGCAGCAGCTACTATCAGATCAGTGAGGAGGACCTGCTGGCGCTGGTACAGGAATGCCTGTCCCAGCAGGAGGAGAGCGGCCTGCTGACGGACTATCATCTGCGCTATCTGCGCTATGACGGCGCTCTTTCCATCCGCATCGCCTTCACCGACAGTACACTGGAGCAGTCGGCGCTGCGGGCCATGGCGGGGAATCTGCTGCTGATCGCACTGGCGGCGCTGGTGGTGCTGCTGGGGTGCAGCTATCTGCTCTCCGGTGTGGCTGCCCGGCCGGTGGAGCGGGCGTGGCAGGAGCAGCAGCGCTTCCTGTCCGACGCCAGCCATGAGCTGAAAACGCCCCTGACGGTGATCCTGTCCTCCGCCGACCTGCTGGCGGAGTCCGCCCCGGCGGAGGAGCAGACGTATGTGGAGAACATCCGGGCGGAGTCCCGGCGGATGAAGAAGCTGGTGGAGGAGATGCTGACCCTGTTCCGGGCGGAGAGTGTCCGGCGGGAGACGGCCTTCTCCGAGGTGGATCTGTCGGACGTGGTGACGGACGCCGCCCTGCGATTCGAGCCGGTGGTGTTTGAATCCGGACGGCGGCTGCTGTATACCATCGACGAGGGGCTGCAGGTCTCCGGCGACCGGGACGCTTTGGAGCGTCTGACGGGTATCCTGCTGGATAACGCCGTGAAATATGCCCCCCAAGGCACGGATATCCGCCTGACCCTGACCCATCAGGACCGCACCGCCTGTCTGGCGGTGGAAAACGGCGGCGATCCCATCCCGCCGGAGGTGGCGGCCCACCTGTTCGACCGGTTCTACCGGGCCGACAGCAGCCGTACCGGCACGGGCTTCGGACTGGGGCTGGCCATTGCACGGGCCATCGTCCAGAACCACAGGGGAAACATCATCTGCCGCAGTCAGGAGGGCGTGAACCGCTTCTCCGTGACGCTGCCTGTTTTACGCCAGAAGGAGGCGCAGTGACCATGCTGGACCTGCTGATCCGGGGCGGCACCGTCATAGACGGCACCGGAGCCCCCGGTTTTTCCGCCGACGTGGCGGTGGAGGGCGGCGTCATCGCCGCTGTGGAGCCGCTGCCGCCGGATACCCCGGCCCGACGGGTGATGGATGCCGCCGGGAAGCTGGTGACACCGGGCTTCATCGATATCCATCGCCATGCCGATGCGGCGGCCTTCCGTCCCGGCTTCGGAGAGCTGGAGCTGCGGCAGGGGCTGACCACCATTGTAAACGGAAACTGCGGTCTGTCCGCCGCCCCCTTCGGCCCGGCGCACCGGGAGGAAATATTGGCCTATCTGGCCCCCATCACCGGGGAGGCCCCGCCGGAGCTGGAGACGGAGACGCTGGCGGGGTATTTTGCCTCCCAGCCACCGGCCCCTATCCACACGGGGATGCTGGTGGGGGCCGGCGTTCTGCGGGCGGATGCGGCGGGCTACGCCCTCCAGCGATTGGAAAAGCGCCATTACGACGCCATCCACCGCAGCATGGAGCGGGCGCTTTCGGACGGCGCCGTGGGCGTGTCGCTGGGGCTGGGCTATGCCCCGGAGTGCTTCTATACCACCCGGGAGCTGATCGAGGCCCTGCGGCCCCTCAGCGGCGGCGACGTGCCGGTGACAGTGCATATGCGGCAGGAGGGGGCCGGGGTGGTGGATTCCGTCCGGGAGATGCTGACGGTGGCCCGTACCCTGCGTATCCCCCTGCAGATCTCCCACCTGAAGGCCATGGGCCGGGACAGCTGGGGAAAGAAGATCCCGCAGGTGCTGGAGCTTCTGGAGGAGGCCCGGCAGGAGGGGCTGGACGTGGGGTGCGACGTGTACCCCTATACCGCCGGCTCCACCCAGCTGCTGCACATCCTGCCGCCGGAGTTTCTGGCGGGAGGCATGGAGGCGGTGGTGCGCCGCCTGTCGGACCCGGCGGCCCGCCGGGAGCTGGCGGAGCGCATCCAGAGCGGGGCGGGCTTCGACGACATTGCCAGACTGGCGGGCTGGGACGGCATCTATCTGACCAGCCTCCACTGCCCGGAGGATCACCCCTATCTGGGGAAGAGTCTGGCGGAGATCGCCGCCATGACGGGACAGGATCCCCTGACCTGCTGCTGCGACCTGCTGGTGCGGGAGCAGGGGGAGATCACCATGATCGACTTCATGGCCTCGGAGGAGGACATCACCGCCATTCTGCAAAGCCCCCTGTCCCATCTGATCTCCGATGCCACCTATCCCACGGAGGGGATGCCTCACCCACGGGTGTACGGTACCTTCCCCCGGCTTTTGCAGCACTTTGTCCGGGAAAAGGGTGCGCTGACGTGGGAGCAGGCCATCCACAAGATGACGGGCCGTCCCGCCCAGCGGCTGCGGCTGGCCGGAAAGGGTGTGCTGGCGGCGGGGATGGACGCCGATCTCTGCGTATTTGACCCGGAGGAGTTCCGGGAAACAGGAACGTATCAGGAGCCCTGCCGCATGGCGGCGGGGATGGACACCGTCTTGGCGGCGGGCGTGCCGGTGCTGGAGCAGGGTGTGCTCACCGGCGCCCGTCCGGGACGCATCATCAGGAGGTAAGAGCTATGCTGGAGAACATCATCGATATTGTGCGCCGGGCCGGGGAGCTGGTCCGCAGCGCCCACAATGTGACGGCGGCCACCCATGAGAAGAACGGGCCCGCCGATCTGGTGACGGAGTACGATCTGGCGGTGCAGCGCTTTTTGCGGCAGGAGCTGCTGGCCCTGCTGCCGGAGGCGGATTTCTTTGGGGAGGAGGGGCAGCACGATGCCCTGACGTCGCCGTGGACCTTCATCGTGGACCCCATCGACGGCACCACCAATTTTGTCCGGGGCTTTGCCTACACCAACATCTCCGTGGCGCTGGCCAAGGATGGGCAGGTGGAGTACGCCGTGGTATATGCGCCGCTGGCCGGGGATCTGTACGCTGCCCGCCGGGGCGGCGGGGCCACCCTCAACGGCAGAGCCATCCACGTCAGTGGCCGGGATCCCGGCCACTCGCTGGTGGTGTGCGGCTCCACCATCTATGACCGCAGCTATACGGAGCGGCACTTCGCCATCATGCGGTATCTCTACGACCGGGGACTGGACTACCGTCGGTTCGGGGCGGCGGCGCTGGATCTGTGTCAGGTGGCGGCGGGCCGGGCGGAGGTGTTCTTCGAGTGTCGGCTCAGCCCGTGGGATTTCGCCGCCGGGAGCCTGCTGGTGCAGGAGGCCGGGGGCTGCGTCACCACGCTGGAGGGGACGACCATCGATCCCCTGCGCCCCGGCTCCGTGTTTGCCGCCAACGCCCTGTGCGGCGGGCTGACGGCGGAGCTGCCCCGTGGATAAGGGGATATTTTCCGCAAATATTTGAAAATTGTGTAAATTCCTGTTGAAAATCGGCCGTTTCTATGGTGGAAATGCAAAAAAGTCTTGACGTACCCGGAAAATGTGGTATGATAGGCTTTGTAACGAATTTGTAACCTTTTAGCAAGGATCGATCATATGAAACAGGAATTGGAAAATAAGCGTCCCGATTCGGAGGAGCGCCGCAGCATCTGGCAGCGGTGGAAGCAGAATCTGAAGGATTGGGTCTGGTTTTGTAAGGAGCATCCGGACTGGTTGGATCTGGATGTGCAGACGTGGGTATCGACCCATATCGGCCAGCCCCTGCGCCGCCGGTGGCAGCGTCTGCGGGAGCTGCGGCACCAGAACCGGCAGCGGCAGCTGCCGGAGACAGAGTGGAAGCTGGGCCAGCTGCTGCTGTTCCTCTGGGGCAGTTTGCCCCGTATGGGCTCCGACCTCCGGGAGCGGCTCACCCGCCGCCGCAAGGGGGCCATTCGCTCCGGCGGACGGATGCGGGCCTTCTTCGAGGGCGTGAAGCTGCACCCGGCGGTGTTTGTGGCCGGCGCCGTGGCGGTGACGGCCGTGGCGGTGTGCCTGTCCATGTATACCATCGGCGCCACCGCCCGCTATGACGGCGTGGAGCTGGGAACGGTTCGCAGCGCTCACAGCGTCTCGGCGGCAGTGGATCAGCTGGAGGAGATCACCCGGCAGACGCTGTCCGACACCGATTACAGCATCGACAGCGCCAAGCTGGAGGTCCGCACCGGCATCGTGGCCCGGAAGGAGCTGGAGAGCACCGACGCACTGGAGGAGAACCTCACCCAGCAGCTGGGGCTGGTGGATTATGCCTATGTGCTGTATGTGGAGGGGGAGCCGGTGGCGGCCACCACCTTCCCCGGCGCCATCGAGCAGCTGCTGGAGCAGCTGAAAAAGGGCTACATCACCGACAGCACCGTGGACTGCTACTTCGTGGAAAACGTGGAGGTGAAGCAGGAGTACGTGGACCGGTCCCTGATCATGAATCTGGGCTACATCGCCGAGAAGCTCAACGCCACCAAGGCGGGCGAGGTGACCTATACCGTTAAGAGCGGCGATGTGTGGTCCCTCATTGCCGAGGACAACGGCATGACCAATGAGGAACTGCTGGCCCTGAACCCCGGCTATGACATCAGCGTTCTCCACACCGGCGATGTGCTGACCATCTCCCGTGCCGTGCCGTATCTGACGGTGGTGAACGTGGAGCGGCAGAGCTATTTGCAGGATGTGGCGTACAGCGTGGAATATGTGGACGACCCGGATATGTATGAGGGCGACTACGAGGTCCTCAGCAAGGGTGTGTACGGTAAGGCGGACATCACCGCCAACGTCACCGTCATCAACGGCACGGAGACGGCCCGTGAGGTGGTGTCCTCTGTGACGCTGAAGGAGCCGGTGGCTGAGCGGCAGGCACGAGGCACCAAGGAGCGGCCCACGTGGTTCCCCACAGGGTCCTTCCGCTGGCCCTGCTACGGCGTCATCACCTCCTACTTCGGTGGGCGCAACACCGGCATCAGTGGCGCCAGCAGCTATCATGAGGCCATCGATATCGCCAACTCCTACGGTACGCCCATCTACGCCGCCGACGGCGGAACCGTCATCTACTCCGGATGGAACGGCGGTCTGGGCTACTGCGTGAAGATCGATCACGGCAACGGCTTTATCACATGGTACGGCCACAACAGCGACCTCTACGTCTCTGTGGGCGACCACGTGTACAAGGGCCAGACCATCGCCGCCATGGGCTCCACCGGTATCTCCAGCGGTTCCCACTGCGACTTCCGTATCCAGCGCAACGGCACCATGGTGGATCCCCTGAACTATCTGCCTTGATGAAAATGATCCATGAAAAGCTCCCCGGCTCATGCCGGGGAGCTTTTTGCCGCCCGCTGGAAGCAGCACAGGCAGTCGCTGCAACATCGTGGAAAACCGAAAGCTTGTTGGCCAAGGGCGTCAGCCCAGCGCCCACAGCACCACGCCGTACACCACGCTGGCCAGTGTGCCATAGACGATCACCGGGCCGGCAATGACGAACATTTTGGCCGCCATGCCGGTGACGAAGCCCTCTGCCTTGAAATCCAGCGCCGGGGATACCACGGCATTGGCAAAGCCCGTGATGGGTACCAGCGTCCCGGCCCCGCCGAACCGGGCCAGCCGGTGGTAAAGCCCCAGCCCTGTCAGCAGCGCCGACAGGAACACAAGGGACACCGACGTGGCGGTCCCGGCGTCCTCTGTATTCAGCCCCGCCCCCCGGAAGCCGTCTCCGATAGCCTGTCCCGCCACACAGATGAGCCCGCCGATGACGAAGGCCAGCGCCATATCCTTTCCCAGCGGGGACTTCTTCTGCATCCGCTTCACATACGCCTGATACTCCTTGGGCGTCATGTCCACCCGCATCACATCCTTTCTTCCGTAGTATGACCCGCCGCACCGGAAAAATGCGCTTTGGCTTGCCAAACGGCGCAAAACAGGCTATACTGAAGGGACGGAAAGGCGGGTGTTATCATGTACGATCCTGCACATCCCTTCGGGAAAAAACGCTATGACCGGGCCATCATCGACCCGGTGAGCTGCACCGGCTGCGGCTACTGCACCATGTTCTGCGTCATGGACTGCATCCTTTTGCAGCCGGACGGCTTTTATACGGTGGATCTGGACCGCTGCATCGGATGCCGGTCCTGTAAGGTGAACTGTCCCTTCGAGGCCGTCATCATCCTGCCCCCCAAGGAGGACGCATGACCATGGCCAAGCAAGCGCATCCTCTGGGGCTGTATCTGCACATTCCCTTCTGCAAGTCCAAATGCGCCTACTGCGACTTCTACTCCCTCTCCGGGCGGGAGGATCGCATGGACGCCTACACGGCGGCACTGGAGCGCCACCTGATCGAGGTGGCCCCGCAGGCGGCGCAGCATTCGGTGGACACGGTGTACTTTGGCGGCGGCACCCCCAGCTATCTGGGGGAGAAGCGGTTGGTGAAGCTGCTGAAAGCCGTAAAGAAGCACTATCACATGGATCCCCACGCCGAGATCACACTGGAGGCCAACCCCGACAGCGCCGGGGACTGGAAGGCCCTGCGGGCGCTGCGGCGGGCGGGCTTTAACCGCATCTCCCTGGGGGTCCAGTCCACGGACGACGTCTGTCTCCGGGCCTTGGGCCGCATCCACACATGGCAGCAGGTGCAGGAGGCTGTGTCCGCCTGCCGGAGGGCCAAATTCCCGGACGTGAGTCTGGACCTGATTTACGGCCTGCCGGGGCAGACCATGGAGCAGTGGGAAAAGACCCTCTCCGACGCCCTGACCCTCCAGCCGGAGCATCTGTCCTGCTACGGGCTGAAGCTGGAGGAGGGAACGCCCCTCTACCGGCAGCGGGACAGTCTGACCCTGCCGGACGACGAGGCACAGGCGGATATGTATCTCTACGCCGTGGAGTATCTGCGGCAAAACGGCTATGAGCAGTATGAGATCTCCAATTTTGCACGGCCCGGCCACGCCTCCCGCCACAACCTGAAATGCTGGACACTGGGGGAGTATGCGGGGTTCGGCCCCGGTGCCTACTCCGACTTTGGCGGCGTCCGCTACGGCTACATCCGGGACTTGGATCGGTACATTGCCGGGGAGCTGGTGCTGGCGGAGTCGGAGCACATCCCCGCCTCGGAGCGGGAGATGGAGTACATCATGCTGCGGCTGCGTACCACGGAGGGGATGAACATCAGGGAGTTTGAAAACCGCTTCCGCCGGCGCTTCGACCCCTTGGGCGCACGGCTGGAGGTTTACGCCGACCACGGCTTGGCCCAGCGGACGGAGCAGGGCTGGCGCCTGACGCCCCGTGGCTTTCTGGTGTCCAACCAGATCATCGGGGAGCTGCAGGAGCTCCTGAACCGGGAGAAGCTGGAGCGTCTGCGCCGGGCGCAGGAGGGCGACTACCGGGTGGTATGAGAACACCGGAACCCGTGTTTTGACAAAATAAGGGACAGAGGGGCGAAAAAGTCTTTTCGCCACGCTGAGGCATTTTTCAGAACTTTAAAAAGCTCTGAAAAATGGGGATCATCATCGTGCAGGACACCCTTCCCGGGTTTCCCGCACACACCCTTCCGCCCCGTTGACGAAAGGCTCCCGCTCTTTTGACAGGCTCAGGAGGGCCGCACCCCATGGGTGCGGCCCTCCTGTCCGTATATCCGGCTTCCTTTATTGGCTGCCTGTTCGGATCAGTTGTCGGTGCGGTTGCGCCACTCGACCTCCTGATCCAGCTCGAACTTCAGCTTTTTGTTCTCCTCCACCAGCTCGTCATAGTGACGGCTCTGCACATAGTACTTCACAAAGGTGAAGGTGGCCTCGCCGAACTCCTCCTCGGAATACTCCGGCAGCAGGGAGCCGCCCTTGCGGCGCAGACCCTGCACATTGATGACCACCAGACGGCGGTGCTGCTCCGACAGCTGGAACAGCTTCAGATCCTCCGGCAGCTCCAGACCAAGATCAAAGGTCGCGTTGACGATCTCCAGCAGGCGGTGCTGCTCCGGCTTGGCGGAGACGATGACGCCGTGCTCGGCAAACAGCCGCTTCAGATAGTCCACGGAGACCTCCTCACGGGTGATGGTGCCCTTGCCGATGCCGGTGAGCATGGTGTTGGAGAGATTCAGGCTGACATAGACCTCCTGGCCGGTTTTGGGATAGCTCATACAGGTACCTCCTATGTTGCATACGTCCTCGATTTTGCCGTCCGGGACGGCACTTTTTGTTCCGTCTCTACCGTACCACATTCCCACGCAAATTGCAACAAAAAGTTGTACCAAGTACATTCTATTTATACGAAAAAACCGGTGATTTGCAGAAAATCACCGGTTTCGTCATTCTAAATGTACCAAACAATTCATATGACCCGACGACACTATACCCCGGTCAGGTCGAAGGCCGGGGTATACTCCTCACGGGCGGAGGTGCGCTCCTGCACGAAGCCGTCCACGATGCCGCAGTTGGCCATGTACTCCGCTGCCGCACGGTACTCCGCCGCCGTCACATGGCGGCGCAGGGGGCCCTCTGCGCCGGGCTGGGGGGTATACTGGCTCATGAGGGAGAACAGCACCTCCCCCGGACGGAAGGTCCGGGCCACCCAGTCGATGACCCGCCGGGTGCTTTCCAGCTGCCCCGGCAGCACCAGATGCCGGATGACCACCCCCTGCCGCAGCAGGCCATCCTCCATGCGGCAGGGACCCACCTGACGGAACATCTCCCGGATGGCCTCCGTGGCTACGGGGAAGTAGTCCGGGGCGTGGGAATAGCGCCGGGCCGGCTCCTCCAGCCCGTATTTCAGGTCCGGCAGCCAGATCTGCACTTTTCCTTCCAGCAGACGCAGCGTCTCCACCCGCTCGTAGCCGCCGCAGTTGAACACCACCGGCACCGGCAGAGGCTCCTCCAGCGCCGGCAGCAGGAAGGGAACGAAGTGGCTGGCGGTGATGAGGTCGATGTTGTGGGCGCCCTGAGCGATAAGTTCACGGAAGATCTCCCGCAGCCGCTCCGTGGTGACGGCCTTGCCCACCCCCTCGGCGGAGATGGTGTGGTTCTGGCAGTAGACGCAGCCCAGCGAGCAGCCGGAGAAGAACACCGCTCCGCTGCCCCGTGTGCCGGAGAGCACCGGTTCCTCCCACAGGTGCAGCCCGGCCCGTGCGATGACCGGCACGGCGGGCATCCGGCAGAAGCCGCCGCCGTAGGTCTCGGTGCGCTCCGCCCCGCACCGACGGGGACAGATGTTACAGATCATACCCGGTTGATGTCGAAGTCCGGCCCCAGATCCCCGGCCATCCAGTGGCGGCGGCAGAGGCCAATGTACTTGTCGTTGGCTCCCAGCACCACCTGAGCGCCCTCCTTCACCACATGGCCGTGCTGATCGAAGCGGGCGTTGAAGGCGGCCTTCTTGCCGCACCAGCAGATGGTCTTGACCTCCTCCAGCTTGTCTGCCATCACCAGCAGATGATAGCTGCCGGGGAATAGCTCCCCTTTGAAGTCCGCCCGCAGGCCGTAGCACATGACGGGGATGTTGCAGTCGTCCACCAGATGCACCAGATAGTAGATATCGGCCTTTTGCAGGAACTGGGCCTCGTCCACGATGATGCAGGCATACTGCTGCAACTGCTCATCCGTCATCTGCTGCATCTCGTCGAAGTAGATGCAGGGGTGGGTCAGACCGATGCGGGAGGACACCATGTGGTCACCGTCCCGTGTATCCAGCCGGGGCTTCACCAGCAGGGTGGCCTGTCCCCGCTCCTCGTAGTTGAACCGTGCCATCAGGGCGTTGGCGGTCTTGCTGGAGCCCATCGCCCCGTATTTGAAGTATAGCTGTGCCATGTCATTCTCCCTCTTTCAGCTCTGCGGTAAATTTCTCGAAGGCGGAGGGGATGGCCAGCCGCTCCCGCTGCTGTGCCTCCGCCCAGAGCCAGTCTCCCGGTCCAAGGCCGTCCACCTCCACCACATAGCCCGTCATTTCCCAGCGAACGTGAGTGAATATATGCCGGGCTGACAGCTTTTTTCTCCACTTGGTGGGGTTTACCCCCCACATTTGCAGCTGCCGGGCGGCCTCCGCCTCCGTCAGCGTACCCGGTACATGGGGGTACTCCCACAGCCCCGCCAGCAGGCCCGTATCCGGGCGCTGCCGCAGCGCCGCCGCAGCTCCCCGCCGCAGCAGGAACACAGTCAGATGCTCCGTCCGCTTCTCCCGCTTGGGGGAGCGCACCGGCAGCCGGGCCTGACAGCCCTCCTGCCGGGCTATGCAGAAATCCCCGGCGGGGCAGTCCCCGCACAGAGGCGCTCCCGACGGCAGGCACACCGTGGCCCCCAGATCCATCAGCGCCTGATTGTAGGCGCCGGGCCGCTCCTGAGACATGGCCGCCGCCATCCAGCTGCGGAAGATCTTGCGGTTTTTGGCATCCAGTACATCCAGACGGCTGCCGGTGATCCGTGCCGCCAGACGCAGCACGTTGCCGTCCACCGCCGGAACGGCCTGTCCGAAGGCGATGGAGAGGATAGCCCCCGCCGTATAGTCCCCGATGCCCGGAAGGGCCGTCAGCTCCCGGTATGTCTCCGGGAAGCGGCCGCCGTACTGCTCCGTGAGGATGCGGGCCGCCTTTTGCAGATTTCTGGCCCGGCTGTAATAGCCCAGCCCCTCCCACAGCTTCATGAGCCGCTCCGTGTCGGCCTGGGCCAGGGCCTCCACCGTGGGGAAGGCCTCCATGAACCGCTGAAAATACGGCAGCACCGCCGCCACACGGGTCTGCTGGAGCATGATCTCCGACACCCATGTTCGGTAGGGGGATACCTCTTCCCGCCACGGCAGGATGCGCCGGTGGATATCATACCATGCCAGCAGCGGTTGGGCCAGCTGCTTTAGTATCTGTTCTTCCATATCGCTCCTATCATCCGTCCGATGCCCCTCATCGGCTGAACCGTGCAGCGTAGCCGCAGCGGCGGCACAGCTCCTCCGACGGCTGCCGCCGGGAAAAGCCCGCCGCCATGGCTGTGACCCGTGGGGAGACCAGTATCTCCGCCAGCTCCTGCCGGTGCAGGTTTCCCAGTGCCAGCCGCCCCTCGCTGTCCAGACAGCAGGGAACCACTGTGCCGTCGCACAGCACGGCGATCTGACTCCGCAGGCCGTGGCAGAACTCCGTGCCGCTGTCCGGAGCCGCCGGATCCGGCCAGTCAAACCGCTCCCCCGGCTCCAGAAACAGCCCCTCCCCCAGCCGCCGGTTGCCCAGACGGTCCGTAGGCAGGGCCGTTACGTCCCGGCCCAGCTTTTCCGAGAGAAAGGACAGGATCTCTCCGTTGCGCCGGTCCAGTCCGCCGCCGTTCCACAGCCGCAGGGCGCACAGGACGCCCCGGCTGCTGAGCCGCTGCGCCGCCTGCCAGACACCCTCCAGATATGGGGCTGCGGCATCCTGCCGTCCGTTTCCCTCGAAGCTGTGGAGGGAGACGCTGAGCTTGTGCAGGGCCGGGGAACTCTCCAGTGTGGGCAGCTGCCGGGGAAGCAGCGTGCCGTTGGTCACAAGGCACACCCGGAAGCCCAGCGCCCCGGCGATATCCAGCAGCTCCGCCAGTCGGGGATGCAGCAGCGGCTCCCCCATGACGTGGAGCATGAGATACGTCCCGTGGGGCCGCAGCCGGGCCGCCAGCTGTCGGAATTCCTCCGGCGTCATGAACCGCCGGGGCCGCTGGGTGCCGGGGCAGAAGGCGCACCGCAGATTGCACACGTTGGTGATCTCCAGATACATCCGCTTGAACATTCCAGCCCTCCCCTGCCGCCCGCAGCGGCCTGTTGCTCCCTGCATTATAGCAAAATCTCCGTTCCGGCGCAAGGGAAAACGGCCTTGTCTCCCCGGTGGGCAAAAACCGCCGGCCTTCCGCATTGACAGACCTGCCCCCGACGGGGTACAATAACGATATATCGCTCATGCCATCAAGGGGATGGACCCCTGATATTGATTTGATCGGAAAGGAGCTGCCTGCCATGCCACAGATCCTCCTGTGCTGCGTTCTGGCGCTGCTGCTGGCGGCGCTGGGGCTGCTGTTGCGCTCCCTGCGCCGCAGGTCCCGCCCCTCCGGCGGCAATGAGACCCTGAAGGTGCTGCTGGTCTGCTTTTTCACCTGCGGCATTCTGCTGCACCTGCCCATGTACGCCGCCGCCTACGCCGGAGAGCATCTGTCGTGGCTGAAGGCGCTGCTGGGAGCCGTACACCACACCCTGCGGATGTTCGTGCTGGACGGTGAGCTGGATCCTATCCACGAGTTCGCCATGAGCCGGCCGGCGGTGTGGAGCGACCTCTATTTCGGCGCCGCCATTGTGGTGTATCTGGTGAGCCCACTGCTGACCTTCAGTGTGGTGCTGTCCTTTTTCAAGAATCTGTCCGCCCTGTGGCGCTATGCTTTCCGCCGCTGCACGGAGCTGTATGTCTTTTCCGAGCTCAACGAGGACTCCCTGTATCTGGCGGGCAGCATCAAGGCGGCCCATCCCAAGGGACTCGTTGTCTTTACGGACGTCTATGAAAACGAGAGCGAGGAGTTCGGGGAGCAGATGGCCGCCGCCCACCGGCTGGGGGCCGCCTGCTTCAAGACGGACATCGCCCTGCTGCGGCTGCGGCGCTCTGACCGCTCCCGCCCGGTCTACTTCTTCCTGCTGGGCCGGGACAAGGCGGAGAACATCCATCAGGCGGTGCTGCTGACCCGCCGGTGGGGGACCCGCTCCAATATGCACCTCTATCTCTTTGCCACCGGCGCCGAGAGTGAGCTGCTGTTCCAGTCCGCCGATCCCCACGGGATGCGGATCCGCCGGGTCAACGAGGTGCGCTCACTGGTGCAGCTGCTGCTGTATCAGCAGGGGGAGAAGCTCTTCGAGACGGCGGCTCCTCTGCCGGAGGGCAGGCATCAGATCTCGGCGCTGCTGCTGGGCTTGGGCCAGTACGGCACGGAGATGCTGAAGGCGCTGGCGTGGTTTGGCCAGATGGACGGCTACGACCTGCGGCTCACCGCCGTGGACGCCCGGCCTAACGCACGGGAGCTGTTCACCTATCGCTGCCCGGAGCTGATGGACCGCCGGCACAACGGACAGCGCATCCCCGGCGAAGCCCAGTACGATATCCGCATACACGCCGGGATGCGGCTGGAGAGCCGGGAATTTCTGGAGCTGGTGCAGACGCTGCCGCAGCTGACGTATGTGTTTGTGGCGCTGGGCAGCGACACCCGGAACATCGAGGCGGCGGTGCGGCTGCGGGAGCTGTGCCAGCGCCGGGGTCTCCACCCCTATATTCTGGCGGTGGTGCAGGACCCCTTCAAGACGGTGGCTCTCACCTCCGTCACCGACTACCGGGGTACCCCATACGACCTTCATTTTCTGGGCGCACGGGATATGCTGTACTCCGAGAGCAACATCCTCCACTCCCGGCTGGAAGCGGAGGCGCTGACCCGGCACCTGAAATGGGGAGACGAGGACGTGTTCTGGCGCTATGAGTTCAACTATCGCTCCTCCATCGCCTCGGTCATCCACCATCGGCTGAAGCTGCGGCTGGGTGTACCCGGTGCAGATAAGCCTCCGGCGGAGCGGACGGAGGAGGAAAAGCAGCTGCTGCGTGTCATCGAACACCGCCGCTGGAATGCCTATATGCGGACCGAGGGCTACTGTTACAGCGGCTCCACGGACCCGGCCAGCCGCAACGATCTGGGGAAGCTCCACAACTGTCTGGTACCCTTTGACGAGCTCTCCGAAAAGGAGAAGGCCAAGGACGACGATTAAGGCTGAAAAGCACAGCGCTCCACCGTCATTTATGACGGTGGAGCACTGTTATGTTTGGGGGAAGCGATCACTCTGCCGCTCCGGCAGGGGCGGTGGCTGCAGCGACAGACTCCTGCGGTGCGGGGGTCAGCACCTTCACAAAGCAGCGGCGGCGCTTATGCTGCTCCAGTGGGAAGTCCTGCCACTGGGTCTGGACCTTCTCGTTGGTCTCCAGCATGGGGCCGGTCTCCGCCTGCTTTACGCCGATCTTGAAGCAGCCGTGCATGACCTTGCTGATGATGACGGCGTTGACGCCCTTTTTCTGGAGGTCGGGACGCACGGCGATCAGCAGCAGATCGATGGTGTCGTTGCGGTGGAAGGCCTTCAGAACGTCCGCCCAGCCGGTGGGGAACAGGCGGCCGTCGTGCTTTTTCAGGGCGGCGGCGATGCTGGGGGCCGCCACGCCGAAGGCCACCAGATCGTCATTTTCATCCATGACGAAGCAGGTGAGCTCGGGCTTGACGAGGGGGGCAAACTTCCCGGCGTACTTGCGGATCTGGTCGTCCGACAGCTCCACGGTGCCGTACAGGGGGGCATAGGCCACGTTCACCAGCTCAAAGACCTTCCGGATCAGGGGCGGGTACTCCAGACGGCTGCGCACCTGATGGATGTGCAGGCGCTGCCGCTTCAGAACATAGGCGGCGATCTTCTCCCAGCGCTGGATGACCCGCTGGTCCGTGGGGACGGAGATGAGATTCTCGGTCCAGTCCACGTCCTTGCCGTAGCCCAGAGCCGTCAGGTGGTCAATATAGTAGGGGTGGTTATAATAGGTGAAGAAGCAGCTGGTGCGGTCAAAGCCCTCCACCAGCATTCCCTCCCGGTCCATGTCGGTGAAGCCCAGAGGGCCGTGGATCTCCGTGCAGCCCAGCTGACGGGCCCAGTCCTCCACCGTCTGGAACAGGGCGGAGGATACCTCCCGGTCGTCGATGAAGTCCACCTGCGTGAAACGCAGGCGGTGGGTACCCCACTTGTCGTTGGACTTACGGCTGAGGATGGCACCGATGCGGCCCACCAGCGTGCCGTCATCCCGGCTGGCCAGCCAGCAACGGGCCTCGCAGTAGCTGAAGGCGGGGTTTTTCTCACGGTCCCAGTCTGCCAGATCGTCGCTGTATGTACCGGGGATGTACTGGGGAACGTCTCTATATAAGTCGATGGGGAAGTTCACGAACTGGCGCAGCTGTGCCTTGGTCGTGACCTCGGTGATATGGATCATGGTTCTTTCCTCCTGAGTGATACGCAGAACATACACAACCAGTTTAGACCCTTTCTCCGCAAAATGCAAGCCCTGTGTTGACTTTCTCATGAAAGGGGGCAAAATGCCCTTTGGGGAAAAGGTGACGCTGACCCTTGCCAGAAAGGGAAAAATGCGATAAAATATTCCTGTTGCCCACCGAAAAAGTTCTGTGGGCCTGTAAGGAACGATACCGGGAGCTATCCCGGCAGGAGGCATATATGACCAAGAAGAAAACCTATGACAACGACAGTATCTCCAGTCTGAAGGGGGCAGACCGGGTCCGCAAGCGGCCCGGCGTCATCTTCGGCTCCGACGGGCTGGAGGGCTGCGAGCACGCCATGTTCGAGATCCTCTCCAACGCCATCGACGAGGCCCGTGCAGGCTATGGCCGGCTCATCACCGTGACCCGCTTTGCCGATCTCTCCATTCAGGTGGAGGATCAGGGCCGTGGCTGCCCCGTGGACTGGAACGAGAAGGAAGGGCGCTACAACTGGGAGCTGGTGTTCTGCGAGCTGTACGCCGGAGGCAAGTACGACAACGAAAACAGCGACAACTACGAGTACTCGCTGGGGCTCAACGGTCTGGGCTCCTGCGCCACCCAGTACGCCAGCCGCTATATGGACGTCACCGTCTGCCGGGACGGCAAGGAGTACCGCCTGCACTTTGAACGGGGCGAGATCGCCGGGGAGATGCGGGTGACGGAGCTCAAGCGCCGCCATACCGGCTCCACCATCCGCTGGCTGCCGGATCTGGAGGTGTTCACCGACATCGACATCCCGGCGGAGTACTACCGGGAGGTGCTGCGGCGGCAGGCCGTGGTCAACGCCGGGGTCACCTTCCGCCTGCGGTGCGAGGTAGCGCCGGGGAAGTTCGAGACGGAGGATTTCCTCTATGAGCACGGCATCCGGGACTATCTGGCGGAGCTGGCAGGGGAGGATCCCCTGACGGAGCCGGTGTGCTGGGAGACGGAGCGTCGTGGCCGGGATCGGGTGGACAAGCCGGAGTACAAGGTGAAGCTGAACATCGCATGGTGCTTCTCCAACCGGGTCCACCTCATCGAGCACTACCACAACTCCAGCTTTCTGGAGTACGGCGGCAGTCCCGATAAGGCCACCCGCCTGGCCTTCGTCTACGCCATTGACAAGTACCTCAAGGAGAACAATAAATACACCAAGGGGGAGAGCAAGATCACCTTCCCCGATGTGCAGGACTGTCTGGTGCTGGTGAGCAGCAACTTCTCTACCCAGACCAGCTACGAAAACCAGACCAAGAAGGCCATCACCAACAAGTTCGTGCAGGACGCCATGTCGGAGTTCCTGCGGGAGCAGCTGCAGGTGTACTTCATCGAGAACCGGGAGGCGGCGGAGAGGATCGCCAATCAGGTGCTGGTGAATAAGCGCAGCCGGGAGACGGCGGAGCGCACCCGTCTCAACACCCGGAAGAAGCTGACGGAGAAGATCGACATCGCCAACCGGGTGCAGAAGTTTGTGGACTGCCGCACCAAGGATGTGTCCCGGCGGGAAATTTATATCGTGGAGGGCGACTCGGCTCTGGGCGCCTGCAAGCAATCCCGTGACGCAGAGTTTCAGGGGCTGATGCCTGTCCGGGGCAAGATCCTCAACTGCCTGAAGGCGGACTATCCCCGCATCTTCAAGAGCGACGTCATCACGGATCTGATGAAGGTGCTGGGCTGCGGCGTGGAGGTGCAGGGAAAGGCCGCCAAGGAGCTGAATCAGTTCGATTTGAACAACCTCCGCTGGAGCAAGGTGGTCATCTGCACCGATGGCGACGTGGATGGCTTCCAGATCCGTACCCTGATCCTCACCATGCTCTACCGGCTCTGCCCCACCCTCATCAAGGAGGGCTACGTCTACATTGCCGAGACGCCGCTGTTCGAGATCACCTGCAAGGAAAAGACGTGGTTTGCCTACTCCGAAAAGGAGAAGGCGGAGGTGGTGCGCCAGCTGGAGGGCAAGAAGTACAAGGTGGATCGCTCCAAGGGACTGGGCGAGAACGACCCGGAGATGATGTGGCTGACCACCATGAATCCGGAGACCCGGAGGCTGGTGAAGGTACTGCCGGATGACGCCGAGGAGACGGCCCGTGTCTTTGACCTGCTGCTGGGGGACAACCTCTCCGGCCGGAAGGACTATATCGCTGAAAACGGCTGCCGCTATCTGGATATGATCGACGTGGGCTGAGGGAGCGTATGGGCCGGGCGGGACGATGTGGGCATCGGCCCCTACATGCGCCTGCTGCTAGACGCTCCGTAAGGGACGATATCTGCGTCGGCCCGGCTGCGCCAGTTCCCAAGCGTTTTTTGACGGGGTCATCTTTCTCCCGCCAGTTTGAATACGAAAGGAATCATCTTTCATGGCAAAGAAGAAAACAGAAGAGAAAACCGTCCATCGTCCCGCCGATCCCAATGTCATGGGGCTGCGGGGGACGGTGGTGGAGCAGCCCATCACCCGCACACTGGACGAGAACTATATGCCCTACGCCATGAGCGTCATCGTCTCCCGGGCCATTCCGGAGATCGACGGCTTCAAGCCCTCCCACCGGAAGCTGCTGTACACCATGTACAAGATGGGGCTGCTCACCGGCGGGCGCACCAAGTCCGCCAACATCGTGGGCCAGACCATGCGCCTCAACCCCCACGGTGATCAGGCCATCTACGAGACCATGGTGCGTCTGGCCAAGGGAAACGAGTCGCTGCTGCACCCCTTTGTGGACAGCAAGGGCAACTTCGGCAAGGTCTATTCCCGTGACATGGCCTATGCCGCCAGCCGCTACACCGAGGCAAAGCTGGCCCCCATCTGTGCCGAGCTGTTCCGGGATCTGGACTGTGACGCCGTGGACTTCGTGGACAACTATGACAACACCACCAAGGAGCCTACCCTGTTGCCCACCACCTATCCCAACGTGCTGGTGTCAGCCAATCAGGGCATCGCCGTGGGTATGGCCTCGCAGATCTGCGGCTTCAATCTGGCGGAGGTGTGCGACACCACCATCGCCCTGCTGAAAAATCCCGACCATGACATCGCCTCCACCCTGCTGGCGCCGGATTTTCCCACCGGCGGACAGCTGGTGTGCGACCCGGCGGAGCTGGCGGAAATTTACCGCACCGGCCGGGGCGGCGTCAAGGTTCGGGCCCGCTGGCGCTACGACAAGAAGGAGAATCTCATCGAGATCTTCGAGATCCCCTACTCCACCTCCATCGAGGTGATCCTGGACAAGGTGGCGGAGCTGGTGAAGGCCGGCAAGGTCAAGGAGATCAGCGATATGCGGGACGAGTCGGACCTCAGCGGCCTGAAGCTCACCATCGACCTCAAGCGGGGGGTGGATCCGGAGAAGCTGATGCAGAAGCTGTATAAGCTGACGCCTTTGCAGGACACCTTCAGCTGCAACTTCAACATCCTCATCGCCGGGATGCCCCGTGTGCTGGGAGTCAAGGCCCTGCTGGAGGAGTGGATCGCATGGCGCACGGAGTGTGTGCGGCGGCGGGTGTACTTCATCCTCTCCCGCAAGAAGGAGAAGCTGCATCTGCTGCTGGGTCTGAAGCGCATCCTGCTGGACATCGACAAGGCCATCGCCATCATCCGGGAGACGGAGGAGGAGGCCGAGGTCATCCCCAACCTGATGATCGGCTTTGGCATCGACGAGAAGCAGGCGGAATACGTGGCGGAGATCAAGCTCCGCAACATCAATAAGGAGTACATCCTCAAGCGGGTACAGGAGACGGAGACACTGCAAGGGGAGATCCAGGATCTGGAGGACACCCTGCAAAAGCCCGCCCGCATCCGCAGGATCATGGTGGAGGAGCTGACGCAGGTACGCAAGAAGTACGCCCAGCCCCGGAAAACCGAGATCATTTACAGCCACGAGGTAGAGGAGTATCGGGAGGAAGAGCATGTGGAGGACTATCCTGTCACCGTGTTCCTGTCCCGTGAGGGATATTTCAAGAAAATCACGCCCCAGTCCCTGCGGATGAGCGGCGAGCAGAAGTACAAGGAGGGCGACGGCCCCGGCCAGCAGGCGGAGGCCACCAATGCCGCCGAGGTCATGTTCTTCACCGACCGGTGTCAGGTCTACAAGACCCGCCTCAGCGAGTTCGGGGACAGTAAGGCATCAGTGCTGGGAGACTATCTGCCGGCGAAGCTGGGCATGGACGAGGGCGAGAGTGTGGTCTATATGGTGCTGCCGGGGGATTACAGCGGGCATCTGCTGTTCTTCTTTGAAAACGGCAAGGCTGCCCGTGTGGAGATGAAGGCCTACGCCACCGTCTCCAACCGCCGCAAGCTCACCGGGGCCTACTCCGACAAGAGCAGGCTGGTGGCCATTCTGCCGCTGGCGGAGGATCGGGAGCTGGCGCTGCTGTCCACGGAGCCCAGGGCGCTGATCTTCCACACGTCCCTGCTGCTGCCCAAGGCCACCCGCTCCACACAGGGCGTGGCCGTCATGACCCTGAAGCCCAAATACCAGCTGCAACGAGTCTGCACGCCGGAGGAGTCCGGTATCGTGAATCTCCCCCGCTATCGGGCCCGCAGCATCCCCGGTACCGGCGCTCTCCTGCGGCCGGAGGACCGGGGCGAGGAGCAGCTGACCCTGCTGTAAGAAAAAAGGAGGAGCCTATGAAACGGAACGTCCTGACGCAGTATCTCATCATCACGGCGTCCTGCGCCCTGTATGCCGTGGGGTTCAACTGGATGTTTGACCCCAACCACATCAGCGTGGGCGGCTTCACCGGTCTGGGGCAGATCATCAACTACCTGCTGCCGGGCCTGCCCATCGGCACCATCGTCATTATCCTCAACGTGCCGCTGTTCGTGCTGGGCTGGCGGTTCATCGGCAAGGATTTCCTGTTCTCCTCCGTCTATGCCACGGCCGTCAGCTCTCTGATGATCGACGGTCTGGCGGCGGTGCATACCTTCAAGCCTATGGAGCCCATTCTGGCCTGTCTGTACGGCGGCGTCATCATCGGCGTCTCCTGCGGCATCATGCTGCGGGAAGGGGCCACCACCGGCGGCACGGAGCTGGCGGCCCGGCTGCTGAAGCTGAAGCTGGAGAGCCTCAGCATCGGTACCCTGTGTCTTGCCATCGACATTCTGGTGACGGTGACGTACGCCCTGATCTTCCGGGATCTGACCCGTGCGCTGTACGGCATGATCTCCCTGTCTCTGATCTCCGTGTCCATCGACAAGGTGGTCTACGGCCCCAATGCCGCCAAGGTGGCCTATATCATCAGCGACTGCCATGAGGAGCTGACCCACCGCCTGCTGGAGCTGGATCGTGGTGTGACACTTTTGCAGGGCAAGGGCGCTTACAGCGGCAAGGACAAGCAGGTGATCCTGTGCGCCTGCGCCCGGACACAGATCATCCCCGTGAAGCGGGCGGTGCAGGAGATCGACCCAGACGCCTTTGTCATCGTCTGCGACGCCCACGAGATACTGGGCGAGGGCTTCGGCGTATATGCGCCGGGCGGACTGTAAGGTGCGGCCATGAGAAAACGTGTATGGGCGCTGGCGGCGGCCCTGCTGATGCTGCCCCTTACCGGCTGCGGCTCCCTGCTGAACCGGGATTACAGCGTCACCGAGCCCCACAGCTCCAGCTACTACGAGAGCGAGGACCGATCCGTCCTCCGGGCGGAGAGCTATCAGGATCTGGTGAATGCCCTGCTGGTGCTGATCAGCGGCGGGGCCAAGGAGGGAACCATCTGGCTCTACCCCGACGACAGCGGGCTTCCCGCCCCGCAGGCGGCGGAGCGGGCGTGTCTGGAGGTGCAGAAGGAGACGCCGCTGGGAGCCTACGCCGTGGAGTACCTGACCTATACGGTGGACGAGACACCTCGGAACTATGACGCCATCCAGCTGACCGTCGGCTATCGCCGCACGGCGGCTCAGGTGGCGGGCATTGTGCATATCACCAGCACCTCCGCTCTGGGGGATCTGCTGCGGGAGGCCGCACGGAACCACGCTGCGGAGCTGGTGGTGCAGGTGGGCTACTTCGACCATCAGGCGGAGGAGGTCCGCACACAGGTGACGCAGATACAGGCCGAGGTGGAGCCGGAAAGCAAGGAGCCGTGGACGGTGAATTTCTACCCGGATTCGGGGAACGCCGGCATCATTGAGGTGCTGCTGAGCGGCGCAGGGAGCGCAGAGGGTGCAGAACAAAATACAAAAAATACAAATTAGCGCTTGACAAATCCGAAAAACGCAGGTATAATCAATCTTGCGTTTGCGGGCGTAGCTCATCTGGTAGAGCGCGACCTTGCCAAGGTCGAGGTAGCGAGTTCGAGCCTCGTCGCCCGCTCCAAAAAGAATACCCCATCCGACAGGACGGGGTATTCTTTTTGGAATGTGCCGCAGCACCGGAGAACTCGCTGCCTCGACCTGCGCGAAGCGCGTCAAATCAAGAGGTGAGGCAGGGCTCCTGCGAATGGCGACAGCCATTCGTGGGATGCCGGGAAGCGAGTTCGAGCCTCGTCGCCCGCTCCAAAAAGAATGTGCCGCAGCACCGGAGAACTCGCTGCCTCGACCTGCGCGAAGCGTGTCAAATCAAGAGGTGAGGCAGGGCTCCTGCGAATGGCGAGAGCCATTCGTGGGATGCCGGGAAGCGAGTTCGAGCCTCGTCGCCCGCTCCAAAAACACCACCCGAAGGGTGGTGTTTTTTTCGCTTATTCGGCCCTCACCGCCGTGTCAGGAAGACACAAAATAACCTCCCAAAACCACTCCGCCGGAGGGCCACCGCTGCATCGACAATTTCCACTCTTTTTGGAGGGTTTTTGTGTTGACATAACGAGGTGGAAAAGTCTGTGGAAACTGTGCAAAACCCAGTAGATAAGCCATTTGCGGAGGTTGCAGGCTGTTATTTTATGCGTAAACCTGGAAACTTATTTCGGGAAAAGAGACTTTTTGCCGAGGAGAGCCGAGTCCCGCACTGAGAACCTGCGGGCCATGCGGCGGCTGAAAGCAGACAGCGGGACGGTCTGCATCCGGGGTGAAATTTTCTATAAAAAGGGGATTCCATCCCGCAGGCAGATTTGCTATAATAGGGGCGACAACAGGCATTTTGCGAAAGGAGCGAACGGTATGATACGAGTTGCTGTCATCGGCTGCGGCAAGATCGCCCAGGTGCGCCATCTGCCGGAATATGCCACCAACCCCAACGCACAGCTGGTGGCCTACTATGACAAAAACAGCCAGCGGGCGCACGAGGTGGCCGCCCAATACGGCGGAAAGGTCTACGACTCCTACTTCGATCTGCTGAAGGACCCGGAGATCGACGCCGTATCCGTGTGTGTGGAGAACCGCAGCCATGCGGAGATGACCACGGCGGCTCTCTACGCCGGGAAGCACGTGCTGTGCGAGAAGCCCATGGCCGTAACGCTGGCGGAGTGCGAGTCCATGGTGGCGGCGGCGGAGTTCAACAACCGGCATCTGATGATCGGCCACAATATGCGCTTCGATCCGGTGCATCGCCGGGCCAAGGAGCTGCTGGAGCAGGGGGTCATCGGTGACGTCATCACCTTCCGCACGGGGCTTGGAACCTCCGGCCCGGAGGGCTGGTCCATGGAGGGCAACTGGTTCTTCGACAAGAAAAAGGCCGTTATGGGCGCTTTGTCGGATCTGGGCATCCACAAGATCGATCTGATGCAGTATCTGACGGGGCAGACGGTCATCGAAACCACCGCCAAGATCCTGACCCTCAACAAGCACGACCGGGAGGATCACCTCATCGGCGTGGACGACAACGCCCTGTGCATCCTGCGGATGAACGGCGGCTCTGCCGGCACCATGGCCGCCAGTTGGACGGTATACGGTCAGGAGAGCAACTCCACCTGCCTGTTCGGCACCCGTGGCGTCATGCGGATCTACAACAGCCTCACCGCCCCCATCGAGGTGCGGGACCTGAGCAACACCATCACCGCCTATCAGTTCGAGCACCAGACCCGCTCCGGCGTCATCGACGAGTTCATCGACGCACTGGAGCACGACCGGGAGCCGGAGGTTTCCGGGCGGGAGGCACTGACCACCATGCGGACCATTTTCGGCTGCATCAAGTCCTCGGAGACGGGGCGCACCGTCAGTGTCAACAACTCTTTCGTGACCCATTTGCAGGACGGCTATCGCCGGAATAAGTAAGCTGTCGAAAAAACAGACCAACGGGAGCGGCTGACCGCTCCCGTTTTCGGAGAGGAGCGTTTTCATGTATCGCATCGGTATTGATCTGGGCGGCACCAACATCGCCGTAGGCGTGGTGAACGACCGCTATGAGATCGTGGCCCGCCGCAGCGTCCCCACCGGGGCGGAGCGCCCGGCGGAGGAGGTCATCCGGGACATGGGCGACGCCGTGGAGGAGGCTCTGCGGCAGGCGGGACTCACGGCGGCGGACTGCGCCTCTATGGGCGTTGGCTCCCCCGGTGCCTGCGACCCCCAGACGGGGGTGGTGAAGCGGGCCTATAACCTCAACTGGTTCGACGTACCGGTATGCCGGATGCTGCACCAGCGGTTCGGCATCCCCGTTCGGCTGGGCAACGATGCCAACTGCGCCGCTCTGGCGGAGGTGGTGGCCGGGGCCGCCGTGGGCTGTCAGGATATGGTGCTCATTACGCTGGGAACCGGCGTGGGCAGCGGTATCATCTCCCGTGGAAAAATTCTCTCCGGCCTGCGGGGCGGCGCCGGGGAGGCGGGACATATGCTGCTGGTGCTGGACGGCGAGCCCTGCACCTGCGGCCGCCGGGGCTGCTGGGAGGCCTACGCCTCCGCTACGGCCCTGATCCGCCAGACCCGTCAGGCGGCGCTGGCGCATCCGGAGTCACTGCTGGCTCAGGTGGAGGAGATTACCGGTCGCACCGCCTTTGATGCCGCCCAGCAGGGCGATGCCGCCGCTAAGGCGGTGGTGGCGCAGTACGCCGTATATGTAGCGGCGGGACTGACGGACTTTGTGAATATTCTGGCCCCGGAGATGATTTTGCTGGGGGGTGGCATCAGCCGTCAGGGGGAGGCCCTGCTGGCCCCTATCCGGGAGTATGTGGCCACCCACTGTTTCGGTCAGCGGGAAGGGGCCATCCCCACCATTGCTGCTGCGAAGCTGGGCAACGAGGCAGGTATCATCGGCGCCGCCGCCCTGTGAGGGTTGCAGCTTCAGCACAAAGAGAGGAGGTATTTCCATCGGAAATACCTCCTCTCTTTGTATTGTGGGGAAAAGCAGGCTGTCGGCGGCAAAAGCCCGATACTCCCCCTCAGCAAAACGCACGGCCCCGGAGATCTCTCCGGGGCCGTTTACCGTATGTGATTTACTCCCCTCGCCGGAGGGTGCAGCGCTGCACCTCGTCCATAGTGGGGATAGACGGAGCGGCGCCGGGTCGTGACACGGCGATGGCCGCCGCACGGGACGCCAGATCCAGACACTCCTCCTCCGGACGCCCCGCCGCCATACAGGCCACGAAGTAACCGGTGAAGGTATCTCCGGCGGCGGTGGTGTCCACCGTCTCCGCCTGATAGATGCCCTGCCGCAGGCGGCGCTGGCCGTCGTCGTACACGCAGCCGTGGCTGCCCAGCGTCAGCAGCAGCCGGCAGCGGGGCCACCTCCGCCGCAGAGTGTTCAGGATGTCCTCCTCGTCATCGCAGCCCGCCAGAGCGGCCCCCTCGATCTCGTTGAAGATCAGCAGCCATGCCTCCCCCAGCGGCAGCCGGGAGATGGACACGTCGATGGGCGAGGGATTGAACACGATCCGCAGCCCCCGCCGGGCGGCCTGCGTCATGAGATAGTCCAGGCCGTTGATCTCATTTTGCAGGATGAGATAGTCCCCTGCCTGAAAGCGCGCCAGCACCCGGTCGATCTCCTCGTGGGTGATCTCCTGATTGCAGCCGCCGAAGAGCAGGATGCAGTTCTGCCCGGAGGGGTCCACCTGAATGACGGCGTGGCCGCTGGGGCCGTCGCCTACGGTCACAAAGTCCGTGTCCACCCCGCTCTTCCGCAGGATATCCGTCAGAACGGTGCCGTCTCCGCCGATCTTTCCGGCGTGGCTGACCGTTCCCCCGGCCCGTGCGGCGGCGATGGACTGGTTCAGCCCCTTGCCGCCGCAGTGGACGGTGCGGCTGGTGGAGCTCAGGGTCTCCCCCGCCTGAACGAAGTGGGGGACCTGATACACGAGATCCAGATTCAGCGATCCATAGCTGAGAATGTGCGCCATATGTCCCTCCTTATGCCGCCTTTTTCCGGTTGCTCAGTGCCTTCCGCAGCAGCGGCCAGCACAGGGACAGCACCGCCAGCAGCAGGAAGAAGATGCAGATGGGCCGGGTGAAGAAGGTGGAGGCGCTGCCCTGACTCAGCAGCAGGGACCGGCGCAGATTGCTCTCTGCCAGCGGCCCCAGAATCAGCGCCAGCACGATGGGCGCAATGGGGATCTCCAGCTTCAGGAAGAAATAGCCGATCACGGCAATCAGCAGCATAGCGCCCACGTCGAACATATTGTTCCGCAGGGCATAGGAGCCGAGGATGCCCTTTTTGTTGTAGGTCTGGTCGGCGTTCCAGATGGTCATGGACGCCGGACAAATACCATAGGGCTTCTTGGCGGTTTCTTTCACTTTCATGATGTTATTCCTTTCCCGTTTTGAATTGGTGACGATTTCTTCAAGCCTGCACCGCAGGCGGGTATACAAAATTTTTAATTTTTAATTTTTTATGCGGTAAGAAAAAACGATATCCCTCGGGTTAGATCATCAGGTTGTCCCAATAGCGGTTGGGTACGGCTGGCGGCCCGGCGGCCGCCCATGATGGGGAAGGGATATCGTTTTGCTTATGCGTTCATTTTCGCCAGAATTTTCTGGCAGGCGCCCTGAATGTGATTCTCGATGATGTCGTGGGCCCGGGTGAAGTTTCCGGCCTTCAGGGCTGCCAGCAGCCGCTCATGGTCATCGGAGGCTACCTGCTGCTGGGAGCGGGTGTGGCTGGTAAGAAGGTAGTTGGCCACGATGAACTGGCCCTGAATGCGGTCATAGACCTCACTGAGACAGCGGTTCCCGGCCTGCTCCACCAGTATCCGGTGGAAATCCAGATCGGTGCGCCGGGTCTGGACGATGTTGGACGTCTTGTTGGAGGCTACACACTCCCCCGCCAGACGCTCCAGCGTCTCGAAGTCCATGGGCAGGAGCTTGTTCTGGATATCCGTCAGCGCCTGATGCTCCAGCAGCAGCCGCATCTCGATGATATCGCAGACCTCCTTCTCACTGAAGGCGGGCACGGAGAAGTGTCCCTTGCTGGAAAAAACCACCATGCCCTGGGTATGCATCCGTTTCAGGGCCTGCTGGATGGGGGTCCGACTGACGCCGTAGCGCTCCGCCAGATCGTCCAGATTCAGCGCCTGCCCCGGCTTCCAGTTGCCCTGTAAGATCTCCTCCAGGAATGCTTCGTGGATGGTCACATCCAGATTCTTTTTCAGTGCCATGTGCTTCACCGTTTGTCCTTGTTGCGTTTTTCTCGCTGTTTACGTTCTTATGATAATCCGTCTTTAGATAAATTGCAATACACGAAACCTCCAATTTAATTTTTAATTTTTTATAAAAAACGTAAAATTTCCGTCAATTTTTTCAGATGCTTCCATGTTGGCAAGCCATCGCCGCCGGAAAGTCCACCGGCAGAGCGGTACTTTTCCTGTGACCCACCCTGAACCGGGGGCATAGGATAAGGGCGGAGAGACATTCTCCGATCCGGGCGCAATGCCCAATGGCAAGGGAGGACGGATATGATGATACAGCTCCTGCACGCCGCCTTCGTGTACCAGTCCCCGGACGGGGAGGTAGAGGCGCTGCGGGATGTCTCCTTCGATGTGCAGGAGGGGGAATTTTGCAGCATCGTGGGTCCCTCCGGCTGCGGAAAATCCACCCTGCTGTCGGCGTTGGCAGGACTGGAACGACTTTCAGGCGGCAGTCTGGAGTTGGATGGGGAGCCGGTGTGCGGGCCCTCCCGGAAGGTGGGGTTCATGCCCCAGCGGGACCAGCTGTTCGAGTGGCGCAGCATCTGGGGCAACGTGACGCTGGGCCTGACGGTACGGGGTGAGAATACGCCGCAGCGGCAGGCCCATGTCCGGGAGCTGCTGGAGCGCTACGGGCTGGCGGACTTCGCTCAGAAGCGGCCCTCCCAGCTCTCCGGCGGGATGCGCCAGCGGTGCGCCCTGATCCGGACGCTGGCGGCTCAGCCCAAGGTGCTGCTGCTGGATGAGCCCTTTTCGGCGCTGGACTATCAGACAAGACTGGCCGTATCGGCGGATATCTACCGCATCATACGGCAGGAGGGCAAGACGGCGCTGCTGGTGACCCATGATATCTCCGAGGCCATCAGCCTGTCGGACCGGGTGGTGGTGCTGAGTCACCGCCCGGCGGTGGTGAAGAGCATCCACCGGCTGACCCAGCTGCAGGGGGTGCCGCCCTTGCAGCGGCGGGATCACCCGGCCTTCGCCGGGTATTTCAAGTCCATCTGGAAGGAGCTGGAAGTGCATGAAGGATAGCGCTCCTTCGCCCCGGCGGCTGCAATATCTGCGGGACTACCGCCGGAGAAAGCGGTCGATCCGGCTGTGGCAGGTGTGCCTGCTGGCGGGTCTGTTCGTCCTGTGGGAGCTTACCACCCGGCTGGGCCTCAGCGACGGCTTCCTCACCAGCAGCCCCAGCCGCATGGCTGGTACCCTGCAAAGCTTGTGGCACAGCGGGGACCTGTGGCGGCACATCGGCACCTCGTGTCTGGAGACGGTGGTGGGCTTCACCGCCGGAACACTACTGGGAACCGCCATCGCCGTGGCCATGTGGTGGTGGGAGAAGCTGGCCCGTGTGCTGGACCCCTATCTGGTGGTGCTGAACGCCCTGCCGAAAACGGCGCTGGGGCCGATCTTTATCGTGTGGATGGGGGCCGGGATGGGGGCCATCATCGTCATGACGCTGGCCATCTCCCTGATCGTCACCATCCTGACCATGTATCAGGGTTTTATGACCACAGACCCGGAGAAGCTGCGGCTCATGCGCTCTCTGGGGGCCAGGCGGAGCCAGATGCTGTGGCTGCTGGTGTTTCCCGCCAATTGCCCTACCCTCTTCAACACCCTGAAGGTAAATGTGGGTCTGTCGTGGGTGGGCGTCATTATGGGCGAGTTTCTCGTTTCCCGTGCAGGGCTGGGCTATCTCATCGTCTACGGGTCGCAGGTGTTCAACATGGATCTGGTGATGACCAGCGTGCTGATCCTGGCGCTGGCGGCGGTGGTGATGTACCAGCTGGTGCTGCGGGTGGAGAAAATATTGAATCGAACTTGGGGGGTACAGTCATGAAGAAGGTATTTGCCTGCCTGCTGGCGGTGTGTATGGTGCTTCCGGCGATGGCGGGCTGTTCCCAACCGCAGGAGACCACTGTGGTGCGGCTCAGCGAAGTCACCCACTCCGTATTCTATGCGCCGCAGTATGTGGCCATCAGTCAGGGGTTCTTCGCTGATGAGGGCCTGACGGTGGAGCTGAGCAACGGCGGCGGCGCCGACAAGGTCATGACCGCCGTGGTGTCCGGTCAGGCGGACATAGGGCTGGCGGGGCCGGAGGCCAGCATCTACGTGGCCCAGCAGGGCAAGGAGGATCCTCCGGTGATCTTCGCCCAGCTGACCCGGCGGGACGGCTCGTTTCTGGTGGGCCGCAGCGATGGCCCCTTCCGCTGGGAGAACCTGCGGGGCAGCACCATCATCGGCGGCCGGGCCGGGGGCGTGCCGGAGATGACGCTGGAGTACGTCCTGCGCCAGCACGGACTGACCCCCGGTGAGGACGTGACCGTGGACACCTCCGTGCAGTTCAACATGATGGCCGGTGCCTTTACCGGTGGCGGAGGGGACTATGTGACGCTGTTCGAGCCCACCGCCACGGAGGTGGAGCAGGCGGGCAAGGGATACATCCTCTGCTCCATCGGGCAGGAGAGCGGCGAGATCCCCTATACTGCCTATTTCGCCAACCGCAGCTACCTGACGGCCAACGCCGGTACGGTGCAGCGCTTCACCAACGCCATCGCCCGTGCTCAGCGCTGGGTGGCGGAGCATACGGACCGGGAGGTGGCGGAGGCCATCTGCGGACAGTTCCCGGATACGGATTTGGCGGTTCTGGAACGGGTCTGCGCCCGGCACCGGGAGATCGATGCATGGAACCTGACGCCGGTGATGGAGCAGGCGGCGCTGGAGCGGCTGGAGACGGTGATGACCACCGCCGGACAACTGAAGCAGGAGGAATGGGTGGACTTCGACCGTCTGGTGGATAACTCCTTCGCCCAAAAGGCAAGCTAAGGGCAGCAGTTGCCCCTCGCCGGAGAAGCATGAGGGCTGCCCACCGGCGGCCCTCATGCTATCGCAGCGGGCGCTCCCGGCAGTAAAAAGAGCCGTCACGCTATGCGTGACGGCTCTTTTCAATCAATAGGGAGACCTTACTCCGCCTTGGGGGCAGCGGCCTTCTCGGCGGCAGCCTTTTCAGCGGCGGCCTTGGCGGCAGCAGCCTTCTTCTCGGCAGCGGCCTTCTGCGCAGCCTTGAACTTCTCCTTCTCCTCGGGAGTGGGGATGGGCTCAATGGCGTTGCGGGGGCAGGCCTTGGCGCACATGGTGCAGCCCTTGCACTTGGTGTAGTCGATGACGGCCACGTTGTTTACCACGTGGATAGCGTCGAACTTACAGGTGCGCTGGCACATACCGCAGCCGATGCAGGAGTTGGCGCAGACCTTGGTGACGGCGGGACCCTTATCCTTGTTGGAGCAGTTGACGAATACCTTCTTGGAATAGGGGACCTCCACAATGAGCTTCCGGGGACAGGCCTCACGGCAGGCGCCGCAGTTGGTACACTTCTCCTTATCCACCACGGCAGCGCCGTTGGGACCGATGTGGAGCGCATCGAACTTGCAGGCGGCCACGCAGGAGCCGAAGCCCAGACAGCCGTACTTGCAGGCCAGAGCGTCGCCGCCGCAGACCTTGGTGGCGGCCAGACAGTCCTGCACGCCCCGGTACTCGAAGTTCTTCACGGCGTTGGTGCCGCCGTTGCAGAGCACGTGAGCCACCATCTTCTCGCCAGAGGGAGCCTCCATGCCCATGATGGCAGCGATTTTGGCAGCGCCCTCGGCGCCTGCGGGAGCGCAGGCGGTGACGGGAGCCTTGCCGGCCAGAATGGCCTCGGCGCAGCCGGCGCAGCCGGGATAGCCGCAGCCGCCGCAGTTAGCGCCGGCCAGACAGGCCTGGATCTCCGGCAGGCGGGGGTCTACCTCCACCTCAAAGACCTTGGCGGCGACAGCCAGGATCAGGCCAAACACGATGGCCAGAGCGCCCAGAACCACGACCGCCCAGATGATCGTTGTAAAATCCATGATTTTCTACCTCCTTACCAGACCTGCAGGCCGCTGAAGCCCATGAAGGCCAGAGCCATCAGACCGGCGGTGACCAGTGCGATGGGGAAGCCCTCGAAGGCCTTGGGGCACTCGCTGGAGACATCCAGCTGCTCACGGACAGCCGCAAACAGGAAGATAGCCAGCAGGAAGCCCAGACCGCCGGTGATGCCATAGATCACGGAAGCGACGAAGTTGTAGCTGTTCTGAGTGTTCAGCAGAGCCACGCCCAGAACGGCGCAGTTGGTAGTGATCAGGGGCAGGTACACGCCCAGAGCGGCGTACAGGGTGGGAATGTTCTTCTTCAGGAACATCTCCACGAACTGCACCAGACCGGCGATGACCAGAATGAAGGCCACGGTCTGCATGAAGCCAAGCCCCAGATTGTCCAGCAGCTTATTGACGGGGTAGCACAGGGCGGAGGCCAGACCCATCACGAAGGTCACGGCTGCGCCCATACCGACAGCGGTGTCGATCTTCTTGGACACGCCCATAAAGGGGCAGATGCCCAAGAACTGGGAGAAAATAAAGTTATTGGTCAGGATAGCGCCAAGGGCGATGGCCAACAGTTCAGTCACTTTCATAGCTTACTTGGCCTCCTTTTCCTTTTTTGCGTTGCTCTTGGCCATGGCCCACTGCATCAGAGCAATGAGGGCGCCCAGCGTCAGGAAGCCGCCCACGGGCATGGTCAGGATCTTGATGCCGAACTCCTCGGGGAAGATGGTGATGCCGGGGGCGCTGCCCAGTCCGCCGCCGCCCAGCAGGCCGCCGCCGAACTTACCGCTGCCCAGCAGCTCACGCACCACGCACATACAGATCAGTACCAGCGTGTAGCCGATACCCTGGCAGATGCCGTCCACGGCGGAGGCACCCACGGGGTTCTTGGAGGCAAACGCCTCGGCACGGCCCAGGATGATGCAGTTCACCACGATCAGGGGGATGAACACACCCAGAGAGGAGGACAGCGCCGGCACAAAGGCCTTCAGCAACAGGTCCACGCAGGTCACGAAGCCGGCGATGACCACGATGAAGCAGGCGATACGCACCTCATTGGGGATGATCTTGCGCAGCATGGAAATAAAGACATTGGACAGCGTCAGGATGATGAGCACCGACACGCCCATACCCAGACCGTTGAAGAACGAGGTGGTGATGGCCATGGTGGAGCACATACCCAGCAGCTGTACCAGAACGGGGTTCTGAGTGATCAGACCCTCTTTGAATTGCTTACCGAAATTCATATCTCAGCTCCTCCTCTCTTAACCCAGAGCGGCCACAGCGGCCAGCGCTGCGTTGGCACCCTTGGTCACGCCCTTGGTGGAAACGGTGGCGCCGGAGATGGCGGTGACGGTTTTGCCCACCTTCAGAGTGCCTGCGCCGCTCATGCCAACGAACTGGTCCAGAACGGGTACACCGTCGTCATTGGGCATATTGCCGCACACCTTGGTGCCGATACCGGAGGTCTCGGAGTGACTCACCACGGAGATACCGGTGATCTTCTGCTCGGCATCCACGCCGATGACCATCTCGATGAGGCCCTGAGAGCCGCTGGCCGTCAGCTTCACAGCGTAGCCGGCAGGCTGGCCGTCGAAGGTGACCGTGTACATCTCCTCCAGCGTACCGCCCATTTCCTTGGCGGCGTCCATGACCTCCTGAGGAATGGAGGTGATCTCGTCGTATGTACTGCCGGCCTCGGTGACGGCCTCCAGAGCCGTCTGAGTAGCGGCGGCGTTCATGGCGGCGATCTTGTCGGCGGTGACGCCGTTGACCAGACCCAGCAGCAGAGCCACCACCAGAGAGATGATGGTCAGCGTACCGGCGACCTTCAGAATAAACTTACCGGAGATCTTCATTTTGCAGCCGCCTCCTTCTTGTCTTTCTTGATGGCACCGTAGATGGTGGGCCGGATGTACTTATCCAGCAGCCAGGTGGTGCAGTTCATAATGAGGATGGAGTAGCACACACCCTCGGGATAGGAGCCGAACCGGCGGATGAAGCAGGTGATAAGGCCGCAGCCCACGCCGAAGATGGCCTGCCCCAGCTTGGTCACAGGGGAGGTGGCATAGTCGGTGGCCATAAAGATGGCGCCCAGCATCAGGCCGCCGCCAAAGACGTTGTAGAGCATGAAGTCCACAGCGCTCATACCGGCGGGAGCGGAGATCAGGGTCAGCACCGCCACGGTGCCGATGTAGCACACGGGGATCTGCCAGTTGATGACCCTACGCAGCAGCAGATACACAAAGCCCGTCAGCAGGGCCAGCGCAGAGGTCTCACCCAGAGAGCCGCCGATGCGGCCGATGAACATATCGCTGATGGAGAAGGTGGAGGTCAGGTCATTGACCGCCGCCAGTGCATCCTCAGCCGTCTCGGCGGAGAAGATGCCCTTCATCACAGCCATGGGGGTGGAGCTGGTCACCACGTCGGCAGTGGAGCCCACCAGAGGCAGCTTGGAGCCGAAGCCCACCCAATGGGTCATGGCGCTGGCATAGCTGGCCAGCAGCATGGCACGGCCCACCAGAGCGGGATTGACGAAGTTGCAGCCGATGCCGCCGTAGAGCTGCTTGACCACCACGATGGAGAAGAAGCCGCCGATGATCAGCATCCACACCGGTGTGGTGGGGGGGCAGACAAAGGCCAGCAGGATACCGGTGACCACAGCGGACAGATCGCCGATGGACTGGGGCTTCTTCAGGAGCTTGCGATAGGCCCACTCCCAGAACACGCAGGCGGCCACGGACACCAGCACCATGGTGAGGGCCCGCACGCCGAACACATAGATGCTCATGACCAGAGCGGGCAGCAGGGCGATGATGACATCCAGCATGATGCTCCGGGTGTTATCCTTGGAGCGGATATGGGGAGAGGAGGATGCGATCAGCTTCAAATTTTTGTAATCCGTCATTGCTTACGCCTCCTTCTTCTCGGCAGCTGCCTTTTCGGCCTCCGCCTTGGCCTTGGCGGCCATTCTCGCATTATTGACCTTCTGCTTGCCCATGCGGAAGGCATGGATCAGCGGCAGACGGGCAGGACAGATATAGGTGCAGGCGCCGCACTCGATGCAGTCCATGCCGTGGAGGGTGTTCTGCCAAGTGTCCACATCGCCCTTCATCAGGTACTTGTACATGAACACAGGCTCCAGCCGCATGGGGCAAACGCCCACGCACTTGCCGCAGCGGATGCACTGGGGATGCTCCTCGTACTGCTCCTCCCTGCCGGCAAAGGCCAGCATGGCGCCGGTGCCCTTACCCACGGTGACGTCCACATTGTACTGGGCCAGACCCATCATGGGGCCGCCCATAATCAGCTTGTAGGTATCCTCCCGCAGGCCGCCGCAGGCGTCGAACAGCTTGGAGATGGGGGTGCCGATGGGGCACTCGATGTTCTTGGGCTCGATGACGCCGGAGCCGGACACGGTGACGATCTTGTTCACCACGGGCATACCGGTATACACCGCACGGTAGATGGCGCAGGTGGTGTTCAGGTTGAAGATGCAGCAGCCTGCGTCGGCGGGCAGCTTGCCGGAGGGGACCTGACGGCCGGAGACAGCCTGACACAGCTGCTTCTCAGCGCCCTGGGGATACCGGGTGTGCAGGACCTCCACCACCACGGGAGCGTTCAGCTCAGCGATGGTCTTGTTGAGCACGTCGGCCGCATTCTGCTTGTTGGCCTCGATGCCGATGTACACGTGCTCCACGCCGAAGCACTTGGCCAGCAGCGTAGCGCCCTTGACCACCTGCTCCGGACGCTCCAGCATGGTGCGGTGGTCGCCGGTGATGTAGGGCTCGCACTCGGCGGCGTTGATGATCACATAGTCCACCTTGCCGAGGCCGGAGCTGATCTTCACATGGGTGGGGAAGGTCGCACCGCCCTGACCCACGATACCGGCGTTCTTGACGATCTCCACCAGCTGCTCGGGAGCCAGGCTGTCGGGATCCTCCACGGGATGAATGTCCGGGCACACGGTGTTCTGAAAATCGTTCTCGATCACCACAGACATCATGGTGCCGCCCATAGAGAAGGGGCGGGGCTCCACGGCCTTTACGGTACCGGACACGCTCGCATGAATGGGAGCGGACACGAAACCGCCGGGTTCACCGATCTTCTGACCGATGGTCACCTTGTCGCCCACCGCAACGATAGGCTTGCAAGGCGCACCGATGTGCATAGACATGGGAATGACCACCTCAGCCGGGGCTTCCAGCTGTTCGATGGCCTTTTCATTGGTTGCGGCCTTCATGTCATTGGGATGAACGCCGCCAAAGAAAGCTTGTGCCATTGTCTTTCACCTCATCTTACTCCTTGGTGGCTACGCCACCACATACTGCACATTAGTCTACAACAAAATTGCCCCGTTGGCAAGACCTAAGCTCTCATTTTTGTCACTTTTTGAATACTGGAGACTGGGAACTCCGCCTTCACGCACGTTTGTCCGTGTTTGTCCACGTTTTTCCGAAATATCCATTTTATCCCACCGGCGCAGTTGGGATGCACCTCTTGCCAAATGGGAAGGCTATATGATAAAATAAACACCTATATAGATATCCTGCGGCACAGACCGCAGGAGAGAAAGGACACAAAACACATGATGAACCGTATTGAGCTGAAGCAGGAGGCCAAGGGCGTTGTCCGCACCGCCGCCGTCTCTGCCTATTTGTTCGCTTTGCTCTATCTGGCCCTGACGGAGCTGCTGCAGGGGGCCAGCGTCTACGTCAACGGCGACGTGGCGCTCTATATGCAGACGTATTTCCCCAACGTCCCCATCCCCTCTTATCTCTACCCGGTGGCTCTGCCCACCACGGTGGTGACGCTGGTGGCGGTGGTGTGCTGGCTGCTGCGGGTACTGCTGCAGGGCGGCTGGGTGCTGTACCATCTGGGCGTGCGCCGGGGCGAGGAGATGCCTTACGCCACCCTCTTCGACGGCTTCGGCTTCATCGGCAAGCTGATCCTGCTGAATATCGTCATTACCCTCTATGTTTTCCTGTGGTCCATGCTGTTTATCATCCCCGGTATCATCGCCGGCTACCGCTACCGTTTTGCCATCTATAACCTGTGTGAGAACCCCGATATAGGCGTCATGGAGGCCATCAGCATGAGCAAGGCACAGACCGCCGGGTATAAGGGCGACCTGTTCCTGCTGGACCTGACCTTCATCGGCTGGAACCTCCTGTGCAGCCTGACGCTGGGCATCCTCTCCATCTGGATCGCTCCCTATATCATCCAGACCAACATCGGCTATTTTCAGGAGATCAAGCGCATCAAGGGCATCGGCTGGCAGGCCCGTCCTGAGCAGCCCGACGATACTTTCCGCCCCACGGACCCCTTCGGCCCGGAGCTGTAAGGCCACCTTATTGTATGAAGCTGCCGCAAACCACCCGTAGGGGCGGCCCTTGCGGCCGCCTGCAGCGATCGATAAAAGAGCCGCACCCCCACGGAAGTGACCCCCAAAAGTCAGACAAAAACAAGAATTAAGCGGCTTGAACGGCCTGAGTCCTGTGCTGCACAGGACTCAGGCCGTTTAGTTTTCATTTGATTCTGTGGCTATTGTAGTAACCGATATACGCAACAATGACCTTTTCGAGTTGGTCAATGGAATCGAGCTTTTCTAAATAGAACAATTCCGTTTTAAGCAGCCCAAAGAAATGTTCGGCGACAGCATGATCCAAGCAGGTCGCTTTACGAGACATACTTTGTGTAGTGCCTTTTTCTTTCAGCATCCGCTGGTAAGTCCTCATCTGGTACTGCCAACCTTAACAGTATCCCATACTGCCCAACAAATGGGGTGCAGTTCAGCCCAGCCTGCGCCTTCTTTATCGCATAGCTTCGCCTTTACAGCTCAATCTCCCCCCGAACCAACGTCACGGCCGGGCCGCCCACCTTGACGAAGGGCTGGCTGTCCTTCAGGATGACCTGAGCGGAGATCATGGAAGGCCGCCCCATCTTCTCGCCCTGCACCACAGTGTACACCTTGTCCAGCTCCACCAGCCCGTGCCGGTACAGATAGTAGACCAGCGCCCCGTTGGAGGTGCCGGTGGCGGCCTCCTCATCGATGTCATACAGGGGAGCGAAGTTCCGGGCATGGATCATGCCGTCGGTGGTGTTGACGGTGAAGGCGTGGACCCCCACCACGTTATACCTGCGGGAGTGCTCCGTCAGAGCCGGGAAGTCCGGTGCGATCTTCTCCAGTTCCGCCTCATCGGCCACGGGCATCATGATGTCCGTCAAACCGGTGGACACCTTCTGGGGCAGAAGCGTCAGCTCCGGCTTCCCGGTCACGGCGCCCTGTCCGTCGGCGGAGAGCCCCATGATGTGGTACAGCTCCTCCAGCTCCTCCGGCGTCTCCAGCCGCTGGAAGGTCTGGGGCTTGGCCATGTCCATGAGGATGGCGTCCTTGCCCACCACCACCTCCAGCGTACCGGAGAGCGTCTCATCGATGTAGGTGCCGCCCTCGGCTACCAGTCCCATCTCCTGCAGAGCGTGGAAGCTGCCGATGGTGGCGTGGCCGCACAGCTCCACCTCCGCAGCGGGGGTGAAGTAGCGGATATGGAAGCGGTTCCCGCCCAGGGGCCTGATGAAGGCCGTCTCGGAGTAGCGCAGCTCCGCCGCCGTTTTCCGCATAGTCTCATCTGCGGGGAAGTCCGCCCCCTCCGGCAGCAGAACGACACCTGCGGGGTTGCCGCCGAAGGTCTGCCGGGTAAATGCATCTACGATCTGGAATTTCATGTGCTGATTCTCCTTTCTGACAGGCAGGCTTCCTGCGATGCCGCAGCGCTGCCTGTTTCGTGGCCTTGTCTCTGACTTCTTTATATCATAGTCCCCTCCGACTGTAAAGCTGTTTCTTCACCCACAGACTGCGCCATGCCGGGAAAACGGCTGCCTACAAGGCAGCGTCAATGGTCGCCGCCGTTTTTCCGGGAAGAACCGGTAGCGTGACACATCCGCATCCGAGATTTCGCCCGTGCAGCGCTGCCAGCCTACCTCCCGGAAGCCAATGGCGTCGGATGAACGCAAAACCTTGTACACGATGCACAAAATTTCTCACGTTCTTTGTGCGAACGACACAAAGAATGGAGGAGTGTACACAATGCAAGGACAAATGCACGCAGTTTGGAGAAAAATACGAAACCATGCTGCTCCGGGTGGCGGATTTCATGGAATTTTGACATTGCACATTCCCGCATTTCCTCGTATCCTTATGGACATATTAAAACCGCCGAGGAAAGGGGCGAATGTCATGTTGAAAAGCATTTATTTGCAGCAGGTTTACAGTGACCTGGCAGCACGGGATCCCGAACAGAAGGAGTTCCATCAGGCCGTGCGGGAGGTGCTGGAGAGCCTGGACCTGATGATCGACAGCCACCCGGAGTACCGGGAGGCCGCCCTGCTGGAGCGGTTCGTGGAGCCGGAGCGTGTGGTGGCCTTCCGTGTCCCGTGGATGGATGATACCGGCCGCATCCGAGTGAACCGGGGCTACCGGGTGCAGTTCAACTCCGCCATCGGCCCCTACAAGGGGGGCCTGCGGTTCCATCCGTCGGTGAACCTGTCCATCCTGAAATTTCTGGGCTTCGAGCAGATCTTGAAGAACAGCCTCACCGGCCTTCCTATGGGCGGCGGCAAGGGCGGTTCCGATTTTGACCCCAAGGGCAAGAGCGACCGGGAGGTCATGCGCTTCTGCCAGAGCTTCATGACGGAGCTTCAGCGGCACATCGGCCAGTTCGTGGACGTCCCCGCCGGGGACATCGGCGTGGGTGGCCGGGAGATCGGCTACCTGTTCGGCCAGTATAAGCGCATCCGTGACAGCTTCGACGGCGGCGTCCTTACCGGCAAGGGCCTGTCCTTCGGCGGCTCCCTGACCCGCAACGAGGCCACCGGCTACGGCCTGTGCTACCTGACGGAGGAGATGCTGCACTGCATGAAGCAGGAGAGCCTGCAGGGCAAGCGAGTGGCCATTTCCGGCAGCGGCAACGTGGCCATCTTTGCCTGCCAGAAGGCGCAGGAGCTGGGGGCCAAGGTCATCACCATGAGTGACTCCAACGGCTGCATCTACGACCCGGAGGGCATCCGGCTGGACGTGGTGAAGGACATCAAGCTCCGCCGCCGTGGCCGCATCCGGGAGTATGCCCAGCTGGTCCCCGGCAGCGAGTTCCGCAGCGACTTCCGGGATCTGTGGTCCGTCCCCTGCGACGTGGCCCTGCCCTGTGCCACCCAGAATGAGATCGACGCCGAGACGGCCCGGCGCATCGTCCGCGGCGGTGCCATGGCACTGGCGGAGGGGGCCAATATGCCCAGCACCCCTGCCGCCATCGAGGTGCTGCGGGAGGGTGGCGTCCTGTTCGCCCCCGCCAAGGCCGCCAACGCCGGCGGCGTGGCTGTCAGCGGTCTGGAGATGTGCCAGAACAGTATGCGCCTGGCATGGACCTTCGACGAGGTAGACCAGCGCCTGCATCAGATCATGCTGGACATCTTCCACAACATCTACGACGCCTCCGTGGAATACGGCGTCCCCGGCAACCTGTTGGACGGTGCCAATATCGCCGGCTTCCGCAAGGTGGCGGACGCCATGCTGGCGCAGGGTGTCTGTTAACATTGCTTTCGTTTTCTTCCTTACTCTTTTCTCCACCATTGGCAAAGGACCGGGTGCTTGAAGCACCCGGTCCTTTGCCGTTCTTATAAAAGAGAATTTACCCCAGCAGACCGGCGCCGAAGTCCTCCAGCGCCCCATAGATGTTGCTGGTGAGGATATCCAGCAGCTGATCCGACAGCTCCTCGCTGTTGTCGGCACTGGAGGAGATCTTCCAGCCGTCCGACGTCTGGACACAGGGGATGGTCAGCGTCGCCGTCATGGTGGGGAAGTCGGCCCCCGTGGTCTTTTCATCAAAGACCTCCTCGAAGGCGGCAGCCAGCTTCTCATCGTCGGCACCGCTCAGAGCCAGAGACCACGCCTCAGAGATGTACTCCGTCAGGATCTCCGTCATCAGGCTCCCTGCATTGACATAGGTGAACTCCACCGGTACCGTGGCGGTATCGCCGTCCACGGTGGCCTCGCCCACCTGATACTTCAGCTGCCCGGCGCAGGACTTCATGAAGTCCATGATCTTCTGGGCCACGGCATCGTCGCTGTCCACGTCCTCCAGATCCGACAGCTCCAGATCGTCACCGTTTTCAAAGCACTGGGCAATGGCCTTCTCGTCCAGCTCCTGCAATCCCTTGCAGAACTGGCCCACTACGCCCTCCGGGCCGGCCTTGCCGCCGCAGGCGGTAAGGCTCAGCGCCAGCACCAGCGCCAGCATCAGGGAAATCACTTTTTTCATAGGTTGCTTCCTTTCTCCGTCGTTGTTCTCTTTCTCATAGGGCTTCATGCCCTCCACACACTATATCATATCTCTGTTCACTTGACAAGGGATCAGACAAGACTGCTGCGGCAAGAAATGCCTACTGCCCCAGGTGCAGCTCCTTCAGCCGCCGGAAGCTGGCCCGTGCCAGCAGAAAACCGCCCACCGCCAGCAGGGCGCAGGCCCCGCCCAGCAGGAAGGTAACAGCGTCCATCTGGGCGTTTTCGCAGAGATAGGAGAAAATGCGGTAGGCTCCCATCACCATGAGGATGCCCGCCAGCAGCAGCGCCACCAGCAGGGTATCGTTTTCACATTCCCGAAGCTTTTTCATTCCCTGCACCTCACTCCGTCACAGTGACGTCCAGCCCGAACTCCTCCGGCAGGAACCGGGGGCAGACGTTGCTGCTGGTGCAGATGACGGAGGCTGCCAACCGGCTGCCGATGGCGCAGGACTGCCCCAGCGTCTTGCCGTAGGTAAGTCCGATGGTGGCCCCGGCGAAAAAGGCGTCCCCGGCCCCGGTGGTGTCCTGCACCTCCACCCGGGTGGCGGGGCAGATGCCGCTCTCGCCGTCCATCTCGGCGTACACGGCTCCCTGCTCGCCCATGGTGACGATCATCCGGGGGATACGGGCGCTGCGGACCTTCAGCCGCAGGAGCTCCTCCATCTCCGCCGGGGTCTTTTCACTGTAATCGTCGGAGAACAGGATGCCCGCCTCCTGCAAATTGCACACGAAGCAGCTGGTCTGCTGCAAAAAGTCCCGCCGCTCCACGGCGATGCTCATGTTGGACACCACGGCGTATACCGCCTTGCCGTACTTCCGGGCGTAGGCGAACACCCGCTTGACCAGTTCCTTATCCATGTCGATCTCCAAAGCGATGCTGTCGGCGTCCCGGAAGATCTCGTCACCCTTCTCGTCCAGCAGTGCCGCCAGCGGCCGCAGATCCGGCCGCTTGGAGATGGAGGCGCACACGTCTCCGTGGTTGTCGAATACCGCCAGCCACGCCCCCATGCCGTCCGGGGTCCGGAGGATGTAGTCGGTGTTCACCTTGTGGTTCCGTAGCTGCCGCACCACATCCTCCCCCATGCCGGTGTCGTCCACCAGACTGACGAAGGTGGGCCGCAGCTCCACATTGGCGATGTCCTCCACCACGTTGCGGGATACGCCGCCGGGAACCTGCTCCACCCGTCCCACGTTGCGCCCGCCGGGGATATAGGTGCTCAGGGGATACCCTTTCACATCCACAAATACGGCGCCCAGAACCACAATGCCCATCTCAGCCGCTCCTTTCGCTGCGTTGTGACAAATTTCGACTTCTATTATACGCAAGCCCCGGCCCTTCGTCAACGAAAACGGAGAAAACCGCAGCGGGAGTTACGCTCCCGCTGCGGTTTTCCGTAAATTCTGCCCTACAGCTTGCCCGCCAGACTCTCCAGCGCCTCGCTGAGGGCCTCCTCATAGGTGGGGTGGGGCCGCATGGCGGCCAGCAGCTGCCCCGGTGTCATGCCGTTGGCAATGGCCTGCCCCAGCTGCCCGATGATGTCGCTGGCGTTGGGACACATCAGCTGCGCCCCCAAAATAGCCCCGGTCTCGGCGTGGGCCGTGACCTTCATGAAGCACCGGCCGGGGTCTGCGATCACGGTCCGGGCGTTGCCGCCCATGACGCACTTGCCGGTCTTGACGGGGATGCCCCGCTCCTTGGCCTCCGCCTCCGTCAGTCCCACGGCGGCGATCTCCGGCCGGCAGTAGATGCAGCTGGGTACGGCGTCCATGCACACCCCGGCGGACAGCCCCGCCATGTGCTCCACGCAGGCTGCCCCCTGTGCTGCCGCCACATGGGCCAGCTGCACCGGGGAGGACACATCCCCGATGGCGTATACGCCGGGGATGCTGGTTTGGTAGTGCTCATCCACCCACAGACCGTGGCCATTGGTCTCCGGCGTCAGTCCCTGGGCAAACAGTCCATCCCGGAAGGCCCTGCGGCCGATGGCGCACAGCACCGCCTCCCCCACGGCGCAGCCGGGGGTCTCCTTGGCGGTGTAGTGGACGGCGATCCCCTCCGGTGTCTGCTCCAGACGATCCACCATGGAGCGGGTACAGACTTGCACCCCTTGCTTTTTCAGGATCAGCGCCAGATTCTGGCCCAGCTCCCGATCCATATTGGGCAGCAGCCGGTCCATGCCCTCCAGCAGGGTGACGCTGCACCCCAGATCGCTGTAAAACGTGGCAAACTCCACGCCGATGACGCCCCCGCCGATGATGACGATGGAGCGGTACAGGTGATCCGTCCCCTCCAGCAGTTCATCGGAGGTCATGGCCAGCTCCAGCCCCGGAATGGGGGGCCGCACCGGCACGGAGCCGGTGGCGATGAGGATGCGCCGGGCCTCATAGTCGCCGCCGTCCTCGCCGGTGACACGGACGCTTCCCGGCGCCGTGATGACGGCCCGGCCCCGCAGCAGCGTCACGCCTGCGCCCTTCAGAAGGCTCTCCACCCCGCCGCACAGCTGGCGGGAGATGCGCTCTTTATAGGCGAAGATCTCCGGGATGTCCGCCCGCAGACCCTCTGCGTGGATGCCGATGGCGGCGCCGTCTGCGGCGCTGCGGTAGACCTCCGAAGCATGGAGCAGCGTTTTGGTGGGGACGCACCCCCGGTTCAGGCAGGTGCCGCCCCAGCTGCGCTCCTCCACGATGGCGGTGGAAAGTCCCAGCTTGGCCGCCCGTGCGGCGGCGGTATAGCCACCGGGGCCCGCCCCGATGACCAGCAGATCAAACATAGCCGTTCTCCTTTCAGATATCCTGCCGCCGCAGCAGGGCGCACAGGTCCGCCGCCACCTCCCGGCAGGCGGGGGCCTCCTCCACCCGGAGGCAGAGGTCCTCCACCCGGAAGGGGCAGCCCTCCAACCCTCTGGCAAGGGGCTGGGCGAAACTCTCGTCCATGGCGTCGGTCCACACGGCGGCGTGGCGGCACACGCCGCCCTCCACCGCCAGCTCCAGCGTCAACTCCCCCCACGGAAACCGCTCCCCGCAGGAGAAGGTGCAGGGCATCGCCTGCCCGTAGACCCAGTCATAGCTGTGAAAACACTGATAGTGCCGCTCCAGAGCGGCCTGATCCAGCTGGGACGGCTCCAGCCGCCGGGTGGGGAGGCCGTATACCTCAGAAAAGGCCGCCCACAGCGCCTCCTCCATGTGGGAGACGGTCAGCCCCGGCTGTATCTGGGAGAGATTCACCACACGGGAGCGCACCGACGCCACGCCCTTGCTCTCCAGCTTCCCCTGAGAGGGGGCCAGATACCGGCCCAGCTTCTCCATGTCCACGTCGATGAGCAGCGTCCCGTTGTGGAAGGAGCGCCCCCCGTGGTGATAGAAGGAGTTGCCGGAGAACTTCCGGCCGCCGGTGAGAATGTCGTTGCGGCCGGAGCACTCCGCCGGGATACCCAGACGGCGGCAGGCCGCCACCAGCACCTCCTGCTGACGGCGCAGATCGTAATCCGCCGTAGGCAGGGAGAAGGTGAAGTTCAGATTGCCCATGTCGTGGTACACCGCCCCGCCGCCGGAGAGCCGCCGGGCCAGCACGCCGCCCTCCTGCTCCAGCAGCGTGGTGCGGCACTCCCGCCATGCGTTCTGGTTCCGGCCGATGACCACCGTGTGGCGGTTCTGCCACAGATACAGGATGCAGGTATCCTCCGGCACCGTCTCCGTCAGATACGCCTCCGTGGCCAGATTCCGGTGGGGATCGGTGCAGCCGTCCCGATAGGTCAGCAGCTGTCGGATCATGCCTGCCACCGCAGAATGGGATTGCGGGCCGCCTGCACCTCGTCGGGCCGTCCGATCTGGGCATTGTGGGGGGCGGTACGCATGGTCTCCGGGTCAGTGTGGGCCAGCTGGTACAGCTGGCGGAACACCTCCGCCGCCTGATCCAGCGTCTCCCGGCTCTCCGTCTCCGTGGGCTCCAGCATCAGTGCCTCATGAACGATGAGAGGGAAGTACATGGTGGGGGGATGGATGCCCCGGTCGATGAGACTCTTGGCCACATCCAGCGCCGAGACGCCGGTCTCCTTCTTGAACTCCTCCAGCCCCAGCACGAACTCGTGCATACAGATGCGGTCAAAGGCGGGCTGGAAGGTGCCCTGAATGCGCCGCATGAGATAGTTGGCGTTGAGAACGGCGTTCTCCGCCGCCTCCGGGATGCCCTCCCGGCCCAGCGTCAGCAGGTAGGCCAGCGCCTTCACCACCACCAGGAAGTTGCCGTTGAAGGCCCGCACCTGCAGGTGCTCCCCCTCCGACAGAATGGCGGACTGGGGCAGATACGGCTCCAGAAACGCCTTGCAGCCCACGGCGCCTGCACCGGGTCCGCCGCCGCCGTGGGGGGTGGCAAAGGTCTTGTGCAGGTTCATGTGGATGCAGTCAAAGCCCATGTCGCCGGGGCGCACGATGCCCATAACGGCGTTGAGGTTGGCCCCGTCGTAGTAGCACAGCCCTCCGGCCTCGTGGACCAGCCGGGTGATCTCCAGAATGTTCTCGTCGAAAATGCCCACGGTGTTGGGATTGGTCAGCATCAGCCCCGCCACATCGTCTCCCAGCACCGCCTTCAGAGCCTCCAGATCCACGCAGCCGTCGGCGGCGGAGGGAATATTCACCACCTGATAGCCGCACATGGCGGCGGTGGCGGGGTTGGTGCCGTGGGCGCTGTCGGGAACGATGATCTTGGTGCGCTGATGATCGCCCCGTGCATCGTGGTACTGCTTGATCAGCAGCACGCCGGTGAACTCGCCGTGAGCACCGGCGGCGGGCTGGAAGGTCATGCCGTCCATGCCGGTGATCTGGCAGAGATAGCGGCTGGCGGTGTCCAGCACCTCCCGGCATCCGGCCACGGCGTGCTCCGGGGCCAGGGGATGCACCCCGGCAAAGCCCGGCAGGGCCGCCATCTCCTCGTCGATGCGGGGGTTATACTTCATGGTGCAGGAGCCCAGCGGATAAAAGCCGCAGTTGACGCCGTGGACGTGCTGGCACAGCTCCGTGTAGTGGCGGCTCAGATCCACCTCGCTGAGCTCCGGCAGGGCCGGGGCCTCCTGTCGCCGCAGCTCCTGCGGCAGCTGCACCTCCTCCACGTCGCACCGGGGCAGGATGCTGCACCGGCGGCCGGGAACGCTCTTTTCAAAGATCAGCTTCATTTGCTCAGCACCTCCTTCACCACGGCGGCGGTCTCATCCAGCACGGCACGGGAGACCTTCTCCGTGGCGCACCACAGGATGCCGCCCTCTACCGGCAGGCCGCCCAGAATACCGTGCTGCTCCAGCGCCTCCAGAACCTCCGGCACCCGGGGAAGCTCCGTGACGAACTCGTGGAAATATTCCCCCGGATACCGCAGGGACACGCCGGGGATGGCGCACAGGGCCTTTGCCAGATAGTGGGCCTTGGACAGGCACTGCCGTGCGGCCTCCGCCATGCCCTCCGGCCCCATGGCTGCCATATAGACGCTGGCCGTCAGGGCGCACAGGGCCTCGTTGGAGCAGATGTTGCTGCTGGCCTTCTCCCGGCGGATGTGCTGCTCACGGGCCTGCAGAGACAGAACGAAGCAGCGCTGGCCACGGCTGTCCACTGTCTGGCCCACGATGCGGCCGGGGAGCTTACGCATATGCTTTTGCACCGTGGCCATAAAGCCCAGATACGGGCCGCCCCAGCCAAGGGGCATCCCCAGAGGCTGCCCCTCACCTACGGCCACATCAGCGCCGCAGTCTCTGGGGGTCTTGAGGATGGCGGCGGCAATGGGGTTCACCCCCAGAATATACAGAGCGCCCCCCTGATGGATGATCTCACCCAGCGCCTCAGCCTCCTCCAGCTGACCGAAGAAGTTGGGCTGCTGGATGTACACGCCGGAGACGTCGCCCCCGGCCAACATCTGACGCAGGGCTTCCGGGTCCGTGCGGCCGTCCTTCACGGGGACGACACGCAGCTCGTCGCCGGTGCCGTAGCAGTAGGTGCGGACGGTGTTGATGGTGTCCGGGTGGGCTGCAGCGGAGATCAGCGTTACCCGGCGCTTGCGGTCCCGGCACATGGCGGCGGCCTCAGCGGCGGCAGTGGCGCCGTCATAGACGGAGGCATTGGACACGTCCATGCCCGTCAGCTGGCAGATCATGGTCTGATACTCAAAGATGGACTGCAAAATGCCCTGACTCATCTCCGCCTGATAGGGGGTGTAGGCGGTGAGGAACTCCTCCTTGGCGGGGACATACTTCACCAGTGAGGGAATGTAGTGGTCATAGGCTCCGGCGCCCCGGAGAATAGCAGAGTAGGCGGTGTTCCGGGCGGCCATGGCGGTCATGGTGCGGCTGACCTCCAGCTCGCTCATGCCCTCCGGCAGGTCCAGCCCGTCCCGCAGCAGCATCTCCTCCGGCACGTCCCGGTACAGCTGGCGGAAGTCGTGAAGGCCGATGGCCTCCAGCATCTCCTGCCGCTGGGCGGGCGTGGAGGGAACATAGCTTCCCATATCAGCCCTCCTGCTGGCAGAAGGCCTCGTAGCCGTCGGCGTCCAGCAGCTCCTCCGTGGCGGTAACGCCCTCCACCTTGATGATCCATGCGTCGTAGCACTGGCTGTTCAGCAGCTCCGGAGCGTCCAGCAGCTCCTCATTGACGGCGCACACCGTGCCGGACACAGGGCTTACCAGATCGCTGACGGCCTTCACGGACTCCACGTCGCCAAAGGCCTCACCGGCGGTGACCTCATCGCCCTCGCCGGGCAGGTTCACAAACACCACGTCGCCCAGAGCGTGCTGGGCAAAGTCAGAGATGCCGATCACAGCCACACCGTCCTCGGTGTGGATCCACTCGTGGGACTTGGAATACTGCAAATGGGTGGGATAGTTCATGATGTGTTCCTCCGTTTTCGTTTCAAATATTCAAATCTGCTGATTTAGGTGTGTTTCATTAGACGTGTTCCGCCGGGATCAGAAGCCGATCTGGCCCATGAACTGCTCCAGCGCCGTCTGGAACTCCGGGCCGTCGAAGCAGTAGTGCATGGTGGTGTAGCGGCTGCGGAGACGGGAAACCTCCTGCCCTACGTCCTTTCCCCGCAGGATGCAGTCCGCCATCAGACCGGCCAGCTCCGTGAACTCCGTCTGGCCGAAGCCAAACCGGGTCATTTCGCTGACGCCCATCCGCAGAGCACCGGAGGCGGTGAAGCCCTCCTCGTCGGGGGTGGCCTGATAGTTGACGATGATGTTGTTCTCCTCCAGCCGCTCGGCTACCTCCGGGCCGGTGCCGTAGCCCACGTCCACCAGCACCTGATGGGTTTCGGTGTAGCCGATGGCGGGATCGCCCAGCACGTGGAGACCCGCCTCATGGAGGGCCTTGGCAAAGTACTTGGCGTTGTCAATGACGGCCTTCTGATAGCTGTCCTTGAAATAGTTCATCTCATAGGCCGCCATCAGCAGGCCCAGCTGGGTCCCCAGATGGTGGTTGGAGACGCTGCCGGGGAAGGCACGGGACTGGATGGTCTCCCACAGCCCCCACTTCAGATCCTCCCGGCGATAGTTGACGCCGATGACGCCCCGCTGGGGGCCGAAGAAGGTCTTGTGGGTGGAGCCGGTGACGATCTCAGCGCCCTCCTCAAAGGGCTTCTGGAAGTGGTCACCCACCAGACCCAGCACATGGGCCATGTCGTACATGATGGTGGTGGGGATATTCTGCTCCGTGACGAAGCGGCGGATCTCCGCCACCGGCTCCCGGCGCAGCACCATGCTCTTGCCGAAGATGATAAGCTCCGGACGGTAGCGGTCGATGACCTTCTTGGTCTCCTCCACGTCGATGCGGAACAGATCGTCCCGGCACACGGGGAAGTTCACCACGGCGGTGCGCTCGGTCACCGGATCCACGGCGATGTAGTCCTTCAGAGCGCCCATGGGCTGGGCCGACAGGTGGCCGCCCCGGATGATGTGGTTGTTCAGCACATAGCCCAGCCGCTGGGGGGTGTGCTTGCGGTCCAGACGGTTCTTCCAGTCCATCAGGGCGGAGAAGGTAGCCATATTGCTCATCTGCCCGCTGATGACACGGGTCTCCACCTGGGTGCAGCCCAGATACTGGCGCATCTGCTCCGCCAGCAGCTGCTCCACGGTGTCGATGAACTTGGTGCCCTGATAGTAGAATACATCCTTATCATAGAAGGAGATGATCTTCTTGTGCTCAGCGTACCGGCAGGAGGGATCGCTGGCCGCCAGCAGCTGCACCGCCCGGCTGGGGGTGTTCTCCGAAGGGATGAGGTTGATGCACTGGCGCTGGCGCCACTGGTGGTTATCCTGCGCCAGATGCAGCAGCTCCAGCGCCTTGGCGGCCCGGTCGGCGGGCTGAGACACCTCGTCCTCCGGCCGCCGGTACAACAAAGGGCGGGCATAGGGCGGAGCCCCCACGCTCATGTGACGGGCGGGGATCACGGCCTTCAGCCGGCGGCCCCGGATGTCCACCTCCACCACGTCGTCCGTCAGAACGTCGCTGTCTACATAGCACAGGCCGATGGCCCGCTTGGCGGTCTCCTGGGTGATGACCGTCTCCAGTCCCTCGCCCTCAGCAACGTAGTAGGGGACCATGGTGCCGCTGGTGACCCAGCCCACCTGCTTCTCTCCCCGGTATACCGCCATTCCGGCCCGCATGACGCCCCGGTCCAGCAGGGCGATGGGCAGAATACGGCGGGGCAGGGCGGTGCAGTCGGAGAAATCCCGGTTCATGATGCGCCGGAAGGCGTCAAACTGCTGCTCCAGTGCCTTGCGGCCGATGAACTCCCCCTTCTGAGGCGCAAAGCTCACGGCGAACTTGGCCAGCGGCACGGCGAAAATGGGTATCCTCTGCCCGTCGGGATCCACGCCCATCTCATGGCCGTACAGGGGGAAGCCCGCCTCCATGCGGAGGGTGTCCCGTGCGCCCAGACCGGCGGGCCGGGCGCCCAGCTCCACCAGCCGGTTCCACAGCCACGCAGCGTCCTCGCTGCGGCAGTAGACCTCGTAGCCCAGAGGCTCGCCGGTGTAGCCGGTCTTGGCCACCTTCACCTCATGACCCTCGAAGGTCAGAGTGTTCAGGGCGTTCTTCATCGGCTCCGTCACCTGTACCCCGCCGGAGAGGGTGGTCAGCAGATCCTTGGACTTGGGGCCTTGCACGGCGATGGAGGCCCACCGGGAGGTGATGTCCGTGATGGTGCAGTCGTAGTCCTTCACCACGGAGCGCAGATGCATCAGATCCTTCTCCGTGTTGGCGGCGTTCACCACCAGCAGGAATCGCTCCTCCTCGAAGCGATAGAGGTACGCATCGTCCACGGCTCCGCCGTCCTCGTCCGGCAGGATGCAGTACTGGGCCATGTTCAGATCCAGACCCGCCACGTTGCTGGACAGGACGTGCTGCAAAAATGCCAGCCGCTCCGGCCCCTCGATCAGCAGCCGCCCCATGTGGGACACATCGAACAGGCTGCAGAAGTGCCGGGTGTACAGATGCTCCGCCACGATTCCCGTGGGATACTGGACGGGCATTTCCCATCCGCCGAAATCCACCATGGAGGCACCGGCCGCCACATGGGTCTCGTACAGCTGGGTGCGTTTGAGTTCGCTCATGTTCCTTCCTCCTTATCATGTTTGTTCCGTTGTTTGTTCCGCTTGTTTTGCTCCGTTTGCTTCGTTTGTCCAGTCGCTGGACACATTCCGGACGCATCGCGGACAGGTCTTGGCGGTGCCTTGGACACGTTCCGGAAAGGTTTTGGACGCACAAAAAGGCGCAAAACCGCTTTCGGCAGTTTTGCGCCTCCGTTTTTGTACCTGAGAGATTCCCCGCCGGAGCGGGTTGCACCTTCGGCGTGCGGACAGGCCGCACTCTTCGGAGTATCGTCGTGGTCCGACCCTTTTGCCTGAGAGCTTCTGCATTCCCCTTCGGCGCCGCCGCAGCGGTCTCTCCCGGACCAGTCATCCGAACTCTGTTTGCTTGTCACCCATAGGCTACCATTTTGCGGCGGTGGTTGTCAAGAAAATTATGCCGCCCGGCGGGGTAAAAGCATGGGGGAATTTTTGAAAGAGACATATATGCCGCATGAACGCAAAGAACATATGAAATTAACTAGAATTTTGCACAAATCGGCAAAACCCTGTTGCAAAAAGGCGGGAAACGTGGTAGTATCTCTCATGGACCTGACAATTAGCAAGACGAAATGTCGAAGGGCAAAGGCTCTCCGGCCGCTGAGATTTGCCGAAAAACCACCATTGGTTGTGGCAAGGGCGAGCCAGAGAGTCTATATGTGCCATATGAGTTTTGGAAGGAAGCAGGAGGTGTTACAGGTGCGGCAACCCATTCGAAGCAGCACGGTGAAGCGGCTGATCGTTGTGCTGGCGATCCTGTTGGCGCTGAGCCTTGCGGCGCTGTGTGCCGTGCGGTATTACGGGCGGCAGGCAGGCCGGGCGGCAGAGGCCCCCGGCAACGGCATCCAGACGGCGGCGCAGCCCGCCGGCGCACCCGTTCCCACAGCGGCCCGGACCGGCAAGGTCACCATCCGGCTGTATGACCGCAGCCCGGAGTATAACCGGGAGTTCTCCGTGACCAATATGTTCCCCGGCGATGCCGAGACCCAGAACGACTGCGTGCAGGTAGATCACAAGGGCGACGTCACCGTCCACTTCCGGGCGGAGGTGCGCCCCGGCTATGAGAAGCTGGCGGAGGTGCTGAAGCTGCGGGTGTCCGTGGGCGGTAGTGTGGTGTATGACGGCCTGATGGCCGAGATGCCCGCCGCAGTGGATACCCCGCTGCCGGCCGGCAGCGATACGCTGGACTATCAGCTGACGGCGTATCTGGATACCAGCGTCGGCAATCCCTATATGTATCAGCAGCTGGTAGCGGACTTTTACTGGTGGGTGGCGGATAGCGAGGAGTTGGCTCCCCCTACCGGCGACACCATGCAGCCCCTGCTCTGGGGAGCGGCGGTGCTGGTGTCCGGTGCGGCACTGACGGTGCTGCTGCGTCGCCGCAGGGAGGTGTCCCATGACTGAGCGTAAGACCCGCAGCCGTCTAACCGGCGGCATCGTTGCGGTGATCGTGCTGGCGGTGTGTCTGGTGGTCACCACCGTGGCACTGGCCTATTCCATGATTTCCGTCCGGGACAACACCTTTGCCACCGGCGGCGTCCGTATCAACCTCAACGATGGCGAGCCGGTGATCCGGCCCGACGAGTTCTTGTTTGAGCCGGGCATGACGGTGAAGAAGGACTTCTTCATCGAAAACGACAGCACCGGCACGGTGTACTACCGGCTGTACTTCGCCGGTGTCTCCGGTGATCTGGCGGACGTGCTGGAGGTCACGGTGAAGGACGGGGACAAGACCCTCTACTCCGGGACCCCCACTCAGTTGGAGAACACACAGGCGGTGGACGATTTGCTGGCGGTGGGCCAGCGGCGAACGCTGACCATGTATTTCCACTTCCCGGAGGCGACCGGCAACAGCGCTCAGGCCAAGGATCTGACCTTTACCCTCTGTGCCGACGCCACCCAGACCAAGAACAACCCGCAGCGGCTGTTTGACTGATGTTGGGGAGACCGTTGCAGGAGAGAAAAGCCATGAAAAAAACCTTTGAAGTAATCAAGACCGTACTGACATGGCTGATCGTGCTGCTGGCGGTGTGCATGATGGTGTTCACCATCGTCTCCGTCACCACCTTTGACCGCAATGACCGGGCGTTGTTCGGCTACAAGATGTATATCGTGCGATCGGACTCCATGAGCGCCACGGATTTTAAGGCCGGAGACCTGATTCTGGTGCGGTCGGTGGATCCCGCTACTTTGCAGGAGGGGGATATCATCGCCTATACCTCGCAGGACACAGCCAGCTTTGGAGAGACCGTGACTCATAAGATCCGGTCCCTGACCACCGACGCAGACGGTCAGCCGGCTTTTATCACCTACGGTACCACCACCGATACCGACGACGAGATGCCGGTGACGTATCCCTATGTGCTTGGCAAGTACGAGAAGTGCCTGTCCGGCGTGGGCAATTTCTTCCAGTTCCTGAAAACCACCCCCGGCTACATTCTGTGCATCTTCCTGCCGTTCTTTTTGCTGATCCTCATGGAGGGCATCAACTGCGTCCGGCTGTTCAAGCGCTATAAGAGCGAGGAGCAGCGGGAAATACAGGCCCAGCAGGCGAATCTGGAGCGCCAGCGGGAGGAGAACCAGCGGATGATGCAGGAGCTGATGGAGATGAAGGCCCGGCTGGAGGAGAAGGAAAAGGCTCCGGAGGAGCCCCCTCGGGCGTGATTTGCCGCTCCCCGGGGAGCGTTGTCGGAGGGACGCTCCGGCCATGACATCGGGAATCATCATGGATGATCATTCTATCGAAAACCCCTCTTTACAAGCTCGATCCTCCCCGATTTGACCGCCGGGGAGGGGCGAGCCAAGGACACAAGCTTAGACTCCTTGCGTCCTTGGCTCGCCTATTGACCGGCGCCCGCCATATGGCTCTGCCGGATTGAAAGGAGCATCAAGACATGAATTGGAAGGAAACTTTCTATACAGGAAAGCGTGAGCACCCGCAGGAGAAGAAGCCTGCGTCGCTGACGGCGCTGCTGATGCCCTCCCTGCTGGGGGTGGCGATGTGTCTGGTTTGCCTGTGCAGCCTGACATGGGCGTGGTTCACGGCCACCCAGAACAGCGGTGTGCAGCCCATTCAGTCCGCCACTGCCACGGTGACGGCGTCGCTGAACAATACGGCTCTGGGTGAGCTGAAGGTCGGAGAACCGTGCAGCTTGAACGGTACCGGCCCGCTGACACTGCATATGGCGGGGGATGCCCAATATGCCTATGTGGTGATCAAAGTGGGCGACACGGAGTATCACACGGATTATCTTACTGCGACCGAGGATTATACCATTACCGTCAACGAGAGCGGCGCAGCGCTGACCCTCTGCTGGGGAAAGCAGGACAGCCTGCCGGGGACGGCGGTGGGGAACGGCGGAAGCATCGGAACGGCTCAGCAGGAACCCTCCGATACGCCTGATGAGCAGCCTGCGGTGAACGGCGACAGTCAGCAGACCACGGATGCTGCGGTTCCCGGCGCTGACGATGCCAATACCGGTGATCAGAGCGGCAGCAATGAGACACCCGGCAGCGAGAACGGCGGCAGCACCGGCAATGGCTCCGGCGAACAGGGGAGTGATTCCGGCACCGGAAGTGATACGGGCGCAGGCGGCAGTACCGGCGGTGACGCTGGGACCGGCGACACGTCTAACGGCACCGACGGAACCACCGGCGAATAAGAGAGTGCAAGTATAATAGGAAGCCCTCCGGCGATGCCGGAGGGCTTCCTCGCTGTGGTGGGGTGAAAACCAGACCCTCCGGCCCAGCCGGAGGGTCTGATTTTTGGTTTTCTGGGGTGCCATTGGGGGTATGGCAGGAAAAGCATTGCCGAATGGAGGGCGCTGCTATGGGGCGTGCGGTATGGTGCGGCTTTGCGATGTTAGAGTCTTGCGGGAAAGGCGGTTTTGCGGCAGACGAAGTATGGCGGGGTTGGTCAGAGGGTGATGGTGCCGTCGGCGGTTTGGGCCTGCGCCAGAAGGGGCTGGCAGCGCTCTAAGAACCGGGCCACCTGCTGGGGACAGCGGCCGATGTAGCGCCGGGGATCCATGAGAGCCTCCAGCTCCGGACGGGTCAGGCCGAAGGCCGGGTCGGCGGCCAGCCGGTCCAGCAGGTCGCAGGGATGTCCCTCCTTCATGCGGGCCGTGGCGGCCATAGAGTGACGGCGGATGACCTCATGGAGCTGCTGGCGGTCGCCGCCCCGCTTCACGGCCTCCATCATCAGGTTTTCGGTGGCCATGAAGGGCAGGTACTCCCGGAGAGTGCGATCCACCACCGTCTCGTTGACCCGAAGGCCCGATGCTACGTTCTGGCACAGCCGCAGGATGGCGTCGGCGCAGAGGAATCCCTCCGGCAGGGCGATGCGGCGGTTGGCGGAGTCGTCCAGCGTGCGCTCCATCCACTGGGCGGAGGCAGTCATAGGGGCGTTCATGGCATCGGCCATGAGGTAGCGGCTCAGGGAGCAGATGCGCTCGCAGCGCATGGGGTTGCGTTTGTAGGCCATGGCGGAGGAGCCGATCTGGCTGTCCTCAAAGGGCTCCTCCAGCTGGCGATCGTGCTGCAGCAGGCGGATGTCTCCGGCCATGCGATAGGCGCTCTGGGCGATGGAGCTGAGGCAGCTCAGGATACGGCTGTCCACCTTGCGGGGGTAGGTCTGGCCGCACACGGGGAAGCACTCCGAAAAGCCGAACTCGGCGGCGATGCGGCGGTTCATCTCGTCGATCTTCTCCTCGTCGCCGTCGAAGAGATCCATGAAGCTGGCCTCGGTGCCGGTGGTGCCACGGCAGCCCAGAAATTTCAGGCCGGAGAGCAGGGCGTCCAGCTCCTCCACGTCGGAGAGGAAGTCCTGCATCCACAGGGTGGCCCGCTTGCCCACCGTCACCGGCTGGGCGGGCTGATAGTGGGTGTAGCCCAAGGTGGGGACGGCGGCATAGCGCCGGGCGAAGGTGGCCAGATCCGCCAGCACCGACAGCAGCTGACCCCGGAGATAGCGCAGACCGTCCCGGTAGAGGATCAGATCGGCGTTGTCGGTGACGTAGCAGCTGGTGGCCCCCAGATGGAGGATGCCGGCGGCCGACGGGGCCGCCTTGCCGTAGGCGTAGACGTGGGCCATGACGTCATGGCGCACCTCCCGCTCCCGTGCGGCGGCCACCTCGTAGTCGATGTCGGTGACGTGGGCCTCCAGCTCCTGCACCTGCCGGGCGGTGATGGGCAGGCCCAGCTGATGCTGCGCTCGAGCCAGCGCCACCCATAGGCGGCGCCAGGTCTGGAAGCGGCTGTCCGGCGAGAACAGGTGCAGCATATAGGGGGAGGCGTAGCGAGACGCCAGCGGGGAGGTGTATACGTCGTTTGCCATAGGGATGCTCCTTTGGTGATGTTGGCGGGCAGGCTGGCCCGGTGGTTATCGAAGAATGAGGCTGTCCCGCTCAGCGCCCACGGAGACGTAGCCAATGCGGCAGCCGATGGCCTGCTCCACATAGGTCACATAGTCACGGGCGGCCTGGGGTAGTGCCTCCCAAGTGCGGACGCCGGAGATGTCGCAGTGCCAGCCGGGGAGGTACTCCGTCACGGGCTTGGCCTGATCCAGCAGAACCGGGAAGGGGAACTCGTGGGTGATCTGGCCGTCCACCTCGTAGGCAGCGCAGACGGGGATGCGCTCCATGTAGCTGAGGACATCCAGCTTGGTGAGGGCAATGTTGGTGGCGCCCTGCATCCGGACACCGTAGCGGGAGGCCACCAGATCGATAGGGCCTACCCGGCGGGGACGGCCTGTCTTGGCACCGTACTCGTCGCCGGCCTCCCGCAGTTCCTCGGCCTCCGGGCCGAACCACTCGCAGGTGAAGGGGCCTTCCCCCACGCAGGAGGAGTAGGCCTTCACCACGCCCACCACCTCGTCCAGCTTGGCACCGGGCAGCCCGGAGCCCACGGGGGCGTAGGCGGCGATGGTATTGGAGGAGGTGGTATAGGGGTAGATGCCGAAGTCCAGATCCCGCAGAGCGCCCAGCTGGCCCTCGAAGAGGATGGACTTGCCGTCTGCCTGCGCCTGCCGCAGCCAAGCGCCGGTGTCAGCGATGAAAGGACGGATGGCTCCGCCGAAGCGATCCAGCCATGCCAGCAGCTGCTCCATGGTGTAGCCCTGAGCACCGTAGACCTCCCGGAGGATCAGGTTCTTCCACTCCAACAGGTCCTGCAGATGGGCCTTCAGGTGCTCCGGGTACAGCAGTTCCCCGGCCTGAATGGTCTTTTTCTGGTATTTATCGGAATAGAAGGGGGCGATGCCCTGCTTGGTGGAGCCGTACTGCTTGTCCTTGAGACGGGCCTCCTCCAGTGCATCCAGCTCCCGGTGCCACGGCAGCAGCAGGGAGGCTCGGTCGCTGACCAGCAGGTTTTCCGGGGAAATGGGCACTCCGGCGGCCCGCAGCGTCTCGATCTCCGACAGGAGATTTTCGCAGTCCAGCGCCACGCCGTTGCCGAGGATGTTCATGACCCCTTTGTGGAAAACGCCGGAGGGCAGCAGGTGCAGGGCAAACTTGCCCATGTCGTTGATGACGGTGTGGCCGGCGTTGCCGCCACCCTGATACCGGACCACGACGTCAAACCGCTGGGATAGGTAATCCACCATGCGGCCCTTGCCCTCGTCGCCCCAGTTGATGCCTACGATTGCACAATTTGCCATAGATACTGCCTCCTGACTTGGTGTTAAAAGCGAGTTTTTTCAAACAACAGCTTATTATAGGCGCACCGGAGGCATAGGGGAAGTATAGGTTTGAAATGATTGACATAAGTGAACCTAATGATTTGGCGCATCGAAAATGCACCGGCGGGGGAAGGAAAATCAGGGACACACAGCGCCCTCCGGTGGGGTCAGGGGAGGAGCGTCAGCCCCAGAAAAAAGCAGGGCTGCGCCGCCATTGACTTCCGTCCGTCCGTTTCGCTTTTTGGCAGACAAGGCGGCGATTGCCGCCGATTTCCATTTGGGAAATGGCGCTTGCTAACATAGGAAACGGAGAATAGTAAGCACAGCAAGTGTAGCTACACTTGCAAAATCCGGCGTGGTACGACCGGGATTTCCTTGCAGAATAGCAAGCAAATCCGGTGAGTACCCACATCGGAGCTTGCCATTCTGGCAAGCAATGCACGGCGGTACCCACTTCGCATTACCTGCCAACTGCGAAACGCACTTAGCAAGCAATGCTCGTGTTTATACACCCGTGCAATCTTGTTGGGGAAATGCCCCAAACCCCTGAACGATTTCAGAGAAATCGGCTGCGCTCCATCTTGAAAAGCGAGTCAGGGATTTTTCGGCTCACGGCGTTCAGGCAAATTCGGTTTTTCCTCATATCCGTCGATTGCCACTTGACGAAGGTAAGCGCTCATATTCTCTATCCCAAGCTGTGCCATCCTCGCCTTTATCAAGCTGAGTTCTTTTTCATCTACGAAGAATTTGACCTGTATCGGTCGCTTGCGATTCCTGTTGTCTGGCATAGGTGTCTCTCTCACTCATAACTGACAAAATCCTGCTCAACCAGCGCATAATCAACCGATGATTGAAGCCGACCGAACTGGTCTTTCCAAGAATCGATATTGGTTCGTACCTTGCGGAAACCAAGTGATTCGTAAACGTGCTGCGCTCTTGTGTTTGTCAAGTTCGTATCGAGGATGATTTTGGCATAGCCGTTTCTGAACAGCCAACTGATCAGCATACTCAAAACCTTCCTGCCAACACCACGGTTCTGACAATCGGTTTCGCAGATCTTAATGCCAATTTCTGCAACTCCATCTGACGCATTGTGGTAATTGCACTCGCCAATCAGACGGTCGCTTTCTTCAACGACCAGAAGACCATTTCTAAGCCCTTTTACAACTTCTTCCTCGGTCGTTCCCAGGCCGTTGGGAAAGCCTGCGTGTGCCATCACAGCACCATCATTCCACCAAGCGGCAAGCTGCTTCGCATCGGTAACCTCGGCTTGGCGGATTGTTAGGTTTTTATGTTGTATTCTCACTTGGTTACTCCTTGCCCTGTCTCCCGACTGTTAGTGTGTACACACACTATATCACAAGGATAGCTCTGTTTTCAATACGATACCCAGAATTTATCGCCCTAAAATATAACTTTTCCACGAATATAAGCTGATTTTCAGTTTCCCCAGTGTCGAACATACTCTGCATCGAAATACCCACCTATCGACTTTACGGTTTTGAGGGGTATTTTGTACGACCGTAAATATACGCACTCCCCAGCGAACGGTATCCGCTATGCAGCGATTCGCTGTTTCACAAAAGAACCACGCAGAGGCGATAACTATTTCACCCTTTTTTTCTGTCCTTACCTTTCAGAACAGAAAATAGGCGATTTTCAGCCCTTAGCTGTACAAAAACAGGCAGCACCCAACCGAAGTTGAGTGCCGCCTGTTTTGTTGTCCAATCCTGCTTGGCAGATGCCGATTTTGTAGTTTTCTCAGATTGCTGTCTTATCGGCACACAGCATATGCCGCAAGATCTTTAGGAAGGGTATTGACCACAGCTATTATAAGGGATATACGACGTTTCAGGCAGAAACCCTGTAACACACAAGTAGAATCTATCTGCAAAGCGGACACAAAAACAAATGGGGATGTGCCGTAATGGCACATACCCACTTGTAAACGATCCAGCCCGATAACTGACCATTTGTTTCTCGAATCCTATTTTATAGAACAGCCACATGAAAATGACCTCACGTCAATTCAGCAGCTTCGATTTGAAATACGACGTTTCCCAGCATCAGCGGTTATGGCGGGACAAGGCACCTTAAGGCTGGCGAACCGAATCATATTGCTCCAAGGCCTTGAGATAGGCATCGTAGGCTGCTTCCAAGGAGGAATATTCTTTTCCTTTTTTCAGGGTTTGCGTATACTGGTTCGGCGTAAGCGATTCCGAGATGGTGACATAGTCTTTGCCATTCCGCTTGCCGGTCGTGGTTTCGGAAACATAATATTTTCCGTCACCGGTCTGGATGATTACGGGGATGCTCTTTCCGGCGCCGACTTTGTCAGTGTTCAGAGAGGTCCAGAAGAGATACCGCTTTGCCTCTTGCCCGTCTTTCCCGTTGCCAAGATAGGCCCAGGTACAGTCCGGCTGCTGTAAAAGACTGTTGTCCAGCTTTTCGATCGCTTCGGAAATAGCCGGGATATATTCCGAGTCTGGGCATCTGGAGTCAAACTCAAAATTTGTATTGTTCTTTATGCTGCCGTTTTTCCAGAAAGCTGTATCATATAGAAGTGAGAAGAAATCCGTTATGCTTGTATTAAACGGGTATTCAGGCGTAGTCGGGTCGGCCTTTCCGCTCCAGGTGAGAATGATTCCGTAATCTTCATGATATGACACAACGCAGGTTCCGTTCGGCGCAGCAACGCCTTTCCAATTATCTGTGTCCCCTTGCTTTTTGTAGTGGACGATACCGCCGATATTCACGGGGTCCAATGATTGCCAGTCGGCCTGCTTCTGCGTCAGGTCAACCGTCACGGTGATCTCCGAATTTCCGAGCAGTGCCTCTGTGGATACCTGTGCATAAGCAGAGCGTACATTTGTAAGATCCGTCGCTTCTCTGGTTTTTTCAAGCTGTGATGAAAATAACGGGATCGCAATCGCAATCAATACAGCGATGATCGCAATGACGATCAGCATTTCCATCAATGTAAATCCGGTTTTGATTCGTTTCACTATAATCCCTGCTTTATCTTGGGTATTTTTATCCGCTCATTTTACCATAATTCTGCGATGTTTGCAACGAGAAAGCTGCATAATTAAAAATCATTTCGTCGAGGATAATATCTGGACAATGGACAGCGATGGTGAGTTGCGGCTGACGATCATGGCGACCCTTGCCCAAGAGGAAAGCCGCAAAAAGCCGCTGATTTCATAGTGAAACCAGCGGCTTGATTTGCGGTGTGTTCAGCTGAAAATGGGCAAAAAACTTCATGCCTGAGCACCGCACCACGGAAATGCGCAAATGCCGGCGCATGAAGTTTTTGTGCATCATTTCCGGTTGCCCCACAGGGGCGAGGAAATGGCACATTTCTTATTTTTGCCATGCAAAAGCATGGCAAAAATAACGGTCACACAATCCAAAGGGACTGTGTGACCGTATTTATATCAGTTGTTTTGCCTACGCTGCTGTGTCAACTTCTTATTGGCGCTGTTCGCGGATGGCAGCCTGCGCGGCGGCCAGACGGGCGATAGGCACACGGAAGGGGGAGCAGGACACATAGTCCAGACCCACACGGTGGCAGAACTCCACAGAGCTGGGATCGCCGCCGTGTTCGCCGCAGATGCCCAGATGCAGGTCGGGGCGGGTGGCACGGCCCAGCTTGGCGGCCATTTCCACCAGCTTGCCCACGCCCACCTGATCCAGCTTGGCGAAGGGATCGTTCTCGTAGATCTTCTTGTCGTAGTAGGCGCCCAGGAACTTGCCGGCGTCATCACGGCTGAAGCCGAAGGTCATCTGAGTCAGGTCGTTGGTGCCGAAGGAGAAGAACTCGGCCTCCTTGGCGATATCGTCGGCGGTGAGGGCGGCACGGGGGATCTCGATCATGGTACCTACCAGATACTTCATCTTCATACCGGCGGCGGCCAGCTCCTCGTCGGCGGTCTTGACCACCACGCTCTTGACGTACTTCAGCTCCTTCACCTCACCCACCAGCGGGATCATGATCTCAGGCACCATGTTCCAGTCGGGGTGACGCTTCTGGACATGGATGGCGGCACGGATGACGGCACGGGTCTGCATGACGGCGATCTCCGGGAAGGTGACGGCCAGACGGCAGCCGCGGTGACCCATCATGGGGTTGAACTCGTGCAGGGAGGCGATGATGGCCTTGATCTCGGCCACGCTCTTGCCCATATCCTTGGCCAGCAGCTCGATGTCGGCCTCCTCGGTGGGGACGAACTCGTGCAGGGGGGGATCCAGGAAACGGATGGTGACGGGATTGCCCTCCATGGCCTCGTAGATACCCTCGAAGTCGCCCTGCTGCATGGGCAGCAGCTTGGCCAGAGCCTTCTCACGCTGCTCCACGGTGTCGGAGCAGATCATCTCACGGATGGCGGCGATGCGGTCGCCCTCGAAGAACATATGCTCGGTGCGGCACAGGCCGATGCCCTGAGCACCCAGCTCACGGGCCTTGGCGGCGTCGTGGGGGGTGTCGGCATTGGTGCGGACCTTCAGGCGGCGGAACTTATCGGCCCAGCCCATGATGCGGCCGAAGTCGCCGCTGACGCTGGCGTCCACGGTGGGCATAGCGCCGTCGTAGATGTTGCCGGTGGAGCCGTCCAGGCTCAGCCAGTCGCCTTCGTGATAGGTCTTGCCGGCCAGCGTGAACTGCTTGTTCTCCTCGTCCATGACGATGGCGCCGCAGCCGGAGACGCAGCACTTGCCCATACCACGGGCCACTACGGCGGCGTGGCTGGTCATACCACCACGGACCGTCAGGATGCCCTGTGCGGCCTTCATGCCCTCGATGTCCTCGGGAGAGGTCTCCAGACGGACCAGAACCACCTTCTCACCACGGGCGGCCCACTCCTTGGCATCCTCGGCGGTGTAGACGATCTTGCCGCAGGCAGCGCCGGGAGAGGCGGGCAGAGCCTTGCCCACGGGGGTGGCGGCCTTCAGAGCGGCGGCGTCGAACTGGGGATGCAGCAGGGTATCCAGATTGCGGGGATCGATCATGGCCACGGCCTGCTGCTCGGAGATCATGCCCTCGTCCACCAGATCGCAGGCGATCTTCAGAGCGGCGGGAGCGGTGCGCTTGCCGTTACGGGTCTGGAGCATATACAGCTTGCCGTGTTCTACGGTAAACTCCATATCCTGCATATCCCGGTAGTGATCCTCCAGCGTGTGGCAGACCTCCACGAACTGGGCATAGGCCTCCGGGAACTTCTCGGCCATCTGGTCGATGGGCATGGGGGTACGGACACCGGCCACCACGTCCTCGCCCTGGGCGTTGGTCAGGAACTCGCCCATGAGCTTCTTCTCGCCGGTGGCGGGGTTGCGGGTAAAGGCCACGCCGGTGCCGCAGTCATCGCCCATGTTGCCGAAGGCCATGGACTGGACGTTGACGGCGGTACCCCAGGAGTAGGGGATGTCATTGTCACGGCGATAGACGTTGGCACGGGGATTGTCCCAGCTGCGGAACACGGCCTTAATGGCACCCAGCAGCTGCTCCTTGGGATCGGTGGGGAAGTCCTGACCGATCTTGGACTTGTACTCGGCCTTGAACTGGCCGGCCAGCTCCTTCAGGTCCTCGGCGGTGAGCTCCACGTCCTGAGTGACGCCCTTCTTGGACTTCATCTCGTCAATGAGCTGCTCGAAATACTTCTTGCCCACCTCCATGACCACGTCAGAGTACATCTGGATGAAACGGCGATAGCAGTCCCAGGCCCAGCGGGGGTTATTGGACTTCTCTGCAATGACCGCCACCACGTCCTCGTTGAGACCCAGATTCAGGATGGTGTCCATCATACCGGGCATGGAGGCCCGTGCGCCGGAACGGACGGAGACCAGCAGGGGATTCTCGTGATCGCCGAACTTCTTGCCGGTGATCTTCTCCATCTTCTCAATATATTCCATGATCTCGGCCATGATCTCGTCGTTGATCTGGCGGCCGTCCTCATAGTACTGGGTGCAGGCCTCGGTGGTGATGGTGAAGCCCTGCGGCACAGGCAGACCAATATTGGTCATTTCCGCCAGATTGGCGCCCTTACCGCCCAGCAGCTCACGCATCTGTGCGTTGCCCTCTGTGAACAGGTAACAATACTTCTTACTCATGCAGATTCCTCCATCTATCATTATAGTTGTACCGAATGTTGAGAACAACCTTATTATAGCAAAAAAAGCTTCAAAAGCAAGCATGGATTCCAGAATTTTTCCGGTTTTTTTTCGTTTTTCTTCGGGCGGCCCTCCGCTGCCGGATATTTCCGCAAAAAACAGAAACTCACACCTTGCGGCATTTGCCGCCTTTGTGCTATACTAAGATATTATATTGGGTGCATAGGCCATCCGGTATGGCAGGGGAGGGCAGAGACGGCATGGAAGAACTGATCCCGGAAAACAGCACACTGGCCCGGCGCATCCGTGCGGCGGCCTCCAAGGGGACGCTGAGCCACGCCGCCATTCTCTCCGGCAGCGGAGATCGCATGGCCGCCGCCCGCTACTTCGCCGCCGCACTGGAGTGCGAGGGAGAGGGGGAGCGTCCCTGCCTGCGGTGCCGCCAGTGCCGCAAGGTACTGGAGGACATCCACCCCGACGTGGTAACGGTGCGGGACGACGGACACAAGGAGCTGCCGGTGGAGCTGGTGCGCCAGCTGCGGCAGGATGTGTATATCCGCCCCAACGACGGCGCCCGGAAGGTGTATATCTTTGCCGACTGCGGCCAGCTGAACCAGCGGGATCAGAACGTGCTGCTGAAGATCGTGGAGGAGGGACCGGCCTACGCCGCCTTCCTGTTCTGCGCCGAGAAGGCGGCGGCTCTGCTGCCCACCATCCGCTCCCGCTGCGTGGAGTGGAAGGTGGCCGGACAGCCGGAGACACCGGAGATGGAGCAGGCCAGAGGGCTGTGCCGGGTGCTGGCGCAGGGAAAGACCCTCCCGGCGGCCCAGTGGCTGGTATCGCTGGAGAACCGCCGCATCAAGCGGGAGCAGCTGCAGGAGCTTTTGCAGGATGCGTGGCTCCTGACGGCGCAGGCCCTGCTGCTTCAGGCGGGGAAGCCGGAGGACGGCACCCTGCCGGAGGAGGCAGCGCTGTTGAGCCGGAGCCTCTCCTCCCGGCGGCTGGAGGGCCTGTCGGCCCTGTTGCGGCAGTACAGCGCCGACTGCGCCTATAATGTGGGGGCGGGCCATGTGCTGGGGGCGCTGTGCGCCCAGTGGGAGCGGCTGCTCCACGCCACCCGCTGACCTCGGGCGCAGAATGGCACCTATATGGAAAAACGATCCCGATACGAAAGGATGAAGGATATGACAGAAGTCATCAGTGTCCGCTTTCGAGGCGGCTGTAAGACCTATTATTTTGACCCTCGTGGCGTTCAGGTGACGGCGGGGGAGCACGTGATCGTGGAGACGGCGCAGGGGCTGGAGTATGCCCAGTGTGCCGAGGGAAACCACGAGGTGCCGGACGAGCAGGTGGTGGAGCCCTTCCGCCCCATGGTCCGCATTGCCACCGACCATGACCGCCGGGTGCTGGAGCGCAACCGGGCCAGAGAGAAGGAAGCCTTCGACGTGTGCCAGAAGAAAATCCTCCAGCACAAGCTGGAGATGAAGCTGGTGCGGGTGGAGTGCAGTTTTGACGGCAACAAGATCCTGTTCTTCTTCACCGCTGATGGCCGGGTGGACTTCCGGGAGCTGGTGAAGGATCTGGCCTCTGCCTTCCGGGCCCGCATCGAACTGCGGCAGATCGGCGTCCGGGACGAGGCAAAGATGCTGGGCGGCCTGGGGATCTGCGGCCGGCCCTTCTGCTGCGCCCAGTTTCTGGACGATTTCATGCCCGTCTCCATCAAGATGGCCAAGACCCAGAGTCTGTCTCTGAACCCCACGAAAATTTCCGGCACCTGCGGGCGGCTCATGTGCTGCCTGAAATATGAGCAGGAGGCCTATGAGGACGCACTGAAGCGTCTGCCCAAGAACGATTCCTTTGTCCAGACCCCCGACGGCCCCGGTAATGTCAGCGACGTCAACGTCCTGAAGGAGACGGTGAAGGTGCGGCTGGATGAGAAGCCGGAGGCTCCCCGGTGCTACCACAACTGCGAGGTGTGCGTCCTCCGCAACGGCAAGGGCAGCCGGGAGGGCATCGAGATCCCCAAGGAGCGGCCCGCCCGCTACGCAGAGGAGCGGCAGGAGGAATTCCCTGTCCCCGCCATCATTGCAGACTTTGCCGCCGATCGGGAGGAGCCGGAGGAGGGCCGCCGCCGCAGCCGCCGCCGCAGAGGCGGCAAGGGCAGCGAGCGTCCTGCGGAGCGTCCGGCGGAAAAGCTGGCGGAAAAGCCGGAGGAGAAGCGGCGGGAGGGCAATCGCCGCCGCCGTACCCGCAGCGGCAAGCCCGGCGCCAGCGCCATCAAGCCCTTTCCCCCCCAGCCGGATGCCAAGCCCGTGTCCCGTCAGGAGAGCCAGCGGCCCATCGAGGACGAAGGACCGAGCAACAAGCGCCCCCGGCACCGTGGAGGTCGCCGCAGAGGCGGTCAGGGTGGCGGTACGCCCAAGACGGAGGCGTGAGCCGTGGGAAAGTTTTCAGGCGTTCTGATCGCCAGCGATTATGACAATACCATGGTGTATACCGAGGGGGCGCTGAAGAGCGGCGGCCCTCTGCCCTCGGTATCGCAGGAGAACCGGGAGGCGGTGGAGTACTTCATGGCGGAGGGCGGCACCTTCTCCGTGGCCACGGGCCGGGCGCTGCCGTCCTTTTCACGGGTTCGGGAGGGCGTTCCCATGAACGGCCCCACGGTGCTCTTCAACGGCGCTGCCATCTACGACTTCGCTCAGCAGCGCTACCTGTACACGGCCTTTCTGCCGGAGTCCGTCCGGGGGCATATCTGCCGCCTGCTGGAGGACCTGCCGGAGACGGCGCTGGAGATCTATCACGACGATGACTCCATCCACGCCATCAACCCCAACGAGATCACCTATCATCACCTGCATCTGACCCACTCCCCTACAGTGGCGCTGGCCAGCATGGAGGAGGTGCCGTCTCCTATCTCCAAGCTACTGTTTGAGGAGGCGGAGCCCCGGATGACGGCCCTGCGGGAGTACATCGCCCGCCAGAGCTGGAGCACCGAGTATGAGGTGGTGCCGTCCAACCCCTATCTGCTGGAGCTGACGGCCAGGGGGGCCAACAAGGGCGGCATGGTGCGCCGTCTGGCTCAAATGCTGGAGATCCGGCAGGAGAACGTCTACTGCGTGGGCGACCACGCCAACGACATCCCCATGCTGACCTTTGCCCGCACCGCCTTTGCCCCGGCCAATGCCATTCAGCCGGTGCATGAGGTGCCGGGCATCCACATTCTGCCCAACTGCTGGGAGAACGCCATTGCGGCCATGATCGCAGAGCTGGACAAGCGGTATTGAGGAGGGAAACGGTCATGCGTGAGAGCGAACCCCTGACCCTATATGTGGTCTATACGGCCAAGCCTGGCTGCCGGGAGGCCTTCGTCCGTCAGATCGTGATGGAGGGCATTGCCGATACCATCCGTCGGGAGGAGGGCTGCATCCGCTACGACTACTATTTCTCCGCCCAGCAGGAGGATAAAATTCTGCTGGTGGAGCAGTGGCAGACGCAGGCCCATCAGCGCATCCATTTGCAGCAGCCCCACATGGCCCGCCTGCGGGAACTGAAGGAGCAATATGTGGCGGACACCCGGCTGGGCCGGGTGACGCTGGAGGAAGCGTAATATGACCCCACAGGCCGCCGCAGGCTGCGGCGGCCTGTGCTGTTTTGTGCGAAAGGAGAACACCCATGCTGTTTGATACCCATGCCCACTATGACGATGAGGCCTTTGACCCGGACCGGCGGGAGGTACTGGCGGGACTGCCCCCAAAAGGGTGTCGGGCTGGTGGTAAACCCCGGCTGCACGCTGACCTCCTCGGAGAAGGCCGTCGCATTGGCAGCGGAGTTTCCCCATGTATACGCCGCCGTGGGTCTGCACCCGGAGAACTGCCACGACTTTCAGCCAGAGCAGATAGAGCGTCTGCGGCAGCTGGCGCAGCGGGAGAAGGTGGTGGCCATCGGGGAGGTCGGACTGGACTACTACTGGGAGGAGAACCCGCCCCGTGCCTTGCAGCAGGAGGTGCTGCGGCGGCAGCTGGCGCTGGCGGAGGAGCTAAAGCTGCCGGTCATTTTCCACGACCGGGAGGCCCACGGCGACAGCCTTGCCATCGTCAGGGAGTTTCCGGCGGTGCGGGGGGTGTTCCACTGCTTTTCCGGCTCCGTGGAGATGGCGGAGGAGCTGCTGAAGCTGGGGTGGATGCTGTCCTTCAACGGGGCCATCACCTTCAAGAACGCCCGGAAGGCGCCGGAGGTCATCGCCGCCGTACCGCTGGAGCGGATGATGGTGGAGACCGACGCTCCCTATCTGACGCCGGTACCCTTCCGGGGAAAGCGCAACGACTCCGGGTATGTGCATCTGGTGGCGGAGAAGATCGCCCAGCTGAAGGGATTGCCGGCGGAACAGGTGGAGCGCCAGACGTGGGAGAACGGCGTCCGGTTCTTCGGTATCCCGCAGGAGTGAAAACGAATCAGCCCGCACGGCTTCGCCGTGCGGGCTGATTTTGCGTCTTGTCCAGAGACGAGCCTTACTGGAGGTTCAGGCGCTTTTGCAGATTGTACCACGTCAGCGTGTAGAACACGCCGCAGGCCACCAGCGTCTCGATGGAATCGATGACCAGGAACCGAGTGCCGTCCAGAAGGAGGTCGGCGCTGCCGCCGCTCTCGATGACGGTCTCGCCGATGGTCAGCTGATAGGAGAAGAAGGTCAACCCCGCCGCCTGCATGGCCAGCGAGAAGGCGATGAAAAACACCACCGACAGCAGGATCTTGTGATTGGAGAAGCTGTGGCCCAGAGCGATGGCGGCATAGACCATGAGGAATCCGGAGAACACCGTCAGGATGGCCAGCACGGCGATCCACAGGAGCAGCAGCGGACCGGGAACGCCGAAATGAAGGGACTCCGTGATGGAGGAGAGAAGTTCTCCCAGATCGCCCCAGAAGCCGGACCAGTCTGCAATGGGCAGCAGTACCAGCAGAATGGACAGCGTTACGGCCACGGCACTGGCGGCGGTGTAAATCAGGGCGGACAGCAGCTTGGCCCAGATGAGCTGGTGCCGGTTTACCGGCAGGGTGAACATCAGGTAGCCCTCGTCGGTCATGTAGTTCTTATAGAACCGATAGATCATCAGCAGCGCCGTGATGGCGCCGGTGGCCACTACGAAGATCCAGAACGCCACATTCAGCAGCCCCATCAGGACGGAGGCGGCGCCGGTACGGTAAGGATGGTCTGCCGCCAGCTTGTAAAACAGGCTGCAGCAGCCGGCGGAGGCCAGCAGCAGGGCATAAACCGGCAGCAGGATGCGGCCGGAGGCCCGAAGCTCATATTTCAGCAATTTACTCAGCATAACGGAACACCTCCCGAAACAGATCGTCTACGCTGCAGCCACGCTCCTGCCGGATCTGGTCCACGGACTGGTGCAGCACCAGTTGACCCCGGCTGATGAACACCACGTCGTCCAGGATGCGCTCCACGTCGGCAATGAGGTGGGTGGAGATGAGCAGGGTGGAGTCCGGGTGGAAGTTGGTGAGAATGGTGTGGATGATGTAGTCTCTGGTGGCGGGATCCACGCCGCCGATGGGCTCGTCCAGCAGATACAGCCGTGTGCGGCGGCTCATGACTAGAATCAGCTGCACCTTTTCCCGTGTACCCTTGGACATCTGCTTGATGCGCTGGGTGGGACTGATCTCCAGAGCCGTCAGCATATGCTCCGCCGCCTCCCGGTCGAAGTCCGGGTAGAAGTCACAGAAAAAGTCCAGCAGCTGCACCACCGTCATCCAGTCGGAGAGGTAGGTGCGCTCCGGCAGATAGGATACCAGCCTCCGGGTGTCCGGGCCGGGGGCCTTGCCGTCGATGAGCAGCTGCCCCGACGAGGGGGTCAGAAGCCCATTGGCGATCTTCAGCAGCGTGGTCTTACCGCTGCCGTTGGGGCCAAGCAGACCCACGATCCGCCCCGGCTCCAGCTGGAGGGACAGGTGGTCCAGACCCAGAGTCCGGTCGTAATATTTGGTCAGGTCCTTACATTCTAAAATAGCCATCTCTTATGCTTCCTCCTTCCAAGACCGCACCAGCTGGGCGGCCTGCTCCCGGTCGTAGCCCATGCGCTCCATACGGCGCAGAAAGGCCCCGACCTGCTGGTGGGCCAGCTCCTGTTTGGCGCTGTCGACGACAGCGGCGTCCTCGGTAACAAAGCGCCCGGCAGTGCGCTGGGTGTAGACCAGCCCCGTGCGCTCCAGCTCCGCCAGCGCCCGCTGCATGGTGTTGGGGTTGACCCCGGCCTCCGCCGCCATCTCCCGCACCGGCGGTAGCCGTCCGCCGCAGGGGAAGGTGCCGGACAGAATGGCCAGCGTCACCTGTTGGATCAGCTGGGTGTAAATGGGCTGGTCATTGCGGATATCCCATTCCATAGGCGTCCTCCTTTGCCTGTGCTGCCGATGGATCGGAGCAGTCACATCTCGACGTTCTCGCTGCCCCACCTATCAGTTCGCTTGTACTACGACAATAGTACATTAAGACAAAGGAATTGTCAAGGGGGAACATGAAAAATTCTGCGGATGGATCAAAAATCCCCCTTTCCCGGTGCTCTGTGCCGGGAAGGGGGATTTGTTGGTGGGATAGGGGGATCCGAAGGGAAGAGGCGCTCGTGAGGGCGGATCGCTCGTCCTGCGGCTGGTTTAACCGATAGTGTCCATTGCCGTCCACAAAAGAGATGATGTTCTTTTTTGATGGTCGTCATTCCTAACGGCAGAAATCGAATATGCGGATAAAAAATGTCTGGAGGATGTAAAATTCCTCCGGACGTAAATAGCAGTAGGAATTATCTTTGATAAAAATGAAAAATCCGAACGCATTCCCGATAGGGAAGAAGTTCGGATTTTTCATATGTGGTGGAGACTGCTGGACTCGAACCAGTGACCTCCTGCGTGTGAAGATACGATGAGCGCCGGAAAGCGTTGTGCCGCAACGCTTTCCGGCGCTTTTGCGTGCTTTCGGCTCGGTGGGCGATCCGCTGTGTCCGCCTAATACTCTCCAGTCGTTTCCGCGTTTGGGTCACGGTTTGGGTCAAGCCCCGCGACGGCGCAGAAATGACCACGCTGTAATTAAAGAATAGGCGTCAGACCTTCGGGCGGTCATCGCAGGACAGCAGCTTTTGCTTTGCTTCGCGGAACCAGCGGTTTTCCGGCTCGATCTGCAGCACATACTGGATTCGTCCCAATAGCTGCTGCCGATAGCGCTCCGTATCGGGAAGGTCGTCTGTGAGAAGCGTTGCGTGGCCGCCCCGCAGGATGCTGTCCGCCAGACCAAAGCGCAGGGTGTAATAGACCTCCTGCCGAAGTGATCGCTTATAGCCGGCCGGCACGGATACCTTCTCATTGACGGTCAGACCGGTCACGCTCTGCCGTCCGGCGTTGGTGATAAAATGGGTCTTGGCCTCATTCAGGTCAAAGCCCATCTCCGCCAGCATATTTTTCGCCTTCGAATAGACGGCGAACAGCGGACGATCGGCGGAAAAGGTCAGGTCATCACAGTACCGCGTGTATACGATGCCGCGCCGCTGGCACCAGCGCGCCATGCTCGTATCAAAATTCCGCATGACCAGATTGGAAAGCGCGGGAGAGGTGGGCGCACCCTGCGGCAAGGCACCGTCTTTGCAGCAAAGAGAGGTCAGCAGAAAGCCCACCTGCCGGGAGAAGTACCGGGTGTGAAAGGCGGCGGAGTGGACCTGCTCAAAGCAAATGCTGCCGAAAAAGTCGGAGATATCCAGCTTCAGGAGATACCGCTTGCCCACATGGGGCGCAGCGTTGCCGCTGATAGCGCCGCCCTTCCGATAGGCGGTGGCCTGCGGTGCGACAGGCAGATAGGCGAGGAGCTCCCGGCAGATCTTCCGCTGCCAGCGACGCAGCGTGTCGTCCGGCACGGACAGTATGCGCACATCGCCGTTACGCTTGGGGATGGTGACGGGGTGATACGCTGCCGCCGTGTGCCGCACATAGTAAAGGAGCTTTTGCCTGCTGGTAGAGAGAAACGCCGCCAGCTGCCGGGCGTCGTACAGGAACGGCAGCTGCGGGTGAAAGCAGTGAAAATCCAGCACCATATCCGCCGCAGCCTGTATGCCGAATTTGGTCACGAAGTCTGCGTCCGGCGCTTCAAATGTGACCGTATCCTTCTCGATTTTCATAGAGACCCCCCTAACATAAAATCAGCCCCGTGCAGTAAAAAGTGACCTGATATAAGCGGAGTCGAATTTCTAATCACGGCGTGATTCGCGATTCGATGGAGCGGTATCAGGCGGTCGCTTCGCTTGCGAAGCGTGCGTCCTCTTGGTAAACAGAGCGGCGACTCGCCACCCTCCTCAAAGTACGAAACTTTAAGCTGTACACTACTGCGCGGGGCTGATCTTCGGTTGTGCTTATATGGTAAAGCGCTTTGACGAGAAAGTCAAGCGGATGGCTGCGCCTCCTGCCCGTACCGGGTCAGTGCATCCATGATTTTGTGATACACCACCTGATTGGGGTAATAGCGGTAGTCGGCAAAGACGGAGGTGCCGGTGCCGTTGAAATACTCCAAAATCGCGGCGGCGCAGGCGGCGCTGCGGCTCTGCCCGTACTCGCACTGGCAGAGGATATCCAGCCCGTCCGACCTTGCCTGACAGATAAACGCCGCCAGTGCGTCCGCCTCCGGCATATAGGCGTCGTAGTCCAGCCCCACATCCGGCAGAGCTGTCAGATCCAGATCGTGAACGACCACGGTAAACACCTGCGCCGCTTTGCCGGCGTAGTCCAGCGGGGCGTCGGGGCAGGCTTGCCGACGGAGGGTGGGTCGCAGAAAGAGATCACCGCCGTGCGGGAGAGCGTGTCGGTACGCAGCAGTTCCTCGGCGGCTTTGCGGGAACAGATGGTCACATTCATAGATATACCTCCAGTTTTGTATAGTTCGCGGTACGCCCGCAGGGACATACCGTTGCAGGGAGACTCCTCATCCTCCGTCTGCAGCTCGATGTCATACTCCCAGCCGCAATGCTCACAGATCCAGTACATATCCAGCGTGGGATAGCCGCAGACGGGGCAGGTGACGATGCGGAACATACCGGAGCGGTACTCCGGCGTGTTCTTCAAATCCTGTTCATTATGCATGAGGTCCCTCCCAACTGATGCAGTTCAGACAGCCGCCCTGTTGGGCGATCTCCCGGATGTTGACAGGCACGATCTCTTTGCTGAAAAGCTGCTGCGCAGAAGTTTCAGCCTCGGCATCCTGCTCAATGCCAAACACCGGCAGGGAAACCACCCGTTCCGTCTCCAAATAGTTCAGGTAGCAGCCGACGGCGCTGACCCCACCGGTCGGGACAAAGGGGAAGTCCACTGCGTCCAGGCCGCAGTCCTGCACCGCTCGCTTCACCTGCTGCTCAAAGCCGCAGGATGACAGCGGCCGATTGCACAGCACGGTGCGGTCGTCGAGAAATCGCGCCATGCCGTCGGCGTGGCCGGTCATGTCGCTTTTCAGAGAGGGAATGATCAAAACCTCCGTTTCCAGCAGCTCCGAAAGCTCATGCACCAGTGCGGCAGACGGATACTCCGGGTTTTCGGAAAAGACGCGGTCGCTGATCAGGACGTGCGCCCCGGACGGCGAGAACACCACGTTTCCGCCGTCGAGGTTGATATTGCTGTATGTAACCGGCAGGCCAAGCTGCGGAGCAAGATCCTTACGAAAATCGGTCCTCAGAACAGGATCGTTTTTCAGATAGCACGGCTCATAACGGAAGGATACCAGCTTTCCGGAGCCTGTCCGCACCGGCATGAAGTCCCGCAGCCAAACATCCCGTGTGCCCTCCAGCAGCGCATAGGGGACATCGTGCGCCGCCAGCGTCGTGAACAGCGTCTCTGCGTCGGTTGGATAAAGCGTGGGGAGGAGTGCGGAGAAACAGAAAGCCATATTACTCCAGTTTGAAAACCATATCATATTGTTCTCTGCGAACTTCCTTTGAGACGCTCCTCAACGCATAGGGAGATGGGGAATAGAGCCGAATGACTTTATATGTTTTTTTGTCGATGACAACTGAAGCATGGGTTTTGCTTTTATCCCATCCCTCATGATACTGCTTGTCTGATGATTTGTTGACCCACTTCAGAATATTGGCACTCCTGTTTGTGTAAATCAAGGTGTCGATTTTCGGATATTTATGCAAGATGGTCTTTAAATCATCACGCTCTACTATGTCATGCAGTGACTTGTCATCTGCCTTTCCGTCTTTATGCACACAGCTTACAACCATGTCCACCATACCCATATGAAGGTCGGCCAAAAGCCTTTTGCGCTCATTGATGGCTTCCTGTGTATTTGCATAAGTTAGTCTTTTCCCTGATGCGTCAGATACCAGCTCCCAAAAGTAATTATCTCTTGAACCGTAATAGAAATTAACATCATCGTCGTACAGCATTTCATCCGTGTTACAAAATCTGTAGGGAGGCATGGTTCCTATAATCAGTTTTGTGGCTCCCTCTGGGATTTCAGGTGCAAACGGATGAGTAGATTTTTTGTTCATGCTAATACCCTTTCTCTCCATTGATGTTCTCTTGTCTTTAGGTTGATCATTCCGTCTTTTCCAAAGGTTTCTCACTCATCATAACAGAGCGTGCCGAAAAACGCAAGTTCACCCGTTTTTGAAACTTTTTCACCAATTCAGCCGCTGGTTGCGCCAGCGGATGCGCTCCGCCGCGTAGCGGCGATACCACCTTGCCGCCTCCTTGTAGTGCTTATCCGCCTCGTAGATCTGTGCCAGCCGCGACATGGCGGCGTCGCTGCCCGCCTCGGCGGCCCGGTGATACCAGCGGATGCCCTCTGCCTGGTCACACACCACATCCTGCCCGTAATAGTATCGATGCCCCAGATGCAGCATCCCGATGGCATCGCCGCCCACCGCCGCCTCGTAATCGGCCATAAAGCTATCCTCCCGCTCCTGTGCGTCCAGAAGCGCGTCCACCGCCGCCGCGTAGGACTCGCACTCGAAGTATAGCCGAAGCCGGGCATTCTCCGCCTCACCCACAGGGTCAAAAGCGCTCATTACATCGGAAGTCACATTGTTCTCTGCCCGCTTATACCAGCGGATAGCCTGCGGGTAGTTGCGCTTTGTACCGCAGCCGTGCTCACAGCACCATCCGGCGGCGAACTGCGCCTCGGTAAAGTTGTGGGCTCCTGAGCGCTTGAATAGATCGAATGCCTTTGCCATAGCGTCGGGCGTGCCGCTGCGGATATGTGCCAACGCCTGTGCGAACTGTGCGTCCGCCGCCCGTCGCCGTCCGGCGATCTCCCACATCTCCGCGTACACACGGAGGGCGGGTGAAAAAGTAACATCCATGGTCATTTCCTCCTGCAATGTGATTTGCGGTCAGTGTAGCACCTTTTTTAATAAGACCTAAATATTTATATTATTTTCGGCGGTTTGGGGGTAGAAATCGGCCTCCACCGCCCGTTTTTTCGTGTGCAGGCAGCAAAAAACGCTGCATTTCGTGGGCATAACGCTGCAAATATGTAGATTACGGATGTGCTGTATTGTGCATCTATACGAAATTTTGCAGAAAACCGCCTTTTAGCCTATATATGCTTATATAAATTAGGTCTTAATTATATGGGTGCTATACTGGCGGTAAAATTCGAAAAGGAGATTTTACCATGAACGCATTTGACAAGGTCATCGGATACAAGGCCATCAAGCGCGAGCTGCTGCAGCTGTGCGATATGCTCCGCAACCGGGAGATCTACGAGGAGATGGGCGTCCGCTTGCCCCATGGACTGCTGCTGTATGGCGACCCGGGCTTGGGCAAGACGCTTTTGGCGAGGTGCTTTGTGGAGGAGAGCGGGCTGCACACCATCACGGTACGCCGCGACAAGAGCGGCGACGCCTTTATCGATGGAATTACACAGGCCTTTGCCAGCGCAAAGACAAAAGCGCCGTCCATTGTCCTTTTGGACGACATGGACAAATTTGCCAACGAGGATAATACCCACTGCGATGCGCCGGAATATGCCGCTGTGCAAGCGGGGATCGACGATGTGAAGGACGCCGGTGTGTTTGTGATCGCCACGGCAAACGATATCCGCAAGCTGCCGAGCTCCCTGCGCCGTTCCGGACGGTTTGACCGAAAAATCGGACTTCGAGCGCCCACGGCGTCCGATGCGGAGGAGATCATCACCCACTATCTGAAAACGAAACGGGTTTCGGACAGTGTCAACATGGAAGATCTGACGAGGATGATGTGCTATAATTCCTGCGCCGAGCTGGAGACTATTTTGAATGAAGCGGCGGTTCGTGCGGCCTTTGCCCGCAAGACCGGCATCGACATGGAGGACATGGTGAGTGTGGTGCTGAAGCAGCAATATGGCGCACAAGAGGATATGCCTCGCGTTTCGGATGAAGTTATCGAAAAGGTGGCGCTTCACGAGGCGGGGCATCTGGTGGTATGCGAAGCGCTGTGCCCCGGCAGCGTCGGCTTTGCCTCCCTGCTTCCCTCCGACGAAAACCGGTGCGGCGGCTTTATCCACTGCTGCAAAGGTGTCTCCGATTCACAAAGCGCCATCATCGCCCTGGGCGGCAAGGCCGCCGTGGAGATGCGGTATGCGGGGCAGGTCGCAGAGGGATGCAGCGACGATATCGCCTGTGCGGTCAACTGTATCCGTGAGGCGGCAGCCAAGGAGGGGGCGCTGGGATTCTCCCTGCTGAATGTCGAAAGCGATTCCTCTAGCAACATGTCCGAAAGCCTGAATGCCCGCAGCGAGGCGGCGGTACAGGCGGAGCTGGAGCGGTACTACGGCAAGGCAAGGGCGCTCCTTGCTCAAAACGAGGCGTTTCTGAAAGAGATCACAGAGGCGCTGGTCATGAAGAAGACCCTGCTCTATTCCGAGATCCAAGCCATTCGTAGCGCCACTGTAAAGAGAAACCCTGCGGTGACCTGCGAGGCGGCTTCAAGGTATGACGCAGCGGAGATCGAGAATTTCCCGCCGGAGGATCCAGAGGAGGCGATGCGCCAGAAGATCTTGCGCAAGCTGGAGGAAGCGGAGCGACGGCGATGTTCCTGATGCTTCAGGAGCGCGGCGGGGAGGGCGAGCCCGCTGCGTAGAATGAAGCGGTATAATGGGGCGATTTTTGCTCCGCGAGATGTATAACGGGAAAAGAAACGATACGATGAACGAGAAAGGAGAACAGCATGCCATTTGAGATGGACAGCACCATTTCAATCCACGCCCCCCGCGAGGGGGGCGACACCGAGGCGGAGGAGGTGGTCATGTGAGCGCTGAGATTTCAATCCACGCCCCCCGCGAGGGGGGCGACTGCCCGAATCGGGCACGGAAAGGAGAAATTATGATTTCAATCCACGCCCCCCGCGAGGGGGGCGACGTTGGTAACAATTGAGAAACGCAAAATCTCCGATTATTTCAATCCACGCCCCCCGCGAGGGGGGCGACTAGCACGCTATCGCCAGTCATTCCATGGTAACACAGATTTCAATCCACGCCCCCTGCGAGGGGGGCGACACCGAGGCGGAGGAGGTGGCCATGTGAGCGCTGAGATTTCAATCCACGCCCCCTGCGAGGGGGGCGACTTAAATGCACCCTTCATTCCGTCCCAAACGCTGGTATTTCAATCCACGCCCCCGCGAGGGGGGCGACTACCACCACCAATATTTTTCCCACGGAAAGGCATAATTTCAATCCACGCCCCCCGCAAGGGGGGCGACGTTAGCATAGCAAAAGCAGATGGAATCATCAAAAATTTCAATCCACGCCCCCCGCGAGGGGGGCGACATTTTTATACATAGAATTTTCACGCAACAGCTGAATTTCAATCCACGCCCCCGCGAGGGGGGCGACCACCTCCAAAATGCACATATTATAGATCAGAAAGATTTCAATCCACGCCCCCCGCGAGGGGGGCGACATATCGGTGTGGCACGCTCCTTCCTAACCGGGCAAATTTCAATCCACGCCCCCCGCGAGGGGGGCGACTCTATGATCTCCTTAAAAATGCGCTTGCTGATATTTCAATCCACGCCCCCCGCGAGGGGGGCGACTACATCATACTGATGTTTTTCAGGGTTATCAGCATATTTCAATCCACGCCCCCCGCGAGGGGGGCGACCGTGTCGGAGAAATCCAAAATACAATTACAAGGAATTTCAATCCACGCCCCCCGCGAGGGGGGCGACGGCGTAGCCGATGCGGGAGAGCCGCCCGGCGTGATATTTCAATCCACGCCCCCCGCGAGGGGGGCGACAGGGGCAACACAAAAGGGGTTGACAAGTGCCGCAATTTCAATCCACGCCCCCCGCGAGGGGGGCGACTGCTTATTCGTGTCACTGTCACGCACGTTAAACCATTTCAATCCACGCCCCCCGCGAGGGGGGCGACGCTGTGAGATTGTCTCACGGCTTGCTGTGTCGGAATTTCAATCCACGCCCCCCGCGAGGGGGGCGACTACTAAAGGCGTAGCCGATATGGCGTGTAACTTATTTCAATCCACGCCCCCCGCGAGGGGGGCGACGACAGGTTTTTTGCAAACTTGCTTTTGTTGGAGACATTTCAATCCACGCCCCCCGCGAGGGGGGCGACGGTGCGTTTTCCCAGTACCGGGAGAGCCACCGATATTTCAATCCACGCCCCCCGCGAGGGGGGCGACTCAAAGGCATTACAGCCGGTCGCCATCCACTTTTATTTCAATCCACGCCCCCCGCGAGGGGGGCGACGCCAAGCCGTTTTGCCAACTGCTCCACCATATATGCATTTCAATCCACGCCCCCCGCGAGGGGGGCGACTCCGGGGCCCCGGAGCCAGAGTAGTCTTTGTAGATTTCAATCCACGCCCCCCGCGAGGGGGGCGACTGTCTTATATGATTGGTTGTCCTTCACATCGAAATTTCAATCCACGCCCCCCGCGAGGGGGGCGACTTCGATTCCTTCCCCCGCAACCATGATTTTCAGATTTCAATCCACGCCCCCCGCGAGGGGGGCGACTATCGCTCCCTACCTGCAAAATTCTGGCCACGGAATTTCAATCCACGCCCCCCCGCGAGGGGGGCGACTGACAGACGTAGTCCATATCCGGGGCAATGCGGTATTTCAATCCACGCCCCCCGCGAGGGGGGCGACTCATGCCGTCCCTCCTTTTTTAACATCTTAGCACAAATTTCAATCCACGCCCCCCGCGAGGGGGGCGACGGCAAAAGCGGTCATGGCAAGACGGCCGGGCCGAAATTTCAATCCACGCCCCCCGCGAGGGGGGCGACGCTGACGCGCTCCGGATTGTCACCAGGCTTGCGATTTCAATCCACGCCCCCCGCGAGGGGGGCGACTTTGATAGACGCAGACATTTCCAATTTAAGTGCATTTCAATCCACGCCCCCCGCGAGGGGGGCGACGGAGAGATCGGCCACGCTCACTTGATCCACGATGATTTCAATCCACGCCCCCCGCGAGGGGGGCGACTGTGATCTGGTCAAAGTTGGTCCCCTTGGGGAAATTTCAATCCACGCCCCCCGCGAGGGGGGCGACCACTTCCCTTTTTACCAAAAACAAAAATCAAACATTTCAATCCACGCCCCCCGCGAGGGGGGCGACGCCAAGTGGGCTTTGATGGGCAATCGGTACATTATTTCAATCCACGCCCCCCGCGAGGGGGGCGACACCTTTGGAATGTCAATGTCCTTAGTTACTACCGATTTCAATCCACGCCCCCCGCGAGGGGGGCGACCTTATGCAGTAAACGGATACCAAAAGGAACTTGACATTTCAATCCACGCCCCCCGCGAGGGGGGCGACTGCATTGCACCAAATCAGAATTATTACGACCAGTCAATTTCAATCCACGCCCCCCGCGAGGGGGGGCGACTCCTCTTGTCTATGATGACAGTCTTAGCTATTATATTTCAATCCACGCCCCCCGCGAGGGGGGCGACTTCCTGTGACACTGCCATTAAAGGCATTAGTGTATTTCAATCCACGCCCCCCGCGAGGGGGGCGACGTCAGGGTATTGGACTACATCGGAGTGAGGTATTATTTCAATCCACGCCCCCCGCGAGGGGGGCGCCTGTCGCCATAGGCAACAGGCGCCACCTTCATCTTGGTATTTCAATCCACGCCCCCCGCGAGGGGGGCGACTTTGCCCGTGAACTAAAGGGCCAGCGTTACATTTTTATTTCAATCCACGCCCCCCGCGAGGGGGGCGACCTGGGCGTTTTAGGATATGCGGCCAACAGTGATTTATTTCAATCCACGCCCCCCGCGAGGGGGGCGACCAAGTCTATACAGGGCTGTCGCTGTTTTCTCTCGGATTTCAATCCACGCCCCCCGCGAGGGGGGCGACGTGATGATCCAGCGGGCCGTCTCGGGGACGTCGTATTTCAATCCACGCCCCCCGCGAGGGGGGCGACGTATCGGGCCATCACTGCGGAGTACGACCCTATCATTTCAATCCACGCCCCCTGCGAGGGGGGCGACATTCGGATGCTGGATGATGACGCATGGAAGCCATGATTTCAATCCACGCCCCCCGCGAGGGGGGCGACCTCCGTCAAATACATTGGTGATGTGGACTGGGCGAAATAATTTCAATCCACGCCCCCCGCGAGGGGGGCGACGGCAAAATGGCGGTTGCAATGGGTGTCCCCACCCCGATTTCAATCCACGCCCCCCGCGAGGGGGGGCGACGCAGGCCCAAGACAAGGATTTCCCCCGCCTTGTATTTCAATCCACGCCCCCCGCGAGGGGGGCGACTACGAAGTTCGGGTTGTGGCAACCGATGCCTTTATTTCAATCCACGCCCCCCGCGAGGGGGGCGACCCTTTCCCTGTGTCTGCTAAATGCTGCGTCATTATATTTCAATCCACGCCCCCCGCGAGGGGGGCGACATACTGGGGGGTAAAAAAGAAAGGAGACGGCAGTATTTCAATCCACGCCCCCCGCGAGGGGGGCGACGCATATCTACTGATGTCAATTCCGCCAAATAAGCATTTCAATCCACGCCCCCCGCGAGGGGGGCGACTCCTTTATTTGGATGACTGTGTGGAGGGCAGAGAGATTTCAATCCACGCCCCCCGCGAGGGGGGCGACTACGGTTATTGTATCACACAGTAAACGTAAATGTATTTCAATCCACGCCCCCCGCGAGGGGGGCGACTGCTGTTTTGGCCGTTGCGTTTACTGATGCGGAATTTCAATCCACGCCCCCCGCGAGGGGGGCGACCAAATTCCGCCTCGATCTTGCGCAAATCGGACAATTTCAATCCACGCCCCCCGCGAGGGGGGCGACTCTGTCGCTGCTTATGACGGTTTGTGCTCTGCTATTTCAATCCACGCCCCCCGCGAGGGGGGCGACGCTGACTGCGCCATGTGTGGTATAGATACAGGAATTTCAATCCACGCCCCCCCGCGAGGGGGGGCGACCGTTTCGCTGCAACAGGTGGTCCTCTGCGCTGAGAAATTTCAATCCACGCCCCCCGCGAGGGGGGCGACCAAAAGGGGGGCGTTTTGTGGATGGTGAAAAGCAATTTCAATCCACGCCCCCCGCGAGGGGGGCGACTCAGGGTCACGGAGGACGGCTGGTGGAGATCGGAATTTCAATCCACGCCCCCCGCGAGGGGGGCGACAGGTGCCGCCGGGGACTGTCTCCAGCTGGGACTATTTCAATCCACGCCCCCCGCGAGGGGGGCGACTTGTTGGTGTCATGCTCGCCCCACGGGTCATGCGATTTCAATCCACGCCCCCCGCGAGGGGGGGCGACGCCGCATCACGCAGGAGGCTGGTCGGCCTAAGCTATTTCAATCCACGCCCCCCGCGAGGGGGGCGACATCCAGTTTGTCAAAGGGGTATTTACCGGCGACTGGATTTCAATCCACGCCCCCCGCGAGGGGGGCGACTTCGGTAGATGCGATACTACCAATCTACTACCAATATTTCAATCCACGCCCCCGCGAGGGGGGCGACTGGAGCCGGTCCAGATAGGGGTGGTCAGGCTGGAATTTCAATCCACGCCCCCCGCGAGGGGGGCGACCTCCAGACACATCATGGTCTGATCCACTGCATCCGGGATTTCAATCCACGCCCCCCGCGAGGGGGGCGACCGCCCCACTATCGAAAACGGAGGACGCTATGAGCATTTCAATCCACGCCCCCCGCGAGGGGGGCGACATTGCTCCTAACAACTCCTCGCTCAAACCTAACGGTAATTTCAATCCACGCCCCCCGCGAGGGGGGCGACGCCGGGATTCCACGGCAAAAACCTCGTCCGGCTATTTCAATCCACGCCCCCCGCGAGGGGGGCGACTTGGCTTGTGGTCTAAATCTATGCTGCCAAGCTGGATTTCAATCCACGCCCCCCCGCGAGGGGGGCGACGGCGCCGGGGGCTCCCACGCCAATAGGGACGTTTGGAATTTCAATCCACGCCCCCCGCGAGGGGGGCGACCCGACATTTTGCTGGAATGCCTCCCAACACACGATTTCAATCCACGCCCCCCGCGAGGGGGGCGACGCTGATGTTTCAGCCATTAGAACTGCTTATGGGGATTTCAATCCACGCCCCCCGCGAGGGGGGCGACCCATTGTGTTACCTCCTTAATACACCAACAGAGTATTTCAATCCACGCCCCCCGCGAGGGGGGCGACAATGATCATACAAATTCCCCGCTTGTGATCAATGTATTTCAATCCACGCCCCCCGCGAGGGGGGCGACTGTAGGGCACCTCCTCGGAATACCACAACCATAGATGATTTCAATCCACGCCCCCCGCGAGGGGGGCGACTTTCCGATTTGCGCAAGATCGAGGCAGAATTTGATACATTTCAATCCACGCCCCCCGCGAGGGGGGCGACTGTAAAGTGCGCAATATGTGCGCCCCCCGTCCTCGTATTTCAATCCACGCCCCCCGCGAGGGGGGCGACCCCATAAGCTGTTCTAATGGCTGAAACATCAGCATTTCAATCCACGCCCCCCGCGAGGGGGGCGACTTAACGACATATTGCTATGCAGCATGGCACAACATTTCAATCCACGCCCCCCGCGAGGGGGGCGACACAGTCGATGCGCTGCGCCGCGCCGCCTCGAAGATTTCAATCCACGCCCCCCGCGAGGGGGGCGACCCGCCGTGATGGCACGATACTGGCGTTCCCAGCTGGATTTCAATCCACGCCCCCCGCGAGGGGGGCGACTTAACGACATATTGCTATGCAGCATGGCACAACATTTCAATCCACGCCCCCCGCGAGGGGGGCGACACAGTCGATGCGCTGCGCCGCGCCGCCTCGAAGATTTCAATCCACGCCCCCCGCGAGGGGGGCGACCCGCCGTGATGGCACGATACTGGCGTTCCCAGCTGGATTTCAATCCACGCCCCCCGCGAGGGGGGCGACGTCAGTGATGTCGATTTGCTCCAAATAAAAATCATTTCAATCCACGCCCCCCGCGAGGGGGGCGACTGGCTTGTGGTCTAAATCCATGCTTCCCAGCTGGATTTCAATCCACGCCCCCCGCGAGGGGGGCGACTGCAGACCGTGGGGTCGCATCAGTCTGGATCCCATTTCAATCCACGCCCCCCGCGAGGGGGGCGACGTCTTTGGTCGTTCTGGTACACAATCTGTCGTACATTTCAATCCACGCCCCCCGCGAGGGGGGCGACTTGGCTTGTGGTCTAAATCCATGCTTCCCAGCTGGATTTCAATCCACGCCCCCCGCGAGGGGGGCGACCGGCATGGTGGCGGGGAATATGTCCGATAAGTTGGAATTTCAATCCACGCCCCCCGCGAGGGGGGCGACGTATTGCAGCTGCCGGTCGGTCAATGGTGTGTCGGATTTCAATCCACGCCCCCCGCGAGGGGGGCGACGCGCAGGAAATGGCGCTGGCCTCCGAGGCCGTCGACGTATTTCAATCCACGCCCCCCGCGAGGGGGGCGACAGCAAAGATGCACAGTTTTACCTGCGGATCTTTGACAAACAAGTAGAACTTTTGCGTTTTTTGGGAAAAATACGGGGTGGTTGCCTGAGAAACCCGGAGAAAGACCGGCGTTTTCTCGGGAAAAGCCTTGCGAACCTCCCGGAAATATCTGGTCACTTGGACTTCGCAGGGGGCGGGAAGGCGCGTCCCGGATACCCGTGCGCCGTACCACTGCCGCGCCGGGCGGCGTGTGTCAGAGGATCAGGGGATCCTCCGGCAGATAGGTGCTCTTCGTACCGAAATGCTCCACTTTTTTCTCATATTGCTTCCCTAGATAGTAAAAGCGCAGACTGTCTTTCTCAGAATCCATGATGGACGGGAGCTGCGCCTGCAGGCGGCGGCACTGCCCTGCGTCCAGCAGGCACTCAAACACGGAATTTTGCACCCGCTGTCCGTAGTCCACGCACTTTTTAGCGATCTGCCGCAGGCGCTTGCGCCCGGCGGCGTCCTCGGTGTTTACATCGTATGTGATCAGCACCAGCATAGCATCACTTCCATAAAAACGGCGGATAGCCGTCCAAGTCGCCGCGGAGGCAGCGAGCCAACAGTAGCGCCTGCGCATAGGGGATCATACCCCAACTCAGCTTTTCCCCCAGATAGGGGTGGGTCAGCGTGTCCTGCTTCCGCTCCTGCCAGGTCTTCAGGAATTTCCGGCGGCCGTCATCGGACAGCAGCACCGCACCACTGTCCTGCATCTGAAAGTCCTCCGGGCGCAGCATTCGATTGTTCACGAGGGTCAGCACGAAGCGGTCTGCCATGCAGGGCCGCAGCTCCTCCATCAGATCCAGCGCCAACGACTGCCGTCCCGGCCGGTCGCGGTGGAGGAAGCCTACATAGCTGTCCAATCCGACGCTTTCCAAGGCGTTGGCACAGTCGTGTGCCAGCAGACTGTAGGCGAAAGACAGCATGGCGTTTACCCGATCCAGCGGCGGCCGACGGCTTCGTCCGTGGAAGAAGAATGCCTCCTTCCGGCTCAGGAGCATATGATCGAGGACGTCGAAATACGCGGTGGCGGCAGCGCCCTCTATTCCCCGCAGGGAGTCCAAGTCAGCGGCAGCCAGCACCTGTGGCAGCATGGCCCGGAGGTTGGCAGCGGCTTTTTCCAATCCGCAGTCCGCCACGCGGGGCGCATGATCCCGCAGGGTACGCTGGATGCTGGCGGCACCGTTGCTCAGCTTGCCGAAGATCATGGTGCGGGCTATCTCACAGCTGCGAGCGGGGTCGTCAGCGATACGGTACTGCTCACGGCGGAGCAGTACGTTGCCGCTGCTCTCGCCGCAGGTGCGGGCAAGGAAACGTCCGTGCGGGGAGCAGAAGGCCAGACCGATCCCGGCCTCTGCACATTTGCCCATCAGCGCAGGGGAGGCACCGGCGTAGGAGAAGCTGACGATGGCTTGCAGCGTGTGCAGCGGGTAGCGGGCGACGACGGTCTTGTCTCGGTTTGCCAGCACATTTTCCCCCTCCAGCGAGAGGTAAATGTCCTCGGAGGTGATAAATAGCGTGTTGAGAAGCTGCTTCATGGTGATTCCTCCATGGCCGCCCGGAGATACGCAGAGACGGCTCTGCTTTTCATCAGCTTGGGCAGGCACAGCTCCTTCAAGGAGCAGGCATTGCAGGATTTGGTGGGCTTGACCTTGGGGGTATAGCCCCGACGGTACAGCTCGTGCATTTCCGCCAGCAGCTCCCGCACCCCTGTGCGCAGCTCCGGGGTGAAGGAAACCCTCTCTCGCCGGCGGATCTCCCCGTAATAGAGTGCGCCCTCAGGGATGTCGCAGCAGAGCATGGACTCCAGGCACATGGCCTGCGCACATAGCTGCAGGGTGTCGCCAGTGTCCTCGCGGGGGCGGCCCCGCTTGTACTCCACCGGGTACGGCTGCCACAGTCCCTCTTTCCCGGAGAGGGGGATCCCGACGGAGCCCCGGTGATATTCCAGTACGTCGCACTGTCCGGATACACCCAGCTCCGCGGAATAGACGCTGACGCCACGCGTAATAAAGCGGTCGCCCCGCCGCTCCTGAAGGCCCGTGTCGTGGGCGTTTTCGTGGAGGATCGCGCCGTCAATGGTGCGGTAGTTTTCCGCCCACTGGTGCTCGATGTGGATCAGCGCCCACTGCCGCCTGCAAAACCGAAAATGCTGTAAGCCGGAGAGCTGTAGGAAGTCCTCCTCATTATATGCCATCGATCACCTCCGGCTCCAGACCCGGCAGCGCCTCCAGCGAAATCACATAGTCGTCTGCGGAGGTGGGGATGGTACCCGCGTCCCGCAGCGCGACCTTGACGGAGCGGTGGACCTTTGCGGAGGAGTACTGCCCGTCCTTGCAGCTGTGGCGCCACCAGAACAGCTTCACCACCTCCATGGAGCCGTCGGGCCGTGCGGAGGAGGCATCGTTCACAAAGAGGGTGCGCAGACATTCCTTGACCGTGTCGGCGTCCTCCTCGGAGAAGCCAGTCTTTTCCGCCAACTGGACATTGATGGAGCCCTTGATCTCGTACAGGCCGAAGCGGACAAAGTGCTTCATACCCATGGTGTCGGAGGCGCGGTTCTCGCCCTTTTCCTTCTTCTCACCATTCACGCTCTTGGTGATTTGGAGGGACTCGATCTCCACGGGGGACAGGCTGGACGCCTGATGCACGGAGACCGGCCCGCGCACACCGCAGGAGAAGCCCTTGGCATCCTTGAAGGCGAACACCTGCCCAAAGGCACGCACATCCAGCCATGTCTCGCAGGCGCGCCGGGCATATTCCTCCCGATCCTTGATGCCCTTCATGGCGGCGGAGGCCCGCTCGCTGAGGCTGCCGCAGCCGTCGCTGCACCGATCCTCCGACTGAACGAAGATGGGCTTGCCCAGATCCTGCATCCGGTTGCGGATCTTGCGCTTGATGCACACGTCGGAGATCTCACCAAAGCCGTTCAGGTCGGTGCGGGGGCGATTGCCGTTCAGAGGGTCACCGTTGCTGTTGGCGCGGGTCACGGAGACCAGTGCCACAAAATCGATCTTGTTTTGCAAGCTGCTCATTTATTCTTCCTCCTGACTGTTTTCGGTCTTACCGGATGTGTACAGCGCACTGCGCTGCAGATAGTACCCAAAGAGATAGGTGTCCTTCAGGGCCTCCTCCTGTTCCGCCTGCGGGAAGGAGGAAATTTCTTGGATGATCTGCTCGATGATGCGGTCGTATTTTGTTCTGGCGCCGGGCTTGAGTTTGGGGTAGTACGCCTTTTTCAACTGCTCCCAGATGATCCGGCTGGCGTAGAGTGGACGCTTTGCGAACACGGACTGCATCCGGATCGCGTTGGGCTCTCGCTGTTCATTGGGGTCATAGGTGTCTCGCTCAAGTTTTTCAAACACGGCCAAAAGCCGTCCGTACTGATAGCTGACATCCTTCTTCTGCGGTTCCAGTGCCATGCTCCATTCCTCCTTGTACCAATCATATTTGTATTTCCGAAGCACCGCACAGGCGGTGAACAATACCGTTTCCCGCAGGGCGGTATCCATGATCTGCAGGTTGGACGCCTTGGCCGCTGCAGCACGGGCGATATCCGCCGGCATTTTGCCCCGGTCCACCCGGCAGGAGAGCAGCCGCTGTACCTGCTGGCGCATGACGCGCTCGTCCGTTTCCAGCTTTGTCTGCTTGTCGGAGATGCGCACCGTGCCGAAGGCGCAGTCTGCGATCTGCGAAAGCGAGGGTGACTGTATGCCGAAGGAGGAATGCTCCCAGCAGCAAAGTGCATCCCAGTCGTGCAGGCGCTCCAGAAAATCAGAGACCGGAAGCTCGCTGTAATAGGTGAGGGAAAGTCGTCCGGATGTGGCGGCGTCAAAGGCGGCCACTACGGCGCCGGCGTCCCGCGGGATCGTCTCCTGCCAGCCCCGGAGAGTTTCCGACAACGCTTTTCGATAGTCGGAGTATTTTATCTGCTTGGCGGCGCCCCGCCGCAGGAAGGCGGCCTGCGGTTTGGGGATCTCAATGCCCTGCGGATTCCAGCATAGGAAGGTGCGCCCGCCGATGAAGACACCTTGGGTCGCCGCCAACCAGTGCAGCGCGCTGTGGATCTTCTGCGATGCCTCGTAGCTCATAGTTGCAGCTTGCGAATCGTCTGTGAAGCGGCCCCGATAGGTAAAGCCACTGGTGTCGTTGGCGGAGATCAGCTTGGCGTTGGCGCACAGGTTGATGATCTTCTTGGGGTGCTGGCTGGCGGGCGGGGCGTTTTTACCGGTAACCATGCAAAATGCGGGCTTCTCAGATTTCGTGGATGCATAGTAGTCGATGAAGGCTTGGAAGAGGCTCTGATCCTGCCAGCAGGCGGGCGTCTCATTTTCCCCACCTGTCTCTACACGCCAGCGGACGATCTGCTTTTCCTTGACAGGAAAGCCTTTTTCATCCAGTGCAATCAGGCCGCGCTGAGCCATATCCGCTGCGATTGTTCCCTTTTCCACATAGCGGGCGATGGCGGAGAGCTTGGGGTGGCCGTAGGGTGATAGCTCCCAGCGGTGCAGCTGTGTCAGGTAGCTTTCGTATTTGGCGGGATACAGCGGGGAGAGAAACTGAATCTGGTCGCACAGAGGGTGTGCGCCGGGGGCTTTGCCAGTTCGCCCTGAGGAACTCTCCGTCACAGGGATGATCGTGGCGGCCTGCTCCGCCTCGACGGAACGGGCGTCCAGTAGATGACCGTCCGCATCCAGAGTGAGCTCCAGCTCTGCGTTTACGATTTGGTGCGAAACAGGAACCAGTGGCTCCTTCGCCTTGCCGTAGATACCGGCGTATTGCGACTCCATGGCACAGTAGGTGTCATAGGCTTGCTGCATCAGTCCCATTTACTCCACCTCCCCAAATTCCCGCAGACCGATAAAATTGCCCTCGTCGGCGGAAAAGCTCTTCATAGGCATCTCCCGCAGAGGCTTCTGCCCCGGACAATCCTCCGGTGGGAGAAAGTGAATGACGCCGTTTTTCATGACCGGGTACCAAAACCGGGCAGTCATCCGTCCGCGGGTCTCCTCCGAGTAGGCCTCGTCCGGGTAGGTGATGCCGTGGTACATCAGCCCGAAGCCCAGCTCCGGCAGATCGTCGTAGGCGCCTGCGCCGTTTCCGAATACGCAGGGCTCTACATAGCCCTGACATTCCCGGGTACCCAGAAAAATATCACGCCGCCCGCCCTTTTCGATCATTCGGCGGGCAATGCAGTGATGTTTGTTCTCATTTCGGTCGCCGCACAGCTCTGGGCGGTTGTCGTTCCAGTCGAAGCAGGCCCGCACCTGATACCGGCAGCTTTTCAGATAGGTGTAATACGCCAGATCGTTGCCGCCGCTGTATTTGATGGGGCGGATGCCTTTCACCTCGGTCTGGATCGGGTTCATGACCCGCACGTCCAGGATTCGCCAGATGAAGGTGGGCTTCCAGTATACAGAGGATAAAATGCCCTTCAGTGCCTCATAGGTGGGTACCTGATAGCTGCACTTTTCACCGCCCAGACGCATGAGAGGGTCGGAGAAGAGGGCGTAATCACCGTATACCTCAAATTCTACGATGTTGGGATGTTCTGTTTTCAATCGCTACACCTCCTGAAAATCACGGGTACCGGCCTCCAGGGAAAAACCGGTATGTTCGTTATAAAAGCCATCGGACAACAGCAGTATGCCGCCGTCGAACAGTGAGGTCACGGCGCCGAGGCTCTCAAGCCGCTCCAGCTGATAGCGGTAGACGCTGACGCAGTAGCCCTTTGCCTCGTCAATGCAGCCGCAAATGACCGCCCAATCCTTCTGCCCGTAGACCTGAGCGGCGTTTCGCAGCGTGTTTTGCAGCTCGCGCCCTCTTCCGTAGGGTACGAGCAGGGCGCTCGTGTCCTCGTCGAATACCTGAAAAAGACTGCCTGCCAGACGAAACGCCTGCCGCAGAAGGTAGCGCTCCGCCTGCGCACAGTTGGCGTCTGCATACCGGGGGTTGTCCGCCAGCAGATGATAGAGGGAACCGTGCGCCTGGGTTTGGTCGTCCTGAAAGCCGGGCTCCATCTCTGTGTATAGCCGACGATAGTAGAACCGGATGGACTCCTCGGAGGACAGATCGTGCCGGAAAACCTCCGGCGTTTTGGAAAAGGCGTTCAGCAGCGCGGTGGTGGCGTTCTGTCCGCGCACGATGTCGTCCAGACCACGCAGCCGCTCGTCGGTACACCGGATGAGGCGGACGGGGGCGGGCTTCTTTTGCTCGGCGTGCCGGTTGCACCGCCCTGCCGCCTGCACGACACTGTCCATTCCGGCGGAGAAGCGGATCACCCGCTGGAAGGAGATGTCCACACCGGCCTCGATCACCTGCGTGGAGACGCAGACAACCCTTTGCCTGTCGGCGGAGGGCTTGTCCAGCGCGGACTGTAAGGCTTGCAGAGTCTCCCTGCGGTGCTGCATGCACATGGCGGCGGACAGATGGAAGCACCGGCAATTCTCGGTTTGCAGCGACTCGAACAGGAACGCCGCCTCCTTTTTTGTGTTGCACACCACCAGCAGACTGTCGCACGACGACAGTACCTCCGTGACGATCTGCGAGAGCTCCTCCAGCTTGGCACATCCGGCATTTTGGATGTCGGTGCGCTTAAAGACGTCCCACAGTGCCTTTTGCTGCGGAACCAGATCGACGGGCTGGCGGTGCAGAGGATGGTCGGCTGCCTCCAGACAGGGCTGGGTGGCGGAGCACAGAACAATGGTGGCGCCGCAGACCTCGGACAGGAAGTTGACCGCCAAATTGAACAGCGTCAGCATTTTGCCGGGAACGGTCTGCACCTCGTCGATCACAATGACGCTGCCGCACAGCGCATGAAATCTGCGGATGGCGCTGGTCCTCCCACTGAAGCAGGTGTTCAGCAGCTGCACCAGCGTGGTGATAATGATCGGCGCCGACCAGGAGGCGGTGAGCAGCTCCAGCTCCTGTAAGCGCTCCGGCGTCTCCTTCGGCTCGGCAAGGTTGGAGTGATGCTCTAGTATCAAAGTGTCGTCCCCTATGTAATCGCGGATGACCTGGGCATTTTGATCCAGGATCGACAGCAGCGGTGCGGTGAAGATAATTCGAGAGCAGTTCCACTTTGCCGCGTGGGTCAATGCGAAGCGGAGACTGGCCAGCGTTTTTCCGCCGCCGGTGGGAACATTCAGGCGGTAGACACCTCCGGGCCGGGCGGCACCGGCGGCACAGGTGTCGGAGATGGTGTGGCGCGCCAGATCAATGGGCGTTTTTCGCGGGAATGCCGCCAGCTTCTTCTCCATAAACGCCAGCCGTTCTGTCCAGATTGGCCGCATATCCTCTGGGAACACGGGCGGTTCTATCCCATCCATAAAAGCGGCGGTGTCCGTGCGATCCCCCTCGATCACGGCGGACAGGAGCATCCGAGCCAGAAGACCGATATAAAATGCGGTCTCCCGATCCGCCTCATTGTCGTCCGCTTGGGTGGACAGAGCCGCCAGCCGATCCAGCATCGGGGCCATCTCCCGGACGGCACTGTGGAACAAGCGCTCCAGCTCCTCCTCGTCAGCAACCTCCGCCAAAAAGCCCTGTCGGGATTCATCGTAAAAGATCCCCTCCTTGGTCTGGCGATGAAAAAAGCCACTGTGCTGCTGGGGGTCGATACAGTCAAACAGGCCGTGATGTGAGCCAACGGCAAAGGCCAGCAGCTCTGCGGTCACGTCGGAATAGGAGAACGTACCGCAGCCGCCGTGCCAACGATCCAGCAGAAGGCGCACGCCGGCGAAGGTATGGTTGACACTGCCACGGACGGCGTTCCCGCCGCTGACAGCCTCCGAAAGGTATTGCGCATACTCCTGTTTGTTTTTTCCGGCGTCGTGGAGCAGACCGGCCAAATAGGCGCATTTCTCCAGACCCAGCGGCCGCAGTGCGGCTGCGGCCAGCGCCGCCGTGTTCCGGCAATGCTCCTGGACGGTTTGCCGCTCTCTGGTTTCGCGGATATGGGCAGGATACATGGCGATCACATCCTGTCATATATTTTTTAACGCGCATATGTTGATGCTTTAACCATACCACACTCACCGAGGTTTGTAAAGACTTCAGCAACAAGGATAAGCAACAAAAAACATTGACTTTTTTGTATGCTATGCCATACTGTGTGGGTCGGGTATTCCCGTGGATTGAAAGAGCAAAAAGGAGAAGCTGCGCAAGGCCTGGCAGGGGAACATCCCCTGCTGCGCCCTGCGCAGCTCCATTTGTCAGATATTGTAAATCTGAGAAATAGTCGGGGGTGTGGATGGTGTCATACATACCGCCTTGCGTTTACGATGCCTCCCGCGTCCCTCAAAGCACGATGCTGCCGGTTTCTTTGCCGTCCAGCGCAAAGTTCAGCAGCGTCCCCTTGCAGACGGCGGCGAAATACTGCGTCGCCTCAAGCTGTGCAGGGTAGTTCTTCTCAATGAGTTCCAGCGTCTCCCTCAGCTGCAGCATGGCTGCGAATTTATGTTTGCACGGCTCGCTGCAGAAGCAGTCGCAAACCAGATTTCTGATCTCGCCGTTAGCATAGTCGCACGCCAGCTCGTAAGGCCGCGATCCCTCCACAATGGCCCGCACATGGGTATTGTCCAGAAAAATGTACCGTATCCGATTGTCCGTGTAGTAATCGTGGCCGCGATCGGCAGTTGCCCTGCTGATGCTCATGGCGCTCAGATCACGCAGCAGGAAGCCGCAATCATCATTGCCGGAAACAAATATCTCATCCTCCGTGGCGGGTGACTTAAACCAGGCGATGACCTTTTCGTAAGGAAGAGTGCTGCGGTCGAACGTGACGAAGTGCGACCCGGCGAAGAAGAACTCGCCCTGTACATTTGTGTCGGACACGCTGATGACCCGCTTGTAGTCATATAGCTTGATCTTGAAATTGTACGCGACATCCACCACACGGCCACGCAGGCCCTCCAGCTTGCCCTCCACAAAAACGATATCTCCGCATTTCAGGTCAAAGGCGTCATTGTAGTAAGACAGATTCATATTCCGCGCCGGAAAATGGACGCGAACGACCGATTTTCTCGGCGTAACTGCGGGGCAAATGGAGTGCGCCTCCCCAGGTGCCTTGCGATGCTCTTCTACGGAACCATTAAAACCGATTTTGAACATGTTGCTTCCTCCCTTTCCGATCTGTATCGTTCTTTACAATACCCATTCTACAGAAAGAGGTGTCCCATAAACTGGACAGTGCCCTGTGCCGGCCCCTGCCGAGTAGACAAAACTTAGGGCACTATCTGTGAGGGGCGCCAAATCGAACTTCCGTAGGGGGCCATTTTTGTAGCAAGCGGTATGTGTTCATGGTTATAAAAGTATATACTCGCCCACCAGTTCGGCAGCAGCTTGAATTGTCCGCGGTTTCGCTCGATAAATGTGCAGGCGCACGGCAGGGCGATGGAGAAGCAGCCTTCCACAGCCTTACCCGGTGAGCTGCCTGTGTAAGGCCGCGGGTGCCGCCGATACCATCGGCAGTGGCATCAGTCAGACCATGTAGCCCGCAAAAAACAGCCGGAGAGGGACGGATGATGCCATCCGCCCCTCTCCGGTGCTTTCCTGACCTCTCGGCTTTTGGGTCACGGAAAAAGACGTAATAAACTGTGTCACTCCTCCACTGCCACATATCGCTGCTTGGAACTGCGGGGTTTATCAGGCAGCGTCATCCGAATCGCTCCACACGCTACGAGAGGATCAAGGTAACGCCGCAGGGCATACTGCCCTGACGCAATATTTAGATATGCAATGATCTCGCTGCGGCTTCGAGGTGTACGGCAGAATTTCAGCAGACCTTTTTCGTCTTGCACGTTAGCTTGTTTTACATCCTCGTCGCCGACACTTCCCGCTGCACCATGCTCACCATTGTACAGCGTCACGACAAATTCGCTGCGCCGATCCGCGAATACCGGCTCTGGCAGGTTGCGGTTTTTCATGGCAAACCGAATCGTAGGAATCCCGGAATAGCGATTCTCAGTTTCCCCCAGGGTCTCCATTACGGTAACAAGAACCGGGTTTCGGGTATCCGGCTGGGCATTGCCCAACTGGTCGAGAGTCAATCTACCATAAAGCCCACCCGGATTTGTGATCTCGATCCGATTGGAATACATGACCAACTGGATCGGCATTCCCTCGGTATGCAGACTATAATCCCGGTGTACCAACGCATTGAGTATCGCCTCGCGGGCAGCGTCCATAGGGTACTGCGGAATATCAATTCTCTCGCCTGTTTCTTTGTCGATCCTTGTGGCCGTCCGCATATTGGCTCGAACAAAGGTCAACGCACCCTCCAGCATATCCGGAAGCGTACCTTCGATCCGCTTTGTGTCGCTGAATCGGTTGCCCTCTGCGTCAAGAACGCCCATTTGCTCTGCGGGTACACAGGTGGCAATGATGCTCAGTTGCGGATAAAACGCCTGCGGGTAGAGTCCGAACAGCAGCAATGCCGCCATGGTGATTTTCCCATCCCGCGTGATGCCGGTCAGTTCATACTGCTGTGCCTCCGACATACCCGCCAAATTCGGACGCGCACATGTTTTTCTCTCCAAATACGTTTTTACCTTAGACATATCCAGCGATTGGAAGGACACCCTTTCCGCTGGACGAATATCGTCTTGATATTTCTTTCGGAACGCCTCGTAGCTGTATACTTCGTACTCCGTCATGGGCTTGTCTCCGTCACCTATGCGGATATAGGACCCGTGTAGCCGTCCCTTGGCTGTTTTGAAGCAAGGGCGTTCAGCAATATCAACGGGTGGGATCTCCGCAGAGACAAATGTAAGCCCATCTTCATCCACCTCGGTAAATTGCGGTCGAACGATCGGCGTCATTTGATCGCAGTATTCCATTACCTTGCGCTCCAAGTCCTGTGCGTCGTAGACGCCCACCTTTGCGAAGCCGTTCTTTTCCTCCAAGCCGAACACAAAGATTCCCCCGCTATTTTGATTGGAAAACGCAGAGATCGTATCATATAACCTTTCAGGACAGCCCTGCCGCGCCGCCTTTACTTCTATGGTTTGTCCTTCACAGCCACGAATCCGAATGCTTTCAATCAGATCGCGAAGCTCCTTTTCTACCATGCAAATCACTCCCTTGCGCCCATTCTAACATATAGAACGCAAGAAGTGAAGAAAATTCGCAAGACATTCCTTGACTTTTTTCGAACTTTTCTTATGTTGTTAAAAATAACATAAGATGTTCTTGCGTTGCTTCTTGGGTTATTGGCTTGCATCTTGCGACAAGTACCGAAAACTACTACGCTGGTCATGGTATGCGTAATTTGACCACGCTGTAACCAAAGAATAGGTGCGGCAGCCGTGCGCTCACAGCTTCTTCAGCCGCGCCAGAAACTCCGCCGTGATCTCCTCCTCTACATCCTCGTCACGCTGCATACGCCGGGCGTCGTAGTCTTTCCAGCGCAGCAGCACCTGCCGCACTGCCTGCTTATCACGCCGGAGCGTGCGGGGGTCCAGTCCCTCATACGCCGCGTGGTAGTCGGGGTAGTGCAGGGCGTAGCACCGATAGTCCTCGATGGCGTTGTCAAATGCCGACAGTTTTCCATCGGGCGCAAGCACCGACGCCGCCATGCACACCAGATGCGCCAGACGCCGCAGATGGTCATCCTCCGAATCAAACCGAATCGCCGACGCGAAGTCCTCCACCGGCGGGTCGGAAATAAAACGGCGGCGGTTATTCCCGTCCGCGTTGTTTCCTCGCAGCTTCATTCGCAGTATGGCTCCGCACTTCTCCAACTCCTTAGCATAGCGGCGGTAGCTGGAGGGTGAATGCTGTCCGTAGTTTTCAAGCCCATATCTTTCAAAGCAGCCCAGCTCCACCTCGCCGCAGCGGGTCAGCCAAAAACAGAAAAACAGCAGCTCTGCCGTCAGCTTATCCGGGTGCTGGCGGTTTTTTCGGCGCGGAATGTCCATGAAACCTCCTCCTCTCAAAAATATTTTACAGAAAAATTTTCGCAAGTCAAGATTTCGGACAGCAATATGCAACGATTTTAGAAACCCGAATGCTATGATGCAGTCCCGCGAGATGCTTGAGATGCCCTCTCATTCATCCCGCCACCCGTTGTATGATATGATATACAAAAGCGTCGGGAGAAACTCTGACGCAATTGGTGAAATGCTGAGAGTTCAAAGAAAGAGAGGTTATGAAAATGGATATCCAGAGGGCGGCAGAACTGCTGGCAGCGCGCAGCGCGAAAGATTTCGGTAATGCACTGAAAGATCGTGACGATCCGTTCAAGGATTTTTATAAATCCTTACCCATCTGCATTTTGGATGCCGTGTTTTCCATCGGCGTTCGGTACACTTCGGTCGTGAACGTTGTCAACAGCTATATCGGGACGTTTGACCTTACCATATCCAGAACGCAGGCGGACGCGACGGAGCATACGATCCGCAATTTCCTTGCGAATGTTGCGAAGTATGATACGATTGAGGACTTTTCCAAGAATGTGCTTCACAACATGCAGCGGACTTCCAGCCGCAGCGGGATTTTGAAGGCGGAAGCGTGCCGGGAGATTGCGCTGGTCTGCCAGAAGCACGGCATCAATACGCTGCGCGACTTCAATGACTATACGGATAAGACCACCCTTGACAAGGACATCAAGTCGGTGCGAGGCCAACGCAGCGGCATCATGCTGAAGTATCTCTACATGCTGACCGGTGATGAAAACCGAGTCAAACCGGACAGACACATTGTGCGTTTCATCAAGGAGACGTGCACCCTGCAGAAACTGACGGACGATGATGCACAGGCAATTATGGTGCGTACGGTCGAAATGCTAAAGCCCGAATACCCGAATATCACAGTTCGCTTTCTCGACAGTCTGATCTGGGAAACTCAGCGGCGGTAACGACAGTGCTCCCTTCGAGGACGCGGAGCGACGGCGCTGCTCCTGATGCTTCATTCTGCGCCGCAGAGTGCGGGCCCGTCGCGCATTAGCGCACAGCATGACTAAATATTTCTTTGCTGACGAAACATGGGGAGGGTGCGGTTCTGCTGAACCGCACCCTCCTTGTATTTACGACTCCTTCAGCCACCGCTGGAAATCCTCTGCGGTGATGATACCCTCGTCGCATTTCTTTTTCTGCTCTCTGGCCTGCTCGCTCCACGCATAAAACTCGCTGTCGCTGATGCGCCCGGCCTTGATCCACGCAAAGCGGCGTTTGTACTCCCTGCGATAAACCTTGAACACCGGATCGTCCGCCTGCTTCAGCGTCCACTGCTGGAATGCACCCATCGCACGGCAGCTGGACTGACCGTCGAGTGGTGTGCGGTCGCAGTACTCCGCGCTGACGCGGCCTGTCTGGGCGAAGTACCGCCCACAGTTCTTGCAGCGGCGCACGGTAATACTGCGCTCCACGCAGGTCTGCAAAGAAAAACTGATCATATCCGCCACGGTATTCGCATACAGCACCGGCGCACAAGCATCGCCATCCACCGGCTCAAAGCGCGTGGTCAGCAGACGGAACGGGAACAACTCCGGGTCGCTGGACTGGTCAGGTTTGTCAAAATGATAATACCGCAAGACTTGCCGGCTGGGCTCGCGCCCGGCCTTGTCTATATCCAGTATCAGCTCAAAGAAGTGCAAGATCTGCTTTTGGTACAGCGGCAGTTCCTCCGGCAGTGACCGCAGCTCGTCTAACGCACAGGTTACTTCCTCTCCGTTGTTCTTAAAACCCTTGGAACGAAGATAGAGCCACTTGGTATACAGCACGCGGAAGAAGCTGTGCGTGTCCGCCAGCCCACCCAGCTTGACCATAGCGTTGGTCACACGCTCACGGTCGAGGCTCTCTAAGTCATCGGAGATGCACCGCGGCGCGACGGCAACCTTCCTGATGTCCAGTTCTGTGAAGGACAGCAGCGACTCCAAAAAAGGAAATGCCTTTCGCTGCGACGGTGCTCCCTGCGTGCCGAAAGCGTCGCTCTCGATGACCTCATGCCTTCCGGGGAAATACATTTTACAGTACCACATAACGCCCTCCGATTATGGACTAATTGTAAATATTACTCGACAGCGTTGATAGATCATGCCGTCTCTGTTATGATAGACTCAAGCTAAATGTCTAATCGATATTGCAATTAGTCTACACCATTCGCACAGCCATGTCAACAAAAATCGGAGGTGTCTATTGAACTTACAAAACAACAAAACGAAAAACTTCACACCACTGCCCAACGAGATATTCTCTCTGCACTTAAGCACCGGCGAGCTGGCGACCTACGCTGTACTGATGCGGCTGGAAGACCAGCGCACCTACGAGTGCTGGCCCAGCTACGAAACGATTGGAAAATCCATTGGCAAAAGCAAGAGTTCCGCCAAGCGCTACGTGGCCGGACTGGTAGAAAAGGGTCTCATCACCGTAGAGCCGACATCGGTCATCATGCGGAACGGGCTGAAGAAAAACGGCAACCTGTGTTATCACATTCGCCCCATCCGCGAAGCGGTGGGGTGGTACACCCAGCAGCAACTGTACCTCGCCGAAGCCGCCGCCGAACGACATCGGGTACAGCGGAAACTGTCGGCGCAAGCCACAGAACCGCCGCATTCGCCCCGGTGAGCCGCTGTGTGGCCTCGCAGGAAGGCGAGAGTGTCGTGGGGCGCCGGAGGTTGGGGGACGGAGCATCGCGCCTTTGGCGCAATGGCAAGTTTCGCATTTGTGGTACGGTTTTCGGCCCCTGGCCGAAACCGCTCCCCAAATGCTCATGCGGGCTAAGCCCACACCCCTTTTCATGGAGGAGCAATGTATGAAGAAAGAAGAATTTATCCGCATCCGCGTGGCGGGGTGGCAGAAGAAATACATCTCGCTGCAGGCGGAGAAGGCGCATAAGTCGCTCAGCCAGTATGTGCGGGACGCGGCCATGGACAAGGATGTGACAGTCATCGACGGCGTGGATGACCTCATCCGCGAGCTGCGGCGGCAGGGCAATAACCTGAATCAGCTGGTCGTCATGGCGCGGCAGGGTCACGTCGAGCTGGTCAACATGGAGCCGTTCATGGAGGTGTATGAAAACACATGGCAAACGTTAAATTCATTGCTGTCTCGCGTGGGCTGAGAGGCATCGTTGACTACGTCACCAACCGGGAAAAGACGGTGGAGCAGCTTATCAGCGGCGTCAACTGCGTTGTGCGGACGGCGGTGCCGGAATTCGAGGCGGTGAAAAAGCAGTTCCGCAAAACGGAGGGCTGCGGCTACTACCACATCGTGCAGGCGTTTGCACCGGATGATCCGCTGGACTTCGCAACGGCGCACGAGCTGGGCGTGAAGCTGGCGGAGCATTTCGAGGGCTACCAGTGCATCGTGGTCACTCACATGAACACCGCCCACATCCACAATCACATCATCATGAACTCCGTCAATTTCGAGACGGGCATGAAATTCCATCAGTCCGCAAGGGAGATGCAGCAGGTCAAAGACTACTGCAGCCAACTCTGTCGGGAGTACGGTTTGTCCGTCACGGAGTCCAAGGCCGACCCGTTCCGCATTCCGACGTGGAAGAGGCGGCTGACGGATCATATCAAAGAGGCCATGGAGCAGAGCCGCACGCAGCAGGCGTTCGTTGCGTATATGAACGCCTATGGCTACGATGTGAAATGGGAGCCGCATCAGAAATACATCACCTACACCACGCCGGAGAACATCCGCTGCCGGGACAGCAAGCTGTTCGACCAGACGCTGAAGCGCGAGAATATGGAGCTGTACTTCCGGCTGGGCGGTGCGGATTATCTGCAAGCCTGCCGGGAAATTGCCTATGACCATCGTGAGCCGACACCCACACTGGAGGATGCCGTCTGCGGCATGGCGGGTACGGTGGCCGCCATCTGCGCCCTGTGTGAGGACGAGAACAGCGAGGTCAGCGACCTTGCCCGTGAGCTGTATTACAGCAGCCTCTTGCTGCAGGAGCTGGTGGAGTGGTATCTGTCCCGCCGGCAGGAGCAGGAAGATTACGAGGAAGAATATGAGCAGTATCACGGTTTCGATATGACCATGATGTAAGGAGGAGCGAATGAACGAGTGTACCTATAAGAATTACGACGAGCTGCCCCTGATGCTGAACGTCGTGCAGGTGGCGGCGGTGCTGGGCATCTCCCGTGCCGGGGCGTATGAATTGGTTCACAGTGAGGACTTCCCTACGCTGAAGATCGGCAGCCGCATCGTGGTGCCGAAGGACAAACTGCGGGAGTGGATAGACGCCAACACAGCGCAAAAATGACCACGCTGTAACCAAAGAATACCCCCGCTGTACAATTGATAACTTTCTCTTAACTCTGCCCGCCTTCGATAGCTATTAAGGTCGGGTTGTGATATGTGTGTTGGCTACCAAAGAAAAGGAGTTGATACCATGCCGAAGAAACGAGCAAATGGAGAGGGGGACGTTTGCGAGCGCCGCCGGTGGCGGATGAAGCGAGCAAAAAGGAGTGGCAGCCGCGCCGCTGGCGGCCCCGAATGGAGGCCGGGAGCGGCAATGCGGCAACAGGATGAAAGTTGGAGGGTGCATTGAGTATGGCAAAGAAGAAACGTGCAAACGGTGAGGGGAGTCTGCGCAAGCGGAAAGACGGCCGCTGGGAGGGACGCTACACCGCAGGCAATGATCCCACCACCGGCAAGCCCATCCACAAGAGCGTCCTCGCCAAGACGCAGGCAGAAGCCAAGGAAAAGCTCAAGCAGGCCATTGCGGAGGCTGAAAAGCTGGACATGAGCCGTGCAAAATCCTACACGCTGGGCGCTTGGATCAAGCTGTGGTACGAGGTCTACGCCGAGCCGCGCCTTCGGGAGAAAACCAAGGACTACTACCTCAACTACATTGACAACCACATCATTCCCGAGTTGGGCAACACGCCGCTGGAAAAGCTGACCACCATCCAGATCCAGAAGTTCTACAACGACCTGCAAAAATCCGGCCGCATCCAGCGATATACCCACATCAAGCTGAAGGATAAGGGCCTCAGCACCCGCGTGGTACGGGGCATCCACACGCTGCTGAACAACTGCCTGGAGCAGGCGGTGGCGGAGCGGCTGCTCCTTACCAACCCCGCTAAGGGCTGCCGCCTGCCAAAGCTGGAAAAGCGGGAGATGAAGATACTGCCGGAGGACAAGATCGGCCCGTATCTGGCCGAAGCAGAACGGCGCGGACTGCTGGCGGCATTCTATTTGGAACTGACCACCGGCCTGCGCCGGGGCGAGCTCCTCGCCCTGCTGTGGACGGACTTGGACGTGGAGAACATGACCATCTCTGTCAGCAAGCAGGTGAACCGCATCAACGGCGAACTGGTGGTCAGCCAGCCCAAGACGCCTAACTCCATCCGCAGACTGGCCATCCCGCAGCGGGCGGTGGAGCTGCTGGTAGAGGAACACACAAAGCACCCCCACAGTCCCTACCTGTTCGTGTCGCCCAAGACCGGCACCATGTTCGACCCGGACTCCTTCCGGCACACCCATGAGAAGATCCTGAAGGCCATCGGTGCGGAGCACATCAGGTTTCACGACCTCAGACACACCTTCGCCACGCTGTCCCTCAAGTACGGTGTGGACGTCAAGACGCTGTCCGGTGCGCTGGGACACTACGACGCGGGCTTTACCCTCAGCACCTACACCCACGCCACGGAGGGGATGAAGCGCTCCGCCGCCGACACCATCGGCAGCGTCATCAGCCAGACCATGTAGCCCACAAAAATAGTCCGAGAGGGACGGATGATGCCATCCGCCCCTCTCCGGTGCTTTTGCGCGCTCTTGAGCCGGCGGGGCGGCATCATGTATGCCGGAAGCGCCGACGGTATTCTTTCGGGGTCGTGTGGTAGACTCGGTTAAACTGCTGGCTGAATGCCCGCATATCGGGGAAGCCGGCTTCCAGCGAGATATCCAAAATACTCTTCTCTGTGTGGGTCAGAAGGCGGCATGCGTGCGTCAGGCGGATGCTGTACAGGTACTCCTTGAAGGTTAACCCCAGCTTTTTTCTGAAAAGGCGGGACAGATGTTCACAGGAGAAGTTGTATTGATCTGCGATATCCTTCAGCATCAGGGGCTCCGTATAGTGGGTGTTGATATACTGGATCACATCCTGTAAGCTTGACTTTTGTACGGCGAGGCGATGGGAGGCAGTCTTTTGGGGGCGGCTGAAATATTTGGTAAGCGTATAATAGACCATACAGATCAATCCATGGATTTGCAGCAGCTCGCGACTGGCGGCCCCACTGTCCCTATGGGACTCTTTGACGCAGTAATATGTACAGCTGGCATCATACAGGGCGGTCATCAGCTGTTTCAGTTCCGGGACTCGCTCTGGGCAGATAGAAAGGGAGAACTCCAGCGAATCCAGTTCAGGGCAAAAGTCATGCCAGAAATCCATGTCCGCTACCAGCGAGATGCCCCGGCGTTCCCCAACGGAGTTTTCGCCCACATGGTGGAGCTGGCCGCTGTTGACCAGGATCAGATCCTGGTTCTGCACGGTGTAGCACTGCCCGTCTATTCGGGCACAAAAACCACCTTGGAGAAAAAAGCAGATCTCCACATTGGAGTGCCAGTGAGGCGGCAGATGGGCGTTTTCATCCTCGTTGAAAAGGATTTTCCCGGGAATGCGGGGATCATTCAGTTTTTCACTCAGGAATAGCATACCGCCTCGCTCCTTCTTATGGTCGATAGTTTATTTTACCTGTAAAGCGGCGGGTTTGCAACCTAAAAAAGAGTACCGGCCCATCCAAGATGGGCCGGTACTCTTTTTTGAGAGGGGGGAGGTGGTTGTTTTGTTAATACTGCCAGCAGTTATAGTGGAAAGGCTGTACCTCCGGCTTGCCGGTCATCTCTTTCTCGTGCTTGCAGAATTCAATGTACTGCTCGTGGATGCGGACGATGTCTTCGCCCTCCAGCTGGGGGATGACGCGGCTGGCCTCCGTCAGGAAGTGCATCTCGTCACGGCCCATGGCACGTCCCTTTGCGGTGTGGAGGTCGTAGGCATAATCCGGGACCTCGGGCTTTTTGCCATGCTCCCATTCCTTGATGATCTGGTTTTTGATGTTATCCGTGGTACGTTCCTTTTTGCAGCGGCAGAGATAACGGATCGCGTGCATAAAGAACATCGGCTGGTCACCGTCGGAGTAGGGGAACTCCTGTGCCATCTTGAAAAGGGTGTAGACCTGCAGGGGGGCATGGGTATCACCGAATCCCACATCCTCAACGGAGATGGCCAGCAGCCGCCGCCACATCTTTTCGTGGAACTGAGGGCTGGTGATGTACATCTCGTAGGCCGCAGCCAGAGCATTTTCCTCCAGTCCGCGTCGAATAGACTTTTGCAGCATGGAGATCAGCTCATCACCGGGGATCCCGTTTCTGGACTGGATGTTGGACCAGGGATCATAAGACATAAACGCTTCTTTCGCCATAGTTGACGTCTCCTCTTTATATCAAATAGCTTTACTGAAGGGTGGAGATCAGTTTCTCGAGCTCCGTCCGCACGTCGGCTCCGTTGTTCAGGATGTTGTCCATAGCGATCACCACATAGTCGTGCAGACCGCTGGAGGTGTAAGTATCCGTTTCAAAGCCGGGATAGGTGTAGGCAAAATCCTGCTGCTCAACGCCGGCCAGCTGGGCGGGGGCGGCGCTGTTCAGGAACTCGTCACTGGCAGCCACAGACTTCAGGAAGGGCAGGCGGGATTCGCCGGAGTTGATCTTCTGGCAGACCTCATAGGACTGCATATACTGGATAAAGATCCAGGAGGCCCAGCGGGTGGCCAGATCGTTGGTGTTGTCCAGCATACTGATGAGGAAGCCCTCAGCGTAGTCGGCCTTGGTGCCATCCTCAAACTGAGGAATGGGAGCGCAGGACCACTCGAACTTGGCGCTCTCGGGAATCTTCATGTTGATGAACTCGCCCTCGTTGCCGGAGCTGAGATACATCTGTACCTGCTGGTTGGCAAAGGGGCCGGAGAAGAAGTAGTCCTCGCCGGGGGTGCGAATAATGCCCCGCTGGACCATGTTCTGATACCAGGAGATGACCTCGGTGGTGGCGTCCAGATTGTCAGCGAAGAGCAGATTGCCCTCGCGATCCGTATAGCCGATGCCCTTCTGCTCCACCAGAGTGGAGAAGCACTTCACGCCCTCGTCCCAGCCGGCGGCAGGCTTGCCGGTGATCTCAGCGATCTTGGTGCAGGTCTCCTCAAACTCAGCCCAGGTGGTGGGAACGCTCAGGTTATTTGCCTTGAAGAAGTCCACGTTATAGTACATGACCTCACAGGCCACATAGAGGGGCAGGCTGTAATAGCCGGGGACGGGGTAGTTGCAGCTGTCTTCGATATAGATGTCATAGTAATCAGACAGATCCAGACCGTAGTTGGCATTTTCAATGTACGGGGTCATGTCCACCACGCAGTCAGTCTGCAGCCAGTCCACCACAGAGGCAGCCTCGGTCAGGGTGACGTTGGGCATATTACCAGCTTTGATAGCAGCGGTGACGGCGTTTTCCAGATCGGGCATCTCACCCTTGGCATAGCACTCCACGGTGATGCCCTTCTCAGCGCCGATACCCTTGTTGAAATCATCCACGATCTCGTTCAGGGTCTGCTGCATGTTTTCCTGCACGATGCCATGCCAGAAGGTGATGGTGACGGGCTCGGTTAGCTCCACCTCCACGTCCGTGGGAGACTTGGGCTCGGAAGGGTTGCCGGACGGGCCGCCGCTCTCATTGCCGCAGGCGGTCAGGCTCAGGAGCATGCAGAGCGCAAGAAGAAAACTCAACCACTTTTTCATAATGTACCTCCAAAAATTTTATATATTTGGGCTGTCAGCCCTTGGTACCGCCGGAAGCAACACCCTCCATGATCTTCTTATGGAAGATGATGTAGAAGATGACCATGGGGATCAGCACAATGCAGGCAGCCGCCATTTGATTATGCAGGTTGGAACTGGATGCCTGCCGGAAGCGAAGCAAACCCACGGAAAGCAGTGTGTGCTCATCGGAAAGCGTGACGATCAGGGGCCACATAAAGGAGTTCCAAGCGGTGATGAAGGTCAGGATCGCCACAGTGACAATGGCGTTGACATTCATGGGAATGACCACCTTGATGAGGAACTTCAGATTGCTGCAGCCGTCCACCTTTGCGGCCTTGAACAGGGAGGGCGGCGTCTGCATGAAATATTCCTGCAGCATAAAGATGTAAAAGCCGTTGGCAACTGTCGGCAGCACAATACCGGAGAAACTGTCCAGAAGCCCCAGGCGGCTGCAGGTCACGTAGTTTTGGATGATCAGGATCTCCGAGGGGACCATCATGGTCAGCATGAACAGGTAGAAGCAGAGGTTACGGCCGGGAAAGGAGTAGATGCTGAAGGCGTAGGCACCCAGAATGGAGAACGCCAAGGTTACCACCACGCTGAGAATGCCGACCCAGATGGTGTTGCGGAAAAACATAGCGAAGGGGACCAGATTCCAGGAGTATTCGTAGTTCTTCCACTGGGGAGTCTCGGGCATCCACTGGGGCGGGATGGAGATGGCCTCCGGCAGTGTTTTCAGGGAGGTGAGGAGCATCCAGATAAAGGGGAACATCATCACCAGTGCGCCGATGATCAGCACCACGTATTTGATGACGGTGAGAACCGTCTTGCGGGTATCCCGGATCTGGAGCTCTGTATTTTTTCTCTTCATCGTGTTCCCTCCCTTACACGTAGTGGACAAATTTCTTGGAGACCACCCGCTGTACCACCGTGATGAGAAGGACGGCGATCAGAAACAGAATGGCGGCTGCCGCAGCGTAGTTGACCTTTCCCTGATCGTAGAACATCCAATAAATGTAGTACATGATGGTGATAGCGGCGTTTCCCGAGCCGGCGGCTCCGCCGGAATAGGAGACGAACATGGCATAGACCTCGTTGAAAGTGCGGGCCACGTAAATCACGGACACCAGAATCACCATCCAGATGGTGGGACTCAGCAGGGGCAGCGTAATGCGGAACAGTGTCTTCGTGGGGGAGGAGCCGTCGATCCTTGCAGCCTGATAGACCTGCTTGTTAATCTTTTGCAGACCCGCCAGAAACAGAAGGATCTTAAACGCCAGACCATTCCAGACCGAGAAGATGGAAAGGGTCACGATCATCAGGTTGGGATCGGTCAGCCACTTTTGCGGACTGATGCCAAACAGCTGTAGGAAATAGTTGATGTAGCCGTAGTCTGAATGGAACAGCCACAGGAACGCCATGCCGATGGCGATGGTGGACGTGACGTAGGGCAGGAAATAGATGGTCTGGAACAAGCCCTGAAGCCGTTTGATGGAGTTGATAAGCAGGGCGATGCCCAGAGCAAGTATCAGCGTAATCGGCAGGGCAATGAGCAGCAGGATCGCTGTGTTTTTGCAGGCCATCCAGAAGGTGGAGTCCTTCAGGACCCATGCAAAGGAGGACAGTCCGAAGCCCTTGCCGGTATTGGTGATATAGATATACTTCTGATAGAAAGCCGTGCGAAGCACCATGACCAGCGGATACACGGTGAACAGCAGAAGCAAAGCCATAGCGGGAAGAATGTACGCATAGGCCCATCCACTGCGCACACGGAGGGTACCGTCGGACATTTCCACCAGCTGGTATCTGCGCTTCTTGGCAGCCCCCGGATCTTTTCTCACCTTATCTTTCAGCATAGTGAGCCTCCTTACAGGCGGACGCCCGTCTCGGGGTTGAACAGATAGCAGCGCTTTTCCGACAGACGCAGGTGAACCTCCTGACCGGGGCGTACATACTCCTCCGCGTTGAGGATAGCACGAACCGGCTGGCCCGCCAGAGTGAAGGAGACCACCTGATCCTGACCCCGCATCTCCACGTCGGTCAGTGTGACAGACAGATCACCGCCCAGCGCCCACGCCTCCGGACGGATGCCCATTTTAGCATGTCCGGCGTAGTCAGATCTGCAGGGCAGACGCAGGCCATTTTCCAGAACAGCCGAACCGCCGCCGACCTGCACATCCACATAGGAAATAGGCGGATTGCCCATGAAGGATGCCACAAAGCTGTTGGCGGGATCCATGTACATCTCATGGGCACCGGCGACCTGCTGCACCACACCCTGACGCATCAGCACGATCTCATCCGTGATGCTCATGGCCTCTTCCTGATCGTGGGTAACAAAGATGGTGGTCACCTTGGATTCCTGCTGGATACGGCGAATTTCTGACCGCATTTCCATGCGCAGGCGGGCATCCAGATTGCTGAGAGGCTCGTCCAGCAGCAGAACATCGGGCTTTTTTACCAGCGCACGGGCAATCGCGACACGCTGCTGCTGACCGCCGGAAAGTTGACCGGGCTTGCGGTCCAGCAAGGACTCGATCTGGACCAGCTTGGCAATCTCATCGGTCGCGGCGTTACGCTTGGCACGGGAATACGGCCTCCCGGTTTCCGGATCCTTTATGTTCGACAGAGGGAATGTGATGTTGTCCCGGACTGTCATGTGGGGATACAGTGCGTAGTTTTGGAATACCAGACCGATATTCCGCTTCTCCGGCATCAGGGTGGTCACATCCCGGTCACCGAACATGATTTCGCCGTCCGTAACACCCTCCAGACCGGCAATCATGTAGAGAGTCGTAGACTTGCCGCATCCGCTCGGGCCAAGAAGTCCCGTCAGCTTCCCGTCCTTGAATACAACATCGATGTGGTTGACTGCGGTGGTCTTGCCAAATTGTTTTGTCAGATTTTTTACTCGAACTTCCATCTCTGCACGCCTCCCCAATGATATTATTTTTTATTATATCTCGGGCGGCATTATTTTTCTCGGCAATATTTGACAGGTTACTTACACAATTTGACACAAATGATCAAAACCGACTGGCCATATACGGTGCCGACATTCAGAGAGCTCAACCCGATGAGGTGGATAAGATCAAGATATACCCGCATCCGTATCGCGATGCTGGCAGCAGCGTCCGGAATGCTATTGGCTGCGGCAGCGGTGCGCCGTTCTAAGCACCGGCAGCCACGGGATAACAGATGAATGCCGCCGGCGCATAGAGTCCAGAACCCTATTGCAATAAGCGCAGTCCCTCATGAGAACATTCCTCATGAGGGACTGCGCTATATAGCGTCACGAAAAGCTCCCTCAAAGAATATGTACACGCTCTTCAAAGGGCTTCTTGGGCTTTTGTGTGACTTTTTCTACCGGCTTGCCGAAGGAGATAATGGTCGCCGCCATGAACACCTTTCGAGGGAACCGAAATAATGACAGATGCAGCCTTACAGCCGGAAGCACTTTTTCAGCGCCGTATACTCACCCAGCACCAGCAGCGTCAGGCTGCTGTCCAGCACGGTTTCCGGCGAGATATTCACATCAGTTTTGTCGTTCCGCTTCACGCCGGGGATGTTGACGCCGTACTTTCGGCGGATGTCCAGCTCACTGATGCTGTGTCCCTGCCAGCTGCCCGGGACGGCGATCTCGATAATGGCGTGCTTTTCGCCCAGCTCTATGTAGCTGAAGATGTGGTTGGCGGTGTACCGGATAGCCGCCCACTTCGCCAGCTGCTTTTCCGGGTATGTCACCGCGTCCGCGCCGTTGCGCAGCAGAAATTTTGCCTGCACATCCCGTTCGGTGCGGGACACCGCATATTTCGCCCCCAGCTCCTTGAGCAGGGACGTCGTTTCCAGCGAGTTCTGGAAGTCTCCGCTGATGGTAACGTAGCAGACGTCGTAGTTTCCAACGCCCAGCGAGCGCAGAAAATCCATGCGGGTACTGTCACCGATCTGCGCGTTGGTGACAAAGGGCATACACTCGTTGATGCGCTCCTCGTCCCGGTCCACCGCCATGACCTGATGCCCCAGCTCGCTCAGCTGCATGGCAAGGTGCCGCCCGAAGCGGCCAAGTCCGATCAATAATACGTTCTTCATCGTGCGCTTCTTTCAGCCTACGGTGATCATTTCCTTCGGATACCGGGCATAGGTCAGATCATGCCCGGAGAATGCGGCGTAGATCAGGGTAAGTCCCCCGACACGCCCGAAGAACATCAGCAGAATGAGAATGCCCTGCGACAGCGTACCCAGCTGCGGCGTCAGCCCCAGTGTCAGCCCTACCGTCCCGGCAGCGGATGCCGTTTCATAGAGACAGGCACCGAGCGGCAGTCCCTCCGCCGCACTGATGACCGCCGCACCTGCGAAGGTCAGCCCCAGATACAGCAGCAGGATGGCGGCGGCGTTCCGCACAGCGGAGGGCTCCAGCCGACGCTTGAAAAGCTGCGGATCCTCTCGCCTGCGGAAAGCGGTGACCGCATTGGAGACCAGCACAGCCAGTGTCGTTACCTTCATGCCGCCCGCCGTGGAGCCGGGCGCGCCGCCGGTCAGCATCAGCAAAATCGTGACCGCCTGTGAGGTATCGCTCATTTTCGTCAGGTCTGCGGTGTTGTAGCCCGCCGTTCGCGGTGTGACCGCCTGAAAGAGCGACGCCAGGACGCGCTGTCCCGCGGGAAGCTCTGCAAAGTCTGTCAGGAAGAAGAACAATGCCGGAAGCGCGATCAGGATGACGGTTGCGCTCAGAATGACCTTGCTCTGCATCCGGTACCGCCGCAGGTGCAGCCGGTGGGTGCAGACATCGTCCCATGTCAGAAGACCGATACCGCCCACGACGATCAGCAGCATGATGACGATATTGATTAGCGGGTCGGCCATGTACGCCGTCAGGGAAGGGTAGAGGGCATCCGCCCGCCCCAGAATATCGAACCCCGCGTTGCAAAAAGCGGAAACGGAGTGGAATACTGCCAACCACACGCCCCGCAGTCCGTAGTCCCGGCAGAATGCCGGCAGCAGCGCAAGAGCCCCGACCAGCCTACCATCCGCCCTTTATAAATCAAATATAGCAGTTCGACCTCAACCGAGGTTCAAAACAGCAGCGCCTGCTTTTTTGCCTTGTAATAAAGCAGCCCGGCTAAATCCGCCAGCCCCCAGCCGATCGGGACAGACCACCAGATACCGGTGACGCCCATGGCGGGGATGGCGGACAGCAGATAGGCCAGCGCGACACGTGTGCCTAATGAGATGACCGTCAGGACAACGCTCATGCCCGGCCGCCCCAACGCACGGTACAGGCCGTAGAGCAGGAACAGGCAGCCGATGCCGCAGTAAAACGCGCCCTCAATACGAAGGTACCGCACGCCCTCCAGGATGACCTCGGTTTCTCCGGCATCCACAAAAATCGCCATAAGGGGTCTTGCAAATACGGAGACGAGTGCGGATATGACCACGCAGAAGGCCATGGAAATGCACACGGCACTTTTCAGCCCCGCACGTATCCGTGCACTCTCTTTTGCGCCGTAATTCTGGGCGATAAAAGTGGAAAAGGCGTTGCCGAAGTCCTGCACCGGCATATAGGCAAAGGCGTCGATCTTCACAGCGGCAGCGAAGGCCGCCATCACAACGGGGCCGAAGCTGTTGACCAGTCCCTGCACCATAAGGATACCGAGGTTCATGATCGATTGCTGCACGCAGGTCAGCGTGGAGAAGGAGACGATCTCCTGGATACGTCCGCACCGCAGACAGCAGAGCTTCCATACCGAGCGCACCTGCGGGAAGCGCATAAACGCATAAGCGGCAATGCCGATCCCCGAAACATACTGGGCGATCACCGTCGCTTCCGCTGTTCCGGCGACGCCTCTATTTAGCCCGATGACAAACCAGAGATCGAGAGCGATATTCAGTACAGCGGAAACAGCCAAAAAGCCCAGCGGGATAACGGAATTGCCGATCGCCCGCAAAAAAGAGGCGAAGTAGTTATACAGGAAAACGGCGGGAATGCCCATGAAAATCACAAACAGGTATTCACGCATATCGCCCCAGACCTCGGCGGGAACCCGGAGGAAGGTGCGAAGCCCGTCCAGGCAGACAAATGATAAGATGTTTAAGAGCACGGTGACGAGCGCGATAAAGAAAAACGATGCACAGAGGTTCTCGCAAAGAGCCCTCTCATCCCGCTGCCCAAAGCGCATGGATAACAGTGCGCCGCTCCCCATGCACAGGCCGAGGATGATGGAGGTCAGAAAGGTCATCAGCGTAAAAGACGAGCCCACCGCCGCAAGCGCATCACGCCCGAGAAATTGCCCGACAATCAGCGTGTCGGCAATGTTATAGTACTGCTGCAATAGATCCCCTAAAATCATGGGGATGGCAAACAGCAGCATGGACTTTGTGACGGGGCCTCGTGTTAAATCACGGTTCATGGCACGCCTCCGAATCGTAAGTTAAAAGCTGCATTTCGCAAGTATTGTAGTGCTTTTGCTTCAATCTGTCAATGCGGCGTTTACTTTTTGAAGGAACGGTGGTATCATCAGAGCTAAAGATCATGGAAAAACCTGATTTGCGGAGGAAACTGTATGTACTTAGATGGGCTGGACGGATTGGATCAAAAGATTGTGAGGCTGCTGATAGAAAATGCACGCATCTCCTACTCGGATATTGGTGAAAAAGTCGGCATTTCAAGAGTTGCGGTAAAGACCCGGATACAGGCTTTGGAGCAAAGGGGCATTATCGAGGAATACACGACTGTTATCAATCCTCAGAAGATCAGCGGGGCGGTTTCCTGCTATTTTGAAATCGAAACAACACCGCGCTGTCTGGCGGAGGTCACAGATATCTTACATCAAAACGATACCGTCACGCAGATCTACCGCGTGACAGGAAAAGACAAGCTGCACGTCCACGCCGTAGCCGCCTCCGCTGAAGAAATGGAGGTTTTTCTGCATACGGTCATTGATGCCTTGCCTGGTGTGGTCAGCTGCAGCTGTAATATGATTTTGTCACGTATCAAGGACATAAAGGGACTGCGTTTGTAGAACCCGTCGATAGAGGACGCAGCGCAAAGAATGCGGCGACTGCCACCCGGCGGTAAAGGGGGGCGAGCGCCCCTGAACACCACCCGTCGCTTTGGGCAGCAGGATCGCATATGGACGAACTCGGAGTTTGGCAAGCTGATCGGCCGCGCCATGGCGGAGGAGAGGCAGGACTACATCCTTGCCCTGTATCTGGCTCGCTACGCCGGGCTGCGTATCCACGAGTGCTTCCGCATGAACGCCGCCGCGACGGAGCGTGCGCTGCGTGAAAACACCCTCACCGTAAGGGGCGAGGGCGGCAAGGTGCGTATCGTCCCCATCGAGGATGACCGTATCACGATGATGCTGCAACGGCTGCTGGAGAAAACGGAACGCGGCCACAAGCTGCTGGTGCCGGACGGCGTACCCACCGACCGGGCTATTGCCGGCATGCAGCAGTTCATCCTCCATCACCGCAACGCCATCTGTGACCCCACCGCACCGGACAGGCGCATTACCTTCCATGGGTTACGACACACCTTCGCCACGCTGTCCCTCAAGTACGGCGTGGACGTCAAGACGCTGCCCGGTGCGCTGGGACATTACGATGCAGGCTTTGCCCTCAGCACCTACACCCACGCCACGGAGGAGATGAAGCGTGACGCCGCCGACACCATCGGCAGCGTCATCAGCCAGACCATGTAGCCCACAAAAAACAGCCGGAGAGGGACGGATGATGCCATCCGCCCCTCTCCGGGGCTTTCCTGACCTCTCGGCTTTTGGGTCACGGTTTGGGTCAAGCGAAAAACGCCAAAATGCCGTGTCACTTTTGAGATCATAAACAGAAAAAGTTCCTGATTTCGTAAGAAATCAGGAACTTTTTGGTGGAGACTGCTGGACTCGAACCAGTGACCTCCTGCGTGTGAAGCAGGCGCTCTAACCAGCTGAGCTAAGCCTCCCTATTCGGCAACCCTTACGAGTTGCCTTGTGGTGACCCGTACGGGACTCGAACCCATGTTACAGCCGTGAAAGGGCCGTGTCTTAACCACTTGACCAACGGGCCGGATAAACCCTTGAGGGGCCCCGGAGAGACGTGGTACATCTCTCCGGGCTTTGGTAGCGGCGACTGGATTTGAACCGGTGACACTGCGGGTATGAACCGCATGCTCTAGCCAACTGAGCTACGCCGCCATATCGATAAGCTCGACAAGCAAGAATAAATATAACACATGCGCCGGTGTTTGTCAACAGATATTTCCCGGAAATCCGGGAAAATCTTCACCGATCTTCGATGACGCCGCCGCCCAGCACCGTATCCCCGTCGTAGAGCACCACGGCCTGTCCGGAGGTGATGGCCCGCTGGGGCTGGCGGAAGACCACCCGCATCCGCCCCTCCGGCAGGGGTGTGACCTCCGCCTCCGCCTCCATCTGGCTGTACCGGGTCTTGGCGGTGACGGCGACAGGCTCCGTCGGCGCCGTGCCGGAGATCCAGTTCACCCGGCAGGCCGTCAGCTCCCGTGCATAGAGCTCCTCGTTGTCCCCCAGCAGGATGGTGTTGTCGGCAGCGTTCTTCCGCACCACATAGACGTGTCTCCCAGCGCTGACGCCCAGCCCCTTCCGCTGGCCGGTGGTGTAGCAGGGGAGACCCTTGTGGCGGCCCAGTACCCGGCCCTCCCGGTCCACAAAGTCACCGGGCGTCATCTCCACATGGCCATACTCCCGCAGGAAGCGGCCGTAGTCCCCGTCCGGCACAAAACAGATATCCTGACTGTCCGCCTTGTCGGCGTTCAGCAGCCCCGCCTCACGGGCGCTCTCCCGGATGGCGGGCTTGTCGAACTCCCCCACCGGCAGCAGCAGGTGCGACAGCTGGTGCTGCGTCAACTGATACAGCACATAGCTCTGATCCTTCCGCCGGTCCCGGCCCCGCAGCAGCCGGTACAGCCCCGTCTCCGGATCGTAGCCCACACGGGCATAGTGGCCCGTAGCCAGATAGTCGTAGCCCAGCACCAGCGCCCGCTCCAGCAGCGCTCCGAACTTCAGGCACCGGTTGCAGTCGATGCAGGGATTGGGGGTGTGACCGGCGCAGTATTCCGCCACGAAGTGGTCCATGACGTCCCGTGCAAACCGTTCCGTCTCATTGAATATATAGAACTTCATCCCCAACCGATAGGCCACGCTGCGGGCATCGTCGGCATCGTCGGCGGAGCAGCAGGTACCCTCCACCTCGCCGCTGTACAGCTTCAGCATGGCCCCGTCGCAGGCGTAGCCCTGCTGCTGCAATAGAAGCGCCGCCGCCGAGCTGTCCACTCCGCCGGACATGGCTACCAGAACTCGTTTTTTCTCCATGCACCGTTTCCTCGTGTATCCTTTCCCGCCAAAGCGGGGATCCTAATATCATATGTGGGGCCGTCAGTCCAGATTTTTCCGGGTGAAGGCCGTATAGGGCAGCGCATCCGCCAGCCCCAGCAGCACCGGATGAAAGCCGCCGCCGTAGGCGAAGGGCGGCTCCCGCAACACCGTTTTGGTGCAGCGCCGATCCGGCAGCGACACCGTTACGGTGGTACCCTCCGGGCCGGACTGTAACAGCAGCCGCCCGCCGTGACCACGGGCAATGGCCTGACACAGGGGCAGGCCCAGCCCCAGACCCTGTGGGGGAGGCGGCATCCGCAGCTTCTCCAGATAGCCGTCGAAGAGGTGCGCCTGCTGCTCCGGGGGGATGCCCACGCCGCTGTCTGCCACCGTCAGCAGCACTTGTCCCGCTGCGGCCCGCAGCGTCACCGTGACCTCGCCGCCGGAGGGCGTGTACTTCACCGCATTGGACAGCAGATTCCACAACAGCCGCTCCAGATAGCTGGGGTGGATGGCCGCCACATGAGCCGTCAGGCTGCACCGCAGGGTCAGCTTCACCCCAGCATGGGCCACCAGCGGCTGGGCGCAGTGTATCAGTTCCGTCAGCCACGCCACCAGCTCCACATTCTTCGTCTCCAGCGGCTCTGTTTGAGAGATCAGGGGGGCGGCGGAGAGATTGTTCACCAGCCGCAGCAGACGGTAGTAGCTCTGGCACAGGATGGCGGCGCTCTGCCCGGTGGAGCCTTCGCCCTCCGGCATCTCCTCCGGCACCAGCCGGGTCAGCGCTGTATGGATGTTGCCCATGGCCACCCGCAGCTGCGCTGCGATCTGCGGCATGATCTGCTCCAGCAGGATCTGGCTGTCCTCTTGATGCTCCACGGCCATCGCCCCCTTCCTCTTTACCATGCCGGGAAACGGGGGGAAGTATCCCCGCCAACTTTCTCCAGCACAGCGGCAGTGGTGAAATTCAACACATTATAGCAGGGTTCCTGTTGAAAAACAAGGCATATCCCCGGATTTGAAAAAAGAAAAAAATTTTATGAAAAAAGGCTTGATTTTTTTGCGGCAGGTGCATATAATACTAAACATACCATATGTTTGATATATTCCATCAGAGAGGAAGTTTTCGTGATGAGCATTAAAGTTGGTATCAATGGATTTGGCCGGATCGGCCGTATGGTCCTGCGCTGCAGCCTGCAGCACCCGGAGATCGAGATCGTGGGCATCAACGACCTTTGCCCTGCCGACTATCTGGCATATATGCTGAAGTATGACACCATGCATGGCCGGTTTCAGGCCGACGTGTCCTCCAACGACAAGGGCATTATCGTCAATGGCCGCAGCATCCCCGTGTACGCCGAGCGTGACCCCGCCAACCTGCCCTGGAAGGAGATCGGCGCCGAGTACGTCATCGAGTCCACGGGCCTGTTCCTGACCAAGGAGAAGGCCGCCGGCCACATCGCCGCCGGTGCCAAGCACGTGGTGATGTCCGCCCCCTCCAAGGATGATACCCCCATGTTCGTCATGGGCGTCAATCAGGACACCTACACCTCCGACATGACCTTCGTCTCCAACGCCAGCTGCACCACCAACTGTCTGGCTCCCGTGGCCAAGGTCCTGCACGATAACTTCGGCATTGCCGACGGCCTGATGACCACCGTTCACTCCACCACCGCCACCCAGAAAACGGTGGACGGCGTGTCCGTGAAGGACTGGCGTGGCGGCCGTGCCGCCTCCGGCAATATCATCCCCAGCTCCACCGGCGCTGCCAAGGCCGTGGGCAAGGTCATTCCCAGCCTGAACGGCAAGCTCACCGGTATGTCCATGCGTGTCCCCACGCTGGATGTCTCCGTGGTGGATCTGACCGTGAATCTGGAGAAGCCTGCCACCTACGACGAGATCTGCGCCGCCATGAAGAAGGCCTCCGAGGGCGAGCTGAAGGGTATTCTGGATTATACCGACGAGGCTGTGGTCTCCTCCGACTTCCTGGGTGACACCCACACCTCTATCTTCGACGCCAAGGCCGGTATCGCCCTGACCGACACCTTTGTGAAGGTGGTCTCCTGGTATGATAACGAGATCGGCTATTCCGATAAGATCCTGTGCCTCATTGAGCATATGTACTCCGTGGATCACAAGTAATCGCATTTTCCCCTTTTCATTTGCTTTCTACCTTTACGTTTTCCTTCTTTTTGTTCCGCCAAAGAAGCCGCCGTCAGGGCGGCTTTTTTGGTGCTCATTTTTTGGAAGCTTTTTGAAGTTCTGAGAAATGCCCCGGCGTGCAGGAAAGACTTTTTTGGACACACAGAGAGCCTGCGGCAAAGCCGCAGGCTCCATCTTCTATGCTTCCTCAATCAAATGCCGGAGCCAACGCCCGGTATTTCCCCAGCGGAGAGGCTCCGTTCCATGTGAGATACCCACCGGTGTTGCCGGTGTCCCGCAGAGCCTTGATCTGGGCCCCTACCTCCTCCGGCCCGTAGGTGTTGTAGGGCTCCCGGATGGCGTTGTAGGCCTGCACCCACGTGCGTACCGCAGCCGGAGACGCCGTCTCCAGCTGTCGCTGGGCAGCCTTCTGGCCGAAGGCATACATGGTCTCGTAGGGGTGCTCCCACGGTAGCCAGTCCCCGGAGGCCCCGTAGTGATCCGGATAGGGCATGGCGCTGATGGCGTCCACCACATTGCTGATGGCGGGCCAGTACTGGCCGTAGGCGGTGACGTAGGCCTCGGCGCACTCCCCGAACACATCGGCGGAGACATACACCCCGGCGTCGTGGAGCCGGTCGCAGGCGTACATCAGGAATCGCTGCACCGCTTGGGCCTTGCTCTCGCCGTTTTCGTTGCGGTAGTCAATGGTCCCCTCCTCGAAGGCCCATGTGCCATCTGGGAAGCGCATATAGTCGAACTGGATCTCGTCAAAGCCCATGAGTCGGGCCGCCTCCAGCCCCAGCTCCACCTTGTACTGCCACACGAACCGGCTGTACACACTGGGCCAGTACATCCCGCCGATCTGCAAAGGCTCGCCCGCCTGATCGGCGATGACGCACTCCGGGTGATCCTCCGCCAGATGGGGGTCGTTGAAGGCCGTGATGCGTCCGATGACGTAGTACCCGGCATTCTTCAGGGTCTTGATGCCCGTCTGATATACCTCCAGCGTGTTGTAGGCACTCTCGTAGGCGGAGGGGGAGTACTGCTTCATCACCTCCGAGGGATAGGCGATGGCTCCGCCGTCCATGATGTCCACCACAAAGGCGTTGATACCGCAGGAGTCCGCCACCTCCACATATTCCGCCGCTTGGGCGATGGATTCGTTGTTGAGATACAGGGCCTTCACCTCGCCGGGCATGGGATGGCCCTCGAAGCTGGCCTTTTCACGGGGGAAGTAGTCCAGCCCCGCAGCGTCACCGCCGCCCCAACTGTCCCCTCGTTCGGCGTGGAGCTGATAGACCTCCTGATCGTACTGCGCCTTGGCGCTGGGCTCGTCCATGGTGACGTACTCCGCCCGAATGTAGCCGCCCTCCACCTGCCAGCGCCCCACGGCGCCGCTGGCGTCCATATCCTGCCAGCCGGTGACGGTCAGGGCCTCTCCCTTCTGCACCAGCCGCCCCGGCACGGCCCCCGCTTCATCCAGCAGATTCACCGCCGTGCGGACATAGATGATTTTCGTGGCCACCACGTCCTTGGGGTCCGTCACCAGATGCTCACGGGCCAGATAGCCGAAGTTGTCCTCCCCCAGCACCAGCCGCACCAGACCGGGATGATCCTTGTCCTCGTCCTCCACCACATAGGTGACCTTCGTCCCCCGCACCGGCTGGGACAGGACGGCTCCCTCACCGTCGGTGATGTCCGCCGTCAGCCCCCCGGCGGCCACATAGCCCTCCGCCAGCGTCAGGGGCTTTTCCGCCCACCGGCAGAAATACAGCGCCGCCCCGGCTGCACACAACAGCACGACGCACAGGATGATCCACAGGGCGGTGTGGGGACGCTTCTGAACAGTTTCCTTGGTAGCTTGCATGGACGTACCTCCCGGATTCATTGTCTCCATTATACGGGAAGCGGCGGCGGAAAGCTACCGGAAAATGCTTACTTTCGACAAATTTCATATTTCCGTAAAAAATCGCCGCCGGAGCGTGGACAGCCGGGCGGCGTGCGTGGTATACTGTACGGAGAATTTGTATGTAAAGGGAGTGGCACGGATGAAAAAAACATACCTTGGCTTGATGGGACTGTTCCTGCTGCCGCAGACGGCACTGGCCGTCGATGCCGCCGCCCCGGCAAGCACCAGTGTAAGCTCGCCGCTTGCCGCCCTGTGGCGGGTGCTGCTGACTCCCATCACCGTGCCCCATCTGCCGTGGCAGCTGCCGCTGCTGGCCCCCGTTGCGCTGGTGCTGGTGCTGGTGCTGCTGATCTTCTGCCTGTTGGCTCGCCGTGGCGGCTATCGCCGTGGCTTCCGGGAGGGGGAGCGTGTGGTGATGCGCCAGATGGCCCGTGAGGAGCAGGAGACCGCCGTGCCGCCCATGCCCCACCGTCCGGCCCCGCAGCAGCCCGCCGCCCCGAAGCCTGCTCCGCAGCCGGAGAAGGCTCCCACGCCCCCGCCTGCGGAGGAGAAAAAGCCCGCCCCTCCGGCAGCGGAAAAGCCGGCATCTCCCGTCCGGGAAACACCGGCCCCCGCCGCCCCGGTCTCTCAGGAGGAGAAGCCGGACGAGCTGGACATCGATCTGCTGTTGGAGGAGATCAAGCGGATGTAGCTCACTTCTTCAGGAAGCCGAACAATCCTTTTTTCTCATAGGGCCGGGTGCTGACGCCCTGCACCTCATAGCCGGTCTTGCCGATGGCGGTCCGCAGGGCCTCCTCGTCCAGCGGCGCCTCGCTGAGGATCACCGCCTGCCCTTTGGTGTGGGAGGCGGTGACTTTTTTCACCGGCAGAGCACCCCGGATGGCATCGCTGACATGGGCCTCGCACATCCCGCACATCATGCCGTCTACCTTCACCGTTGTCTCGATCATATGGATTCCACTCCTTTTGGTTAATGTTATCTAACTGCATCTCAGAAACCAAGCCGCCCGCAGGCGACCTCTGGAACGACTGCATTGTAATCCCCACCGCCGGTTTTGTCAAGAGACGCTCTTGCAAATCCGGCAAGACCCACTTATAATATACTATAGGTCATACCGATCCCCAAGGAGGAAGCTTCCCATGCAGCTCTCTGCAACGAAAAAACTGGTATTCTGCGCCATCTGCGTGGCATTGTGCGTGGTGCTGCCCATGGCCTTTCATGCGCTGGGCTCCGGCACCGTGTTCCTGCCCATGCACATCCCCGTGCTGCTGTGCGGACTGGTCTGCACGTGGCCCTACGGCGTGGTCTGCGGCCTGCTTGGCCCGCTGCTGTCGTCGGTGCTGACCGGTATGCCTGCGGCGGCGGTGCTGCCCTCCATGATGGCGGAGCTGGCGGTCTACGGTCTGGTAACGGCGCTGGTGATGCGTCTGGTGCATACGGGGCGGCTCTACGGCGACCTCTATATCGCCCTGTGCTGCGCCATCCCCTGCGGCCGCATCGTGGCGGGCGTGGTGAAGGCATTGACCTTCCCCGCCGGCAGCTGGTCCATGGCGGCGTGGGTTTCCGCCAATATTCTGATCTCGTGGCCCGGCACCCTCATCCAGCTGGCTCTGCTGCCCACACTGGTGGTGGCCCTGACCAAGGCCCGGCTGGTGCCGCCCCGCTATTAAAATTTTTATAGCTTGCACAAAATGAGGGTGGCATTTTGCCGCCGGATATGGTAAACTATTCCTGTTAACCTGACGGCTTTGGGCCGCAGGTGTGAGGAGGAATGGAAATGAACCGTCAATACCCCAGACTGGTATTGCGTGACTCGTCCTTCCGCAGCAACGCCCGGGAGACTATCTCCCGCTGCGCCGCCTGCGGAATCCAGGTCTGCGGCGTCATCAAGGGCGTCAACGGCCTGCCGGAGGTGGCCCGCCGCTTCCGGGAATGCGGCGTCACGCAGTTGGGAACCAGTCGTCTGGAGCAGGTGGAGCGCTGCCGCCAGGCAGGCATCCCCGGCCCCTATCTGCTGATCCGTATCCCCGGCCCCACGGAGCTGCCGGAGCTGGTACGGCTGTGTGAAATGTCGCTGCAAAGCGAGCGCACGACTCTGGACCTGCTGGAGCAGGAGTGTACCCGGCAGGAGAAGTCCCACGCCGTCATCATCATGGCGGATCTGGGCGACCTGCGGGAGGGCTACTGGGACCACGAGGAAATGGTGCAGACCTGCCTGTATGTGGAGCGCCGGCTGCCCCATGTCCACCTGTCCGGCGTAGGCGTGAACCTCAGCTGCTACGGCTCCGTGCGGGCCACGCCGGAGAAGATGCAGATGCTGCTGGCCATCGCCCGCCGGGTGGAGGACGCCATCGGCCGCCCGCTGGAGATAGTCTCCGGCGGCGCCACCAGCTCCTATCCCATGATCCATACCGGCACCATGCCCGCCGGCATCAACCACCTACGGATCGGAGAAAATATTCTGACGGCGCAGGATATTGCCGATTCCTGGGGCATCCACGATGCAGACTACCTCCGGAACGACGTGTTCCGTCTGGAGGCAGAGGTGGTGGAGGTGAAGGAGAAGCCCACCTATCCCCAAGGGGAACTGGGGGCCGACGCCTTCGGCCGAAAGCCTGTCTATGAGGATCGTGGCCTCCGACTCCGTGCCATTCTGGCGTTGGGCCGGGCCGACGTAGGCGACATGGAGACGCTCCGGCCCACCATGCCCGGCGTCACCGTCATCGGCGGCTCCTCGGATCACTGTATTCTGGACGTGACCGACGCCCCCCAGCCGGTGCAGGTGGGGGATGTCCTGTCCTTCCGGCTGTGTTACAGCCACGTACTCTATGCCACCCAGCGGGACGATGTTCCCGTGGTGATCTGTCCGTGACCTCCGGGCCAAGCCCGCTGGCGATAAAATTCATCTAAGGAGGAACTCCCCTTTGAACAATGATAACTTTATGGTATTCGTCTATAATGCCATCATCGCCCTGTTTGCGTTCTTCGTGGCGGCCCCCATGCTGCTCAACGCCATCAGTCTTTTCACTGTGCAGAAGCGCTTCGCCAAGGTCATGGTGGACGAGGGCGTGGTGAAGGAGGAAACGGTGCGCCGCCTGCATCCGAAAAAGCAGGTGGCCGGCGTCCTGATCTCCCTGCTGGTGCTGGCCGGTCTGGGCTGGACCTGCACACGGGTGGATATGGGCTATATCTGCGGCTGTATCGCTCTGGTGGCGGGCGTGCTGAAGTACCGGAATATCATCCAGTTCAACAGCCTTACCGTCCAGCGCTTCCGCAATACCTACAAGGATGAAATGGATCTCAATAAGTACAATAAGTACGTGGATTCCCATTTCTAAGAGCGAGCGTATCACCTGTAAGCAGGGTGTATTTTTACAAACGAGCCTTAACGGCGCAAGCTGTGCGACGGATTTTAACCGCAAACAGATACTGTGAAGAAGAAGGCCCCCGGCATTGCCGAGGGCCTTCTTCTTGTATTGGCAACCAAAGACAACCCCCGGCTCTGCCGGGGGGAAAAATAGCCTATGGCGAGGGGCAAAGAAGACAAGAAAAAGTCTCCGAGTTAGAGTAAAGAAAGAGCACATCCATATGCTGATAAGCATCCTGCCGAAGTACAGCGTATCCCAGATTATGGGATACCTGAAAGGAAAGAGCAGCCTGATGATATTTGATCGGCATGCCAACCTGAAGTATCAGTACGGGAATAGACACTTTTGGGCAAGAGGGTATTTTGTGGATACGGTAGGCCGAAACAAGAAAGCGATAAAGGCGTACATACAGAACCAGTTGGAGGAGGACAAAATGTCTGACCAGATTAGCATAAAGGAATTTATAGACCCGTTTACGGGTAGTAAGAATCCCAAGGCATAGATAAAAACCCCTTAAGGGTTTCGTCCGCAATAGGCCCTTATAGGGCCCCAATTAACGGGCACGACAGTGGCCGGGAATCGGTTGGCACGACGGTGGGCGGCCGCCCCTTGTGAAATTCTATCGGTAAATGGTGTGTAGGGCGGGGTGCCCTCACCCCGCTGCCCGGCACCCCCACTCCCGGCAGGGCACACGGGCCCTGCCCTACAAAATGTTGCGTTATCGCACTGGACGGACAGAGCCGTCCGCCCCTACAATATCCATCTCCCCATTCCATCTTGCAATCCCGCCTAAAATGCGGCGTAATAGTCCATGGAAAGGATGTACGCATTATGCTGCTTAAAAAATATACTGTCGGGTGTTTCAGGCCTGCTTCGGTCTGGAGGCCCGGGTACTGCCCTGACGCAGGCCGGAATGCATCACCGGAGCCGGGAGCCTGCAAAGGCTGCCGGAGCTGCTGGCGGACGCCGGGTGCAAAGAGCCCATGATCGTGGCAAGCCGCCGCCAATGCGCCGCACCGGAATTTATTACCATGGCGGAGAGGCTCCCGGCCCGGAGCAGCTTCCACGGCGTCACGGCGGAGACCGGCCTGGACGCCCTGACCCATGCGGTGGAGGCCTACATCGGCCGCTTTTATAACACCCGGGAGACCCGAAGCCTTGCCCGGCAGGCAGTAGAGGCCATTTACCGCATGAACCGGTCGCTGGGCATTCCGGAGTGCTTTCCCTGTATTCAGTCGGAGGACCTGCCTCAAATGGCCGCCTGGGCGGAGGCCAACCCCGTATACCCGGTGCCGGTGATTTTCGGCAAGGAGGACTTTATCCGCATAGTCCGCCGGGTGATGCCGTGAACCTTGGCAATTAAAAACGAAAAAAGGGAGGCGGCTTACGAGACGGTTCTGTTTCATAAGCTGCCTCCCTTTTTAATTCCGGGCGTGAAGAGCATCCTTTAATTTTTGCGGTTTCGGTGCGCTTTATTCGGCGGCGGTTGGCACCGTATAAATATTGATGTGATTTCCCGCAGGATCAGCCATGCGGAACATATGCCAGCCGTAGGGGCGGAAGAAAGGCTCCTGGGTGACGGCACCGGCTGCCTGCGCCCGGGGATAGATATCCTCCAGAGTCGGCACCTGCAGCTGGAAATGTACGGCGCCGGAGGTGGGGAACGGATTTTCCTGGGTCAGCAGCACCAGCTTTGTGCCGGCGAGATCGTACTTAACGCCCCGGTCCTCCGGCCCCTCGTCCCAGCCATAGAACGGTTGTGTCGCAAATACCTGCTCGTAAAAGGTGCCCATCACGGATTTGGGGCAAATCGAGATCGGGTATATCTGTAACCCCTCTCGAGTACTGTCAGAATTGGCGCTGGAATATATTGAGTGGCTGAAGATAATTACCGTGTAACAGGCGTTATTCGCCCTATAGGCAAGCCGTATTTACCGCAAGGGCAAGAGCATACGGCCACTTTGCTTCAAGCCCTCACCCATAGAGCAAAAATAGGCAAAGAAGAAGTCCTGTTTTCGAGAGAAAACAGGACTTCTTGGAGCTGCTGGGCGGATTCGAACCGCCGACCTCATCCTTACCAAGTGATAAAATGCCCTCCAGCCGTTGCGGCATAAGGCTTTGTGGGCATTTTTACCGCAAAAAGGATGCGGTCGGAAACTCTTTGTTCCATGTGTTCCACCCGTTCGTTTCCCCGTGTGGGTCAAGGTGTGGGTCAAGCGGAAACCTCTGCGTCAAAAAAACGCGGACAGGTTTCGCCGTCATAGTTTGCTTTGCTGTTTCTCGCTCATAATGTCTTGCCAGTTCAGGTGTTTTCGCATCCAAGGCCACAAGTTCTCCGGCCCATGTTTTCAGGCCATAGATGTCAAATTTACTGTTTGAGATATACTCGCTGGTCCGATCCGTCTGCTACCGGGGTCCTTTTATCGTTGTGGCAGCATCCTGTGGTTCTATTGGTTTAATCGCTACAGGCACCTGCTGATTGGTAGCATCATAAACGAACGGTCGAAACTGCACGATCCTTACCTCTTAAGTAGTATACCATAGTTTTTGCAAAATCTGAAGCAGAAAATTGAAATCAGTGTCGTCAATTTTTATTCCAATATCGCACCGCTGCAAACAAAAAATAAAACCCCCGGAGTCTCTTGTCATGCAAGAGGCCCCGGGGGTGCTGTTTTATTTTGCCGCTTAGGTTTTTCTTTTTGGCTTACGCCTCCCGCTTTTTGCGCTTGAGCACAAAGGCTGCTGCGACCGCCGCCACAGGCAGGGCGATGGCCCACACCAGCACGCCGGTGTCGCCGGTGGCCGGAGTGCCGCCGTTGTTGGTGCCGTTGCCGCTATTGTCGCCGCCGGAGGTGCCGCCGGTCTGAATGGTCACATCGCTCATGTCATAGAGCCGGGTCTGGCCGTTTACGAAGCGGTAGTAGGCCGCCAGGGCGTAGTAGCCCTGCTCGGTGGCCATGTCGTTCCGCTCGCCGCCAGCGGTGTGCCGGAAGCCGCCGCCGGTGACATAGAACCCGGCCAGAGCATCCAGAACGGTGTGGCCGTTCTTCACGAAGCGGCTATCTGCGGTGGGATCGATGCCCAGGGCGGTGAGAGCCACGATGACCTGGGCGCAGGACTCGCTGTTCACGGTGCCCCAGCTGCCAAAGCCGCCGTCAGTGCGCTGCAGGGCGGAAAGGGCCTCCAGAGCCTTATCCACAGCAGCCTTCACGGTTTCGTTGGTCTTGTAGTAAGGTGCCAGGGCCTGGATGGCCATAGCGGTCATATCGGTGTCGGCGTTCTCGCCGCTGAGGCTCCAGCCGCCGTCGGGAAGCTGGGCATCCAGGATGACCTGAATCAGCTTCTCCCGGGTCACATCGCCCATAGTGGGGTAGTTGTGGCTATCCAGGGCAATGAGGGTGAAAATGGGGCCGTTAATGTCCTGGGTCTGCACATAATCCATGTTATCCAGACCCTTCAGCAGATTGTGGCCGCCCACATTGGTGACATCCTTGCCGATGGCCGTCAGGGCCAGGATCACCCGGGCGTTGTCGGTGACTTTGGCCGGGTGCAAACGCTCATTGGCGTCAGCCTTGGCCTTCACATACTCCACCACATTGTCATAGTACCCGGCGGGTACGGTGCGGCCGCTGCGGGCCAGGCCGATGACCATCCACTCGCCGCCGGTGGAGTTCACCGTGGGGGTGCCCAAGGTGGCCATGAAGTCGCCGGTGGTCTTATAGATGGTATCCAGGTTTGCCATGAGGTCCGCGTGCTTGAGCTGGTTGAGCCTAATGATAGCGGCGGTGAGAGCGTCCACCTTGTCAGCGTCCACCAGGGCCTTGTCCTCGTCGGAGAGGGCATCGTAGGCGGACTTGGCGGCGGTGATGGCGGCCTCACTATCCAGAGTGACATTGGCGCCGATGGCGTCAATAAGGTCCTCCACGGTCTCGATGTCGCCCTTCAAAACGGTGATGGTCAGGTCGCTGATCTCCATCTGATAGAACTTCGCGTAGACATCCAGCCACCCATAGCCGCCGCTTCTGTGGGTAACATCCAGATAGCCGCCATGAATTCTGTAGGTGCCCGCCGGGGTGGTCTTGGGCACGGTGAAAGTGATGCTCTTGAGGGCCACCTCGGGGCCGACGGGGGTAGTGCCCTCGCCCTCCCAGGAGTCGCCGCCCTTGGACCACTTGGAGAAAATGTACTCCGCACCGGGAATATTGGTGGAGTAGTTCAGCAGGCAGTACTGCAGCTTATAGTCCTGGGCCAGCTGCTCGATGGGCAGCGTAGGGATGGAGATGGTAAGCTTGTCCCCAGCCTTGACCTGCCCGCCGTTCTCGGCCACGGTCTCATACTTGGGCTCCAGCTTGAAGTTGGGGTTCTCCTCCACCTGCAGCGTAATATCCGCCAGCATGCCGAAGCCATAGCGGGTGGAAGCGGCGATACCGCCGGTGTTGCCCTGATCGCCCTCGCTGCCGGGATTGGAACCGTAGCCCCGGTTATCGGAGCTGCCCTTGGTGAGGGTGATCGTGCCGGATTCCGTCAGATAGGCCGCAACGCGGGGCTGATAAGATACCTGTTTTTTCACACCATTTTCATCAGTACGGTAAATATCGTGCTGGTTGTCTGTATTTACTACGCTCTGCAGAGGCATATCCGTATAGAACACCGTCGTGGTGGCAGGGTTATAAATACGGAGGATCTTATGGATATTGGTAGGCCGCCCGATGATCCAGATACCCGCCGTATCGCCGGTGCGCAGATCCTCACCGGGGCGAGAAATGTTCTCCTGCACATAGCGGGTGACCTTGCCCTTGAGGGAGTAGACCTGCGTGACGGTCTGTCCCTGATAGTCAGCGGTGACCTCGATGCCGTTGTAGCCGTCCTTGATGAGGATGGTCACATTGCCCTTGGCGTCGGGGGTGTAGTCGGTCTTGACGGGGGTGCCGTCTTTGTTGTACTGGAGGTAGTTATAGACGCTGACCTTGGCGTTGGTGCCGTTGACCTTGAAGGTAAAGGGTGCGCCCTGGGTGCCGTAGTCATAGGTCCAGTTGTCGTATTTGCTGGTGTTGTTCAGAGAAGTGAAGTTTGTCAGGTTCTTGTTCAGATCCTGAATAGCCGTCTCCTCGGGGCTATTGACATGGACGGGGATCTCCGGAATCTGGCCGTAGAAATTGCCCGCCTTATCCGTAAAGGTGACGGTGAAGGTGGTGGTGCCTGCCTTTTTAGGCACCAGGTAGTACTTCATGGCCGGGAAAGTACTGCCGCCGCCCAGACCGCCATCCTGATAGACATCCTCCACTTCCTTAATCTCGAAGATGCTGTCATCCTTGATGTCAAATTTCAGAATGCCGGGCAGGGTATAGGGCAGACCTTTTTCTACCGCATATCCAGCAGGATACAGCGTCGTAGGCCGGTTCGTCCAAATCTCCCGGAATACGGCAGGATAATAGGTGTCCTCGTGGCCCAGGTCCAGATTATAGTGGTTGGCCCCCATCATAAAGTCGTCGTAATATTCCGTGGGCTTGCCGATGGAGCTGCCGTCCAGAATGGACTGCTCGTTGACGGTGCGGTACGCACCCTCGTAGGCCGTCTTGACTGCGGCGTTTTCCGTAGAGTTAACGGCCGCAAATTCCGCCCGCTGGGCGTCGGACAGCTCCAGATACTCCACCTGTGCATCCTGCACGGCGTCGTAATACTGGGCATAGTTTTCTGCGGTGACCTTCCCGGCGAACGTATTCACCAGGTCGATCCATGCCTGAACGCCGTCCTCGTGGCGCTTTTTCAGCTCCTCCACCCGGGCCACGGAATCCTGCAGCTTTTTCAACGTCTCCGCGGACAGCTGCTTCTGTTCCTCGTCGGTAAAACCGGCATAGGCGCGCTGATAGCTCATGACGATCTTGTAGTGATCGGCATACGTCAGATTATCGGTGCTCGGCAGAGCGCTGATAAACTCGGTCAGCTCCGCCGGAGTAGTCTTGACCACAATCACCGTAATAGTGGTGTGGATCTCGATCTTGGGATTCTTTTTGTCGACACCGACGAAGTCAATGACCGTCGTGTCCTTCTTCAGCGGTACCGGCTTTTTGGAAAATGCCATCATGGCCGGCTTACCGAAGTTAGCCTGCTTGACATGAACCTCGCCATCCACAAGAATCTGTGTTTTTAAGCTGTTCAGGTCACCGGCCTGCATGGCATCGGTGAATTTATTGATGCCGAAGCTGGCCACCTGCGGGGACACATAGACGATATAATTCCAGCAATTTTGGGAATAACCGGTTTCGCCCGTGCGGTTGCCGTCCTCATCCGCCTGAAACAGCGTACCCTCCGGATAGCCGTAGAACACATTATCTGTATTATAGGCAGGCTTGCCAAAGAAGTTAAATGTACCCCAGACATAATTGCCCGGCTTGGTGAGGGTCAGCTTGTAATTCTCCGTGCGGCCCTGGGCGGTGACGGCGATGTAGAAAGTGGCCGAGCCGCTGCCGGTGAACTGATTCGCCGGGGTGGAAGCCACGCCGTTTTCAAAGTCCGCCAGGACCTTGCCGTCGCTGCTCTTGAGCTGGGCGGTGGCCCCTGCGGGCAGGTCGGAGAGCGTCACGGTGAAGCCGCCGTCGTTATACTGCTTGAGATGGGTATAGTTTGCCAGCTTGCCGGTGAAGGCGGCGGTTTCCTTGTCAAAGGTCAGGGCCACTTTGGTGCCGGCGGAGCCGTCCTGATGGATGGAGGTGAGGGATACATTGTCGCCGGAGAGGAGGGAGCCCGCCGCCTGGAGGGCGATGGTGTAGGTCTCCGGGGCGGCATCGCCGTCATTGCCCACCTTCAGGGTGATGACGGTGCCCGCCTGAACGGGAATGGCATCCTTGCGGCCATACTCCGTGCCGCCCACATAGATGCGGACGCGGTTCTGCTTGTTGCTGGCGGTGGGGGTGACGGTGAGGGCGGTGACGCCCTCGGGCAGAATCATGGTATAGTCATGCACGTCGGAGGAAAAGGCGGGGTTCAGTTCGCCTGCGCTGAGGGCGATGGCCTTCAGGGTTTTGTTGCTATCCCCAAAAGCACCGCCGATGTCCGCGCCCAGATTGCAGGTGTGCTGCACGGCGATCTCGTCCCCGGCCTTCAGCTTGCCGTTGGCCACGGTGTAGGCGGCGAAGCCCTCACTGGTGAACCAGTCGTTGAGGGTGCCCATCCAGCCGGAGCCCTCGGCGGCGGCCTTCTCCTCGATGCCGTTGATTTCGCTGATGTAGCCGGTGTCCGCGCCGGTCTGGGAATAGCCCCCGGCCGTCAGTGCGTCCACGATGCAGCTCATCATGGAGGAGTCATCCTGAAGTGTGACCCACTCGTCCACCAGCATCCCCTCCCAGGGTGCGCCGTCGGCCTCGGCCCAGGTGGTGTTTTCCACCGTCACATGGACCTGACCTGTGTGGTCGTCCGCCGCCAGCACGCTCACGGGAAGCAGTGACAGCGCCATGATAAGCGCCAGCAGCAGAGAAATGATTCTTTTTTTCATTTCTTCTTCCTTTCGTTCTTTTTATTTATGTAAATGCCGAAGCAATCACACACTTTTTGCCATTGCGAGGGCGCACCGCGCCCGTGGCGATCCGTAATACCCTATATCTCACGCCCCCTGCTTCCCTCCCCCCGGGCCGCACTCTTTGCAGCACGGCCCGGGGAGAGGGAACTTGAAAGGAACGACAAATAGCGCAAAAATTTTTCTTGAAAGCGGGGCGGGAAAGGTCTGCCGTCCTCCCCCGCCCCGGCGGCTTGAAATGGCTATCATGCTTTCCGTGGAAAGCATGATAGCCATGGTGCCTGGCAGCAAAAAATCACCCGGCCGCCAAAAAGCAGCCGGGTGAAGCAAATTCTATACGACAGCTTCGGCTCCGGAGATGGCGGTGCCCGGGAGCAACGCCTTGCGTATCTGACTTAGCCGAATAAATCGGCATCACAGTGACCGTCTCGCGGGGCCTCTCACCCCATTCCGCCACCGGGATAAACCCGGCTCACGCTGTCCCGTTGTTTGGTTTTCTTTATTATATTACGCAATGCACAATATTTCAACAGGAAAAAACATCATTCCTCCCCATACCACCTCGGCCTGGCCGCCTGCGTGAAACCGTTGCTGCAAGAGAGCGTCACCCCGCCCGCACCGGATGCGCAATGCACCACCAGCAGGCGGCCCAGCCAGTCGCGCCCTGCGGCGATGCCGACGTGTGCATTTACCTGCTGTGCCACGCCGACCGTCGAACGAATCGGTGCCATCCCAGCGAAGCGACTATGGCAAAAGCAAAGGAGCTGATGGAGAGCGGTCGCACCAACCGCAAAAGCGGGCACGGCAATCCGGGTCTCAGCAGCGCCACCGTCCGCAGCCTGCACCTGATGCTCCACAACGCATTGAACCGTGCCGTAAAAGAGCGCTTGATCCTCCGCAATCCTACCGAGGATCGCATCGCACCGAAGGTGCAGAAATTCGAGATGCAGATCCTCCAACCGGAACACATCAAAACTTACCTTGACGCCGCAGAGAAACGGGGACTGCTGCCCATGTTCTATCTGGAACTGGTCAGCGGGCTGCGCAAGGGCGAGTTGACCGCCTTCCTGTGGAGCGACCTCGACATTACAAACAGAACCATCTCCGTCAGCAAGCAGTATGTCAAAAATCCTAACGGAGAGCTGACCCTCTCCCGCCCCAAGACAGAGACATCGGTCAGAAAGATCAGTATTTCACAGGAGGCTGTTGACCTGCTGGTTGCCGAGCATAAGAGACACCCCAATAACCCGTACATGTTCCCCTCACCCATCACAAGAGAGATGTATCACCCCGATTCTACCGTAAAGCTGCACAAGAAAATTCTGAAAGATGCCGGGCTGCCGCACATACGCTCCCACGATCTCAGGCATACCTTTGCCACACTGGCCCTGCAAAACGGTGTGGATGTAAAAACCGTCAGCAGTATGCTGGGCCACTATGATGCGGGTTTTACCCTGCGCACCTACACCCACGCCACTCGCCAAAAACAGGATGAAGCCGCCCAGACCATGGGCAGCTTCATGGCGCAGGTGATGTAAGCCAATCTAAAAGAGATGAGCGGACGGATATTCCGTCCGCTCATCTTTCGACCTTTCCGAGCATTTCCACGTGTGGGTCAGGGTGTGGGTCAGGCAGTTGACCCACACCCTGACCCACAGATTAAATTGGTCAAAAAGTAAAGAAGAAGTCCTGTTTTCTCTCGAAAACAGGACTTCTTGGAGCTGCTGGGCGGATTCGAACCGCCGACCTCATCCTTACCAAGGATGCGCTCTACCGACTGAGCTACAGCAGCATATGGCGACCAAGATGGGGCTCGAACCCACGACCTCCAGCGTGACAGGCTGGCGTTCTAACCAACTGAACTACTTGGCCTGATCTCGCTCGTAGGAATCAAGCTTGTTTATTATAGCAAGCGCAGGCGGGTTTGTCAACACTCTTTTCTAAAAAAATTGCCGGGAACGGGAGAAAAACAGGAGGGCTGTTCCCATGGGGAGTGGATCGGCGGCCAGAACATAAAAGTATACATTTTGCATGGAAAATCACATAATTATCATGAAAATAAACAGTTATCGCCATAGAAAATTGCAATAAAGCAGATAAAATTTCTTGACAGGGGGAGGGCGATATGATACTCTATGGGCGTAGGCCGCTCTAAAGGCGGAAAACCAGAGACAGAATGATAAAAGGAGGACGCATCATGAAGAAACGAGCACTTACCCTTTTACTAGCATTGGCCATGTGCCTGTCCCTGTGCACACCGGTGATGGCGGAGGAGGTGACGCCAGAAAGAACGATTGTTTACACGACTACAGCGGAGGAAAGAGATGCCATTTTTGAAGCGGAAGTGGAAAAAGCTCTCGCAGCTCTTTCCAATGGTTCTGCAAGAGAAGTTAGGTATCAATATAAGAGTGAGAATCTGACTGATAAGTATAAAATAAAAACAGTTGGCGGTTTTGCGGGTAACCAAGTCCAAAATGGATACCGCTTTCCTACAGGAGGAGGTTTCTATTTCAGTGATGTAGGTGGCCCAACTGTTCAGGGAAGTGTAAATCTTGGATTGCCTAAGCCTTTTGATACTGTGTCGTTTACGGTGACGCTGGGAACGAGGAGTACTGTTTCTGGGTTGGTGGTTAATGTCCCCAATACAACAGATTATTTTAAGCTGTATGTCGAGAAAGAAGTTGAAGCGAGACCCTATAAGGTTTATAAGAGACTTCCTGGAAATGGAAATGCGTGGGAGTTTGATCGATATGGGGTTGTTTATGTAACTGTTGGAGTGGTTGCCTATGCAAAGAAAGTCTAAGTATCTTTGGGCTGCATTGGCAGCCTCTCTGTGCCTGATCGTGGCTCTGCTGGTGATGCTGGGCATGAGCCTGCGGCATCAGCCGCTGACGGGCACCTACCTCTGCGAGGGGCTGAGCCCCGGAGCCGGCACCTATCTGGTGTTTGATGGGAAGGGGGACTACACCCTGTACCGGCAGTCCGGTGTGCTGTCCGCCGGGACGTATGCAGAGGACGCCAACGGCGTCTATGTGCTGAAGGGGGAGGGACTGACGGTCCCGTATGTGACCTACGACGGGAAGGACAGCGTGCATTTCTTCTCCGTGCCGGACACCTACACCTACCAGCGCATCAGCGATATCCCCACATATATCAACGTGGAAAAGCCGTAAAATGAATGACCGGGGGCCTTCCGTAAGGAGGGCCTCCGGTTTTTGCGGGATGAAGAAAGAGTGCCTGAGGTCTTGCTGCCTCAGGCACTCTTTGAAGCTTGCGGTGCGGGTCAGCACTCCAGCCGGTCAGCAGCGGCGGAGAGCCAGGAGCCTTGGAAGTCCTCGATGCGCCCGGCGTCCACCAGAGCCGCCAGCGCCGGGTCGATGGGCATCTGAGCCAGCAGGGGCAGGCCATAGCGGTCGGCGGCCTCCTGCGTTTTGCCCTCACCGAAGAGGTAGATCTTCCTGCCGCAGTCGGGACAGGCCAGATAGCTCATATTCTCCACCAGACCGACGATGGGGATGTTCATCATCTGAGCCATCTTCACGGCCTTTTCCACCACCATACCCACCAAATCCTGCGGGCTGGTGACGATGATGACGCCGTCCACCGGCAGGGTCTGGAACACGTTCAGAGCCACGTCGCCGGTTCCGGGGGGCATATCCACGAACATATAGTCCACGTCCTGCCACAGCACGTCGCCCCAAAACTGCTGCACCACGCCGCCGATGACGGGGCCACGCCAGATGACGGGGTCAGTCTCGTGCTCCAGCAGCAGGTTTACGCTCATCAGCTGGATGCCGGTCTCCGTCTGCACCGGGAGGATGGCATCCTCGGAGCCAACGGCCCGGCCGTGGATGCCGAAGCACTTGGGGATGGAGGGGCCGGTAACGTCGGCGTCCAGAATGGCGGTGCGGTGGCCCCGGCGCTGCATGGTGACGGCCAACTGGCTGGTGACCATGGATTTGCCGACGCCGCCCTTGCCGGAGACGACGCCGTAGACCTTACGGACATGGCAGCCCTCATGAAGGGGCTTGATCTGGAAGGGGCTTCCGCCCTGACGGTCAGCGCAGCTCTCGCCGCAGCTGCTGCAATCGTGGGTGCATTCACTCATGGGAATATCTCCTTTATTATAATAGTAGCTTCAAAGGTGCTGAGATGCTGATGGGAATTACTTCTTGTCCTTCTGGCCGGGGCGCTTTTCACGCAGCAGGTTCAGCAGCTTTCTGCTGTGGCGCTTGGAACGCAGATCGGGGTGGGAACGGAGCAGACGGCGCTCGAAGAGGTCCTCGCCGCTGCGGAGCTGGGCCAGATACAGCTCCTTCTCCTTGAGGAAGTCGTCGTTAGCATCCTCTAAGCCGGCCATGAAGCGGTCGGTGACCTCCTCCAGACGGCCTTCATACTTCTGCTGCAGCTGGGCGGCCTTCTCCTCCAGATGGGAGCGGATCTCCTGCCGCACCTTCTGCAGATCGTCCAGACGGTGGGACAGCTGGATGGCGCTGCGGACGGAGAGGACGTTATCCATGAGATACAGGCCGAAGAGGAACGAGGCCACAGGGATGGTGTAGGCGGAGCCGATGTGGAACAGCCACGCCATCACTGGCGGATTCACAACATGGCACAACAGCACGCAGGCCAGACCGAACAGCAGGCTGTTCTGCAGACAGATGCGGCCGTTGAGCTGGATCTTCTTGCGGCTGTAATCCCACCAGCGCATATGGAAGACGGCCTCCATAAACCAGCTGGTGAAGTACTCCAGCGCAGAGGTCAGCGCCATGCCCGCCAGAAAGGTCAACAGGGGATTTTTCAGGCCCCCGTGTAATACATATAGCACCAAAAGGGCGCCGTGTCCATAGATGGGGCAGATAAAACCGTTCAAAAAGCCACGTTTTTCGCAGATGTGGCCCTTGCCCACGGAGCAGTAGAACATTTCGCCCACCCAACCGGCGGCGCTGTAAATCATCAGCAGCAGGAAAAATACACAGAGATTTTCAAAGGTGTTCAGCGGGAACATACAGCACCTCCGTTCAGGGTAAGAATGTGGACGCCGGGGCGGCCCGCCAGATAGGTCCGCTCCCGGTCATGGCAGGTGAACAGCAGAATTTGACGATTCTGACTCTCTTGGAGCAGCCACTCCAGCGCAGCGGCCAGCCGCTGGTCATCGAAGGAGGCGAACACGTCATCCAGGATCAGGGGGACATGCTTCTCCGGCGGCAGCACCAGCTGACAGATGGCCAGCCGCACCGCCAGATACAGCTGATCGGCGGCGCCTTGGCTCAGCACCTGAATGCTGCGGGGTGTGGGGTCACCGGAGGGCTCGGCGGAGAGAGCCAGCGTCCTGTCCAGCAGTACCTTGTCGTAGCGCCCTCCCGTCAGGGCGGAGAAAATTTCCGCCGTACGGGCGCCCAGCGCCGGGGAGAAACGGTTTTGCAGAGTCTGATTGGCGGCGGACAGGGCGTCCATGGCCAGTTGGATCGCTTCGTATTCGGATTGCAGGCTCTCCAGCTTTCGGCGCTTCTCGGCCAGCTGGGCCGTCAGCTCTGAGGGGTCACGGGCCGCCTGCAGCTGGCCGGAGATGGTATCCAGCCGGGTGCGTGCGGCGGCCAATTGGGCTTGCGCCTCCGGGATGGCGGAGCGCATGGCTTCGACGGAACGGGAGGGCCGGGGCAGAGGAATGGCCGGATCCGGCAGCTCCCCCTGCGGCAGACGCTCCTCCAACAGGCGGCAGTACATCTGTGCCTGCTCCTGAGCGGTTTGGGCCGATCGGAGGGCGGCGCGGCTGCGGCGGGCGGCGGACAGGGCCACCTGCACGGCAGGCAGATCCACAGCGGTGGAATGGAAGGCTCGGACCCGTGCCAGCAGCGCCAGCAGCTGGGCCTGATCGTTATGAGCCATGGCTTCGGCGGCGGCTGCGGCGGCATCGGCGCTGCGAGTGGCCTCCTGAGCCTCCGTCAGTAGAGGGAGATACTCTGCAATCTGCCGCTGTAAGGTGCTCCGCTGGTCGTCTGCCTGCTGCTTCGCCTTGGCGTGACGATGGCGGGATACTATATCATATAGCAGAGCGGCGGCACCGACTGCGCCACAGAGAATGGGCGCATACACAGGCAGATGCAGCAGCACACAGGCTACGGCCCCGACCAGCAGAAGAAGTCCCACAGGCAGGGGCAGCTTCGATGGTGCGGGCGGGTCCGTCAGGGCGGACAGGCGGCTTTGCAGCTGCGGCCCGTCGGCGGGAGAGAGGGGGTGTGCCGTGCAGCGGGCCATGGCCTCGTCGGCCTGCCGGCGCAGCTGGGCCGCTTGCTCCGTGGCCTGCCGCCGGGCGGCGATGGACTGGGTCAGAGCGGTAGCTTGTCCCTCCAGCTGGGAGAGTGTCTCCTCGTCCGGTAGGACGTCACAGCGCTGCTCCAGTTGCCGATACTGCTGCTGGGCGGTGGATAGGGCTGCTTGGGCCTCCTCGTATTGGCGGCGGGCGGCCTGACGCTCCAGCTGCTGCCATTGGGCAGCTTGTTGCTCCAGTTCCTCCAGTCGGGTCTGGGTATCTTGCAGTCGGAGCTGTGCGGCGTTGAACTGTTCCCGCAGGCTCTCCTGCCGGGCCAGCGCATCCTCCAGCTGGGCGATTTCCTGCTCCAGTGCCGGGATCTGTCCGGTGGAGCGGTTGGCTCGCCGGGCGTTCAGCTGCTTTTTCAGCCGCTCATAGCTCTCGGAGTAGGAGGCGTCCTCCTCGCCGGTGGAGATCAGAGCAGCGATGCGGCGCTCCAGCTCGGCGTCCTGATCCATCGCCAGAGCATTCTGGCCGATGAAGGCGCTGCGCAGAAACACCTCCCGTGGAATGCCCAGCAGATACTGACCGGCCTCGGCGGCGGGGATGCCGGGGACGGGGTCGGCGGTGCCGGTGTAGGTGAGATGGGCATCACCCATGGGGGCGGAGGTCCGTCTGGTCTCCCGCAGGAGGGTATAGCGGGCGTCGCCGTTCCGAAGCAGTAGCCGCCCCTGCATGGGGGAACCGCTCCACGGGGCGTAGCGGTTCTTGTCGGCCAGCAGCCCCCGCTCCTTGGTGGGGACGCCGTACAGCATATTTTGAAGGAACCGGCACCAAGTGGACTTGCCGGATTCATTGGGGGCGCAGATCACATTCAGCTCCGGCTGAAGGTCCAGCTGGGAGCCGTTCAGTCTGCCAAAGGTGGCGCTCATCTGCTCGATCTGCAAGGGATCACCTCTTTATCATATATGGTTCATGTCGCCGGATAGTATACCACAGAAGCGGTCGTTTGTCACTGGCTTTATGGATGGAGAAAAAACGGAAATTTTTTGAAATTAGGTATTGACAAATGGCGTTTCCTCTGGTAATCTAAACAAGCTGTTTCGCAGAGCGGTTTTCATAGGAGCTTCCATTAGAGTACCAAATGACTGGTAAAAGTTTTTTGGAAAAGATGAAAAAACCTGTTGACAAACTTGGCTTTGCAGAGTATAATAGCAATGTTCCGCAGAAGCGGGCGTGTATCTTGTAAATTAAACAATGAACGAACAAAAGCACCAGACGGGAGCACATGAAAATGTGCGACGAAACTTGGTGGAGCAGGGTTAAGTCAATTACCTGCGAAGCTAAGTATAAAAAGTTTTTGAAGCTATGACAAATAGCTCTGTAACGAGATTAGCTCAGCGGAGACGCTGTGTTGATACGATTTATAGAGAGTTTGATCCTGGCTCAGGACGAACGCTGGCGGCGTGCTTAACACATGCAAGTCGAACGAGAATCTACGGATCGAGGATTCGTCCAAGTGAAGTAGAGGACAGTGGCGGACGGGTGAGTAACGCGTGAGGAACCTGCCTTTCAGAGGGGGACAACAGTTGGAAACGACTGCTAATACCGCATGACACATTGGGGTCGCATGGCCTTGATGTCAAAGATTTATCGCTGAAAGATGGCCTCGCGTCTGATTAGCTAGTTGGTGAGGTAACGGCCCACCAAGGCGACGATCAGTAGCCGGACTGAGAGGTTGACCGGCCACATTGGGACTGAGATACGGCCCAGACTCCTACGGGAGGCAGCAGTGGGGAATATTGGGCAATGGGCGCAAGCCTGACCCAGCAACGCCGCGTGAAGGAAGAAGGCTTTCGGGTTGTAAACTTCTTTTGTCAGGGACGAGTAGAAGACGGTACCTGACGAATAAGCCACGGCTAACTACGTGCCAGCAGCCGCGGTAATACGTAGGTGGCAAGCGTTGTCCGGATTTACTGGGTGTAAAGGGCGTGTAGCCGGGAAGGCAAGTCAGATGTGAAATCCACGGGCTCAACTCGTGAACTGCATTTGAAACTGTTTTTCTTGAGTATCGGAGAGGCAATCGGAATTCCTAGTGTAGCGGTGAAATGCGTAGATATTAGGAGGAACACCAGTGGCGAAGGCGGATTGCTGGACGACAACTGACGGTGAGGCGCGAAAGCGTGGGGAGCAAACAGGATTAGATACCCTGGTAGTCCACGCTGTAAACGATGAATACTAGGTGTGCGGGGACTGACCCCCTGCGTGCCGCAGTTAACACAATAAGTATTCCACCTGGGGAGTACGATCGCAAGGTTGAAACTCAAAGGAATTGACGGGGGCCCGCACAAGCGGTGGATTATGTGGTTTAATTCGAAGCAACGCGAAGAACCTTACCAGGGCTTGACATCCTACTAACGAGATAGAGATATGTTAGGTGCCCTTCGGGGAAAGTAGAGACAGGTGGTGCATGGTTGTCGTCAGCTCGTGTCGTGAGATGTTGGGTTAAGTCCCGCAACGAGCGCAACCCCTATTGTTAGTTGCTACGCAAGAGCACTCTAGCGAGACTGCCGTTGACAAAACGGAGGAAGGTGGGGACGACGTCAAATCATCATGCCCCTTATGTCCTGGGCTACACACGTAATACAATGGCGGTCAACAGAGGGATGCGAAACCGCAAGGTGGAGCGAACCCCTAAAAGCCGTCCCAGTTCAGATTGTGGGCTGCAACCCGCCCACATGAAGTCGGAATCGCTAGTAATCGCAGATCAGCATGCTGCGGTGAATACGTTCCCGGGCCTTGTACACACCGCCCGTCACACCATGAGAGTCAGGGAACACCCGAAGCCTGTAGCCTAACCATTCGGAGGGCGCAGTCGAAGGTGGGTTCGATAATTGGGGTGAAGTCGTAACAAGGTAGCCGTTCGAGAACGAGCGGCTGGATCACCTCCTTTCTAAGGAGACCTCAGCGAGCCTACGGGCTTGGCTGTAACATCCTGGTCAGCCGAATGGGACTGAGTTTGTTCATTGTTTAATTTAGAGGGTATACGCCGGCAGGCAGAACGACAGAATAGCACGGGGATATAGCTCAGCTGGGAGAGCGCCTGCCTTGCAAGCAGGAGGTCGCCGGTTCGATCCCGACTATCTCCACCAAGAGAATACCTTCGCATGGGCCCGTAGCTCAGCTGGCTAGAGCGTACGACTGATAATCGTAAGGTCGGTGGTTCGAGCCCACTCGGGCCCACCAGAGTTCCATTTTGCGGATGGATCTTAAGACCCAAGGGATTGGATCTTAAGATCTGGCTTCAAAAGAGGCTGGAGCTTGCATCTTGAAAACTGAACAAAGAAGAAAGTGATGAAAGCAAGGCAACAGAGAGGTCTTTCAAGGAAACTTGAAAGAAAAGTTGTGAATTTTAATTGTGGAACACTTCTGTGAAAGAAGAGGGTAACAATTACAATTTTGCTAGATCTGTGATTGCCTGCATAATTCAACTATAGAGAACCAAAATATCTCTAATAGGTCAAGCTATAAAGAGCGCAAGGGGAATGCCTTGGCATCAGGAGCCGACGAAGGACGTGACAAGCTGCGATAAGCTTCGGGGAGGAGCAAATATCCTGTGATCCGGAGATTTCCGAATGGGGAAACCCACTGGAGCAATACTCCAGTAACGTGCATTGAACAAAATAGGTGTACGTGGGGAACCGCCTGAACTGAAACATCTAAGTAGGGCGAGGAAAAGACATCAACCGAGATTCCGTAAGTAGTGGCGAGCGAACACGGAGGAGGCCAAACCGGAGGATTTATTCTCCGGGGTTAGGACTTGCATCACGATCAGAAGAATCTAACAGAACGGCATGGGAAGGCCGGCCACAGAGGGTGAGAGCCCCGTACGTGAAAGAGGAAGCTGACAGCGAGTATCCAGAGTACCGCAGGGACACGTGAAACCCCGCGGGAAAACGGGTGGACCACCATCCAAGCCTAAATACTACCTGATGACCGATAGAGGAGCAGTACCGTGAGGGAAAGGTGAAAAGGACCCCGGGAGGGGAGTGAAAGAGAACCTGAAACCTTGTGCTTACAAGCACTCAAAGCACGTTAAAGTGTGATGAGGTACTTTTTGTAGAACGGTCCGGCGAGTTATAGTAACGAGCAAGCTTAAGGTATTCAGTACCGGAGGCGAAGCGAGAGCGAGTCTGAATAGGGCGCATAAAGTTCGTTGCCATAGACCCGAAACCGGGTGACCTAACCATGAGCAGGCTGAAGTGAGAGTAAAATCTCATGGAGGGCCGAACGCACGTTCGTTGCAATGACCGGCGATGACTTGTGGTTAGCGGAGAAATTCCAATCGAACTCGGAGATAGCTGGTTCTCCCCGAAATAGCTTTAGGGCTAGCGTTATCTTAGATTACCGGAGGTAAAGCACTGAATGGGCTAGGGGGCGATAAGCTTACTGAACCCTATCAAACTCTGAATGCCGGATAATTGATGGATAGCAGTCAGACAGTGTGAGATAAGTTTCATTGTCAAAAGGGAAACAGCCCAGACCCACAGCTAAGGTCCCAAATGTATGCTAAGTGGAAAACGATGTGGAGTTGCGAAAACAACCAGGATGTTGGCTTAGAAGCAGCCACTCATTAAAAGAGTGCGTAATAGCTCACTGGTCGAGTGACTCTGCGCGGAAAATGTAACGGGGCTAAGTATACAACCGAAGCTTGGGATTGTCTAAAGACAGTGGTAGGGGAGCGTCGTGTATGGGGTGAAGTCGCATCGGAAGGAGCGGTGGACTGTACACGAGTGAGAATGCCGGAATGAGTAGCGAGAATTATGTGGGAATCATAATGGCCGAAAATCTAAGGTTTCTTGGGGAAGGTTCGTCCGCCCAAGGTAAGCCGGGAGCTAAGGCGAGGCCGCAAGGCGTAGTCGATGCACATACGGTAGAAATTCCGTAGCCACCGAACCTTAAACCGGAAGGACACTTTCAGATAGCAGAACCCAGCCGTTGGTAGAGCTGGGCGAAAGGGACTGAAATATAGTAGGGAAGTCTGCGATGCTGAGAGGCGAGAAAAGCTCCGGTGTATGCTAAGGTGCCCGTACCGCAAACCGACACAGGTAGATGAGGAGAGAATCCTAAGGCCAACGGGAGAAGGGTTGTTAAGGAACTCGGCAAATTGACCCCGTAACTTCGGAAGAAGGGGAGCCCCGAAAGGGGCCGCAGTGAATAGGCCCAAGCAACTGTTTACCAAAAACACAGGTTTATGCTAAATCGAAAGATGACGTATATGAGCTGACGCCTGCCCGGTGCCGGAAGGTTAAGAGGAGATGTCAGGAGCAATCCGAAGCATTGAATTGAAGCCCCGGTAAACGGCGGCCGTAACTATAACGGTCCTAAGGTAGCGAAATTCCTTGTCAGGTAAGTTCTGACCCGCACGAATGGCGTAATGATTTGGGCACTGTCTCAACAGCCCTGCCCGGCGAAATTGTAGTACTGGTGAAGATGCCAGTTACCCGCAACTAGACGGAAAGACCCCATGGAGCTTTACTGCAGTTTAATACTGGGAATCGGTAATGCATGTACAGGATAGGTGGGAGACTTGGAAGCATAGTCGTCAGGCTATGTGGAGTCACCGGTGGGATACCACTCTTGTATTGCTGGTTTCCTAACCTGCGGCCGTGAATCCGGTCGGGGGACACTGTTAGACGGGCAGTTTGACTGGGGCGGTCGCCTCCAAAAGAGTAACGGAGGCGCTCAAAGGTTCGTTCAGCACGGACGGAAATCGTGCATTGAGTGTAAACGCATAAACGAGCCTAACTGCGAGACCGACGGGTCGAGCAGTAACGAAAGTTGGAGTTAGTGATCCGGTGGTATGTGAGTGGAAATGCCATCGCTCAACGGATAAAAGCTACCCTGGGGATAACAGGCTGATCTCCCCCAAGCGTCCACAGCGACGGGGAGGTTTGGCACCTCGATGTCGGCTCGTCGCATCCTGGGGCTGTATTCGGTCCCAAGGGTTTGGCTGTTCGCCAATTAAAGCGGCACGCGAGCTGGGTTCAGAACGTCGTGAGACAGTTCGGTCCCTATCTGTTGCGGGCGTAAGAGATTTGAAGGGAGCTGTCCTTAGTACGAGAGGACCGGGATGGACGTACCTCTGGTGCACCAGTTGTCCTGCCAAGGGCATAGCTGGGTAGCTATGTACGGACGAGATAAACGCTGAAAGCATCTAAGCGTGAAACTCTCCCTAAGATGAGATCTCTCATCCTTTATGGAGTAAGGGCCCAGAAAGACGATCTGGTTGATAGGCCGGAGGTGGAAGTGCAGTAATGTATGCAGCTGACCGGTACTAATAGCCCGAGGGCTTGACCTACGATTTATGCAGGCAATGGCCTTCCTTCCATCCTCTTCTTTGTTCGGTTTTGAAGGTGTAAGCGAAAGACATCTGAGTGATATGCACCATTAGCTCAGCTGGTAGAGCACCTGACTCTTAATCAGGGTGTCCAGGGTTCGAGTCCCTGATGGTGTACCACGGTTATTTCACAAGGATACTTGTGTGATAATATAAAGGAAAAAATGGCCCGTTGGTCAAGTGGTTAAGACAGAGGCCTCTCACGCCTTTAACATCGGTTCGAATCCGGTACGGGTCACCATTTCTTCTTGACAAATTGCGTAAAAGTGCATATACTACTGTTTGTTACCGCTGATACGGTTTCAATAGTTGGTGCTGATTAGGGCGAGGGTCCACCCGTTCCCATCCCGAACACGGAAGTTAAGCTCGCTTCTGCCCACAATACTTGGCTGGAGACGGCCCGGGAAGATAGGTAGCGCCAACACGCCTTCTTAGCTCAATGGTAGAGCATTCGGCTGTTAACCGAAGGGTTGTAGGTTCGAGCCCTACAGAAGGCGCCAAGGGTGTGCCGCCACTCGTAAGGTGGCGGCACACTTCCTTTTTACATGATGTCCGCCGAGAGAGCCGATCACTTGGGCCTTTAGCTCAGTTGGTTAGAGCAGACGGCTCATAACCGTCCGGTCCCGGGTTCGAGTCCCCGAAGGCCCACCACACAGGGGTATAGCTCAGCTGGTAGAGCAGCGGTCTCCAAAACCGCGTGTCGAGAGTTCGAATCTTTCTGCCCCTGCCAAAAACGAAATTCCTGCCGATGAAAGTCGGCAGGAATTTTCTTTGCCTATGATGGCCAACTTGCAGCTATGACGGGAAATTTTTCTTGTTTTGTTCTTGTTCCGCTGAGAGGTTTATGATACCCTAAAGGTAGGAAGAAGATCTCATATGAGCATTAAGGCCTACGGACAGAACTCATGGCGGGGTAGAACTGTCACGGTGGTACGGGTGTATCCGAGGAATAAGAGCTTGTTTTTTGTGATCTTTTTCGTGGGGATTAATGACGCTGAAATTGTGCCGCTGACGAATTTCTGGCGGAGAACGGCTATGTCAGTAATTTCAGCGAGACAAGGCTCCACCACGAGATCTATCTCTCCGACCCACGGAAGGCGGCACCGGAAAAGCGAAAAACCGTTATCCGGCACCCTATTAAAAAGTGCGACGGAGAAAATTCTCCGCAGGCAAAGGAGGGCTTCCATGGACTATATTCGGATCATCGAGGACAACATCGATGGAGAGCACATCTGCTGCGCCATGTCCGGCAAACAGAGTCTTGTCAAGAAGGAATGGCTCAGGCAGCGGTTTGCGGAGGGACTGGTCTTTTACCGGAGCCGGGAGCGGGGCAAGTGCTTCATCGAATATATCCCGGCGGAGTACGCATGGGTTCCCATTCAGGCGGAGGGATACCTCTACATTAACTGCCTGTGGGTCTCCGGCTCCATGAAAGGCCACGGCTACTCCAATGACCTGCTGGCGGAGTGCATCCGGGATGCCAAGGCGCAGGGGCGAAAGGGTCTGTGCACCCTGTCCGCCCAAGGACGGAAGCGTGAGTTTCTCTCCGACCCGAAGTACCTGGCGCACAAGGGCTTCACAACGGCGGATACCTCTGCATGCGGGATCGAATTGCTGTATCTGCCTCTTGTTCCCTGCGCAGAGCCGCCGAAATTCAAGGACTGCGCCAAACAGCCCATTGTGGAGGAGAGCGGCTTCGTGCTCTATTACACGGATCAGTGTCCCTTCACCTACTACTGGGTGCCGAGAGTGGTGGAGGCTGCCAAGGCGCATCATATTCCCTTGAAGGTCATCCATGTCACCAGCAGGGAGCAGGCGCAGAATGTGCCGTCGCCGGTGACCACCTATGTCCTGTTTCGGGACGGGAAATTTCTGACCCAGGGCATCCAGAGCGACAAGAAATTCCTGAAGCTTGCGGGAGTGGAGGCACAATAGACCGCTGCGGGCGGCGCACAAGAAGATTTAGGAGGTGTCCCATGGAGGGATTCAAGGCGAAGGAATACAAGATTTTTGAGCTGTTTGATAAGCAGTGGGCTATCGTTACCGCCGGGTCCATGGCGCATTACAACAGCTGTACCGTCAGCTGGGGAAGCCTAGGAAATATCTGGGGCCATGCGGGACATAGCTGCCCCATCGTTACGGTCTATGTCCACCCGGCCCGTTACACCAGTGAGTTTTTAAGGGACAGCGACATTTTCACGGTGAGCTTTTACCCGGAGAGCTGCCGAAAGGCGCTGAGTTATATCGGCTCCCACTCCGGCCGGGACGGCGATAAGATTGCCGCTGCCGGGCTGACGCCTGTGACCATGGGACAGGGTGTGACATTCCGGGAGGCGAATCTGACCTTCCTCTGTAAGAAGCTGTATCAGCACCAATTCTCCAAAGATGATCTGGCCCCGGAAATTCAGGCGTATTACGCCGCTGCGCCGCAGGTGTACCCGGACTTTCAGGGCGGCTGGCAGCCGCACATAGTCTTTGTAGGGGAGATCACAGCCGTCAGGGACGACCGGTGAGGGGGAAAGCCGGAAAACTTGCCGCCATATAGCAGAAAAGCCGCTATTAGCGGCTTTTCTGCTATATGCCGAGGACAGAGAAAGCGAAGTGGCATGGAAGTTGCTATATAAAATCATAGATACGGCACCATTTTGAAGGGGCCGCACACGACCATCACGACATAAGGAGGAGAACGTATGAGTACGCTGAAAGAGGAGGCCCTGCAGCTGCACGAGGTGCATCAAGGGAAGCTGGCGGTGTCGCTGAAGGTGGACATCGAGACCAAGCATGATCTGTCTCTGGCGTATACGCCGGGGGTGGCAGAGCCGTGCCTGGAGATCGCACAGGATCGGGAGCAGGTATACCGATATACGGGCAAGGGAAATGCTGTGGCCATCGTTACCGACGGAACGGCGGTGCTGGGTCTGGGGGATATCGGCCCGGAGGCGGCCCTGCCGGTGATGGAGGGGAAGGCGTGTCTCTTTAAGCGCTTCGGCGGCGTAGATGCCTACCCCATCTGCCTGAACACCAAGGACCCGGAGGAGATCGTGCGGGCGGTGCAGCTGATAGCACCGGGCTTCGGCGGTATCAATCTGGAGGATATTTCGGCGCCCCGGTGCTTCGAGATCGAGGAGCGGCTCATCGAAACACTGGACATTCCCGTGTTCCACGACGATCAGCACGGAACGGCGGTGGTGGTGCTGGCGGCTCTCATCAACGGGGCCAAGTGTCTGGGACTGGAGCTGCCGCAGGTGCAGACGGTCATCAGCGGCGCCGGTGCTGCGGGCATCTCCGTCTGTAAGCTGCTGATGAAGGCGGGGGTGCGGGATATCACCCTCTGCGACCGGCAGGGGGCCATTTGGGAGGGCCGGGAGGGCCTGAACGGGGCCAAGACGGCCATGGCGAAGGTCACTAACCGGGCCATGCGAAAGGGCAGTCTGGCGGAGGTCATGGAGGGAGCCGATCTGTTCATCGGTGTTTCCGGTCCCGGCATCGTCACGCAGGAGATGGTGCGCTCCATGTCACCGCAGGCGATGGTGTTCGCCCTGTCAAACCCGGTTCCGGAGATCATGCCGGAGCTGGCGTTGGCGGCGGGGGCCAAGGTGGTGGCCACCGGCCGGTCGGATTTCCCCAATCAGATCAACAACCTGTTGGTATTCCCCGGAATCTTCAAGGGAGCGTTGGCGGCCCGTGCCTCACGGATCACGGAGGAAATGATGATCGCCGCCGCCTATGCTATCGCCGGGCGGGTCTCCCCGGAGGAGCTGAGCCGGGAGTGCATCATTCCCAGCACCTTCGACATGGGCGTGGCGGATGTAGTGGCCGAGGCCGTGAAGGCCCATGTGGAGCACTGAGCCATGAGAGAGCTGGATACGGCGCTGATCTGCCAGACGGTGGCGGATATGGTGGTGCAGGCCAACTGCTGCATCGGTGCAGACGTGATGGAGAGCCTGCGGCAGGGACGGGACCGGGAGGAGAAGCCCTTGGCCCGGAGTATTCTGGACAAGCTCATCCGCAATGATGAAATCGCCGCCCGGCGGGCCATGCCCCTGTGTCAGGATACGGGCATGGCGGTATTTCGGGTGCGGCTGGGGCAGGAGCTCCATATCGTGGGTCAGCCGCTGGAGGAAGCGCTCCAGCAGGGCATGGCGCAGGGCTACCGGGAGGGCTATCTCAGAAAATCCGTGGTGCGGGACCCGGTATTTCATCGGGAGAACACCGGAGATAATACCCCGGCGGTGATCTACTATGAGATGGTGCCGGGAGACAGGCTGGAGCTCTTCTTTGCGCCCAAGGGCTTCGGCAGCGAGAATATGAGCACCATCAAGATGCTCAAGCCCGCCGACGGAGAAAAGGGTGTCCGGGAGTTCATCCTGTCTGCGGTGGAAAAGGCGGGGCCCAACCCCTGTCCGCCGATCATAGTGGGCGTGGGCATCGGAGGAACCTTCGATAAGTGTGCCCAGCTGTCCAAATTTGCCCTGATGCGGCCGGTGGGAAGCCGGCATCCGGATCCGGCTTACGCCGCCATGGAGTTGGAGCTGCTGGACGAGATCAACCGCATGGACATTGGCCCGGCAGGATTAGGCGGAAGGACTACGGCACTGGCGGTACACATCGAGACGTACCCCACCCACATTGCCGGACTGCCGGTGGCGGTGAACCTCTGCTGCCACGCCTATCGTCACGCCCATGCGGTGCTGTAAAGGAGGGAGCGCATGAAGCATATCCGATTGCCGCTGACGGAAGCGGACATTGCGGCCTTGCAGGCGGGGGACGAGGTGCTGCTCAGCGGCCCGCTGTATACGGCACGGGACGCCGCCCATCAGCGGCTGTGCCGCTGCTTGCAGGAGGGAAAGCCTCTGCCGGTGGAACTGGCGGGGGAGACCATTTACTATGTGGGGCCCTCCCCGGCGAAGCCCGGTGAGGTCATTGGCTCCGCCGGCCCTACCACCAGCTATCGAATGGATCCCTACACGCCGCCGCTGCTGGCGCTGGGGCTGAAGGGCATGATCGGGAAGGGCCGCCGTTCTGCAGAGGTGGTGCAGGCCATCCGGGAGCACGGAGCCGTGTACTTTATCACCATCGGCGGCGCTGCGGCGCTGCTGGCGGAGGCCGTCAAGAAAAAAACACCCGTGTGCTACGAGGATCTGGGACCGGAGGCGATTTGCCGGCTGGAGGTGGAGAGTTTCTATGCCATCGTGGGTATCGACAGCCGGGGGAATACCATCATTCGCTGAAAAAAGCCGCCCGCCGGGGCGGCTTTTTTATGCCCTGCGGAGGGACATGGCATGGGAGTTGCTACTACAATTTGACAGAAAACCGGAGCATACCGGACAAAACAGGAGGGAAACACTATGCGTTTTCAGGAAATGATCGAGACTGTGGACACCCATACCGGCGGCGAACCGACCCGGATCATTCTCAGCGGCATCCCCAAGCTGGAGGGAAATTCTGTCCGGGAGAAGCGGGACTATTTCAAGGAACACTATGACTATATCCGCACACGGCTGACCTACGAGCCCAGAGGCCATGCGGGGATGCTGTGCGCTGCGGTGGTGCCGCCCACCATGCCGGAGGCGGATTTCGGCATCTTCTACATGGACGACGTGCAGTATCTGGATATGTGCGGCCATGCCAGCATCGGCGTAGGGACTGCCCTGCAGGAGATCGGGCTGGTGCCCAAGGCCCATCGGGACCGCTACGCCATCGAGACCCCGGCGGGTCTGGTGTGGATCAAGAACAATTTCAAGGAGGACTATGTGTACAGCACCACCGTCCGCAACGTCAACAGCTACGTCATTGAAAACGAACTGCGGATCGACGTGGATGATGTGAAGGATGTGCCGGTGAATCTGGCCTACGGCGGCAACGTGTTTGCTATCGTACCGGCGGCCCGGTTCGGCATCAAGATCCAGCCCTCCTATATGGAGCGCATCAAGCATTATTCCGCCCGTATCCGGGAGGTCATTGCAGAGAAAGGCATTGCCGTGACGCTGGTTCAGTGGTATGATGAACCTAAGTCCAAGGAGGCGGACCTGCGGGTGGTCCACAGCTCCGGGTATGGCTCTCCGGATCGCTCCCCCGGCGGCACCGGCACCAGCGCCAAGGTGGCGTGGCTGTGCGCCAACGGGAAGCTGGCCATCGATGAGCCCTTTGTCCACGAGGGTATCGTGGATGCACCCTTTATCGGCGTGGTGAAGGGCGTCGAGGAGAAGAACGGCCGCACGGAGTATCTCACGGAGATCACCGGACAGGCCCGCATCACGGGCTTCCACAAATTTGTGTTTGCAGACAACGACGACCTGCGGGAGGGCTTCTATTTCGATTGATGCTCCGGCAGGCGGAAAGGACGGATGGGATGAGGTATCATGACGAGCGCCTGCGCTGGCTGCAGGAGAACTTCAGCTACATTGATTCTGTCACCATGATCGACGCCACTGGCAAGATCACTGTGAAGGAGCGCTACAATCCCCGATATAGCGATGCGGAGAATGCTGCGGATAACGAGTGGTGTCTCAACCGCAACCTGCTGGAGGTGTTTCCGTCCCTGAGCCACAGCGACAGCACCTTATTGCAGGCCCTGCAGAAGGGCGAGTTGCTGTACCGGGAGAATCAGTGTACCATCAACCACTCCGGCAAGAAATCCGTGACCAGCAACGTGACCTTTCCTATCATCAGCCGGGGAAAGATCATTGGGGCCGTGGAGCTGTCACGGGATGTGACCCACTATGAGGGGGAGCGGACGGCTCCGGCGGCCCGGCCGACGCCCAAGCGCCGCTCCGGCACCGAGGCCAAGTGGACGCTGGAGGATATCGTCACCCAGAACAGCAAGATGCTGGAGATCAAGCGCACCATTGCCAAGGTGGCGGACAGCCGCTCCTCGGTGCTGGTGTACGGCGAGACGGGCACGGGAAAGGAACTCATCGTCTCGGCGCTGCACAATGCCGGCAGCCGCAAGGATCAGCCCTTTGTGGCGGTGAACTGTGCCGCCCTGCCGGAGAGTATTCTGGAGGGACTGCTGTTCGGTTCCCAGAAGGGGGCATTTACCGGGGCGGAGAACAAAAAGGGGATGTTTGCCGAGGCCAACGGCGGCACCATCTATCTCGATGAGATCAACTCCATGCCGTTGCTGCTTCAGGCGAAGCTGCTGCGGGTGCTGCAGGAGAAATCGGTGACACCGTTGGGAGCCTCCAAGCCGATCCCGCTGGATGTACGCATCATCGCATCCACCAACCGGCCGATCAGCGAGGTGGTGGCCAGCGGCCAGATGCGGGAGGATATTCTGTACCGGCTCAATACCATCAGCATCCAGATCCCGCCCTTGCGGCGGAGACTGGACGATATCCCCCTTCTGGCGGCGGCATTTGTGGAGAAATACAGCGCCGAAATGGGCAAACAGGTAGCGGGCGTGGCGCCGGAGGTGACAGCCTTCCTCATGAACCGCAGCTGGCGAGGCAATGTCCGGGAGCTGGAGCACGTCATCGAATCTGCCATGAATGTGGTGGAGGACGGCCAGACGGTGGAGCTGGAGCATCTGCCGATCTACCTCAGCGAGGTGGATGAGCTGGAGGAGGATACCCCGGAGCATAGCCCACGGGAGGCGGTGTCCCTCAACGAGGCATTGGCAGCCTACGAGAAGAAGCTGATTTTAGCGGCCATGAAGGCCAGCAACTGGAAGATCGTGGACGCAGCGGCCCGGCTGCGGATCCCACGCACCAGCCTGCAGTATAAGCTGGAAAAATACGATATCAAGCGACGGTAATTCGTCATCTTTGCGACGGATATCCATCACTGGAAGAGCGCAGGGACAGAGCGGCTGGTTTGTCCCTGCGTTTTCTTTGTATAGACTATGCAAAATAAGCACATAAATCCGGCAAAAGAAGGACGGAATTACCGAAAAAAGCGGCGGAGACAGCAAAAACTGCCGGAAAGGGGAGAGGCGTCCTGCAGACCGCCTGTGGGCCGGCGGTGACAGGAGCTCCTGACTGAAGTGCAGAAAAATAGCGGGAAAGCGGTGACGGAAATCCGTCATTCGGCAAGGAGCGCATGGCAGCGGAGGGCGCTGCCTGCGGTGGAGTGAAAACGGCCCCTCCCGTGGGGGAGACCCTTGGGGCATAGTGACGAAACGAGACGGGAAAATATGTCGTATTCGGCAAAGGGAATATCGGCGGTTTTGGCATGGGGCTTGCTTAAATCTATGGCGAAGGGAGTGCTCCCTGTGTAAAATTACGAAGGAGGAAATCACACATGACCGAAGAAATCGTATCCTATGGCGTATTGTCACTGATCCCGGCAATACTGGCGGTCGTCCTCGCATTCTGGACAAAGAACGTCATCATTTCTCTGATGGCCAGCCTGTTTGTAGGCTGTCTCATCACTGCTGGCTGGAACCCCTGGAATGCCATGCAGGTCATGTTCAGCGATCACCTGTTTGTGGACATGACCGGCTCATCCAACGCACAGACCATCATCATGATGTCCTTTGTGGGTGGCTTCGTGGCACTCATCGAGGCCACGGGAGGAGCCAAAGCCTTTGCGGCGGCCATAGCCAACAAGGTCCACCGCCGCAGCACGGCCCAGACCACGGCTTGGCTGGGCGGACTGGCGATCTTCTTCTCCGACTCCGGCAACAGCCTGATCCTGGGGCCCATCTTCCGCCCCATCTTCGACCGGCTGCGGATTTCCCGTGCCAAGCTGGCCTACATTCTGGACTCCACCTCCTCCCCGGTGTGCATCCTGGTCCCCATTACCGGCTGGGGCGTGTACATCATGGGCATCATCGCCACGGAGTTTGAAAATCTGGGCATCCAGACCAGCGATGCCAGTGCCTTTGTACAGGCCATCCCCTACCAGTTCTATGCGCTGCTGGCGCTGGTGCTGGTCCCCCTCATCGCACTGAGTAAGCGGGACTTCGGCCCCATGGCCAAATTCGAGACCTACGTACTGGAGAATGGTCCCACCGCCGCTGAGCTGGAGGCCGACAAGTCCATCGTCCAGTCCGAGAACGCCAACAAGGCCACGGCGTGGGAGATGATCATCCCCCTGCTGGTGATGTTCGTCACCATTTTCGTCATGTTCATCGGCTGGGGCTTCCCCGGCCAGAATATCCCCGGCTCCAAGATCCGTATTGCACTGACCTCTGGCTATATGCTGGCGACCATCGTGCTTGCCATCATGGTCATCGTCAAGAAGATCATGACCTTCACTGAGGTGGTGGATACGTGGGTCAGCGGCATCAAGAAGATGGCCGGTATTCTGGCGATCATCATCGCCGCTTGGGGCGTTGGCTCCGTCTGCACGGCGCTGGGCACCTCCCAGTTCGTGGTGGACTGCACCATCGGCTTCCTGTCCCCGGCGTTGGTTCCCGCTCTGCTGTTTATCATCGGTGCTGTCATCTCCTTTGCCACCGGCACCAGCTGGGGCACCATGGCTATCCTGCTGCCGCTGGGCATCAATATGGCCTACGGTTTCGGTGTGTCTGAGGCCATCACCATTGCCGCCGTGCTCTCCGGCTCCCTGTTTGGCGATCACTGCGCCCCCATCTCCGATACCACCGTCATGTCCTCTATGGCCGGCGGCTGCAACCATATTGACCACGTCCGCACCCAGATCCCCTATGCTCTGCTGGCGGCGGTGGCCAGCTTCATCGCCTATCTCATCGTGGGTGTGACCCAGATGGCAGCGGGCATCGCCCTGCCGGTGGCGCTGGCGATTCTGGTGGTGCTGTTCCTGCTGGCTACCAAGCTGTTCGGCAAGAAAATTGTGTAAGAAGGTGGAGCAACTGTGAATATGGATTATTGCAAGCCCTATGCTGGGCGGGACACCGTGATTCTGGACCGCCATGCAGCAGATACCATTGCCGAGGATATCCGTGCCTTTGATAGTCAGCTGGAAAACCACTTCGCCCATGTCATCATGCTGGCGGAGCAGAAGATCATCACCCGGCAAGATGCAGCGGCGATCTTGAAGGCCCTGCTGAAGCTGAGGGAAATGGGGCCGGACAAGATCCCCTTCCGTCCCGGTCTGACGGATCTTTACTCCAATGTGGAGGAGTGGCTCATCGACGAGCTGGGGATTCAGGTAGGCGGGCGGGTCCACACGGGCCGTTCCCGCAACGACATGAATTCCACCATTGAGCGGATGCATGCCCGGCGCACCATTCTGGACCTGTGCGAGGCGATAACGCTGCTGCTGAAGACGCTGCTGGTGATGGCGCAGGAGCACAAGGAGACAGTGATCCCTGCCTACACCCACCACTCCCAGCAGGCGCAGCCCATTACGCTGGGCCACTTCTACACCAGCTGCTTCCAGATGTTCTCCCGTGATATGGAGCGCCTGCTGGAGAGCTATGCCCGTGTGAACCTGAGTACCATGGGCGGTGCTGCCGTGGCCACCACCAGCTTCCCGGTGAACCGGGAGCGTGTGGCGGAGCTGCTGGGCTTTGACGGATTTCTGGAAAATTCCATGGATGCCACCGCTGCGCTGGACTTTGCCTATGAGCCGGCCTGCGCCATGGCCATCTTTGCCAACAACATGGGCCGTATGACCGAGAGTCTGCTGCTGTGGAACATCAATGAGGTGGGTATCTCCCGGCTGGCTGCTCCCTACTGCTCGTACAGCACCATTATGCCGCAAAAGCGCAACCCCGTGGCGCTGGAGACGCTGCGCTATTCCGGAGAGTGGACCTACGGGGCCCTGATGTCCATGCTGGCGGCCATGAAGGCCTATCCGCAGGGCAACGGCCGGGAGCCGGGCTTTGTGGTGAGCCTGTACTACGAAATCGTGCAGCGGATGATCGACAGCGCCTATCTGCTGGAGGGAATCGTCCGCACGCTGGAGGTGGACAAGGCCCACGCCCTGCAGGTCACGGCGGATGGCTTCTCCACTGTGACCGATCTGGCGGATGCCATGGTGCAGCACCACGATCTCTCCTTCTCGGCGGCCAAGAAGATCACCGGTCGGGTGGTCACGATGGCCCAGCAGGAAAAGGTGTCCATCCACGCCATCGACAGTGCCTTTGTGGCCCGTGCGGCGCAGGAGGCACTGGGGATGGAGCTGCATATGGCGGAGCAGGAAATTCACCATGCGCTGGACCCCGTGGAGAACGTGACCCGCCGTCAGGTCATCGGAGGCCCCAGTCCCGCCCGTGTACAGGAGATGATCGACAAGGGCCATGGAGCCGTGGAGCGCTTCGAGGCGGATTGGCGCAGCAAGCGGGCCTATCTGGACGAGAAACGGGAGGCCCTCTACGCCATGGCCGGAAAACTGGCGGAGGAGGCGTAGCATGGAGCTGCAGCGGATGATCGCCCGCTTTGTGGCGGAACCGGCGCCTTTTACGCAGCAGGCACTTTATCTGGCCCGCCGGTCCATTCTGGACACCATGGGGGCCATGATCGCCGGCAGCGAGACGGCGGCGGTGCGGCAGGCCCTCACCGTGACGGAGGGCGGCGGCTGCACGGTGCCGGGCCGCAGTGAAAAATTATGCGGCCGGGATGCCGCCTTTGTCAACGGAATCTCCGGCCATGAGCTGGAGCTGGATGACACGTCCTCCTCCAATTTGGGACACCCCACCGTGGCGGTGCTGCCGGCACTGCTGGCGATAGGCGAAGAGACCGGCTGTTCCGGGCGGCTGCTGCTGGAGGGCTTCCTCATTGCCACAGAGGTGACGTGCAAGCTGGGGCGTATCTGCGCCAAACGGCTCCACGCCAAGGGCTGGCATTGCAGCAGTGTTACCGCAGGGATAGGCGCTGCCGCAGGCTGTGCGTATCTGCTGGGTCTGAGCCAAGAGCAGACCAGCCATGCGCTGGGCATTGCCGCATCCATGGCCTCCGGCCTGCGGGAAAATTTCGGCACCCAGACCAAATCCATCCACATCGGCAAGTGCGCCGAGGACGGTTATCGAGCCGCCCGACTGGCACAGGCCGGTTTTACCTCCTCCACAGTGGCGCTGGAGGGGAAGGAGGGCTTCCTCTACGAGTACGCAGACCTGCGGGAGGAAGGGGACGAGTTCCATCGCATCATGGCCTCTATGGGCCACGACTGGGACATCTGTGCGCCGGGGTTCACTCTGAAGCGCTGGCCCTCCTGCTCCAGCACCCACCGGCCGGTGGACGGCATCATGGAACTGATCCGGATAAATCAGCTGTCGGCGGCGGAGATCGAGAGCATCCGGGCCGGACTGGGCATCTCCGCTCTACGGGAGCTGGTGACGCCGAACCCGGCGGACGGCGAGGAGGCCAAGTTCAGCGTGGGATTTCAGATCGGCCTGTATCTCACGGGCCGGGCCAATGCACCGGAGAATTATAACCGGGAGACTATCCGGCTGCCGGAGGTGCAGAACATCATCCGCCGCACGGAGCTGTACCACGAACCGCAGTATGACAATCTGCCCAGCGATGCCGGTGTGGGTCCGGCCTTCGTTACCATCCGCTGTAAGGATGGCCGCACCTTTATCAAGGAGCGGGCCTTCCCGGTGGGGCATCTCAGCGACCCAATTCCGGACGAGGAGCTGCGGAAAAAATTCTTCATCTGCACGGCGGCAAAGCTGACGCCGGAACGGGCCAGGGCTCTGGCCGATGCCATCATGGCTCTGGAACTGCTGGAGAACATCCGCACACTCATGGCCATGACCCACTGACCGTTGTATACCAGAAAAGGGATATCCCCACGGGATATCCCTTTTCTGCTTGCCGGGGGCGGGGGAGCGTGGTATACTCGTATCAAAAGAAGCAGACCTTAAAAGAGACGGCGGCCGAAAGAGATGACCGCTCAAGACGGGGGAGAGAGTATGGAGGAATTTTCCTATATCGTGCTGGATCTGGAGTGGAACCAGCCCATGTCAGGGCAGGAGACCATCACCCGGCCCTTCCGCTTCGACTCAGAGATCATCGAGATCGGGGCGCTGAAGCTGAACAGCCGATTTGAAGAGATGTCGGAGTTCAAGAGCTTTGTGCGGCCGGTGTTCTATCCGTCCATGAACGGCCATGTGGTGCAGCTCACCAAGATACGGCCCCAGGAGCTGGAGAAGGCCCCCGACTTCCCGGCGGCCTATGCCGCCTTCCGGGATTGGTGCGGCGAGGACTGCTGTCTGTGTACCTGGGGGCCGGATGATCTGCCGGTGCTGATGGACAACCTCCTGATGCACGGACTGGATGCCGCCCTCCCGGATGGCTATGACCTCCAGCGCATCTTCGGCCATGAGATCATGCGGGATGACCGCCAATGCTCACTGGAGCGGGCCATGGAGCTGCTGCGGCTGAAGCCGGATCGGGCTCACGACGCCCTCAACGATGCCCGCAACACCGTCCGGGTCTGCGGCAGCATGGATCTGGAGCGCTGCATGGAGGAGTACTGCCTGCGCTACATCGACTACGGCCCAGACCGGCTGGCGGGCCGGGTAGGCGGTCTGCCGTACCCGGATCTGCCTGCGGCACAAGCGGATCCGCAGCTGACGGTTCTGACCTGCCCCTACTGCGGCCAGCCCCTGACCTTGGGGGAGTGGACCCGGAAGGATGGCAATACCACGCTGGCCTATGCCCGCTGCAACGAGGGGGACGAGTATTTGGCCGTGTGCCGCTATGGCCGCACGCCGGAGGGCATCCGCATGGGGCGCATGGTCTACGAAATGAGCGACGACCTGTGGGATGTGTACCAGCGCTGTGTGGAGCGGCAGGTATAAGCGGCGCACAGCAGGGGACACGCCTTTCAACCGAAAACCGCCGGACAGTACAACTGTCCGGCGGTTTTTTCATTCGCTTTTCAGATATCGCTGGGTGTAGGGACACACGGCGAAGCATTTGCCGCAGATGGCAATGGGGATACCAAAAGAGCGTCCCGTTCGCTCCTTGGCGGTGCGCTCACACAGCAGGTGGTCGAACAGGTCGTCCCGATCCAATCCCGTGTGCCATAAGGTGCCGTACAGAGCGGAGGAGGGACAGGCATCCACGCACACCCGGCAGCTGCCGCAACGGCTGGAGAGAATGGGCTCCGCCGTAGGCAGCGGGGCATCCGTCACCACGGTACACAGCCGCACGGCTCCACCGAAGTCGGGGGTGGTCAGGAGGTTATTTTTTCCGATCCAGCCCAGCCCGGCCCGGCAGGCCACCGCCTTGTGGGGCAGAGGAGAGCGATCCTCAGCGCCGGTGGGCAGATGCTCCTCTGTGTTGGCCGTGGCCTGATAGCCATAGGCCCGCAGCAGGGCGGCACAGCCCTCCGCCATAGCGTCCAGCCGTACATTGATGGCCTGATAGGCATCGTAGTAGGCTCGGTGGGGCTGATCTGCCAGCGGCCCTACGATCTCACGGGGCAGCGCCACCAGCGCCGTGATGCCGTAGGGAAGCGATGCCCCCGTCACGCCGTGGAGGTCGGCAAAGCCCACCCGCACAGCGCCCTGCTCCGTCAAATATTGGGTGATCTCCTGCGCCAATGTCTGTCGATCCATTTATGCTTCCTCCTTTTTCAGGATGTACGTCCCCGCCTCATCGCAGGGACGGATCTTTTCGCCCACCGCCAGCATCAGGGCCACCACGTCATCCAGCGGCACGATGTGATCCATCCCGGCCAGCGCCGCATTGGCACAGGTGACGGCGGTTGGTACGGCGGCCATGTTCCGCACGATGCAGGGAACCTGCACATAGCCCTCGATGGGGTTGCAGAGCAGCCCCATCAGTACCTGTCCGCCCAGCGAGGCGGCGCAGTGGATGGTGTCGGGATCGTCGGTCATCATGCTGCACAGGGCGGCGCTGGCCATGGACACCGCCACGCCGATCTCCGCCTGACAGCCGATGGCCCCGGTGTAGTGGGTGGGATAGTAGAAGGCACCGATGAGCCCCGCCACCAGCAGGGCGTTCTCCTGCTCCGTCTCGCTCTTGCCCAGCCGTTCTCCGATGCGGTATACCGCCGCCGGGACGATGCCGGAGGCTCCGCCGGTGGGCATACAGACGATGGTGCCGTGGGCGTTGCTGAACTCCATGATGCTCATGGCGTCCAGACACGCCTCATCGGCGGCTCCCAGATCAATGAGTTTTCGCCCCTCCCGCAGAGCCTTATAGCGGGCGGCACGGGCGTCGGTGACACCGATAAAGTGGTTGTCCGGGCAGACGCCCTGCTGCCGTGCATGGCAGCAGATATCCAGCACCTGCCGGGCGTAGGCCCGCAGCTCCGCCTCCGTGGCGCCGGTGAGGGCACTTTCATAGTCGAAGGCCACCTGCCACAGCGGACGCCCGGTGTCACGGGCATAGGCAAACATCTCCTGCGCCGTGCGGAAGGGGACGGCTCCCTCCTGCTGGGGGAAGGGGAACAGAGGCTCCAGTCGGGCCAGCCACTGGCCGGGGCCGGCTGCGGTATCCTCTGGCACCACACGGGCGCCCTCCGGGCCGAGACACACCGTCTCCCGGCGCTTGCCCCGCAGCAGGATGTCGCTGCCGTTGAGGCGGGTGATCTCGATCTCGCCGCCGCCCAGCGACACCCCCGTCAGCCGGATGGTGCGGCGGTCGCCGGATAGCTCCATCTCCGCCAGCTCTGAGGGTCTTACCGGCAGGTCATCTACAAATTGGAAGTCATAGGAAAGCCCCGCCTCGTCGGCCTGACGGCACATGGTACTCAGGTCGCAGCGCAGCAGCTCCTGTCCCAGCAGCGCCGCCAGAATGGCCTCGTGGCTGTGCATACTGTAAAAGGTGTCGTAGTACCCGCCCCGGCGGGCCATGCGGACAGTGATGCGGCGGGGCGTTTCCCCCAGCAGAGCACGGGCCAGCCGTGCGATGCGGTAGGGGCCGCAGGTGTTGGAGGAGGACGGCCCCGGCGTCACCGGGGAGAGCACGTCGTTAAAAATACTGGGCATCCGTTCCATGGTGAGGACTCCTTTCGGCCCTTGGCCGCAGAATTTTGGATAGGGCAAAATCCCCCCTGCGGAACAGGGGGGATTTCGGTATGATAGGTAGTCATGCCGGGAATAGTGACCCGGCGGTCTCTTCTACAAACACACAAGCAGATGGTGTATCGGCTGATTACTTCAGGCAGAGGC